>JBBCKD010000001.1:0-431479 GCA_037191015.1 Spirosomataceae bacterium
CCCCCTGTGATGGGTAGGTTGCATACGCGTTACGCACCCGTACGGCGGTCACCATTCGAAAATAGCGCCCTCGCCTTGCATGTATTAGGCCTCCCGCTAGCGTTAATCCTGAGCCAGGATCAAACTCTCCGTTGTAAAATAAATTGAATGTTTGTAGTCCGAAGACTTACAAGGTTCTTACTCTATGGCTTACCTCAACATTTCAAAGAACTAGCCCTGATTTTCGACTCTCCGTCTCAATTGGGAATGCAAAGGTAGAGAAAAAAATCACTTGTACGCAATATCACTCAGAAAAAAATTTTAAACTTTTTTCATCCCTACGGGTGTAACAATTATTCCTACGATTCTTCCATAAACGGATAGCGGAAATCCTCCGGAGAAACAAATGTTTCCTTGATCGTACGCGACGATATCCAGCGCATCAGGTTTTGCTTCGCACCCGCCTTATCGTTGGTTC
Source organism: Spirosomataceae bacterium (assembly GCA_037191015.1). Taxonomy (GTDB): domain Bacteria; phylum Bacteroidota; class Bacteroidia; order Cytophagales; family Spirosomataceae; genus Ravibacter. The sequence goes on from JBBCKD010000001.1 coordinate 458, forward strand.
CCGAAGCCCTGGCGCCCCCGAAAGGTTGCTGACCTACCACCGCCCCCGTGGGTTTATCATTTATATAAAAGTTGCCTGCAGAATTTACCAGGATACGGCCGGCATTTTCGATGACTTCCCTGTCGCCGGCAAATAAGGCCCCCGTAAGCGAATAAGGCGATGTTTTGTCGATTGTAAGCATTATTTCCCCGAAAAGGGCCGGATCGTAAATGAAAATAGTCAGAACGGGCCCGAAAATCTCCTCCTGCATGGTCGTGTACAAAGGGTCGGAGGTAACCAGAACTGTGGGCTCTATAAAATAGCCTGTTTCTTTACTGTAACTGCCTCCATACAGCACTTCCACACCATCTTTACGCGCCTGGTCTATATAACCGGTAATTTTATCGTAAGCACGCTCATCTATTACTGCATTCACAAAATTTGAAAAATCCTCAACCCCTCCTACCCTTACTTCGCTCAGACCCGCCAGCAGGTGTTTCTTAATTTCCTCCCAAAGATCTGAAGGCAGGTAAGCTCTCGAAGCCGCAGAACACTTCTGTCCCTGGTATTCAAAAGCGCCTCTTATCAGCGCTGTAGCCACTGCCTTAGGATTAGCGGACGAATGAGCCAGCACAAAATCCTTCCCGCCTGTTTCACCCACTATTCTCGGGAATGATCTGTAATTCGAAATATTATCCCCTATTGTTTTCCATATCTGTCTGAAAACACCCGTACTCCCGGTAAAATGCAATCCCGCAAAATCGCGATGACGAAAAATTACCTTTCCTGCTTCGGGTCCATCTACCAGAATCATGTTGATAACCCCGTCAGGAAGGCCCGCTTCACGAAAAACCTGCATGATAACATGAGCCGCATACACCTGCGTAAATGCCGGTTTCCATATCACCACATTTCCCATCAAAGCGGGTGCAGCGGGTAAATTACCCGCTATGGCCGTAAAGTTGAACGGCGTGAGCGCAAACACAAATCCTTCAAGCGGACGGTACTCCGCCCTGTTCCAGACTCCGGGAGCTGAAACAGGCTGCTCCGCGTAGATCTCGGCCATGAAGGCTACGTTGAACCGGAGAAAATCTACCAGCTCACAAGCCGAATCGATCTCGGCCTGGTAAGCATTTTTTGACTGTCCCAGCATAGTAGCGGCGTTAATAATATACCTGTACGGGCCGGCTATTAAGTCAGCTGCCTTTAAAAATACGGATGCCCGATGCTCCCAGGAAAGTGCGCTCCACTCCGGAGCCTTATTTAAAGCCACTGCGATGGCCTTATCCACATCCCCGGCATTCCCGGTGTGGAAATACCCCAGTGTATGGCGATGATCGTGCGGAACGGAGATCCGCTCTTTTACCTGCGAGAAAACCTGTTCCCGGCCTATGTACTGGGGAATCTCTACTGTTTTATTCCTGGCTTCCTCCAGGGCTTTTTTCAATAAATCCCTTTCAATCGTACCCGGAGCGTAGCTTTTGACGGGTTCATTCACAGGAAAAGGTACCTTGAATATGCCATTGGTCATGATAAACGGATTAATGTTGATGATTAGTTTGTTGTAAAAGTGCCGGAAGTCAAGTTAGTGTTTTTTAGTTATTTTTGCACCCTTATAAATTACTATCTGTTAGCATCCCATGCAATTTCACAGTACGAAGAATCATGCCCTCAAGGCCTCCCTCCAGGAAGCTATTTTCAGGAGCCTGCCGCCGGACAATGGTTTGTATATGCCGGATTCCATTCCTGCGCTTCCCGAAAGTTTCTTTGATCGCATCCATGAAATGACTTTCAATGAGATAGCGATAGAAGTCACTTATGCCTTACTTGGGGATGATCTTACAGGGAAAGAGGTAGAAGATATCGTAAACAGGGCTTTTGATTTCACCGCTCCCGTCATAAAAATTGATCCTGAAGTTAATATACTTGAACTGTTTCATGGTCCTTCCATGGCCTTCAAGGATTTCGGAGCCCGGTTCATGGCATCTTTAATGTCGCATTTCCTTCAGAAGTCGAACAAAACGATCGACATCCTGGTCGCTACCTCCGGCGATACCGGCGGGGCGGTAGCGCAGGGTTTCTATAGAGTTCCGGGTATCAATGTCACCATCCTGTATCCTTCGGGGAAAGTGAGCGATATACAGGAAAAGCAGCTTACGACCCTTGGAGAAAATGTACGCGCGGTAGAGATTGAGGGAACGTTCGACGATTGTCAGAACCTCGTAAAGCTGGCTTTCCTCGATGATGAGCTCAACCGGAAGTTTAACCTTTCGTCCGCGAATTCTATCAATATATCAAGGCTCATACCTCAGTCTTTTTATTACTTCTTCGCTTACGCGCAGCTTGTAAAAGAAAGCAAGCCTGTTGTTTTTTCTGTACCCAGCGGAAATTTCGGAAATCTGAGCGCCGGCCTTCTCGCCTGGAAAATGGGATTGCCTGTGGAAAAATTTATCGCTTCGACAAATCTCAATAATGCAGTACCGCAATTCCTGAGCACAGGAATATACAATCCGCAGGAGTCGGTAGCCACGATATCCAATGCCATGGATGTTGGGAACCCAAGCAATTTTGTACGTATGAGCCGTCTTCTTGACGACGATATGCAGCTGATCAGCCGAATGGTAACGGGTTATTTCTTTGATGATGATCAGACCAGAGCCGAGATGCGTAGTGTGTACGGGAAGACCGGTTATGTCGTATGTCCTCACACAGCGGTTGCCTGTCTCGGGTTGAAGCGGTACATGGAGAAAGAGTCGCGACCGGTCAGCGGGGTGGTGCTGTCTACCGCTCATCCGGCAAAATTCCTCGACCTTGTCGAAGATACGCTTGGAGAAAAAATCAACATCCCGGAAAATCTGGAAAAATTACTCTCAAAAAAGAAAGAGGCTGTTAAAATGCCTGCTCACTTTGCTGATTTTAAATCCTGGCTTCTCAATTCATAGTATGAGAAATTTTCTCAGATACCATTATTAACTTTCTTATTATCAGATATTTAAATAAATAAGAAAATCAATATTACCGAAAATACAGTCGCTGAGATTTGCTTTTTTGCCCGGCAGCTTTAGACAGGCCCTGAATATCAAAACGTCAGGGCCATCTTTTTTCCGGCTAATTGATGGTGTCGCCCCTTAGCCGCCTGTAGCGCTTCCGGGCGTCGGCTACAAAAATACTGGCAGGGTATTTTTCCATAAGCTCCTGGTAGTAGCGCAGCGCCTCTTCCTTTTTCTTCAATTTGGTTTCGTATAGTTGGGCCAGCTGGTACATCGCGTTATCGGCCAGGATATCGTAGTGAAATGTCTCTATTATTTTCAGCAGACATTTTTCAGCCTCCTCGTTACGATCCAGCCTAATAAAGGTAGAAGCCTGCAACCAAAGGATCTCGTCGGCAATACTGTGATCCTGGTAACGAGAGTAAAGGGATTGCAGGGAATCAATCGCTTCGTTATAGTGATGTTGAAAAAGCTGCAGCTCTATGGCAGCGTACGCCTTCATGGCATCTTCCGAGGAGTCAAGACCGGTATTATCCAGGATGAGCAGGCTCAGGGCGCTGGCATCGTTTGCTATTTCCCTGGAGGTAGCTTTTTTCAGAACGTTTAAAACCGATTTGGCCAATTCAAATTCTCCCTTATAATAATACAGTTTTGCATTTCTCAACTTGGCCTCGTAGCCCAGCACGTTGTCTTTCTGGGATTTCTCTACCTGCGAATAGGTCAGGGAAGCCTCCCAGGGATCGTTCTCCAGGATATAGATATCTCCAAGATCGAGTTTACATTTATCTGCAAATCCTATTTCCTTTCCTGCCGATTCTATGGCCCGGTTTAAAAGCTCGATCGATTTTTGCCGGTCATCGAGGTAAAATGCATAAAGCAGGGCCATATTCCTCAATGCTTCCAGCGAATTGATATTGACTCCCACTTCCGAAAGCAATGATTCGTAATCTCTGATCAGCTTTTTTACCTCCTCCTTATCGACCGGGTAGCTACGCCTGGTTTGCTGCTCACGAACGAAAATAGTCATCCTGCGTACATATGGGTACAATTCTGTTTTGGGATATTCTTTCAACAGGTATTCATACATGCGCAACGTATTGGCATAGTCTTCGTTCTGCAGGGAAAGCCTGGATAATTCGATTATACGCAGTCCATTGTTTTTCAACCGCTTATCCAGTGATCTCTCCTGGAGAAAAGCTTTGTAAAAGTCCTTTTTCTGAACCTGGTGCCATATAAGAAGCTCATTATAAAACACTTCATTCGGGTTTCTCTGAATGTTTTCATAGAGCACCTTCTCCAGGAGATCGCCGTCTTTTTCTTCCTTCAGGAAATCCTGGAGCATATTCTGAACAATCTCGGGATTACGGATCATCGATCCGTAAGAGATAAGCTCCCTGATCATGCTTTCGGTTTCGCCAAGCTCCCGGTATATTCCCGCGAGCTCGAGCCGGAACAGATGTATGTTCTTTTGGCTGTCTCTTGCCGCCAGAACGATTTTCTTTGCGTAAGCCGGCTCCGCTATCTTCCGGAAATCTTCGATGAACTGAGTGTATAAATCGGGCCTTAGACTTACGGCCTGTAAAACAGATTCGAATTTCCTCCCGGCTTCGGTGCCCTTTTTCTGGGCAGTCAGCAGCCTTCCCCAATGAAAATTATAAAAAGGGTGGCTAGCCTGGTCCTTTGAAATCTGCTTTTTATAAAAGTTTTCGGCGTCAGCCCACCGCTGTTCCTTGATAAGGCAATCTGTATATTTTACAAGCAGATCCTTGAAGAACTGCTCCTTCAGGGCCTTCTCGGCATAGAACGTCGCTTTTTCACAATCGCCTGCCCGGAAGTATTCTGAAGATAACTCACGGTCGGATTGGGCATACGAAGCGTATGCAACCAAAACGAATGAAAAGCACAACAGGTATCGCATAATTCTTTCTCTTATTTATTCATTTGCCTGTCCGGATAACCCCACTGGGTAGCCTGCCGAAAGCGATAAGCTCAGACCTGGTAGCTAAGGCTATTCCCTTATTATAATAAATATAGAAAATTTAAATAATATTTTATTATTGTTAATTAAGGCTGTCGATATGTGGATAATGCAGCGGCCAACATTTCTTTCACATTTTCGAGGGGGAATTGTGGATAAATATTGGGATTAAGAGATTGTGATAGAGAAGATTATGTTAATAGGTAGATTCGGGTGTGGATATCTTTCTGAACATCGGAAGCTGTGGATTGATGATGATTAGGAGGTGGATAATCCGGGGGTTGTCAACAGGAGGTATCCGGGCGTCTTTTTATAAACATTCATATCAGGGTTATTAACGATTTGTCAAAAGTAAAAAGGAAGTTGTTAACAGGAAAATGCACTTATCCACACACTTATCCACATAGTGTATGACATTATGCAGATTACCCGGAGCTCTTTGAAGGGAGGAGAAGCCGGTTAGTCAGGCGCCTGTCCGGAAAGATCGAAGTATTGGTCTTCGTACTCAAAATTGGCCTTAATGATGAGCTCAACCGGATATACGAGTATTTTTTCCGGCTGCAGTTTACGTTCATAGTTACCCGTATCCCACCGGCCGTTTTGATTTGAATCTATGATCAGCCTGAGCCTGTAGGTATCCGGTTTGATATTTTTGAAAGTGAAAGGGCTTTTTTCGACGCGCCGGACAACGGTTTTGAAGTCTTTATCGAGGAGCTCTATAAAAAAGGTCAGGTTAGCGGGATTTTGCACGGTTCCACGTAAAATGCCGTAATCGGAAGGGTCTATGACAGGATGTTTGTAAGTTGTGGCAGCGAGTGTATCACCTTCTATGCTCAGGATAGCGCCTTTTCCTATCCTGATTACAATGCTGTCCCTGGCAGAGGTCGTTGCAGCGATATCCAGCTTAGTATTGTGATCATGCCATTGCATGGTTATTTCTTCCGGTCTGACATGCACGGCGCTGTCTGCAGTTATCGTTATGAGCGAACTGTCAGTTCTGAGAACAGGTTTGTTGAATGTCAGGGACAATGCTATCCGGGGTTCTACGGCTTCATTGTTAGATTTGTCGGATTTGACGGTAAAGGGTGAAGATTGTCTTTCTTTCCCTCTTTGGGGAAGGAATGTTATTTTTTGATCCAGCTCCTGGGAATAACCCAGGGAATCCGTAACTGCGACCGTTGCTCTTACAGTATCGCTCTGGACCGGGACATTATAGACTTTCAGTTGGGTCGGCGATTCAAGCTGGTAAGGAAGCTCCTGACCTTCGGGAAACAGGATCTCCGCTTTTTCCAGGCCCTTGTTGAATACGAGTGTGTAGTCATTTACTTTCGGTATCGTACGCTGGATACGGAGAGGAGTGATATCCGAATGAAAAAGCGATAATTGGTAATTACTGGTGTCGCTGGTGACGTTTACGATAGAATCTAGGAAGGCGATGGATTCGTCTTTCGGATTATAGAGCAGATTTTTATTTTTATCTGTGATCGCTATCAGTGAAAAGGAAGCGATCTGGGTGTTTTCTATATCGAATCTTCCGCTGCTGTCCGTACGGGCGAAGTAGTATGGTTTTATTTTTTCGGGATTGAGCGTATCGCTGAGCTTATAGAGTCCGACCAGTGCATCAAATACAGGTAAATTTGTGCGTATATCTTTTATCGTTCCATATACCCGCCCGGAGTCGATAGCAGTGCTTGTACTGAATACGAGCTTGAGGTTCCGGGCCGGGTTTCTTTCCGCGAGGTCTTTTATCCCGTCGCTGAAGTTAAATGTATAGGTAGTTGAATCGTTAAACGGCTTCCGGAATTTTAGAATTACGGTTTGGTTTTTGACTTGAGGCGTATAGGTGTTGTCGGTTTCCGGGGTGATAATCAGTTTCTGCATGAGATTATCTACGACGACATATTCGTCGAAGGTCAGGGAAATGACATTTTCTTTAAAATTTGTCGCTTTATTTTCGGGAATACTGCTGAGGAGTTCCGGTGGGATTTCATCTTTTTTACCGCCGGTGGGTGAAACCACCTGGGCGCATTGATAAAGAGTCAGTGACAGGAACAATATGATAAGGCCTTTTCTCAACTTTTTTTATTTTGGGTATCAAACTTATTTTTTGTGTGCTATATAGATGATGCTTGAAGTATTGGTGTTATGTGGATTGGTTCCGAATCCTTTTATATTAGACAGGGTTCCGGTGATAAAGCTGTTGAGAGGCCTGCTGGATTTGTTCTTGTACTGGTTGCTGAGAAGGCTTACATAGTAAGAATCGAACACCATACACTTGAGATCTGTTACGACAAAGTTGTGGTGCTGGAGCAGTTTTTCCATGGTCTCCTTCGTGAAGTGGTAAAGGTGGCGGGGCACGTCATAGGCTGCCCAGTGTTTACCGAACACCTGGCTGTCGTACGATTGCGGATTCGGTACCGCGATGAAAAGCGTCCCTTTAGGAGCAAGGTGCTGATAAAGCCATGACATGGTTTCTTCAAGGCGATGAATATGTTCCAGCACATGCCACATCGTAATGGAGGTAAATAGTTTTTTTTCCAGGTCCGGTTCAAAGACGGAGGGATAGATAGAAGCTCCGGATCTTTTTTGTGCTTCAGATCTTGCGTCTTTATCGGGTTCGGTACCTGCTACCTGCCAGCCTTGATCAAGGCACGATTTGACGAAGAAGCCGGTGCCGCAGCCTATATCGAGTATCTGTTTTTCCGGATGCTGATCATATTTTCTAATCATATCCAGCTTGCTTTTTACAGCCAGTTTTCTCACCTGGCTATATACCCTGGACATGAGCGAATCCGCCTCATCGTGATGTGATATATAGGCGGAGGAATCATAGAAAGATGCTATGCTTTCTTCGCCGGGGCGCGGGTTTGTAAAGAGAAATCCGCATTTTTTACATTTGACGATGTTGAATGTTCCATGTGAAACACTATGATCCTGCACCTCCAGAAACGGTTCAAAATTCTTTCCGCTGCATACCGGACAATTAGACAGAGTTTCGAGTTTCATTATCTTCCCAGGTGTATGATTAAGACTGAAATATCTGCCGGGCTCACACCGCTGATTCGTGAAGCCTGCCCTATTGTGGAGGGTTTGAGCCTGTCGAGCTTCTGTTTTGCTTCTATAGATAAAGCGGGGATTGTATTGTAGTTCAGACTTTCCGGAATGACATGATCTTCCATCCTTTTCATCTTCCCGACCATCAGCTTTTCTTTTTCTATATAGCTGGCATATTTAACTTCTATTTCGGCATATTCTGCCGATTCGGTATTAACGGATCCGGCCAGCTTCCTGAAGTTTTCATCAAAGTCTTCAAGGTCTGCTAAGCTGATCTGGGGTCTTTTCAAAAGCTGCGAAAGAGAGGTTTTTTCTCTTATGGGAGAGAGGTTTTTTTGCTCCAGGATCGGGTTGATATTTTCCGGCGACACTTTTGTAGAATTGAGAAGATGTGTAATTATCCCCGATTCAGCAATCTTCTTATCCAGCAAAGTCTTCCTTTCTTCCGTAGCCAGTCCAAGAGCGATAGCCTTCGGGGTTAGCCTTACGTCGGCGTTATCCTGTCTGAGCAGCGTTCTGTATTCGGCCCTAGATGTAAACATCCGATAAGGTTCTTCGGTACCTTTATTGATAAGGTCGTCTATCAGGACGCCGATATAGGCTTCCGATCGCTGCAGGGTAAAAGGCTCCTTTTCACGGGCATTCAGATGCGCGTTAATTCCTGCCATGAGACCCTGGCAGGCAGCTTCCTCATAGCCGGTGGTGCCATTGATCTGTCCCGCAAAAAAGAGATTTTTAACAGGGATTGTCTCCAGCGTATGCGTAAGCTGGGTAGGCGGAAAGTAATCGTATTCTATGGCGTATCCCGGACGAAACATCTTCGCATTTTCAAAGCCAGGGATTTTCGTCAGGGCTTTGTATTGAACATCCTCCGGGAGCGAAGTAGAGAACCCGTTTACATATACCTCAACCGTATCCCAGCCCTCAGGTTCGACAAAGATCTGGTGCCTGTCTTTATCGGCGAAACGGTTGATTTTATCTTCTACAGAGGGGCAGTACCTCGGGCCTATACCCTGGATGCGGCCTGTAAACATCGGGGATTTTTCGAACCCGGTTCTAAGCACGTCATGCACTTCTTCGTTGGTATAGGTGATCCAGCAGCTCCGCTGCCGGGTGAGCGAAGGAGTAGAGGTATAGGAGAACTTTGAGGGATTCTCGTCGCCGAGCTGTTCTTCCATGATGGAATAGTTAAGCGTACGGCCATCGAGGCGCGGCGGTGTGCCTGTTTTCATTCTCCCGCTTTCGAACCCGAGAGAAACGAGCTGCTCGGTAATACCTGTAGCCGCCTTCTCCCCTGCCCTTCCGCCTCCGAAATTCTTCTCTCCGATATGTATCTTCCCGTTCAGGAACGTTCCGTTGGTAAGCACTACGGTTGCGGCTTCTATGGTAATCCCGAGGGAAGTGATCACCCCGGTCACGCTGCCGTCGGTTATTCTGAGCCCTGTGACCGTTTCCTGCCAGAAGTCCACATTGGGATTCTGCTCCAGGGTTTGGCGCCATAGCTGCGCGAACAACATGCGGTCGCTCTGGCATCGGGGGCTCCACATGGCCGGCCCTTTCGATCTGTTCAGCATCCTGAACTGGATCATCGACCGGTCGCTGATGATACCCGACTGGCCTCCGAGGGCATCGATCTCCCGGACGATCTGTCCTTTAGCAACTCCCCCCATAGCAGGATTGCACGACATCTGCGCAATGGTCTGCATGTTCATGGTGATCAGGAGCACACTCGATCCCATATTCGCAGCAGCACAGGCAGCCTCGCATCCGGCATGGCCGGCCCCTACTACTATAACATCATATTTCGAAAACATTCCTTAAAATAATATGTTCCACGTGGAAACAACCTGGTTCAAAACAACGATAAATAATAATCCTCTTTCTTTCGCATATTCGCCTTTTCTTCGGCAGCATGATCGTCATATCCGCACAAATGCAGGATCCCGTGCGCCAATACCCTCCTTAATTCGTCATCGGGAGAGACTGATTCGTTACCTGCATTTTCATATACCCTCTCCAAACTGATGAAAATATCCCCTTCTATTTCTGTTTCCGACTCACTGTTATCAAATGTCAGTATATCGGTGTAATAATCATGATCCAGATATTGCCTGTTCATTTCAAGCAGGTATTCATCCGAGCAAAGCACATAGTTAACCATACCCGTCGTAAACCCTTCGGCTTCTATGATGGATTTTATCCATCGCTTCGTTCTGACGGGAGAAACAAGCTTATGAGAAATATCTTCCGTAAAAAATTTGATCGTTCCCATACAGAATCTTAAGAAGGGATGTTAAACACTGCTGTTTGGGTCAGATTATTGCAAAAAGAGTATAAATGTCTCATAAACAGGTTATTACGAAAATCACCATAAAAAGGTGTTACGAAAGAACCCCTTTGAGGCAATGATAGTTCCATTTCCGGCATAACAACTTCGATTACAGCAGATTTGTCCCGGCATATCGATTACGGGCCACAAATGTAACATCAAAACGATATCTTTAATAACCCTGTCCCCCGAAGTAATCTTACCGCTGCCCGGACGAGCTCTGAAAATAGGAATCGGCTTCTCTTTTGTAGAAAGGAGTAAAGTTGGGAGGAACGGTACGCAGTAACTCCGTCTGCATTGATTTGGTCCGTATATATTCCTGGAATGCCGGAGGGGGCTGCCTGGGTAATTGCCTGGCGGCTTCACCTTTTCTTTCTTCATCCTCATCCTGCTCGCGTAGCGCCTTTTCAGATTCCAGCAGTCGCGTCAGCATTTCTTCATTTCTTTCGATCAGTTCGCGGTTTATACGCTTGTTGACAATCTCGGTTTCGGATTTCTCCATCTGATCCATTATCTCCTGGAGCTCCTGACCGTATTTTTTATCGAATTCATTCCCCTTCTGTCCTTCCATCATCTTTCTGACCATTTCCCTTATCGCGGCCTGTTCCGCAGCCATCCGGGCGAGCTCTTCAGACATGCTCCTGTCTCCCTGGCCGTTTGTCTTGCCCATTTTGCGCATCTTCTCGTTTAACTTGCCCTGCATCTGACCGGGGGAATTTTCCTGTCCATCACCCTGGCCGGGCATCATCATAGCGGCCATTGCCTGCTGCATCCTGGCAAATACGTCGCTGAGCATAAGCGCCAGGTTATTGACTGAAGTCATGGCAAACTGCTGGTGAGAGGCCACCATAGGGAGCTTTCTGTCCCGTATGAACTTCACGCTCTCATCCATGTAATATTTCATATTATTAACTTCCCGCGTAACGAACGATTCTATCTCGAGAACCCGGCTCGCCAGCGCATACAGGCTGTCTTCTATTATTTTTGAATCGTCCTGGAGCTTCAGTTGCTTCTGGCCCAGTTCAACGAAACGGGGATCGCTCAGATGGACACCCTTGAAATCCTTCATGAGTTGTTCCTGCTCGAAAGACAAAGTATGAAGGTTTTCGAGAATATCGCGGAGCGAGTCCATATCTTCCTGCATTTCCATGCTGGCCGAACTCTCCATTGCCTCTTCCATGCTCTGGGCTATCTTACGCATCGATTCCCCGGCCATTTTCTGCGATTCTGAGGCCTTTTTATTCTGTTTGCCACGTAGTTGTTTCTTGCTCTGTTCCTGGGCTTCTGAAGCGCTTTTTTGCTCTTCCTTCCGGGTATCCTGCTCCCTGTCTATTTCTTCTCCCAGCTTCTCGATCTCTTCCAGCTTTTCGCGGACATCTTTGAAATCCTCCTCTATTTTTTCCTGCTCCTTTGCCAGCTCCTCCTGGGCTTCTTCCGACTGCCCGCTTTCCTTTTCAGTTTTTTCAGCCAGCTCTTCCTGTTCATCCGCCAGCTCTTTCAGGTTTTCGATAGCCGATTCGATCTTTTGCTCCATCTGAAGCTTTTTGAACAGGTTCAGTGTTCTGTCCAGTTCTTTCTCCGTATTCTTTTCCTTATTTCTCAGCCTTTCCAGCAGCTTCGACATCCGTTCGCTCTGTTTCTGCTCCGAAAGCTTTTCGAGCTCCTCGTAAAGCTTGCTGGATTCCTCCTGGATCAACTCGTTCATCAGCTGCTGCAGCTCATCCATTTTCTTCTGATACGACTCGCTCTGTTGATTGAACTGCTTCGATTTCTCGTTGGCGAGCCGGTTCTTCTCCTGAAGCGACCTGATCTGCTGGATCAGCTCTTCACGCTTTTTCAGGATTTCCTCTGCCATTTTCTGCTCCTGGAAGTCAAGCTCATTATTGGCTTTCAGCTTGTTCTCCAGGTCTTTTAAATCTCTTTCCAGCTCTTTGGCCTTACGTACCGCTTTCTCTATCTCTTCCTGGGTTTGCTCCACCGACCGCGATATTTCGGATTCGATCTGTTTTTTATCGGGAACAGAAAAGAGAAGCGACCGGGAACGTGCGCTTTTCGGACCGTTGACCCCGTCGTTGTCCCAGACCTGGGCATAGTATTCCAGCCGGTCGCCGGGTTCCAGCTTCAGGCTGTCAAGAAACCATTCAAAATAGTAGCTCTGGTTGTTCGCCTGCCTGTTGAAAGGGATCGGTATATTCCCGGGCTGGTTATTTTTCGGACTCTCCTCCCCTTTCCTTACGATGTTGTAAAAAAGCTTCAGCTGGCTGAACCCGTAGTCGTCGCTGATACTCCCGCCTACAACCAGGTAATTGTACAGCGTACTGTCCTGGAAGTTCTCCATAGCCATTTGCGGATACTGGTCGGGAATGACGGTCGCAAAATAATTTACCCGCTCGCCGTCAGGCATATTTTCGTTGACCAGGGAAATATGATAGCCGGATGACTTCCTGAATACCCTGTCGAGCTCAAATATATTGCTGCTTTTCTGAAAGCCTTTAGAAGCTGCCGAATCACTGTCAAACCCGACGGAAAGGCTTTGCGTAGAAGAGGTTTTGAACCTCCATTTTACCTTTGTCCCCTCGGGGATGGTCAGGTTTCCCACATTTGAGAGAGATTCTGAAGGTTTTCCGAGATACGCCGGATAGGTGAGCTGTATGTCGAACGACAGCAGACCAGGCTTGTCTACCAGCCGGATCCTGTACTCCTGCGAGTGATATCCTGCGGCTTCAAAACGGAATAGAATGTCTTTCTGGAGGCTTTTGAAGGTATAGCTGAGTTGCCCGGGGGCATCCGGGACCAGCTTGAACCTGGTACCATTGCTCACCAGGAAAACATGCTCGGGCAAGGTATGGCCTTCGAGGCTGAGCTTTACCGTAAAATCTTCATTTCTAAATACTTTCAGGTCGTTATTTCCAAGCACGAACCTGAAGGGCGCCTCATCGAAACTGGTATTGAACCGGAGCAGCCTCTCGGAACTTGAACTCAGAAACGACGGCTTAAAAAGAAGGATAAGCGCCAGTATCGCAACGGGATAAGCTGCATATTTGAAATACCTGCTGTTTTCGGCGAAATTAACTGCTTCGCTGAACCGGACCATCAGCAACTGGCCGGACTTCTGTCTGATGCTGGCCTGTATGAGGTCTGATTGATTTGACCCCAGCGATTCGAGCTGGAGCGTATTGAGGAGCTTGTCTCCTATCGAAGGGAAGAACCGCCCGATCTGGCGCGCTGCATCTTCATTCGATATCGGTTTGGTAAGTCCTGACAGGAATAAAAGAGGGGAAAGCACCCATCGGTATGACACGTATGTAAAAGCGCCCAGGTAGCCGAAAAAGAGAATGCTGCGTACTGTCGAGTTAAACCGCCCGAAGTATTCTATCGTATTGATGAGCAGAAAAAGCGATAATAACAGCGCGACAGCAAGCAGGCTTCCTTTAAAAAGCTGGTTCTGATAGTACTTTTTACGGTACTCATCAATGCTCTGGAGCAAATCAGCAAACTGAAGATCGGAAGCCTTCATACCGCAAAAAATTTGATAGGGCTAATTCCTCTTAAACGCTCATTACCTGGCTTTTATTGGGTTTTATGCCGGAAATAAAAGCTTCAATATCTTTTTCCAGATCACTACTGTTTTGCAGCGTACGGATAAAAGCGCTGCCGATAATAGCCCCGCTGCCGTACCGGCTCGCTTTCAGGAAAGATTCACGATCTTTGATCCCGAAGCCGATCAGCCGCGGATTTTTCAGGTTCATGTGGTGTATCCTTTCAAAATAGGCCTCCATATTCTCGCTGACCCCCGTTTTAGCGCCTGTTACGCTGGCGGACGAAACCATGTAGATAAACCCGGCTCCCGCGTCATCGATCTGCCGGATACGTTCCGGCCTGGTTTGCGGGGTAATGAGGAAAATATTCAGCAGCCCGTATTCATCGAAGAGATCTTTATAATGGGCGAGGTATTCCTCAACCGGCAGATCCGGAAGTATCAGGCCGTCGACACCGGCTTCGGATGCTTCTTTGCAGAAACGCTCCACGCCGTACTGGACAACAGGATTAAAGTAGCCCATCAGCAGGACCGGCAGGCTGATTTCGCTGCGCATGTCGCGAAGCTGCTCCAGGAGGAGGCGTACGCTCATCCCGTTTTCCAGCGCCTTCTGATTGCTGTCCTGGATAGTTTCGCCGTCCGCAACGGGATCTGAATAGGGCATCCCGATTTCCACGAGGTCTGCACCTGATTCCTGGAGCGACCGTAGAATCTGCCGGGTATCTGCCAGCTCCGGGAAGCCCGCGGTAAAATAAACATTCAGCAATCCTTCCGCATCTTCTGCGCGCTGCTCGAATAATTGTAAGATCCGGTTGCTCATTTTTCAGCCCAATAATCGACTACAAGAGCCTTGTCCAGGTGGGGTTTTAAAATTTCCACGAATTCCTTGTGCTTCGGATGAGGAAGATATACGGCCCTGTCCTCTTCAGAGACAAAGCTGACGAAGAAAACATGCGTAAAGCCGTCGTCAAGACCTTCCGGGCTGTTATTGGTTCCCCATTCGAATCCTTTGATTTCGGGGATCTCGTTCTGAAGATTCCGGAAAGCGGCCTCAACAGATTGGACAGCCTCTGTGGAAGAAGAATCCTTAAACTTAAACAATACAACGTGACGTAGCATTTTCTGATCTGAAATTTGGGCTTCCTCCTGCGATGCCTCAGGCTTGGTACAGGAAAATGTGGCCAGGAACAAAAGGCTGATAAAGGATAAGAACAGGGTGTTTTTCATTTATTTAAAATTGATGAGGCAATAGACGATCAGGCAATTAGGTAATTAGATAATGTGATAACGTGACAATGCCTATCCCGAGCAATGGAGGCACTCCTCTTCATTGTTGCCTTTGACGCGGTCGAATTCCCCCAGCTTTTCTTTTATTTCAAGGATTTCATCCTCTTTTTCACAACGATCAAAGAGAGACAGCGCTCCGGAGGCGACTTCTTCTTCCAGAGCTTTCAGCCTGAGCCTGAGGTCAAATACCTCGGGTAGTGTTAATGCGGACATATTCTTCTGACGATTATATTTTTTACATTCTAACAAATATAATGAATATCGGGAGCAATTGCGCTCGCAAGACCGGCTATCGCGCCGGAATTATCAGAGAAGAAGGGGGGCAGGCTTAATTGCCGGGAAATTTAATCCGGATCCCCGAGGAGATCGGGTCGTTTTTCGAGCGTGTTTTTAAGGGATTGCTCGGCTCTCCAGGCTTCTATATTGGCTTCGTGCCCCGATAAAAGGACCGGGGGGACGCCGTGACCTTCAAAATCTGCAGGCCTGGTGTAAACAGGCGGCGCGAGAAGGTTATCCTGGAAACTGTCGCTGAGCGCCGAGGTTTCGTCGTTCAGCACGCCGGGAATGAGCCGTATTACACTATCTGCTACGACAGCGGCTGGTATTTCTCCTCCCGACAGAACATAGTCGCCGATGCTGATTTCGCTTGTGACAAAAATATCACGTACCCTCTGGTCGACGCCCTTGTAATGACCGCACAGCAGGATAAGGTTCGTCATCATCGACAGGCGGTTTGCCGTCGGCTGGTCAAACCTCTTTCCGTCGGGGGTCATGTAGATGATCTCGTCGTAATTTCTTTCGGCCTGCAGCTTCCTGATAACGGCTGCTATAGGCTCTATCTTCAGCACCATACCAGCTCCCCCGCCGAAGGCATAGTCATCAACCTGCTTCTGCCTGTTAGTGGCATAATCGCGCAGATCATGCACCTTTACTTCCGCAAGTCCCTTTTTTACAGCCCGGTCAAGAATGGAATGTGAAAAAAAGCTTGTTAGAAGAGAAGGGACGCAGGTTATGATGTCAATCCGCATCGTCGGGAGTGTCGTCGTTATTCTTATAAATTTCCAGGAGGCCCGCGGGGATATTGACGTAGATTTCCCGGGCTTCATGGTTTGCCTTGTCTACGATTTCATTTACCACCGGTATCAGGACTTCATTTCCTTCAAAGTCCATAGCGATAAGGTCCTGTGCATTGGGGGTATAGACCGTCCTGACCGATCCGAGTTTTCCCAGGGTGCTGTCGACTACGGTGTAGCCCAGGATCTGGTGGTAGTAAAATCCACCGTCTTCCAGGTCATCGAGAACATCTTCAGGCAGGAACAGGGAGGAGCCTACCAGCGCCTGGGCCGCATCGATGGTATCGACGGTTTCGAGCTTCACGATCGCTTTACCCTTTTGCTGGATGTTGATGCGCGTCACGATGTAGGGAATGAGCTGTCCCCTGGTTTCAACAAAGACTGAATCCAGCTCTTCGTAGTCTTCAGGATAGTCTACATCCAGGAAAATGGATATTTCTCCTTTCAAACCATGTGTCCGGACTATATAGCCGAGGAGATAACAGTTTTCTTTATCCATACTGGTAATAGCGATGAGATGAGGGTGCGGGATATGGGCGACCCGTCATCAATTTATACAAAAAATAAGGTCTGCGCAGATTGACAGCTACGCAGACCCGTGAAAATATTCTTAGAAGACTAAGCCTGGGCTTCTTCTTCTGAAGCAGCAGCTTCGTTGCTGATCTCACCTTCTGCAACCGGAGCATCATCTTCTGCTACAGCTGCATCCTCAGCGGCAGGCTCTTCTGCTGCGGGAGGCGTGTTTTTCTTAGCCAGTTCCTCTACTCTTGCCTGGTTGATCTTACGCTCAGACTCCAGCCTGGATTCTTTTGCGCTGGCAGATTTGCTGGCGCTGGCCTGGATGAATGCCGAGTCTTTCTCTTCTTTACTTTTTTGCCACTCTTCAAACTTCGCATCCGATTGCTCCTGCGTAATGGCTCCTTTGTTAACTCCTATCTGGAGGTGTTTACGAAGCAATACACCCTTTCCTTGTAAAAGTGTGCGGGCAGTATCAGTAGGCTGAGCTCCGTTAAAGAGCCATTTCACAGCGCTATCCACTTTTAATACCACCTCGGCAGGGTTGGTGTTGGGATTATAAGTCCCCAGTTTTTCAATAAAGCGACCATCACGTGGTGCTCTGGCATCAGCTACTACGATGTCATACATCGCTCTTTTTTTGCGTCCCCGACGCGCTAACCTGATTTTAACAGCCATTGTTACAGTTTGTTATGGGATCTCGTCCCGACGATTTTTTTAAACAGGGTGCAAATTTAGTACATAGTTACTCAATATCAAGGGCTTTTGGTTAAAAAAGATCCAGTAGAGCCCTTCTGGCTGCGTGGTAGCCGCACATGCCGTGTACGCCGCCGCCCGGGGGGGTAGATGAGGAGCATATGTAGATGCCTTTTGCGGGTGTCCTGTATGGGGAAATACTCAGCACCGGCCGTGAGAAATGCTGGAAAATGTCCTGTACTCCCCCATTGATATCGCCGCCGACGTAGTTCGGGTTGTAGCTTTCCAGTTCTTTTGCAGAAAAGGTGTGCCTGGCCAGGATCGTATCCCTGAAGCCGGGGGCGAAGCGCGAGACCTGGTTTTCAATAGCTTCGGTCATGTCCGCCCCTGAACCGTGGGGAACATGGCAATACGCCCATCCGACGTGCGATCCTGCCGGTGCGCGCTTACTGTCTGCTATCGTAGGTTGAGAGAAGATCACAAATGGCTTTTCCACGATTTTTCCTTGTGAGGTAAGCAGTTCGCCGCGTGCGATTTCTCCGAAGGTGGCGCCGAGATGGACGGTGCCGGCCAGGCGGCATTCCGGGGCGGTGAACGGGACCGGCTCACTGAGCGCCCAGTCTATCTTAAAAACCCCCATTCCGTACCTGTATCGCTGCAGGCGGCGCCTGTAAAGTTGCGGAAGCCTGTCGCCCATGATTTCCAGCAGCTGACGGGGCGTTACATCGAATAATACCGCCCGGGCATGCGGGAGGTCGGTAAAAGAACGTACATAGAAATTATTCCGGAATTCGCCTCCTATGCTTTTGTAATACGACAGTAGCGCCTGCGGGATGCTCTGAGCTCCGCCTTTGGGAATGGGCCACCCTCCTGCATGGGAAGCGCTCATCAGTATCATCGCGATGGCCGAGGTGATCCGGTTGCCGAGCGGTTGGATGGCATGAGCGGCCACCCCTCCCCAGAGCCCTTTCCCCGCTTCGGTCCTGAACCGTTTCGCGATCCGGGAAGCCGGCAGCAGGGCGTTTGAAGCGAAGCGGGCAAGCTGCAGCGGGTGACGGAGTGAAGGGAACGGGCTTAAAAGGTCCGGCAGCAGGTCGTGCAACCGTTCTGTAAGCGGGTTCATCAGGTTGAGATAGCAATTTTTGTCGCTGCCCAGGGAGTCTGCAGTCTGAGCCAGGGAAGGGCGGAGAGCAGCGGCAGTGCCGTCGTCAAACGGATGGGCCGCCGATATTTCCGGGCAGATCCATTCAAGTCCATGACGGTCGAGAGGGAGATGCTTAAAGAACGGGGATAACGCCGCCAGGGGGTGTACGGCCGAGCAGATGTCATGCCTGAAGCCGGGAAGCGTGATTTCGGCGGTTCTGGCGCCGCCGCCGGCTGTTTCACGGCCTTCGATCAGCAATACGGAAAGCCCCTCCAGGCGAAGCCTGATGGCTGCCGCCAGCCCGTTGGGACCGGAGCCTACTACGATGGCATCATAGTGCTTCTCCGTCATGGCATATGTTTGGGATCAGCGCGTCATGGCAGAATGCTCTTTCACGGTATCGATAAAGCAGCGCACCTTGTCAGGGTCGGTATCCGGATATACGCCATGGCCCAGGTTTGCAATGAAAGGGTGCGTGCCGTAAGCTGCCAGCATGTTCTTTGTTTCCTGCCGGATCTGCTCGTACGAAGCATATAAAACGCAAGGATCAAGATTCCCCTGCAGCGTTTTACCCGGTATCAGCGCTTTGGATTCGGCGATATCCATGTTCCAGTCAAGCCCTACTACGGAGCACGGGAGCCGGCCGATAGCTTCCCGAGCAAAAAATGCCCCTTTCGCAAAGATGGTAACAGGTACTTCCGTGATAGCTTCGCATATCCGGCGAAGGTAGGGAAGCGCATAAATTTCGTATTGCTGCGGGGAAAGAATGCCTGCCCAGGAGTCGAAAACCTGGACGAGATCCACCCCGGCGGCTATTTGTGCCTTAAGATAGGTAATGGTGCTGTCGGTGATCATGCCGATCAGCTGGTGGGCTAATTCAGGGTCGGAATAAAGTATTTTTTTCGCTTCCGAGAAGGTTTTGCTCCCCCTCCCCTCGGTCATATAACAAAATATGGTAAAGGGCGCACCGGCAAAGCCGATAAGCGGGACCCGGCCGTTGAGCCGGTTTTTGGTGATCTTTATCGCATCAAGCACATACGAAAGATCCTGGTGCGGGTCGGCTACCCGTAACCTGCCGAGGTCGGAAACTTTCCGGATCACGTCGGGGAAATTCGGGCCTCTCTGCTCCACCATCTCGTAAGGAAGCCCCATCGCTTCCGGGACCACCAGGATATCGGAAAAGATAATGGCTGCATCTACGCCGAGAATATCCACCGGCTGAATGGTAACTTCCGCTGCCAGTTCGGGATTGGTAACCAGGTTGATAAAGCTGCCGGCTTCCCGGCGGACTGCCCTGTATTCGGCGAGAATTCTGCCGGCCTGTCGCATCAGCCAAACGGGCGGACGCTGCGTGGCTTCACCCCTGGCTGCACGCATGAGTAGGTCATTTTGTAATTTCATGAGGCAAAGTTAGCGAAAACCCCAGGATGCGTTCTATGATCCCGGCCGCATTTGATACCAAAAAAATACCCCGGGAAATACCCGGGGTGAAAATTAAGTTCGGTCCGGAACTCCGGCATACCGGAAAACCGCTACTTCGATGCAGGTTTTGCGGCAGCAGAGCTGATGGCCTTTTTCTCTACTTCCCCTTTGAGAAACAAGGTGATGGTAGGTGTCTCGGCATTGCTCATTACCGTAATGCTTTTGTTGAACGGGCCGGCCGCAGCAGCATTAAAGGTAGCTTTGATTACACCGGTTTTTCCGGGAGCTACCGGAGTTTTGGTATATTCGGGTGTGGTACAGCCGCAGGTAGGCTTGACTTCCGAGAGCACAACAGGGGTATTCCCTGTATTGGTGAATACAAACTCGGTGGTAACCGGTGTTCCCTGAGGGATTTTTCCGAAGTTATGTGTTTCTTCTTTGAACTTCATTACCCCTTGCGCAAACCCCGCGGTGACGGCAACAAGTAAGAAAACAGGAATAAAGATTAGTTTTTTCACGGTCTAAAGAAAACGTTTATGATGAAAAGATCGTTTTAAAGTAATAACAAAAATCAGGACAAAAATGTTGTTTTGGGAGAGGTAAAGTTAAATTAAATAATTTAAACGAGTGCAATTATTTGCAAATCTGACTACTCATGGTTATTTCATTTAGATAAATTTTTGGGCATTCGTCTTTTTGATCGTAATTTGAAGCTGGTTGAAAGTAAAAACACCCTTGCAATAACTAAGATGACCTTCAACGAAACCCTGTTTGAAAACGATACTTTAGTGAAGGATAAGGTCTTGTACGACTATCGCGCCGCCGTAGAAAGCCGGGCGGTGGCGGTACAAGGCAGAAGGGATGTAATGGGCGGAAGGGCGAAGTTTGGTATTTTTGGCGATGGTAAGGAGCTGGCGCAGATAGCGCTCGCCACTTTTTTTAAGAAAGGAGATTTCCGGTCCGGCTACTACCGGGATCAGACCATAGAATATTATATCGGGAATCTTACGTGGCAACAGCTATTTGCCCAGATCTATGCCCATACGGACCTGGCGTTTGAGCCCCATACCGGGGGCAGGTCGATGAACGGGCATTTCGCTACGCGCTGGATAGACAGCGAGGGCGAGTGGCTGGACCAGACAGCGTTATATAATTCTGTGTGCGATATTTCGCCGACTGCAGGACAAATCCCCCGCTCATTGGGCCTGGCCTATGCTTCGAAGCTATACCGGGAAAATCCCAACCTGGCCTACCTGGATAAATTTTCAAGAAAAGGAAACGAGATCGTATTCGCGACCATCGGCGATGCCTCCACTTCCCAGGGGATGTTCTGGGAGACTATGAACGCTGCGGGCGTTCTCCAGGTACCGCTGCTGATGTCGGTTTGGGACGACGGGTACGGAATTTCAGTGCCGGTATCTTACCAGACTACCAAAGGCAGCATTTCCGAAGCCCTCCAGGGGCTGAAAAGAGAGGCGGATGTTCCCGGTGTCGAAATTTTCCGGGTGGCGGGCTGGAACTATCCCGAGCTTATCGAGACATACCGGACGGCCGTGGAGATATGCAGGAAGGAACATGTACCCGTACTGGTCCACGTGGATGAGCTTACCCAACCTTCTGGCCACTCGTCATCGGGGTCGCACGAAAGATATAAGTCGAAAGAACGGCTCGAGTGGGAGGCCGAATACGATTGTAATGCCCAGTTCAGGACGTGGATCCTTCAGAATGGCTTCGCTACCGAGGATGAGCTTGAAACCATTGAAAAAGAGGCAAAAGCAAAGGTAAAAGCAGCCCGCGATGAGGCGTGGAGCGCATATCGCCAGTCTTACAGGGAAGACCAGGACTCGGTAAGCGCGCTGCTGAAGAGCCTGATCCGGGAAACTGAAAATAGGGAGGACATGACGGAGGTGGCCAGGCAGCTTTCCTCAGTTCAATTCCCGATCCGGAGGGATTTCGTACATGCTGCGTCAAAAGCGCTGAGAATTGTCCGTGATGAGGAAGTACCTTCGAAGAGCGCCTTAAAGGCGTGGATAGGACAAGCCAGGAAGGCTAATGAAGAGCGATTTAACACTTTCCTCTACGCTTCCGGGAAGCAATCGCCCCTGCTGGTAGAGCCTGTCGCTCCCCTCTATGAAAACGATCCGGTCAGGGTAGACGGCAGGGAGATTATCCGCGACTATTTTGACGCCTTGTTTGCAAAAGACCCGCGTGTGGTAGCGCTTGGCGAAGACATAGGGTTTATCGGCGACGTTAACCAGGGCTTTGCGGGCCTGCAGGAAAAGCACGGAGAGATCAGGATCACCGATACCGGTATCCGGGAAACCACCATCATAGGCCAGGGGATCGGGCTGGCCATCCGGGGGCTGCGTCCTTTGGTGGAGATACAATATTTTGATTACACTTACTATACGCTTGCAACGCTGACCGACGATCTGGCGTGCCTGAGATATCGCACGGCAGGCGGACAGCAGGCGCCGCTCATTATCCGTACCCGGGGACACCGCCTTGAAGGCATATGGCATTCAGGCTCGCCGGTCGGGACTATGCTGAGCAGCCTGCGCGGATTGCACGTGGTGGCTCCGCGTAATTTTACCCAGGCCGCCGGTTTGTACAACACGCTTTTCAAGGGAATGGACCCGGCGCTCGTTATCGAGCCGCTGAATGCCTACCGGCAAAAGGAGCTTCGCCCATCTAACCTGGGAGAATATTGCATTCCTTTGGGACAACCGGAGATCCTGAGGGAGGGTAACGATGTGACGGTAGTCACCTACGGATCCATGTGCCGTATCGTGCTCGATGCGGCGGCGCAGCTGGAGAAGGCAGGTATCGATGTAGAGGTGATCGATGTTCAGACGCTACTCCCCTTCGATGTCGATCACCGGATCGTAGAGTCGGTCAAGAAAACCAACCGCGTGATTTTTGCCGATGAAGATGTCCCGGGTAGCGCAAGCGCCTATATGATGCAGCAGGTACTGGAAGAACAGCAGGCCTATAGGTGGCTGGATTCTGCTCCCCGGACTATTTCGGCCAAACCGCATCGCCCTGCTTACGGATCTGACGGAGATTATTTTTCAAAGCCTAACGCCGATGAAATATTCGACAGGGTATATGCGTTGATGCAGGAGTCGGCGCCGGACAGGTTTCCACCGATCATATAGCCGTCCGCTCCAACTTTTGTCTACAGGAACAGGTCTTGTATCAAAGCATCTGTTTCTCCATACCGTCTGCAGCCTGTTGTACCATGAAATTTCACCTCAGATCTATTGCTGTCTTTATTTTATTACTCGCAGCTATGCCCGGATACGGCCAGAACGCAGTTAAAAACTACGATGCAGAATGGAGGGAGGTCGAGGAATTTACAAAAAAAGGGCTGCCTCAATCAGCCCTGAGGGAAGTAAATAAAATTTACGGGCTGGCAAAAAAGGAAAACCAGGAAGCGCAGGTAATTAAATCCCTTGTATACAGGCTGAGTCTCCAGGCCGAGCTGAGAGAGGATTACCACGACTTTGCGATCAAATCCCTCAAAGAGGAAATTGAAGCGGAGAAAGAGCCTGCGAAGTCGATACTCTATGCGCTGCTTGCCGATGCGTACCGGAGCCGGTATGAATCGCTCCGGTGGCAGATTATGGGAAGAACGGCGGTAGCCGGCCCGAAAACGGACGACCCGGATACCTGGTCGGCAACCGATTTCATGGATGCTATCGGCAGCGCCTACCTTAAGTCCGTCAGGGAGGAATCGCTGCTCAAAACGATCAGATTAGAACCTTTTGACGCCATTATCACGAAGGGCAATGCCCGGCATCTACGCCCTACCCTATATGACCTCCTGGTGCATAAAGCGCTGGTTTTTTTTACCAGCGAAGAACGGACGATCAGCAAACCTGCCTATGCCTTTGAAATAAATGCGCCGGAGGCGTTTGCCGATGCGGCTGTTTTTGCAAGAGCAGCCTTCCTGAATAAGGATTCTCTCTCGCTCGACTACAGGGCTCTGCGGCTTTACCAGAAACTGCTGCTGTTTCATTTGAACGACAGTAACCCGGCGGCATTGATCGACACTGACATTCAGAGGATAGCCTACGTATTCCGGAAGTCTGTACATCCCGAAAAAGACCAGCTCTACCAGGCGGCGCTTAAACGCATCGCACAGCAATACGGGTCGGATCCGGCGTCTGCGCAGGCTTCTTTTCTCCTGGCGCAATGGCATGTTCAGAAAGCAGGCACCTACCAGCCTTACGGCGACAGCACCTACCGCTATGCGGCTGTCACGGCGTTTAGTATCGCCGACTCGGTCGGCAGGCGGTTTCCAGCCTCGGAAGGAGGTATCAACCTGCATAACCTGAAGCTCGGGATCGAAGAGAAGCAGCTTCTTTTCAACATAGAGAAAGTGAATGTCCCGGGGAAGCCGCTGCGGGTCTCCGTTCAGTATAAAAACACGGATAAGGGCTATTTCAGGGTTATAAAAGCAACGGAGCGTCTTCGGGAAATCCTGTTCAAAGACGGTCAGGATAAGCTCCTGGAAGCTTTGGGGAAGGAACCTGTTGTGAAGCAATGGGACCAGCAGCTCCCCGACCCGAAGGATTTTCAGACACACCGTACAGAAGTGAAAGCCGACCCGCTTCCGGTCGGGGAATATTACCTGGTAGCCTCCACGGGTGCGAAGCCGGATGCAGCCGGCCATGCCCGGTCCTTTGCTGCGTTTAACGTGTCCAATATTTCTTTTGTCAACCTCCGGGATGACTATTTCGTATTGCACCGTGAAACCGGCCAGCCCCTGGAGGGAGTGAAGGTGCAGACCTGGTATCAGCGGGCCAGGAACAATGCTTCGGGTTATATAAGGGAAAAAGGGGAAGCCTACACTACGGACAAGAACGGATATTTCAGGCTCGAAAGGGGAAGCTCGCAGAACAGGAGCGTTTTTTTCCTGGAGTTTACGGGGAAAGAGGATCGCCTGCAGGTAGACGAGCAGCAATTCGTGCCCATCACGAGAATTGCGCCGGGGAGGGAAAAAAAGGATGATCAAAGGATGTTCTTCTTTACCGACAGGTCGATTTATCGTCCCGGCCAGCCCCTTTACTTTAAAGGGATCCTGTTAAATAAAAAGCCGGGAGAGCAGCGCTCCGATATCATTCCGGACCAACCGGTGACAGTACGCCTTTTTGACAGGAATTCCCAGGTAGTCGATTCCGTCCGCCTTACCACGAATGAGTTCGGCTCGGTATCCGGGACATTTCAGCTACCGGCGGGAGGGCTTAACGGGCAGTTCCGGATAGAAGCTTCGCAGATCGGAGGCGCCTCCTATTTTAGCGTGGAGGAATACAAAAGACCACGGTATAAGGTCGATATAGAGCTGCCTGTACTAGCCTATAAAGTAAACGAGACCATAACCGTAACCGGAACGGCGAAAGCTTTTGCGGGCAACAGCATAGACGGCGCTGCCGTAAAATACCGGGTGGAACGGATCACCCGTTTCCCCTACCCCTGGAGATTTTCCCGGGGATGGTGGCCGGTTTCGGCCCCGCTGCAGGTTGCGCACGGGGAAACGACCACCGATGCCGAAGGGAAATTTACGGTTAGCTTTGCAGCCATTCCCGATAAGACCGTGTTGCCGGAATATGAGCCGGTATTCCATTACATGGTGTATGCAGACGTAACGGACGGGAGCGGCGAGACGAGGTCTGCGCATCAAACGGTTTCGGCGGGTTATAAGGCGATCGCGCTAAAAGTAACGCTACCTGAGAAGGTGGAGAAAGACAGCATAGGGGTGCTGAATGTGAGGACCGAGAACATGAATGGGAAGTTCCTGCCGGCAGAAGTTACGTTAACGGCCCGTAAACTGACGCCTGAAGCGCGTTTGATCAGGAGCCGGCTATGGGACAGGCCCAATCAGTTTGCGCTGTCCAAAGTGGAATTTCTGAAGCTTTTCCCCAACGACGAATATGATAACGAGCAGGATCCTGCATCGTGGAAAAAGGGAGCACTGGTACTGACCGGGAAGAGGACTTCCCGGGAAAACGGAGAGTGGGAATTACCCGACCGGAAGGCATTAACCCCCGGTTTCTATGAATTTGAGTTTGTTGCGGCAGGTCCTGATGGTGAAACGGTGAAAGATGTCAGGATCGTAGAGATCGTCGATCCGAAGCGGAATGAGCTTACGCGGCCTGTATACCTATGGACAAAAGGGAGCGATCCGGTGGAGCCGGGAAAACGCGCGCAGGTAAAACTGGGGACTTCCGCCGGCCAGGTCTTTATGATACAGGCCACCGACAGGCCCGAAACGCCGGAAAATGCTAAAACGTATCGTTTTCTGACTCAGAAAGCCGGTATCAGCTCCTACAATTTTGATGCTGCCGAACAGGATCGCGGAGGGTATGGCGTAGGCTTCCTTTTTGTAAAGGATAGCAGGGTTTTCTCGTTCCAGGACGCCATAAAGGTGCCCTGGAGCAACAAAGAGCTGAACATTACCTACGGGACATTCCGCGATAAGACGCTGCCGGGCAGCGAAGAAACCTGGACACTGACAATTTCCGGGCCGAAAGGAGAAAAAGCAGCCGCGGAACTGCTGGCCGGTATGTACGATGCCTCTCTGGATGAGTTCAGAAAGCATGAATGGCAAAAGCCTGCCATCTGGCAGAACTATTTCGGCCGGATCTTCTGGAATGATCAGTTAGCTTTCGGGCAGAAGCCTGCGCAGCAGGTGTATACCGGAACGGGCAGGGACCATAAAGATTTTACCAAGACCTATGACCGGCTTATTGCACTGCCGGGAGCCATGGATGAAGTAATCGTGGTGGGATATGGAGGACGCCGTTCACTCAGGGAGTCGGTGAGCATGATGGCGGCGCCGGTAGCTGCCGAAGCGTCGATGGACAATAACGTGATGATGAAGGCAGAGCTTTTGGCTGATCAGTCCACGGAAAAAGATGAACAACAGGCAGCTAAACCGGAACAGACGGATCAGCCCGTACGGAAGGACTTCAGGGAAACGGCATTTTTCTTTCCGCAGCTCCGCACCAACCCGGACGGGACCGTCACCTTTTCTTTTACCCTGCCTGAAGCGCTTACGAAATGGAAATTCCAGGCATTCGGCCATACAAAAGAGCTGGCGTTCGGTTACGGCACACATGAAATCATTACTCAGAAAGAGCTGATGGTACAGCCGAATATCCCCCGTTTCGTGCGGATCGGCGACAAGGTGGCGATCAGCGCCAAAGTGGTCAACCTGTCGGATAAGACACTGGAGGGAAGGGCCCGGTTATTATTGATGGATGCTGCTACGGGAGAATCGCTGAATCAAAGGTTCGAAGCTGCAGCGGACGATGTATCATTTGCTGTTCCGGCCGGGCAAAGTACCCCGGTCCTGTTCCCGGTTTCGGTTCCTGACGGATATGCCGATCCCGTAACCGTCAGGATCACAGCGACGGCCGGGGAATTTAACGACGGCGAAGACAATATCCTGCCGGTGCTGACCAACCAGATGCTGGTAACGGAAACGCTGCCGCTGTCCCTGCGGGGGACCGGGAGCAGGAGCTTTACTTTTGAGAAGCTGCTGAACAGCAAGCCCGGCGGGACCCTGAAAAATTACGGGCTTACGGTCGAGTACACAGGGAACCCGGCCTGGTATGCGGTTCAGGCCCTGCCCTACCTGATGGAATATCCCTACGACTGCGCAGAGCAGACCTGGAACCGGTACTATGCCAATGCGCTTGCGGCGCATATAGCAAATAGCTCGCCGCGGATAGAGCAGATTTTCAAGACCTGGCGTGATCTCGATACCAGTGCCCTGCTATCCAACCTGCAGAAAAACCAGGAGCTGAAATCATTGCTTCTGGAGGAGACGCCCTGGGTGCTGGAAGCTAAAAGCGAGGCTGAGCAGAAACGGAACCTGGCGCTGCTGTTCGATCTTGTAAAAATGAAGGCCGAAGCAGAGGGCGCACTGGCGAAGCTTCAACAGATGCAGCAGCCTGACGGGAGCTTTCCCTGGTTTGCCGGCGGGCCCGACGATCGTTTTGTGACGCAGTACATCCTTTCGGGGATAGGCCATCTTCATCGCCTGACGAATGCCGACCAACAGCAGCGCCAGACATTAAACGGCATTGTTTTCCAGGCATTGAACTACCTGGATACCCGGCTTGCGAAAGATTACGCAGAACTTCTCCGGAGCAAAACAGACCTGAAAAAATATGCGCCTTCGGCCCTTATTATTCAATACCTGTACATGCGGTCTTTCTTTACGGAGTTTGAAGTACTCCCGGATGCAAAGAAGGCCTATGGCTACTATCTTGGCCGTCTCGCCGCTACCTGGACCGGGCAAAGCAAATACCTGCAGGCCATGACGGCCCTGACGCTATCCAGGACAGGCAATAAGACCGTGGCCAATGCCATTATCAAATCCCTGAAGGAAACCGCGATCCGGAACGATGAGCTGGGGACTTACTGGAAGAACGTTCGCCGCAGCTGGTGGTGGCAAGACGCCCCGATAGAGCAGCACGCCCTGCTTGTGGAAGCCTTTGAAGAGGTGGCGGCTGACCGGGAAATGGCAGACGGTATCCGTACCTGGCTGCTCACGAATAAGCAGACCAACCGCTGGGAAAGCACAAAGGCTACGGCAGAAGCCTGCTACGCGTTGCTGCTGCGGGGCAGCGAATGGCTCAGCGACAGCCCTGAAGTGAAGATCGTAACGGGACCGACGACGATCTCTTCCGCTGAAGGGAAGGAATCAGGCACCGGCTATATTAAAACCGGCATTCCGGGAGACAAGGTAAGCCCTGCCCACGGAAAGATAGAATTGTCAGTTTCCGGCAGCAGCGGGGTGAACGGCCGGCCGTCGTGGGGAGGGGTATACTGGCAGTATTTTGAGGACCTGGATAAAATTACTTTCTCTGAAACGCCTCTGAAGCTGAAAAAGCAGCTTTTCGTGGAAACGAACACCGACCACGGGCCGGTGCTCAGGCCGCTGGAAAACGGCAATGAAGTGAAAGTCGGAGACAAGGTCAAGGTACGGATAGAGCTGGCGGTCGACCGCGATATGGAATATGTGCATATGAAAGACATGCGGGCTTCGGGCCTGGAGCCGGTCAATGTGATCAGCAGCTATAAATGGCAGGGAGGACTGGTCTACTACGAATCAACCAAAGACGCAGCTACCAATTTCTTTTTCAACTATCTGCCCAAAGGGAAATACGTGTTTGAGTACCCGCTGAATGTGTCGCATCAGGGCGATTTCAGCAATGGCGTAACGACGATACAATGCATGTACGCACCGGAGTTTACTGCCCATTCCGAAGGAGTGAGGTTGAGGGTTAAGTAGAGGACAGACAATATTTGAAAAAGACAACCCTTCGCGAAGCCGTTTTTTAAAATATATTTTCTTTAATTTGTTCTGGTCGGATCGGCGGCGTGTCAGTGCTGATCTGTAATATTTTTTTTGCGCTGAACAAGAGCTCCGGGCTGGCGGCAACCGGTTGAAACAGTGTTTCCTCCAATAGCCTGGCATATATAACCTAACCCCCGCATAAGGACAGAAATAACAGCATGATTGACCAGCGTACAGATGAAGAGCTTTTTGAGGCTGCCAGAAATGACAACTGCATAAGCTGTTTTGAAACGCTCTACCGACGTTACTGGAAGCAGCTGTACCGGGAGGCATACCGGCGTCTTCAGAACAAGGAAGAGTCTGAAGATTGTTTACAGGATGTATTTACTTCGATCTGGAACAGCCGGCATAAAATTACCATACAGGAATCATTCGGTCAGTATGTTCATAAAGTCCTTTTTAACAAGGTTGTTTCCGGAGTGCGGAGAAAAATACTGCTGGAGACCTTTCTCCGGAATTACAGCCCTGAGCCCGATGTTTCCGAAGCCCCGGAAGACGGAACCGCGTTGTTATACATGGAAATCAACCGGATGCCGGCGCAGATGAGGAAAGCCATTTTGTTAAGCAAAATCGAAGGCAGGACAGCGGAAGAGATTTCGGATATAATGGGCATAAATGTTCAATCCGTCAGAAATCACATACACCTGGGAATGAACAGGTTGAAAAAAAATCTAAAAAAATGCTAACCTCTTACAGTATGTTTCCGGAGGTCGCGCGTCAATTGTAACTAGAAAAGCTTAATTCAGATGGATAAGCAGGAGTTGTCAGACCTATTAATCAAGTATGAGAAAAATGAATGCACAGAGGAAGAAATTGCCATCCTGAAAAAATGGTTTGAAGGTTTTCCCGAAGTCAGGGAAGAAAGCGATCTGTTCGGGGGAGAAGCGGAAGATGACGTAAGAGACCGGGTATGGAGCAGCGTGAGCGACAATTTTGAGAAAAGTCCGGCTCCGCGGAAGCTGGACAGGTGGTGGTTCAAAGCGGCTGCAGCCCTGGCGGTTTTCCTGCTGATCGGGATCTACTGGGCCCGGTACAGGAGCGGTGAAGCGCCCGGGGGAGACACCGGGCTGATCACTTTCAGCTACGATCAGTCTTCGCAGCTTTACCTGCCCGATTCGTCGATGTTGCTGCTCGAACCTAACAGCACCGTTCGTTACAGCAGCGACTTTCTGAATGACAGGACCGTGTACCTGCAGGGCGCGTGCCTGTTTCATGTAAGAAAGATGCTGGAGGCGCCGTTCAGGGTCGTGAGTAAAGAACAGATCACCACGGTGACAGGGACTATTTTCAGTGTAAAAGCGTACCCTGAGGATGACGAGGTGACCACGCATTTGCTGGAAGGGAGCGTTCGGATTGCTCACCGGCAAAAAACGGATAGTATGCACCTCGCGCCGAATGAAATCGCGGTTTTGTCCACGCAGTCCGGAAGATTCACCAAGATCGAAGGAGCCGCGGGTACTGCCGCAAACAGGAAGCCGGGCGTTTCCGGCAGCGAACTGTTATTTGATGCGATATCCTATGAGGAGATATTTGCAAAACTTGAAGCCCGCTTCGGTGTGA
Source organism: Spirosomataceae bacterium (assembly GCA_037191015.1). Taxonomy (GTDB): domain Bacteria; phylum Bacteroidota; class Bacteroidia; order Cytophagales; family Spirosomataceae; genus Ravibacter. The sequence continues at coordinate 31,397 of JBBCKD010000001.1, forward strand.
TGATCTATGTTGACCGCTCCAACCTGAAGGAGTGCTACTTTTCAGCCAGATTCCGGACGGAAACCCTGGAGGAAATCCTGGCTATCCTTGCCAGTATCAACCACTTTAAATATCACATTACAGGAGGCATAGTGTACATCGAAGATTTTGAATGCTGACGACGTATGTACTAGAAAGTTAATTCCATTCACTTTAATCTGTTTATAAATGAAATTGAGTCTCGCAGACCGCAGGGACACGGATTCGTATGTCCTTTTCAAAAAGTGGGAACGGAGTTTTTCCGGTCTCAAACTACTTGGCGTAGTGCTATTTCTGGGTCTTACGTCGGCTGTTCCGGCGGTTGATACCAAAATCAATATCAAATCAAACTCAGAACCGTTAAGCGTTGTCCTCAAAATGATTGAGGAACAAACCAGCTACTCCTTTGTTTACAGCCTGAACCATATTGACCTGAATGAAAGGGTGAGCCTGGAAATAAAAAATGCCAGGCTTAAAGATGCGCTGAAAATTCTGAGCGAACACTCTTCGCTCGATTATAGCATCCAGGGGAAGCATATTCTGATTACAAAGAAAAGCAAAGGAAAAAGAGAGCGGCTTTCTGTCGAGACCCTTTCGGCTCCCGCGTATACCTCATCGCATACGGAGCGGAAAATCGAAGGTGTCGTGACCGAGGCCTCCGGTGAGGCCCTGGTGGGCGTAAGCGTGATGCTCAAAGGTACTTCCATAGGAACAACGACCGACGTAGCAGGCCGTTATAGTCTTAATATCCCCGAAAATACAGGAGTGCTCGTGTTCAGCTTTATCGGCTACACAACGCAGCAGGTAGTTATTGCCGCCTCGCAGAGCCTATACAACATCCGGATGGAGGAAGACAACCAGGCGCTGGGAGAAGTGGTAGTAGTCGGCTACGGAACTCAGAAAAAAGCCAGCCTGACAGGATCTGTAGCAGTAGCAAAGGGAGAAGATATCAGGCAGAGCCCCGCTATAAACCTGTCGAACTCCCTGGCAGGCCGCCTTCCCGGCATTATCTCCAAAAGCAGCAACGGTCAGCCCGGGAGCGGCGCATCATTGCTGATAAGGGGTCAGAGCACGCTCGGAAACAACAGTCCCCTGATAGTGATAGACGGTGTGTGGGGAAGAGACGGGCTAGACCAGATCAACCCCAATGACATCGAGAGTGTGAGTGTCCTTAAGGATGCGGCCGCAGCAATTTACGGGGCTCAGGCAGCCAACGGGGTCATACTGGTTACGACCAAAAGAGGGGTGCAGGGCAAGCCCGTTATCACCTACAATACAAACCTGGGGCTTTCGACACCCACCAGGCTTCCCGAAATGGCAGACGCGGCCACCTACGCCGTGTTTATGAATGAACTATATAATTACCAGGGGCAGCCTGCCCGTTTTTCGGCAGATGAGATCGAAAAGTTAAGAGATGGCTCCGATCCGGTGCGGTATCCCAATACTGACTGGACAAAGGAGTCTCTGAGAAAGGTGGCGACCCAGACGCAGCAAAACCTGTCCCTGAGGGGAGGAAATGATATTATAACGTATTACGTGTCGGGTAGCTATTCCAAACAAAACGACCTGTTGAAGAGCGACTTCATTGATTATCACAACTATTCGGTGCGTTCAAATATTGACGCCAGGGTCAATGAGCACATCAAGGTAGGTTTGAATTACGCCGTACGTTCCGAGCAGTCGAATTTGCCGTCGATGGAAACCGCCAACATTTTTCACATTATGTGGAGGAACTACCCGTTCCTTCCGGCACGAAATCCCGACGGGTCTTATGCCCCGGGGATAGAGAGAGGAGAAAACCCGCTCGTCATGGGCTCCGGGGAGGCAGGGTACAACAATACCAAGGGAAACCTGTACCAGACAACCTTTACCTACGAGGTGAAGATTCCGTGGGTAGACGGACTGGCGCTGGACGGGTTTGTTGCCAATGACAAAAACTACTCCTTTAATAAGCTTTTCCTTAAACCATGGACCGTATATGATTACAATGTCGGGGAAGACAGCTATAGTCCGCGTACAGGCGGCTCGGTGTCGATGCCCCAGCTAACCCAGACTCAATCCTTTTATAACCGTACGACGCTCAATTTCAGGCTGAAGTATGACTGGTCGTCGGATCAGCATACCCTTGGAGCCTTTGTTGCAGCCGAGCAAACCGAGACAAAGGGTAATTCTTTCTGGGCTCAGCGGAAGAATTACATCACCAGCGCCATAGATGAGCTGTTTGCCGGAGGAGCGACGGATATCGATAATTCAGGCACTGCTTACGAAACGGCAAGGCAGAACCTGTTCGGGCGCGTAAGCTACAATCTGAAGGAGGCATATCTGCTCGATTTCAATTTCAGGTATGACGGGTCCCAGAATTTCCCTGCGGGCAAACGGTTCGGTTTCTTCCCCGGCATTTCAGCAGGATGGAGGCTTTCCGAAGAGCCATTCCTGAAGAACGTCCGGGCAGTCGACGAGTTGAAGCTGAGAGCGTCCTGGGGCAAGATGGGAAATGACCAGATCAGCGCTTTCCAATATCTGTCAACCTATACGTTCGGAACCAGCTATAATTTTGCTAATCCCGCCACGACTGTCGTAAGGGGAACTTCACCCAATACCAACATAACATGGGAAGTGGCCCAAACCCTCAACCTGGGAGCAAACCTGGTGATGTGGAAGGGACTGCTCGATGTAGAACTGGACATTTTTAAAACCAGGAGAAACAATATCCTTACCGCGCGAAATGCTTCCGTACCCGCCTACACCGGCCTGAAGCTTCCCAACGAGAATATCGGGGTAGTCGAGAACAAAGGCTTTGAAGTCCAGGTCAATCACAACAACCGCGCGGTCCGGCTGCCCTATTTCATAGGCTTCAATATGTCATATGCAAGGAACAGGATACTCGACATCGACGAAGCCGAGAACCAGCAGCACTGGCAGATGCGAACAGGATACTCTATGAACACCAGTCTTTATTATGACGCCATTGGGATATTCCGGTCCGACGAAGAGCTGGCCCGCGATCCGCGCCCGTCCGGAACCAGGGTGGGAGACCTCAAATACCGGGATGTGAACGACGATGGGATCATCGACGCCAAGGACCGTATCAGGGTTGACTATACGGATATCCCGCGCGTCATGTTGGGCCTGAACATGGGGGTTCGCTACAAAAACCTGTCATTGCAGGCGCTATGGCAGGGTGCGACTACCGCGAAGCAATATATTTTCCTGCAGGCGGGACTGGCAGGGAACATCCTACAGGATTGGGCAGACAACAGGTACTCGGCGGAGAACCCCGATTCCAGGTATCCCATTTTACCCACCTATGAAGCAGAAGTAAGCGGATACAGCTCTACTTTCTGGCTTAAAGACGCTTCGTACATCCGCCTGAAAAATCTTGAAATTGCCTATGACCTTCCTCCGGCTATCGCTGAAGCCGTTAAGCTGAGAAATGCGCGCATTTACCTCAATGGCTTCAACCTGATCACGCTCGATAAAATCAAGTATTTCGATCCGGAAGGAACAAGCAAGAGCGGAGGTTTTTATCCCCAGCAGAAGATATATAACATTGGACTAAACGTTTCATTTTAAGAAACCCCGAAAATGAACATCTTATACAATAATTCACTCAGCAGGAGCGTCATAGGAAGCCTGGTTGTCAGCTGTATGGTACTCCTGCTTATCTCCTGTGACTCCGGTTTTCTGGAAAGGAAACCCCTCGACAAGATCTCTGAGCCCGATGTCTGGAGAGATGCTACCTTAATCGAGGCATATGTAAATACCTGTTATAACATCAGGCACGGTTTTCTGGTCGATTTCTACATGATGCCGTTGTCGGATGAAGCTTATCGGAGAGCCCGCGAAACCTATCATCTCATCAACCGCGGAGAGCTCTCGCCGGTAAACAATACGGCGCTTCACCACTGGGACAACTATTACAATGTGATCACCGACTGTAACATATTCTTCAGCAAGATCGAAGAATCCCCTATCGATGAAGCTTTAAAAAGCCGCTACAAGGGCGAGGTCGGGTTTCTGCGAGCCTGGTCTTATTTCAGGCTGGTAAGCTTTTATGGCGGCGTGCCGCTGATCACTGCGCCCTTTGGCCTCAGCGACGACTTCAGGGTAGAGCGGAACTCCTATGATGAGTGTATGGCGTTTATTATCGGAGAGCTCGACAAGGCTATAGCCCTCCTGCCCGAAAGCTTTACGGGAGCCAATAAGGGAAGAGCGACCAAAGGCGCCGCAATGGCTTTGAAATCGAGGGTTTTGCTTTATTATGCAAGCCCGCTCAACAACCCGGACAACGACAGGGCGAGATGGCAGCAGGCCGCTGATGCCGCGAAGGCGGTGATCGACATGGGGATTTACCAGCTTCATACGGATTATAAGTCCCTGTTTTTAAATACAAACAACAGTGAAATTATCTGGGCCCGGGAATTTAAAAACAATCTCAGGGTAGAAGCCAGTATCGAACTGCATTTCTTTCCCAACGGGTCGGGAGGCTACGGCCAGGTTAACCCGCTTCATAACCTGGTTGACGCATATGAAACTGTTAACGGCCTTCTTCCCGCCGACGATCCGGCTTACGATCCGCAGAAGCCCTACGCAAACAGGGATCCCCGGTTTTATGCAAGCATTATTTATGACGGCGCACCCTGGCAGGATCGTGAGATAGGGGCATACCTGCCTGGAGGACCTGACTCGAGCGAAGGGGTTGAAGGCTGGAACGCATCATTTACGAGCTATAGCGTAAGAAAGTTTATCAATGAGTCGATCGGCCGGCCGAGCGGGACGAATGTTGGGAATTCTCCGTGGATTTTTATTAGATTCGGAGAGATTTTACTGAATTACGCCGAAGCGATGTATCACCTCGGGAATGAAGCTGCCGCCCGGGAATATCTCAACCTGATCAGGTCCAGGAATTCGGTGAAAATGCCTTCAGTCAAAGAGACCGGAGCCGCGCTTCTTGAGAAAATTCAGCACGAGCGCCGTATAGAACTGGTATTTGAGGAGCATCGCTATTTCGATGTACGAAGGTGGAAAATTGCCAGCACAACCGATAATGAAGATGCTAAGAAAATGACTATTTACAGAGACCAGGCTACGGGAAAGAAGACTTATATACCTGAAGTCTTCCAGGAAAGAACTTTTAACGAGCGAAATTACCTCGTACCCATTCCCCAGTCGGAAATCGAGCGGAATTCTCTTTTAAAACAAAATCCCGGTTATTGACAAACACATGAAATAGCCATGAGCCATGGGCTGAGACCTCGCAGCTCATGGCTCAAACCTTTATACGATGAAAAAGTTGTTCCTTGTTTTGCTGCCGCTATTCACCTGCTCCGGTCTTCAGGCCCAAAGCAGGCTCGATGTGCTCCCCTACTGGAAGATGTACCAGGCGAAAACGCCGCATACCTATCACCTGCTGATGGAGCAGGCAATTGAGCAGCTCGAAGCAAGGAATTCGAGGGTTGCGCAGATCAAGTCTGCCGGAGACTGGCAGTCGTACAGGGATAACCTGCGTCAGCAGCTTCAGAAGTCGCTGGGGGCGTTCCCCGAAAAGACGCCCCTCAATGCCAGAATCACTTCGACGGTCGAATCGGACGGGATCGCGGTAGAAAATATCCTGTATGAGTCGCTGCCGGGATATTACGTTTCCGCTTCACTTTTCAGGAAAAAAGAGCTGGCCGGCAGGAAGCTGCCTGTCATCGTATTCTGCAGCGGGCATAGCGCCAACGGCTACCGCAGCGGGGCATACCAGACCATCATGCTCAACTACGCGAAAAAAGGGTTTGCCGTATTTGCCTTTGACCCTGTCGGCCAGGGTGAGCGGGTACAGTACCGGAAGGCCGACGGCAAGCCGGCGATGGGCACCACACACGATCACTCCTATTCCGGGTCGGGCGCTTTCCTGCTGGGGTACTCCCCTGCAAAATATTTTATATGGGACGGTATCCGGGCGATAGATTACCTTGAGACCCGCCGGGATATAGATACGGGAAGAATAGGCATCGCCGGCCGTTCGGGCGGAGGGACGCAGTCGAGCTATATCGCAGCCATAGATGACAGGGTAACAGCCGCTGCTCCGGAATGCTACATTACGACCTACGAAATGCTTTTGAAATCGAGCGGGCCGCAGGATGCCGAGCAGGTTTTTCTTAACGGGATCGCAAACGGAATCGACATCCCCGACCTGCTGCATATGAGAGCGCCGAAGCCTACTCTTGTGGTGACGACTACCAACGATATATTCAGTATCCAGGGGGTGCAGGACATGAAGGAAGAGTTGTCGCGGCTCTACAGGATGAACGGGAAGGAGGAGGATTTCCTGGTAGTGGAAGACAACGCAGGCCATGCTTCTACGAAGCTCAACCGCGAAGCCTGCTACCGGTTTTTTTCGAAGCACCTGAAGAATCCCTGCAATACTTCCGACGAGGAAGTCAGGCCTTTTCCTGATGAGCAACTGTATGCCAGCAAAGGAGGAGATGTGTTCGGGATACCGGGCAGCAAACGGCTGGGCGAAGTGATCGCAGCTTCGGCAGGCGAAAGCAGGGATAAAGCGGCTATCAGCGGGGATAAACTGGCCGGGATATTGAATTATAAGTCTTCCGGAGCCAAAAGCTCGTCTATCTACAGCGGAACGGTTCTGGCGCAGGGTTACAGCGTAGACAAGTACCTGGTGAAAGCGCCCGGCGGATACTACCTCCCTACACTGGTATTCCGCAATGGTCCGGCTGCCGCGAATAAAGGAAAAGTTGCTTTGTATCTTGATGACAAAGGAAAATCTTCAGACACAACAATGATCCTCGGGCTGCTGAAAAAATACGGCCAGGTGGTTTGTGCCGATCTGAGTGGTATCGGTGAGCTCAGGGAGTATTACAACTGGCACGGCGATGCTTTTATCGACAAGACACCCCTGAATTTGTGGTTCCTGGCGCTTTTGACCAACCAGACCCTGGCCCAGTACCGAGTGGGCGAGATCGAGGCGCTGTACCGGTTTATCGGGGCAAAGACGCCTGCTGTCCCGGTGGCAGGTCTGGCTGCAGGCACCACGACGACCGATCTGCTGCACTGGGCGTCTATTAACCGCGACAAGCTCGAGAACCTTACGCTGGTTAACCCGGTTCTTTCTTTCAGGGCACTTGTGGGAGCAAAAACCTATAAACCCGTTTACCTCCTGGGTACGCCGGGCAGCATGCTATCGTCTTATGACCTGCCCGATCTCTATACACAGTTTACACCGGGAAAACTCAGGCTGATCAACCCGGTCGATAGCAACGGAGAGGTGTTGGAAAAGGCGCCGCCCGGTATCGATAGCCGGATTCCCCGGGAGGCCCTGCTTTTTGTAAAGGATGCGCAGGAAGGGATTTAATGGGCCTCATTTCGGGACACTGATTATCCATCCCTTTTTTAAAAGTTTTTGTATTTCGTCTCGGGTATTTAAAAAATATAGATAATTTGGTTGGGAAGTTTTCCGGAATGGTCCGGTAAATCTTTAAAATCAGCTATTAAATAGTTTTATGCGGATGAAATACAAATTATGGCCGGGTATTGCAGCCCTTCTTTTTCTGTTACAGGTGAATGCCCCGGCGCAAAAGAGGATTCCTACGAACTTTTCGGTCATTGCTTACTACATGGGCGACACGCATACGATTGATGCCTATGACGTCAACAAGCTGACACATATTATCTTCAGTTTTTGTCACCTGAAAGACGGCAAGCTGTCGGTAGACAGCGGGCGGGATTCTCTTACGATCCGGCATCTTGTATCGCTGAAGAAAAAGAATCCACGGCTGAAAGTCATGCTCTCGCTGGGCGGATGGGGCGGATGCGCGCCCTGTTCGGAGGCTTTCTCCACCCTGGAAGGACGGAAGCTTTTTGCAGAATCGGTGCGTAAGGCCAATCTTTATTTCGGTACAGACGGGATCGATCTCGACTGGGAATACCCGACCATCGAAGGGCATCCGGGACATCTGTACCAGCCGGCCGACTACGACAATTTTACATCGCTGGTAGAAGAGCTCCGTAAAAGCCTGGGCAGTAAAAACGAGCTCAGCTTTGCGGCAGGCGGGTTTCAGAAATTCCTGGACCATTCGGTAGACTGGAAGAAAATAATGCCGCTCATGGACAGGGTCAATATCATGAGCTACGACCTTGTGAACGGCTATTCCACGGCTACGGGCCACCACACTCCCCTGTTCGGTACGAAACCCGCCGAGGAGTCGACCGAGAGGGCGGTAAATTATTTGCTGAAGCTTGGAATCCCGGCGGAAAAGCTGGTAATCGGAGCGGCATTTTACACACGGGTATGGAAAGATGTATCCGCAGAAAACAACGGCCTGTACCAGAAGGGAGAGCATACAAGAGGCTATAATTTCCGGAAGTATGATACGGAGCTGACTACAGAAAACGGCTGGAAGTACCATTGGGACGATAAAGCCAAAGCACCCTACTGGTATAATGCGCAGGAGAAAAAGTTTGCTACCGGCGATGACCCGGCTTCGGTGAGAGAGAAAACCCGGTACGCCCGCGAAAAGAAGCTGGGCGGCATTATGTTCTGGGAGCTGACGCTCGACAAGCCGGAAGAAGGACTGCTGCAGGCGATTTCGGACGCTTTGTAGTGATTTGACGTCAATTCGGTTTTTTGATGTCACCCTGTGCGGGCCACCCTATGCGGGATCACGTTATCTGGCCGCCGCCTCTGATTTCCTTCCGATACTCAACCGGGCTTTTACCCATAATCCGCCGGAAGAATTTGTTGAAGTTGGTTACGCTCTGGTAACCGGATTCATAGCATACCTCGGTTACGCTTCTATCTTTTTTTGCGAGAAGCCGGCAGGCGTGCCCTATCCGGATCTCGTTGACAAATTGTGAGAAATTTTTCTGGGTCTGCTTTCTGAAATACCGGCAGAATGCGTTCGGCGACATATTGGCAATGTCGGCTGCCTGTTCCAATCTGATTTGTCCCGGGAAGTTCCGCATCACGTATTCATATACCCGGTTGAGCCGTGCCGTTTCATTCTCGCTATGGGTGTTGAGGTAATTGATCCCTGCCAGAAGTTCACATTCCTTCGTGTCTGACATGAGAAATAATACGGTAAACAAATCGGCTACCTGCCTGAACCCTTCGGCGCGGTAGATGCCTGAGAGCAGTTTACTGACCTGCCGCGCGGTTTCACCATAAAACCGTATGCCACGCCGGGCGTTTTCCAGCATATTTTTCAACTTCCCGGTCTGCGGCAGGGGCAGCACGCTGCGCTCAAGCCATGTCCTTTTAAGGTAGATCACAACGGATTGCGCCGGAAGGTCTTCCCGGTCTTCGTAATAGGCGCTGTCGTTAAACCAGGCATGCGGCAGATCAGGCCCTACAAACACAAGGTCGCCATCATTGAAATTGTCTACATGGTCGCCGACAATCCGTTTTCCGGAGCTTTTTTTCACGAATACGATTTCATAGTCCTTATGAAAATGATGGGTATTGGTGAAGTAAGGCACGTTCAGCTCCTTGATCATAAACGTGTCGGTAAGTGAATAATCGAGGTCGATCAGCAGCGGTTTCATGAGGATACATTCTAATCGTATTGGGGGTTGCTATAAGATAGCTGATATTATCCCTATATAAATACAAAATCCTCCCTTTCCTACTTCTGATGTGTAAATAGTGTTGAAACGGGTGAAAAAAATGCTGATGCCTGAAAGGCTTCTCTTTCAAAATGCGGCAACCCGGTCGTTTTGGATTAAAAAGTGCTGAAACAGGGTAAAATAGGGATGATATGCGAGTGTCCCGTCGTATAATTTTGCTTTTGTTATATAAATTCTTGATCGGAGACAACCAATATCACCCTTAAAATGATAAGTTATGAGTGTACGACTATCAATTAAACCACTAGCTGCCAAAGGGCTGCTGTGCCTGTTTGCCGGGTTGGCTTTCACGGCGCTGAATGCCCAGCAGGCTACGGTAACCGGGAGGGTTACCGACGATAAAGGGGAAGCGCTGCCGGGGGTTAACATCGTTCTGAAGGGAAGTGCGACCGGGCAGGTGACCGACGTAAACGGCAGGTATAGTATTGGAGTCCCCGGCACGGACGGAGTGCTGATTTTTTCTTTCGTGGGGTATATTTCCCAGGAGGTTTCAGCTGGAAACAGGACGGTAATAAACGTGGAGCTGGCGCCGGATACCAAGGCGCTGGAGGAAGTAGTGGTAGTGGGGTATGGGACGATGAGAAAAAGCGACCTTACCGGAGCCATAGCTAAGGTAAATATCGAGCAGCAGAGCGAGCTGGCCAATGTCAATGTACTTCAGTCTTTGCAGGGAAATGTCCCCGGGCTTAATATCGGAGCCGTCACTTCGTCGGGAAGTACCCCATCTATGACTATACGGGGACAGAACACGCTCTCAAGTGCGGCTGCAGATAATGCCCCTCTGATTGTTGTAGACGGAATCATTTACAGGGGTAGTCTGATGGATATCAATCCTTCAAATATCCAATCCATGGAAATACTGAAGGATGCCAGCTCAGCCTCGATTTACGGTTCACAAGCTGCAAACGGAGTGGTCATTATTACTACCAAGAAGGGGATCGATCTGGGGAAACCCGTTATCAGCTATTCGGGTCAGTATTCTCTGCAGGTGCCTTCTCACACGGTCAAACCATATATGGGAAAAGAATACGAGGATTTTTTAATGGATGTTTTCTGGGACTTAAGCCGGCTTGCGCCCGACTATACCGTTCCGAACCCGGATTTCTCACTGACTCCCTACCTGAAGACGCTGGCTGTTTCCGAAGGATATACGTCTGGACGGAACATTAACTGGTGGGATATGCTTACCGGTAACGGACACATTCAGTCTCATAACCTTGGTATCCGTGGGAGGAGCGGCCATACAGGCTATTTTGTATCAGCCGGCTTCTCAGATCAGTCCGGCTTTATTAAAAATGACCTTTACAAAAGGTATGACCTCAGGGCTAATCTGGATACAAAGATCACAGATTGGATGGATTTCGGAATGGAATCGTTTTTCGCCCAGAGTGATTACTCAGGCGTCTCTCCTGCGCTTACTTCCGCTTTTCATATGCAGCCCTATGCTCCCTTATATGATCAAAACGGACAGTACGTTGTTCAACCCGACGGATCGCTTCTGAATCCGTTCCTGCAATATCAGATAGATGATTCGGACAAGCGCATGAATCTTTTCGCAAACCTGCATACAGATATCAAACTTCCTTTCCTGGAAGGGTTCAACTACCGTATCAACTATTCCCACAACTACAGGACAGTTAACCAGGATCAGTTTAATCCCTGGGGAGCAAATTTTACAGGATCCGGCTACAAGAATTCGAATATCAATTACGATTGGACATTCGATAATATTTTTAACTACAAAAAGAGCTTTGGGACAGATCACCGGTTGGATCTGACTTTACTTTACGGGGTCGAAAAACGGAGCTATAAATACACGAATGCTGCTGCCCAGAATTTTACCAACCCCGTACTGGGATATAACCGTCTGCAGGCCGGGAGCGCCTCGCTAAACAGTATAGAAACAGGTGCCGAATTGGAGTCGAGCCTCTATACTATGGGAAGACTTTTCTACAGCTTCAAGAACCGCTACTTGTTTACAGGAACAGTCAGAAGAGATGGATTCTCCGGCTTTGGAACGGCACGGAAAATAGGCGTTTTCCCGTCTTTTGCACTCGGCTGGGTGATTTCAGAGGAAGACTTTTTTCAAAACCCTTACCTGGATTACCTGAAACTGCGCGGATCTTATGGTACAACGGCAAGGCGGGCGGTGGGCCGCTACCAGACCCTTGCCCGGATGAGCTCTGAGCCTATGATTATTTTTGGTGACGGAGGGGTTACTACCATCGGACAGTGGATTTCCAGGATGTCTAATAACGACCTGGGATGGGAAACAACGACAGGGTTAAATCTCGGCCTTGATTTTGAACTCCTGAAATCACGTGTGCAGGGAAATGTCGAATTCTATGTTAACAATACGAGAGACATCCTGTACAACATCCAGATTCCTCAGATGACAGGGTTTACATCCATCGCTACCAACATAGGCAAAGTGCGCAACCATGGCTTCGAATTTGCGCTGTCGGGAATGGCAGTAAAACGGGACAGGTTCTCCTGGGAGCCGTCGGTTAACTTTTCTCTGTACCGGAACAAAATCGTTTCCATATTGGGAGCTGACAACAACGGAGACGGAAAGGAGGATGATATTGTAACGAGCGGCCTTTTTATAGGCAAGCCACAGAGCGTTATCTTCAATTATGAAATAGCCGGGATGTGGCAGTTGGATGACCAGGAAGCAGGGCGTATTCCCTCCGGCTTTTTCCCTGGTACCTACAAGCTGACCGACACCAACAACGACGGAGTCATTGATCCCTCCGACCGAAAAATACTCGGTTATTCCGACCCTGCATACCGGTTTGGAATAGCCAATACCTTCCGGCACGGAAACTTCTCTCTTTATGTATTTATCAATTCCATCCAGGGAGGGAAGAATTACTATTATGCAGATGGTTCTCCTTATGTTTCTTCCAATTTTATCCGCAGAGATCAACTGAGCTATATGAATGCCCTAAAATGGGACTACTGGCTGCCTACCAATCCGAATGCAAAGTACAGGCGCCTGGATACTCCGGCTACTTACGACGCAAGGCCATACGATCAGCGGAACTTTGTAAGGCTACAGGATATTTCACTTGCGTATACATTTAATGCTGATTTTCTGAAAGCGATAGGGTTACGCAGCCTGAAGCTTAACATAAGCGCCAAAAACCTGCTGACGCTTACCAAATGGGAAGGAGTGGACCCCGAAACCGGAACGGGGTTGGTCCCGGGGCTACCCGTCATGAAAAGCTATACGGTAGGGTTAAATGTTGAACTTTAATGTACTGACAGGCTATGAAACGTTTTTTTAAACTACTTATAATATTTGCCCTACCCGTCACTTTTGCAGCGTGTGACGAAAAAAGCTGGCTGGAGGAGGTACCTCTTGATTTTTATTCTCCCGTCAACTCCTATTCGACGGAATCCGATTTCAACGCAGCAGTGGCTACACTCTATGTTAATGTAAGAAGTACTCTATTCGACGTAAACACGATGCATGGACGGGCCATGCATTATCCAACAGACCTGACATGGTGCACCATCGCGCTGGCGCATGACCTGAACCTTTACCAGGACAAATTGTTTCCCAATTCGGTTGAAGTACAGAGTGTTTGGAGCGGATTGTACCAGGTTATTTTCAATGCCAATGCCATCATTGCCAGAATTGACAGCGACGGGATCAGGTTTTCATCTGAAGAAGCAAAAAATAATCTGAGGGCGGAAGCTTATTTCTTTCGTGCCTTTGCGATGCGCAGTCTGGCTATTCTTTTCGGCGGAGTACCCGTTATCCTTGATGAAATCACCACACCCAAACGAGACTTCGTAAGAGCCAGCAGAGAAGAAGTATGGCAGCAATGTGTTCAGGATCTGGAGATCGCCGGCCAATACCTGCCTGAAGTTACGACTGTCCGTGAAGAAGGCCGTATTTCGAAAGCAGTTGCTTTTCATTTGCTGAGCGAGGTGCAGATCAGCCTGAAAAACTGGGATGCGGCTATCCAGGCGGCGTCTGTGGTTATAGACAATCCGAACTTTTCCCTGATGACAGAACGCTTCGGCAGTAAAAGAAACCTGCCGGGCGACGTATATGGTGATTTGTTTAAGCGAAATAACCAAAACAGATCCAGCGGGAATCGGGAAGCGCTCTGGGTAGACCAGTATGAGTATCTGAAACCCGGCGGAGGTAACGGTAATCAGATGGCGTGGGCGATTAACCCGTTTTATATTCAGTTGAAAGATACCGAGGAGGTAAACCTGTTTATCGGCCCTACAACGAAAAACGGAGGACGACCTATCGGGTGGTTGTCCGGGACAGATTATATGAGCCATCAAATATGGATACAAGGGTTGGATAATGATATCAGGAACTCAGAATACAATATCATCAGAGATATCAAATCGGATAATCCCGCCTCTAAGTATTACGGTCAATACATTGTCGAGAGCGGCGCCATATCGAAATTCCCGAACACGTATAACCGCTGGTGGAGTATGATTTACGCCAAGCTCACTCCTTTTAATGACGATTACCCCGTCGAGTTTGTAACAAATGCTGCGACGGGATTAGTCAATAACCAGGCCACTAAATCTTTTACCGATAGCTATCTGATCCGGCTGGCTGAAACCTATTTACTTCGTGCTGAAGCATATATAGGGAAAGGCGATAAAGAACGGGCTGCAGCCGATATCAATACAGTGCGTGCAAGAGCCAATGCCTCTCCTGCATCGCCCGATGAAATGAATATCGACTATATCCTCGACGAGCGCGCGCGAGAACTGCACTGGGAGGAATTACGGGTTATGACATTAATGCGGCTCGGAAAGATGGTGGAAAGGGTAAGGAAGTACAACACTCTGGTTGGCCACGGGATAGCTGATCATCAGAACCTTTGGCCTATTCCTTTCAGGGAGATTGAGACGAATACGGAAGCAGTATTGGAACAGAACCCCGGATATAATTAAGTGTGAAAAGACTTTTGTCTGATTAGAATATGATTATTATGCATAAAACAGCATCTCTTTTCGGAGCTTTTATACTCGGCATAGCCTGTCCCGTAATTGCCCGCGAGGCTTCCACCCCGGAAAAGGATGAGCTGCTCTGGTATTCCCGTCCCGCATCCGTTTGGACAGAAGCGCTTCCCTTAGGCAACGGGCATTTGGGAGCTATGGTATTCGGCAACGTGGAACGGGAACGTATTCAGTTGAATGAAAGTACCTTGTATTCGGGAGACCCTTTCCATACCTACAAAAGCATCGATGTCAGGAAAAAGTACGGAGAAGTCACATCACTTCTGAAAGAAGGGAAATACAAAGAGGGGGAAAGTATCGTTGCGGAGGAGTGGCTGGGCAGGAAAAACCAATGCTACCAGCCTATGGGGGATCTCTGGATTGATTTTCAGCATACAGGACCGTACGCCCACTATAGACGGACGCTTGATCTTTCCAAAGCTGTTTCGACTGTGCAGTACCAGGTAAACAATACACGTTTTACAAGGGAGTACTTTATCAGCAACCCTGACCATGTCATGGTAATCCGTTTAAGGGCAGACGGGACGGAAAAGATCAACTGTACGCTCAACCTTTCTTCTCCTCACGAAGAAACCCTTCTCAGGGAAGCCGGAAAGGATTTTCTGGGATTGAAAAGTAACGCCCCCGGATTTATTCTCAACCGGGAATTCAAATTGGTGGAAGCACTTGGAGACCGGCATAAATACCCGGAAGTATACACGAAGGGTGGCATATTAAAGGCTGAAGCCGCGCGTATCCTGTACGGAAAAAAAGCCGGGGATCTGGGAATGTCATTTGAAATACTGTTGGCCCCGGGTTCCCGGGACGGTGAAGTGGCTGTGTCGGGGAACAAAGTAGTCATTCAGGATGCCAGCGAAGTTATTCTTATACTATCCGCAGCCACCAGCTATAACGGGTACGACAAAAGCCCTGCATTCGACGGAATTGATCCCCGCGAGAAAGCGCTTACATTCCTCAATAAGGCAAGAAGTAAGAGATACCATGAACTGTATGTTGATCATGTCCATGATTATCAATCGTTGTACAGTAAAGTCGGCATTCAGATCGGTATTCCAACCGAGCAGTCAAAGCGACCTACAGACGAACGGATAAAACTGTTTGCCAATGGAAAGGATCCATCTCTGGCCGGCCTTTACTTTCAATTCGGCCGCTACCTGATGGTCTCCGGATCCCGGCGGGGAGGTCAGCCGCTGAACCTGCAAGGAATCTGGAACGATCTCCTGATGCCGCCGTGGAACAGCGCCTACACCATGAATATCAACCTTCAGATGAATTACTGGCCTGCCGAGGTCGCTAATTTGTCGGAATGTCATGAACCGCTCTTCGAGGCAATCAAGGAACTTGCTGTCAATGGATCGAACACCGCCAGAAACATGTATGGCAACGAAGGGTGGGTGGCGCATCATAATATGGATATCTGGCGGCATGCAGAACCGATAGACAACTGTAAATGCTCATTCTGGCCTATGGCAGCAGGCTGGCTGGTCTCGCATCTCTGGGAACACTATTTGTTTAATGGAGACCGCGATTTCCTAGAAAATGAGGTCTACCCGCTGTTGAAAGGAGCTGTACTATTTTACAAGGACTGGCTGATACCGACAGCCGAGGGGTTTCTCGTTACGCCGGTCGGTCATTCTCCGGAATTGAATTTCCGGTCGGGAGGCAACGAGACTTCTTCGTACAGTTCCGGTCCCACGATGGATATGGCTATTATAAGAGAATCCTATAGCCGGTTTATCGAAGCATTTAGTGTGCTGGATCCCAGGGAAGACCATTTGCTGGCCGATACGGTTGCGAAGCAGTTGGCTAAGCTGCAGCCTTACCTGATCGGGAAGCACGGCCAGTTGCAGGAGTGGTTGACCGATTTCGATGAAGCAGATCCAAATCACCGTCACATATCACATCTGTACGGGATTTATCCCGGCAACCAGATTCATCGGTATGCAGATTCGGGGCTGTCTGCCGGCGTTATAAGAGCGCTTGAACGGCGTGGAGAAGGCGGAATGGGGTGGTCGAAAACCTGGAAGCAAGCAATTTGGGCCCGTTTATTGGATGGGGAAAAGGCTTTCAGTCACTTACAAAGTCAGCTCTCGCTGATAACAGAAAACAAACAGGGCATCAATCCGGGCGGCACATTTCCCAACCTGTTTTGCGGCCCTCCTTTTCAGATCGACGGAAATTTTGGGGCAACGGCGGGGATAGCCGAGATGCTGGTCCAGAGTCATGCCGGGGAAATTCACCTGTTGCCAGCCCTTCCGGCCGCCTGGAATAGTGGAAAGGTCACCGGGCTAAAGGCCAGGGGCGGGTTTGAGATCGATCTGGAATGGAAAGACAGAAAAATTGTAAAAGCAGTTATTTATTCCAGGCTGGGTGGCAACTGCCGTATCCGTACCAATGAAAAAGTTTCGTACCGTGACGGTATACCTGCCGCCTCCGGTCGGAACAGCAATCCGCTTTTTAGCTATATCAATCCGGGCGCCCCGTTGAAATCCCGGGATGTTCAGCTTTCATCCGTGAGCTTTGGAGCTTTACATTGTGCGGACCTGCCAACCGATGCCGGGAAATCCTATGTAATCACCGGACTGTAACGATCTGCCGGTGACAATTTCTAAATACAAAACAGGTCCTGTCACCGGTGGAAGTACATCGCTCAAAATACCAACCCGGCCTAAATAGTGCCGAAACCGGCTAAAAAAGAGTATAGATCAGCCTTGCATATCACCGAACTTTGCTTTCAGGTGTTAAAAAAAACCTATTCCTAATCCCCTTTTTCACCCCAAACAAACGTGATCAGCACTCCCGACCTTCTGATATGTATCGCTTATATCCTGGCCATTGTATGGATCGGGCTCAGGGCTGGGATAAAAAGGAGTAAACCGGAGGGAGAAGGCGTCTCTACAGATTATTTCCTTGCCGGGAAAACACTCCGCTGGCCGGTCATCGGGCTGGCGCTGTTTGCGACCAATATTTCCTGCATCCACCTTGTAAGTCTCGCCCAGTCGGGCTTTGATACCGGGCTGCTCAACGGGAATTTCGAATGGATGGCAGCCTTCACGCTGATCCTGCTGGCGTTGTTTTTCGTGCCTTTTTACATAAAATCAGGCGTAGCAACCCTCCCCGATTTCCTGGAAAGGCGCTATAACCGGGCCTGTCGCGACTGGCTTACGATCGTCTCCGTCGTATCGGCGATCATTATCCATATTGCTTTTTCCCTCCTTGCCGGCGGTATCGTCCTTGAAACGCTCCTGGGTATCAATATGTATGTGAGCGTGACCGTAATTTCGGCGCTTGTGGCTATATATACCGTTATCGGCGGACTGAAGGCCGTGGTAGTAACCGAATCGATCCAGACGGTTGTGCTGGTCCTGGGAGCGCTGATCATCACGGCGGTGTCCTGGACAAAACTGGGCGGCTGGCAGCCTCTTACCGAAGTGCTGCAGGCGACAGGGAGTATGGAAAAAATCTCCATGCTGCGCCCGGAGGGCGATCCGGACGGAATGCCATGGTATGCGGTTTTCCTGGGATACCCGGTGCTGGGGATCTGGTACTGGTGCGCCGATCAGACGATCGTACAGCGGGTCCTGGGAGCTCGCGACGAGAATCATGCCAAAGCTGGGGCGCTCTTCTGCGGATTTATCAAAATACTACCTGTTTTTATCTTCGTAATGCCGGGCTTGTTTGCCTATGCGCTTGCATACAAAGGGCTCCTTGACCTGGAATCGGTCACTACGATGTCGGAACAGGGCGAAAAAGTAGTCAATAGCAAGGGGATCTATACCCTGATGATTTCGCAGCTGCTGCCGGCAGGTCTTGCCGGGATAGTAGTTGCCGCTTTGCTTTCCGGCCTGATGAGCCAGGTTTCCGGAGCCCTGAATTCGATTGCTACCCTGGTCAGTTTTGATCTTATCAAACGAAACCGGCCTGCGATAACAGACAAGCGCCTGGTCTTCTGGGGGCGTGTTTCGGCTGGGATAGCGTTAGGTGTTTCGATAGTCCTGCTGCCGTTGCTCAACCTGTACGAGAGCCTGTTTGTGGGGCTCAACGATGTGATCGCCCATATCGCGCCGCCCATTACCTGCGTGTTTCTCTTAGGAGTGTTCTGGAAAAAGGCTTCTGCACTTTCGGCCCAATATACGCTGTGGGCAGGCTCTTTTCTGGGAGTTTTGGTGTATGCATGGGGTAAATTATATCCCTTGTCTTTGCCGGGGAAGGTCCCCTTTATGATGACGGCGTTTTACCTGTTCTGCTTTTGCGTCGTTTTCCAGGTGGCTTTGTCCTTTGTTTTCCCCGTCAGGCATACGGCAGAAAGCAGGCATCTCTACTGGAGCTCTCCCCTGGAGCCATTGCGGCAGCCGGGCTGGCAAGGGCTGGCCAACTACAAGGTGTTGTCCGGGATCCTGATCGCCATTATGGCCGGCCTGTACATTGTTTTTAATTGAAAAGTAGTCTGATTATGACATCGAGGGAAAAGGTTTTCCAGGCAGAGAGTAAGGCAAAAACGGCGGATCTTACGCACCGGGCGATTATCAATCGTGTATTAAAGCAGTCTGACGACGCTTTTAAGAAAGGGAAGGAGCAATTCGCGGACCTGGATAGGGCCCGGAAACAGGCTGCCGGTATTAAGATGAACACAATTGCCCGCCTGGACCACTATCTCCTGGAATTCGAGTCCAATTTCACCAGGGCCGGAGGTAAGGTCATATGGGCCGGGAATGCGCAGCAGGCGCTTGATGCGATAGCGGAGATCTGCAGGGAGAAACGCGCTTCTGTCGTCGTGAAAAGCAAATCGATGGTTACGGAAGAGATCCACCTCAATCCTTTTCTGGAAGAAAGGGGTATCGAGGTGGTGGAAACGGACCTGGGCGAGTATATCCAGCAGCTTGCAGGCGAGCCGCCTTATCATATCGTGGCGCCCTCCATGCACAAGAGCAAAGAAGAAGTTGCCCGGCTTTTCCATGAAAAATTAAATGTTCCGCCCGGCCTGACCCCCGAAGAGCTGACGCTCGCGGCGAGGGAGAAGCTGAGGCGAAAATTCCGGGAGGCAGAAGTCGGTATTACGGGCGCGAATTTTATACTTGCCGACATCGGCGGCATAGCGATTACAGAAAACGAAGGAAACGCCCGTCTTACGACCAGCTTCCCTTCCACGCATATCGTAGTGACTGGTATTGAGAAAGTATTGCCTTCAGTAAAAGATCTTGACCTTTTCTGGCCGCTGCTGGCAACCCACGGCTCGGGGCAGAAAATAGCGGTTTATAATTCGGTCTTTACCGGGCCCGCAAAGCGGGGGGAAGCCGACGGTCCGGAAGAAATGTATGTAATCCTGCTGGATAACGGGCGTACCGGCATCCTGGCAGACCCTGTAGCCAGGGAGAGCCTGCACTGTATCCGGTGCGGTGCGTGCCTGAATGTTTGTCCTGTATATAAAAATATAGGCGGGCATACTTACCGCGCTACCTATAGCGGGCCGATCGGTTCGGTCATTACGCCTTACCTGCAGGGAATGAGGGAAAGCAAACACCTGAGCTACGCATCTTCTTTGTGCGGGGCCTGCACGGAGGTATGTCCTGTCAGGATCAACCTGCATGGCCTGCTCCTGCATAACCGCAGGAGTGCTGTCAGGGATCACCATGGCAGTATCCTTGAAAAAGCCGCCTGGCAAGGCTGGAAAATTGTCAGTAAAGACCGCAGGCTACTGGATGCGGCAGGAGGGAAAATGAAAAATTTCGTAGTAAACAGGCTGTTTTCCGCTCAATGGGGCGATCACCGGAAGCTGCCGGTTTTTGCGGAGAAATCGTTTAGCAGCCAGTGGAAAGAGAAAAAGAAGCGGGATAGCGCCGGAAAATAAGTACCAGCAGGCAATTTAGTTTTGAATGGATAATTTTTCTGCCCGGAACAACATACTGGAAAAGATCCGGGAAGCATTGAAGAAGTCTTCCGGCTGTCAGTTGCCGGAAAGCACAGGCGACGTTTTTTACAGGGCGGATGATATGAGCCTGCTCGAAAAGTTTTCCGCGGAATTTGCCGCTATCGACGGGAAGCTGGAAGTATGTGAGGGGAAAAATACCCTGGATAAAAGACTAACGGAATTAAGAAAGGAAAACGGGTGGGAGCATATTTACTGTAATACGGCGTCGTTTCATGAAAGTGTCGGTTTTGGCGATCTTTCTTTTCCCTGGAAGGGTGCCCCTGAATCGGCCTCTGCGGTTATTACCGGCTGCGAATGCCTGGTAGCGCGTACCGGGACTATCGTGCTGAGCGCTGCACAGGAGTACGGGCGTGCACTCACGGTATATGCACCGGTACACATAGTCGTTGCTTCAGTTGGTCAGTTGGTTTATGATATCGGCGACGGGATTGAACGGATTATCCGGCAATACGGAACCAACCTCCCTTCTGCCATTTTTTTCGCGTCAGGGCCCAGCCGTACCGGCGATATAGAGAAAACGCTGGTCAGGGGCGTGCACGGTCCGGTCGAGGTGTACCTCTTCCTGTTCGCTGATAATGAAGGGGAAACACCTGCAGATCAACCGGGTTATCAATCAAAATTTATACAGCTATGAATCTCGGACTCGACAAGAAAATAGTAATAGTAACCGGTGGGGCAAAGGGAATTGGTGAAGGGATCGTGAAGTTTCTCGCAGATGAGAAGGCCATACCCGTTATTGTAGGACGGAATGAGGCGGATAACCTTAAGCTGGTCTCGGAAATCGAACATACCGGTGCGGAGGCTTTCCAGGTTGTAGCGGAGCTGACCCGCCCTGAAGACTGTAAAAAGGCGGTGGATGTAGCCCTGGAACGGTTTGGCCGGATCGATGGGCTGGTCAATAATGCAGGCGTAAACGACGGAGTTGGACTGGAGAACGGGAGCTATGAAAAATTTATGGAAAGCCTGCACCGCAACCTGGTGCACTATTACCTGATGGCGCATTTTGCGTTGCCCGCGCTGATCTCATCGAAAGGATCAATCGTCAATATCGGCTCCAGGACGGCAGAGACGGGGCAGGGAGGCACTTCTGCTTACGCTGCATCTAACGGCGGGCGTCATGCGCTGACGAGGGAATGGGCCGTAGAGCTTCTCAAATACGGCATTCGGGTGAATGCGCTGATCGTGGCCGACTGCTGGACGCCGCTTTACGCTAAATGGATCAATACTTTTCCTGATCCAGAAGCAAAGCGCGCTGCCATTGAATCGGTGATACCGCTGGAGAAAAGGATGACTACTCCTGAGGAAATCGCTGCAATGGTAGCGTTCCTGCTTTCTGCAAAGTCGAGCCATACCACCGGGCAGCTGATACATGTTGACGGAGGGTTTGTTCATCTTGACCGGACTATCCGCTGAGGGAAATATGAAAGTGCAATTGTTTATTCCATGTTTTGTAGACCAGCTGTACCCGGATACTGCCTGGAATATGATCAGGATTCTGGAAAAATGCGGGTGTACCGTTCACTACAATCCGGAACAAACCTGCTGCGGGCAGCCTGCTTTCAACGCCGGCTACCAGGACGAGTGTGTGCCGGTAGCCGCAAAGTTTGCCGGTGATTTCGACAGCGCAGACTATATCGTAGCGCCGGGAGGATCGTGTACGGGTTTTGTGCGCAACTATTTTGACAAATTGCTGGGCGGACCTCAACCGGTCCAGGAACAGCTGTACGAGTTTACGGAGTTTCTTACCAAAGTGCTCGGCGTAAAAGAATTCGGCGCCGAATTGCAGGGCAGGGCAGTGTACCATGACGCCTGCGGTGCGTTGAGGGAATGCGGCATTAAAGATGCTCCCCGGGAGCTGCTTCGGCATGTGAAAGGGCTGGAGCTTAACGAAACCGGCGATTGCGAGGTCTGCTGCGGCTTTGGCGGTACTTTTGCTGTGAAATTTGAGGCTATTTCAGTAGCTATGGCGGAGCAGAAAGTAGTAAATGCCGTAGCCACCGGGGCAAACTATATCATCTCGACCGACCTTTCGTGCCTGATGCAACTGGAAGGATATATAAAACAGCATGACTATACCCTGAAAACCATGCACATCGCTGACGTGCTGGCTTCGGGGTGGTGAATTTCCCTGGGGCTTGTGCAAAACGGGTGCAGCTTCTTTAAAATCAGGAAAAATAGCTCTCAGCCGTGAAAATCCGGTTTTCTTCACCTTCTACCGTAAGGGTATAGCTGAATCCCCGCTGGACGGAATAAGCCCCGGTCTCGCCCGATTTATTGACCGCAATAAAGCCGACCTGGAATTCCTTAGCGCGGTTCTCATCTCTTTTGACAATTCTCAGCACTGCTTTTTTGCAGGCTTCATACGGGCTGTCGCCATTTCGCATCAGCTCTACGACCAGGTGAGCCCCCGCGATCCGGATTACCTCTTCTCCCTGCCCCGAACAGGTCACGCCGCCCACCTCGTTATCCACGAAAAGGCCGGCTCCGATGATCGGCGAATCTCCTACCCTTCCCCGCATTTTGAAAGCCATCCCGCTGGTCGTGCACATTCCTGAAAGATTCCCTTCGGCGTCAAGGGCAATAGTGCCCATGGTATCATGATTGAAATCGCCGTTTTCCAGTTTGCCGGGAACGGGGGTATTCGCAGGAGCGCCGGGCTGCTGGTTTTCAATATTGATAACGGGCTTGTATTCTGCTTTTTCAAGCCATTTCGTGTAGGCTTTGCGGGCATCGTCCGACAGTGTTTCCGGCTCGAGCGGAAAACCGTTGGCTACGGCAAACTGCCGTGCGCCGGCGCCCACCAGCATAACGTGCGGGGTTGTTTCCATTATTTTCCTGGCTACGGAAACAGGATGTTTGATCCGCTCCAGGAATGCAACCGACCCTATGTTCGACCGGTCATCCATGATGCAGGCGTCCAGTGTCACAAAGCCGTCCCTGTCGGGGTTTCCGCCGAGCCCTACGCAGCAACTGAGCTCATTTTCTATTGCAATACCGGCTGCCTCGACGGCATCGAGCGCTTTTCCGCCGTTGGTAAGGACTGTCCAGGCAGCGCTGTTGGCTGTCCTGCCCGAATCCCAAGTAGATATTACCAGGGGTTTTCTAACCACGGCGCCGGCTTTTGTGCAGCCGGCAAAAGGAATTGAAAGTGCTGACCAGTGAAGGAATGATCGGCGGGAGAATAGCTTCATAAAAACAGGACGTAGAATATCGTTAGCTTATGGACCGGCAATCCAATCCCCACGGGATGAAAGAATTGCAGACTTTTTAAAATTATTAAAAAAATCTGAAAGCCCGGTCCTGCACAACCTTTCTTCGTGCGGCAGGTACAATAAAAAGGAAATAGAAAATCCGGCAGGAGGTTTGGGATTAAGCCTGATCAGTAGGTTTTCAGCACTCTGAGCTGATTTTTCTTCCCTATCCTGATCGTATGGAAGGTGAATTTATAGCAAACCAACCCGGTGGCGATCAGCCCTCCCCCGACCCATAAGGTTTGCTGGTCTGTAGTGAATCTTTTTCCGTCCATCCCCTTGTTGAAAAAGTCAGCGCCGACGTAGATCAGCCCGGCCAGCGGAAGCATGAAGCTTCCTTCCGATACCCAGGGAATGCGATTTGTTGTCTTGACTATCCGGACGTCACCCAGTGCAACTTCCCGGTGTTCCATCCGGCCAATGGCTTCGTTGACAAGAACAAAAGTGAAAGTAGTGTCCGTAATTTCTCCTATCCGTTCGTTGAATTTCGTTTTGGAATCCTTTAACCGGAAACGGATATTTTCCCCCGGGAAATACCGGTAACGCTGGTAACCGCCGAAAAAAGACGAATGGTCGATGATCAGATACCGTTCTCCGGGCTTGGTGACGAGCCTCGTACCTCTTTGCTTGATGAGCAGCTCATCGCTTTCCAGGGCTTCCACCCTGTTGTAGGCATCCTGGGAAACAGCCTGCAGGCTCAGGAGAAAAAAAAGAGACAGTACGGTCAGGCGTAATTTCATATCTAAACATTAAACCTGAAATGCATGATATCACCATCCTCCACAACATATTCCTTCCCTTCCACCGCCATTTTGCCCGCCTCCTTTACTGCCGTTTCTGTTTTGTAATGCTCGTAATCAGGCAGCTTGATGACCTCTGCCCTGATGAAGCCTTTTTCGAAATCGGTGTGTATCACCCCCGCTGCCTGGGGGGCTCTCCAGCCTTTGCGGATGGTCCATGCCCGGACCTCCTTGACACCTGCCGTGAAATAGGTGATCAGGCTCAAAAGCTTATAGGAAGCGCTGATCAGGCGGTCGAGGCCCGAATTGGCAAGGCCGAACTCCCCAAGGAACAGCTGTCGCTCTTCGGGATCGTCCATTTCGGCAATCTGCGATTCAATAGCGGCGCACAGCACGATCACTTCCGCGTTTTCGGCGGCTGCCGCTTCTTCCAGCTTTTCCGAATACTGGTTGCCTGTGAGCATGGAAGCTTCGTCGACATTGGCCACATACAATACCGGCTTTACGGTAAGGAGGTGGAGGTCGCCTATGGCGGCATCCCGTTCTTTGGGATCAATATTCAGGGAGCGGGCATTTTTTCCTGCTTCCAGCGTGCTTTTATATTGTTTGAGTATCTCCAGCTCGGCTTTGGCCCTTGCATCGCCTACGCGGGCGGCTTTGTCGATCCGCTGGATTTTTTTATCTACCGATTCAAGATCTTTAAGCTGCAGCTCGGCGTCGATAATTTCCTTATCGAAAACAGGGTCTACCTTACCCTCTACGTGTACGATATTGTCGTCTTCGAAGCATCTCACCACGTGTACGATCGCATCCACTTCCCGGATATTGGCCAGGAATTTATTCCCCAGGCCGGCTCCCTGGCTGGCGCCTTTTACGAGTCCGGCAATATCTACGAATTCGATAATGGTAGGCAGCACTTTCTGCGGATTGACCAGCCTGGTCAGCACCTCCAGGCGCTCATCCGGTACGGTGACGACGCCTACATTAGGCTCGATGGTGCAGAAAGGGTAATTGGCCGCTTCGGCCTTCCCGGTTGAAATAGCATTAAAAAGTGTCGATTTGCCCACGTTGGGCAGCCCTACTATACCACACTGTAGACTCATGGCTCAGATCGCTGAAGCGTAATGTTTAAAAAATTTGCCCGCAAAATTAGGCATTTAAGCGGACATTCGGATAAGGCAATATTTCGGAGAGCTGTATAGCCTCCTGCTTTGGCCCTATTGGGAGTCGTCTGGAAAGTATTCCTCAATTTAAACTACCGGAGACACTTCTGCACCCTTAACGGAAAAAGCCCCCGGAGAGATTCCAAGGGCAATACCTGAATGCGATCCGAACGGCGACGCCGTTATTCCCACTTCAGTCCCGACTCCCCGGACACCTCATCGTACTGCTCTTCCGACCGGGCGAACTGCGAAAAGTCAACTTCGGGCATCAACTCGTTTTTAACATGATCTACAGTTCCCTGCAGAGCCTCTACGAATTTGTCGAAATCCTCCTTGTACAAAAACATTTTGTGTTTTTCATACGTGAAACCGTCACCCTGTTGATGGCGCCGACTTTCGGTGATTGTCAAATAGTAGTCGTTGGAGCGAGTTGAGCGAACATCAAAGAAATAGGTGCGTTTCCCTGCTCTAACCCTTTTGGAGTAGATTTTCTCTCTGTCTTCCACTTAAATTTAAATTTGATGTAAATGCTTTCCGAACGCTAATTTAGAGAAGTTTGCGAAATGCAAAAAATTTATTTGCCGAAATACCGGATTAATTTGAAGCAGAGGCCGGATTATACAGGGGATTTATGGTACCAGGAGGGCTCCGTCGCCGGGCCCCGGGCGCCCTCAATCGTAATACCGGAAAAGTTTTTTGATATATTTGCCGGTAGTTTGACTATCTGCTGTGTAAGGATTGAAGGGTTTGGATAACGGTAAACGCTTGAAATATGTCATACTCCGCCTTTTTTGCGGGTCTAACCGCACTGCTCACCTTCTCACTTCCCGGTGGGAGTGAAAGCGCCCCGGATGAGTCTTTTGTCGGTGAGGCCTCTTATTATTCCGCCAGGTTTGAAGGGAAAAAAACGGCTTTCGGGGAAGTCTTCTGCAACAGCCATTTTACAGCTGCGCACCGCACCTTCGCCCATAATACCCTGCTGGAAGTGGTCAATCTTAAAAACGGTAAAAGTGTAGTGGTGAGAGTGAATGACCGGGGCCCGTGGACAAAGCGTCGATTGATCGATATAAGCCAGGCTGCCGCCCGCAAGCTGGGTATGATGAGCACCGGTATCGGGAATGTGAAAGTCAGGGTGGTAGGTGAGGACGGAACGCTTTTTGAAAAGGAAAGGAACGCGCTCTCGGCTGTTTTTCATACCGGAATGAATTAAATAGGGATCAGAACCGGACGGCTATGGCAAAAGAGAATTGGGATCTGGCGGCCGTAAGGGAATACGGAAACCTGGAATTCCTGGCGAGGCAGCTCGTGGAAGGTTTTATTACCGGGCTGCACAAATCACCTTTCCATGGGTTTTCGGTGGAGTTTGCCGAGCACAGGTTGTATAACACGGGCGAGAGCACCCGTCATATCGACTGGAAAGTATATGGCAAGACCGATAAGCTCTTCGTAAAGCGCTACGAAGAAGAAACCAATCTCAGGGGCCATCTGCTGATAGATACGTCGTCGTCGATGTATTATCCCGAACATAACTACGGGAAAATTACCTTCAGCGTGCTGGCCGCCTCTGCCCTGGCCATATTGCTGCAGCGCCAGAAAGATGCTGTGAGCCTGTGTACCTTTTCGGATGCGGTAGAGACGCAGACACAGGTTAAATCCACTCCTTCGCATATTCATAAAATACTGCTGGAGCTCGGCCAGATGCTGCAGCGCCCGAAGCCGCAGAAAAAGACGGCGGTAGCGGATGTATTGCATGAGATCGCCGAGAGGATCCACAAGCGGTCGCTTGTGATTCTATTCAGCGATATGTTTGACGACCTCGAGAATACGGGAGCTGTGTTTTCTGCACTGCAGCACCTGAGGCATAACCTGCATGAAGTGCTGCTGTTCCATGTAACCGACCGGAAAACGGAACTGGAATTTTCCTTTGAAGAACGCCCGTATGAGTTTGTCGATACCGAAACCGGTGAAAGCGTGAAAGTGCAGCCGGGCCAGGTACGCGAATATTACCGGGAAAGGATGAAAAGCTATTATACTGATCTGAAGCTCAAATGCGGCCAGTATAAGATCGATTTTATAGAGGCCGATATATCGGAAGGCCTTGATCCCATCCTGATGACTTACCTGGTTAAACGTTCCAAAATGCGGTAGGAGAGACCTACTTCGCCCCCGTTTTTCTCCTGTAAAAATTGAGGAAATCATCCAGCTGCTCTACCGGCATTTTACGGGCGATTATACGTTTTTGCTTATCGAGTATGTATATGGTTGGCGTGGAAAGCACGTCGAACTGGTTCCTGAAGTCGATCTGGCCGCTGTAGTCGTAACCGTTCAGGAGTGCGGCTGTCTTTTGATCTCCGATGAACTTTTTCCATTCTTCGTCCGAGTTTTCGGTAGCGACGGCTATCACCTTAACCCCCTGCGCTTTGTTCTTTTCGTAAAAGCTCATCAGTGCCGGTGCGGAATCCTTGCAATGCCCGCAGGTCGGAGAGTAGAAGAAAACGACGGTATAATCGGCCGGGACATCTTTAAGGCTGAAGGGCTTTTTCTGGGGGTCCCACAGGGTAAGGGCCGGAAAGACTTTGCTGACCAGCAGCGGCTTCAATACCTTTACCCTGTCGCTGATCCTTTTTCTCCCGTCTTCAGAGAGGGACATCTCTCCCGACAGGTAATACTTCTCCGCCATATGGACGAAAACACCTTCCGTTCCAACAGTCTTGGGGTTTTCGTATTCTGCTGCAAAATAGCGGATCAGGAACTGCCTGAAATCTTTGTTATGAGAGCGCGCAATAAGGGCATCCGCTTCCTTGATGAGGGAATCTACCTGCTGTACGACGAGATTCTGGACATATTGATCCATTTTTGCCTGTAGAATAGGGGTCCGGAGCATGCGGTCGTCATTAAGGTCCAGGTTGTCCCAGTAGTGGTTTTTGTAATAATTGAAGACCCAGGTAGAGTCGTCCCGGCCGTTGGGAAGCCTGGGCGCGGGCGGGAGATCAATGGCCTGGACAGCCCGCAGGAATTTGGATGTTAGCAGGTCGGGACGCTTCGAGATCAGGCCTTTCCGGTATTCTTCTATTTCCTGCCTGATCTTTACAGCTTCGGGGGAGTTGGGATTTGCTTTCGATACTTTTGTCAGCTCCTGCATTTTGGTTTCCATAGTCTGCAGGAACTGGTAATAGAACTGGTTTTCTTCCGACCCTGAAACCGTCATGGCTGAGATGATATCGGTGGTATCGGTAGAAAGGGAAAAATGCGTCTCCTTGCCCGAATAGATCAGTTCGGCCCATTTGGAGTTGCCGGGGAGTACCACCAGGTAGATCCCTCCCGGCAGGGAATCGCCTTTGAAAACCATTTTGCCGTGGGCATCTGCCCGGGCGGTATCTTTGGAAACAAAAGAATTGCCCTTGAGATTATAATGGCCCAGGATACAGGTCGTGTCGCGCAGGCCTTTCATCGTCACTTCGATCTCATACCCTGCCTGTTGGGCGTGCACCCGGGTGAAAGCAAAAGCCAGTATCCCAAAGCTTAAAATCTTGCTGAGTTTCATATTTCTAACAAATGGACGCAAATTTGTTTCCGGTTTAATAATAACGGCAGAAAACACATTCCCATCTCAGATCGCCATGTTTTATTCACTGTCAAAGATATTCGATTTCCTCGTAATGCCTTACAATCTGCTGTTCATCGCACTTATTATCTTATTTATCCGGGTGAAGACCAGGAAGTTGAGAAATCTTGTAGCAATTGTCTTCGTGGGGCTTTACCTGCAATCCAATGCTTATTTTGTAGGCCGGGCGCTCAGGCTGTGGGAGTATCCGCCGCAGAGCATGGACCAGCTTGACCGCCGCTACGAAGTGGGGATCATCTTGTCGGGCGGGCTTCTGAACAGCTGCGGCTCTTCCGGAGGAAGATTTGAGCTTGAGCACGGCTCCGACAGGCTGCTGACGGGCTACCTGCTCTACAAACGGGGGATTTGCCGTAAGCTTTTGCTCACGGGTACGGATATTGAGCCGCTGCTGGCTCAGAACAGGGGAGAAGTCCAGCTGGCCAAAAAATTACTGGTGCAGTGGGGGGTCGACCCGGCAGACATTATACTGGAGATCCGGGCAAGGAATACGCGGGAAAATGCGCTCTTCACTTCGGAATTGCTCGAAGCCATCTCCTCTCCGGGAGAAAACCTTCTTATTACGTCCTCTTATCATATGCGGAGGGCAAAAGCCTGTTTCGACAAGGCAGGGGTACATGCAGATGTATTCCCGGCAGATTCGGAATACAGCCCGGAGTGCCTGTCTTTAAAGAAAAAGCTGCTACCCTCTCCCGCTGCCGCAGATATCTTCAGCAAAGTATGGAGGGAGTGGATAGGGATGCTGACCTATAAAATAGCAGGCTACTGCTAGGTGCTCAGGATACGAACCATCCGGAGCAGGTCTTCATTGATCGGCTTCGGCAAACGAATGGTATCTTCGAATGCAGTGTACACCAGCTCGTTGTTGATGATACCCGCCATCACGTTCTTCTGGCCTGCGAGCAGTCCTTCCACCGCGCCGAGGCCCAGCCTGCTGGCCAGGATCCTGTCGTATGCAGATGGGGCGCCGCCGCGCTGGATATGACCGAGCGTAGTGACGCGAAGATCGAGATCTTCGGAATTGATCAGTTTTTTTATCTTTTCGCCGATCTGTATCGCGCTCCCTTCCTCGTCGCCTTCCGCCACGATCACGATAGACGACGACTTCGAACGTTTCCATCCTTCCTGCAGCGTATTGACAACCTCCGATACGGGGGTCAGCACTTCCGGCACCATTACCATTTCGGCGCCGCCGCCGATAGCAGCCTGTACCGCGATATAGCCCGCATCCCGTCCCATCACTTCGATAAGAAATACGCGGTCATGCGACCCGGCGGTATCCCTGATCCGGTCGATCGCGTCCAGCGCCGTGTTGACGGCCGTGTCAAAACCGATGGTATAATCGGTACCATAGAGGTCGTTGTCGATCGTACCGGGAGCGCCTACGGTAGGCAGCCCGAACTCGTTGAAGAAGGTCAGAGCCCCTGTAAAAGTACCATTACCACCGATGGCGACGAGGCCTTCGATACCATGGTCGATCAATTGCTGGTACGCCTTCTTCCGCCCCTCGTATGTTATAAAATCCTTGCTTCTTGCAGATTTAAGTATAGTTCCTCCCCGCTGGATGATGTTACTTACCGAATGGGAGTTCATTTGGAAGATATCTCCGGCAATCATACCGCTGTACCCTCTCCTGATACCGAACACCTCCACGCCATGATAAATAGCTCCTCTTACAACGGCCCTGATACAGGCATTCATTCCCGGGGCATCACCTCCCGATGTAAACAAACCGATTCTCTTCATAGACAGATAGTTATTGCGCAACTGGCTTCAATTCAGAGTTTGAGAATAATTTTCCTTTTTCCCTGAATGAACGCAAATTTATTAGGTATTTTTAATTGAAGACAAAGCAACTTTCGTATTTGATGGAATTTTCACAATTGTTTACTAAAAATTAATACTTTATACATAAGCCAATCCTCCTATCTTTGCGGGGTTATGCGATATTTGTCAATTTAACTTCAAGGGGTTTTGGCCACTGGTATGAATAGTTTCTTTTCGTGGAAGGGATTTCGCCCCCACCTGCTATGCGTGATAGGTTTCCTGATACTTTCTCTCGGTTATTTTTCCCCGCTGCTGGAGGGGAAAAAGCTGAGCATGAACGACATCGTACAGTCGGAAGCAGGAGCCAGGGAGCTCAAAATGTATCATGAAAAAACAGGAAAATGGGCAAACTGGACAAACAGCATGTTCAGCGGGATGCCTTCCTATATGGTTGCCACCGATTACCCGGGGAGCCTTTCGACCAAGCTGGGCAGGGCGATCTATTTTTTGCTTCCTATCCCGGCATGTATCCTGTTCCTCAGCCTTTTGAGCGCATATCTGCTGTTTTGGGCGCTTACGCGATCGGCCGCATTGTCGTTCACAGGGGCCGTTGCATTTTCTTTTGCTACCTTTAATCTTATCAGTATAGAAGCCGGTCATTTATCGAAGGTAATGGCGATCGGCTACGCCCCCGGGGTAATAGCCGGTGTGGTCCTTGCCTTCAGGAAAAACTGGCTTACCGGCACTGCAATCTTCTCCCTGTTCCTGTCGCTCGAGCTCTATGCCAACCACGTCCAGATTACCTACTACCTCGCGCTGGCGCTGCTGGTGTATGTAATAGTGGAAAGCATTGTTTTGTTGAAATCCGGGAAGACGGCGGAGCTTCTGAAAGTCGGGCTGGGGCTGGCGCTGGGAGCGGTAGTGGCTACCGGGACCCATACCACCAGGCTTTGGAATGCCTATGATTACTCCAAGGCGACTATCCGGGGTGCTTCGGAGCTGAGCCCGGCAGAAGGGACTGCCAGCCCCGGGCCGAAAGGCGGGCTGGATAAGGAATACGCGTTTGCCTGGAGCTACGGCATCGGCGAAACCCTGAACCTCCTGATACCCAACGCTTTCGGGGGTGGGTCGGGAAATAACAGCCTTACCGACAAGTCTGAAACCTATAAGGTGCTGACAGGCAGGGGAGTGGACGCCGCCAATGCAGGTAATTTCGTAAGGTCGTTGCCTGTGTCTCTTTACTGGGGAGACCAGCCCGGGACCGGCGGACCGGCCTATGCCGGCGCAATCGTATGCTTTTTGTTCGTGCTCGGACTTTTTATAGTGAAAGGAAGGCTGAAATGGTGGCTTGCCGGGTTTACGGCGGTGTTCATCATGTGGGCATGGGGTAAGAATTTTTCAGGTATCAACTACCTGTTTTTCGACTATTTCCCGATGTTCAACAAGTTCAGGGCTGTTACGATGACGATGGCCTTTTCACAGCTCTTTATGGTGATATTGGGCATCCTTGCGTTGAATGAAATTATCCAGCGAAATATTACCTGGAAAGATCTGCAGCGCCCGCTTTTGCTGAGCTTCGCGCTGACCGGCGGGCTCGCCCTTGTTTTAGGGCTGATGCCGCAGGTTTTTTTCAGTTTCAGGGGACCTTATGATGCGCAGCTGGTCGACGGGTTGATGCAAAGCGTGCAGGACCGGAACTTTGCAGAGGAAATTGTCCGCGGCATAGGGCGGGACCGTGCGGGCCTTTTCAGGGTCGACGCTTTCAGGACCCTGTTTTTTATCTCGATGACAGTCCTTCTGATCTGGCTTTGGATAGCCGGCAGGATCAGGGAAACCGCATTGTACGGAAGCCTGGCGATGCTGGTGATAGCCGATGTGATGGGGGTAGGCAAGCGCTATCTCAACAACAGCGATTTTGTTTCCAAACAACAGGCAGAGGTGGTGTTTCAGCCGAGCCCGGCCGACGAGCAGATCCTGCAGGATACAGATCCTAATTTCAGGGTTTTCGATCTGACCAGGAGTCCTTTCCAGAGCGCCGAAGCATCGTACTTTCACAAGTCGGTAGGAGGGTATCACGGCGCCAAGCTGAGGAGGTACCAGGAGCTATTCGAGCGTCAGATCGCCAGGCAGGGCGCTAATCCCGGGATTCTGAACATGCTCAATGCCAAATATATCCTTACCCCGGGTGAAAACGGAGCGCCCCCGGTGGCCAGGCCTAATCCCGACGCGCTCGGGAATGCGTGGTTTGTCAATTCTTTCAGGCTGGTTCCTGACGCCGATGCGGAAATGGCTTCACTGGATTCGCTTAAACCGGGGCATGAGGCGGTAATCGATCAGAAATTTGCCAGAGAGCTTGAAGGGTTGACGATCAGGCCCGATAGCAGCGCCGGTATACGGCTGGTCTCCTATACTCCGGACGAGCTTGTTTATGAAAGCAATGCTGCGACCGAGCAACTGGCGGTATTCTCCGAGATTTACTACAATATAAGGGATGAATGGAAAGTAACGGTTGACGACAAGCCTGTTCCCCTTTTAAGGGCGGATTACGTGCTCAGGGCGATCAGGGTCCCGGCCGGCAACCATACTATCCGTTTTAGATTCGAACCGGTATCGGTCGTAATGGGAAGCAAGCTGGACCTTGTATTTTCGATTCTTCTGATAGGGCTTCTGATCGGCGCCGCCCTGATGGACTACAGGCAGAAAAAACAGGCTCAGTCGTAGTACCGGGAACAGGTCCGGGCAAGGAAATCGAGATCTTCAGGGGTATGTGCCGTGCTGATGACCAGCCGGGTTACCGGACTGTCGTTGGGAGAAGGGTAGGAAAAGCTCGACGAGAGGATGCCGTTCTGAAGCAGGAAGCTGAAAAGGCCGGCGTCTTCCGAGGTATAGACAGGATACCCGGGTAAACCGGATAATCGGTCTGAAAACGTCATTTGCTGCCGGAAATACCGGTTATTCTCCTGCAGGCGGGTGTACGCTTTCAGGTACTCTCCCCGGGCGATCATGGAAGCCAGTGCATGCGCGTAGACGGGCGGGATAGGCGAGGCCCCGCTGTAGACCGGAGCTTGCCGTATCGGATGCAGTATCTGAGACCTGCCGAGGATTATGCCTCCCGGGATACCCATTGCTTTGTTGAGAGAAGCTATAACCATAATATTTTCGACGCCGCAGTTTTGAAGCAGCCCGTAGGCGCCCCCACCTGATGCGCCGGTAATCCCTATCCCGTGAGAATCATCGACGATCAGCAAGGCATTGGAAAGCCCCCTGAAATACGAAAAATCGAACCAGGCAATTTTCGGAGACCCGATCGCATCGCTATAGACAAGGTGATAAACGCCTGAAGTTGTTTTCCTGATTTTGTCTGCCGTTTTTTCTGCCCAGGAGCTCCAGTCTGCGGCGGCCTTCTTCCGGCGCGATAAGGCCGGGTGCATCATGGGCGCTTCCCATTCCATGACGCGTAATCCCGGAGCAGTTTCCCGCAATACAGACCTGATGCAGGACCTGGTGATAAAACCGGCGAGCATGCCGGAGCTGACCAATATGGCATCTTCGGCGCCGGTATACCCGCATAGCGCATCCTCCGCCTGGCTAAAAGCGTTCAGCTGCAGCGTATTGTTGCGGGAGCTGCCGAAGTGCGATCCGAGGTTTTTGAAACCCTCAGAAAGAAGGTCCAGCAATACGGGATGGTAAGCCATTCCGAGGTAATCCGTACCACTGAACCATAAGTAGGTTTTCCCGTCAATTTCAACTGAGCGGCCGGGAAGAATATCGGTTTTGAAAACAGGACTCATAGCTGTTAGCATATCACGGTAAGGCTCCCCGGAATACATTTCACATGGATCTCGCTGCTGTCGATCGTCAGCGGTTCGCCGTCAAAATGCGCAAGAGCCGGAGCGTCAATACCGATCGTAATTTCGCGGAATTTCCGGTATGACATGTACGGCGACTGATCGAGGTTTTTGGCGAAAAGCCGTGCTCCGAAAACCATGCTGTACCATTCAGGAAACGGCGGGACCAGGCAAAGGTCGAGTAAACCGTCGTTGACGCTTGCCTGGGGCGCTATCCAGGCATTGTTGCCAAACTGGCCTGCATTCGCAAAAGTAAGGAGGAATGCCTGCTGATTTTCGTGATCAAGACTTACCGGGATAGGTTGATATTCCTTGTAGATCTCGAGCGCGTACCGGACGTAATTTTTGAGGCCGCGACCCGACGAAGAAGCAAACCGGTGGCTTACAGCGGCGTCAAAACCTATTCCGCAGGTGCAGAAAAACGGGACTTCGTTGATCCGTGCCGAATCCATCCTTACCGGTGTGCCTTCTACAAGGCGCTTCAGGGCGGCCCCGGTGTTCATGGGTATGTGCAGGTGACGGGCCAGGCCGTTGCCCGAACCTAACGGAAGAATACCCAGCGGAGTACCGGAATAGAGCATGGCCCGCGCTACCTCGTTGATGGTGCCGTCGCCACCCGCCGCGACAATGGCATTCCAACGGTTGCTTTTCAACGCAGCCGCAGCAATTTCGGTAGCGTGCCCGCCGGATTCTGTTATGACCGTTTGGGGCACGTGGCCGAGATCCCTCATTTTTTCTTCAATAAACCTGATCAATTCGGGAAGCTTCCTGCCGGAATAGTCGCCGGATCTCGGGTTCACTATAAATAGAAAGGGTTTTGCCACACTTATTTGATAATCAATATCCCTATAATCAAAAGAATGATCATTAACAGGTAATAGATACCGTCTACAAAAGGGTATTTTTGCCTGTCGAGTTTTTTAAGAAGGCGTTTAAGCATGATTGAAAGATCGGAAGCCTGTAAATACCTGCACTATCTGCGCAAAGATACCAATAGCGGTAAAATTATGAAATGGCTTGAGCTATCAGAGATCAGCCATCGGCCCGCAAGCGGCGCATCGCCGTATCTACGGCATCTTTTCGCGAATGCCGGAATCATTTAAAAATGTATATTTGTTATAGCTTATACCTTTTATTCCAATGAGAAGCCTGATATTGGTAATCGTTTTCACAACAGGACTAACCCCGGCTTTTTCACAGTCGGATCACGACAGGAAAGAGATCCTTACCATTCTGAAACGACAGGAAACCGATTGGAACCGGGGCGATATCGCGTCGTTCATGGTCGGCTACTGGGAATCGGACTCCCTGTCCTTTACCGGGGCGAAGGGAATTACATATGGCTATAAGCCTGTTTACGAGAATTACCTGAAAAGATATCCCGACAAAGCAGCTATGGGGATGCTCAGGTTTGAGGTGAAGAGGCTTTACTTTCTTTGTCCGGACAGCGCGCAGATGATAGGAAAATACCACCTGACGAGACCCGATATCGGGGATGCCGAAGGATATTTTACGCTTATCTGGCGTAAATTGAACGGTAAATGGGTTATCACGAGTGATCATACAAGCGGATAGAAACAGGCGGGTGTAAGAAGGGCGAACGATCAGGGTAAAGGTCATATTAGCATATTACGCTCATATTGAGTAACTTCGATAATATGTATAGTAGGGGACTAAACCTGAGAATGCCGTATGAAGTCATGGCTGGTATGGATGTTGGCGGTATTGACGGGGCTGGAGGCGCCGGGCGCAAACCGGTTGCTTATCCCGATGGATACACACCAGGCCGATCACCTGAAAGCTTATGGACTGGCCTACCAGGCATTGCTTGAAGAACAGGAAATAGACTGGCTGCTTAATTATCGCGGCGGAAGTTTTGCGCTTGACTACGGGAAGAAATTGGAGAGCGAATGTGTGCTTCGCGGGATATCCTATGAGGTGATATCGGAACCTGCCTACGAGGAGATTCTCCGTGACGTCGGGCAGGAGGAAGTCAATATGAGTGCTGTCAGGCTGCATACTGCAGCGAGGATAGCGGTATATTCTCCGATAAAGATAAGTCCTGCGCAGTTTGAAGATACAGATGCGGTGCTATTGGTGCTGAAATACGCCGAGATCCCCTTTACGGTTATATATGATGAAGAAATTCTAAACGGCGAGCTGGCGCGGTTCGACTGGCTGCACCTGCATCACGAAGATTTTACCGGTCAGTTCGGACGTAGCCTGCGCAGGGTTTCCGAGCAGGATATCAGGGCGCAGGAAGCCATTGCAAACCGGCATGGGTTCAGTAAGGTTTCGCAAATGAAGCTGGCGGTCGCCAAAGCGATCAAAGAGTACTGTCTGGGCGGAGGATTTTTGTTTGCCATGTGCTCAGGCGCTGAAACATTTGACATTGCGCTTGCGGCCGAAGGAGTGGATATTGTAGATAATACATTCGACGGTGACGGAGTAGATCCGGATGCACAGTCGAAGCTCGATTTCGGGAAATCGCTGGCATTTGAGAAGTTTGTCCTAGAGCCTGAAGGATACGGAGGAATGGGCTTTTCGAATATTAACGAAACGGGCCGGACCGGTTGGGGGAGCCTGGCTGAAAGCTATTTTTCCCTCTTCGAGTTTTCGGCCAAATGGGATGTGATCCCGTCGATGCTCGTCCAGAACCACGAATTCCAGATCAGGGAATTCTTTGGCCAGACGACCGCTTTCAATCCTAAGACGGTTAAGCCGGATGTGCTCGTAATGGGAAAAGGAGAGCTTACGGACCGCTATATTTACGGGGAGATAGGAAGAGGACAATGGACTTTTTACGGGGGACACGATCCTGAAGGCAGAAGAGGCGGCGGCGGAGGTGGAAGACAGCCGACGGATTTGAATTTATACCCCAATTCGCCGGGCTACCGGCTGATTTTGAATAACGTTCTTTTTCCCTCAGCCCGGAAAAAGAAGCGGAAAACCTGAACCTGCGATTTCATTCGGGGACATTAGGTACAGTGCTCAAAAATTATCCCTGATTACCGGGAAATCGATGAGACCTGCATCCGTTGGAAATCGAAAACTTGTAAAAACAATCTGCCGGTCGTATCTTTTCGGCTTAATGAGCCGGAGAATGAATATTCAGAAAACTATTAAGATAATTGCAGCCTCTATGGGGTTCGTATATGTATGCGGGTGCCAGTCGTCGGGAGGTAAAACGGAAGACCGGGAAGCTGAAAAGGAGACCGGGAGTGTTCAGGTCCCCCTGGATACTTCGGGGATGGTGCTGGTAGCGGGAGGAACGTTTTTGATGGGAAACGACGAATTCACGGATGCGCGCCCCGTTCACGAGGTCACGGTTTCATCTTTTTATATAGACAGGACAGAAGTTACGAATGCCCAATTCTCCAGGTTTGTGGAAGCAACCGGCTATAAGACCGTTGCGGAACGTCCTTTGAACCCGGCCGATTACCCGGGCGTACCGGCCGACAAGCTGGTGCCGGGATCTGCCGTTTTTACTCCTCCTCCTCATGAGGTTTCCCTGAATAACCCGCTTCAGTGGTGGACATATGTGGCAGGCGCAAGCTGGAAACAGCCGGAAGGGCCCGGCAGCAACCTGGAAGGAAGGGAAAACCACCCCGTGGTTCATGTATGTTATGAAGATGCGGATGCTTATGCCCGGTGGGCGGGAAAGCGCCTGCCGACGGAAGCCGAATGGGAATGGGCTGCGCAGGGCGGCCAGGGTAATCGTCCCTACTATTGGGGAGATGAGCTGAAACCCGGCGGAAAATGGGCCGGTAATATTTTCCAGGGCGCTTTTCCCCACGGGAATTCGTTGGAAGACGGCTTTGCCGCTACCGCTCCGGTAGCGACTTTCAGGGCCAATGCCTATGGAATTTATGATATGGAGGGAAATGTATGGGAATGGTGTTCGGATTTCTATCGGCCCGATTATTTTGCCAAAAGCGAGAAAGTCAACCCCGGGGGACCCGGCGACAGTTTTGACCCCGACGAGCCGGGCGTTGTAAAAAGGGTACAGAAAGGTGGATCATTCCTGTGCAGCGATGAGTATTGTATCAGGTATAAAGCCGGTAGCCGGGGAAAAGGAGAAGTAACCAGCGGGAGCAATAACCTGGGCTTCCGTTGTGTGGCAGAGGTGCGGTAAAGCCTGCTGCATTGCGTTACCGGTCCGAAGACTTTATCTTTCCCAGCCGGATTCCCAGCTGGAACCCCATGGCTACGCTCGGGATAGGCTCTCCGGGGTCTGTATTACTACTTTCCCACCACGGGCCGTCGTCAGAATACCCGGTTATGCCGGGCGTGAAAGATTTCGAACGTATGGTCCTGAGGCCGGGCCCGCCGTAAACGTCCAGGGACACCCGGTGGGATAGCCACGTCTGGAATCCGAATTTAAAATGTATGGCTTTTGCCAGGCGGCCCGTCGTATGCGGGGTTTCTTTGTAGTAGTCGCAACCATTTTCGCAGTTGACGCCGACATAGCTCGTGCTGCGGGTTCTTGAGTTCCGGATAAAATATTCTCCGGCAAGATAGATCCTGAAGGAGTTCCACTCTTTTAAGTAATACCTCAGCTGCGTTCTTGAGCGGAAGCTGTGGCGGTCG
The DNA here is from genome assembly GCA_037191015.1 of Spirosomataceae bacterium. GTDB lineage: Bacteria > Bacteroidota > Bacteroidia > Cytophagales > Spirosomataceae > Ravibacter. The sequence continues at coordinate 70,956 of JBBCKD010000001.1, forward strand.
GGTACCTGGTCTCTTTCTGCATACCAGAGATTGAAGCTGGAATGACCGTAGCCCAGCTCCTGCTGGAAAGAGAAGCGGGGGTCGGGGAAAAAAGGTATCTCCACACCGAGCTGCAGGGTGTTGTAGTAATCAAAAAGAGGTACCGGAGCCCACTTGAGCACGACTTTATTGCGGTTGTCATCAAGAATTGTCTGGGCGTTCAGCGTAAGACAATTCGATACCACAAGGAAAAAAGCGATTATACTGCCGGTAATTATGTTGTATCGGGCCATAGTATGGTTAGGTTTTGCGTTTTCTTACAGAGGATTACCGGTTTAATTTTCCAAGAATGAAACCAAGCTGTATGGCGCCGAGGAAGTCAGGATAGGGGCCATAGCTGCCGATCCTTTTACTTCGCCGGAACCAGCTCATTTCGTTAAACCTGATTTTAGCAAGTTCTTCATCGGTCAATCCTTTGGTGACGGCGGAATTCTCCGACATTTGTAATCCGAATCCTATATGGAAATCGATAGAGAGCCTGTTGTTGAAATGCCTCTGCCAGCCCAGGATCCCGTGCAGGGCGTGCGTCGTTCGCCGTAGGCGTAGCGGCGGTGTAATCGCGCTGATACCGCTGGCATCCAGGCCGGATTGCCTGTAGTTCATATGCCTGTATGCATACTCCCCGCCATAATAGGCCCGGAAAGCAGACCCTTCTTTATAGTATGAACGAAACTGTAATTTCGACCGGACAGTATTTTTTTCGGGAGGAATATCATCCAATGCCCATATTTCATAGAAGACGTTGCTGGATGCCGATCCGTATCCGATTTCGGGTTGAAGAGAGAAATGTCCTTTTGAAAGAGGAATTTCGGCAGCGAGAACAAAAGCATTGTCGATGTGGTACATCGGGAGCAGACTGACTTTCAAAACAGGTTTTTCCTTTGCAATATCCGCGATGTGCTGCGCGTGGAGCTGTTTCGAGCAGATGAGCAGGCAATTCAACAGGAGCACGTACCTATTCATATTTTATTGTACGGGTATTTGGCTCAGGAGCGTCAGGTCTCCCTTATCTTCATTAAAGCTAAACTGGTACAACCCTTTTTTCCCGATCAGGATCAACGAACGGGAATTGCGTACAATTACATCATAGGCATCCACGCTGGTGTTTTGACTAAGAAAAACAGGCAGCTGCGGGTTTTGAATGTTGAAAGTCTTAAGACCGTGTGTCCCGTCGCATACGAAAAGAAGCTTTCCTGAAACCCCCAGTCCGTATGGCGTGAGCATATTTTGCGTGTGCAGTATTTTGGGGTTGGCCAGATCAGACAGGTCAACCACATCGAGCGAGCTGTTCGTAGTCGCACCGTTACGGCATGTAGAACCGCCGCGAAGGGTTACGTAGGCGTAGTTATCCTGCACAACGACCGGATCGCATGACTGAACATGCTGGTATTTGGAAATCAGTTGCGGATTGGACGGATCGGCGTTGTTGAAAATATACATGCCGTCCTGCGCCCCGATAAAGAGGTTGTTCTGATAGGGAAAAATAGTTTCGATGCCTATGCCCAGGCTTTTGCTGCCGCTTTTTTGCGGATTATCAGGCGCAGAAATATCATAGGAGTGGAGCGATTGGTCGTCTACGATATACAGCGAGTTCCCGGTGATGGCAAAACGGGCCATTGAGCCGCCTTTCCCGGACTGGGGATCGACGGTGCCCGATTTATCGGCCTCGCATCCCGTGAGCGCAACCAGTAAAACGAAGAGAAGTTTGAGTGTCTTTTTCATAGGTAGTATGGGTTTATGTGCTTTTATCTCCAGCATTTGGGTTTGACGGACATATCTACTTTTTCCCAGGCAACAATCGTGCCTTTCGAAGGGTCCGGACACTCAAAATAAATCTCGTTATGGGGCGGGAAGTCGCGGACCGGAACTGCGTCGGATACCCGTTTTGCCAGGCGGACCTCCCTCGGGTTCGAGATGTCAAATGCCAGGAGATCGGTATAGTTGTCTGCATACAGCCAGTTTCCTTTGGCTGCCATATCATAGTTGCCAGGAATGGAAATGAAGGAAATATTTTCCGGGTTGCCAGGATCGCTGTTGTCGATGATGTGAATTCCCCTGCCTTTTTCATTAATGAACAGGAATGGTTCGAGAAGGTATATTTTACCCGGTTCAACCAGTTTTTCGCCGGCATGGAATGTGATATTGCTTACCTCTTCTTCGCTCATATAGACAGGCCGGTAAGCCGTACCGTCGAAAGCAGGGTTCCATCTGTCGCGATCGTGATATTTGCAGCCAGACAGGGAAAGAGCTGCCAAAAGCAGGGTGTAGATCTTGTTCATAGTCGTACAGTTTTTATTAAGACCATATAAGGAGGTAAAAGGTTGCAATGCCGGTCTTAATTTCGGGGCGGTTCGCGTTATTCCGTAAGAGTTTTCAACGGGAATATGTAGCTTTATCGGCTATTTTGTATCCAGAACGATTTAGTCCTGAAATTTTGTTTTCCAGATATGGATTTTTTAGTACTCAACTGCAATCTTGTTAACGAGGGAACCTCCGTGTTTTGTGATGTCCTGGTAAAAGACGGGCGTATCGAAAAAATCGGTACCGATTTACAGAACCATCACGCGGCGACAGTTATAGACGCTAAAGGTAAATACCTGCTGCCCGGCGTCATAGACGACCAGGTTCATTTTCGTGAGCCGGGCCTTACGCACAAGGCGACGATAGCTACGGAGGCCCGCGCAGCAGTCAAAGGTGGAACTACCTCGTTTATGGAAATGCCCAATACGGTGCCTAATACGCTGACGCAGGGCTTACTGCAGGATAAATATGACATTGCGTCGGAGACGTCGCCTGCCAATTACTCGTTCTACATGGGCGCGTCTAACGACAACCTCGGGGAAGTGCTTAAGACATCGGTAACAGATGTGTGCGGGATCAAGGTTTTTATGGGTTCGTCGACCGGGAATATGCTTGTTGATTCTCCCGGTGTGCTGGAACGGCTTTTTGCGCAGGCTCCTATGCTGATCGCCACCCACTGTGAAGACGAGGCTACCGTGAAAGCCAGGATGGAGCATTTCCGGGAATTATACGGAGATAATGTGCCCTACGACATCCACGCCCTCATCCGCAATGAAGAAGCCTGTTATAAATCCTCGTCATTTGCAGTGGATCTGGCCAGGAAATTCGGGACAAGGCTTCATATCCTCCACATTTCAACCGGCGTGGAGACAGACCTTTTCGGGAAAGGATTCAGGAAGGACGGGAAAATCGTGCTGGCCGACGGGACCGAGAAGCGGATCACAGCGGAAGCCTGCGTGCACCATCTCTGGTTCGATGCGGAAGACTACCGCCGCCTGGGGAGCCGGATCAAATGTAACCCCGCTATTAAAGCATTACCTAATAAAGACCAGATACTGGCGGCTGTGCTTGACGACCGCATCGACGTAATAGCGACCGATCATGCGCCGCATACCCGGGAGGAAAAGGCGCAGCATTACTGGCAGGCTCCTTCCGGTCTGCCGCTTACGCAGCATGCTTTGCCGCTCATGCTGGAGTTCGTCAGACAGGGTAAAATTTCAATTGAAAAAGTAGCCGAGAAGATGAGCCATGCGGTAGCCGACTGCTTCCGGATCAGGGAACGCGGCTATTTGCGCGAGGGGTACTGGGCCGATATGGTGCTGGCAGACCTTGATTCGGAGACCGTGGTGCGGGAGGAAGACCTGGAATCGAAATGCGGATGGTCGCCTTTTACGGATACTGTCCTGCATTCGAAAATAACGCACACATGGGTATCGGGGCATCTTGCATATGCCGAAGGAAAGTTTGACCTCTCGAAAACCGGAAGGCGGCTCCTGTTTGACAGGAAGCCCTGATTTCACCGTCTCATCGTCAGGGCTCTACGATCGAAATTCTACCCGGAAAGTCAAAAAACTGCGGCCTGGTCACATGCAAAGCTGCACCGAGCGCCGTAGCCTGGGGCAGCTCAGCTGTATAGACCTGGTGGTCCGGGTATTTCCTGGCGATGAGCTTCGTAAATATCTTGTTCCGGGCAAATCCGCCATCGATGTAGATGGATTTGACATCGTTGACGCTGATCAGATCGAGGGATAGGAAAAGGAGCTCTGTAAGTCCTTTTATCAGGCCGTGATAAGCCGCTTCAGCGGTTGCATATGCACTTACGTCCCAGGTACCCTCCTGTTTCTCCGGGCGCGGGCCATTGCCCTCCATCGTAAGCGTGTAAAAAGGCGTTACTTCCTTTTCGACCAGTTCAGGGACGAAGTCGAGCGATTTAAAGAAATCGGCGGGTACGCCGAAGTGCTTCACGATCCGTTCCACCTGTTCGTCGTGTTCTCTTCCGGCAAACAGGCGGGAGGCTTTTACCCCGCTGCCTTCAGTGCTCATATAGTGCAGGCAGTCGCTGGCCAGCTGGTCATAAGTAAGCGGCCTCGCGTTAAAAGGATTGAAGTTGATGCACCAGGTACCGGTCGAAACCAGGATGAACGATTCTTTAAATGATATTTTGTAGGGGAGCAGAGCCGACGAACTGTCATGCAGCCCGAAGCCTGCCTGTATCATACCCTCGTTTTGCCGGCTGATGAACGACGACGCGGCGATGGTGGGCGGAAACAGCTTATGAAAGCCTTCGGCCTTTACCCAGGGATGGTAGTCCATCATTTCAAAGCTCCATAATCCGGTATGGCAACCTATGGAAGTGTAGTCTGTTACCTTCCGGCCGGTGAGCAGGTAAATGATATACTGAGGCAGATGCAGGGACGTCCTGATCTCCCTGAAAAGCTCGGGACGCGCATACCTGAGCCAGTAGATCTGTTTCCCGGAGTTGAGAAAGCCCAGGTCGGGCGAGCCGGTTTGGATAGCGATATCTTCCGGGCTGCCATGACGGGCATGAAATTGCCTGCTGAATTCTTCAGGAAACGGCTTGAGATAGGAATATAACGGACCGACTGTCCTGTGGCTTTCATTCAGGTGCACAAAGCTGGCGCCGTAAGCTGTAGCGTTCACAGCTCTTACGGTATAGTCGGGGTTTTCGATAATTTTTTTCCAGTTGCCGCGGACCCAGTCTGTCAGTAGCTGCAGGTCTTCCGTGGGGAACCCGTCTTCGTCGACTGTTTCAGGAAGATATTCGGAAAATTCCTCTACGACGCCATAGTTTTCATCAAACAGAACGTACTTTTTATTTGTACGCCCTATATCAAAAACCACCGTTATATTCATATTTATAAAAGTTAATGTGCCCCGATTGTTGCCGGGATAGAAATGTGATTTCCCGATCTCTGATAACCGAGATCAGACATCCGATCAATATAGGAATCTTGCGTCGAATATCGATCTGAATTTAAATAATCTTTATTGACCGGCCGGAATACTCAAAGCCCGGTAGCAATTGCATACCGGCCTCTTTCCCGGATCAGCTGCTTCCTGATACCCGCTTCCCGGAATAGGGCCAGGGGATCGAGCGCACCGCCCGACAAAAGCCTGGATTGCGCGATAAGAGGCCTCACGTCGGTTTCAAATGCGGCCTGCATTATTTCCTGCGCCTTTACTACCTCATTTTCTTCCTGGGCAGAAAAAAGCGCTTCTGTATCTACAAGAAGTGCTTTTGCATATGCAGTTTTAATGGCCTGCACCGACTGGATCAGGTCTTCTACCGGATCTTTCGTGTTATGGCTGGCGTCTATCATCCAGGCGAGCGGGGGATTTTTGACCGCCGGATCGTTCATTCCCTGCACGAGCTCGTTGAAGATCAGGAAGAGCTGGTAGGGCTTGATCGCGCCGGTCGTCAGGTCATCGTCTCCGTACATGGAGCCGTTAAAGTGGAAGCCGCCGAGCCTTCCGAAATGCATCAGGCGCCCCACGATCTGCTCGATATTGGTATTGGGCAGATGATGGCCCAGGTCTACAAGGACCTGCGCCCGGTCGCCCGTTTGCTGGCACAGGCTGTAGGAGGTGCCCCAGTCGGGGATAACCATCGAATAAAAATAAGGCTCGTAGGGTTTGTATTCGATAAGCGTCGTCCAGTCTGACGGGATACCCGCATAAATGGCCTGTATGGCATCCAATGTGCGCTGATAGGCACGCCGGAAATGATGCTGGCCTGGAAAGTTGGAGCCGTCGGCCAGCCATATAGTTAAAGTTTTGCACTCGTCGCTCAGTTGGCGTCCGATTTCGGCCACTTGTATATTGTGGTCGATGGCCTGTTTCCTGACCTCCGGCTGCGTATGACAAAGGGAGCCGAATTTATAGGAAAATTCCTGGTCTCTCTGATCCTGGAAGGTATTTGAGTTGACCGAATCGATGACAAGCCCGTTTGCCTTCAGGAGCTCCCGTATGGCGCCGACATCCCCGGGAATGTCCCAGGGGATATGAATTGAAATACTATTGGACGACCTGTTGAGCCGGTGAATAAGGCCTACATCCGATATTTTTTCTTCGAGCGACCGGGGCTCGCCTCCGGCGGGAAAACGCCCGAACCGGGTGCCTCCCGTCCCTAAAGCCCAGCTTGGTATTGCTACCTGGAAATCAGCTACTTTCTTTACCAGCTCATCGGTATTCAGGCCCTGTTTTTCAAGCTGGCGGGATAAATTGAACCAGCTGAGGGAGTGGTCTTCCTGCCGGTCTGAGTTATGGGTTTGAATCTGTTCTTCTGTTATCATTTTCAAAGTTGATAAGATGTATCGTCTGTATAAGATTGAAAAGTCACTCCATATGAAAAACTTTTTCCAACGGCTTGCTGATCGGCGAATTATCGGGGTTACTGGCCATGATATCCTTCATATATGCCCACCAGCGCTTCATGACGGGGTGTTCGGCCAGACTTTCCTGAGCGACTTCGTCGGCAACCTCCATTACACCGAATAAAGTCAGCGTTTCTTTGTCCAGGAATATGGAATAACCGGAGATGCCGTTTTCCCTGAGAAGGGCTTCGAGCTCCGGCCATATTTCGTCATGTCTTCTCTTATATTCCTGCTCAAATCCTTCAAACAACTGCATTTTAAAAGCTTTCCGCACCATATGATCATAAGTTTAGGACAATGTAGATACAAATTTTGCTTATAGGCAGGCTGTATTTATCCTGCTCTCTCCTGATACCTAAATCCCCGGGAATATAATCATTCGTCAATAAAGACATTCTAAAGTGAGGGGTTATTTACTCTGTGCTATCTTTGCAGCATTTTCGTCCAGTTTTAAGATAGTATATGAATCCTAGCATTTCGATCGGGCCGTTGGCCGAAACACTCCCCGGGCTTTTGGAAAAATGCGGCTACTCCGGCATCATCGTGATTGCTGATACGAGGACCAAACGTTTTTGTTACCCGGTATTGAAGCCGTTGCTGCCGAAGCATCGCCTTGTGGTGGTGGAAGCCGGTGAGGTGCACAAGACCCTGGATTCATGCGAGGTGATATGGCAGGCGATGACCGATGCCGGGCTCGACAGGCACGCATTGGCTATCAACGTCGGAGGAGGTGTGATCGGTGATATGGGTGGGTTCTGCGCTTCGATATACAAACGGGGTATAGATTTTATCCAGGTGCCTACTACGTTGCTGTCGCAGGTGGACGCCAGCGTGGGCGGGAAGCTGGGAATCGATTTCCGGGGCCTTAAAAATCATCTGGGTGTTTTTTCAATGCCGCTCCGGGTATTGATAGACCCTGTTTTTTTACAGACTTTGCCGGTCCGCGAGCTAAGGTCGGGCTTTGCAGAGATCATTAAGCATTGCCTGATCGCAGATGGGTCCAAATGGGAAGAGATCCGGAAAACCGATTTTGAAGACCAGCACTGGCCGGAGCTGATCGCTCATTCGGTGGCGATCAAGTCTAAGGTGGTAGAAGAAGACCCGAAAGAGAAGGGGCTCAGGAAGATATTGAATTTCGGGCACACGCTAGGGCATGCGGTGGAAACGCAGTTTTTAGAGAAGCCCCGGTCGCAGCAGCTCCTTCACGGAGAGGCGATTGCCGTAGGAATGCTAATGGAGGCCTACCTTTCTTACAGCCGTAAACTGATTTCGAAAGAACTTTTTTTACAGATTGAAGAATTCCTGTTCTCTGTGTATGGCGTTGTCGGGATAGAGGATGCCGATGTGGAGCCTATACTTGCGCTGACCCGCCAGGACAAGAAAAACCGTGGAAAAGAGATCCGGTTTTCCCTTCCCGACGGATCCGGAAGCTGTGCTTACGATGTCGTGGTTACTCCGGCTGAAATGAGAAAGGCGATCGTATACTATCAAAAAGGGTGACCGGAGAGAGGGCGGGAATAACCGGTACAAATAAATATTGGGAAATTTAAAACGAACCGGTTTAATAATTTTGCGGAAACGACAGAAGGCATAATAATTAAATCATAATCAGGCTATTGACATTCAGGTGTCATTTTCTTAGCTTTACTAGCTTCAAATCCTGAGTAACCTAAATTATGCCAACTTAATACTCTTGTCCCGATGATCTTTTCGCGTTTATTTTATGTTTTCGCCGCTGGCGTTTTGGTTGCGTTGGCGGGCTGTTCGAATGCCAGGAAAGTGTTTGTTGAACATGACTACAGCTACGAAACCAACTTCAAAAGTTATTCCACCTATACGTTCCTGGAATGCGAACGCGATACCAATAACCTCTGTACGGAGATATACGAGGCTATCCGCAGGCAGATGCAGGCCAGGGGATATAAGCTTACTGCGGAAGAGCCTACGCTTCTGGTCAATTACGGGATCTTCTACGATAACCTGCGTTACCAGGGGTATATGCAGCCGGTTATAAAATCCTGGGTAGATACGGAAAACGACAGCTTCAGGTATGAGCCCGTTAAATACGCGCTGGAGAAAGGCACCCTGATCGTTTCCCTGATCGACGCCGGTTCCGACCAGGTGGTTTGGCGGGGTTATGCATCGGGAATTCTCGGGAATGAGATAAATCCCAATAACTATTACCGGAATGTAGTCCGTAAAATATTCGATCAGTATCCCTTGTTTGCCAAGGGTTATGATCCGAGAAAATACACGGAAGATATTAGCAGGTAGAGCCCTACAGCCCCGACAGGATCTCTCTCAGTACTGCCTGGGCAGACCATTCCCTGTTGGCAGCCTGCTCGATCACCAGGGATTGCGGGCTGTCCAGGACGCCGTCGGTTACTTTCAGATTCCGCCTGACCGGGAGGCAGTGCATAAAATAGCCGTTATCGGTCAGCGCCATTTTTTCTTCCGTTATCTCCCAGCCACGGCCGTCGGTCAGTATCTGTCCGTACCGGCTATAGGACGACCAGTTCTTGCCGTAAACGAAGTGCGCGCCTTCGAGCGCTTCCCGCTGGTCGTAGACAACGCGGGCATTTCCAGCGAATTGGGGCGCAAGTTCGTAGCCTTCGGGGTGCGTGATCACAAATTCCACATCCGACCTGTTCATCCATTCGGCAAAGGAGTTGGCTACGGCCTGCGGAAGAGGCTTGATATGCGGAAGCCAGGTCAGAACTACTTTGGGGCGCTCAACGGGCTTGAATTCGGCGATGGTAATACAATCGGCAAGTGACTGCAGCGGATGCCTGGTAGCCGATTCTAGGTTGACTATCGGAACCCCCGCATACCTTTTGAACTGGTGAAAGACCTGTTCGGCATAGTCGGACTCCCGGTCTTCCAGGCCGGCAAAGGAGCGGACTCCGACGATATTGCAGAACCTGCCGATTACGGCGGCAGCCTCCTTTACATGCTCGGCTTTGTTCCCGTCCATAAAGACCCCGTCTTCCATTTCCAATCCCCAGCTGTCTGACCCTACGTTAAGGGAAATAACCTTCAATCCGAGGTTTTCAGCGGCTTTCTGAGTACTGATCCTCGTTCTGAAGCTCTGGTTAAAGAACAGCAGGCCGATGGTTTTGTTCTTCCCGAGGTGCTGCCCGGCAAAAGGATCCGATTTTGCCTTCAGGCCGGCAGCAACAAGATCGTTAATATTGGTTACGTCGTGTACGGATAGAAAGTGGTTCATGTAAAAGTAGCTATGAGCGATCAGCCGTCGGCGATCGGCAAAGTTATGATACAACAGGCAATATTTCAGGAAAGAAAAGCACTGGTTTTGAAAAGGTTAAAAATATTCAGACAAAAAATCAGGTACAGGGATCTTCGCGTCCTATATCAGGGCCAGGGCGGCTGTCTCCTTACTGAGCGCTTCCAGGAAAAGATCGGCCTCTTCGCGCCCGAGGGCAAGAGAAGGCAGCAGGCGGATGGTACCGGCCCCGGCAACACCCGTGAACAGCTTATGCTTGAACAACAGGTTATTCCGTAGCTCTTTAACCGGGAAATCATATTCTATACCGATCATGAGACCGCGGCCGCGCAGCTCTTTATAGCCGCCGATCTCCTGGATCCCTTTCCAGAGATAAGAGCCCATTTCCCGGGCATTTTCCAGCAGGTTTTCTTCTTTAATGACATCCAGGACCGCTATGCCTGCCGCACAGGCCAGGTGATTGCCCCCGAAGGTGGTGCCCAGCAGCCCATAAGAAGCCTCGAATCTAGGTGAAATCAGCACACCGCCGATCGGGAAACCATTGCCCATACCTTTGGCCATGGTTATTAAATCGGGATCGATACCACTAAACTGGTGCGAGAAGAATTTTCCCGAACGCCCGTACCCGCATTGTACGCTGTCGAGGATAAGGATAGCGCCTGTTTCGTCGCATTTTTCCCGGAGGGCTTTCAGAAAATCTTCACCGGCTACCTGTATCCCGCCAACTCCCTGTATCCCCTCTACGATGACTGCGGCGGTCTCCTCCGTAATCCCCTGCCGGAGGGCTTCGGTATCGTTAAAAGGTAGAAAAGAGACATGTTCGGCATAGTTGAGCGGCGCAACGATAGAAGGATTGTCTGTGACCGCCACCGCTCCTGCAGTACGGCCGTGAAAGGCTTTGCGGAAGGCTACTACTTTTTTCCTTTTCGTATGGAACGATGCCAGCTTAAGCGCATTTTCATTAGCCTCAGCGCCTGAGTTGACCAGGAATAGCCGGTAGGAATCATAGCCGGAAATCGCTCCGAGCTTGTCGGCCAGCTCCTTTTGCTGCGGAATATGGACCGAATTGGAATAAAACCCTATTGCCTGTAGTTGCTCAGTAAGCTTGCTGACGTAGTGAGGATGGGTATGACCGATCGAGATCACTGCGTGCCCGCCGTACAGATCCACATACCGGACGCCATTTTTGTCCCACAGGTAGCTGCCCTGCGCCTTGACGGGCTCTATATCATAAAGAGGATAAACATCGAATAGTTTTGACATGACGTTTTCAGAATTAAAATGCGGGAGCCTTGAGTCTGAGACCAGTGTCTTCCGGCAGGCCGAAAATCAGGTTCATGTTCTGAACAGCCTGTCCCGATGCTCCCTTGGTTAGATTGTCAATTATAGAGGTAATCAGCAGCCGGCCGTCGTGCAGCTCCAGGTGCAGCAATACCTTGTTGGTATTGATTACCTGCTTGAGATCGATCGGCTGGGCGCTCACATGGGTAAACGGGTGTGTTTTATAAAAATCGCTGTAGAGCTGCCTGGCTTCCGCGATGGTACCCGTAAAAGCGGTATAGACATTCGAAATAATGCCTCTCGTAAAGTCTCCGCGATAGGGGATAAACCGGATAGGCTGTGCAAAGCCGGCCTGCAGCCTCCGGAGGTTCATATTGATCTCTGCAAGGTGCTGGTGCGTAAAAGGCTTGTAAACCGAAAGGTTATTGTTACGCCATGAAAAATGGGTGGTCGGGCTCAGCGACTGACCGGCGCCCGTGCTCCCTGTTACTGCGCTGACGTGAATTTCGTCGGTCAGCAGGCCTTTTTCGGCAAGAGGGAGAAGGGCCAGTTGGATACCGGTAGCAAAGCAGCCGGGATTCGCTATTTTATCCGCAGTCTTTATGGTCTCACGCAGCAGTTCCGGGAGGCCATATACAAATCCTTCCGCTTCATCGCGGTAATCTGTGCTCAGATCGATGATTTTTACCCCTGAAGGTACTGCATTTTCTGCGAGGAACCTGCTGGAAGCGCCGTGTCCCGAGCAGAGAAAAAGCACGCCGTTGTCGGCGAGCCGGTCAGACAGCGTGGAGAACGGTGCGCTGCTGAACTCCAGGTCCGTGTCGCCGAATAGATCGGTATGTACGTCGCTTGTTTTCTTCCCGCCCTGGCTGTTGCTATGGGCGAAAGCGACGGATACACCCGGATGGTTGATCAGAATGCGGAGAAGCTCGCCCCCGGTATAGCCGGCCGCGCCGATTATACCTGCCTGTATAGGATTGTGATGACTGATTGTGGTCATGTCTGCTTGGTAAACCCCGGGGCTGCACCCCGGGATGGGAGATGACGCCCTTTCAAGGCTTGTTAAGTTACTTTTGCCCGGCCAGCTCTTTGATTTTTTCGTAGATCACATTCTGGTTGGAGGCCACTTTGGAGAAGCCTTTTACATCTTCACCGCTCCAGGCGTTGTTCATCTCACCATAGCTGCCGAACACGGGCGACATCAGGTCATACGGCGACTCGATCCCCTCGATATGGAACCGGTAAGGGGCAAGATGCACGTGGACTTTCCCGGAAACATGGTCCTGGGTGTCGCGCAGGAAGGCTTCGATATTGCGCATCACCGGCTCTACGAATTGTCCTTTGTGGAGCAGGCTCCCGTACCAGTTGGAAAGCTGCTCTTTCCAGTAGAGCTGCTGCTCGGTAAGGACATGCTTTTCCAGGGTATGGTGGGCCTTGATCAGGATAAGGGGCGCAGCAGCTTCGAAGCCAACGCGGCCCTTGATGCCGATAATGGTATCGCCGACATGAATATCCCGGCCGATACCGAAAGGCTGGGCCAGCTCCGCCAGCTTCTGGATTACCTTTACCGGCGATTCATAGATCTCGCCATTCAGGCCTGTGATCTCGCCCTTTTCAAAATGGAGCGTAATTTTTTCCGGCTCCGATTTTGAGACAGGTGTCGGCCACGCCTCTTCCGGCAGATAGCTATGTGAGGTCAGGGTTTCCTTACCGCCGACAGAAGTGCCCCATAAGCCCTTGTTGATACTGTATACCGATTTATGCCAGGGCCTATCGACCCCTTTTTTGATAAGATACTCTATCTCTGCCTCGCGCGACAGCTTCAGGTCGCGGATGGGCGTGATGATTTCAGCTTCCGGCGCAATGATCCGGAATGCCATATCGAAACGGACCTGGTCATTGCCGGCGCCGGTACTCCCGTGCGCGATAGCATTGGCGCCGATCTCCTTCGCATATTCCGCAACCGCTACGGCCTGGAAAATCCGCTCCGCGCTGACAGAAAGAGGGTAGGTGTTGTTTTTCAGTATATTACCGAAGATCAGGTATTTGATACAGTCGTTATAATACGAATCTGTTTTTGAAATGGTAGTATGTTCTTTAACCCCGAGGGAATAGGCGTTTTTCTCTATGGCATCGAGCTCTTCCTCCGAAAACCCGCCGGTATCAACCAGGACCGAGTACACGTCGAAGCCGCGGTCCTCACTTAAATACTTGACACAAAAAGAGGTATCAAGACCTCCGCTGAATGCTAAAACTACTTTTGGTTGAGACATTTGATCGAATTTAAGTAACAGGCCTGTAAAGACCTTACGCAGGATAATTCACAAAATTAAAAGACCTCACCGAATTTCTGAAAAAACAGTCGGTGAGGTCGTATATAAGGCAAACAAACTTTGTGTTGAAGCAACTAATGTGTTGCAACAGCCTCCGGACTGTTTTTGTTGTTTTTTCCGTCGTTCCTTCGCAGCATTACTTTTTGCTTGATGCGTAAGAGGCGTTCGTATAGGGCAGACTCTTTCAGGAAATCCCATGTACTTTTGGGTTTCTCTTCCTTTTTCTCGGCACCCACATACATCATACCCGTGCAAAGGCAGTTTTTACGATTGGTGCGGGTCAGAATGTCGTAGTTGACACAGCTCGCGCAACCTTTCCAGAACCCTTCCTCTACCGGCAATTCACTGAACGTCACCGGCTCGTAACCCAGATCGGAATTGATCTTCATGACCGCCAGGCTGGTGGTGATTCCGATGATCTTGGCCTCGGGATACTTAAAGCGCGAAAGCTCGAAGGCCTTCGTCTTGATCGCCTTGGCAATCCCGCTCTGACGGAAGTCCGGATGTACGATAAGGCCGGAATTGGCTACGAATTTGCCGTGCTCCCAGGTTTCTATATAGCAGAATCCCACCCATTCCCCTTTTGTATTGGTCGCAATGATAGCTTTCCCTTCCACCATTTTCTCCATCAGGTAAACGGGGGAACGCTTGGCTATTCCCGTACCACGCTTTTTGGCGCTCTCCTCCATTTCTGCGCAAATGGTTTCCGCATAGTGGAGATGATCTTCGTTGGCAATTTGAACTATAAACTGATTGCCGAATTTTTCAGAATTTTTCATGGATTGATTAACAACAGGATAAAAAACCCCATCCGTAATCCACGGATATTAATTAAGAAACTTGACTAAAAAGAAGGCGAAGAATATTTACCGCGTAGGTAAAAGAGATAAACATGGCCTTACGGCCTGAATCGGAAGGGGGTAGTATGGAAAACGCTATGTGACCCGTTGTTGTTCATCGATTCGATTATTGAAAATCGATACAAATGTCATAAAAAAAACGTTACTGCAAGAGCAAATGTTAAAAAATTTTTAAGCTCTTGGAAAAAAGCTCTTAATTGCACCTCCGGGGCATCCGGTGAAACCGGGTATAAACGTAACGGGATGAACCCGGGATAAGGAGAAACGTTTGTTCCTGATTGACATTAAGCTATACCTATATGAAGATAGTCATGAGCAACCGGCGGCAGGTGTCAGCGACCCCGCACGTCGGCCGCGCAGATGGCAATACTGAAGCAAGAAACTTTACAAACACTTAACAGTTAATAAATTACCACCCTTGTACAAATGAAAGATGTATCGGCAGAGGACCTGATCTACGGGTATGTTCATGGCGTTTTTCCGATGGCGGAAAAGGATGGAACATTGTACTGGTACTCGCCAGATCCCAGGGCAATTATTCCTATCGATGTTTATAAAATATCCAGGTCGCTCAGACCCGTTCTCAACAGAGGCCTCTTTGAGGTCAAGATCAATCAGCGCTTCGAGGCCGTCATGAGGTATTGTGCGGCGCCCCGCAAATACGAGCGGGAAACCTGGATTTCAGAAGGACTGATAGCGGCCTATTCCGAGCTGCACAGTATGGGATATGCCCACAGCGTGGAATGCTACCAGGAAGGGAAGCTGGTAGGAGGGCTCTACGGCGTATCGATCGGTGCGGCTTTTTTTGGTGAATCCATGTTTCACCTGGTCAGCAATGCCTCTAAAATAGCTTTCCATTACCTGATACAAATCCTGAAAGCGGGCAATTACCGGCTGCTGGACACGCAGTTTATGAACCCGAACGTACAGCGGTACGGAGCGATAGAAATCCCGAGGGAAGACTATCTGAAAAAGCTCCGTAAGGCCTGTACGATAAAGGCGGATTTCAGGTTCGGCGGAAAATGACCGGAGTTAGTTGGTGTTCTTGGACTCGACTTCTTTTACTCCTTTCTGCTTGTTTTCAAGAATCGTGTTGTAGTTTGCCAGCTCGGTATCCTTTTTGGCCAGCTCGTCGCGAAGCTTCTGTAATTCTTTCTCTGTTTTTTCGATTTCTTTTGTGAGGCGGTCTTTTTCCCTCACGAGCTTTTTCTGCTCGTCCTGGGTTTTGGAAAAGTCTTCCTTGACCAGCCGCAGCTCTTCCTGTGCTGTGGCATAGGTAAGAAACTGCTTTAAAAACTGTTCGGTTTCCATATAGCCGGCATCAGAAGCGCTCGATATGGAAGTACTGCCGTCCTGTACGGAGAGAAAGACGGTAGAAATGTTCCTGCTGCTGGTAACGGCGCTGGTCAGGGTGAGCGAATTTTTCGAAATATCCGGGATATAAGCCTTTTCGAGTGTCTGAGCTCCTTTTTTTGATCTTACTTTCCCGTATTTTGAAAGGTAGGTGGTCCAGTAATCCTTCAGGTGTTTCTCAGGGATGCTGGTTGCCAGGTTAAGCCCCGCCATTTCAGTTTTGTTGATAGTCTGCCTTGCCGGAGATACAGTCTGGGCTGTTGCAGAAGTCACCATAAATAAAAGCGATGCGGCGAAAACCAATAGTATTTCCTTTTTCATAATTGAGATTTTGTTTGATGAAACAATCCGGGTTCAATCCTTTTTGTGATAATAACCACTTTCTTGTTGGAAGCCAACGTGGTGGGGAACAAATAATCGTGTCCGCCGTCCTTTAGACGCCATTTTTTCCGAAGGTCATCCGGATTGGACGGAAAATTTCGTAAAGTGAGGTTGGCTTTAGCCTCTTGCAGCCAGTTTTTCGGCGAAAACCGGGTGGCATCGGCAACTCCTTTTACAGAGAAAATCCTTCCCGGGAAATCCGCTCTAAGCTCTTCAGAAGTATATAAATGACTGTTTGCTGCTATTTTGACCAAACCATATGTCCTGGCGATAAGATTGAAGCCTCCGGCCTTCATAAAAGCCGGATGCGGTTCGTACAGGTAGCCGGCCGGATCGCCGTAGACCGGCGTGCAGGAGGCTTCTTCCTGTCTCGTGAAAGCCTGCTTCCGGAGAGGAGTGCCTTCCTCGTCGATCACGACCGCATTTATTTTCGGATCGTGCCGGGGAAGATGCGGCTTCAGGATAAAGACCAGCTCTTTACACTCTTTCTGGTACCCCGGTACATGCACTTCGCTGACCCACTGTAATTGCGAGATGGCCAGGTCTATGTCGACCAGAGGCGATGATTTGACCATGATCTCGGGTGCCAGGTGAGCCAGCCGGGGCAGTAATTCAAGAATATTGGGACTGCTGTCTTCGAAGGCTGTAACCTTTCTTTTCTGAGCATCCCTCCTTGAAGGATCGATGAAAATACAATCCGACTTTACCTGTTCGGGGTTTTCGCCGCTTCTGTTCACGACCTGTACATTGAGAGCGCCCAGTACCTCCAGGTTGTATGCCGTTATCGAAGCGAGCCGGGGATCGATCTCGTACCCGGTTACCTTCTTAAACCGCTTTGAGAAGTAAAAAGCGTCTACGCCCATCCCGGTGGTGAGGTCGGTAAGGTGCTCTCCCGCGACTAAGGAGGCTTTATAGCGCGCAGTGGCCTGCGACGACGCCTGCTCTACCGAAACGGGAGGCGGGAAAAAAAGCTTGTCCGACGAATACCAGTCCGGGAGCTTGCCCTTAGCCTTCTGGCGGGCTACGATCTGCTGTATTATCTTCCGCCCGTCAATACCCGTTTTCCCGTGGAGCTTCAATGCCAGCTGAACGGGGTCCGATCCGAGATTTGTCATGACCAGGCGGAGTTCGTCGTCAGTCAGAGGGGTGAATTCGGGGGCCATAGAAAAAGCCTGTTAGAGGTAAATTAGTCTCTTTCCGCTCAGTATATCCGGCCCTGCTTTAAGATTTAAAGAGAAAACGAGGAATAAATTGGATATGTCCGGCCGGATTAACAATTTTACCCGGCAAAGAAACATATTTTTGTGGCCAAATCTGTTAAAATAACTTACAAGAACCGACAACCTAACCCTTAAAGTATAGTTAATGACGAAAGAAAAGCAGACCGGTATCTGGACGGTCATCACTTCCTCATCGGTAGGAACACTCATCGAGTGGTATGATTTTTATATTTTCGGTAGCCTTGCCACCATTTTATCCGTTAAGTTTTTTCCCCAGGATAACCCTACGATTGCGTTTCTCAACACACTGCTCACATTTGCAGCCGGGTTTATTGTCAGGCCTTTCGGAGCCCTGGTTTTCGGCCGCCTCGGAGACATCGTAGGCCGGAAATACACCTTTCTGGTTACGCTTATCCTGATGGGAGGATCTACCTTCCTCATCGGGTTGATTCCCAGCTACGAAACGATCGGCTATGCCGCGCCTCTCCTGGTGCTGTTAATGAGGCTCATCCAGGGGCTTGCCCTGGGCGGGGAATATGGCGGGGCTGCTACCTATGTAGCCGAGCACTCGCCTTCAAACAAGCGTGGATTCTATACTTCCTGGATACAGACTACGGCTACGCTCGGCCTGTTCGTCTCGCTTGTGGTCATACTAGTGACACGGACCACTATGGGAGAGGAGTTGTTCCGCGACTGGGGATGGAGGGTTCCTTTTCTCCTGTCTTCGATCCTGGTGGGGGTATCCATCTTCATCCGCCTGAGGATGCATGAATCGCCGATATTTGCTAAGCTGAAGAAGGAAGGGAAGACCTCTTCCAATCCGCTGAAAGAATCTTTCGGGAAGAAAGAGAACCTGAAAATGGTGCTGCTGGCTTTATTCGGCGCCGCGATGGGACAGGGCGTGATCTGGTACACAGGACAGTTTTATGCCATGTCCTTTATACAGAAAACCTGTAATATCGACCACGTGCAGGTTAACTATATTATTGTATTTGCCCTGCTGATGGGGACTCCTTTTTTCGTGTTTTTCGGATGGTTGTCAGATAAGATAGGAAGGAAGTGGATCATGCTTACCGGGATGCTCCTGGGCGTGTTGTTCTACCGGCCCATCTATACCGCGATGTTCAACCTTGCCGACCTGGAGAAAAAGACGGAAGTCACCGGTCTGTATAATATAGAAAGGGAAACATCGGCCTGGGAGACAGATCCGGCGAAGCAGATAGCGACCATTACCATTGCACGCACCTATTCGGACAGTACGGTGGTGAAGGAAGTCCGGAGGGAGCTTGACGGGAAGCCTTTCGGGGATACAGTAAAAGGAACGATACTCAGCAATTCAGGTTTCTGGATGATGGTGTTGCTGATATTCATACAGGTGATATTCGTTACGATGGTATACGGGCCGATCGCGGCATTTCTGGTTGAATTGTTCCCTACCCGGATCCGGTATACTTCGATGTCGCTGCCCTATCACATAGGAAACGGTATCTTCGGAGGGTTGACGCCGGCGATCGCCACGCGTTTCTTTGAAGATTCCAAAACGGTAGCCAACCCGTCGGGCGATCCGCTCGCAGGACTTACCTATGTCATTATAGTGGCTGCCGTCTGTTTTGTCATAGGCGCAGTCTATCTCAAGAACAGTTATAACAACGAATAATCTGGTAAACAAGAACTTAATTTTTTCTTCTGATGAGTGCGATACGTAAGGTTTTGGGGGTTGTATGGATTCTATTCAGTATCCTGACCGCTTATTACATTGTTTCTACGGCAATCCGGGAGATCAGCGCCGGGACTCCGGCAGACGCAGCTATATTCTGGCCGATCATTATTTTAATTTTTTTACCAATTTTGCTTGGTTTTGCATTGTTTGGGTATTATTCTTTAAAGGAAGAATACAACTAATCATCCCTGGCAGCCCGGATGTCAGCCCTGGATGAGGGAAAGTATCCCGGAAAGCTTTTTTATTGTCAGTTTATATTTATTCAGAGGATTAACCAATGAAAATTTCGAGTTACGACGAGTACAAGGAAGCGTACAAACAGAGCGTGGAGGATCCTGAGGGGTTCTGGGCGGAAGTTGCGCAGGAATTTCTATGGAAAAAGCCGTGGAAACGGGTGCTGGATTGGAACTTTTCCGAACCTAATGTGAAATGGTTTGAAGGCGGAAAGCTGAACATTACCGAAAATGCCCTCGACAGGCATCTTGCGGAAAAAGCGAATCAGCCGGCGATCATCTGGGAGCCCAATGATCCGGAAGATGAAGCCGTAACGCTGACATACCAGATCTTATATGACCGGGTTTGTCGTCTTGCCAATGTTTTGAAAAAATACGGTATCAAAAAAGGAGACCGGGTATGCATCTACCTGCCCATGGTACCTGAGCTGGCTATAGCAGTTCTGGCCTGTGCAAGGATCGGGGCTATACACTCTGTGGTTTTCGGCGGGTTTTCGGCTAAGTCCATTTCTGACCGGATCAACGATGCCGGCTGCCGGATGGTGATCACCTCCGACGGAGCTTTTCGCGGACAGAAGGTAATCCCGATGAAGGAAACGGTCGATCACGCTCTGGAGTCGTGTCCGTCGGTGGAGCGCGTGCTGGTCCTGACGCGTACAAGGACGCCGGTGTCTATGCTGAAAGGACGCGACCTCTGGTGGGATGAGGAAGTGAAATATGTAGAGGCGAAGTGCCCGGCAGAGGAAATGGATGCCGAAGACGTGCTGTTTATCCTTTATACGTCGGGTTCTACCGGGAAACCGAAAGGTGTGGTCCATACCTGCGGCGGGTACATGGTGTACACGACCTATACCTTTGCCAATGTGTTTCAATATAATCCCGGGGAGATTCATTTCTGCACGGCAGACATCGGCTGGATTACGGGGCATAGCTATATTGTCTACGGACCGTTGTGCTATGGCGCCACCACCCTGATGTTCGAGGGCGTACCTACTTATCCGGATGCGGGAAGACTCTGGGAGATCGTTGATAAACATAAAGTCAATATCCTTTATACTGCGCCGACGGCGATCCGGTCGCTGATGAGCTTCGGCCTGCAATACATCAAAGATCATGACCTCAGCTCGCTGACAAAGCTCGGTTCTGTCGGTGAACCTATCAACGAAGAGGCCTGGCATTGGTTTAAGACGAATATCGGCAAAGGAAAGTGCCCGATCGTCGATACCTGGTGGCAGACTGAAAACGGCGGGATCCTGATCTCGGGGCTGGCCGGTCTCACGCCTGAAAAAGCTACCTACGCGACCCTGCCGCTGCCCGGCGTGCAGCCGGCGATCGTCGATGAAAACGGGAATGAGCAGGAAGGCAACGAAGTAAGCGGGAACCTTTGTATTAAATTCCCGTGGCCCGGGATTATCCGGACCACCTATGGCGATCATGAGCGCTGTAAGCAAACCTATTTCTCAACCTACCCGGGGAAATATTTCACCGGCGACGGCTGCCTGAGAGATGAGAACGGCTTTTACCGTATTACCGGGCGCGTGGATGACGTACTGAACGTTTCCGGGCACCGGATCGGGACCGCGGAAGTGGAGAATGCGATCAATATGCACCTGGGCGTTGTCGAATCGGCTATCGTCGGTTACCCGCACGATATCAAAGGGCAGGGGATTTATGCCTTCGTCATAACAGAGAAAAAGCCTAACGAGCCGGAGATGATGAGAAAAGACATTTCCGCGACCGTGGCGCAGATCATCGGTCCTATCGCCAAACCCGATAAGATCCAGTTTGTTTCGGGATTGCCTAAAACGAGGTCGGGCAAAATTATGCGGAGGATCCTGCGCAAAATAGCAGAAGGGGATGTAGCCAACCTTGGAGACACCTCCACCTTGCTGGATCCTTCGATTGTCGACGAAATCAAGGATGGAGCTATCTAGGAAAATAACCCCGGCATGGAGGTTCCTGCTGCTGTGCGGCTGGCTGTTGATCCCTGCGTTGACAGTTACCGGACAGGGGCAGGAACCCCTTTTTACTTTCGGTGAACTCATTCCCCTGGAGCGAAGCCTCGGCATTTCTTCTTCCGCGAAGCCTAAGCCGCTGCGTTGGTTTGATGTGAATACGGGAAAAGATACATGGGAAGTAAGAGACAGTATCCTGGTCTGCAAAGGGCTCCCGATCGGGGTGGCAAGAAGCGAGTTCCCTTACGAAAACTATATCCTCCATGTCGAATGGAAGCATATGGAGCCGGGCGGGAACTCCGGCATGTTTATGTGGAGCAATGCGGTGCCGGGATCCAACAGGCTGCCCGACGGGGTGGAGGTCCAGATGCTTGAGCTCGACTGGGTAAAATTGAATACGAAAGACGGTGTCGAACCACCCGTTGCGTATGTGCATGGCGAGCTTTTCGGGACGGGAGGCGTTGAGACCATCCCCGATAACCCCAGGGGGAGGCGCAGCAAATCAATCGAAAACAGGTGTAAAGGGAGAGGGGAGTGGAATACCTACGAAGTGGTTTGTGTCGACGGGACCATCAAATTGTCGGTAAACGGCAAATTTGTGAACGGGATCTCCGGTTCGACGCAAAGAAAAGGCTATATGTGCCTGGAATCGGAGGGCGCAGAAATTCATTTCAGAAATCTTAAAGTCATAGAGCTTCCTGCAGGGTTCGGAAAGTTTGAAGGGAAAAACTGAGCCGTTTCCCGGCCAGGGATAGTAATCCGTGATCATCACAGGTATTGGAGAATTCCGGGAATTTTCTTATATTTCATGATGATGAATTCCGGATAATCCCTGTTTGTAAATGGATGTAGCGATCGTATTTGCCATCGTTTTTGTACCCTTTTTCATTTTTATCTTCCTGATGTGGCGGGTAGGCCGTAAGATGCCCCAATCTGCGCTTGCCCATCTTGAAAAAGCATCTTACCGGATAGAACCCGGGAGAAACCCGGCGTCGGAAATTACTTTTGGACTATTTCTGGGTGTGCCACTGGTAATGCTGATCTTTGCCGGCATATTGATTATGGCGCAGAAAGCAGACCCGGTCTACATTTTGCCGGGGGTGAAAGAGAGCCTTGTGGTGATTTACCTGCTTGTACTTATTCTCCCGATAACCGCTGTCGGGATCGGCGGTGCTCACAACACCCGGATGATGAAAGGAGTTGTGCTTGATCTTGATCCGGGAAAAGGGATCATTGAATGGGATTCACAAGGGGAAAAATACAGCCTGAATAAGGAAGATTTCGGGCGGATCAATACAGTCTTCCGGGATGGAAGATTAATAGAAATGGTAAATGAGTTCGTACTCAAAAACGGGGAGAAGCTCTATCTTACGTTCTCACATCCCGGCTATCAGGCGCTCATGTCCATGTTGAAAGACGTGCCCCGAACGGAGAAGAGATACTATCTGCCGATTGTGCCGGTAAATGTTCCTCCTCTTCTCAGGATAACAAAAAAGGCGGTCGACACAGCGATCAGGTACTATATCGTGGAAGGAGCGGCCATTGTATTTTCGCTCTTATGCATTTTTGCGCTGCATTATTACGAAAAAGGCCAGAAAAACCTGGATCAGCTCTTGCCCGCAAGGGAAGTGAAGGTAGTGGGTGATCACATAAAGAGAGGGACAAGAAACCGCAGGCACTACTATTTATGGATTCACGACGGCCGGTTTCAATATGAGGTCGAAGTGAACAGAGAGCTTTACAGGGAAGGTATTAATAATAGATCAGTACAGTTGTATTATAATCCCGGCTCCAACCAATATGTATCTAAAGTAACGGATTTTGCCTTTAACCGTTTTTTAAGGTGGAGTTTGACGGGATTGGTGGTTTTCCTGCTTGGAAGGATCGGCTGGTTATGGCAAAAGCACCGGAAACAAGCGGTACATTGATACCCTTTATCTCATTTTATTACGATAATAATTCTGGTAATCGACCCTTCGTTCTCTCGGCCTTACCAGGTAGCTTGCGGTCAGGGCCGACAATCCTCCCGCCAGGCCGCCAATGAGGCCGGTCAGCAGGATGAGCAGTACCGAGCTGCCTTGTAAAGGAAGGACAGAGGCGATCCTTTCCGACAGGAGGGATTCATTCAGCTGGTTTATCCACGACGAGTATGCAACCCACAGGAGGGCGATGCCCAGAAAACCCGAGATGAAAGCAGCGCCCGGGGCCTGGTTGGTAACGAGAGAGACCGCAAACGCCGCCACGGCCACAGACCACCACGGAAGGTATTCTCCCAGTATAAAGGCCGTGGAGACGGTAAGTATGACACTTAGGATCATTTTCATATTAAAAAGGTGTTATTGGCGTAATGTAATTGTCCATTTTACCCTGGCATCGCCGGCATCTTCCTTCCGCATGATCCATAGCTTATACATTTCGCCCTTTACCCAGGTATCGACAAAATTGTCATAATACCTGCTCCCGGGATTTCCGTTTTGACCGGCAGGGTAAACGCCGTAGGCTTCGGTTTCATCGGTAAGGTGTACCAGCATTCTCCAGCTCGGTCCGTGGCTTATTGTAACCGCATTGATGGTATTGCCGTATCCTCCTACGGGTAGCCCTTGTCTTGCGAAAGAAGGTAATGCCTCTTTAAGGAGATGGAAGATCGAAGGATTCTTAAATTTCGCCCATTCCAGTTTCCCTTCGTTTTCGGCCGCCGCCAGCCTTCCGGCTGCCTTATTCAGCGCCGACGTGACAACATCCCTGGCCGTTTCCCTTTCGGGTGTATTGATGTCGTCGTAGAAAACGGAAGTAGAGTCTTTCAGGAGCAATTCAACAAGTACCTGCTCATCAGGCATGGGCGCTCTGGGAGTTACCTGTGAAAGTTCATCGTTCCACACTTCGGCTCTGAGGCTATCCATCCATACCTGGTAAACCGTTTGGGCTTCCGAGCCGGGATCAGCCTGGAAATCCCACTTCTTCACCAGGTCCAGGTAGCGTTTTGTGTCTTCAGCCAACCGTTGCTCACTGGTAAATTTTATCAATGCCGGACCCGCTGCCCGGGCTGTGATATTGTCGTAATCGTTGAGCAGGTGGCGTATGTCTTCAGGAGTGGCTTTGGTCATTTTTTCCAGTTTCTGCTCAATGGCAATCCCGCGGGCGGTGATGTAGGCCCCCGGTATGTAATAGGGGTAAGTGGCATCGGCCGGGCGTTGATTAGCGCTTTCCAGGAAGCCCCTGGCGGGATTGACCGCGTGCGGGTTTTCATGCTGAGGTATGTATCCCTGCCACTGATAAGTGTCGTCCTGGCCGGGCATCACGAAGATACCCTGCTTGTTCCATCGCGCCGGGAACTTCCCCTGCTGCCAGATCGCGATGTCGCCGGTTTTCGAAGCAAAGATAAAATTCTGGGCTGGGCAGGTAAAGGTCCTGATGGCATTTACGTACTCCTGGTAATTTTTAGCCCTGTTCAGCCGGTAAAAAGTGGCGCCCTCGTTGGAGCCCTCGTGCCCCATCCACCTCACTGCCAGGTTCCGGCTTCCGGTAGTTTTGTCGGGGAAGCCGGCCTCGAACATCACCGGGCCGAACACGGTATAAGCGACCGTGTCGTACACGATTTCCCCGCCCTTCACCTTAATCTCCTCGATTCTCAGGTTTGTGGGCTCCCATGCCCCCTTATACCAGTAAGCGTCTTTTTTGCCGTCCCTGAACTTTATTTCAAAATAGTCTTTTACATCGCGCTGGGCATTCGTGATACCCCAGGCAATATGATCATTGAAGCCGCTGATCACAAAAGGGCTGCCCGGTAGGCTGGCGCCGTATGAAGTCCCCGAGCTGTCTGTAAGCTGGATCTCGAACCAGATAGAAGGAAGCGAAAGCTCAAGATGTGGGTCATTGGCAAGAATGGGCGCACCGCTGAGCGTTTTACTCCCGGCCAACGCCCAGTTATTGCTGCCGTTATGCGGATCGGGCCTGTAATTTTCCGTAAAAGCTACCGATGCGGGGCCGCTGAAGTAAAGGCTGTCGGCCGTAGCCGGCGCAACGGGTTTTACCGATGGGGCCGGGAAGACGGTACCTTTCGGGACAATCGGCCTCAGGGAATCGGATATTACCTGGTAGACGCGGTCGAAGGCATCGCCTTCAAATACGGTTCTGGCATTGGTATACCCCAGGTCGTTGTCTGCGCCGCCGGTCAGCATTTTAGCCATCATTTTAAGCAGCAGGGCAGTACGCAGGTTGCTCCATGGCTCGGGCGAGGCATTCAGGAGCTTGTATTCCACGGGCCACTCTTCCGGTGCAAGAGATTGTATATAGGCGTTGACTCCTCTTGTGTAGGCGTCGTAGATTTTTTTGCTCAAGGGGTCTTTTTCCATTTCTGCCAGCGCATTTTCTGCGGCATAGACCATTCCGAGCCTCCTCTGCGATTTGTCGAAATCTACCGCCCGGGGACCCGCAAATTCCGAAGCCCTTCCGGCAGCAGCCCTGGTTTGCAGGTCCATCTGGAAAAGCCGGAACTTGGCGTGGACATACCCCTGGGCGGTATAGAGGTCTTCTTCGGATTGTGCAAATATGTGAGGCACCAGGCGGTCGTCGAGAAAGATCTCTACCTTATCTCTTAATCCCGGAATATCGAGGGAGGCGCTGAAATCTGCATCCGAAGGTTCTGCATTTTGCCAGAAACCATGCTGCGGACTGAGAAAAGCGCCCAGCGGCATCGGTACGACGTCGCCCAGCGGATTATTTAAAATGTACAGTAATCCTAAAGTAAGAAGCGAGGAGAGGAGGAAAGGAAAAGGACGCATGCGGTTATACTGCTTTGAAAATGGTAAGAAACCAGGTCACGCAGGAAAAATCAGGAGGGTGTAAGCTGCACGGAAACTACTTTCCACGCCCCGCCCTGTTTTACAACGACCAGTGTATAAGCGAGTCTGTTGTTGAAGGATTGTCCTTCTATGGAACCTTTGACGTTCCAGATGCCTGTTACGATCCCGGTATCCTGGTAATGCCGGGTGTAGTTGCTATATGTATTTCCGGAATCAATGATTACATAGCCGCTGCCCACCGCTTCCAGCAGTGTACCGCCGTCTACCGACTGTCCGTCAAAGCTGAGGAGAACAAAGTCGCTTCCGATCAGCGATCTCAGCGCACCGGCATTTTCTTCTTCTATTGCTTTGAGAAACTCCTTACCGGCGGATGCTGCATCGGCCGGGGTCGCCGTCTGGGAAACTGCCACATTGGCCACGGCCAGGAAAACCAGTACCAGAATATTTTTTGCTTTCATTCGTATCAACAGATATTGAGTTTTAATTACGTATTTGCAAAGCACCTCACACCTCTTAGTTAACGCCTCACATCTCCTACCCGACGCCTCCCTAACATTTCTTATTATACTATGCTTTTCTAAGTGTGATATAGTATATTCGATAGCACCAAAAATATCAAAAGTTTTTAACATTGGACTGTTTTAAGCTTTTTATTGTCCCCATTGCTAACAAACTAAATATGAGCGCCCCGTATTCTTCGTGCCCCGAATCTTATCCCGAAAACCATACCAGCGGAAAGAAGAAAAACAGCCGGCTTTCCGGACCGGGCGGTATCTGGTTTATGATGCTGATAAGCATTGTCTTCAGCGGGTGCTCAGACCGGAACGAGGTAAGGGTGATCGGGAAAAACTTCGGGGAAGAGGTGGGAAACCTGCAGAACCTGGTATTTTCATTTAACCGGAATCTATGGCCGGAGCATCTCCTGGGAGTCTGGGACTCTACCCGGTTTATTTCTTTTGAGCCTGAGATGAACGGGAAATTTAAATGGACCGCGCCGAATGAGCTGGTTTTTTCCCCGGCAGGGCCTTTGAAAGCGGCTACCGATTACCAGGCGGGCATTACCGCCCATATCCTGAAGCACGCCGAACAGTCGCAGGGTTTGAAAGTAAGCAAAGATATTATTTCATTTCATACGCCTTTCCTGGACCTGAAACGCATCAGAAACTGGTGGACGCTTTCGTCGCTCAGCGGAAGGCCGGAATCGAGAGTGCAGCTGTTTTTTAACTACCCGGTGGATGAAGCAAGTGTAAGGCAAAGGCTCCGCGTGCTCCGGGGAGAGACTGTGCTGGAGCACAGGTTCCTGCCTTCACAGTCTTCCGAGTCGGTGCTCCTGGCGGTGCAGGGCAGCCCGGAGCCTGATGAAGATCTTACGGTAGAGCTGGGAAAGGGTATTAAAATAGAAAACGAGTCCTTTACAACAAAGGAAACCGTTTCGAAGAAGTTCCGGCTGGCGTCACCTCTCGAGCTGAAGGTAGGGGATGTTTCGTCGGGCTTTGCGAATAACCGGGGTTACCTGCAGGTGGAGACCTCCCAGGAGCTGGTCCCTGAAAATATCAGCGGCAGCCTGGAGCTTCAGCCGCAGATCCCCTTCACTGTAGAGCCACTGGAAAGCGGCTTTATAGTAAGAGCCGATTTTTCGGAGACTGAAACCTACGTGCTTAAGATCGGCAAGACGCTGAAGGGTGTGCTGGGACAGACGCTGCAGGAAGAGGTGACCCAGGATTTCTTTTTCGGGAAAATGCCCGAATCCATCCGGTTTGCCAGCAAGAAAGGAACCTACCTGAGCACGAAGGGGAACCGCAACATCGGGGTGCAGATTACGAATGTACCTTCGGTCCAGGTTAAAATCTCGAAGGTATATGACAACAACCTGCTGTATTACCTTTATAACAGGAGATATGAAAACTACTCGGAGATAGACGGGACCTGGGGACCTGACGGAAGCTACAACTATTCGGAAGACTACGGCAATCAATACAGCGACGTGCTGGTCGACCGGAAGGTTTCGACCGGAGACCTCCCTGTCCTGGGCGGGGTGCGCGCGCTGAACCTGGCGGTGCCGGAAGTGCACGGGAAGGCGAGAAAAGGGGTTTATCTCGTCAGCGTCGCCTCCACTGATGCAATGTATCTTTCTGCGCAGAAGCTGGTGTCGGTTTCTGATATAGGCCTGATCGTAAAGCAGGGCCTGGACGATGTATGGGTATTTGCCAATTCCATTTACGATGCAACACCCGTCAAAAATGCGGAGATCACCCTGATCAGCACCAATAACCAGGAAATGCATACTATGATGACGGATGCGGACGGGGTAGCCCATGTAGCGGGGCTGAAGGAAAAGGCTCCGGGGTTTAAGCTTGCAATGGTGACGGCTTCGCTCGACGATGATTTTAATTACCTGGCGGTAAATGACAGCCAGGTGGAAACATCGCGGTTTGAAGTGGAAGGCATGAGGTCGAACAGTACCGGGATTCAGGCATTTATTTACGGGGAGAGGGATATTTACCGGCCGGGAGAAACATTGCATTTCGTATCGGTGATGAGATCAGAGAACTGGAAGCCTATGGCAGAGCTTCCTGTAAAGCTAAAACTCGTAACGCCCAACGGACAATTGTATGGTTCCTGGCTTAAGACCACCAATAAGGAAGGAGCGGCCGAAGTCTCGGTCAAGGTGGAAGAAGCGTCCCTGACAGGAGCCTACACGATGGAATTGTATAATGCCAACGATGTGCTTCTTGCCTCGTCGGTTGTCAATGTCGAGGAGTTCGTACCAGACCGCATCAAGGTGGATCTGAATGGCGGGAAAGCCCGCTATCTTTCCGGGGAAACCGTATCGCTTCAGGCCGTCGCCACCAACCTGTTCGGGCCCCCGGCATCGGGGCGGACCTATGAAATGGAGCTCCAGCTTAGGAGGAAGCAGTTCAAAGCGAAGGATTTTCCGGAGTTCGAGTTTGAAATTCCTGCCGAAGTAAGCTTCGAAAGAATAAAGAAACAGGGGGTTACTGATGCCGACGGAAAAGCAAAAGGAGATTTTCCCCTTTCGGAGGCATACAGGGATATCGGAATGCTGGACGGGAAGATTTACGTAACCGTTTTTGATGAAAACGGGCGACCGGTCAACAGGATACATGCTTTCGAGGTAGCGACCCAGCCGGTGCTGTACGGCGTACGTTTGCCGGATCGTTATGTAGGTGTCAATGTGCCGGTACAGGCGGAAGTCCTTAGCGTAGATCCTTCCGGCAAGATCAGGCCTGGAGAATCTGCCGGGATCGAGGTAGTGCGTGTGACCTATCAGACGGTGATCGAAAAGCGGGACGGCCGGATGCAGTATAAATCCAAAAGAAAGGAAGAAACGGTTTATGGGCAGACCCTGAAGCTGGGCAGCGGCCGCGGCTCCTTCCGTTACACTCCCACGGTCTCCGGAGAGTACGAGATCAGGATACGCAGACCGGGCGCGGAACATTATACTTCCGTGACTTATTATGCCTATGGATTTGGTTTTACACAATACTCTTCCTTTGAGGTGAGCAATGAAGGAAGAGTGCTGATCGGGACGGACAAAGAGAAATATCGCCCCGGTGAAAAAGCCAGGATCCTGTTTAAAGCGCCTTTCGACGGCAAGCTGCTCGTTACAGTAGAACAGGGAGAGGTACTGCACTACCAGGTCATCGATACGAAGGAAAAAGCGGCGGAGCTGGTACTGCCGGTATTGCAGGGCTACCTGCCGAATGTCTATGTTACGGCGACCCTCATACGCCCCTCGGGAGCTGATCAGATCCCGCTTACCGTAGCACACGGGTTTGAGCCGGTAATGGTCGAATCAGAGGAACGGAATATGAAAGTGAAGATCACGGCAGAGGAGGTTTCCAGGTCAAAGACCAGGCAGCGTATCAGGGTAAAGACGGATCCGCATGCCCAGCTCACCCTTGGCGTCGTTGACGAGGGGATTCTCCAGATACGGAATTTTTCAACTCCTGACATCTACGGGCATTTTTACCGGAAGAGGGCGCTGGAAGTACAGGCATCGGATTTATATGCCTCGTTGTTTCCCGAGTTGGGATTTGCCCCGGCGTCCAGTGCGGGCGGCGACGGGTACAACCTGGAAAGGAGGATCAACCCGTTGGGGAACGGCAACCGGAACCTGGTAAGATTCTGGAGCGGTCTGCTGCAGGCTGACTCGAAGGGAGAAGCGGTATTTGATATTGATATCCCGCAGTTCAGCGGGGCTTTACGGGTGATGGCGGTAGCGTTTAAAGACCAGGCTTTCGGATCGGCGTCGCGGCAGATCCGTGTTTCGGATCCTTTGGTGATCAGCGCGGGAGTGCCGAGGTTTATGGCCCCGGGCGATCAGCTGATCATGCCGGTCACCCTTACCAATTCGGAGAAGCGCAGCGCCAAAGGAAGCGTTTCCGTTACTGTGAAAGGCCCGCTGGAAAGTGATTCCTTTTCCAACCAGCCGGTAGAGATTGCGGAAGGGAGCGAGCAAAGGGTGCTGATCAGGCTTAAGGCCGCCGGGAAGCCAGGCAATGGAAAGGTGCAGATCACTGCCCGTGCTTTCGGTGAGAATTTTACCCAGGAGTATGATCTCAATGTCAGACCGGCTTCCCCGTTGCTGAAGGTTGCCGGTTCCGGCACGGTCAAAGGCGGAGAGACGAAGCAGGTCAATCTTGCGCAGGGATTTATGCCCGAAACCTCGGCCGCGCAGCTCCTGCTGAGCGCGTCTCCGCTCGTACAGGAAGGCGGGAAGGCGCTCTCAACGCTGCTGGGGTATCCGCATGGTTGCCTCGAGCAGTCTGTTTCCAAGGCATTTCCGCAGTTGTATTTCGGAGACCTGGTCAGGAGTATGGGAGTGCCTGTCTACATGGTAAGCAGGGGAGAAAGTGACCTGAACCCGGCCTTCAATGTACAGCAGGCTATCCGGAAAGTAGAGTCTTCGCAGCTTTTTAACGGCGGCTTTACGATGTGGCCCGGCGGGGTAAAAGACGACTGGTGGGTTTCTGCCTATGCGCTGCAGTTCCTCGATGAGGCAAGGCGGGCCGGGTTCGAGGTAAACCCGGCTGTATTGCAGGCGGCAGTCACCTATCTCACGGCTAAATCGGGCCGTGCAGGAACGGAGGATGTGGCAATTCAGCAAGGAGACGGGGGCCGTATTGTAAAGAAACGGGCGCCTGCCGAAGCTGCCTATTCATTATATGTACTGGCTGCAACCGGGAATGCCAACAGGGCCATGATGAACTACTACAAACAGCACCAGGAGCTTTTTACAAATGAAGCCCGCTACCTGCTTGCCGGCGCTTACTACTATGCCGGCGACTCCAGGAGCTACCACGAGCTTTTACCGAAAGGCTACAAGGCAGATGATTATTTCCAGGATCAGGCTTACGTAAGCCCGCTCAGCAGCCTGGGGCTGATCCTCAATATGCTGATCGACACCGATCCGCAGAATCTGCAGATCCCCGTCCTGGCCAGGCAGTTGTCCCAGGCGATAGCTTCAACCGCCGTCCTGAATACCCAGGAGGCCGTTTTTGCTGTACTGGGATTGGGAAAGGTGGCCAGGAGCGCCGGCTCGTCGACAGCTACGGCCGAAGTGTCTTCGGGGTCGAAAAGCCTGGGTACCTTTGACGGGAAGAAAGAGCTGAAGCTGACAACAGGGCTGCTTGACGGGCCGTTGAATATCAGGGCGCAGGGTGAAGGGCGGGTGTACTGGTTTTCCGAAACCTCCGGGTTCGATGCGTCAGGAAGGTACACGGAGGAAGACGACGGCCTCAGGGTGAGAAGACATTACCTGGACCGGAACGGGAAGACTGTCAGCGAGTTTCGTCAGAATGACCTGGTGGTGGTCAGGATTACCCTGGCAAGCACCCGAAGGATAGATGTTCCCAACGTTGTGGTGACCGATCTGTTGCCTGCCGGGTTCGAGGTGGAAAATCCCCGCCTGACCTCGTCCAGGGATCTGGCCTGGATAAAGAATGCCGCCGTGCCCGACTATTTCGATATCCGGGACGACAGGATCCACTATTTCGTGACGGCCACTCCCGCTGAAAAAGTATTTTACTACCAGGCCCGCGTTACATCGGCCGGTACGTTCGTGACCGGTCCTGTCGCGGCAGACGCCATGTACCAGACGAACCTGAAGAGCTATTCAGGCGGAGGAAAAATAACGGTGAAATAGTGGTAGCGCCCGGAGGGGGAGCCGGGAAAACGTGACTTACGGGAGCTTCGCTTCCTCCAGGCTGATACCCAAAAGGTTTTGTGCCAGGGTATTCAACGCATGGTAGTCGCCTTCCATATGACAGGTAACCTGTTTGTAGGTGAGGCTTTCGCCGGGTTTAAGAGGTTTTGCGGCTGAAGATGACTCCAGCTCGTAGAAAGGTCCCATCTGGCTGCCATCTTCGAGCGGGCCGTCGTTATAGGCATTCACAGCGTCACCTCTATAGGGCTCATCCTGTATTTCCCATTTTGAATTCACGTAGTCGCCATCCCGGCTGACGGTGAACAGGATAAACGTCAGGATATTCTTTTTGTAATCAAAGCTGGCGGCTACCGGCTTGGCTATCAGGGGTGATAGCCCGAGCTTGCTCCGGAGTTTGCCGTCGCATTTCAGGAGCAGAACAGAATCCTTTTTTACGAGACGGTCGGGAGGAATCTGCCCGAAATAATTGTCTGTAATGAAATCCTCTGCATCAGGCCTGTTCCTGAAAGGAATAATGGCTACCGTTTCGTCGGAAGGAGTGAACATCCCCAGCAGCCATACCGATAGCAGCCCGGTCTCCCTGGTCCATTCCGACCTGCCGGCATTTTTTACGGTGTTTTCCGTCTCATAGGCAACCCATTTCACGTTTGCCGGGAGCTCCTGCCCTAATTTTTCAGAAAGTGCGTTGCTGCCAAGCAGGGTGATGCTCCTGTTTATTTCGAGATCGAACCTCGATCCGTTATAGTTATCCAACGAGGTAGTATGGGAGAAGACGACTTTGTTTTTGCCTGATGAAACTACCGTAAAAGGAAGGGTATCTATAGAGGGCGGAACCTGCCAGTTTTTAAATTCGAAAGTGTCCCCTTTTTTGAAATAGAAAGAATTCTGTCCCCCTTCCGGGCCGATCCAGAATCTCTCTTCTCCTCCCACGGGATTAAACCGGGGCACCTTCTTCCCTGCGGCGATCAGGTCGTAGTTAATCCAGCCGAAGCTGTTGCCGCTTTCGCCGCCGGCAGAGCTGGTCATTACCCTGCCCTGGTAGTCGCCTGTGATGAGCACACGTGCTCCTTCTTCGCTGGTCAGCTCTGTGACATGATCGAGATGTTCGGATAAAAACGCGGCATCATATCCATACGTGCCTTTTGAAAGCTCGACAGACTGACGGGAGGTATCCCGGAAGCAGGAGAAGGTACAGAGCCCGGCGATGATCAGGAGGAAGGAACGGGAAAGGGTTTTCATTGGATGGAAGGTGACGATGAGGCGATGTTAAATTTTACCGGGGAAAATAATGAATATTCATGTTCAAAGCCCGGTTTTGTGATTAATTTCCGGGATTCCGGGTATTTCGTTTCGTATATTTGCTCTTATTCGAAATTCTTTTTTTAAGCCGGAGCAACTTTTTCTCCGGGAAAGCATCTTTAAAGTGTAGCAAATGAAATTTCCCGTCGACGGAAGAGGAGATTTTTATGAAACATTAAGGAATTAAGGCTGGTTAAGATGGCGCTTAATGCCCTTAATTCCTTAATGTTTAAACCTTTTCACAAAAAACGTTAAAAACAAGGTACTTTGTATTGCATAATACCATACAAAACCTATATCTTTGTCAGGTAATCGGGAAAGACCAACTTGTCAGTGTTAAGATAAACCGGAAAGCGACTATGAAAGCATTTAAAATTTTCGCGCTTATATTGGTGATGGGAGTCTCCCAGGCCGGCGCTACTGGGTTTGCCTATAATATGAGCAAAGCTCAACAGATGCTTAAGGCAAAAAGAGAGGTGGTGATAACCCGCAAGACTTCGAAATCTGAGACGATCATTAAAAAGGAAGAGAGGAAAGCTGAGTCCGGGCGGGCGTCTTATATAGAAAAGGATGTAGAATCGGATGCGGCCGGTGAACCTGTTTCCGACAAAATGGTGAGCACATTTACACAGTGGCTTTCACAGGCGCTGGTGAAATTGCTGACCGCCGGTTTCGGCTTTTAATCAATCCCAGGATGGCTTCCATTTGATTTTCTTGCGGTAGTCGCGCGTCTTCAGGTGGAACAGCGACACACCGGCATACCCATAGCCGCCCCGCGAATCTCCTTTGAATAACCCCAGAAAGTTACTGAATCCCAGGTGAAAAGCCCCGACTCTTCCCGTCAGGCCGATTGTAACCTTTTTCCTGCCGTCTATAAATGAGACCGGGAAAGAATAGTCCGCATCTTCGTATTCCCAGCGCGGCGCAATTGTGAATACATTTGGCATTGTGACGGAAAGAAGAGGGTCTGCCGGTGCTGAATGAAGGCTTTGGCTGCGGGAAGCATAGATAAAGAAAGATTTGAGCAATTGAAGGTCTGCCTCGAGATGGTACATCGAAGGCAGAGCACCTTTTCCCCGGATAGTTCCGTCAGATTCTCCGCCGAGCAGATTTCTCAGGCCTTCGGGGCCATAGTTAGCGATGGTTTCCATTTCCTCCTGCATCATATTCCACTGAGTGGCTCCCCCTGAAAACCGGTTGGATGATGCCGTTTGATAATTGATCTGCCCTATATCATTTACGGATGCCGCCAATCTCAGCACATAGCCCGGCCGGGAATCGCCTTCGTCATCCCTGTACCAGTATGAACCGATTTCATACGAGATCCCGGCATCGAACCCGACGCCCTGTCCGTATTTCTGTTTGCTGAGGAGATCCGAAAAGCCCGGTTTCATCACAGGGTTGGTATAGCCGGCGCTATAGGAGAAGTCATGAAGCGTGACCTGGTTTTCTCCTGCCGCTCCTACTGTTTCAAAGCTGTAGTTACCGACAAAACCTTCTATAAAGCTGGTTCTTCCCCCGGTAAGGTATTTGACTGTAGCCCCGGCCCTGAATTTGTGCTCGGGCAGGTCCAGAAGCTGGACCCCGTACGAAAAGGCTATTTCCGTAAAGCTATGCTGTTTCAGGTGGAAAGGCCCCCAGCTCCCGCTTCCGCCGGTTTCCTTGGGTGTATCGAGCCTTTTGGAGTAGAGCATTTTAATATCGGCGGGCACGCCGGCGCCCTGTACCACACCCCGCGACCGTACCTGTACCGCAAAACCGTGTATCTTGTTTACCGAGATCATGAAAGAAGGCAGGTGGAATACGCTGCTTACCTGTATCGCGTCTTCATTGGTCAGCGATCCCATCGTTCGCGATCGTCCGTAGAGCTGCTTTGATGTCCTGGAAGCCAGGGCCGGGTACAACAGGGAGTTCCTTCCAAAGTAAAGGAAATACCGGTTGGATATGGTACTGTTAATGGTTCCCACGTTGAGCTGCCACTTATAACGCGATCCGCCGAGCACAGACGGGTTGTAGGTTGCACGGTAGAGCCCTCCGTAATTGCTTGCGGAAAGACCTGTCAAATCCTGCGCATGCAGGAAAGAAGACGCAATGACGGCAAGAAAGATGAAAAATAACCTCACGGATAAGCCTGATTTAATTGGAGATTTCCCGACTGGTCATAGACCAGGACCTCGTTTTCTACCAGTGTATGCAACGCCTCAGCGAAAGCGCTGATTTCCATTTCCGGGAACAGATCGCGCAGGATATTGGGCGGCGCTTTCCCGTTTACTGATAAAAACGCGCGAACAGTGTCCGAAACTGTTCCGGTAAGATGCTGCCCGGTTTTCTTCCGTTGGAGGCAATGGTCGCAGATATTGCAATATGATGCGTCTTTTTCGTCAAAATATTGCAGCAGCATGATCGACCGGCACTGCCCGGGATGACTCGCATAGTGAACGACCGCGTCTGTTTTCGCAGTATCTTTTTCCTTTCTTTTTTTTACGGCTGCTGCCTGTATCGGCAGACGGGAAACATCATATCTTTCGGTAAGAAACTGGATCTGCGGCATATCGTTGCGCTTTTCATAATCGATGATGTTCCGGGCTGCAAGGAATTCGAAGCCCTTGGATATTTCTTCAACCGGGCATTTCAGGGATTTCGCCAGTGTTTCTTCCGATATGTGCACGTAGGATGTGAATATTTCACCCCCGTAGAAGCGAAGCAGCCGTTTTATAAAGGGATCGTAGTTAAAATTCCGGAGCTGAAAATCGTAGAGCGCTATTTTATCGACAAGCATTTTAACCCGTGAGGGGCTGTCGAAGGCTTCATTGAGGAGAATAAATCCCTCCCGTTCCAGGAACCGTATCGCGTGGAAAGCTTCCGTACGCGGCAGGTCGTAGGTAGCGCAGAACTTGTCGAGGTCAAAGCCGTAGCTTGCAAGATAGCCGCCTCCTACCGGGATCTGGAAATAGTTGGCAAGTGCCTGGTATACCCTCTTTACAAAATCGGACGGCGGATATTTCTGAAGGATCGCGGCACTAAGCTGCGCGAGGTCATGATCGTTATAAAGCGCGACCGCATAGGCTTTAAGGCCGTCCCTGCCGGCTCTTCCCGCTTCCTGATAATAGGCTTCCAGGCTTTCCGGCAGGTCCCAGTGAACAACCATCCGTACATTCGCCTTATCGATCCCCATTCCGAAAGCGTTTGTAGCTACCATTACCCTGATGCGGTCGGCTATCCATTCCTGCTGCCTTCCGGACCTTTCCGAAGGGGTAAGGCCGGCATGATAGGATGAGGCCCGGATACCCTGCGTTGTAAGCCAGTTGGCGATCAGGGTAGTCCTTTTCCTGGTTTTGACATAGATGATCACGCTCCCTTCGACCGAAGTGAGCAGCCTGAGGAGTTTTGTTTCCTTCGTCTCGGTTTTGAATACGGAATAAGAAAGATTGCTCCTTGCGAAGGTCTGCCTGAAGACATTGGCGTCCCGCATGGAGAGCTTGTCGAGTATATCCACCTGAACTTCCGCCGTGGCGGTAGCTGTAAGCGCCATAACGGGCACCTCGGGCAGGAGCATCCTGAAAGCGGGTATTTTTAGGTATGCCGGCCGGAAGTCGTAGCCCCATTGAGAAATACAGTGCGCTTCATCGATAGCGAGCAGGCCGACTTTCATTTTTTTGGCGCGTTCAATCATAAGGTCGGTGGCGAGCCTTTCAGGCGATACGTACAAAAATGAGATCCCGCCGTAAATGCAGTTGTCAAGCACGATATCGATTTCCCGGCGGGTCATCCCGGTGTGTATGGCCGCGGCTTTTATCCCTCTTCTTTTCAACTGGTCGACCTGGTCTTTCATGAGCGCGATAAGGGGCGTTACCACGATGCATATCTTGCCTGTAGCAAGGGCGGGGACCTGGAAGCAAACAGATTTTCCCCCTCCTGTAGGAAGCAGCAAAAGGGTATCGTGCCCGGCGAGCACAGAACGTATCGCATCTTCCTGGCCTGGCCGGAAAGATGTGTACCCCCAGTACCTTTGCAGTATTTCGTGTATCTGAGCCATTAATAGCGATCGAGCCGGAATCAATATTACAGCAATTTCGGTTACTTTTAGTCATTATTTTCTCCCAACCCGGTTTCAAGATCCGGTTAACAGTTAAGAATGAAGGATTTCCTGAAGAAGACCGCACTTGTGCTGCCTGCCGCATTTTTTATTTTGGGATGTTCCGCGTCGAAAAAGATGATGCGGGAGCTGCAGGGCCTGGAAGATGAATACAAGTATCACCTGGGGGTTTCGGTCCTGGACTTCGGGGAGGGCAGAAACCTTGTAAGCTGGCAGGACAGCAGGCATTTCAATCCTGCATCCAATACAAAAATATATACTTTGTTTGCCTGCCTGAATGCGCTCGGCGATTCACTCCCGGGGCTTTCCTACAGGATTTCGGGCGATAGCGTGCTGTTCGAGGGAACAGGCGACCCCTCTTTCCTGCATCCGGAATTGCCTGAAAGCAATGCATTCAGGTTTCTGAGGGATTCGGGGAAGGTCATGGTGTATTACGGGGGTAATTACAGCGATGAGCGATACGGGCCCGGCTGGGCGTGGGACGACTACAACAACTATTACCAGACCGAAAAGTCGGCTTTCCCGGTATATGGAAATGTACTCCGCCTGACGGGCGATTCGGTCAGCGTCCTGCGGGCGGAACCGTCTTTCTGGAATACCTCGCTAAGAGCGGATGGTCTGAAGCCGGGGATAGTAAGAGACGAGTTTCAGAATGTTTTCCGGTTTTCGGGAAGGCCGCTGCCCGTGCAGCTGAGGCAGGATATCCCGGTCAGGGTTTCTGACGAGCTTACCTGCCGGCTGCTGAATTTTGCTGTCGGGAAGGAAGTAGCTTATCGCCCGGGGCCTGTGCCGGGGGAAACATCCCTAATCTACAGCGTCCCGGCAGATACCGTTTACAAAAAAATGATGTATGAAAGCGATAATACGATTGCCGAGCAATTGCTATATTCTTACGCGGTCAGCAACAAACTGGCCCTGAATTCAAAGGAATCGATAGAGCATGCTCTTGACAGGCACTTCGGAGGAATGCCCGACTCGCTGGTATGGCGGGACGGATCAGGGCTTTCGAGGTATAATCTTTTTACCCCGCGTACGACGGTAGAGGTCCTGAACCGGATGGTCAGCAAATTCCCCCGCGAAAGGGTATTCTCTTTATTTCCCAGGGCGGGGAAAACAGGTACCATACGGTATCTTTTCCGGGACAGCCCGGTAGAAATTTATGCAAAAAGCGGCAGTTTCAGCAACAACTATAACCTGAGCGGCTATTTGTACAGCAAAAAAGGGAAGCTGCTGATTTTCAGCATAATGCACAATAATTTCGCTTACCCGATACGCGATATGCAGAAAGTGACCGAGCGGATCCTGACAATGGTATACGAAAAATACTGACCCGGGCGGCCTTAATCCGTTTCGCCCTGGGCCCGGGCGTCTTTTGAGTAGTCGTAGAGGAGCGTCCCTTTCTCGTCCCATTCTTTGACCAGGAAAGGTTCAAATTCTTCCCAGCAGGTTTTGGCGTGCTGGGTTTCCGTTTTTCGCTGGTTCCGGTACTGGTAGTATTCGAACCAGCGGCCGATCTTTTTCCCCTTTTCGTATTTGCCGATTTCTTTCAGCTGTCCGCCATCATAGAATGCCAGGTATTCGCCTTCTATCACGCCGTACTGGATAGGAATGATCTCTTTGATTTTTGTCTGCGCCTCGTCATAATAGGTGACTTGTGATTCGGCCGGGAAGCCCTTGTCCCAGGTAAGCTTATCGAGCAGCGTGTAGTTTTTGTCGTATCTCACCCAGCGGCCGTCCTGTGTACCCATGTAGTAAAAGCCTTCTTCCACTAAATGACCCGCCACGTATTTTTTGTAAGGCCCGTGGAGGAGGCGGGCACTTTCCTTGTCCCGGATGAGTGAAGAGCTCAGTATCTTCTTCCTGAGGTCATACCAGCGCGTCTGGGCAAGCCTTACGTAGGGATTCAGCGGCTGCACATCTTTCAATACGTGGAAGACTTCTATATTTGCCCGGTCGCCGCTTCCGTATTTAACCGAGCGCTCTTCCATTTGAATCCCTTTGTACTCTACCTTGGCAAGCTTCGCTGCTTTTTTCTTTTTTCTCTTATCGGACCTGCGGCTTTTGAATTCTTTGACTTTCAGCCCCAGGTCGGGAATAGTTTCTCCTACGAGGGATGATAAAGTTTCTGTGCGGCCTTTCCCACCCGGAAGCCCTATAGAGAGCTTCGGGTCTGCATCTGCATCAATACCGAAATCTCCCAGCTTCTTTTGAAGGGAGTCGGTTTTGGATACGGGGTTATTTTTCCCGGCTTTTTCAGTCTGAGCCGAAACGATATGACTGCAAGCGCCTAACAAAAATGCTATCAGGAGAGGCTTATACATGCTTGAGCAGGTAATTTGTCTGGGGTAAAACGTTATTTTTGTGCTGCTTATTGCAGATTACGGTTACCAGGTTGTAAAGATAACAGATTAATAATCATTGGAAAAGGAAGCAAAAATCTATATAGCCGGCCACAGGGGAATGGTGGGATCAGCTATTTACCGCAAATTGTCGGCCGAAGGGTTTGAAAATATCGTCGTAAGAAGCTCCGCGGAACTTGATTTGAGGAACCAGGGAGCGGTATCGGCTTTTTTCGAAGAGCAAAAACCCGACTATGTATTCCTGGCTGCTGCGAAAGTAGGCGGGATCATGGCCAATAATATTTACAGGGCGGAGTTTCTGATGGACAATCTCCAGATACAGAATAACGTGATCGATTCCGCCCACAGGAGCGGGGTTAAAAAGCTGCTTTTCCTGGGTTCTTCATGCATTTATCCCAAAATGGCCCCTCAGCCGCTTAAGGAGGAATACCTGCTGACGGGACCATTGGAGGCTACAAACGAGCCGTATGCCATTGCCAAGATCACAGGGATCAAGCTATGCGAATCTTACCGCAGCCAGTATGGCGCCAATTTTATTTCGGCCATGCCTACCAATCTTTACGGCCCCAATGACAACTACGACCTTAACAATTCGCATGTTCTGCCGGCCATGATCAGGAAATTTCACGAAGCCCGGGAAGAAGGGCGGGCTGAAATGGAGCTGTGGGGTACGGGTTCGCCTTTAAGGGAGTTCCTTCATGTGGATGATCTTGCCGATGCGTGTTTTTTTCTGATGCGGGAGTACAATGGTCAGGAACACGTAAACGTAGGAGTAGGAGAAGACCTGTCGATCCGTGAGCTGGCCGGGCTTATCAGGAAGGTGGTAGGCTATGAAGGA
Organism: Spirosomataceae bacterium; assembly: GCA_037191015.1. Classification (GTDB taxonomy): domain Bacteria; phylum Bacteroidota; class Bacteroidia; order Cytophagales; family Spirosomataceae; genus Ravibacter. Next base: position 111,855 of record JBBCKD010000001.1, read on the forward strand.
GAGATAAAGTGGAACACCGCGAAGCCCGACGGTACGCCCAGGAAGCTGATGGATGTGAGCAAATTGCATGCCTTGGGCTGGAAGCACACCATCGGCCTGGAGGAAGGGATCAAATCGACCTACGCGGATTTTCTGGCCAAAAGGCAGGTTTATTCGATTTGATAACCGGAGTGCAGCCAGGATGCCCGCTCAGCGCGCAGCGAAGGTGGAGAAGACATAAGAACGCTTGTTGTAATAAAGCATGTTTTTGTTGTTATTTGCCTGGTTTGCCTAATGATTGATAACCGATTAGCCTGTTTTACCTACGATAATTTTTTTATTGACGCCAATATCCTTATTATTTATTGAGAATATTTGGCTTTTCTCTCTAATTTTGCGGCTAGTCAAATCGTTAAATAATTAGAGGATTTTTGAACATGTCCACCTTGCTGAAACTAGATCATATTGATAGAAAAGTTCTGGAAAAGCTCCAGTCGAATGCGAAGATCACAAATGCACAGTTATCGAAAGATATCGGACTGTCGCCTGCACCTACCCTTGAACGCGTAAAGAAGCTGGAACAGAGTGGGATAATCAAAAGCTATCATGCTCACCTGGATCCGCAGAAAGTAGGGTTAGGTGTTACGACTTTCGTACAGGTTACCCTCGTTGGGCACAGGAAGTCGACTACTGAAAGCTTTGTAGAGAAAGTAGAGCTTATTCCTGAAGTGATCGAATGTCATCACATAACCGGCGACGGGGATTTTCTGCTGAAGGTGATCTCCAAGGATATCAGCAGCTACCAGAGCCTGATCCTGGAGAAGATCAATGAAATAGAAGAAGTAGCCAATACGCATACCATGGTAATCCTGTCTACTTTCAAGGACAGCAAGGTATTGCCGATCCCCTGAGATAGCGTCAGGATATTAACTTTGCACAAGGCTGCCTCTTCCGGGGCAGCCTTATTTTGTATTTCTCTGCTTGCGGCGATCCTTTTTCAGGCTTTCGATGGCCTGCTTTGCTTCGGCATACTGGCTGCTTTTTTTCGCGGCGGCATCCATTGCCTCTTTATAGTAACCGATAGCCTCTTCCACTTTTTTTTCGCCCTGGGCTATTTTGCCGAGCCCGATGAGGGAAGAAATATAATACCCGGCCTTTGTGTCGCCGGTTTGCCTGGAAAACCCGATAGCCCGGGTATAGTACTCCCTGGCTGCGGCGAAGTTCCGGAGATGATGATAGTTGTAATACCCGAGCACGTAAGCCGCATTCCGCCCGCTTACCCCTTCATAGCCGGTTTTTCCCAAAGTGATCTTGTTTAAAATGCTCTGAGCGGCTGCCTGGGCTTCGGAAGCTCTTCCTGCAACGAAGGCGGTCCGGCAGTAATACCGTTCGAAATAAGGATTGTCAGGATAGGTTTTGTTCATATACCTGGCCAGCTCCAGAGCTTTATCGTACTGATCTTCCATGCTATAGATCTGCAGCAGGAAATAGCGGGCTTCAGTCCTGGTGTAGAAGGCCTGGTTGGCTACTTCCTCCAGCTGCCTGATCCCGAGCTCTTTATTCCCTTTCGGGAAAAACATCAGGATGGGCTTTAAAGCAGGGTATTCCCTGGGGATCCATTGCGCATAGTAATTATAGAGCCCGTCTCCAAACAGGAGCTCGGGGCTCAGCTCGCCTTTCCCCTTGCATTCTTCCAGGTATTTGAGGGCATTTTTACCGGCGAAGGTTGCCTTTGTCCATTGCTTTCTTTCAGAATGCAGCCGTCCTTTGAAAGCGTAGGAGGCCGCCAGGAAAAAAGCCGGCTCCACTTTGTTTTCCTTTTGGGAATAAAGCTTTCTACCCAGGTAAATGGCAGAATCCAGGTGCATCAGCATCCTGTCGTCATAGAGGGTAACATCTGTATTGGGCACTATTTTCCACCATTCGGCCAGCGCCAGCATAAAATGAGGCATCGGATGGGATGGGAAGCGATATTTCAGCCACCTGATCTCACGGTCGGCCTCGTGAAAGCGGAAATTATAGAGCAGGTTGATGGCTTCGGTAGACTCGATCTCTACGCTCGGGTTTTTCAAGACCATGTCATAGTTCTTGTCTAACTCCGCAGAAGAATAGAGTTGTCCGGAAGCGGGATAACAGCCCGCCAGAAATGCACAGAGTAAAAGGGGTATGCCAGAAATTCGGTGGCGCATCTTGAAGGTATCATATTGATATTCTTTAGTAACGGAGTAAACCCCGTTTCAGTTTACCGGTTGACTTTTTTCTTTAATATGTATCTTGCACGGTTTCCCGGGTGTCAGGCGAGGCACCACAGACCCCGGAAATTCAAACCTCTAATACCAAACCGTTAATCTCAAACCTGAATAAAATATGCGTCTACAGTTTTTTGGAGCTGCAAGGGAAGTAACCGGCAGCAAGCACCTGATCACAACAGAAAGAGGGACAAAAATCCTGCTGGACTGCGGGCTTTTCCAGGGGATCCAGACGCATGAGCTTAACCAGGAATTCGGCTTTGATCCGAAGGAGATAGATTGCGTGATCCTTTCCCACGCCCACATCGATCATTCGGGGCTTTTGCCGCGGCTGGTCAAGAAAGGGTTTCAAGGACCTGTTTATGCAACCAGCGCTACGGCATCCCTGTGCCAGATCATGTTGCTCGACAGCGCTTATATACAGGAGAAAGATGTAAAGCTGCTCAATGAACGGCGTATCCGCCAGGGACGCCCGACGCTGGAGCTGTTGTATTCTGTTGAGGACGCCGAACAGGCGTTGTCGATGTTTAAGACGATTCCTTACAATATGCCGGTGCAGCTCAATAACGGCGAAGTCGAATTTATGCTTACCGATGCAGGCCACCTGCTGGGCAGCGCGGCGGTGCACCTGAATATTGAAAACGGAGGAGAATACGTCCGGCTTACCTTTACGGGTGATATCGGGCGCCCCGGCGACAATATTCTGCGTTCTCCGGAACCGTTTCCGCAGGCCGACTATATCATTTGCGAATCTACTTACGGCGACCGGCTGCACGTGGAAGAGCCCGACGTGCTGTCGCATCTTGAAAGGATCGTGCTCGAGACCTGTGTGTCGAAACGGGGGAAGCTTATTATCCCTGCATTTGCAGTCGACCGGACGCAGGAGCTCATCTACGCGCTTGACCAGCTGAGCAGCTCGGGGCGCCTGGCCCGGATACCGGTGTATATCGACAGCCCGCTGGCGGTGAAAGCGACAAAAATAATGAAGCAGAACGACGAGTACTTTAACCCCGAGATCCTGGAATATATAGAGAAGGACGGGGACGCTTTTGCTTTTCCCAACCTGCATTATATCTCTGATGTAGCCGATTCAAAGGCATTGAACGAAAAATCAGAGCCGTGCATCATCATTTCTGCTTCCGGGATGGCGGAGGCCGGGCGTATCAAACATCATTTGCTGAACAACCTGGAATCGGAACGGAATACGGTGCTGATGGTAGGATATTGCTCGCCGCATACATTGGGAGCTGCCATCAGGAACGGAGACAGCGTAGTCCGCATTTTCGGACAGGATGTGAGGGTAGAGGCCGATGTGGAAATTATGGATTCATTTTCCGGTCATGCCGATTACCGGGAAATGCTGGATTTCCTTTCCTGCCAGGACCCGGAAAAAGTGAAGAGGGTCTTTCTGGTTCATGGCGAATTTGAAAAGCAGATAGCATTTAAGCACCGCCTTCTCGACAAGGGGTTTAAGGATATCAGGATACCGCTGATGAAAGAATTTGTGATATTGTAGAAACGCAAGGCCTTGCGTCCCTACAGGTTACCACGACATGCGGAAGCCTATCCCATGTACGTTGTCAATCTTGACCGATTGATCTTCGGTAGCCAGGTATTTTCTTAAACGGGATATGAAGACGTCGAGGCTGCGGCCCATGTAGTAGTCGTCGTCGCCCCAGATGGTTTTCAGCAGCTCTTCGCGGCGCACCACCTCGTTCCGGTGGCAGGCAAAATACTTCAGCACCTCCCCTTCCCTGAAGGTAAGTGTCTGGACCTGTCCGTTGCGGGTGAGCGTAAGTTTCTGGAAATCGAACTCGAAATCGCCTATGGTATAGTGATTGGCTTCTTTTACGGGGCCGGCTTTTGTTCTTCTCAGGAATACTTCCATTCTCAGGATCAGCTCCTGGATGCTGAAAGGCTTTACGATATAATCGTCGGCGCCAAGCCTGAGGCCGTGGATCCTGTCTTCCTGAAGCGACCTGGCCGAAAGAAAAAGGACCGGCACTTCTTCGTTAAACTCGCGGATTTTTTTAGCCAGGGTAAAGCCGTCCATATTGGGAAGCATGATATCGAAGATACACAGATCGAAAGCATATTCCCTGAAAGTTTTCAGACCCGAAACGCCGTCGAGGCAGTGGATGACCTCATAGCCCGCCATTTCGAGATTGTCTTTCGTGGCAAAAGCCAGGTTCGGATCGTCTTCAACAAAGAGAATAAGGGGTTTCGCGCGTAAAGGATCGGTTTTTTCCATATTTCGCCTTTTAACACATAAATTCTCAGGCCAAGTTAGCCAATATTTTGAACTGGCTGCCTTTCCCGGGCCTGCTGTTCAGTTCAAGCTTCCAGTCGTGGGCGCGTATAATCTCTTTTACGTAGCTGAGCCCGATACCAAAACCCTTTACGTTGTGGATGTTGCCGGAAGGAACGCGGTAGAATTTTTCAAAAATTCTTTTTTGCTGATCGGGGGCGATGCCGATCCCCTTGTCCGAAATAGAAACAGAAAGTCTTTTGCCGGTATTGCCGGTAGCGATATGGACTTCGGGCTCGCCGGGAGAATATTTGATGGCGTTGTCGATAAGGTTGCTGATCAATCCCCTGAAATGATCCCTGTCAGCTACTATCAGGGAGTTGGAGGCATCGAGCGAGGCAGCCACCTTGCCCTGGTACTTATCCAGCACCGACCGTATTTCCCGGTGGGCATCGAGAGGTTCGGGTTTTACGTCGAGCATATTCCTCTCTGCCTTTGCGGTGGTAAGCACCAGCTCTACCTGGCGCTGCAGCCGTCCGATTTCTTCCTTTACAATGTTGACATACCGGTTGTAGCGTTCGGGCTGAGCCGTAATAGCAGGATTTTCAAGCACTTCGGAAGCAATACGTATAGAGGAAATCGGGGTCTGCAGCTCATGTGTCATGTTGTTGATAAAATCTTTCTGCTCGTCAGACAGCTGCTTCTGCCTGAGAATGACGAACAGGGCATAGGCGAAGAAACCGAGCGCAATGATAATGAGGATTGTCGACCACATCCAGCCTTCGAGCTCCCAGGGGAGGGTGCCGGCCTGGCTGGGAAATCTTATGCCCACATAATAAGGATACTTATCGGTTTTTAACCAATTGGCTGTCTGCGTCGGGGTTTTGGTCTGGTTACGGGTGCTTAACATCATGCCGTATTGCATGGCATTGGTATTGCAATCATAGATGCCGATTTCGAAATCGGTTACGATGTTCTGGCGGGTAAAAGCTTCACGGAGGAAGTGCTCGAGAATATCGGGCTGGGTCCGTGCGTTCGTATTGATCAGGAAATAATCCGGCGAAAGCTGTTCGACCGGGTTATTCTGAAGCATCACGTTGCTGACCGCAGCGAGCTCTTCGGCAACGTATTGAAGGGCTACATGAGCCTGCTGACTAAATTCCCTGTTCCGGATCTCGATGATCCGCTTGACCCAATAAAGCTGGGTAATCAGTACCCCTATAATGGAAAGGGCAGAAAAAACAACCAGCCACTGAATGGTTCTTCTTGACACTGTTCTGAAATCTTGGATGGTCTACCTTACATTTTCTTACCGGGCGCCTCTGCCGGCACCTGTTCAGCATATGGCGCTTGTCCCGGCCCTACGGCAATATAAACGATTTTTTGTGCAAAAAAGTTGACGGTATATACTATTGCCGGTTTCTTACAGCCGAATTAACAGGGTATTAACAAACGTTTGGGGTTTATTAACACCGGGATTTTGGATGAAAGCTTAAGTTTGTAGCGTATTAGTCGCGAAACATCCTGTTTTTGGCCTAAAGAGTATGAAAAGGAATATAATTTTTACAGTTCTGTTAGCCATGGTAACTGTAGCTATCACCGCTGCAAAATTTGCAGCGGCTAGCTTTAAATGGGCAGAGACGGTTCATGATTTCGGGAAAATTCCCCAGGGAAACCCGGTAACCGTCAAATTTGCTTTTACGAACAGCGGCGATGAGCCGTTGATCATCAAGAATGCGACGGGCTCCTGCGGGTGTACAAACGTAGCCTATCCGAAAGAACCTATACAACCCGGCCAATCGGGAGAGGTGCAGGCTACTTTTAACGCGGAGGCGTCCGGACCGTTTTCCAAAACGGTATCAGTGGAATCGAATGCGGCTGAAGGCGTTACGATTCTGACTTTTAAAGGGGAGGTGGTTAAATAGCTGCTTTTTCCCGGAGATTACTGAAACGGGTTGTGAAACCCGTTTTTTTATTGCCTTAAATTTCGGATCCATTGTATATTTGATGAATAGCTGTCAGCTATCAGAAATCAGCCGTCAGCTATCGATAAGTGTTTGATTGCGCACAAAGCGGTTCGCCGCCCGCCGCCGATGAATAGGGGCTGACAGCTGAGCGCCCCGATAGCTATCGGCGGCTGATAGCTTTTATACAAATGAAACGTATACTCTTAGTAGAAGATGACCGGCGGATTGCCCAGAATATTTCCAAAGGGCTTAAAGAGGAAGGTCTTGGGGTAGAAGTGGCTTTCGATGGGATTACCGGAAAGCAGCTGGCGCTGGAAAAGAATTTTGATCTCGTGCTGCTCGACCTTAACCTGCCGGGAATCAAAGGATATGATGTGTGCAGGCAGATCAGGTATTACAAGCCGTTGTTGCCGGTAATCATGCTGACCGCATACGGTGAAATAGAGGATAAGGTGGAGGGACTGGCGCTCGGCGCTGATGATTATATAGTTAAGCCGTTCGATTTTCGTGAATTGACCGCCAGGGTTTCCGCTGCGCTCCGGCGGAGCGATGTACTCTCGGGCAAGGGGAAAAACGAGGTTTTGCTGGCCGGGGATTTGTGCCTGAACACAGTGACCAAGCAGGTAAAGAGGGGAGACAGGGATATAGAGCTTACAGCGAGGGAGTTTGCGCTGCTGGAATATTTTATGCGGCGTCCGGGACAGGTAATTTCAAAGATGGATCTTGCTGAAAATGTATGGCACCTGAATTTCGATCCGGGAACCAACGTAGTGGAAGTGTACATCAATTACCTGCGCAGGAAAGTGGATAAGGATTTTGACCGTAAAATGATCCATACCCGCCCGGGATTGGGTTATATGTTGCAGGCCGACGAGCATACGGGGCTCCCTAAAGAAGACATGTCTTGAAGATCAGAAACCGAATCGCGCTTCAGTTTACCGTGATCGTAGCTTCGATCCTGGTTACATTTTCGGTATTGGTTTACAGCGTCTCGGCAAACTTCAGAGAAGAAGAGTTTAACGACCGGCTCTATAATAAAGCCATTACTACCTGCCGGTTTCTCGTAATGGTAAATGAAGTGGATGTAGACCTTCTGCACATTATTGACAAGAATACGCTTACTACGCTGATTGATGAAAATGTCCTCGTATTCAACCGGGAAGACAGGCTGATCTACACAGGCGGCGACAGCATTTTCTTACAATATGACCGCGACCTCCTGGAAAAGGTCAGGCAGGAGGGAGAGATAGAAATGTACCAGGGTGAAAACCAGGTAGTAGGCTTCCTGTATGAAGAAGGAGACGACCCGCTGGTAGTGCTTGCGTCTGCAAACGATAAGTTTGGAAATGCAAAACTGCATAATCTCCGCCAGACATTATGGTGGAGCCTTTCGGTCGGGATCGGGCTTACCGTTTTGCTGAGCATACATTTTGCCGGGACTTCTCTCAGGCCGATCTCGGAAATAAATGACCAGATATCTTCGATAACGGCGAAAAATCTCAAGCAGCGTCTGCCTGAAGCGAATTCTTATGATGAAATAGGTCAGCTCGCCTCCAACTTTAACGACGTACTTTCCAAGCTGGAGCAGGCATTTGAAAAGCAAAGGAGTTTCGTCTACCACGCATCGCACGAATTGCGGACGCCCCTGGCCGCGCTGAAATCTGAAATACAGTTGGCTGAAAAACGGATGGCCGACCATACGGAGGCAGGCGAGGTTTTCAGCAACCTTTCGAGCGATACGGAAAGGCTGATCAGCATTACAAACAGCCTCCTGCTGTTTGCCAGGTCGCTGGAAGACCTTGGGCAGGTTCAGATGGAACGGGTGCGGATAGAGGATGTATTATTCAGCGCGAAGAAAGAGCTGCAGTTTGCGAACGCCGGAAGCATTGTTCATATAGACTATGCCAACCTGCCGGAAGATGAAAACCATACGCTGGTGGAAGGCAACGAGGAATTATTGAAAAGGGTATGTCTGAACCTGATGGACAATGCATGTAAATATTCGGAGAATCAGATGGTAACGGTAACTATCAGGACAGACAAGACTTATTGCTACCTGATCTTCGAGGACGAGGGTATCGGGATTTCGGAGGAGGACCTGCCTTATGTTTTCGATGTATTTTACCGGGGAGGAAATGCAATAGGGCACAATGGGTTCGGGATCGGGCTATCTATTTGTCAGCGGATAGTGGAAATGCATGGAGGAAAGATACTGGCCTCCAGCAAACTGAATCACGGCAGCCGCTTTTCTGTACGGCTCAGGCATATCTGAAGCGGGACGCAGCGTAGCTCTTCGGGGACGCCCAGTCGGGACTTACAGTCCCGACTGGGCGTCCCCGAAGAGCTATTATGTCGCCTCTGGCGGCGTTACAACACTTTTCGCCGCCGGGATAACGGGGCACCGAAAACCTGCAGTTTCGCTACACACGGAAGTCCAAAATCTTCCTGTTTTATTCTAATCTATTTCTAATGGATAGTTTGCCTGCCAGACTTTATTATTTCAATATATTTGATCACTGTGCGCTGTTCCGTAACGGGGTGGCGCGGTCACTAAATAAAGTGGTTGAAAAAGTCGTGTTATTAACGTAGAAAGCCGGTGTCTTTTGGGTGCCGGCTTTTTTGATACAAAAAAGGCGACTTCCGATAGGAAGGTCGCCTTTTCACATTGGTTAACTCTAATTAAATACGGTGTCAGAAATTAATTCCGAGGATATTGATGAGTTGTTCAGGACTGTAATTCGTCCCGGGAGCTGCCTGCTCTGCCGGGTTCAGAGATACTGATTGGGAACGAACGGTATTTTCGCGACGTTCAGGCCATACACCCATGATCCTGTTAAGTTGCTCAGGGGTGTACTTGTCGAAAAGGTCCGCAGTTTTTTGTGCAGGTAACTCAGGAGCTTCCTCCATAGCGGCAGACGGCATGAAATTATTAGCTGCGTGTCCTTTGATTTTATCCTCGTTTTGAGCTATCTTATTAGAATAGTTATTTTTTGCTTCTACGTGACCGGAGGAGAAAAGCAAAGCAACCATCACAGCACCGGTTAAAAATGATTTTGTATTTTTCATGGTTTTTGATTTGCTTTAAATGGATACTTATAATTCTTTTACTTGATGCAAAACTAAGAAATAATTCTGAATAATGGCAAATATAAATGTATATATCAGAATAATATTTGTTTGATCGGTTGGTATTTTATTTAAACGGTACGATGCCCCATTTTTGTTTATTTGTATTATTTTGATTCTCTGCTACTAGAACGAAAATAATCAGCCGGTTATTCCCCTGTTTGGAGATTGATTTGTTAATTATTGTTAAAGTGCAAAATAGTGCCATTGTACTTCCTCCTTCTGCCCGCTGCAATCGGGGGGAGACCGGTGCGCCGGATTGCCGGTTTCGAAGCGCAGGCCGTTTTTGGTGCAGCTTTGCCAATTAAAGCCAATGCATTACTTTTGAGGTACCGGGATTACAGAATCTTCATTTAAATTCATTTTACAGTGTCATTGCTAAAAGACAAAGTCGTGCTTATTACCGGAGCATCAAGAGGAATCGGCCGGTCGATCGCTATCAGGTTTGCGCAGGAAGGTGCTCAGGTAGCGTTTACTTATTTATCCAGTGTAGAAAAAGGAAAAGCACTTGAAGCCGAGCTGGAGGCATATGGGGTGAAGGCGAAAGGATATCGTTCGGATGCCTCAGATTTTGCTGCAGCGGAAGAACTGGCAGCCGAAGTGCTGCAAGATTTCGGCAAGCTCGACGTGCTGGTGAACAACGCGGGGATTACCAGCGACGGTCTGTTGCTCAGGATGTCGGAAGAGCAGTGGGACCAGGTAATACGGGTCAATCTTAAGTCCGTATTCAACCTGACGAAGGCTGTGACCAAAAGTATGATCAGGACCAGGTCGGGATCTATCATTAACCTGACCTCTGTGGTTGGGATCAGGGGGAATGCCGGGCAGGCTAACTATGCCGCTTCAAAAGCTGGTATCATAGGCTTTACCAAGTCGGTAGCCCTTGAATTAGGATCGAGAAATATCAGGTCCAACGCCATAGCACCGGGATTTATCGAGACTGAAATGACGGAAGCCATAGATCCCAAAGCTACCGGGGAGTGGAAGCAATCGATCCCTATGAAAAGAGGCGGGCGCCCCGAAGAAGTAGCCGACGCCTGTGTGTTCCTGGCATCGGATCTTTCTTCGTATGTTACAGGCCAGGTGCTACAGGTCGACGGGGGAATGCTCACCTAGCGCCAGGAAGAAATGCAGTCGGGCCTTATATTCACAACATCGCCATGGCTCACGCTTTTATGTGTGATAACAGGGGCGCTGTATGCATGGGGCCTTTATGCTCCCGTTCCGTCATGGAGCCGGCAGGTCAACTGGTCGCTTGCCGCCTTACGGGGGCTGCTGGTGGCTGTTATCTGTTTTCTGCTCCTTGCTCCCCGCATCAGGCACATTGAAACTTCTGTTGACAAGGCCCGGGTCGTTATAGCGGTCGACAACTCCATGTCGATGGTTTCCGTTGCAGATTCCGCCATTTTAAAGCAAATAACCCGCTTTGAAGAAGGATTGGCAAATGCAGGTTATGAAGTAGCGGGTAAAACCCTGTCCGGGGGCAACAGCCTGGATTCGCTTGAGTTTAACGAAGGGACTACCGATTTGTCGGGGTTTCTTAATTCGGTCAGAGGTGATTTTGAAGGCAGGAATCTGACAGACGTCGTTCTGCTTTCTGACGGCATCTACAACCAGGGCGCTTCGCCTGCTTTTGGTGTATACCCTTTCAGGATCCATTCCCTTGCAGTGGGAGATACGATTCCGGCCAGAGATATCCGGATCACCCAGGTGAGGGCCAACCAAGTCGCTTTCCTGGGGAACAGGTTCCCTGTTCAGGCAGATATAACGGCGCACGGCATGAGCGGCCGGCGGGCTACGCTCTCACTCAGGCAGGGCGACCGCGTCCTGGCATCCCGCCAGATTAATATTTCCGGCGATAACTATTTTGAGACCGTGGAATTTCTCATTTCTTCTTCTGAAAAGGGAATGCAGCGGTTCACACTCGATCTGAATGTTTTACCGGGAGAGCGGACCCAGGCCAACAACAAACGCGAGGTTTATGTAGATATCATCGACGGGAGAGAGAACATTCTCTTGCTGGCGCTTTCTCCCCATCCTGATCTGAAAGCGATCCGCAGCATGATCAGCACCAACGAAAACTACGATTTCGATATGCACGTAATGAGTATGGGGGCCATACCTGCGGAGCTGCTGAAAAAAAAATATGATCTGCTGATCCTACACCAGATTCCCGATTTGTACAATATGGGAAACAACCCGGCCTTGACCCCCCTGTTGTCGGGAGATACGCCGGTCTGGTATATCTACGGCAGCCAGTCTGCCAGCGAGGCTTTTAACAAGGCAAACCGGAATGTAGCTATTACGACGGAAGGAGCCCAGTTTGACCAGGTAACCGGTCGGCTGAACAAGGCTTTCAGTACCGTATTGCTCGATCCCGGTAAGCTGAGCCTACTGGAAAAGCTTCCCCCTGTTTCTGTCCCGTTCGGAGAATACACGCTCTCTGCGGGTACCGAGGTCGTGCTTTATCAGCGTATAGGCAACCTTGAGAGCCGGAAACCTCTTCTCACGGTGAGGCTGAGCGGAGAATCGAAGAAAACAGCAACCTTCCTGGGAGAGGGGCTCTGGCTCTGGCGCCAGGAAGAATTTGCCCAGACAGGCAAAACCGAAGTGATCGACGAAATGATGCTCAAGCTGATCCAGCTGATGTCGGTGAAGGAGGATAAAAGAAAATTCAGGGTTACGCCGGTTGAGCGCGAGTTCAGCACCAGGGAGCCCGTCGTCTTACAGACAGAGGTTTATAACGACGTATATGAGAAAATTTACGGCCAGGAAATTACCCTGAAAGTGACGGACGAGAGAAACCGGTCCCGGACCTATACCTATGTCAATACAGAGGGGCAGCCTCAGTATCAATTGAGCGGCCTGGCAGAAGGGGCCTACCGGTTTACCGCTTCTGCCAGAATCAAAGACAAGGTCGAAGAGGTGGAGGGGCGTTTTCTGGTGAGAGATGTCAATCTCGAATACCTCAATATGACGGCCGACCACGGGATGCTGCGGGAGCTGTCCGCAAAAACCGGCGGAGAATTCCTGTACCCCGACGGGTTGGACAGGCTGCAGGAGCAGTTAGGGACTTTAAAATCGCCCGACCGGTTGAACAGCAGAGAGGAAGTAGTAGAGATAATCCATCTTAAATGGTTGTTTTTTTTACTGGTCGTGTTGGCAGCATTGGAATGGGCTACCCGGAAATATCTCGGAAGTTACTGACCGTCATTCTTTTGTTTATTGCGCTGAATACACTCGCGCAGGAAGGACCGGGCGGCGAAGGCGAATCCCGGACCCTTCCGGCTACCGGTTCCGCCTCGTCTCCCGACTACAGGAAGCTGCGTGGGATTTTTGCAATCCAGTCGGCGGTTTATGTAGGCTCGCTGTATGCCTTAAGCAAAAGCTGGTATAAAAATCCCCTTACGCATTTCCACTTCCGGGATGACCGTCATGTCTGGATGCAGATGGATAAGTTCGGCCACCTGTTTACTGCCTACCAGATCAGTCGCTACACTTCCGGGATTTATAGCGGTACGGGAATCAGCCGTAAACAAAGGATCTTATATGGTGCACTTTCGGGATTTGTGTTCCAAACTCCCATAGAGCTACTCGACGGCTTCTCTCCCGACTACGGCTTCTCTCCTTCCGATGTGGCGGCAAACCTGGCAGGTTCTGCGTTGTTTGCAGGCCAGATGCTTGCCTGGGACGAGCTCCGGATCCTGCCGAAGTTTTCGGTGCGTCCGACACCTTATGCCGCACTGCGCCCGGAGTTGCTCGGGAGAAACACAATGGAACGTTTGCTAAAGGATTATAACGGGCAGACGTACTGGTTTTCCGCCAGCCCGGGTTCTTTTTTTCCTCACCTGAGATGGCCCGGATGGCTCTGCTTATCAGTAGGATACGGAATTGAGAATATGGTATTTGCGGAGAAGGGTAAAAGCGCTTCAATGGGATACCCGCCTTACAGGCAATACTACCTGTCGCTGGATATCGATTTTACGAGGATTCCGGCAAAAAGGAAATGGGTACGTACAGCTGCTCTCCTGTTGAATACGGTAAAGGTACCCGCGCCGGCGCTTGAGCTGAGCACAGGCAGGCTGCATTTTCACCCGGTTTATTTTTGAGTTGAAAGTGGAGAGTTGAAAGTTGAAAGTGATTCTCAACTCTCCACTTTCAACTATTTCACCTCAAAATCCGCAGGTTTTTTCCCTTTCTGATGTTTCCCGAAGCCAAACATGGTAGGCCGGTAGGTGCCCGGAACCGATACATTGAGGTCGGGAGTGATCTGGTTTTCCAGCCCCGTCGACCAGTAGGCAGCGTTTACCACCAGCCGTCGCATATCTTCCCTGGTAAATTCGAGCGCAGTGCCCAGCGTAGAGGCGAAGATTTTATTCTTTTTGCCGTTTTCCTGGGTATATTCCCTTGTCCAGGCCAGTGGCATGATCGACTTCCCGTAGGATAGTTCCGAAGAAGGCGTCATACCCAGGGTCACCTGGCCCCAGAGCAGCGTCTCTGCATTATCAGGCAGCGCATTGATGGTATACACGTCGGTTTCTCCCCAGATATCGTCTATACCCTGCAGGACAGGATGCTTATGAGAAGTACCGTTTACCAACGCCCGGGTACCTTCCTTCCCATGGTGACCGTGGTGTGCCACCCAGGTTTCTCCCAGCACTTCCTTGCCGAACCCTCCGGGCCATTTCCCGTCTTTGGTATTCCAGGTGTAATGGGCGAAGGGGCTGGTTTTATTGCGGCTGTACGCGAAGGCATGGGTAGAGGTACGCAGGGCTATAACGGGCTTCCCGGATTTCAGGTAGTCGTCGAAATACTTCATATCCTCATCCGGCAGTTCCCGGAAACGGATCATCAAAATTACGAGATCGGCGTCTTTGAGCGTTTCCATCCCGGTAATATGCGTTTGATTTTCGGGGTTGACGATACCTGTGCCCGGATCGGTAGCAAAGAGTACGGTGGTATTAAAGCCGTGATGCTCCGCCAGCAGCTTACCCATCAGAGGCATGGCCTCCTCGGAGCGGTACTCCTCGTCGCCGCTGATCAGTACGATATTTTTACCTTTGCCAGGTCCTGATTTACCCTTATATACGAGGCGGTCGCCCTGTGAAAAGGAAGTAAAAGCCAGGCATGTAACCAGAAAGAAAAGCGCCAGAATCCGGGTCATATGCAATAATACTTCGGTTAAGTGATACAGTCGTCAAAGGTAATTATTATTGGATATAAATTGTCGGGTACTGTCCGGTATTGCAGTTATGCCGGCTTTTCCGTAACATTACACAAGTTTGCACTATACGAAAGAATGGCATTCCACCCCTTAAAACTATCTGATAACGACCTTGTTAAGGCGATCAGGCCCGGGTCTCCCGATAAGAGACGGGCTGAAAATACGTTGTATAAGCAATTTGCCTACCTGATAAAGGAAGGAGCCTGGAAGCATAAGCTTACTCCGGATGAGACGTCCATCGCTTATTCGGACACCATACTTTCCGTAATCGAAAGCATTGAGAAAGGGCGCTATGAAGCGTCTGCTGCGCTTAAAACCTATGTATACCAGATATTTAACAATAAATGTGTTGACCTGATCCGCAGGAATTCGACAAATAAGGCAGTGGTGCATCGTGGTACTTCGCTGGACGAATACGTTTACGAAATACCCGACGACACGCGCGGCGTGATCGAGAAGCTGATGCAAAGCTATGATTACGGCCTGCTTTATCAGCGTATAAAGCAGCTCGGCGACAAATGCAGGGAGATGATCCGGTTATGGTCGGAGGGCACCAGCGACCAGCTTATCGCCGGGGAGCTCGGGTACCAGTCGGCCGATGTGGTGAAGACCAGCAGGCTGCGATGTATCGATCGCCTGAGGGCTTTATATGGACAATCAAAAGTAAAGTAATCATCCGGGATCGCAGAAAAATGGATAACAGGATAGAAGCATATTTCGGAAAAACGCTTACCGGTGAAGAGCGCGCTCAGTTTGAGAAAGAAATGAGGAAGAATCCCGTACTGGCCGATGAGGTAGCCTTTTATCTGGCTACACGTAAAGCGCAGGCTGACGGGGCACGGCAGGAAACGCTGGAGGCCAGGCACGCGGAATGGCAGCAGCTTCTGGAAGAGGAAGCACCCAGAACCAGGAGCCTCTGGTGGGCGGCAGCGGCGGCTGTAGCAGCGCTGGCGGTCGGCCTGGCCTGGTACCTGAATTCCTCCGGTCCGTCGTATGAACGGCTGGCGCATGCATACGTATCTACGGAGCTGCAGACCGTAGGTGTCCGGATGGACGGTACCGCCGACAGCCTCCAGTTGGCGGCCCGACTGTTTAACGACGGCAGCCTGGAGGAAGCCCGCCGGGTAACAGATGGCCTGCTGGCAAATGACCCGGATAATGCTGAAACAAAAAAACTTGCCGGGATTGTTTCCCTGCGCCTGAAGGACTACGATAAAGCTATTGAACACTTTCAGCAATTGGGCATAAGGGAAGATCTTTTTTCCAACCCGGGGAAATTTTATGAGGCGCTGGCGCGGCTGGAGAGGAAAGTACCGGGGGATAAGGAAAAAGCGGAGGAGCTGTTGAAAGAGGTAGTGGAAAAGGGGCTGGAAGGGAAGGAAGTGGTAGAGAAGTGGGACGTTAAATAGTCAGTTATTTCAGCTATCTGTAAAAAAATTATAAACCATTAACAGCTTATCAAGGTGAAACTACTTACGATGCTTAAGAAAGCATATCCCCTCCATCTATTCCTGGCTTGTTTCTTAGCCGGGTTTTTTCTGACAGGATGTCAGAATGTTAACAGTGACAACGACGACAGCAATGATTCCATACCTAAAGTTGACTATAAGGCAGAGATCATGTATTTACCCGGCGGCGGGATCAACATTTTGCTGGAAGAAAACGTGACCCTTAAAGATTTCATTTCAAAGCTGGCGGTATATAAAATTGAAATAGATCCGGATAAGATCCGGACATGCAAGTGCGGGTCCCGGCTTATCAATATCGATGACAACAGCCTTACTTTTATGACAGAAGGGCACGACTCTCCCCGGGTAAAGCAGAATAAGGCCAGCGGCGACGAGATTGAGATGCCTATTGACGGCCTCGTGGCTGCTTTATCACCTAATATCAGTATAAACCTTGATGGACAGAAATACCCGCTCGACTCGTCATCTTTCGCGGCGGTTATCAATAATACCAAAAATGCAGGTATCGCCCGTGATCCGAATAAAGATACGAGGATGGTAGCAGTTTTCGATACCGGCCTGGACGAAAAGCTTCTTGACGGTAGCCTGCCCTGGTGGGGTGGGAAAAGAAATGCCGGCTGCGTTCCGGGATGGTCTGATTCAATGGTTCTCCAGGGATTGAACTTTGTGTCTGATGCAGATGGAAAACGCAACCGCGATTATCTGCTGGATGTGAGTGAAACCGAGACCCCTGAATATTCCCGGCATGGAACCCTGGTAACTTCCCTGCTGCTCCGCCAGTTTTATAATACATCACGAAACTATAATATCGGGCTTATCGTGATGCGGGTGCTAAACAAACAGAAACAAGGCGACAGCTTCGCGCTGAATTGCGCCATGCTGAATGCTAGGAAAATGGGAGCGGAAGTTTTCAACCTGAGCCTTGGTTATTATGGTAAGGAGGATAACGTATTTAAGTCCATTCTTGACGGCTTCGAAAGCGACGATCTCGGACCGGTCCCTATCATCGTAACGGCAGCCGGCAATATCCGGGGACCAGCAAATAAAAAGCGGGATTTTGCACGGATGCCAAAAGATTCCTTGTTTTATCCTGCGTATTTCAGCAAGACCCGCGAAAACCTGATTGCCGTTACTACGGCCCGCGATACCGTCGTCAAAACAAAGGGACCGGTAGCCGGACCGGGACTACCGGCAGTTCCTTTCGATGCGGAAGTCTGTGACACCCAGAATTATGGCGGGGAGGTAGTGGATATAGCTGTACGGACGCCAGGCTGTCTTTTTCCACAGATAGTTGATATAAATGGGAGCAATAGAGATTACACAGAATACGCCATATTGCTGGGATCGTCGTATGCGGCGCCGGTAATAAGCGGCTGGATAGCGTCTTCCTGGGATCATGTGGGATATAACCGCAGAAAGAAAAATGAGATCCTGCAGGTAAACGGTTCAGTGATAACAGGAAAGGAAGGATTGTTGGGAAAAGTGAGAGGGAACAGACTATTCAGACATCCTGTGTACGAACCAAACTAAAAATAGCAAGTAATGAATGGCTAGATTGCTGGCGGCAGTCCTCACCTGTTGGTTGCTCCCCCTGATCCTGTCGGGCCGGCCGGGAGCGCCTTGCCCCGATAATCAGCAGCTGACTTCAGAGATCAGCAGGATAGAAGAAGCGACGGACCGGAAGGAAGTGATCCGCAATCTGGGGCAATTGCTTATCCGCAAAAGAAAGTGCGGCCAACCTCCGGATTCGTCGCTGGCAGGGCTGCTGCACGCCTTGGGAAGGGCTTACTGGTATGACTACCAGCTCGACAGCGCCGTATTTTATACGCGCCATTCTATCGATATTAACGCATCCGGGGCCAGATCAGCAAAATATGCCGATCTGGCCAATAGCTATTATAACCTGGCGCTGATTGCCAGTGAGCAGAATGACTTTGAACAGTCTCTGAAATTACTGGACACAACGATCTCTGTTGCGTCCCGGTACCGCGAAAAGCAGTCGCTTGTAGGCAAGTCACATATGCTGAAGGCAAGCATTATGACAGCGCTCGGAGACTATGAAAAAGCGGTTTCAACCTCAGATCTCGGATATCGCCTCTCCTATGCCGGGGGAGACAGCGAGATGATGATCTACAACCTGATCGAGAAAGCGCAGGCCCAGATCTATATGAAGCGTAATACGGAGGCGGATAAAACGCTCCGGAACGCATTGACGTTGGTAAAAGAGTATTCCAGCCACGACCAGCTAGGTGCGATCTATTCCCTTCTTGCTAAAAATGCAGGAAATATCGGTAAGCCGGCTGAGGTAGTTCAGTTTTATAAAAAAGCATTTGATAGCTACAGACGCTTCGGCGACGACTACGGATGCGGGCAGGCTGCCGCCAGCCTGGCCTACTACTACAGATTTCATCTCAGGGAGCATGAGCTGGCATTGAAAGAATATCGTATAGCGCTGTCTTATATCAACAATCCTGAAATGAGAGCGGTAGTCTATAACGATATGAGTGAAAGCTACCGCGACCGGGAAGAATACGAGGAAGCGCTCCGTCTGAAAAGAGTAGCATTCGCAGAAACCGGACTGGTATCGCACCATTCGGGTTTGTATGAAAATCCGTCTTTCAATGCGCTCCGACCCATATTTGATAAAGCTGCTTTTCTTACGATTATCCAGGATAAGGCATACGACTGGCTGGAATTTGCAAAATCGGAAGGCAAAGACAGGACCATGCTGGGCTATGCGCTTAAAACCTATATGCTGGCCGATACCATGATCGATCATATGCGCTGGGAGCATAGCGGCAGCGTGACCAGGCTTTTTTGGAGGGATAAGACAAAGGATATGTATGAACGGGCTATTGAAACCTGCTATCTGCTGGAAGATACGGAAAGGGCATTCTATTTCCTGGAAAAATCAAAAGCAATCCTGCTGGCCGATCAGCTCCAGGAGTCGGGCGCTGCTCATCTTCTTTCAGAATCCGACCGCCGGAAAGAACGGGATTTACGGAGAAAGGTATCTGAATGGCAAAACAAGCTGGAAGCAGCGACCGATACTGCGGTTACATCAGATCGTGCCAGCCTCTTCGCAGCCCGGGAGGAGCTCGACATCTTCATTAAATCCCTTGAAAAGACCAACCCCCTCTACTATGCCTATAAATACGACAACAAAGTACCCTCTGTCGGCGACGTCAGGAATAATATCCTGAAAGACGGCCAGGTCTTTTTGTCCTATTTTGTCGGCGATAGCGCTGTATACGGCCTTGCGATCAGGCAGGGGAAAACGGTTTTTAAGAGGCTGGATCTGCAACAATATAACCTGCTGACAGGTGCCTTTCAAGGGTTAATAATTGACAGGAATACGCAAAACAGCAATTTCCGGGAGTATCTCAGGGTTTCATCAGCGCTGTACAAATTGCTGATTGCCCCCTTTAAAATCCCTGAAGCCGCCCGGGTCGTCATATCGCCCGACGGGAGCTTTCTGTCTTTCAGCGCCTTGAGCCGTTCGGATAGTCATCCTGATTTTTTAGTAAAGCACTATGCCGTAAGCTATACCTATTCTGCGGTTGTGCTGGGCAAAATGCAACGGAAAAGTGCAGGCAGCTGGTTTTCTCCCGTGTTTTTCGGTATGGCGCCGGTAAAGTTCGCCCCGTCGTTAGACCAGGCGCCCCTAACGGGCTCCGGGCAGGCGCTTCGCAATATCGATCGCTACTTTTTCAGATCCCGTATCGCTATGGGCCGGGATGCTTCCCGGTCGGAGTTTGTCGCCAGCTCGCCCGGCTACCGGATCGTGCAGTTGTTTACGCATGCCTCAGCCGATAGCTCCGGCAGCATACCGACGCTCTATTTTGCCGATTCCACGCTACGCCTCAACGAGCTCTCGCTACCCCGGAAACCGGTTACAGAGCTACTGGTCCTGTCGGCCTGTCAGACGGGTGTAGGTAAAAACCAGCGGGGCGAGGGAGTTTTCAGCCTGGCGCGGGGATTCGCAGCCTTGGGTATCCCATCGGTGCTGACCACGCTCTGGAGCGTCGAAAATGAGCCGGTTTACCGGATTACCCAAAACCTTTATGAACAGATCAGCGACGATATCCCGCTGGATATTGCCCTTCAGAATGCGCAAAAGCAATGGCTTCAAACCGCTTCCACGCACGGTCAGCTTCCTTATGCCTGGGCAGGAATGGTGATAGTGGGAAATACAGAGCCTGTCGGAACGGGGATACCGCCCGGAAGGATCTGGCTTTTTGGGGGACTGATACTGGCTGCGGCCGGCATCTATATGGCCCGGGCCTACGGTTCGATGGACTGAAATCGGCTGCTATCGCACCGGTCCTCCTGTTATTCTATACCTTTTTCTGGCTTTGTTTAAAAAAAATCGCCCGCGGCTGTTTCCCTCTGATAGCCGGGTTCCGATCAATCTGTTGAAAAGCAGTCTCCCGGGATTTACCGATCCATTATAAAGCTGGTTGCCGGAGGCAACATAATAGGGCTTCGGGACTGCAAGTCCCGAAGAGCGCTTGCTCTGCGAAACTTGCAGTTTCGCAACCATATTATCCCGCCTGCAGCGGGGATTGATAGTATAACAATTTAATAACCAGATAATTAACAAATTTATTCACATGAAACAGTTCAAATCAATAGTCTTTTTAGCCCTTTTGAGCTTTGTGACAATTCTGCAAAGCTGCAAAAAAGAGGCGGAGCCGCGGCCGCTGGCCGATATAAACCTGCTCGCCGGAAAGTGGGCAAACGTAAACAATACCAATGAGTTTGTTTTTGATCCTTCTACCCGGGCAGGCACCTATACCAGGGTAGCGCCTAATGCTAACGGATTCAAAGCAGGTGATGTCGCCCTGAAAAATGTTGAAGCGATAGACGAAAAAACTTTCCGGGGGGAGATGCTATACCGGGGAACAGACGGATTTTTCCTCTACGTAGATATCACCTTCATATTAAAGGATGATAAGGTATCGTATGCTGCCCATTTGGGGTCGCTCGGGTCGATAAACGTCAGCGGGCAGAAAGGAGAGTTTAAGAGAGTAAACTAGAACAAAATATTCTGAAAGAGATGAAAAAATCAGGAAATGCTTCAAGATATCTGAAGCTATGCAGACAGGTATTGGTGTTGGGTATTGTATCGCTTTTTGTGTCCGTAACAGGATGTAAGAAAACGGAACCGGAGCCATTGGCCGATATTCAACAACTAAACGGCCGGTGGAAAAGCGATGATTTCCCGGTTTCGGTTACGATTGATTTTTCTACGGCAGATACGACTGCGAAAGTAGTGACTGTAGCGGCGAACAACTACTTCATCCGTTCAGGAGAAGTTTTCTGGCGGAATGTGGTACCGACGGGTTCCAATACATTCAGACTGGGCCAACTTACCAAATCGCAAAGTGGTTATTATGCTTTTATCGCCGGAAAGGCAACGCTCACATCGGCCGACCGCCTCGATATCGTATACTCCGGGACGACAGATGATAACGGGCAACTGAAGCTGGACGGCAAGCGGGCGACTTTTATAAAAGAGTAATGCGCCTCATAAGAGCCCGGATTTTGAGCAGGAGACTTTCCTGCTCAAAATCGTGTTCATGACTCCTTCTTCCCGGATGTGTTGATCCCGAAAGGCAGATAGAGAGGGCAAAAACTCAGGAATGACGTAGTCACGAATACAATAGCAAGTACCCCCAGTATAGCGGCCCAGGTACCCGAAATCACGTTGGTGTAATAAAGTATCGCTACCGCAACTGCCACCAATATGCGAAGCGTTTTGTCGAGTGTACCCATGTTCTTTTTCATCGGTATAAAATTTTAGTTTGACAGTTGTTTAGCTGATACATTCCTGTACATTTCGCCAGGTGCCGCCATTAATTACATTTTGAAAGCCGTTTTGCTCCAGTATCCTTTTGGCCTGTCCGCTGCGGTTGCCGCTGCGGCAGAACACCACCACGTTGGATTTCCCTTTTAACCGGGAAAGCTCACCCGCAATCCGGTCCAGTGGAATGTTAACCGCTCCTTTTACGCTCCCGGAGGCAAATTCTCCAGGACTTCTTACGTCGACTAAAAAGGCGCCTTCCCTGATGGCTTCCGTCAATTTGCTGTTGTCCGGAGCGCCGAATATATGCTTGAAAAAATCGAACATTTCTGATATGTTTTGATTGATAGTGCAAAGTTAAATTGAGGGGAAACCTTGTTCAGCTACTAATGTTACACTAAAAAAATAAGAACGGAAGGTATTGATTTTTTCGATTTGACATTTGCTTCTGTGTGATTTAGCTTTAAATCATATACTGTACTTTGACTATTGAATGAAGAAAAAAAGTTCTTCCGTATCAGGCGCCGGCGAGAGGGGCCGGCAGGCGGGTAAATACGATAAAATATGGCGGGAGAATATGCAGTCGGTGTTGCCGGGCATTATAGAAAAAGTGCTGGGGATCAATATGAAAAAGTGCGAGTATTTTCCTCACAAGGTCCAGGTTACACAGCAGCGAGAGGCGGACTGGCTGAGCAAAGTCACCGACGAGAGTGGTCATACTTTTATTCTCCACCTGGAAATACAGGCCCAGGATGACTCGTCAATGGTTTATCGCATGTTGGAATACCGGTTAATGGTGGAGCGCATCTATGATCTCCCTGTAAAGCAATATGTTCTATATCTGGGAGAGAATAACTCCGGTATGTCAACAATTCTCTCTTCTCCCGGCCTCTATTTTAAATATACGCTTATCGACTTTTCAACGTTGTCGTATCGCCTGTTTCTTTCTTCAAAGAATCCTGAAGAAAAATTGCTGGCGATATTGGCTGATTTTGAAGGTGATGATCCGGAGCACGTGCTACAGTCCGTGATTGTACAAGTGATAAATGCTTCGGATGGGAGCCTGTCAGCAAACAGGTATTTGAAGCAATTGCGAATTATCATTCAATTACGTAGCTTAGCTATAAAATTTGACAAGGCAATGGAGTCAGTAACAAGTTTTTTTAAAGAGGAGAATGATCCGTTTTATATACGGGGTGAAAGAATAGGCTTGGAACGAGGAATGACTAAAAAGGAGTTCGAAAAGAACCTGGCGTTTACTCAGGCGCTTATCCGCGAAACGGAGTTCGATGATACGAAGATCGCAGGATTAGTCGGAGTTACAGAAACATTTGTCGACGAGGTGCGTAAACAAATGCAAGCCACCTGATACGGGGCGAATTTAGCTTCTTTACTACGTCAGGCTAATCCGGTTCCTTCCCAATCGAACAACTCCCTCTTCCTCCAGCTGTTTTAACAATCTCGAAACCACAACCCGTGCAGTCCCGAGCTCATTGGCAAGCTGCTCATGCGTGACCTGCAGGGTGTGTGAGCCGGTTAATTCAGATTTCTTTTGGAGCAGGCTCAGCAGGCGCTCGTCAACCTTTTTGAAAGCGATGGCATTGACCATATCGAGCAATTCTTCGAAACGCTTGTGGTAGAGCCTGAAAATGTAGTCCAGCCATTGCGGATACTCCTTTATGAACAACGAAACCTTGTCGACCGGGAGGAAGAGGATCTCGGCATCTTCTTCGACCTCCGCTTTCACTTTGCTGGTTTCGTTATGCAATCCCCCCAGGAAGGACATGATGCAGCTTTCTCCGCTTTTGATGTAATAGAGCAGGATCTCCCTTCCGTCTTCTTCGGTTCTGATCACTTTAATGCTTCCCCGGGTGACCAGGGGAATGGCCCTTATATAGGCATTTTCATTAAGGATGACGCTTCCTGCCGGATAGTTTTTCCGTACGCTGTATTTCTGAAGCTTTTCTACCAGCTCGGGGGAAGAGCTGAATTCGGAGATGTGCATAAGGCTTTCCATGTTTGTAAAGATATGGGTTTCCCCGATTAATTGATCCGGCGGGTATTTTGGCGAACCGAAAATGATCGGCGCTTGTTATCTTATTTCAGGAAAATAAGTGAGCGTACTTCTAAAATAACCAATATGCTAAAACGTCCCATTTTCATATATACCGAGTTAAGCCCCAATCCCAACTCCATGAAGTTTGTCCTTAACTTCGAGTTGGTGCCCGACGGGCTTTCATTCGACTATCCTTCTCATGCTTCGGCGCTGGAAGAGGGAAAAATCTCGCCCCTGGCTGCCGATCTTTTTCAGTTCCCGTTTGTTCAGAGGGTATTCATAGCCAGCAACTTTATTACGGTGACGAAGGATGAGCAGACACAGTGGGAAGAAGTGCTTCGCGATGTGAAAGCTTTTATTAAAATATATTTTGAAGAGGAGCAGCCTGTTTTCGACCAGTCGACTATATCGAAGAATACGGTAGTCGTTTCTGCGAATGAATCGGAAACGGTTCAGAAAATCAAGGCCGTGCTGGACCAGTATGTGAGACCGGCGGTGGAATCGGACGGAGGCGCCATTAACTTTCATTCGTTCGACGAGGCAGACGGGAAAGTAAAAGTATTGCTCCAGGGATCCTGCAGCGGATGCCCGTCTTCGACATTGACGCTGAAGGCCGGTATCGAAAACCTCCTGACCAGGATGGTGCCGGGGGTTAAGGAAGTAGTGGCAGAGGGAGTTTGATCAGACAGAAAATTTTAACAGGAAATGAATTCCTTTTTCACGTTAATCTTACTGGTACTTTTCGTGCTATTGGTAGACCGGTATGTATGGGCAGGGATAAAATCATTAATACCTGCCGGGAAAAATACCCTTCTTAAAACAGTTGCACTGATTTACTGGGGTTATACGGTAATCGTGGTGTTCGTGATCATGCTGTTCGTGGTTTTCCCCGAGGAGAACCTGCCCCGGCACATGCGTACGCTGTTCTTTGCGGTCATCGGCGTTCCGTTGTTCGGCAAGCTTCTGACCGTTTTTGTCTTGTCGCTGGATGACGTGCGGAGAGGCGTTTTGTGGATGTTCAGGTCGTCAAATAAGTTTATCGACACTAAGCGGGAGACAACGGGCCAGCCGGTGATACCGCGGTCCGAATTTATTACCAAAACGGCTACTGCTGCCGGGTTCGGATTGGCCGGGACATTGGTTTTCGGAATATTGTCCGGGGCGTATGACTACAGGGTAAGAAGGGTGCGGCTTGCTCTCAGGAACCTGCCGCGAAAGTTCGAAGGGATCAGGATCCTCCAGCTATCGGATATCCATACAGGGAGCTTCTATAACCAAAGGGCCGTGATGGGTGGGATAGAAATGGCCCTGAACGAAAAGCCGGATGTGATCGTTTTTACCGGCGACCTGGTCAATGAGCAAACCTCTGAAGCAAAAGATTACATCCCGGTTTTCAGGAAATTACAGGCTCCCCTGGGCGTATATTCTGTGTTGGGTAATCATGATTATGGCGACTACCGCAATTGGGCGGGTAAAGAGGCTAAAGAGCAGAATTTTGCTGATATGCTCAAGGCGCATAAGGCGTTGGGCTGGGATTTGCTTTTGGATGAAAACCGTGCCCTGACAGTCGACGGCGAGTCGATCGGACTGATAGGCATTCAGAACTGGGGCGGAGGGCGTTTTGCGAAATACGGCGACCTTACAAAGGCGGTCCAGCGTTCGGACGACTACCCGGTGAAAATATTGCTTTCCCATGATCCGAGCCACTGGGATCTGCAGGTGAAACCCGAACAGCCTTCCATTGACCTGATGCTGGCCGGGCATACGCATGGCATGCAGTTTGGTGTAGAAATACCCGGTTTCCGCTGGAGCCCGGCGCAATACAACTATAAGCACTGGGCGGGGCTTTATGAGGATAAAGACCAGTATCTCTATGTGAACCGGGGGTTTGGTTTTATCGGCTATCCGGGCAGAGTGGGGATATTGCCGGAAATTACGGTGATAGAACTGGTAAAAGGATAGTGCATTTTTGCATGATAGCTGGCAAACTAAAATCCCCTGCCTGACGTTATCATCAGACAATCGTGTTTTGCATATTGAGCGCCATGAAAAAAATCACGTTTCTTTTTCTGATCATTTTCGTTCCGGGCAGTATCCTGGCTACAGACAGTTTTGCATCCGCAGCCCCCGGAACCGGGCAGATTTCTGTTGAGGCAGGCATGAAGCCCGAGACTGCCAAAAGGAAGAAAAATAAAGGCTATAAAAAACCTAAAAAGAAGAAATTTCTCGGGATTTTCAAGCGGAAAAGCTCCTGCGATTGCCCCAAACACTGATTTTACGACCGGGTTTACCGGATCTATCAGCTCATTTTAACCGTCGGTTTCCGGTACTGGAAAATTGACGGTTTTTTTGTACTTTTGCGGGCCGGCGAGCAAGACTGTTTGTCGCGAAAAAACGGGGCATTAGCACTTTTCAACAAATGAAAATCAACCTGCACGAAACCGAAAGGTTTGAGAAAAGACACCATGGCAAATCGGCTTCCGAGACAGAAGAAATGCTCGGGATTCTTGGCGTAAAGTCTGTCGACGAACTGATTGATCAGACAGTACCCGCCCACATTCGCCTTAAACAGCCTCTGTCACTGCCTGCGGGTGTGTCCGAACAGCTGTTCCTGACCGAGTTTAAGCGGATTGCCAAAATGAATGCCGTTTTAAAATCATATATCGGCACGGGCTACTATGATACGGTTGTGCCGAACGTGATTCTCAGGAATATACTTGAAAACCCGGCATGGTATACAGCGTATACGCCTTACCAGGCGGAGATCGCCCAGGGTAGGTTGGAAATGCTGCTGAATTTCCAGACGGTAATTATTGATCTGACCGGGATGGAAATCGCCAATGCCTCTTTGCTGGACGAAGGAACGGCCGCCGCTGAGGCGATGACCATGACCTATTCGCTTCGTCCGGCTGAAAGGAAGCAGACTTTTAAGTTCTTTGTTTCCGGGCAGGTACATCCTCAGACCATTGATGTACTGATGACCAGGTCGGAGCCCCTGGGCATTGAAGTGGTCGTAGGCGACTATAAAGAAATGGATCTGTCGGCCCCTGAGTGGTATGGAGTGCTGTTGCAGTATCCTGGTACAGACGGGCGCGTGGAGGACTATACCGGCTTTATTTCATCTGCTCATGAGAATGGTATCCAGGTGGCAGTTGCTGCAGATCTGCTGAGCCTGGCTCTTTTGAAATCGCCCGGGGAAATGGGAGCCGACGTAGTGGTCGGCTCGGCGCAGAGGCTCGGCGTACCAATGGGTTTCGGCGGTCCGCATGCAGGATTCTTCGCTGCAAAAGAGATTCATAAGAGACATATCCCCGGACGTATTATCGGGGCTACCGTTGACGCGGAAGGAAACCGTGCGCTGCGAATGGCGCTCCAGACAAGGGAGCAGCATATACGCAGGGAGAAGGCCACTTCCAATATCTGTACGGCGCAGGTGCTGCTGGCGGTGATGTCGGGAGCATACGCCGTTTACCACGGCCCCGAAGGTCTGAAGGCGATAGCTACGCGTATACATGGTTTTGCGACCTTATTTGCCGATACGGTTAAAAGATTCGGCTACAGGGTGCTGCACGACAACTTTTTTGATACAGTTACCATCCAGACGCCTTTTGCCAAAAGGCTCCGGGAGGAATCAGTAAAATGGGGACTGAACTTACGTCACTACCCGTTTCCCGATACCCGGATAGGGATATCGTTTGATGAAACCAAGACTTTCCAGGATGTCATCGACCTGCTCAACCTGTTCGCAGACACCGCTGCATTCCAGGGAGAGCTGGAAATCGGCGATGAAGTCGAGTCTGCCCTGCCCGGGGCTTTGCTGAGAAAGACAGCATACCTCAAACACCCGGTATTTAACTCCTACCATACGGAGCACGAGATGTTGAGGTACCTGAAGTCGCTGGAGGACAAGGATTTATCGCTTGTTCATTCTATGATTTCCCTGGGGAGTTGCACCATGAAGCTGAATGCAACCGCGGAAATGATACCGGTAACCTGGCCGGAGCTGGCCAATATTCACCCCTTTGTACCGACCAGCCAGGTAAAAGGCTATCAGCATATCACCAGCCAGCTCGATGAATGGCTGTCTGCCATTACCGGTTTTGCAAAAGTATCTCTCCAGCCTAACTCGGGTGCGCAGGGGGAGTATGCCGGTCTGATGGCCATCCGCAGGTGGCATTTGAGCAGGGGAGAGGGACACCGGAATGTGGCGCTTATACCGGCGTCAGCTCACGGAACAAACCCGGCTTCGGCTGTGATGGCCGGAATGAAAGTGGTCGTAACAAAATGTGACGAAAGAGGGAATATCGACGTTGAAGACCTGAAGGCAAATGCCGAGAAGTACAGCAACGAGCTGGCGGCTTTAATGGTGACCTATCCGTCTACGTATGGCGTCTATGAAGAGAGCATCCGGGAAATTTGCGAATTGATTCATTTGCACGGCGGGCAGGTCTACATGGACGGCGCTAATATGAACGCGCAGGTGGGGCTCACCAGCCCGGGTACGATAGGAGCTGACGTATGTCATCTGAACCTGCATAAGACGTTTTGTATTCCGCACGGCGGCGGCGGACCGGGAGTCGGGCCAATCGGGGTAGCGGGGCACCTGGTGCCTTTTTTACCGGGACATGTTCATCCGGGAGCGGAGGAATCGAAAAATAAACCCGCAGGTGCGGTATCTGCAGCTCCTTTCGGAAGCGCCAGTATATTACCGATTTCATATGCGTATATCGTCATGATGGGCGGAGAAGGATTGACCAATGCCACTAAAAATGCGATCCTGAATGCCAACTACGTCAAGACAAGGCTGGAGGCACATTACCAGATTCTATATACCGGGGCCAACGGGAGGTGTGCGCATGAGATGATAGTGGATTGCCGGCCGTTTAAAGCCGTTGGAGTAGAAGCCGAAGATCTTGCCAAACGATTGATGGACTACGGGTTTCATTCACCGACGTTGTCGTTCCCCGTTGCAGGAACGCTGATGATCGAGCCGACGGAGTCGGAGTCTAAAGCTGAGCTGGACCGCTTCTGCGAGGCGATGATTTCGATCCGTAAGGAAATAAAAGAAATAGAGGAAGGGGCTGCAGACAGGTCAAACAACGTTTTGAAGCGGGCTCCTCATACTTACCGGGTGGTGCTGACAGAGGATTGGGACAGGCCATATTCCAGGGAGAAGGCGGTTTTCCCCCTTCCGTACCTGCGTTTCAGGAAGTTCTGGCCGAGTGTCAGCAGGGTTGATAATGCGTTTGGAGATCGTAACCTGATATGTGCCTGTATCCCGACAGAGGAATATGCTGTAGCAGAATAGCGGCATGTTAACCTTATGAACGGATACCTCATACCTAATTAAATAAAGATTGGAATGCCTGTTAATTTTTTAGAAGAGTTGCGCTGGCGCGGTATGCTGCAGGATATCATGCCCGGCACGGAAGAGTTATTGAATAAAGAAAAAATCTCGGGGTATATCGGTTTTGATCCTACCGCATCTTCCCTGCATATCGGCAACCTGGCGACCATCATGCTGCTCGTCCACCTGCAGAGAGCGGGTCATAAACCCTACGCGCTGATCGGTGGAGCAACCGGCATGATCGGAGACCCTTCATTTAAGGCGGCCGAAAGGTCCTTTCTTTCGGAGGAGACGCTTACTGTGAACCAGGAAGGGATCCGGAAACAGCTGATGCATTTCCTGGACTTCGGGTCGGGAGAGAATGCAGCCGTAATGGTCAACAATTACGACTGGTTCAGGGATATGGGCTTTCTCCAGTTTTTGAGGGAAGCGGGCAAATATCTCAGCGTCAACTATATGATGTCTAAGGACTCGGTCAGGAAACGCCTCGAAACAGGGATATCTTTT
Organism: Spirosomataceae bacterium; assembly: GCA_037191015.1. Lineage (GTDB taxonomy): Bacteria > Bacteroidota > Bacteroidia > Cytophagales > Spirosomataceae > Ravibacter. The sequence continues at coordinate 141,833 of JBBCKD010000001.1, forward strand.
ACCGAATTCTCCTACCAGTTGCTGCAGGGGTATGATTTTTACTACCTGTACAAGAAATACAATATCAGGCTTCAGATGGGTGGCTCCGACCAGTGGGGTAATATTACTACCGGGACCGAGATCATACGTAGGAAAGAGGGAGATGAAGAAGGCTATTTCAAAGCCTATGCGCTTACCACGCCGTTGGTAACCAAGGCAGACGGGACCAAGTTCGGGAAAAGCGAAGGAGGAAACATATGGCTGGACCCTCAAAGGACATCGCCTTACCAGTTTTACCAGTTCTGGCTCAACCAGTCGGACGAAGATTCACACAGGCTGCTGAGGGTGTTCACTTTACTCGACAGGGAAGAAATAGAACGCCTGGAAGCGGAGCATGCAGCAGCGCCGCATCTCCGGATCATGCAGAAAGCGCTTGCAAAAGATGTCACGATCAGGGTCCATTCCCCGGAAGACTATGAACTGGCTGTCAAGACATCGGAAGTATTGTTCGGGAAGGCAACGCTCGACACATTGAAAAGCATTGGCTCCTCCGAGTTTGAGACGATTTTTGAAGGCGTTCCTCAAAGCTCGCTTTCACGCAGCGTCTGGAACGGGACAGGTAGTGTGCTCGATTTGGTTTCCGTAGCTACCAACCTGGAGATCTATCCGTCGAAGGGTGAGGCGCGCAGGGCGATTCAGCAAGGCGCAGTAAGTATCAACAAGACCAAAGTAGCTGCTGCAGAGCAGGTGCTGTCGGATTTTGAATTGCTGCAAAATCAGTTTCTCCTGGTTTCAAAAGGTAAAAAGAACCACCTGATAAAAATAGAGGACTAAGCGGGAGCAAAATCTGCTCCCCGGGGCCTTCCCGGGAAAATGGTCAGGGGAATGAATATGTTTACTATGACGTTAGTTTATGGTGGATTATAATCCCAAAGAGTGGGTAAGGATCATTTTTTCAATTCATAAGGCAGACACGCTGCGGAAGCTTTTTCCGCTGCTCATTTTTATCTTTTTGTATACTTCGGTCTTCGCCTATCTCATACTCGGATACTGGCGTGTCGGTGAAACGGCCGATCTGCGAAACCTGTCTATTATTCATTCGCTCCTGGGCTTCGTGATTTCTCTCCTGCTGGTTTTCAGGACCAATACTGCGTATGACAGGTGGTGGGAAGGCCGTAAACAATGGGGAAACCTCATTAATGCAAGCCGTAATATAGCTTTGAAGCTGAACCACCTGCTGAAAGACGCCTCCCAGGAGGAGCGTGTTTATTTCGGGAAGATGATAGGCAACTATTGCGTCGCGCTGAAAAATCATCTCCGGAAGACCAACTTTCATCACGAGTATGAGCACATCGAAACGTTTCCCATCCAGAGGACCGGAGAAGATACACATGTCCCGAACCATCTTATGAACCTGATCCAGGCAAGGATATATGAGCTTCACAGGAAAGGGATGTTCCTGGCCGAACATTTGATTATTCTCGACAGTGAATTACGACAGTTCACCGAGATCTGCGGCGCATGCGAACGGATCAAAAATTCCCCGATCCCCTATTCCTACAGCTCTTTTCTGAAGAAGTTTATTATAATCTATTGCTTTTCTCTGCCGGTAGGGTACATTTTCAGCCTGCACTACCTGATCATTCCCTTTGTCGTTTTTGTCTTCTACGTCCTGGCCAGCCTTGAAGTGATAGCCGAGGAGATAGAGGATCCTTTCGGAAGCGACGCCAATGACCTTCCGCTTGACAGGATGTGTGAAACGATTAAAAGATCTCTGAAAGAGATTTTGGGAGTATAGCCTCTCCCGGTACCTGTATGCACTTAATGACTTCTTACATCCTGTAATTGAAAGGGTTGCCCGGCCATGAGCTGCCTTCCTGATTTTTGAAATAGGACTTTACGGGGGTCCAATAGATGATTTATATCATTTTAAAATAAGACAAAAGCCTCTTGTTTTTGTCATTTCCCTTTCTACTTTTGTTTTAAGTAAAAAAGATGTAAAAGCACCGTATTGGTTTGCAGGGAGCCGGATTCCGGGTGTTCCCGGCAATGCCAGGGTTGAAATAATCCCTTTTAAAGGCGGGGAAAAGTTTATCTGAAAAAAGGACTTTTTGGTCTTTTTTTAAAAGTCACTACTGGTTACCTAATTATAACTATAACGATGAAAGCGACGATCCTAAATGCAATGTGGTTAGCCATAGCCCTTTCAGGGGTGTATGGCTGCAGGCAAAAAAATGATGACGGCGAGGAGAATATTTCAGCCAAAGCCGTACGTATGAAAGTAGAAAACCAGCCGGTAAAGGCTGAACTTACCGCTCCTCCGCTGGTACCAAAGCCGGTCGGGAACCGGGCTCCTCAAAAGCTCATTGTCGACATGGAAATAATAGAAGAAGAAGGTGAGCTTGCGGATGGAGTACGCTACGTCTTCTGGACTTTCGGAGGGACAGTACCCGGCTCTTTTATCCGTGGACGGGTAGGAGATGAGGTAGAGTTTACGCTGAAAAACCACCCGGACAATAAGCTGCCTCACAATATCGATCTGCATGCCGTAACAGGACAGGGGGGAGGAGCTGAAGCATCGTTTGTGGCTCCGGGACATCAGAAAACGTTCAAATTCAAGCTTATTAACCCCGGGTTGTATGTATATCACTGTGCCACAGCCCCGGTAGGGATGCATATCGGTAACGGGATGTACGGACTTATTCTCGTGGAGCCGGCCGGCGGTCTGCCGAAAGTAGACCGGGAATACTATGTAATGCAGGGCGATTTCTATACAAAAGGAAAGCATGGCGAACCGGGTCTCCAGCCATTCGATATGCAAAAGGCATACGACGAGCACGCTGATTATGTTTTGTTTAACGGGAAAGTCGGAGCGTTGACAGGCGATAACAGGCTTACGGCCAATACCGGGGAAACAGTCAGGCTGTTTGTCGGGAACGGCGGCCCGAATCTCGTGTCTTCTTTCCATGTGATCGGAGAGATTTTCGACAAAGTTTATATGGAAGGCGGCTCTGCCATTAACCGGAACGTGCAGACCACCCTGATCCCGGCAGGCGGGGCAGCTATCGTTGAATTTAAAGTGGAGGTTCCGTCCAACCTGATATTGGTGGATCACGCTTTGTTCAGGACATTTAACAAAGGAGCTCTGGGCATCCTGGAAGTAAGTGGCGAGAAAAATCACCTGGTTTTTGAAGGAGAAGTACTGGAAGGTATCTACCAGCCTGAAGGAGCTACTATTCAAAGCACTCCTGTAAGCGAAGCTGCCGCTGCGCCTGCCAAACCGCTGACCAAGGCAGAGAAAATGCAGCTGGGACAAAGAATTTACAATACGGCCTGCTTCGCCTGCCACCAACCCAATGGAGAGGGATTGGGAGAGGCTTTCCCGCCCCTGGCCAAATCAGACTATCTCAATAAAGATGTAGACCGTGCGATCAACACTATTTTAAGAGGATTGTCAGGAGAGATTACGGTCAACGGCAAGAAATATAACAGCCAGATGCCTGCGCAGGTACTTAACGACCAGGAAGTAGCCGGTGTCCTGACATTTATCTACAACAACTGGGGCAATAACGGTACCGAAGTGACTGAAGAGCAGGTAAGAGCCCTGAGAAAATAGAAACGGCCATGCAAACTCCTGTGTTTATACTTTTTAGCGCGCTGCTTATCGGGACTACCCATGATCCTGTAAAAAACGGAATGTCCCGCGTGGAGGGGGGCAGGTACGTTCCGATGTATGGCGCCGGGAAAAATGAAACGGTAACCGTCGGGAGCTTTGAAATGGACAAATTACCGGTGACCAATGCCGATTTTATGGCTTTTGTGAAGCAACATCCACGCTGGCGGAAGTCGGCGGCGCCGAAGCTGTTCGCCGATGCGGGCTATCTTAAAAACTGGACGGAGGATTTGTCTTTTCCTCCGTCCATGGCAGATGCCCCCGTCACGAATATTTCCTGGTTTGCTGCGAAAGCCTACTGCGAATGCCAGGGCAAACGGCTGCCGACGACCCATGAATGGGAATTTGCAGCGATGGCGGGCTATAAATACAGGGACGAGCGCCGCGACAGCCTCTTCTCTGCCCGTATACTGGCAGCCTATGAAACGCCGAAAACCTATCTGAAGCCGGTAGGACAATCGAGGGCAAATTATTGGGGACTGTATAACCTGAACGAACTTGTGTGGGAATGGACTTCCGATTTTGGGAGCGTCATGATGTCGGGAGAGAACCGTAGCTCAGATGCCCGGAACCTTTTCTGCGGGGCAGGGTCGCTCAATGCTACTGACCTGATGAACTATGCCGCATTCATGAGATATGCGTTCCGGAGTAGTATACAGGCCCGGTTTACGATTAATAACCTTGGTTTCCGCTGCGCCAGATGACAACTTTTTCACTTATGAAATCACTATTTTTTGTTATCAGCTGTGTGCTGATAGCCGCCTGCTCCGGTAAAACCGAAACGGCGAACGGATCTGCAGAGAAGATTGCCACCAGCGAAGAGATCAACGACATGTCGATCTATCAGCTTACTTCTTCCTGGCAAACTCAGGACGGGGATGAAATGACATGGAGCGATCTTGAAGGAGAAGTACTGGTGACGGTAATGATCTATACTTCCTGTAAAGCCGCCTGTCCCCGGCTGGTAGCAGACATGAGGGCCCTGGAAGAAAAAGTAGGAAAAACGTCGGCCCCGGTGAGGTATATCCTGGTAAGCATCGATCCCGAAACTGATACGCCCGAACGCTTGAAAGAGTTTGCCAGGCTTAACAAAATGGATGGGGATCAGTGGCTTTTCCTGCGTAGTACGGAGGACAATACAAGGGAGTTTGCCAACGTGATGGCAGTAAAATATGCGAGGATTTCCCCGCTGGATTTCTCCCATTCAAATATTATTTCCGTTTTTGACAGGAGAGGCGCCATGGTGCATCAGATGGAAGGTCTGGCGGTCAATAACGATCAGACTATTGAAGCAATATTGATAGCATCGAGATGAAACCGAGGTATCCGTTTTTGGTTATCCTGGCAACGGCCAGCCTGCTGCCTCAATGGGGTGCAGGGCAAAAGCTGGAAGCCTGGGCAGATATCCGTATGCGTTATGAGTTTCGCAACGGGTATGCTGCGCCCAGACCCGATTCGGCAGAGGCTGCTCATTTTGTAACGCAGAGAAACAGGCTCCGGATCGAGTATCACGACAGCAAATTGAAATTACGGATCACTCCGCAGAATGTGAGGGTATGGGGCGATGTTGCGACGGCGTCGCGCACTGATGTCAATATGCAGCTGCATGAGGCCTGGGCGGAGCTTGCGCTTGGCGAGCGGGCGGATGTGCGGGTCGGACGGCAGGAGCTTGACTATGATGACGCGCGTATATTGGGAAATGTAGATTGGAATATGCAGGCCCGGAGTCATGATGTGATACGGATAAGCTACCGGCCCGACAGCCTTCAGCAACTTCATGTCGGTGCTGCGCTCAATGCAGGAAGAGAAAGCCTTTTCAGGGAAAACTATCCCGTAGCCAACCAATATCGCCTGATGCAGTTCGGGTGGTATCACCTGGGCTCCGCCGGGCGTTCGCTTAGCCTGTTGGTTTTGAACCAGGGAATACCCTTTCTTGCCGGGCAGCATGAAAAGCTAGCCTGGAACCAGACGATGGGTTTCAGGACATTGCGTCGTACAAAAAGCTGGCATGCAGAATTATCGTCCTACCTGCAGACCGGCCGTACAGGGGAACTGTCTCTCTTTGCCTGGCAGGTGGCTGCGGTAGCCAGTGCCAATATTTCGGAGAAATGGAAAATTACGGCCGGCATGGAGCGGCTTTCCGGACAGCCGGTGTCGGGTAAGGAGAAGGCCGTGAGAAGCTTTAACCCCTGGTTCGGAACCAATCATAAGTTCAACGGGTATATGGACTATTTTTATGTCGGGAATCATATCAATAACGTCGGGCTTCTCGATTTGTACAGTTCGGTTGACTGGCATGCCGGCCGCACCGGTATACAACTTACCACTCACTACTTTGCGGCAGCTGTTCCCGTTGAGACTCCCTTACAGCGGGGAAGGAGACTGGGAGCAGAGCTGGATGCCACCTTTCGCTTCTCGATCGGCAGGTTCAGCAGCCTGGTCGCAGGCTATTCGCAGATGATCGCTTCTCCGCTACTGGGATATATAAAAGGAGGAGAACACGACAAAGCGAATAACTGGTTATATACTTCCCTGCATGTGAGCCCTCAGATCCTTTACCACACATTTCAAAAAAATCCTTAAAAAATCCTAAATTCTACAGGGCTGCTTTTATTCCATCCGGTTCCGGGCTATATTTGGCCAGGTCATTAATAACCATTTAACCATATTATATAAATGAAATATTTACGCTATATGTACCTGCTGTGCGTAGTATTAACCGGCTATGAAGCAAGCGGTCAGATCGAAAAAGGGACCCGGTTCTGGGGAGGGACGATAGAAGGCTCGGGGAGCTTTTCTTCTTCAAAGAGCGAAGGAACGACACTTAAAGTTCAATCTAACAATATTGTATTGAAGGTTCAGTGGGGAATGTTTGCAAAGCCGGATTTTATGTTTGGGATCGGCGCGCAGGCAGACTTGCTACCTGCTTCCTCCCAATCCGAGAGCAATGACGGGTTTGCAAAAAATATTAGCAGTCAATATCGTTATAGCCTGGTCCCTTTTGTCCGCTGGTATAAGCCATTGACGGAAAGAATTTCGCTCTTTGTCGAACCTGCGCTGGCGGTGGGACTTGTCCATTTCCCGCACAGATATATAGGAATCGCTGGTGAAAGTGGCAGTAATAATAACGGATTTAATACATCGCTTACTGTGGTGCCTGGTATTTCTTACCGTCTGGGAGAACGGTTTGCGCTCGAGACTGATTTGAATATCCTGCGTCTTGGAGTTGATTATTCGTCAGGTGACAGCTTTCGGGAATTTCGGTTTGCATCCTCCGTTTCAAATGGGATAACCAGCTATTTTGGACTAAGAGCGGCATTTTATCTGAATTAGAAACTACCGGAACATTATGAAAAAGATCGTTTTATTTATTTTTTCACTGGCTCTGGCAATCGTACAGGCGTCGGCGCAGTATGCCGGGAGAGAGTTTATCAGAGGGAATGCGTCTGTTACTTTTTCTTCTACTTCATTCCAGCGGAATGATAGCAACGCTTCAAACGGTGGGCTTAGCATCGGACTGTCAAAAGGGAAGTTCCTGACTGATCAGAAGGTAACCGGCTTCAGCCTGAACGGGAGCTTAAGCTTTTATAGCTATAAAAACTTCTGGACCGGGCAGAAGGTGGATGACGATCGTGCACGCGGGATTCAGAATTTTTCGGTGGGCGGCGGTAAGTTCTGGCAGTTTTATAAGCATTTTGGCGAGCAATGGGGAATTTATGGAGAGCCGTCGGTCAATGTCGGATATACTTATTCAAAATATTTTCAAAACCCGAGCATAGATCCGTATGTGCGTACAAAAAGCAATGTATACCGGGTAGGATTATCATTGGCAGCGGGAGCTTACTATAAGCTGTCTCAAAAGTGGTGGCTCAACGCTTCTATTGGTTTCAGCAACCCGCTAAATTTTTCTTTTGCCCACAGCAAGCGGGAAGATTTCAGCTCCGGCAACCAGGTATCTGACGGTACGAGAGGGAATGTCTTCAGCTACGAGCTTATTCCCAGCCTGACCCTCCCTTCGGTTAGCTTGGGGCTGACGTATTTTATACGGTAATAATCCCGCGGGCTGAGGATTATAAAAAATCATTTCATCAGCACCAGGCTCCCGCCTCTCAGCACCGGGACGACATCATAGAGGTCGTGCTGCAGGGAGTAGGATATATCTTTATGGATGCCGAGCCGCTGCAGCCTTCTGACGTGTGACGAAGTAGCCACGAAAGAAAGCAGGTTGGCCTTGCCCTGGTTGTACAAACGTTGCGCCATCAGGGCGCCGTCTTCCTGTATGCTGTATTCGTTTTTTAATGCTTCTGCCAATGCCCCCGCAAACAAAGTATCTTCGAGGTTAGGCCGGCCCTTCCAGCCCGAACACAGCACAAGTACGTCGTAGGGCTCATTGCGGAGATGGGCGGCAAGCGTGCCCAGGTTAAGGAAGGCGCCGATAAGGACTTTCACCGCAGAGCCGCGGGCTTTCGAAATAGAAAGCGTGCCATTAGTGGTCGTCATCGCGATTTTTGCCCCGATAAGCCTTTCATCCATGTAGCTGAAGGGAGAATTGTCGAGGTCAAATCCCTCTACTTTTTCAGCATTACGTTCAGCCGCGGCTATGAAACCCCGTTCCTGCAGCGCTCTGCACTCTTCTACAGTAGCAACAGGAGTGATGCTCTCTACCCCATAGGCCAGTCCTGTAACCATACAGGAAGTAGCCCTGAAGATATCCGTAACCACCACGATGCTGTTTTCGAGTTTATGAAGATGTAACAGGTCTGGCGTAAGACAAACGTCGAAATTGTTCATTCAGGAAGAATACTAAAATATAAAATACCGTTATGCCGGATCCTGGTTTGATGTTTTGACAAAAGGGGGCCTGGCTACCCGGGCCTTGAAGAGGCGCTCGCGCACTTTTATAAAGAGTTCTGTACCGGGTCTGGAATGTTCTACCGGCACATAGGCGAGCGCAACACCCTTCTGAAGGGTTGGAGATTGTGTGCCGGAAGTGACCTCCCCGAGCTTATTACCGTCGCTATCCGTTACCTCGTAGTGAGGCCTGGGAATGCCGCGCTCCAATAATTCAAGTCCTACCAGCTTCTTTTTCAGTCCGTTAGTTTTTTGAGAAGAAAGGATTTCGGAACCGTGGAAGGGTTTGGTGAATTTTGTTACCCATCCGAGACCTGCTTCGAGAGGAGAAGTATCGTCGTCGATATCGTTCCCGTAGAGACAGTAACCCATTTCCAGGCGGAGGGTATCTCTTGCACCGAGCCCTATAGGCTTGATATCAAACTCTTTTCCCGCTTCAAAAAGGGCATTCCATACATGTTCGGCATTCTCTTTGCCTACATAGATCTCAAAGCCGCCCGCCCCGGTGTAGCCGGTTGCGGAGACGATGACGTCTTCAATTCCTGCCACCGTTCCTTTTGAGAAACTATAGTATTCCATCGAAGCAAGCGGAATATCCGTGAGCTTCTGAACGACAGCTGCCGCTTTAGGCCCCTGAACGGCAAAAAGGCAGGTCTGATCGGACAGGTCGGAGAGCGTGACATCATCGGTTTTGAAGCGCGAGATCCAGTTCCAGTCCTTTTCTATATTGGAGGCATTTACAACAAGCAGGTATTCGTTTTCGCTGAAGCGGTAAATGAGAAGGTCGTCGACTACTCCGCCGCGGTCGTTGGGTAGATAGCTGTATTGCACTTTCCCGTCTTTAAGGACGGAAGCATCATTGGCAGAAATGTACTGGATGAAATTGAGCGCCCCGGGCCCCGATACGAGGAATTCCCCCATATGGGAAACGTCGAATACGCCTACCCCGTTTCTCACGGTATGATGCTCTTCAAGATCTGAAGAATACCTGACCGGCATTTCAAAACCGCCAAAAGGCACAATTTTAGCTCCGAGCGAGACGTGGAGAGAGTGTAAAGGAATTTGCTTCATGCGAATAAAAATTGCGAAGTTTTCTTGCCGGAACCTATCTTTATAAGACGGATACGGAATTGCTGGCAAAGTTAAGGAATTATGGCAAATTAGCCGGATTGATCCGGAAAGCAATATGATTAAAACAGATAGGGGAAGAGACCGGGAAACAGCGGGATTTTTGATGAAGAAAAGCACGATTTGACATGAGGATGCCGGGATTAAAATGGCTGGGGATACCTGCTGTTGCAGTTTTTTCGCTCGTATTTTGTGCAAGTCTGATTAGGGGAGCCGGAGAAGATCAGGATATCTTCGCCGGCGCTTCAAAAGAGGAGAAGGGAAAAGCGCTTGCTGTCCAATATTGCGGCTCGTGCCATTTATTCCCTGACCCCCGGTTGCTCGATAAGAAAACCTGGCTGGAGCGCGTCCTGCCTAATATGGCATGGAGAATGGGCATAAAAACAGAAGGGGAAGGCCCTTATGACGGTATGGCTCAGGAGGAGGCTGACGCCGTAAAGATGTCGGGTGTTTATCCCGAAGAGCCTGTCATGTCTGTCGAGGACTGGAAATTGATCTTATCCTATTACGAAAAGGAAGCGCCCGGGGAAATGCCGGCACAACCTGTGAGGGACACTGTGTACGGCAGCCTGCCGATGTTTGACGCTTCTCTGGCCTTTATAGGAGATAATAAGGCTCCCAAGACCACTTTGCTGAAATTTGACAAAAATACGTCACGCCTGTATGTCGGAGATGACCAGAATTCCTTATACGTTCTTAACAAAAGGCTGGAAGCGGAGGAAACCTGGTGGATGGATTCCGCCCCGGTCGACATAGATTTTCCGAGAAACGGTACTCCCCGTGTATTGACGATCGGGTCGATAACGCCCTCAGAACAGAAAATGGGAAGATGGATGGCGTTATCGAAAGGAAAGGACAGCGGGATAAACGTGAAAAACCTGCCTCGCCCCGTACGTTTCTATGTGGCGGATCTGAATAGCGACGGGACGGAAGATGTACTTTTTTGCGGATTCGGCCATCATTCAGGAAAGCTGTTCTGGTATGAAGGAATGGATTCTGAAAAAGAACACGTTTTAAAGGACCTGCCCGGAGCGCGTGAAGTTGTTGTACGGGATTTAAATGGAGACGGAAAGCCCGACATGATCGTCCTGATGACGCAAGCCAGGGAGGAGCTTGTGGCGTTTTACAACCAGGGGAAAGGCATCTTTAAGGAGAAAGTATTAATTCAGTTCCCTCCGGTATATGGAATGACCCATTTCGAGCTGGCCGATTTCAATGGCGACGGTTTTCCGGACATCCTGGCAACCAATGGTGATAACTGGGATTTGTCGCCGGTACTGAAAAACTATCATGGGATACGGATCTTTCTTAACGACGGCCGGTTTAATTTTAAGGAAAGCTGGTTCTATCCTCTTTACGGCGCCAGCAAGGCAGTAGCGGCCGATTTTGACGGAGACGGCGATCTGGATATAGCAGCTATCTCCTTTTATACCGACCTGGAAAACCCGGAAGAGGGGTTTACCTACCTGTCGAATGAAGGGAACATGGGATTTAAGGCATTCTGTACCCCGGAAGCTGCAGCCGGGAAATGGCTGACAATGGAGGTGGCGGATATTGACGGGAATGGAACTCCGGATATTATACTCGGATCTTATTTCCAGAATTTTGGCGAAATGACCAGGCTTATGTTTAGGGGAGTTACTGAATTCCCGCAGCTGCTCATACTAAAAAACAAGGGGACGGAACATCGAAAACCCTGAAGTGCCGGCAGGGGAGCTGCTGACTTCCGGCTCTCATAAATCAAAAAGGGGGTAGCCCTGAATCCGGCTACCCCCTTTTTTTCGACAGAAGAAAGTTTAATCCCTATTTCACATCCCAGAACAAGCGGGTTGTCAGCTTGTCTTTGTCGCGTACCGCAACATAATTGGCATTGTTGTACGTGATCTCGTTGGACGGGTATACCCATCTCACGGGAGGTTGTGTCTGTTCGCTGGCATTGTCGACCCAGAACTGGAAGGTCGGCAGATCCAGCCTTCTTACATCGGCCCAGCTTTCATACGACTGGATAATGCTATAGTGCAGCCATTTTTGAGTAGCGATCAGGGATAGCCGCTCTGCATTTGTAGTTGCTTTGTCCCAGTTCACGCCATCGGCAGCGATATAGCTGGTGATCTGTGCCTGAGTAGCAGCGGCAGGCGCGGCAATTCCGGTAGCATTGCTCAGCGAAAGCAGGTAATTGTAAAATTCAACGGATTGTCCTATAGCGGTTTCATAAGCAATTTTTGCCTGGGCGGGATTGCTGTTTCTGAGATAATATTCAGCTTTGATGAGGTTCATCTGTGCGGCATTGATCAGGACACCCGGCAGGAATTTGTTACGGCTGAGCGTATAACGATGGTAGGTCGCAATAAGCCCGTCATTTGCCTGTGCTGTCTGCACTGCATTTGTGGCCATAGGATCGATCCCCATAAACTGGCCGTTTGCATTTTCCCCCGGTTCAAACAATATGCGTAGCCTCGGATCACTGTTGGCATTCATGTGATCGATCATCTTCTTGCCGGCCGTGTTGATATACCAGGTTACTCCGGATTCCAGTCCACCCTGAAAGTCGTCGATATTGATTTCTGTGTTAACGTTAAAAACATTGATCTGGATGTTCTGCGCATTGGTCTCGACGATAGGGAAGGAAGATGCATTCCCCAGGATCTCACCCATTTCGGAAGCAGACCTGGCCTTAAGGCTTTCTACATCCGATACGCGGTTGAGAAGCCTGAGACGAAGCGAGTTGCAATAACGCTTCCATTTGGTGAGATCTCCCCTGTTAATAAAATCCTGCGTGCTGAACGACTGCTGGTACCCTGCATTCAAGGTAATGCCGTTCAAATCTGCGGCAATGGTCTTCAGATCGTCAAGCATCATGACGTAAAGCGTTTGAGCATCATCGAATTTAGCTAAAGCTCCTACGTAGTCACCTCCTTTGCTACTCAGGGTCCCTGCCTCGGCAAACGGGATGTCGCCGTGCAGGTCAATCACACGCTGTGTATAGTCATACAGGTAGATCGTAGCCGTCAGCATAAATATCCTGCGGTCGCGCTGCTGCTCATCGCTGAGCGTAGCATATATTTTTTGAATCTCCCTGTATTGCGCCACTGAATTGTAGTAGTTAAACCAAACATCCTCGATACCGGATGATCCCGGGATGTACTGGCGGGAATTGTTCGGCATACCGGTCGCCTGGATAAAAGGGTGGACGTTGGTACGGAGGCTTACAAAATAGTTGCGGTATTTGGGAAGAACATAATCCTTGTTCGACGCCAGGAAGCCCGTATACTGTTTTTCTACTGTAGTCTGTGCGATCTTTGCGGGATCGGGGTACCGCTCTGTAAATTCGGATTCATTGCAGGAGGTCAGGCTGAAAGCCAGGCCGGCGGTCGCTGCTATCAAAAATATCTTTTTCATTCTAATTCTCAATATCGGTTAATATTAGAAACTGGCCCTGAGCATGACGCCCGTTGTACGGAAAGAGGGGTTATTGCCGGCATTGACTACGTTGTCTGTCCAGCGTGTACCCGCGTTGGTTTGTTCGGCGTCGAGGTCTTTAATTGTTCTGTAAAAGAAGAACAGGTTACGTCCGAATACCGACAGGGTTACGTTTTGTGTTCCTATTTTGCTTGTGAGATGGGACGGGATACGGTATGAAAGCGAGAGCTCCCGCAGCTTGATAAAGGTATTGTTCTGGACAAACAACTCGTATCGGGAATTTCCGTATTGAGGTCCGCCCCAGTTGTAGGTCAAAGCGTAGTACCGCGATTGGGGAACAACGTTGGTGTTGGCTGCGTAAGTCTGGCTTTCTGCGTTGAAAACGACACCTTCCATCAGCATCCCGTCGTGCCAGACGCGTTCTCCGTTAGGCCCTGCTGCAGCCGTGGTTTGCACGCCTTTGCCATCCGCATCCTGGTAATAGGACAACCCTCCGCTTTCCGTGTCCATATACTTAAGGCTCTCCTGGGTCAATCCTCTTGATGTCAGCCAGTTGATCCCTGTGGGCATCACGTGGCCACCGAAACGGAAGTCGGTTACAACATCCAGCCCGAAGCCCTTATAGTTGAAAGAGTTTATAAAGCCGCCTACCAGCTTGGGCATGGCGTTGCCGACCTTGATCCAGTTATCTCCATCCAGTTGGTGAAGCCCGTTCGGAGCCACTATTTTTTGTCCCGAAGAGTTGGTGGCGATGCCGTGCGCGTAAATATCACCCATCGGCTGACCGACGATGGAGCGTAATTGAGCGGCGTTTCCGTCAAAGTCGGCATGAAGCAGTTCTGTAGAATTATTGGCCAGTTTTTCTACTTTGTTCGCGTTTTTGGCCAGGTTCAGGATCATATCCCAATTGAAGTCGTTGGCCGTGGCGCCTTTAACCGGCGTATAATTGACAGCGACTTCCAGACCCTGGTTGCGTAGGGTCCCGATGTTGGCCAGAATGGATCTTGCACCGGTAGTAGCGGCTATCGTAAGGGGAAGGATCTGGTCGACAATCTGTGCGTTGTAGTAGCTGATGTCGAGGCCAAGACGATTCCTGAAAAACTTAAGATCAAGACCAAGTTCGTATTCGCGTTTTTGTTCGGGGCGTATCAGGTCGTTACCGTAACTGGAGCTGATATTCGTATAGAGCGAAGGTGAACCTCCCTGGTATTGCACACCGAGCGTTCCCTGGTTGTAAGAATTGTTGGCCCGGTAAATTTCAGGGTAGTTACCTACGATTCCCCATGATGCGCGTACCTTACCGAAGCTGAGGAAGTGCGGGAGGTCGAATGCATCGGAAAACACAAAGCTGGAGTTAACCGAAGGGTAAACAAAGGCGTTGTTCCCGGGCGCCAGTGTTGACGTACGATCTCTTCGGAGCGTACCTTCGACGAAGAACATGTTTTTGTAATCGAAATTCAGCGTACCCATATAGGCGTCTCTCAGGGATCTGTCCCTTCTGTTACTGCCCTGTGCAACGTTGACCGAGGCCGATACGTCGAAGAAGTTTTCAGTGCTCAATCCGCCGTCTGTTCTTCGCTCTGCAAAGGTGTTGAGCTGCCTGTTGGCTGTATAACCTGCCATTGCCGAGACGGTAATGTCTTCGGTCAGTGCTTTCCGGTAGGTAAGGAGCACATCGCCATACACGTTGCTATAAAGATTGTTCTGCATGGAGAATGATCCTGAATTTCCGAAAGCCAGCGGAATTTCGTTGTATTTTTTTGACTCGATACGTTCAGAGGTCATATCGGTAGCAATACGGCCGCGAAGGCTAAGGCCCTCCACGATATCCCAATGTTGGGTGATGCTGGCGATCACGCGGTCGCTGAATTCGTCGTATTTGTTTTTCCGGGTCTCCCATACGTAATCAGCGATGTCGCCTTTAAAACCGCTGGCATCCCTGATATTTTCTCCGGGCGTAAGGCTCTGGGCCGTTCCGACGCGATACTTATATCCCAGGCTGGTCTGGTATTTGTTGAAATACCAGTCGGCAGCTTCAAAGCGGTTCATCATACCCGCGAAGTTGTTGATCATACGGTCGACCTTGAAGGGACGATTGTGGGTTTGCTGGTTTACATAATTGACCATCAGGTCGGTACGCAGGTTTTTACTGATGTTGAGCGTGGTATTCAGGTTGGCAATGTTCTTGCTGTTTTTAGAATTGTAGCTGATCATCCCGTTGTCCTGGCGTGTAAAGGAGAACCTGACAGTGGCTTTCTCAGACACATTGGATACCGCGAGGTTAATATTGGAGCTGCTGGCATTCTCAAACAGGTCGGCGTAGCTGTTGCCCGAAGGAGAATAAGGCCTGACCTGGCCATCCCATGCCAATACGGGTTGCCCGTCGAATTTGGGCCCGTAGTTTATGGTTGCGTTCAGCAATGCGCGGGTATCATTGACCCTGATAAACCCGTTTTCATCCTGGCCGCCATCCAGGTAATTCAGCATGTAGCCCGGCCCCCTCACATCCTGGTAGCGGGGGAGATAAGCGATTTTATCCACATTGTAGCTCGCGCTGAAATCGACACCCAGGCCTTTTTTGCCTGCACCGCTTTTGGTTGTTACGAGCAAAACCCCGTTTACGGCCTCCGAGCCATACAGCGCGGCGGCGGAAGCACCTTTCAGTACCGAGATGTTTTCGATATCGGCGGGGTTCAGATCGAGCAGGCCGTTCCCCCTGATCCTTTGGTCGCCCCAGTAATCGGTGTTCCGGGCTTCTCCGTTCCGGATAGGAACCCCGTCGAGTATGATCAGCGGCTGCGTGTTCCCGGTAATGGAGCTCTGTCCGCGGATGTTGATGGCCACCCCCGACGTTGCGCCGCCGGGCGTAGCGTTGATCGTCACACCCGGTGCTTTACCGTAGAGTGCAGTAGCAAAGTTAGGTGTAGCTGTTTTGACGAGCGCCTCGTTGTTAATAGAGGTCGTTGCATATCCCAGCGACCTTTGCTCCCGGCTTATACCGAGCGCTGTAACGACCACTTCGTTGAGTTGGGACACGTCTTCCGTGAGTGCGACGTCAATAGTGCTACGATTCGATATGGCCTCCTCTTTCGTGGTAAATCCAATAAATGAAAATACGAGCGTCCCGCCGGGAGCTGCGTTAATTGCGTAGATGCCATCAACATTGGTGGTGGTCCCGATATTGGTCCCTTTCACAAGGATGGATACACCCGGCAGCGGACTTCCATCGCTTCCGGAGGTCACTTTTCCCGAAACGGATTGTGACCATGCACTGATACTTCCGGTAAGAAAAGCAACAGTAAGAAGAAGTAAAAACTTTCGCATAAAAGATGTTGTTAGCTGATTAGATTTAAGCAGTTACTATTGGTTTTTGAGGTAATAAAGTGTTAGAATGAGTTTAACTTATTAGGTATGGTTAAAATCCCGTTTGCCCGTGAAACGAAAGGGAACTGGTTGCTCAGAACAGTTTTAATAGCATTTAAGGCCTAAATATTGATACAAAATTAATTCTTTATTTAAAAAAATAAAATTTGTATGATTCTTTTATTAAAAAAAATTAAGAAACCAAAAACGGTAACGTTACCGTATAGGTTTATACTTTGTTTTTTACGATGCTCAAATGAACCCGGATTAAATAAAAAGCGGGGATAATTGTTACATTACCCCCGCTTTTTATTTAATCCGATCAGGAATTTACTACACGGCAAAGCTCTCTCCGCAGCCGCAGGTACGGCTTGCATTGGGGTTTACAAAATGGAAGCCCTTGCCGTTCAGGCCGTCCGAAAAATCGAGAACGGTGCCAGCCAGGTACAAAATGCTTTTTTTATCTACCACGATCCTGACCCCTTTGTCCTCAAAAACCATATCATTCGGTCTCGATTCGGAATCAAACTCGAGATTATACATAAGACCGGAGCAGCCTCCTCCGACTACGCCTACGCGTATATGATGATCGTTGGAATGGCCTTCCTGCTCGCGCAATGCAAGGATCTTTGTTTTAGCAGTTTCGGTTACTGTTACCATCCGGACAATTATTTAAAACCACGTTAATACCGGGTGTATTTCCACCCGTGAGAAGAAAACGACCCTGACAGCAATTAAGTTCAATTGGCGGCCAGGATTCGGGGGCCTTCGAAGTTTATTCCTGATACAAATACATTACTGGAGATACCGGCAGCTGCGAATGTGCTTTTCATGGCTTCGCCTATCTCGCCGGCTTCCGCACGCGTACGGGCGAGCGCGAACATAGAGGGACCCGCGCCGGAAATACTGCACCCCAAAGCGCCTTTTTCCATTGCAGCCTGTTTGACCTCATTGAATTCCGGGATCAGGATAGCCCTGACCGGCTCTATGATGACGTCTACCATTGAACGGCTGATCAGGCCGTAGTCGCCGGTCATAAGGCCGCTGATCAGTCCCGCCACATTCCCCATCTGGGTAATGGCGTTTTTGAGCGATACCTCGTTTCTCAGGATAAGCCGCGCGTCCTTGGTGTTCACTTCCACATCAGGATGTACGAGCGTGCAATAAAGCTCGGTAGGTACGGCAATATTGAATACGTCCAATGGCTTGTAGCTTCTTATGACCAGGAAGCCTCCCAAAAGAGATGGCCCTACGTTGTCGGCATGGGCGGCTCCGGCGGCCATCAGCTCCCCCTGCATGGCAAAAGGGAGCAGCTCTTTTCTTGACAGGGGACGCCCGAGCATTTCGTTGAGGGCGACGACTCCCGCTACAGAGCTGGCTGCGCTCGACCCCATCCCGCTTCCGAGGGGCATATTTTTATGAAGAATAACAGAAGCTCCGAAATCTGAAATGCCGAGGTGCCTGAGCAGGTGTAGCATAACCACCGTTACTGCATTGCGGCCTGCTTCGAGGGGTAAACGCCCTTCATCCCCATAGATGGCCTCTATCTCAATGCCGGGTTCAGGCTTTCGTTTGATCTCGACGATATCGCCCGGGTTGTCTACCGCAAAACCGAAGATATCGAATCCGCAGGCTACATTGGCTACAGTAGCAGGTGCAAATACTTTGATGTAATCCATTACTCAAAAACGGGTTGAAGTTAGGCGTAGTCTTTTATCCGAGATAGCTGCTCACACTGATGATATCAGCAAACACCCGCGTGGCAGTTACTTCTGCACCGGCCCCCGGCCCTTTGATCACAAGAGGAGTATCTTTGTAACGTTCGGTGGTAAAAGAGATGATATTATCACTTCCTGACAGGTTATAGAAGGGATGCTGCCTGTCAACTATTTTCAGCCGGACAGTAGCTTTGCCGTTTTCCAGCGAGGCAATGAAGCGCAGCCGGCCATCCTCCTTTTCGGCGTCGGCCAGCAGACCGGAGAAGTACTGGTCGGATACTTCAAGCTGGCGGAAAAATTCATCTACCGTCGGTGCCAGAAGGCAGTTTTCGGGTAAGAGCCTTGCCACTTCAATGTCTTCCGGCTCGAGAGGAATGCCCACCTCCCGGGCCAGTATCAATATTTTCCGGGCTACATCAAGCCCGCTGAGATCGTCTCTGGGGTCGGGTTCGGTAAATCCTTTGGCCTTGGCATCTCTTACCGCTTCTGCAAATGGCAGCTTGGGGCCGAAGGTATTGAAAATATAAGACAGCGTGCCCGAAAGTATAGCTTCGATTTTCACAAACTTATCGCCGCTGGCGATCAGCCCGTCGATCGTACTGATAATAGGCAGGCCGGCCCCCACGTTGGTTTCATACAGGAACTTGACACCGTACTTAAGCGCAGACTCGCGGAGCAGCTTGTAATCGGCATAGGAACCTGAGTTTGCTACCTTATTGGGAGTAACGATCGAGATAGAAGATTTTAGCATCATCGGATAGTACTGTACAATTTCCTTGTCGGAAGTACAGTCTACAAAAACACTGTTCGGCAGGTTCAGTTCCTGGATACGCTGTACGAAGGCCGGAAGGCTCGTTCTTACACCGTTTGTTTCCAGTGCTTCTTTCCAGGTAACAGGAGAAATACCGTCGGTGTCCAGGAGCATTTTACGGGAATTGGAAAGCCCTGTAACATTTATCTCCAGCAGTCTTTCTTCTTTCAGGTAGTGTGCCTGGTCGGCAATCTGGCGGAGAAGGGTAGTTCCTATGAGCCCGGTACCTACGATGAATATATTCAAAGATTTTGTCTCCGACTGGAAGAAAACGCCATGGATAGCATTGAGCGCCTTGGAAAGGTCGTTTTTCCCGATGACGACCGAGATATTCAGCTCCGACGATCCCTGGGCGGTGGCAACGACATTTACCCCGTTTTTCCCCAGGACCGAAAACAGTTTCCCGGATATCCCGGCGCTTCGCTTCATACCTTCGCCCACAATGGCGATAATCGACAAATGTTTCTGGGTGGCGATCCCGTCGATCTGTCCTGCTTCGATTTCCTTTTCGAAGACCTTTTCCAGCACGGACTGGGCTTCGGGCGCATCTTCCGGCCTGATAGCAAAGCATATGGAATGTTCCGACGAAGCCTGGGAGATCAGGATAACGCTGATACCGGTTTCGGAAAGGGCTGTGAATAAGCGGGATGAGACGCCCGCCACCCCGATCATGCCGCTTCCCTGGATATTGACAAGCGCAATATCATCTATCGACGATATGCCGGTGATATCATACTCTTTTGTCGTTTTGGTACGGCTCACCAGCGTCCCCTGGAACGAAGGATTGAAAGTGTTCAGAACCTTCAGGGGGATATTATGCGCAAATGCCGGCTGCAGGCTGGGCGGATAAATAACCTTAGCTCCGAAATGCGAAAGCTCCATTGCTTCGGCATACGAAATATCGGGAACGGTAAAGGCATTAGGAACCTTCCGGGGGTCGGCGGTCATGATGCCGTCTACGTCCGTCCATATCTCGATGACGGAAGCGCCGAGCGCAGCGCCTATGATTGAAGCGGTATAATCGGAACCCCCTCTGCCCAGGGTAGTGGTGATTTTATCCTCCGTCTGACCGATGAAGCCTGTAATGCATTGAATCGCAGACCTGTCACCGAAATGCTCAAGGATACGGGCATTGGTGAGCCGGAAATCCACGTTAGCCATTCCGAAATGATGATCCGTGACAATCAGGTTTCTTGCATCGCAGAACTCTGCCGAGATCCCCGCACAGTTCAAAACTACAGAGATGATCCTGGTGGAGAGCCGCTCCCCGAAGCTGACGGTAAGGTCCGATGTCCGTGGTGAGAACTCGCGGATCAGCGAAACGCCGCGCAGGAGATCAGCAAGTTCATTGAATCCGGATTTGGTCAGCGCAATAATATTGCTCTGCGCCTGTACCGGGATCAGGGATTTGATAAGGGCAAAATGTTTGGCTTCGATGGCATCCAGAAGCTCCTTATAGGAGTCATTGCCGGCAGCGGCCATACGCCCTATCTCGAGCAGCTTGTTGGTTACACCGCTCATTGCAGAGAATACCACCGCGACATGTTCACCCTGCCTGATATTGTCTTCAATAATGCTGACGATATTTTTGATATTCCCGGCGGAGGCGACGGAAGTCCCTCCAAATTTCAATACTTTCATTTGTATAAGACAGGCAACTGAGGGCGCAAATATACAACTGATTATCCCTTAATCCATAATCAGCTCTATAATCCCTGTGAACTGAACCGAGCTGTAAACGCTGCCTTTCCTGACCAGGATATGCTCGATGTTCCAAAGTTCCTTAGGGATCGGAAGCGTGACGGCATCCCATTTTCCCTGTGCCGATAGTCGCGCCATTCCTCCGTTATAAGTGCCTACCCAGATATTTTCCCGGTCGTCTGCTCTTATGCTGACTACCGAATTAGAGGGGATCCCGGAGTTGTCGGTCATATATCTTTCCTTCAGTTCTCCATTCAGGCCCATCCGGTACAACCCGCAGCCATATTCTGTACCGATGAACGATCTCTGCAGCGTTCCAGCCCAGAGATTATCCTGCAGGTCGGTGTACATCGAGGAAAACCAGGCTGAAGGATATAAAAAAGTCTGCGGATCAGTAGGTTTCCCTGATACCGGATCGGCAGGATAATGTACGGTGATATAGCCGGCTTCGGCTATCCGGTCCCATTTCCCGGCGGTGTACTTCAATATGACCCCGGTTTCCTCATTGGCTGTCCGGGATTCCGGTAATGTATTGGCATAAACATTGCCTGTCCTGTCAAAGCACAGAGACCATACCTTCCACTCCGGGATCAAATGGCGCCATGCCGAGCCGTCATACATTAAAATACCGTTTCTGTAGTTGTCGTAGCTGCTTTTCTTCCGGGAGGCTATCCAGAGGTTTCCCTGTACATCCTTCTGGCAGCTGGAGGAATGGCGCCTGTCGTTGAGGTCGGTTACAGACCACTCGTGTCCGGCGTATTCATCGGGATCGTATTTAAACAGCAGGTTGTCTTTTTCGTAGACGACGATACGCTCGAATCGGTAGGTACTGCTGTGCTGAAAGGTCGTTTCAGTATCAATCGGCTCCGTGTTCCCCTCCCTGAAGCGGTATAGCCCCGATCCCATCACTTTTCCGCCATCCCTGCTGGTAAAGGCGCCGAATACGATGCTTCCGTCGGTTGATTCCGCCATTGAAGTAATATAATAAAAGCTTTCGGGGTCATTGATGTCGAAATAGGACTGGATGCGGGAGAAGGGGTCTTCGGCTTCCACATTACTTTTCCGGCACGCAGTGAAGAGCAGGAGGAGCAGGCAGTATTTTAAGTATCCTGTCCGGCAGGGAGTAGAGATGCTTGGTATCATGAACGTTTCCGGGTTACGCTGCTCCTGGCCATTCAACCCGGCCGGTATGCAGGATGGCAGCCGCCGAGGTTTTAAAGCGGAGAAGGTTTTCTTTTATAGAGAAGGTTTTCTCTTATAAGGTTGCAACGGAGCGGGCTTTTTATATAAAGCAGAAATTTGGCTAAAGCCCTGTTCTCTATGCCAATTCAATCTGCTCTCCCTCGTCTCCAGACGACGGGAGGGCGACGTCAGGTCTCCTGACCTGAATACATGATGCATACCACCCCGCTCTCCCCCGTCTCCAGACGGAGGGAGAGTGACTACCGGTCTCCGACCGGTGAATGATGACGGCGATAAATAATTAATATGATGTGCCGGTCGGAGACCGGCTTTCGCGCTTCCGCCGTCTGGAGACGGGGAAGAGCCGGTTAAAACCTGAAAACAAACCCGGCGCCGGTATTGACGACCCCTACGGCACGTTTCTCGTCGATATGATGATAAGCGTCGATGCCGCCGACGGTACCCCGGAGCGCAATATCCTTGAAAGTAGCCTCGGTAGCGATGGCCTCGGCAAACAGCTTGAACTGGACGACCGATCCGAGCGGGATCCTCAGGCTCATTCCCCCGGCAAAACCCCAGTTTTGCGCTTTGACGGGCATCATGACTGCGTCGATAGGATTGTTCCCGCTGGTGGAAGTCCCCTGGAGGGATACTTTAGGAGAAGTAATAAATAAACGGCCGGCCTGCGCGTGCGCCTCCAGCGTCAGCGGACCGAGCGGGATATAAATGGCAGGCCCGATCATCACAGAGCTCTGCTTCCATTCCTGCGCATCGGAAGTCCAGGAATATTGTCCCTCTTCCCCGAGCAGCATCCTGTACATATTCACCAGCTCGTCGGCTTTTTGAATGACCGGTCCGGGATTGGTGCTGTTTACGTTGTGATTGCCAGATAGCCGTAATCCGACGCCGGGAAATAATTTTCTTTCGTAGTTCACCTGGCCGAAATAGCCGGAACCTGCCATACCGGCCTTCGGGTCATCCAAAGCTTTGCTCGCAAATTTTCCTATCGGGAGACTGTATCCTCCGCCAAAAGAGAACGCATTTTTCTGACTATAGGAACTAAAGCTGCAAACAATAAATAAGAAAAAGAGACCGGACGTCCTGAGCATAGTCTGAAATTTTGTGTGTTTACTTTACACGTTCGGGGCCGGACTAAATTGCCCGGCCAGGGGAAAATATATTTTCAACTGTACAGGTCTGGCACCCGGTTTGCGCGGGAACTACAGGCGTGCCAGGGCCTCCCTGATGGTCTGTATTTTCGATTCCGCGTCTGCCTGTTTCTGCCTTTCTTTTAGGACTATCTCCGGGCTGGCATTCTGTACAAACCTTTCATTGCCCAGCTTTTTCATGACCGAATTCAGGAATCCTTCGGCGTATTCCAGCTCCTTCAGAAGATTGGCTTTTTCCTCTTCCGGGTCTATTTCACCCGACAGGTTCACATAGAACTCATCCGATCTGACAAGGAATGAAACTCCTTCAAGATCGTTCCCGGCGTAGCGGATTTCGTCTATGCCGGCAAGCTTCCTGATAAGCGGCTCGAGGGAAACGTAGAGATCTTTTCTTTCGGTCCGGATATGAAGAGGAAGTGCCGCTTTAGGACTTATTCCCTTCGAGCTCCTCAGGTTCCGTAACGAAGAAACCAGTTCGGACAGGATTTCGAAGTCGGCCAGTATCTTTCCGTCATAGGCTTTCACCTTCGGATACCCGCTGATACAGACAGAAGCCTGATCCGGCCGCTCACCTATATTCTGCCAGAGCTCTTCGGTGATAAAAGGAATGAACGGGTGCGCCAGGCGCATGAGGCGGTCAAAGAAATCGAGAGTAGCATGGTAAGAGGCTTCGTCGACGGGCTGCTCAAAGGCAGGTTTGACCATTTCCAGGTACTGCGAACAGAAATCATCCCATATGAGCCGGTAGACGGCCCGCAGGGCATCAGAGATCCTGAATTTGTCAAAATGGTCGAGGACTTCTTCTGCAGCCTGGTTAAAACGGGCTTCGAACCACGCGATAGCCAGCCCGTTATTCCCGGCGACTGGTGTTGTGCTCCAGCCTTTCACCAGGCGAAAGGCATTCCAAATTTTATTACAGAAATTCCTACCCTGCTCGATCAGCTTTTCGTCGTAGGGAAGGTCGTTCCCCGCGGGAGAGCTGAACAGCATGCCGGTCCTTACGCTGTCGGCCCCGTACTTTTCGATCAGCTCGATGGGGTCGGGTGAATTGCCAAGCGATTTCGACATTTTTCTTCCCAGCTTATCCCTGACGATGCCTGTAAGGTATACGTTACGGAAAGGATATTGACCTTTATACTCGTAACCCGCTATGATCATCCTGGCTACCCAGAAAAATAATATTTCGGGGGCGGTTACCAGGTCGTTGGTGGGATAGTAATAGCGGATGTCTTCATTACCGGGATCCTTAAATCCGTTAAAGACCGAGATCGGCCAGAGCCAGGATGAAAACCAGGTATCCAGCACATCGGGATCCTGGACGAGGTCTTCCTCGGTAAGGGCGAACAGCTGAAATTCGGTTTGCGCCTTTTTCAAAGCTTCCTGTTTCGATCTGGCTACGATGATCGTCCCGTCCTGAAGATAATACGCAGGTATGCGGTGGCCCCACCACAACTGGCGGCTGATATTCCAGTCGCGGACATTTTCCATCCAGTGCTTATACGTATTCTTAAATTTCGGAGGAATGAGCCGGATGGTATCATTCATTACATTTTCCAGCGCCGGCCGGCTCAGCCGCTCCATTTTAAGAAACCACTGCTCCGAAAGACGGGGCTCGATAACCGCATCGGTACGTTCGGAATGGCCGACATTCGATTTGTATACTTCGGACTTCACCAGCGCTCCTGCCTCTTCGAGCATCCGGACGATCTTTTTCCTGGCGACAAACCGGTCTTCTCCTACCAGTATCTGCGCTTTTTCATTAAGCGTCCCGTCTTCGTTGAGGAGATCTATAATCGGGAGGTTGTGCCTTTTCCCGAGCTCATAGTCGTTGGTGTCATGCGCCGGCGTCACTTTAAGGCAGCCTGTACCAAACTCCGTTTCGACATATTCGTCTGCGATGACCGGAATTTCGCGGTTGATGAGCGGGACGAGTACTTTCTGTCCGACCAGGTTTTTATACCGCTCGTCGTTCGGGTTAACGCATACCGCCACGTCGGCCATAATCGTTTCGGGGCGGGTAGTAGCGATGACCACCCCATCCCCTCCTTCCGGCGATGCAGCGGCGTACCTGATATAAACCAGCTTCTGGGTAACCTCTTTCATGATTACCTCTTCATCTGAAACTGTAGTCCGGGCCTGGGGGTCCCAGTTGACCATACGATGCCCGCGGTAGATATCTCCTTTATTGTAAAGGTCTATAAAAACGTCTATTACGGCATCGTAGAGGTCGGGCTCCATGGTAAAGCGCGTCCTGTCCCAGTCACAGGAGGCGCCGAGCTTCCGCAACTGTTTGAGGATAATGCCGCCGTACTTATGCGTCCATTCCCAGCAATATTCCAGGAATGCTTCGCGGGTAAGGTCACTTTTGCGGATGCCTTTCTCTCTGAGCATGGCCACTACCTTCGCTTCCGTAGCGATGGACGCATGATCGGTGCCCGGCACCCAGCATGCCTCTTTGCCTTCCATACGGGCCTTCCGTACCAGGATATCCTGGATGGTATTATTGAGCATATGCCCCATGTGCAATACGCCTGTTACGTTCGGGGGCGGGATAACTATCGTGTAAGGTTCCTTCTGCGGGTCGGGCTTTGAAGCAAAATACCGGTTCTGGATCCAGTATTCATACCATCTATCCTCTATATCATCAGGGGCGTAAGTCTTCGAAATCATCAGTTTTCTTCAATTAACAATCAGTCAATCCCTCTTTTTTTAGGATTCCGGAGTGCAAAGATAGCTGAATTTATGCAGCGCGGAGGTTGCTAATCCGCTCTATTTTCTCTAAAATAGCAGGCTTAAAAGCTTTTTAGGACCAACTGTGTATGCCATGAAGCCTGTTGAATTTCACCTGCCTCAGGACTTTGATAAGTCTTTTATAGTCTTCAGGGAAAAGGGAGATTTCTTCCCGGCACCCTGGCATTACCATGCTCACTTCGAGGTTGTGCTCGTTACCAGGAGTACGGGAAAACGTATGGTCGGCGACAATATCGGCTTTTTCGGGCCCGAAGACCTGGTCTTTATGGGATCAAAGCTGCCGCACCTGTGGCTGAATGATAAAATCTATCTCGACCGTGAAGTACAGGACGCCGCCGACGCGATCGTCATTCACTTTACGGAGGATTTTTTAGGGACAGAGTTTATGTCTATACCCGAAATGCAGGATTTCAGGAAATTTCTTGCGCTGTCGGACAGGGGTATGGCCATAAAAGGCGATACCAGGAAAGATATCAACAAGCTGATGAAGCGTATGCCCGAAATGAGCGGGCTGGAAAGGCTTTCTTCCCTGCTGCTTATTTTTGACATGCTCGGCAGTACCACCGAATTTGACCTGCTGGCCAGCCCGAGGTATGTCGCTAACTTTAACGGCGATGTTTCGAGCCGTTTCAAGAATGTCATTCACTTCATCATGCAAAACTTCGACAAGGACATTACCCTTGCCGAGGTAGCCGAGCACAGCAGTATGGGCGTTACCGCTTTTTGTAACTTTTTCAGGGAGCAGTTCCGCTGTACTTTTATAGAATATCTCACCAGTGTGAGAATAGGGCACGCCTGTAAGCTGCTTTCCGAAAATGACAGGAATGTAGTGGAAATTGCCTATGAAAGCGGTTTTAACAACCTGGCAAACTTTAACAGGCAGTTTAAGAAGCTCAAGAACATGACGCCGAGCGACTACCGTAAGCTGTATCACGGCATCGCCCGTATCCCTACGCATAACTACGCCTCATAGCAGAGAGGCCGTCATCCCGGCAAGTGTTTCCCTGATCACCGACTCGCTGTTTTCGTCAGCGCAGCGGTAACGGCACCTCCAGGTTTCGTAGCCGCCGAGCGGCAGCTGGTCTTTCGGGGGCACATAGCCGATATTGCCGTTCGCCATACTGATGGTAAAATAAGGCTTCCCGTCGAAGGTCTCTTTCAGAAGAAGGCCGGTTTCTGCAAAAAATTCACCCGCCAGCGCACCGACCAGGATATCGCCTATGCGGAATGCCTGTACCGGGCAGCTTATCGTATCGGGAAAGCGCTCCACCAGCAATTGCTCGCGCGCATAGAGTTTCCTTATATCGTCGGGAGTATCCGGCGTAATGGTTTCGTAGTTGGCTTCCGCTACTATCCGGGCAGCTTCTTTCAGTTGTGCTTCGCCGGGCTTCTCCACCTTCAGGGGTACTTCCGAAAATGTGCTCTTCAAAACCGGAAAGGATTCCCAGCGAATGGTATCCATGGAGCTGATCAGCCGCCGGCCGAGGTCTTCCCCGATCATTTTACTCTTGGCAAATAGCTCAGCCGGGTAGCGCCCAGGCTGAAGGAAGTCCCAGATATTGACATCTCCGCTGGTGCCGTTGGTCATCATAGCCACCATCTTTCCGCCCGGGGCGAGCTCATTTTCCAGGTAGGATGCAAAAACGCCGAAGTAGTCGGCAGAGATCGTACCGTTTTCCCAATCTCCTACGTAATGGAGCGAGTAGTTGGCCAGGATCGAGATCCACTCTCCGCTAAGGCTCCTGACGGCCAGGTAGGAAAGCCCTTTGTTGGGCGACGCCACCCGCTTATCGATATAGGATTCGGCTCCGATGGGGTTGGTTTTAACTTTATCCGGGCTACCGGTAACAGGATTGATATAGGCGTAGCCCTCTTTCATATAATACCGCCGGCAGACTACATGTTCCGGGACTTCTATGGACGAAAAGCCTACAGTGGCGGGCTGCAGGCTTGCTACCGCTTCGCTGACGGCAGCGACCAGCCGGGCCGGAAGTCCGCGGGTATAGTCCATATCGATGCTTCCGAGATGCACGTCTGTGAGCGAGCCGGCGGCATGCGTATGGGTGCTGGCGATCAGGATACTGCCGGCCGGGATACCCGTAGCCGTCGAAATCAGCTTCCTGGTCTCGTCTGCAAACGATTGAGGGATGATGCACGTGTCGACAATGACAAAAGCAATGACCTGGTCTTCCGTTTTGAGTACCAGGGCCCTTGCGAAAAGGTCGTCGTGGATATAATTGGCAAAATGGGTGATGAAATCGCCGTTGATCCGGGTGCCCAACGGGGGCGTGATATTGACTTTGGCTGCTCCGGCCTGAAGGTTCATTATGAAAATTGTTTATTATAACAGGCGCTCACTTCCATGCGTTGCGTAAGAAGCGAAGCCAGTTTTCGTGGAAAATATTATCGATATCCTCAGAAGTATATCCTCTCCCGGAAAGAAGGTCTTCGAATTTCTGTAAATCGGCTATGGAGTCCATATCCCAGGGCGTCTGCTCGGTGCCGAAGATCCCGTCAAGGTCGCTGCCGATCGCAATATGCCGGCTGTTGCCTGCTATCTGGCAGATATGATCCCAGTGGTCAATCAACTTCTCAAGCTTGATGTCCAGCTGCCAGGGATCCGAAACCGCGTCGATGAAGCGGATGTCCATTGCCCAGCAATCGAGCATTCCGCCGATCACCGCGTTCTTTTCGACCAGGATCCTGATCTGTTCGTCGGTGAGCTGCCTTTGATTGGGCACCAGCTTCCTGACGTTGTGATGGCTTGCCCAGACAGGGCCGTCAAATTCCCTGATAGCCTCGTCAAATGCCTTGTCCGTCAGGTGCGTCACGTCGAGGATGAGTCCGAGCCGTTGTATTTCACGAAGCAGCCGGAACCCTTCTTCGGTGATCCCTCCGGTAGATTTGGTCCCTCCGGCATATCTCCCCGGGCCGAAATGAGAAAGCCCGATTGCCCGTAAGCCGTAGTCGTACGCGCGGTTCAGATAGCTGACCTCGACCAGCGAATCGGCGCCTTCCAGGCTGAGAATGTATCCGACGGGCTTTTGCTCGTCAGATATTTCCGGCGAATGCCACATTTTAAGGTGGGCTTCCAGCTCGTCCAGATTTCGGATGGGCGTCATTTCTCCCAGCACTTCCATTTCCTTGTACCAGGAAAGCTGGGCCTGGGTCATGGCCCACGCCTGCTGAGGAGAGCTCCAGGCAGACAGGGAGGGATTCCCTTTCGGGGAAACCCTGGCCAGCTGGGTGGCTACGACGAGCCCGATCCTGCCTTTTCTCAGCTCAGGCAGGCAGACGGTTCCCTTGCCACGATCGGGCTTGTCTCTCATATTTGCCTCCCGGGCCCGTATATCGGCGAGAGGTTGCGACAGGTCGCGGTTCCATTCGATGGCGTTCATCGAAAGATCCAGGTGGCCGTCTATGATAAATCTTCTCATTGTCGTAAGTTTCGCAGCGCTATGTCTGCCGGTCGCTTAGCTCTGTTTCGAAGGCATATTTCTTTATCAGCCGGTGAATCTGGTAGCTGAAAGAATTCATCTTACGTTCCCATTCCTGCGCGTCTTCCTGCGAATAGCTGAAAAAACCCTGCCCGCTTTTCATGCCGAGGTGCCCGTTCTCCAGCAGGGCTTCGGTACCCGGGTCCAGTTTGTTGTCCCTTGAGAGATGACGATTGAGGTCTTTCATGATCACCCCGTAGGCCGAGGTTCCCATCAGATCCATGTATCTGGCATTCCCTGTAAACGGCAGGTAATACCCTGCGTCATTCCGGCAGTTACGGTCAATATCCTCATGATCGGCATACCCGTTCGATACGAGGTACAGGGCTTCGCGGGTAAGCGCTGCGTTCAGCCGTGCTCTTACGCTGAAGCCGCTTCGTACGATGTAGGGATCCTTACCCCATTCTTTTCCCAGCGACATCATCTGATTCAAGACAGTTTCGTCAGAAAGGGTATTACCGATAATTTCAAGGAAAAAGGTGGTATGAGCCGGCAGAGACCAGTTAAGCCCGATCAGTCTTCCCGGGGCGTCTGCCGATGGCTGAAGCTCACCCAACTCGATACTTTCCATATTGACGGCCAGTATCCCGTTTTCACTGACGTACCGGCTACCGGTCTTTATTGCCTGTTTTTTATCTTCCGGCCTGTCGGCGGTAATTAAAATGACCACCGGGAATTTATCCCCCTCCTCCGGGGTCGGAACTATGTTGAGCCCGGCAGTTCCGGAAGCCTGCAGCTGGTATTTTTCACTTAGCCTGAGATGTGCTTCTACATTCTCTCGTGCCGTTTCCGGATTTTTACTGGCGAAGACGACTTCATGGCCGGCAATGAAAAGACAGGCGGCTACCGTATAGGAAAGCTTGCCCTCACCGATTAAGAGAATGGAGTCTTCCATGTGTGTCAAATTTTTAATGTGTCCGTTAAGGGCTACCCTTCTATTACATCTTCCTGAGCACCCGCTCTGCCGTCTCCAGGAACTCTCTTACATCGTCGTCCGTATGTACTGCACTGATGTAGCATAGGCCGCGCCCGATCACCCGAACGCCTTCGTCATGGAGCCCGGCTATAAATTTGCCCAGCTTCGGCTTGTCGAAGCGCAGTGTGCCGCGATAATCTTCGGCCGGCGCTTCTCCGAAAGCGATGTTAAACATCGGGCCGGGCCCCTGTATAACCAGGTTCTGACCCGTTTCGCCGGCAATGCGGGTCAATCCTTTGATAATGTCCTGCCCGAGCCTGAACATTCTTTCATAGGGCTGTTCTCTTTCAAGCACTTCCATGGTGGCATATGCCGCTGCTACCGTCGGGTTGCCCGAATTCATGGTACCGGCATGAATGACTTTGGCTTCTTCGATCAGGTGCATCCATTCTTTTTTTCCGACAATCGCGCTGATGGGATACCCGCTCGCGAAAGCCTTGGCGAAAATTGAAAGATCGGGAGTAATGCCGAAATAGGATTGGGCGCCTCCGAGATGCAGCCTGAAGCCGGTAATAACCTCGTCAAAGATCAGGGCGATATTATGCCTGGTGCAGATATCGCGAAGTCCCTGCAGGAAGCCCTCTTTGGGAACTATGCAGCCATTATTACACATAATGG
This sequence comes from Spirosomataceae bacterium, assembly GCA_037191015.1. Taxonomy (GTDB): domain Bacteria; phylum Bacteroidota; class Bacteroidia; order Cytophagales; family Spirosomataceae; genus Ravibacter. Next base: position 172,670 of record JBBCKD010000001.1, read on the forward strand.
GTTCAGTAATGATGGCAGCGATCTCATGCCCGTGCCTGGCGACGGTACTTTCGACCAGCTCAAGGTCGTTCCAGGGGAGAATAATGAATTCATCGCGGGAAAGCGGCGAAAGTCCCTGCGACCAGGGAAAAACATTCGGCTCCTCCCTCGAACCCAGCGCTTCTTCGGAGGGGGTCGAGATACCCCAGGCCACGTTATCGAGCCAGCCATGATAATGGCCCTCAAACCGGAGGAATTTGTTTTTACCGGTTTTGGCACGCGCTACCCTGAAAGCGGTTTGCACCGCCTCCGATCCATCCAGGCAAAATCGCATAATTTCGGCCGAAGGAATGTGCTGGTTCAGCTTTTCCGCAAGCTCGATCTCGCGGATATGCTGGCCTGCGTAAAGCTGGCCGCTTTCCGAATAGGAACGCACCGACTCCAATACATGCGGATGGGAATGTCCCAGGATAAGCGGCCCCTGGCTTAAAGTAAAATCAAGGTATTCGTTGCCGTCGACATCGTAAATACGGCTTCCTTTTGCATGCGAGTAAAAAATGGCATGCGGATGATTGTATTTACGGAATTCCGAGGCAACTCCGCCGGCGAGCACTTTTTTGCTTCTGGCGAGCATTTCCGCTGACTTGCTGTATCTTGAATTTTCCATTACCTGTTTGGAAGAAAAGTTATGGGTTTGTTTTTAATGGTCGCCAAAGGCGACAGAATAGGGCTTCGGGACTGCAAGTCCCGAAGAGCTTATGACCAGTTTTTAATTTTATATCCCTTCATACTGTAATATAGCAAAAATGCATAACAGGGGACAAGCACGGTAACGGCGACCTGCGGCGTGTCGGGGTACACATCGATCAACCTTCCGAAGAGAAGCGGGAACAGGCCTCCTCCGACGACCGACATCAGGAGCAATGCGGCGCCGATTTTGGTAAATGAACCGAGCTCTCTCACCGCCAACCCCCATATAGTACCCCATAACAACGCGGCGCCGAATCCCATGGCGATCAAAAAACATACCGATGTAAGTCCTGTCGTCGAATAAGCTCCGATTGCAAGGAATATTCCGAGAATAGAGACATATTTCAGGGCCGACTGCTGCGAGATATACTTAGGGATCACAATGGTACTGGTAACATATCCGCCCAGCATGGCATAAAGCGTGTACTCGGCGAAGTGCCTGGCTTCCATCAGCGGAATACCCAGCGCCTTGCTGTAGATGATGATACAGTCGATCGGTATGACTTCGCATGCACCGGCCATGAAAAGGGCAAGTACACCCAGTACGAGATACGGGTACTGCAGTACCGAGGTTTTTTTCTGTTGCCCGGGCAGGGTTTCGGGTTCGCCTCGTTCTTCAACGTCAGGAAGCCGGGAAAATCCTACCAGTACAGCGAGAAGCAGCAGAATGATCGTGATGACCAGGTATGGATTCACCACTTTCAGTACATATTCATCCAGTATGGCCGCTCTTTCAATTGCGGAAGCAGTCGAGACCGACTCGACGATGCTGTCGGCGTTCAGCAGGAAAATCGCGCCCAGGATCTGCTGGCTTAAAATACCGGCTGTTTTGTTGGCGACACCCATAACGCCTACTCGTTGGGCAGTACTCTCGGTAGGTCCTATGATGGCAACGTAAGGATTGGCTGCCGTCTGCAGGAGTGCAAGGCCTGTGCCGGTAATAAACAGCCCCGTCAGGAACAATCCGTAAGTACGCGCATAAGCGGCAGGGAGAAAAAGGGCGGTTCCGATGGACATTACGATCAGCCCGATCACCATTCCTTTTTTATAGCCGGTCGATTTGAGGATATAGGCAGACGGGATCGCCATGATAAAGTAGGCGATGTAAGAGGCGAATGCCACCCAAAGGGACTGGAAGTTGGTGAGTTCAAGGCAGATCTGGAAATAAGGTATCAGCACCCCGTTTACCCACGTAATAAAGCCGAACACAAAGAAGAGGATGGCGATGATGCCAAGCGCGTAATAATTGGAGGGTCTTCCGGACATCTAGCTGCGGTTAGGGTTCTGGGCAGGATATTCTGCCGCCAGGTCATATATTTCTTCGTTGAAAGCGGCGAAAGTTTCAGCCCACCAGGAAGCTTCGGAATCGCTGTAGCTGAAAAGTCCCTGCCCCGTCGATATACCCCGCGCCCCCGATTCTACGATCTGTTCCATTATTTGGGGTACCTCGCAGGAATTGCTCAGCTTTTCGAACAGTGTGTTCATCCCGTGCAGATCTTCGAGGCCGAGGTAGTCCCAGCGGCGAAATATGCCCATCAGGGTCATCCAGGAGCCGGCATCGTAGCGGAAGCTCTTGTCGATGTCTTCCAGGCTGATATGATTTCCTTCCACCAACGCAAATACTTCGCGGAACACCGCGTACATGAGCCTGTTGGTAATAAAACCGGGTAGATCTTTCCGGAGAATGGTCGGCTCCTTTCTCCAGTGACAGGCCAGGTCGTAAACTTCCTGAGCGTAGGCAGGTCCGCTTTTTTCTCCACAGATGATTTCCAGGAAGCGCGTAAGATAAGCCGGTTCGGCCCAATGGATCCCAAGGAATCTTTCCGGCGCGGAAACCATTTCCTGGAGAAAGCTGATCGGTATTGCTGAAGTATTGGTCCCTATAATGGCGGTAGGGCTTATTACCGCGTCTATTTTCTCCAAAACTGCGCGTTTGACCGGGATCTTCTCGATCACGCATTCGATTACCAGCCGGCAGTCTTCCAGTTGCCGGTAATCTTCGGAAATAGTGAGCGAGGCCAGGGCCTGCTCCAACGGAACGGTCAGTAACCCCAGCTTGTTGCAATGCTCTAGTGTCTGGGTGATTTTTTTTTCGGCATTGACCATGTCGCCGGGAGTGGGTGCGATGGCTTTTACGGGATGTCCGGCCGTCAGCATATTGACGACGATACTTCTTCCCATAAGGCCAAGGCCCACAATCCCGACAGGGATTTCAGCAGGCTTCAACGGGGTAAGGCTCAGAGTTTTACGATGCAGTCTATTTCTACCTTGATGCCTTCAGCCAGCACCGATTGCACTGTAGTCCTGGCGGGCTTGTGATTGGGGAAATAGCTGGCATAAACTTTGTTGTACCGGTCGAAATCAGCGATGTCGGAGAGGTGAACGGTACATTTTACAGCACGGTCAAGCGAGCCTCCGGCCGCTTCCACAATGGCTTTTACATTGTCGAGCGTACGGGCGGTTTCTTCCTCGATGGTACCCAGTACGAATTTGGAAGTTTTGAAGTCGACGGAAGCCTGGCCGCTGACAAAGAGGAATCCGTCGGCAATAACGCCGTCGGAGTAGGCTCCGGTTACAAATGAGCTGTCGCGGTCGGGATGTGTGATGGTTTGCATAATAACGCCTTGTGTTTTGGAAAAACGGGTATAGGATAGTGATTTTTACTGATTACAAAAGTAAGCAGGCATGCCCTTTTGTTCTACTATTATCGTTTGGATAACTGGTATTATTTTATGAGCCTTTATCAAAACGGCCTTGCATGTTTTTGCAAGGCCGTTTTGATATTAACCCTTAGCCTGGCAGGACTTAGTTTTTATCCCACCAAAGAGGTGTGCTGGCTTTGTCGCCTCCGGGCCCGAGTAGCGAGACAGCTGCCTCTACAGCTGCTTTGTTCGTGGCTTTCTCGGCATCCGTAAAAGGAAATCTCCGGATGAACTGGGTAGTCGGGATGTCGTTGTTAACAGAATTTACAACATTGTAGAGCTTGGGGAACCTGGTTCTACGGAACTCAGCCCATCCTTCGCAGCCATCCGGGAAGACCGCCAGCCACTTTTGGGTTCCGATCTGCTCCCGTTGTTTGGCTTCGGTAGCGGCCCATTTTACGGGGATATCGCTGACGGCAGGCGAGCTCATGGCATCGCCAGGTGCAACCGGTGGAGTAGTACCCTGGATATAAGTGTCTACAGCAGCGCCAGTAAAGCCCCATGTTGCCATTGATTCGCGGATCCCTTTTTCATACAGCTCCTGCGCGCCTCCTCCCATGTTCCATCCGTTCAGAGCTCCTTCTGCGCGGAGGAAATAGGCTTCAGCAGCATGCAGGATATTGGCCGGGACAGCCAACAGGTTTTCCCAGCCGCTTCCGCTTCCGGTATTGCGGATCCAGCGTGAGCCTACATTGGAGTTATAATCATTGGTATTCAACTCCTGCGTTAATTGGCCGGGGCTCAGGCCGTTTCTCAATCCTTCGTAAGTGCCGGTAGCGAATGCAGGCTGGAAGAAGACAGTCATACGGGGGTCGTTATACCCTTTCAGTATGGATTCCATCGTTGCGCTCATGCGGAACTCCTGCCATCCTGCTATCCGGGAAATACCGTTCCCGTCCCCGCTGGTTACTGCAGTGCGGACCATCATGGCGTCGTCTGCAGAACTCAGCATCACACCAGATGCTACGGCGGCTTCTGCTTCAGTTTTGGCACGTACAGGGTCAACTTTTGAAATTCTTAATGCGAAGCGCAGCCTGAGCGTGTTGGCAAACTTGATCCATTTGTTAAGATCGCCTTTAAACATGATATCTGAGTCGCCGAAGGGCTTGAGGGTTGCATCTCCCGCCTTACCTTTCAGAAGGGTAACCGCTGCGTCCAGCTTTTTGAAGAAATCATCGTAGATAGCCTCCTGTGCATCGTATTTTACAGAAGTGGCGGGTATGCCTGCGTCGAAATACGGGATCGGCCCATAGTAATCCGTCACACGGCTGAAGGAAAATACCCACCAGATGCTGGCCATTGCGTGTTCCGGAGTTGTTGACTCGTAGCTGTCCAGAATGGTTTTCAGCTGGGGAACCACCTGCGTATAGATCGGGTTCCAGTGAGAGCCTACCCATCCCATGTTGGTGTGATACCGGTCTGACTGGAAATTGGGAGTGGTAGTAGCGTAAAACTGGCACCAGAGATCTGCAAATAGGTTGGTTGCGGTCTGGTATGACGGGTGGTAAGAACCCTGTGATAGCGCCTGGGAGAACATTTTAGGATATTCATTCGGCCCCAGGGTCATGATCTGGGTCCTACTGATATTTAATTCGTCAAAATCACCTGTACATCCTCCGGTAACCCACAGCGAAAGCGCAATGGAAGCTGCTCCAACCGCTTTTTTATATATGTTTTTTCTAAAAAATGTCATCTTTCCAATGTTTTAAAGTCCCTTATAATGATCAGAAGCTCAATTGCACGTTCAGACCGATTGTTCTGGTAGTCGGCAGGTTTCCGTAATCGATGCCCTGGTAGTTACCCGCCCCGAGGTTCACATCCGGGTCGAAGTTCATTTTACGTTTCTTTATACCCGGGATGTCCATCGTCGCATATCCCCTATACAGGAAAAAGAGGTTCCGGCCGGTCAGTGAGACTTTCGCATTTGTGAAGAAACGCTGGTTAGCTAACGGAATATTGTATCCGATCGAGAGCTCACGTAGGCGGAAGTTGGTGGTATTGTAGGTAAAGAACTCTCCCCATGAGTAGCGTCCTTGGGAAACCGTCTGCCAGAATTGCTCTGCATTGACACTGATGTCGTTTGGCCTGCCTTCGTCTTTCCCTACTGCCGGGAGCAGCCAGCCTCCCTCGCGATAGGCCAGGGTGTAATCCGAGTTTCCGTCATAGGCAAGGTTGGCTTCCGATCCGGACACCATCTGGCCTCCGACGCGCCCGTCGATCAGGAAGTTCAGGACGAAGTTTTTGTATGCGAAGGAGTTATTCCATCCGAGAGTGAACTTGGGGTTGAAATTCCCCAGGTATCCGTTAGCAGCAGAAATCGGCAGCCCGGTGGTATCGTTTACCATATATTGCCCGTTGGCATTCTTGGCCCAGGTGTAGCCATACAGGTCACCGAATGAGCCTCCTTCATGGGCTGCCACACCAGCAGTACGTACCACTGTGGCAATCCATGCCTGTTTGATATTTTCATGCAGCGTTACGATTTTATTGACGTTACGGGCAAAGTTGACGCTTGTATTCCAGGTGAGAGCCCCCTCTTTTAAAGGTTGTGCGGACAGCATAATTTCTACCCCTCTGTTGCGAATCTTACCGGCATTGATGAGCTGGGCAGTGAACCCTGTCCCGGTCGGAAGCTGAAGGGTAAGAATCTGGTTTTCAGTAAGACTGTTGTAGTAGGTCGCATCCACACCCAACCGGCCTCTGAATAGTCTTAAATCAATCCCGAATTCTGTAGAAGATGATATTTCAGGCTTGAGGTTCGCATTCGGAAGCGTAGTATTCCTGGTAATGTATCCGCCGGAACCTCCCGGGTTGTAAACGTAATAGGGAAGCAGCTGATAAGGACTGGTATCGTTACCTACCTGGGCAAAAGATCCCCTGATTTTAGCAAAGCTTACCCATGACGGAAGCTGGACCGCATCTGACAAAAGAAGGTTGGCCCCAAATGACGAATAAAGATAGGAATGAGGCGCGGGGAGGGTGGAAGACCAGTCGTTACGCACGGAGCCGTCGACAGTCAGGTAATCCCTGAATGAAAACGATGCGGTACCAAACACATACTGGAGCTCTTTTTGCGAAAATGCTGCTATCCGGCTCAGATTACTGGCAAAGTTCAGGTCAAACTTGTTGGTTACCGACAGCCCTGTCGCCAACCCGCCTGTTTCCTGGTATTTGTTAAAGGTCTGACCGGCACCGAAGTTGTAGGTAAGCGCAAAATCTTTACCCAGGCTGTTGGCTCCCGAAAGGATCAGGTCCATGTTTCTCTCTAAGGTAGAAGCGACATAGTTCTGGTAGGTACCTCCCGCTGCGGTTACGTGGACAACGGTACGGTTAGAAAATCCGCGATCCATCAGATCATCGAATGAATCGAAGCTGATACGTCCCTGGACATTCAGCCAGTCGGTGATTTTGTATTTGGCCGACCCCAGGATCGTAGAACGGTTCCGTGTCTCATTGTCGAAGGTCCGGTTGATCGTCCAGTACGGGTTCATGTAGATACCAGAGGAAGTCCAGTACGTCGGGAAACCTTCCTCATTCTCGAATGTTTTGTACTGGTTCAGATCGACGTTTCTCGGGGTTTTCAGCAGGTTCATGACAACACCGTTGTTTTCACCTGAGTAGGGCCTGTTTTTCAGCTTCTGGTTTACATAGGTTATCTTACCGTCTACTGAAAGGCGCTTGGTGACATCGGCACTGATCCTCAGGTTGACCGTATGGCGCTGCAGATCATTGTTAGGGATGATACCCTGGTTTCCGTTATGCGTATAAGAGAGGTAGGTTTTTATATTTTCTGTCCCTCCCGAAACGCCAATGGAATTATTGGTGGAGATTCCCGTCCTGTAAAAGTCCCTTATGTTGTTGGGGTAAGTAGTTTGCTTGCCACCCCAGCTGCTTTGACCATTCGCGGTTGACTTACCCTCGGCGCCTTGTCCGTATTCGTTTTGGAATGAGGGTAGCAGGAGAGGCGTTTCCATCACCACGCCGGAGTTGATGCTTGTAGAAATTTTACCGGAAGCACCTTTTTTGGTCGTGATCATGATCACGCCGTTTGCAGCCCGGCTACCGTAGAGTGCCGCCGCCGCCGCCCCTTTCAGGACTGTCATAGATTCGATGTCGTCGGGGTTGATATTGGCGGCTCCGTCACTCCTGTTGTAGCCTCCGAAGTCGGAACCGACCTGTCCTCTTATCGTATTGTCGATGGGCACCCCGTCAACTACAAAAAGGGCATTGTTTCCACCGGTAATAGACCGGTTTCCACGAAGCACTACCCTGGTAGGTGAACCCGGCCCTGATGAACCCTGCGTCACCACCATTCCTGCAACCTTACCCGACAGCGTATTAACGAAGTTCGCGTCCCTCACTTCGTTGAGCTGCTTGCCTGATAGCTGCTGGGCAGAATACGTCAGCGTTTTGGCTTCCCTTTCGATACCCATTGCGGTCACCACGATCTCGGATAGCGCGGTCACGTCTTCAGCCATCGTAACATTTACGGTGCTTCTGCCTCCTATCGCGATATCCTGGGAAATGAACCCGATAAAAGAAAAAGTCAGCGTGGCGTTTCCGGATGGAGCATTCAGGCTATACTCACCATTTACATCGGAGGAGGTTCCCGTAGTAGTATTCTTCACTACCACGTTTACCCCGGGCAGGGGATTGCCGTTGCTGTCTGACACTTTTCCCGATACCTGGAATGCCTGAGCCGAAACACCGAGAGAGAAGAGCAGCATGCTCAACACAGCAGCAACCCGGTAAACCGGATGCTTTTTTTGTTTCATCCTCCGAAACGGGTATTTCAGGGAGGATTCTGTAGGTAGTAGAAGTTTTGTAATTACCGACATGCTTTTGTCATTTTAGTTGATGGTTGGTTTTATAAGATTGGTTAATACAAATATATTATTCGGTCTTATCCTTTCCCTATATTTTTTAGTGTATTAGTGGTATTATCTTTCAAAAAAGATCTTGTTGAAGATTAACTCACTAGATATCAATACATTATAAATGTATGTATTTACATGTATACGATACGGCAGTTTTGCGGTATTTGGCTGATACCGGCATATTTATACAGTACGCGGATGATTTGTCTTTTTGTTGCGATGACCGGACATCCCTGCGTCAGGGTCTCCGCGGCGTATCGCCGGGGTTTTCCCTGACTCTTTTTACCTCTGCGGCGCTGATCGGGTAGGAGTTGTTATCGAAACCCATACGTATATATGTAAGGATCTGGCTGATCTGTTCATCTGAAAGAAAGTCATGAGGAGGCATCACGCCGTTATAGGGCTTGCCTTTAACCGTAATGGGTCCGGAAAGTCCCTGCAGTACCAGGTTAATCAGTCTGCGGGACCATCCTCCTACCCATTCCGAGGCGACTATCGGAGGATAACGGTTCCCGTCGCCATTCCCGTCGTTGAGATGACAGGTTGCGCAGTACAGGTTATAAAGCTGCTCCCCGGCCGCTATGTTTCCTTTTTGAAGATTGTCCTCTTTTTCGTCGGGGGTTTTGATATTGGTCCGCTGCTTCCTGGCCTCCATTCCTGCAAGCTGGGTTTCCCCGAACCCGCTTTTCTTTCCTTTGTACATAATCCGCCAGATCTTCCCGTTCACGCTCTCGCTGACATACAGCGACCCGTCGGGCCCCATCGCGAGCCCTACCGGGCGGGCATGCGCATCGCTGGTGTTGGGAATGGTATCGATCCCGGCAAATCCGTCTGCAAATATTTCCCAGGGCCCATCTGCCCTGCCGTCTTTCATCGGAACGAAGGCGACGAAATAGCCGGCCTGCGGGTAAGGAGCACGGATGGTCGAACCATGAAAGGCAATGAATGCTCCGCGACGGTATCGCTCAGGGAATTGGTCGCCTTTGTAAAAAAACACGTTGTTGGGGGCAAAGTGCCCGGGGAAGCCTGTGACCGGCAGCCCTACCGTATCGGCTCCACCTGTCTTGCTCTTATCCCCGCCATACTCCGGGTTCAGGAGTTTTTTCTCCTTCATCTGGTCGTAGTAATAGTATGGCCACCCGCCGTTGAATCCCCGGGTAACCCTGAAGAATTCTTCAGAGGGGAGCAGTGCACTCTCCCATGTCGAATAGAGATCCGGCCAGACACGCGAGAAATTGTCGCGTCCGTGCTGGGCGGCATACAGGTTGTTGTCGACCGGATCCCAATCCATCCCGACAATGCTTCTGATCCCGGTCGCATATTTTTCGCCGTCTGCCTGTACCTGGTTGAGCTTGTTGGCGTCAAATTTCCATATGCCGCCAAACCATTCAAGCTCATCGCAGGGTGATTTGCCTTTTCCTCCCGGTTTCCTGTTTTCTTCCTGGCAAACATCGCCCGGTGCGCCGAATGACACATAGAGGTTGCCTTCCTTGTCAAAGGCGATTGCTTTGGCGGAATGCTCGACCCTCCTTCCATTGAGAATAATCGTATCACGAACGACAACTTCGGTTTTCGCCGTGGGGGCAAGCTCTCCGTCGCTTAGCCTGGTGCGGTACACGGCTTCCGGTGTAGAAAAGTAAAGATAGCCGTTGTAGATCTTCATAGCCGTGCCGTAATTATGGGAGTCGGTATAATCACCGAAATACCTGATGATGTCGGCTTTCCCGTCGCTGTTGGTATCCCGCAGGGCTATGCTCCCTCCTTCCGGGGTGATCCCCCGCAATTTCATATAAATGTCGCCATTGGAATTGACGTCGAGGTGCCGGCCCCTGCCCGTGCTGTCAGCCACAACGAGCGCTTCGAATCCGTCAGGTAGAAAAAGGCCGCCGTTATCCGGGTCTCCGTCGGGTAGCTGAGGCCCTGCAGGACCGCAACACAAAAGCAGGCTGGTAAGTGTGATTGTGACGCATATCTGCGGGAGCAGGAAGTTAGAACGGTACAACAACATGTATAGAGCGTTTAAAGGCCGGGAAACTGAACTATAGAATTATTGAGGTGACGGGATAGAGATAGCATTGAGATCATATACGATCGTACCGTCTTTGACAGTAAGCTCGCATTCAAGCTTCTGGCTGCCCTGCTGCTTGTACCGGGCAACGTCAAAGAAGCCGAACCTGCCTTTTTGAAGGTTCAGCACCGCGATGTCGGCAACTGCTCCTACAGACAGGTGGCCCAGTTCCTTACGGTTAATTACCTCCGCAGGCCGCCAGGTACTGGCTTTGATCACTTCGTTCAGCGGCATACCCAGCGCCATGAATTTCGACATCACATTCAATTGGTCCTTCATCCCGGCATTCATACTGCCTGTGTGAAGGTCTGTACTGATCACATCCGGGAAAAGGCCTGCCTTGATTGCAGGGATAGCCTGGGAATAGCGAAAGCTTCCTCCTCCGTGGCCGACATCGTAAATAATGCCCCTTCTGCGCCCTTCCATCACAAAAGGCTTCAACGTTTTCCGGGCGGTGTCGACTATAGACTCCTTGGTATCGAGCAGCTCGCCGTAGACATGAGTGAAAATATCACCGGGCCGCATTTTTTCCAGGAAAAGCGTTTTGAGCGACAGCCTGGGAGTACAACCCCCGAAATCCACCATTACAGGCAAATTGCTGAGCTTTCCGCCTTCTACCGACCTTTCTACAGCAAGGAAGCTGGGCTGATGATAGTGGGCCACTTTGATGCCTACGATGTAATCCGAATATTTTTTTGCGGTATCAGCGGCCATTTGGGGATCCATATATTTGGAGTCCTGCTGGTATTCGGAGTATTCGCTGCCTTTCATGCCCTCGTAGCCGATATTGAGAAAAGCGAGCACCCTGGTCCTGGAGCGATCTATTATATTCTTTTTGAAGACTGCAAAATCTTTTGCGCCCGAGCTGCCTGCGTCCACAACGGTCGTCACCCCCACCCGGAATGTAAAGCCGTCGGCAGGGAGGGACCCGAAGCCATAGCTAAGATCTCCGTCCGAGACAGTACCGGCAAATACGTGGGCATGCATATCTATAATGCCAGGCGTTACCAGCAGCCCGGTGGCATCGACCACCTGTTTTGCGGTAGCAGGAGCGATATTTTCAGCTACGGCGGCAATACGGCCGTTTGCCACTGCTACGTCCGTTTTTTTATCGATTTTATTTTTCGGATCGATAACGCGGCCGTTTTTGATCAGGAGATCATACTGCTGTGCAGACAGCGACAGACATGACAGGAAAAAGAAGAAAAGGCAGGTGAAATGTAATTTCATACAGGTTTAAAACCGAAAAAGGAGTTAAAGGCAGAATTATACTGATGCCCTGGTAAGCTCTTCCCGTATCCGGCCTGCAACAATCTTCTCCTGGCCAGGCTGAAGCATGAACACCGTAATCCGTATACTATCAGGCTCCTCCCAGGCGATCGTCTCTATAGAAGGGTTACCAAGCCTTAGTTTTTCTCCCATTTCCTCACGCGTCAGTTTAACGGCCGCAGGATCCCATCCTATTTTTAAAGATGGCGTATGGTTGGCGACAGGAGGAAGGATGTCTTCCGTATACACGCCTTTAAGGCCTCCAAGCTGATTTTTGATGTGCGAGATACGGGCTTCCCACATTTTCCAGTCTTTCGCATGGTCATGTTTTACATAGCGCTCAAGCGCAGCATACATGCCTATGATTTCTTCCTTGTTCACCTTATGCCCTCTCCCTATCCCGGATCGCGGCGGTGCGCTGAGCCTGGCGGCGGCTATCAGGTCTTTTTTGCCCATCAATATCCCGGCGCTTTGCGGCCCGAGGAGCGCTTTTCCTCCGGAAATGCATACCAGGTCGAAACCCATTTCATTGAATTTCCAGAGATTTTCGACCGGTGGAACATCGGCAGCAATGTCAATCATAGTCGGGATTCCGTATTTTTTCCCCAATGCTACCCATTCCTCGTCCTTGATCTGTCCTACGGGCCCTTCCCGGTTCAGGAACCATAACATAGCCGTTTTTTCGCCGACGGCCCGGGCAAGCTCTTCTTTCGTCTCTATCAGCACAAACTTTATTCCGGCATTGGCCAGGGCCAGATGATACCCATTGGCGTGGGATTTCTGAAGAATGACCTCAGATTTCATCCCGGCCGCTTCAGGAAAGGGCAGCGCGGCCACTTTTTTGCCATCCATACCGGTGAGCACGCCCGCCATTCCGAGCACGAGCGCCGACCAGCATCCCGCGGTAACCATCGCGGCTTCGGCTTTACAGAGCTGTGCGATCTTTTCGCCCACTTTATCCTGCACGTCATCGAGCATCGCATATTTCTGCGCCGAGCTCTGGATGGCAGACATGACCTCGGGCGGCATGAGCGAGGCGGTCATGGAAGTGTAGTTTCCCGCAGCGTTGATAAATGTACGAAGACCCAGTTCACTGAAATAATCCCTGGCGGGAGGTGCCTGAGGCGCTGCAACTGCCGCGCCGGCGCCGAGTGCAGGCAGCACGGCTACTCCTTTTAGAATATCTCTTCTTTTCATCTCCTACCTATTTCTTCTTAAAACTGTCGGGAATAATAAACTCGTATCCTTTCGGCGGCCATGGGCCTATACTCTGGCCTGTGGGTCTCGGGTTTGGAGGTAAAATAGGCTCTATTCCTTCCGCATTGTATTTTACATTCAAAAAAGGAGTTTTGATCTCCTTGTGATCGTCCAGGATTGACCGGATGCCCATGTCGATCATACCGCTGGTCAGTAATGTACGCTCTACGGGTCCCTGGGGTTTGCCCGTAACCATGAATTTCTGGATATTCAATGTAAGATAGCTAAAATGAGAGTAACTCATGCTATGGTCGAGTACAAATTCTGTGGATACGGTCTTGCCATCGGCATTTGCGGCATAGGCCCAGCCCTGGTTGACATATTCGTCGAGCATTAATATAGCTCCTTTCGTACCGTCGTTGTATTTGATAATCAGCGCTCTCGGATCTTTTACCAGGTCTCTCATATTGCCCGAAGCCTTGTTCTTAATCCTGTCGCAGGCCGCTTCGACCAGTGTCCGGGATATCTTTCCTGAATCGATCGCCTTCCATACCTCGTCGCCTCCTATGCCCTGTACGCTGGCTACGCCTGTCTCACCGCCTTTCCTGCGCTCGACCATGCACTGGAGAATTTCCAGAACGTGGAATCCGTAAGCGTCCAGGGAGGCATACCCGATTGCAACCGCCTCTTTTAATTTTACTCCTATCGGGTGTACTAAATAGGGGTCCCGCCAGCAATAAGGAAGGGAAGAGCCGGCCATCATCGGGACATTCAGCTCTTTGGCCCGGTCGTAGATCCATTTGCTGTCGAGCCAGCTGTAGGAAAGATGCTTATCCGAAAACAGCGGGACCGACTTGTCGGATGCATCGAAAACCCTGAAAATCTGCTCGAGGTAGTTCATCCTCGGGTACATTTTCATACCAAACCGGTTTTTGGGATACTCTCCGTGCTCGCCTATGTAAATCACCCCGTCGACCGCGAGCTTGTCGCCGCCCAGCGTGAGCGCTTCCGCTATGGTCGGGTAAAGGGTGGCGTTGTTCATCTTCGCGATGCGGACTCCCGTATCGTTATTTCCTATCTGGTCGATCCATATGGACACAATTTCCACTTCGGGTTCTACCATGCCGTCGTCGGTGGGTATGCCGGCAAAGAGCTTGGTGCCGATGACGTCCGCGTGGGCGCTGTTCCTGTATATATTGGCAATGAACGCAATTTTCTTCTTCCCGGTTTTTTTCCACTCCCGGAGCGGGGCGGGGGAAGAGGCGGGATCTGCCGAAAGATATGCAAGCGGGAGGAAGCCCAGCCCTGCGGTGATACCGGCAGCCTGCTTCAGAAAATTTCTTCTATGATCGTTGGGTTTCATCGGTATTAAATTTAATAACTAATAACCTAATCTCTGCGACTTAGCGCCTCTGCGTGAAATAAAACGCTCGCGGAGGCGCGGAGCCGCAGAGATTTTATTCATGCCGGGTTTGTTGGTTTACCAGCCGATAGCATAGCCGTTTCTCCGGGGATCTGCGCCTCCCATGATCCATCCCGAGCCGTAGTCTATAACGATGCCCTGTGCGCCGCCTACGGTCATGGTCCAGTCACCCAGGCTTGTGTCCAGGCTGTAGCCCATTTCCCTGAGCGTCTGGAGCGTTTCTTTAGGGATACGGGTTTCGATAAACAGCTCTTTGGCCGGAACGCTGCCCATTTCATCTTTCCACCGGAACCGGGGGGCGCTGATGGCATCCTGGATGTTCATCCCAAAGTCGATCACGTTCATCGCTACCTGCGGAACCGATTGCAATATACCGAAGCTGCCCGGCGAGCCTACTACCAGGTGAGGCTTGCCGTCTTTATGAAACTGCATCATTCCCCCTATGCACCAGGAGACGCCTTTGCCGGGCTGGAAGCCGTTTGCAGCCTTCGGGTTGATCGTCATCCAATCGAGCGCATTGTTAAATGCCACACCCGTTTTTCCGGCAACGTAGCCCGATCCGAACCCGCCTCCAAGCGTCTGGGTAATGACCACAACGTTGCCCCACTGATCGACGGCTGATAAGCTTGTAGTGGCGTAGCGATACCTGTCCCCGGTGTCGGGCACAGGCGTCGAAGGAAACACACCGGACTGCTTTTTACGATTGGCCAGCCCTTCCTTGACTTTCTGCGCCACTTTTTCCCGCTGCTTGCCTATATACGCTTCCGATAGCAGCTGCTTTACCGGGACATCCACAAAGTCGGGATCGCCGATGTACTTATCGCTATCGATACGGCTAAGATTGATCGCCTCGAAAAGATGAGCGAGGTATTCGACGCTGTTGTGACCCATTTTCTTTACATCGAACCCTTCCATGATCTTGAGCGTCTGCAGCTGCTGCAGCCCCATACCGGGAGGAGGGTTATTGTAGACGGTATAACCCTGGTATTGCATGGAAAGAGGCTCCGCCCATTTTACTTTTCCCGGGATCGACGCGAGATCCTCGAGGGTTATAAAGCCGCCGTCTTTCTTAAAGGCATCTGCAATTTCGCGGGCGATAGCGCCCTTGTAAAAGACATCAGCGCCTTCGGCAGCTATGCGCCGCATGGTGTGTGCAAGCGGCTTATTGGTGAAAATATCGCCTATTTTATAGGGAGATCTATCTTTTTTCAGGAAAATGGCCGCAGCTTCCGGGTGAGGAGCTACCCTCTGTACGATACCGGCCCACATAGACTGGTCATATTCGGTAACGGGCACACCTTCTTCGAGATACTGAATGGCGCTTTCAAAGACCTTGCTGAGAGGCATGGTACCGTAGTCCTTCAGCGCCCGGTCCCAGCCCGCCAGGTTGCCCGGAACCGCCACTGTCCTGGGCCCTATCCCCTCCATTCTTCCGCCATGCCCGGCCCCGTCGTCGAACCTGGTGATGTCTTTTACTTTTTCAGGATCGAAGTTTTTTGGTGCCCAACCTCCGAAGACGAGGGAGCGGGTCTTTTTTTCTTTGGCAGAATAGAAAAGCATATAGCCGACGCCTCCGGTGCCCGACATAAACGGCTCGACGGCGTTAAGCGAGGCGGCGGCAGCTACTATGGCATCGATGGCATTCCCTCCTTCCGCCAGGATTTTCTGGCCGGCCAGGGAGGCCAGGGGATGGGCAGTCGCCACCATGCCCTTCTTTCCTACTGCTGCAGGCCGGAGATTTTCTTTGGCCGCCTGCGAATAGGCGTTGCCGGTAAAATAACAGATAATTACAAGCAGCGCCGCAAAATATCGCGACGCTACACAGTTAATCATATCAGAGGCCATTTTCAAATCAAATCGGTTAATGCAGAGACGCAATGCATTGCGTCTCTACCGCAATTCTACAATCATTTCTATTTCTACCGGAATATTCATCGGAAGAGAACCAACTCCTACTGCAGATCTCGCATGTTTGCCGTTCTCACCGAATACGTCGACCATCAGGTCGGAGAACCCGTTGATGACCTGCGGATGCTGGTCGAACGTAGGGATGGCATTTACCATTCCCAATACCTTCACAAACCGTTTTACTTTATTAAGATCTCCTATTTCGGACTTCAGCGCGCCCAGCAGGGAAATTCCCGTGAGCCTTGCCGCTTCCTTTGCCTGGTTAAGATCGAGATCCGATCCTACCTTGCCCTTCATATATTCGCCGTTCTCCTGGACGGGACCGTGGCCCGATAGAAAGACAAGCTTACCCACCGTAACGGCAGTGACAAAATTGGCGATGGGCTTGCCCGGAGGCTTCAGCGTGATACCCAGCTCCCTGAGCCGTTTTTCCGGGTCTGTATTTTTTTGGGCGGCGAGCGGAGACGCCGACAGCTGGAGCGCCAGAAAAACAACAGTGTAAAAGCTAAGAAGTGATTTCATTTGTATAAAATTGATGTGATAATGAGACAATGCTTTTTCATCGGTGGCCACCTATCCCGGCAGTGATCCGGCGCCTACCGGCTTTCCGTTTTTTCGTCGCGCGGCGCATTGTTGCTCCAGAACGAAGCAAGCACCGATGCGGTGAAACCCATAAGAGGGCCGCAAATGGCAGAAGCGAGTCCGACGGTAGCTATTTTGCCTATCACTTTGGCGATGCCCGATACCATACCGGCGTTCTGCATACCTGTCGCAATAGCGATCGTACGGCAATCTCTTTCCTGCAGCTTAAACAATCTTCCTGCCCAGTAGCCGAAGAAATAGCCCAGTACATTGTGCAGTAAAACGGCCATCAGCAGCAAAAAGCCTATGTTTAGAATACTTTCCCTTCCTGCGGAAATGATAATCGCCACGATCAGCGCTATGCCGAACATGGAGACATAGGGCATAATATCCTGCAGCCATTTGGCCTTCCCGCTGGTGAGCTTGTTAAAGATCAGCCCGGCTGCGATCGGGAGCAATACGATCTTGACCATTCCCCACATCATGCCGAGCACGTCGATCTCTATATAGCCGCCGGCGAATAGCTTCATTAAGAGCGGGATAAGCACTGGTGCGATGAGGGTAGTGATAGACGTAATGGTAATAGCAAGAGCTACGTTGGCTTTAGCCAGGTAGCTGAAAAGACTGGCAGTAACGGAAGTGGGCGCGCAGCCCAGCAGGATAAGCCCCGCGGCGATCTCATCTTCAAAGCCGATCAGCCGTGCCAGTATGAAACCTAAAACGGGCATGATGGTATACTGGGCGACAACCCCAATGACGACCGATTTGGGCGCCCTTGAAAGCTCTACGAAATCTTTGATCCCCATCGAGCAGCCGGTTCCGAACATGATGAGCTGGATCAGCGGGGTAATCAGGACGGCGGTCTCGAACCCGTTCCACTCTTTGAAAAGCCAGGGATAGTAAAGCGCGGTGATGGTGACGCTCAAGATAAATACCGTGAAGGCAAGGCCTTTCAGAGCCGGGATTCCCCTGAACGATATCGAAAGGGAGATCATTCCCGCTACGAAAAACGGGCCTGCATCTGAAATCCCGCTGGTAACAGCCTTGTAGGCTGTTACCAGAAGAAACGTAATCGCCAGGTATAAAACTATGCGATAGGCGCGGGATTGGTTCAAGGATCAGGAATAGTTAAAAGGGTTTAGAAATAAATATCGTTTAAGGCCTTGTCAGCGAGCAAACTGCTTCCACTCCCGGCCGGGTGTATCGGTCCTGAATTTCTCCACGTTCCCCTTATCCTGGATGGTTACGTAGATAGTCTTTCCGTCGGGCCCGCCGAAAGCCAGGTTGCTGGGCTTTTTGCCGTTCATGATCACTTCCCTTACAAGGGTCCCGTCGGGCGCGACTATGGCGACGGTCCCTTTACCGTGCCGGGTGATGTACAGGTTGCCGTTTTGATCACACCGCATCCCGTCCATCCCGAAATCGGGGAACTCGATCAGGAGCCTCTTGTTGCTGACGTTGCCTTCGGGAGAAAGGTCATATGCCCAGACTTTTCGCTGTACGCTTTCGTTTACGTACAGGATGTCGTTGCCGGGGCTTACTTCAATCCCGTTGGTAGTGCCCATATTTTCTTCCAGCAGCGTAACGGTACCGTCGGTATCGATCCGCCAGATGTTCCCGGTTCCTTCTTTCCAGTTCGGATCGCTGGCATACAGCCTGTCGCGGTCGTCTATGGCAATGTCGTTCGGCTGGTTCATTTTGGCCTCATGCGCATATACCGAAATGGCTTTGGTCGCCATATCTACCTTTAAGATATTATGCTGCGGGTAATCCGCGATGAGCATCTCTCCCTTGCTGTTGAACCTGATCCCGTTTCCTACGCTTCCTTCGGGAAGCTCTACGAAAATCCCGGCCTCTCCGGAGTCGGTTACCCTTCCGATGGTGCCGGATTTTTCAAAATTGACAGCATAAAGTATTCCTTCTGAATCCACAGCGGGGCCTTCAGCCCCCGATGTAAAACTGTTGGTGTCGGTAACGACAGTAGCTGTAAACATTTCGGTATCTGATTGATTTTCTTTTCCGGAATTGGAAGAACAGGATAATGTGCACATGGCTGCCAGCGCCACAGCGGCGAAGGCAGAGGTTCGGATCATTTTTTCTCCGGAGAGCAGGGATGCGTTCATCATTAATAAGATCATTTGAATTCCAGTGTTCCAAAAAACTGTGGTAAATGGAAATTGGGTTTAGGAAAGTCAACAGGTGCCCATGTAAACCAGTGCGGATTGCTGGTCCTGCTACCGGTTTTGTAAAAATTGGCGCGCCATCTGGCGCCGGGTTGAGGAATAGTCACATCCGAAAATTTTTCAAGCATAGCATACGGTATGCGGCATTCGATGGTCCACTCGGTCGGCCCGGGTATTTCCGGGTCAACTACCGGAGGCAGGGAATGTGCGATCTCTATTTTGCTTATGCTCAGGCTATCCAGTTTCGTAAAGTCCGTCCAGGGTTTGGTAATATAGAAGATAAGGGGAGTGCCCCCGGCATTGACCTCCAGGTTGAAGTAGTGCAGGGGCTGCTTTTCATCCGGGGAAAAAAAGAATTCTACACAGGAATCACCCGATACGTTCCCGTTGTATTCCGTTACGGTACTTTTAACGAAGCGGTCGGCTACTTTAAAGATCAGGTAGAGATTGTTCCGGTCATAGGCGAGCTTCGCTTCCGTTACAGGCGTAAATTCAGGCAGCTTGCCCATGGGGTTGGCCACCCGTACCCCCGGAATTTTCTTCCATTCTTTCTTATCCCAGCGCCCGTCCACCGGGATAGGCTTACCCGTACGATGCACCTGGTAGGAAGTCTGGGCCATGACAGGTCCCAGGTATGCTGAACACCCGAACAACAGTGCGAAAAACAAACACCGGTTTTTCAAGAGGCATTTTGTCATAGGGTAGCTCAATCGTCAGGCTTGAATCTTCGGTTGCAGTGCTCTCACGTGCAAGGTAAATATTTTGCAGATGAGCGTCAAAGCAAAATTAAATTTTATGGATGCCCCGACCTTCTATTTTCGTTCGCATTTATGATACTATTTTTTGCAGGTAGTGCGAAGTATCATATCAATTTTTGCCGCGGCTATTCGTCAAGCCTGTAAAGCCTGCCTTCTCCGGGCAGCAGATCAATTGTAATCGTTTTCCCGATATCGTCGTAGCTCGTCTTACCAGGATTGCCGTCTGTTTTTGATATTTCCATCACTTCTTTTACCGGCGTTGTCAGTTTCACCTCTAATTGGCTGGGTTTCAGAAAAGACCGGTTGGTTACCATCAGATACTCTTTCTTAGAGTTTTTGTCTGTCAGCCTGCTGAGGATTACTTCGGCTTTTTTATCTGTAACATGGGCGATAAAATCTGCGGGGGGCGGTTGCGTCCCGGTCCAGAGACTGTCGCCGCAGTGGTAAACCTCCAGTGCATCGAGGTGAATCAGCGTCTTGCCCAGCTGTTTCATTTCGGAGTTTAGCTGCCTGAACGGCTCGTACATATCTGTTTTAACCCCTACGGAATCTATTATACTTTTGTACATTCTCAGTTCTTCGGTCAGGTTATCCCGGGTATAGTAGGGGTACCACACAGCATTTTTTATGCCGTAGGCAAGGTTGGAGTATACATTCATCCGGAGCTCATCGGCGTTCGGCCGGCGCAATTCTACCGTGCCATTGAAGCCCATCCCGAAGGATTGAAGGCATGAAGATGTCTTCAGGTCGTATTTCAGTCCGACCCTTCGAATGATTTCCAGGTTATTGAAATAGGTTTTTTCCAGCTGGTCTCCGCGTTTGAAGGGATAATTGTCGAATGCAAGGTATTCAATATTCTCCTTGCCGGCGCCTTCCACATATCTTTTCAAAAAGCTGTGCTCGTAATCTTCCTTTCCATCAATGGCCCAGTCAGGGAGATGATTGAGGTAGGCGTCTTTTGCAGGATCAAGCCTTTTTACTTTCAGCATCAATTCCACTGCCGACCGGAGCCGCGAAGTGTCAGGCTCATCTGTGATGTAGTATCCGGCCAGAGCAGGGTGGTCTTTGAAATCGTTCACCATTTCGGCTATCTTCTCGTCTCCCTGTCCGATCCTGCTGTCGAAGACGTACACTTTCAATCCGTGCCTGAGGGCCATATCGAGAGTTTCCAGGTTTCCCTCGCGGTCGGCGCTTAGGCCAGGAGTGCCTATGTTGATGATAATGTCTACATGAGCGTCTTTAATTGTCTTGTATTGCTCGTCATTAAACAGCTTGGGAGGTGGAGGGCCATAAATGCTGATCAGGAATTCTTCTTCTTTTTTCTTTTCTTCCGCACAGCCTATAAGTAAAAGAGGCAGGGCTGATAAAATTACAGAGAATAATCGGAGCCTTTTGATAGGCTGGTGCAAGTTACGCGCTTTCATGAATTCAGATAATTGAGAGAATATTATTGATTTTAGATTAAAAGCCCGGGAGAGGGTGGTATACTTCCCCCGGGCTTTGCCTACCATCCGGGATTTTGTGTCAAAGCGGGGTTCAGTGCAAGCTCCGTCGTTGGGATAGGCAGAAGGTAATCTCTGTCAAGCCTGAAATGATATCCGTTATTTCCGAGACTGTTGGCATAGGGTTCAACATACCCCTCGCTATTAACCGGTAACGTTTTTACGGCGGCCAGGAATGAAGACGATGTACCGGGGTAGTCTTCCCATTGCTGCCGGATTGCACCCAGAGGTTTTTTGCCGACGATCAACTCATCGGCGGCTGCCCAGCGGAAGACGTCATCTACCCTAAACCCTTCACAAGCCAGTTCCACTTTTCGTTCACGACGGATCTCCTGAAGAATGGGGGATATTCCATTAAATTCCCAGTTAGGGTCGGTTGTTATATCATCGATTTTAAGTAAAGCGTTATTCATTCCTACACGTAGCCTGAGAGCATTCACCGTTTTGTCGATGTCGGTTTGGGTAATGGTACCCATCACAGCTTTTGCTTCAGCATAGATCAGCAATGACTCGGCATAGCGGAAATAGATCTGACCACTCGTGGAAGTAAACCCGTTAAGTCGTTCGGCGTAGTCTGCGGTATGACCTTTATACAACTGGTATCCTGTGGCACATCTCTGATCGACGAGACCTTCAAATGTAGGAGTGGTAAATAAAAGCTCCGGGCTATCCCAGATAAGGTGCTTACCATCGTCCACCTGGATGGTCTGATTCAACCTTGGATCACGATTGGCTACCACTGTTTTAAGATCGCGGTCTCCCCGGTAAAGAGGCGACACAGCGATCGGCTTCCCGTCTGTACAAAGATAGGAGTCTATCATGCTTTTTGTGATTCCGTAAGAGCCGCCGTTACTGGTATAGGCTATCCACCGGTGATAAATGCCTTCTGTGTTGGAATACTTTCGCCAGAGAAGCACTTCCTTATGATTACTATAGTCTTTTTGGTTAAAGAGCAACCAATAACCGTTGTCAACGTTCACATTATCCAGTGCCGGGTAACCGTTTGTTTCAGACATAGCAATCAGTGTGCCCGCAGCTTCTTCTGCTTTCCTGATAAATTTTGTCCCGTCTGAACCGGCTACTGCGAACGGGGTATTTTTCAAGCTGTGATATAGCTCCCAGGTTCCTTCATAAAGTGCGATCCTGGCCTGGAGCGCAAGTGCAGCTTCCTTGGTAATGCGACCTGTCCAGCTTCCGTTTCCACGCGCGGACAAGTATTCGACAGCAAGGTCCAGGTCATGTAATACCGAGTCGGCTACCACATTCCGGGGAGTGCGTCCCGAGAAGAGCAGATCGGAATCCAGAGCCACCGTAGTTGAGGCCCAGGGAACATCGCCGAAAGCACGCAGCTTGTTAAAATAGAAAACAGACCGGAAGAAAAGGGCTTCTCCGACATATTGCTTTATATTATCCCATGGTGCATTCACGGAGTGATAGTGGTCCATAAAATAATTGATATTCCGCAGTACACTCCAATCGGACGCGGCCCAGCCGCCCCCGGAAGAAGGGAGGACGGTTTCTCCATTCATCCGCCTGTTATAGTCCAGCGGGCAATAGATGTCGCTGCCCATGACAGCATCTTCACCGTAAGGGCCCTGACTTAGCCACCAGGGATGACTTGGCAGCAAGGCGTCAAGGTTATAGAAATTGTTAACATATACTTTCAGATCGTTTTCTGATTTCCAATAGTTCACATCACCCAGGCTAGTCAACGGGGCGCGCTCGAGGAAATCGTCTTTACATGAGACGAATACCGCCAAAGACAGGGTCAGGACTAATATATATACATGCTTTTTCATCTTTTTTCCTTTTCTTAAAAATCAATTAGCCATTAAAAAGTAACCTGCAGACCTCCCGCCCAAACGCGCTGCAAGGGATAGACCTTACCATCCGGGCCGAGAGCATACCCCTGGGTATTTGAAAATTCCGGATCCATTGTCTTAATGTATTTAGTGACTGTGAGCAGATTTTCCAGGTTGATAAACAGGCGGAGTTTTTGGCAAAACCTCTTAGCTATTGCAGTAGGCAGGTTATAACCCAATTGGAGATTTTTAACACGTAAGTATGAGGCATTCAATAAGTAACGTGTTTGTGTCTGCTTGTTTTTATTCATTTCGGCAGTAGTAAGGTAATACCTGGGGTAATATCCGTCGGGGGTGGCCTCTGTCCATCGGTCGTGTTGCTGTACAAATCCGCTGCTCTGCCCTAAATCCCCGGTTATTCCCCAGAAAAAGTTGCTTACGTGACTAGTAGGTGAAGGGGCTGCTTCGCGTTTGCCGACTCCCTGAAAAAACAGGGTCAGGTCAAATGCTCTGTATTGGACGTTTGCATTGAGGCCAAACGAAAACCGGGGAGTGGTATTGCCAATTACTTTTCTGTCTCCGGGATTGTCAAGCGTATTGTTCCCCCAATCTATCTGGTTGTCTCCATTAAGATCAACATAGCGCACATCACCGGGCATCCAGCGGCTATACAACCTGTTTTGCACGGGAGCGGATGCTATTTCTGACTCAGATTGAAACAAGCCATGCGTTTCGTATCCCCATATTTCTCCTATTTGCTGCCCTTTATACCAGGTAGTGTTCAGCCTGTTAGGATTAGGGTATTTGGTTACTACGCTGGAATAATCGCTGAACACAGCGTTGACGCCATAACTTACCTGACCTTTGTGCTGCCATCCGATTGTCAGCTCAATCCCTTCGGTTTTCATGGCAGCCGAATTTGCCTGTGGTGCGGAAGCGCCCAAAAGTGCAGGTAGAGCTTCTGCCGGCCCTACGAAATCGTCCATCGATCGCCGGTACCAGTCAAAGCTGACATTTAGCCGGTTAGAAAGAAAAGAGAAATCCGCGCCGAAATCCAAGGTCGATACTGTAACCCATGTTAAAGCGGAATTTACAAGCGGAGGGTTTCTAATGAAAGATTCCCGGCCCCCGCTAAACAGATAGTTCCCGGCCGTCGGTCTCTGAGCATTCAGAGCCGGATAGAATGGGTAAAAGTTGCTGGTAAAGCCCTGATCTCCCAACTTTCCGTAGCTGGCCCTGATTTTTAAGGAATTGACCACCGGCTCTAACGACTTCCAGAAAAGCTCTCTTGAGGGAACCCAGGCAGCAGAAATACCCGGGTAGAAACGGTATCGTACATCTTTCAGAAATTTGGAAGTGCCGTCGTAACGCCCGTTTATTTCCACGAGGTATTTTTCTTTATAGTTATAGTTGATTCTGCCGAATCCGCCCCGTATTGCCAGCTGATTGGCTATGTCGCCTACGGTAGGCGATGCTCCGTAGGTTAATGATAGAGCCGGAAGTTCATCTGAATATAAAAAGCTATTGTTTCCTGATACTGAGAGGTTGTTATACAACTCCTGCGTAAATCCTGCCAGGATTTTAAAATTGTGCTTTTCAAGTTGTTTTTCGTAGGAAGTAAAGGCGTTAAGCGTAAAGTGCTGGTTAAAGCTATAAGAACGGGCGAACGAATTAGGCGCGCCGAGCCAAAGTGTGCTCTGTCCGCTAGGAACGTTGTTAGTGTACAGTGTTTTCATATGCTGAGAGGTATTTCTGTACACTCCGTCGAAGGTGTAGTTCGTGGTGAACTCCCATCCGGGCATCAGATGAAAGGTCGCTTCGCCGGTCAGAATAGCCTGGTCGTTCGTTTGGGTTTCCCTTCCTCCTTCTTCAAACAGAAGAAATATGTTATCTCTCACCCCATTCGGGTATACTACCGGACTCCATGGCTTGTACAGTCCAAGAAGGTGGATCGGGCTCCCGATCCAGTTTCCATAAGCGGAATTAAGGTCATCTCTCTCACTACGGGAATACGCTCCTCTAAAACTAACTGTCAACCAGTCGGTTATGTCGGTCGAGAGGTTGGTTCTTAAATTGTATCGGCTAAATCTATCATTTACATATTGGAATAGCCCTTTTTGTCCGACGTATCCCAACCCCAGATAATAACTGGCTTTATTCGTGCTCCCCGATACACCGATGTTGTGCTGCTGGTTAAAAACAACATTTTTAAAAAGTACCTTAAACCAGTCGTTGTTCGCGTTCCCTCCGAGCCAGCCGTCAGTACCAGGCGCGGGATTTTCGATGGTTTCGGATACAATTTTGCCATCCAGGTAATCCTTGATACGTTGCATTTGCTCATCAGTAATCGGATGCGCGCTTCCGGAGTTTTCAGCCGCTTCATTCAGAAAATTGGCTAAATCCAGCGAATTCATTGATTCAGGAAGGTTAATAGGCTGGGCGAAGCCGAAATTATTGTTGTAGGTTATGATAGGTTTCTGTCCCGGCTTCCCTTTTTTGGTAGTAATCAGGATCACGCCGTAAGGTGCACTGGACCCATAGATGGCAGCTGCTGCCGCATCTTTCAAAACGGAGATGCTTTCTACATCGTTGATGTTGATACTATTAAGATCGCCGCCCTGAATTCCGTCTATGACGATCAGCGGCTCGGCGGCAGAGCCCAGACCGGTATATCCCCTGATGTTGATGGAAGGGGTCGAACCCGGGCCGCCACCGTTGGCCGAGCTGATGTTGAGGTTTGCGATCTGCCCCTGTAATGCCTGGGAAATGTTGGTTACCGAGCGGTTTTCCAACACTTCTCCGCTTATTTGTGCTACCGCCCCCGTCAGGTTTATTTTCTTTTGAGTTCCATATCCTACTACCACTACCTCCTCCAAAGCCTTTTCGTCAACCTCAAGCGAAATTTCTACGAGCCTTCTGCTGCCTATTGTTACTTCCTTCGTGAGATAGCCTACAAATGAAAATACCAGCACCGTTTTTTCATCGGAGACTTCGAGAGAAAATTCCCCCTTAGCATCTGTAATGATGCCCTGATCGGTGCCTTTAATGCGAATATTAACGCCGGGCAGAGGGTTGCTTTTTTCGTCTGAGACCTTTCCTTTTACAACATCCTTAAAAGGGTGGGATAAGACGATATTCTCAAGATTTCCGAACAGGGCGGAGGAGTTGTTGTCATAACGGACCCTGGGTTCGTCAGCCAGGCGGAGCACGACCCTGTCGCTTATCACCTGGTAGTAGATGCCGGCAGGAATCAGCAGCTTGTCGAGTACCTGTTTTAAGGGCGCCTGCTCCATTTGCATACTGATTTTCTGATCCGCATTCACAATACTCTTGCTGTAGACAAACTTTACGAATGCCTGCTTCTCCAGCGTATGCAGCGCTTCCTCGATGCTGATATGCCGGAAGTGAACGGAGACCTGCTGGTTCAGAACCTGCTGACTCCGGCCGCTGTGCGCATAAGACATACAGGTAATGCTGAGGGCTATTACCAGCTGATTGAATGTAACTCGCATAATTTTACACCAATCCCATGGAATTAGTACATGATAATTCATAAATTTGATTGTTTCGTTCTAAGAAATGGGACAATACATTCCCGCGACCAGCCGACGGCGGGTTGAGAGAATCAGGGTTGTAAGTGGAGCCATCACTTGCAGCCCTTTTTTGCTTGAAGGTTTAATCGGGTTAGTTTCAGTTCATGTTTCGGATGGTTAGGGTGGTTGAATGGGTTTATGGTTCGGGAATTTTCAGAACGATGGAATTCTGCTCGATCTCGTAAGTGATACCCAGTGAAAGAGCAAGGATTTCCAGTACGTCCGGCAGGTTCATGCCCGTCAGGTCGGCCTTCAGCAGGAGGCTGTTTATTTCCCCGTCAGCCGCCGTGATCCGCACGTCATAGGTAGTATTCAGTTTTTTGAGCACTTCCTTCATGGGAATATTGACAAACGTAAGATTCGTTTTTTTCCATATGCCCATTTCGTCGTCTCCCCCGGTTTTTTCTTTTCTTAATTCAGTGTCCTGTTCCGACATAGACAGGCTTTCGTCTGCTGTCAGCACGATTTCCGTTCCGGGTTCCGGGGCATCGCTGACCCCTGTTGACGGATCTGATATACGTCTTACGGAAACCTTGCCGGTCAGTACCGAGACATTTGCAAAAGGGTCTTCCTTGTATGCCCGTATCCTGAAACTCGTCCCGAGCACCCTCGTGCGAAGGTGCCTGCTGTATACAATAAAAGGTAGCAGCGAATCGGGAGTTACCTCGAAGAAAACTTCTCCGGTCATTGTAATACGCCGTTCCTGACCGGTAAACTCTTCCGGGTAGGTAAGAGAAGACCCGGGATGAAGCCACGCCGTGCTCCCGTCAGGCAGTACGACGCGCCGGATATTTTTTTCCTCGTTTTCGACTGTAAGAGGAGAGGCGATTTTTACCAGGGGATCAGCAGCCTGCCGGAAGTAGCCGGAGACGAACCAGGAAAGCCCTGCCACCAGGATAAAAAGTGCGGCAATGCCTGCCAATGTATAGGGTGTGGGTATACGAACATACCGTTTCGGAGCTGCAGCCCGTTTATGAGCATGAATGTTTTCCCTTATTTTTTTCAATAGAACCGACCTGAGCTTTTCTTTTTCCGATTCCGACAAGAATGCCAGAAGGTCTGCTTCGTGCTCAAATGATGCGTACCACTTTTCCACCGAATGCTTTTCATCCTCCGTACATTCGTCATTTATATACTTCCGAATGAGACTCCTGAGTTTTTCTCCTTCCATACCTGCCTTATATCTGGTTAAGGGTGCTTGTATGTTATAGGTCAGGTAGGAGAGGCGCACCCCCCAGTCTCAGGGCATTTTTTTAGAAAAAAGTTGGTTGCCGGGTAGCTTCCGGGCAACGGGATCAGCGCAGCAGCATAATCCATATAAAGGAGATCAGATCTCCCAGGTGCATTCGCAGGGTCTGGAGTGCCCTTGTAATGTGATTTTCAACAGTCTTTTCCGAAATATTCAATTCTGCAGCTATTTCCCGGTGATTCTTGTATTCATACCGGCTTAATATAAACACCTTGCGGCATTGGGGAGGGAGCGCAGAAATGAGCTTGTCGAGGCGTCCTGTAAGCTCTCTGAGAAATATGGCTTCTTCTGTCGTATTCCTGCTGTCCGGACCATCCGGCTCCGTTTGAGCCCGGTAGCGGGCCCTGACGCCATCTTTCTCAATCTGGTTCAGCGTCCGGTAGCGCACTGCCGTGTGAAGATAGGCTGCGGGAGAGGAATGTATTTTCCGCTCGTGCCTGTGGATCCATAATTCGGTAAATACGTCCTGTACAATTTCACTGGCAGATTCAGCGTTCTTAATTCTCTTGAATGCATTGCTGAACAGCTGCGCCCAATAGCGATTGTAGATAGTCTCAAAAGATTTCTCATCGTCTGCCGACAGCAGATCGAACAACTCTTCATCTGTATATGACTGGTAGTTGCGCATAAGTTCCCGGGGACGAAAGTGGAGCTGGCTACGAATTTATGTTAAATATAGATTTATGACAACTCGCATCCCCGGTCTTGCAGCCGGCAGGGATTTCGTTGAAACAAAAAAAACCGCATTCCTGTAGCAGAAATGCGGTTTCGTGGAGAATATCGGATTCGAACCGATGGCCTCTACAATGCCATTGTAGCGCTCTAGCCAACTGAGCTAATCCCCCATTGGGCTGCAAATATGCTATTTTGCCGGTGGATATCAAAACTTCATAAAATTTTTTTGCAGTGTCTCTTACTATATAATATTAATAAGGAATAAAGAATGCAGGTTTCTGCACCGCGGATGGGTATATAGCAGCAGCCAAACCGCTTTATAGAGCGCAGAGCAAAAATAATGCTGCTGATTTTACCCGATACCTGGATGTTTTAAAAGCACTAAGAATGAAATACGCCTGGATATTTATGGGACTTGGTTTATTGTCGTCGTGCGCCGCTCCTCAGGAGAGCGCCATCAGGTTCATGATCGGCAGCACCGACAGGTCGGATTCCTCAGGAGTCCATTTTGCCACTCTGAACCCGGAGACGGGAGAAATTGCCTTTAAAGGGTTCACAGCGACAGCTCCGTCACCGGGCTATATTGCTTTTTCGCCCGATAAGAAGGCGCTGTTCGTGGTGACGGGCGATAACAAGATCAGCAGCTACGGTTTTGCCGACGGGGAGCTCACATTCATTAACTCCCAGCCGGCCGAAGGGCTGAATCCGTGCCATGTATCGGTGCATCCGTCAGGAGAAATGGCTTTTCTTGCCAATTATAGCGACGGCAGTTTTTCAGCCTACGGAGTAGAAGAAGGCTTTCGGCTTACTCCCGCTGTTTATAATGAGAAATACGAAGGCAGCGGTCCGAATGAGAACCGTCAGAAGGCGCCTCATGCTCACTGCACGGTGGTTTCTCCAAACGGGAAATATGTATATGTGGCCGACCTCGGAACTGATAAGGTAATGAATTATGTTATAGATGCCGCAGATAAAAAAGCTGAACCCAATGCTGCGCAGCCGTTTTTCCCTGTAAAGCCCGGAGCCGGTCCGAGGCATCTTACAATTCATTCCGGCGGTAAATGGCTGTATCTTATCAACGAGCTCGATGCTACCGTTACCGCTGCTTCCATAGCTGAAGACGGCTCTCTGACCGAGCTCGGCACCTATCCTACCCTTCCGGCCGGGTACGCAGAACCGGGTAATACCAGTGCCGCAATAAGACTCCATCCGAACGGGAAGTTTCTCTATGTTTCGAATCGCGGCTACGACGCCATTCATGGCTTCCGGATAGAAGGAGACGGCACGCTGACGAAAGTGACCGAGGCGCGGGAGAAAATTGCCGCTCCAAGGGATTTTAACCTTGATCCGTCCGGGAAGTTCCTGGTGGTAGGTAACCAGAAGACGAACGATCTGACCCTGTTGACAGTGGACCCGGAGACCGGAGAGCTGGCGTACAGGTCCACTTCGGGGAATATCGCCGGTCCGAGCTGTTTCGAGTTCTTTTAAAAGACGGATGCCGGGCCTGGTTTTATATAAAGTAAGATGGCATAGTGAGTAAGAAAAGAACAGGCCTGACTTTTGCTATTCCGAACCGGCCCGAAGGAGTATTTTTTAAGGCCATCCAGGTGGCAGGATGAGATAGAAAATTTGATTTTGCGGTTTCATCCTGCTATATTTCACCGGATTTTAAGGCTTTTTAGAGCTTGAATTTGGATTTTTTTTAGGCTTAGAAAAACGAAGATAACCACGGCTTTTTTATCAATAGATTGATTTATAGTGACTGAGTTAATTTTTTTAAGGAAAAACCGTTGTTTTGACACCTTATCGGGTCAGACCCAATTAGGATTTTTTACCATTTTTAATAATATAACCTGAATGTTACTTTTTATTAACCTTAAAAACCATACTTTTGGGGTCAGTTGACCTCGCTAATCGAAAGAAAATTTTATTTTAATCAGCTAACACAAATTTTTGTATTTTTTGCAAACAAAACTCTAATTAAATTTAATCAATTTGTAAGTAATGGCGACAAAAGCGACTTCTCCAGCGCAGGCTAAGCCTGCTGAAAGTAAGGGTTCAGGTGGTTTGAATCCAGCTTGGGTAATACCTATTTTATTTATTATTGCTGTATGTTTCTACCAGTTCGTCTTAGGCGCCCCTGAGAACTTTGAAGGCGGGGACAATACAAAGCAGCCTCTCCCGGGGAATTACTA
This sequence comes from Spirosomataceae bacterium, assembly GCA_037191015.1. GTDB lineage: Bacteria > Bacteroidota > Bacteroidia > Cytophagales > Spirosomataceae > Ravibacter. The sequence goes on from JBBCKD010000001.1 coordinate 203,382, forward strand.
CGGGATGGTATACCATGGAGGACCAGTGGTACCCGTTTTGATCACCTGTTTGCTTACGGTGATCGTTTTCTCTATTGAGCGTCTTTTCACGTTATCGAAAGCCAGCGGGAAAGGCAATCCGGACGCTTTTGTACGTAAGATCCGATCTTTGCTTGACAAGGGTCAGATAGACGAAGCAATCAAAGAATGTGACAAGCAAAGAGGTTCTGTTGGGAATGTGATCCGTACCGGCTTGCTTAAATACAAGCAATTGGCAGATGATCCTACACTGAATAAAGAGCAGAAACTGGCAGCCCTTCAGAAAGAAGTGGAAGAAGCGACTACGCTTGAGCTTCCGATGCTGCAGAAAAACCTCACGATTATTGCAACACTGGCATCGGCTTCTACACTTCTCGCGCTTTTGGGAACGGTATTGGGTATGATCCGTGCGTTTGCTGCGTTGGGTACATCAGGCCAGCCTGACTCTGCCGCACTTGCAACGGGTATCTCAGAAGCCCTTATCAACACAGCGCTGGGTATCGGTGCTGCTGCCTTGGCTACCATATTCTACGCTTATCTCAACAGCCGCGTGGATGACCTTACCTATACTATTGATGAGATCGGTCTTAGCCTGCAACAGAGCTTTGCGACCCATCACTCATAATAGCTAAGGAGAGTCATAAATTTTAACAGTAAACCATATAGATTATGGGAAAGGTAAGGCCCAAAAAGTCTTCTCCGCATGTCGATATGACCGCGATGACAGACGTTGCGTTTCTGTTGCTGACCTTCTTTATTATGACAGCAACATTCAAGAACAACGATGCCGCGGAAATCACTACGCCGTCCTCTATCTCCCAGATCAAAGTTCCTGATGACGACATCATGATCATCAGTATTGATCCGGCGGGGAAGGTGTTTTTCGGAGTAGACGCAATGCCTACGAGAGTAGCAATGCTGGACAACATAGCGTCTGTCAAAGGACTGTCGTTCACTGATGAAGAAAAGTACAAGTTTTCGATTCAGCCGAACTTTGGTTTTCCGGTAGCCCAGTTAAAAAGCTGGCTGAGTATGCCTGCTGATCAGATGACGAAGGTCGAGCAGCCAGGTATCGTGGTAGATTCTACCGGCGTCAGCGAGCTGGCGGATTGGGTGTTTGCTGCCCGTAAGGCGAACTCAAAGCTTCGTATTGCACTGAAAGGGGACAATGCAGCTAAGTTTCCGGTGTTTAAGGATGTTCTGGCCAACCTCCAGTCTCAAAACATCAACCGCTTTAACCTGATTACCTCGTCGGAAGAACCTCCTGCCGGCTTTAGGGTGGATGCGGCTCCTGAAGAGTAGTACGGTTGAGAAATTATTTAGGAATCTGTTTATTGATAATAAGTAAGAGAAAATGGCAGAAATAGACACCTCCGGTGGGGGTGGACACGGTAAAGGCGACGGCAAGGTCCGGGCCAAGAAAATGTCCACCCGTGTAGATATGACTCCGATGGTTGATTTGGGCTTCCTGTTGATCACCTTCTTTATGTTGGCGACTACTATGAGCAAACCTACCTCCATGACCTTGTCTGTGCCGCATAAGGAAAAAGATGAGACTCGTAAGGATACGGAACCGTTGAAGGCGTCAAAGGTACTTACCATTTTTATGGGAAAGTTCAATGACGTCTACTTGTTGGACGGGGTTGCGGCCGACGATGAGAAGGCTCTTGAGGCGCTGCAGAAAGTAAGCTACGGCACTGAGCTGAGGGAGGCGATCTTTAAGGCTAAGCAGAGGGTAAACTCAAGTAACCCGCCTGAAGAAGACGGAGCGGAGCCATTTGTTGCGGTTATCAAGCCAACTCCGGTTTCTACGTACAAGAATCTCGTAGATGTGCTGGATGAGATGGCTATAACTAAAACCAAACGATATGCGATGGTGGACTATCTTACCGAAAGCGAGCAAAAGCTGCTTGGGGATAAGATAGCTCCCTAGTCATTCGTTGATAGTGTGTAAATAATAAAATTTTAACACGTAGAAATCATGTCAGAAATCAGCCGCGATGTTACACTTGATGACATAGTGTTTGCAAATCGCAATAAGGCATACGGCGCCTATGTCCTCCGTAAGGAATATAGGGGCGTAGTGACCAAGGCTACTATAATTGGGGCATCGATTTTTCTTCTTGCCATGTTTGCGCCTAAATTGCTGGACAGGCTTGGGCTTAACGAGGAGAAGCAGGAAGTAATGGTAGAGATGAACCTGATGGATATAGCACCGCCTCCTATAGATGAAAACGAGCCGCCGCCCCCGCCTCCGCCGCCTGTTGAGCAGCCGAAGGTAGAGACTGTTAAATACTTACCTCCCGAGGTGAAGAAGGACGAGGAGGTTCCGCAGGAATCACCGCCTCCCACAGTAGAAAAGCTGGAGGTTGCCGTAGCCGCTTCGGAGACGCAGGAGGGTGATCCCAACGCAACAGAACTGATCATCGCTCCAGAAGCGATCGCAGCTCCGGGTAAAGGAGAGGTGATCGAGGCCGCACCGGTGGAGGAGAAGATATTCACGGCGGTAGAACAGAACCCGGAGTTCCCGGGGGGGACAGCTGAAATGTACAAGTACCTCCAGAAGAACATCAAGTATCCGGGTGCTGCCTCCAGGGCTAATATCCAGGGAAGGGTGTTCCTGCAATTTGTGGTGAATACCGATGGCAGTATTACCGATGTGGAAGTAGTGAAAGGGGTAGGTTTCGGTTGCGATGAAGAGGCGATGAGAGTGGTAAAGGGCATGCCTAAGTGGAAGCCGGGACGTCAGTCCGGTCGTGCTGTCCGCGTAAAGTATACCCTGCCGGTTGCTTTCCAGCTGGAGTAATATGAAGAAAAGACCCGTTCAGGAGCAAGTTTCTTTGATTGTTTCTTGTTTTATGGCGGTAATCTATATAGGAGGAGGTATCTTTTTGATAGCCTCCTCCTATTCATTTGGCTTTTTGAGGGCAGGTTCCTGGGAGAGGACACTCTTTGCTGCGCTTATCATTGCCTATGGCGTATTCAGAGCGCAGAGGGCCTGGAGGATTTACAGAGATAGTTTCTGAAGAATGAAGAATTTGGTGCGGGTTTGTGGGATTGTATGTCTGGGCGGATTGTGGTGGAGCGCCTGCGGCCCGGCAGATACGAGGGACAACCCTACGAGGGGCAGTATCCGGATTGCTTCCGATGAAGCTTTCCATCCCGTAATCGAAGCCCTGACTGAGGCATACGAAGGGATATATCCCAATACGCATTTTGATGTTGAGTACCTGCCTGAGCAAAAAGCCATCCTGTCTTTGCTCCAGGATAGCGTTCGCATGGTTTTCGTAACACGTAAGCTGAGCGCCAGGGAAGATGAAATGCTTAAGCAGCAGGCAAGTACCGCGAAGCTGCACCATATTGCTACCGACGGGATCGCTCTCATTACTTCGGCTCAGAATGCAGGCGCACTTATTACGATAGGTGAGCTGGAGCGAATTTTTAAGGGTGAGATCCGGAACTGGGAACAGCTGGAGAAAGGTAAAGGGACCGGGGCGATAAGCCTGGTTTTTGACGACGCCAATTCCAGTAATCTCCTGTATTTCTCTCAACGCTTCGGGGTTACAGATTTCAACAGTTTAAAGGTTTCTGTAGCGGGATCCCATCAGAAGGTTGTTGACTACGTAAAGCAGAATCCGAGAGCGATCGGATTTATCGGGATGAACTGGATCAGCGACGGAAAGGAACTTGCTACAAGGGAACTTGCTGAGAACCTGTATGTTATGGGTGTTGGTGCGCCCGGTGCAGATGGTTCTGCTACGCAGTTTTACTATCCGTTTCAGGAGGATCTTGAGGAAGGAAAGTATCCTCTGGCACGCGAATTGTACGCTATTACGAGAGAGGCATACCCCGGGCTTGGAGGAGGCTTACTTACTTACGTAGCGCGGGATGTGGGAGGTTTGATCATTATGAAGATGGGGCTTGTGCCCCGCGTCCCTTATCACAGGGATTTGATCTTGAAAACAGAATAATCCGGTAGTATGTCGGGAACTTTTTTATATATTTGTTTTGTAAGGTGTTAACCATCTTTTTTTACAATTATCCTTTTTCAACCTATTATATGATGAACAAGAAAATCAAGCAACTTTTTAGTGCAGTTGTTATGAGCATGCTTGCCTTTTCCTTTACCGTGGCGCAAACGGTCGAAGAGGGGTTGGCGGAGCTTAATGCGGAACGGACCAAAGAAGCTGGTGAAATTTTTTCCAAAGTGGCGGAGAGTAGTCCGTCGGCTACCAACCAGTTTTATCTGGGATATTTCTTCCTGAAAACAGGGGAATTGGACAAGGCTGAGCAGGCTTTTAATAAAGGGCTCGAGCTCGACGGAAAAGATGTCATCAATAATGTAGGGCTTGGGGCAGTTGCATTAGGAAGGGGAGACCGGGCAAAAGCTAAGGAATTGATAGACGGCGCAGTGAAGAAAAAGAAAAAAGATGCGAATGTGCTGTTCAGAGCCGGCGAAGCTTATACACTGTTCGAAAAGAACAACGATCCGGCGGAAGCGATCCGTCTTCTTGACGAAGCGATAGCCCGCGACAAGAATTTAGCAGACGCTTATATAGCAAAAGGCGACGCCCTGATGATTAAAAACGAGGGTGGAGCTGCAGCTACCGCTTACGAATATGCACTGAGTGCTAAGCCGAACTATCCGCTTGCCAACCTGAAAATAGGCGAAATTTACCTTCGGGGTAAAAACTACAACGAGGCGGCCGGCTATTACAGGAAGGCGATAGAAGCTGATCCGAATTTTGCACCGGCTTACCGTGATCTAGGAGAGCTTTATTTCTTTGCCCGCCAGTATAAGCGTGCAGATGAGAATTATACGTCTTATCTCAAGACAAGCAAGCGGACTGACCCCGACGTTATCCTGAGGGCTGCGCAGCTGGCTTTTACAGCCGATGATTTTGCGCGTTCCCTGTCTCTCCTGGAGTCTGTCAAAGATAAACTGGAAGGCAATACGATTATAGACCGGATGTTTGGCTGGAGTTATTTCAAAACCAATGACATGACCCGCGCAATTGAAAGTCTCAACAAATTCATCGCGTCGTCGCCGGAAAAAGTTATTGCCGACGACTATAAGTTCCTTGGTCGTGCGTACAATAAAATGGCCAGCGACGGAAAAGAGTACAGCGAGGAAGGGATGCAGCACCTGAGAAAAGCAGCTGAGCTGGATACCAGCGCTGCTGACGCTGCGGCTACCTACAAGGAGTTGGCAGCACTCTATACCAAAGGGAAAGAGTGGCCTCAGGCAATTGAAGCTTTTGAAAAAGGGATCAATATGGATACGACCGGCGCTTCTACCCAGGATTATTACGGGTTGGGAATCGCTTATCTGCAGAATGGCATTAGTATCCCGGCTCCCGATTCCACTACTGTCGACAGCGTTGCAGTAGCCGAGCAACGTACAAGCAATTTCCTTAAATCAGACTCTACCTTTGCTTTGCTTTCAAATAAGCTTCCCGACTGGCCTTATTCTTATTATTGGAGAGCAAGTAGCCTGTATTACATCAACGGGATAGAAAACATGAAGAACGGGACTTCTCTGCCGTATTATGAGAAATTCCTTACTTTAGCAGAGAATGAAACTTCGGTACAGCCCAGCTTTAAGGCCAGGGCGCTGCATTACCTGGCAGCCTACTACCAGACGACCGGCAACGACGTCGCCAAAGCGAGGGAAAACTGGGAAAAGCTCTTGAAAATAGATCCTAACAACGCGCAGGCTAAGCAGGCTTTGTCAGATCTGGAGTCCCAGGCAAACGCCGCTCCGAGATAGGTCCTGTTTTGTGAATTTGAATAGAGGAGCACATTCATCATGTGCTCCTTTTTTTATCTTCTGCGCTTTCTTGCAGTTGGTATATTTTATGTCTAAATTTGCAGTCTCAAAAAAGATAGCTCTTTCAGCGATACCTCTGTAAAGTGAATTATTGTATTGCGTTGAGCGTCTTTATGAGGACCGGAATTTCGGGATGTAGCGCAGCCCGGTAGCGCACTTGCATGGGGTGCAAGGGGTCGCAAGTTCGAATCTTGTCATCCCGACTTACAAATGAAGCACTTACGATTTATTTCGTAGGTGCTTTTTTCGTTTAGTTAAATATCAGATTTCCCATGCCCTTCCGGAATGTCCGTTTCCAAACAACAGGTGTCCGGTTCTGAAACCGGGCTGAATAGCCAGGCTAATTTATAGTAATTTATAACATATTGATATACAGGTAAATGTATCTGTATGTCGCTTGGTATATATACAAATTGGGATCTGGCATGCATCTTTTTCTGGTAAATGACGACTGTATATGTATACAGTATTAATCATTCAAATCATTTGCCATGAAAATTTCAATTGCTTCAATCCTGATCTGCGCTACCGCGCTTACATTGCCGTTTGTATCATTGGCCGAAGAAAAAAAGGAAAACAACAAGGAGCACGAGCACGCGACAGCTATCCATACGTCGCTCTACCGGATAGCGCATTCCAACAAAGTCCGGTTGCTGGTCGAGACAAACGAAAGCAATCCTCTCCGTGTCTTTTTAAAAGACAAATCCGGAAAAACGATTTACTCGAAAGCAATCAACAGGCGAGACACGAAAGGTAAGCGCGTTTACAGTCTTGTATTCAACCTGGATGAAATGCAGGAAGGAACTTATTTTTTCAAGGTATGCGATAAGAATGATAATAGCGCAGTGAAAGAAGTAAGTATTAAAAATGTACACACTAAAGTGATATCTGTAAAATAGAGCGGGAAAAAGTGGCCCGGTTTCTCATAACCGGGCCACCGTTACCCGTGATACGTAAGCCGCAGGCTTCATAAAATCCATAAACGCCGGCTGCTTTTACATCGTCAGCGGGGCGATCTCCCCTCTGTACGAAATAAACCGCTTGTTGACAGGCGTCACTCTGAGGTCGGCGCTGCCGTCCGTAAAAACCGTCAGGAACAGCTCGCGGACTTCCTGGGAGCCGTTTATCTTAATCGAGATTTCCCGTTCTCCTTTACGGTTTGTGCTTACATCGTAAGTGAAGTTATCCGACTCAAATTTAATTCCTGCCTCGCCTCCGATCGGCGCGGAATATGCCCTTCCGAAATAGGGGAGGTTAGCTGAAATTTTATCGGGAGTTACTTTCAGGAAATGCCCTGATGCCATAATATCCCGCATTCTTCCTGATGCAGGCTGCATAAAGCGCGCAAGGAACTGATACGATTGATCTTCCAGGGCTGTGTTTATTTCCTGCGGGTTATAGCTCACGACCGTTTTTGGCGTAGAGCAGGAAAGCAGCAGGAATGTCGCTGCAAGTCCCAATAATCCTGATAGCGTTTTCATACTAAGTTGCTGTTTGCTGAAGTTCATAATATTACTCTTTTGGATGATCTTAGTTAACGAAATTACCCCCGGCGCCGTACCGGTGCCGGGGGAAGTATGTAATTTGACGTAAAAAGCGTCTTAAGGTTTAACCGGGAAGGCTGCGTACGGACAGCTTTCGGAAGGTTTTGCTAAACCTGTCTCCAGCCATCCCTGTACTTACGTTTTACAAACTGGTTGGCTGGTTCGAAATTGGTGATCTCCTGTTTTTTCCCATCCCATAGTAATTTCTTGCGGCCGGGGAAATTAAAGCCTTTTCCGTCAGCCTTTGGTTCTCCGTAGGTATAGCTGCGAATGGCCAGGTTGCCCATAATGACGGTTTCGCTCAACGGGCCGGAATAGTCGAATGAAGAGGTCAGCGATTTGTGCTCTTTGCTATTGAAACCAGCTTTGCAGGCATCGGTCCAGGATACCTGGTGACCGAACTCGGGCAAGTCGGAATATTTGTTTTTAAACGCTCCTTCCGGCATTGTGCGCTTTTCTCCTCCTTTGAGGTACAAAACCGGGTTCCGACCGTAGGTGCCGCAGGAAATAACGCCTTTAGAGCCGATGAGCATAACCCCGTTGCTGCTGTCTGCCTCACCCAACGGATCGTCGGCCGGAATGAGATCGGGATGGAAAGGCCTGATGCCGCCGTCGTACCAGCTCATCTTCACCTCAGACTTGTTATGACTGTTGGCCGGGAATTTAAGCTGGATCACTGAAGAAGGCGGGCATCCTTCGGGGATATATTCCGGGCTCCAGTCCTTTATAAATACCTGTCCTACGCTGGCTTCTACTTCAGTAGGATAGCCCAGCCGAAGCGTTCTGAATGCCGAGTCGATCAGGTGACAGCCCATGTCGCCCAGGGCGCCTGTTCCCGTATTCCACCAACCGTGCCATTTAAATGGGTGCCAGGCGGGACTGTAGTCAACCCATTCGGCCGGGCCTACCCACAGATCCCAGTCCAGGTAATCGGGGACATCGGCTTTCTGAGTCGGGAAGGGGATACCCTGCGGCCACACGGGGCGGTTGGTCCAGATATGGGTTTCACTCACCGGCCCGATCAGGCCCTTGTCAAACCATTCGAGTATCTGGAGCTGTCCCGGGTTGGATGCACCCTGGTTGCCCATCTGTGTTACCACCTTATATTTTCTGGCGGCCTCCGTCAGCACTCTTGTCTCGTGGAGGCTGTGCGCCAGAGGTTTCTGTACGTATACATGTTTCCCCATTTCCATAGCTGTAAGCGCTACAATCGCATGGGTATGATCGGGAGTAGAAACGATTACGGCGTCGATATCCTTCCCCATTTCGTCCAGCATCTTCCTGAAGTCCTTGTACTTCTTTGCCGTAGGATGCTTGTCAAAGCATCTTGCACCCATATTCCAGTCCACGTCGACCAGCGCTACGATATTTTCTTTCCCGTTGTTCCAGGCATTATTGACGTCGCTGTTGCCTTTTCCTCCAACGCCTACACCGGCGATGTTCAGCTTGTCACTGGGCGCAATAAAGCCTTTTCCCAACACATGACGGGGAACGATAAAGAAGCTGCCTGCTGCAGCAGCGGCACTTTTTTGTAAAAAGTCCCTTCTGCTCACTGAATTGATTTTATCTTTTTTCATCCGGATAAAAAAATGGATATTAAGGTGTTTATTATGAGATACTTGTAAATTCGTTTTCTCTTCCTTTTTTACCTTTGTCAGGTCGTTTCGCAATCTGCTGACAGCCTCGCATCTCTCCGGATCAGCTATCGATCTATTGCCGTATGTTTTGATGCGCAGGCTTTTAAAAAGGGAATTTTGTGTTCCGGCGGATGGTAAAGTGAACCAGAACCGGCTTTGTATCGTTTCTTTACAGTCCCAATATTACAAAATATAAGCATGCTTCAGCAGGGGACAGAAATGAAATCGGGCACGATTAAGTAAAATCCGATGTTCATATATTGAGAGCAGCATTATATTTTTGCAGCTTCGTATTAGAAATCATCAAACAGCTACCTGTAAGAAATGTTGATAACCGTGATGAAATCCAAAATCCACCGGGTCAGAGTTACCCAGGCGGAGTTGAATTACGTCGGAAGCATTACAATCGACGAAGACCTGATGGATGCCGCCGGGCTGATAGAGAATGAACAGGTGCATGTTGTCAATAACAACAATGGAGAGCGTCTTGTTACTTACGTCATAAAAGGAGAAAGGGGTACCGGGACGATCTGTTTGAATGGTGCGGCGGCCCGCCGGGCTGAAGTGGGGGATATCATTATCATTATCGCTTACGGGACGCTTTCCCAGGAAGAAGCTTCAGAATTCCGTCCGAAAGTGGTTTTTCCGGACAATAACAACCGCCTCGTTTCATAGGGACCCCGGGGATGGTCGTTTAAAGACTCCTGTCTATCGATAAAAAAATCGATTTGATCGGTTCGGCCCGATAAATAACGGCCGGGCGTTAAACTTTCATGCTGCTGAGTGCTCTAAGCTAGACCGAGTCCAATCAACCAGACAGACCCTGTCCAGCTTATGCGTTTTCCTGTATCTTTTATTTTAGCGTGTTTTTTGTTTCTTCATTGGTCGTCAACGACCGTGAAAGCCCAGACTTACCGGGTTAGCGGTATATTGAAAGATTCGGCAGACAATTCGGGTGTTATCGGGGCATACGTAAAGCTATTTCCCGTTTCAGATACTACCAAAGCAGTGTATGCGGCATCGGATGTTGCCGGGAATTTCCAGTTTTCAGGCGTCCTTCCGCAGTCTTACCGAATGGTGATCACAAACCTGAGCTACGAAACTATCACCAGGAATTTTGAGGTTAAGGATTCGCACGTGAACCTGGGCGTCATCACGATGAAGACCGGAGCTCACCTGCTCAGGGAAGTGCAGGTAGTGGGAGCTATCCAGCAATCCCAGCAAAAGGGAGATACTACTCAATACAATGCCGCGGCGTTTAAAGTCAATCCCGACGCTACAACGGAAGATCTCATCAGGAAAATGCCGGGAATAACGGTAGAAAACGGGGAGGTACAGGCCCAGGGTGAAACGGTTCAGAGAGTCCTGGTAGACGGTAAGCCTTTTTTCGGTGACGATGCCACTCTTGCCATAAGGAACCTGCCTGCCGAAATTGTGGATAAAATAGAAGTGTTTGACCGGCAGACCGACCAGGCGCAATTCAGCGGGTTTGACGACGGAAATGCCCAGAAAACGATCAACATTGTTACCAGGGCAGACCGGAACCGCGGGCAATTCGGGAAGCTTTTTGCCGGGTATGGTTTCGATAACCGGTTTATGGCCGGCGGGAATATCAATATCTTCGGAGCAGGGCACCGGTTATCGCTGATAGGGCTCAGCAACAATGTGAACCAGCAGAATTTCGGATCGCAGGATCTCGCAGGCGTATTGGGGAGCAGCGGCGGGAGCCGGGGGGGAGGAGGAGGAAGTCGCGGCGGTGGTGGCGGTCGGGGAGGCAGCAGCGCCGACAACTTTATCGTCGGCCAGCAAAGCGGGATTACCAATACGACTGCTCTTGGTATGAACTATACCGGCAACTGGGGTAAAAAGACGGAAGTGACAGGGAGCTACTTTTTCAACAGAGCGGGGAATGTCAACAGGCAGATTACAGGACGGGAAACCTTCCTTTCGAGGGGAAACCAGCTGTATAGCGATACATCCATCTCTGCGAATACTAATTATAACCATAGGTTCAATATCCGCCTGGAGCACAAAATTAACGACCGGAACTCCCTGATTTTTACGCCGAGCCTGAGTTTTCAGAATAATGAGAGCAGAACAGACAGGTCGGGAGTTACCTCCTATAAGGAAGACGGCTCGCTGATTAACCTGACCGAGAACCACCGTATCACTAATAATACTGCCTATAATATCAATAACAGCCTGCTATGGCGGCACCGGTTTGCCAAAGCGGGAAGAACATTTTCGATAGATTTCTCTTCCGCCATTAATAACAGGAACAGGGACGGAAGCCTGAATTCCCGGAATATCTATTTTACCAATCTCACAAACCCGGGCGATACCATCGACCAGATCTCGGAAAACAGGACGAAAGGGCTCAGGCTGGGCGCCAATGCAAATTATACCGAACCTGTAGGCAAGAGGGGTCAGCTGCAGTTCGGGTATAACATTTCGGTAAGCAACAACAACTCCAAAAGCGAGACCCATCACTATTCGGAGACAACCCACGATTATACCGTCATAGATTCACTGTTGTCCAATACTTTCGACAACAGGTATACTACACAACGGGGAGGGGTGAGCTATCGTATTCGTAGCCAGTCGGGGTTCATGTTCGGTACCGGGTTTGACCTGCAGCATGCCAACCTGTACAGCCAGCAATTGTTCCCGGGGAATAACAAGGTAGATAATTCTTTCTTCAATGTGCTGCCGAATGCCATGCTAATGGTAGGTAAGCGCGGAGGTACCAATTTCAGGCTTTTCTACCGGGCATCGACCCAGGAGCCGTCAATCAACCAGCTTCAGAACGTTATCGACAACAGCAATCCGCTTTTTATGTCTGCCGGAAACCCGGATCTGAAGCAATCGTACCGGCATATGCTGAGCGCACGTTTTAATACGGTAGGTACCCAGACAGGGCACAACCTGTTTGTGCTTATTTCAGGAAACGTCGTGAATAACTATATCACGAATTCGACGATCATAGCCCAGGAACCCATCCTGCTGCCTAACGGCCTCTTATTGGAACAAGGCGCCCAGTTTACCGCTCCGGTCAACGTTAACGGCAACCTGGGACTGCGGGGGTTCGTAACCTACGGCATGCCCATAAAATCCTGGAAGCTGAATGCGAACCTCAATTCGGGCCTTAACTACCAGCGGATGCCGGGTATGATCAATAATGTCCGTAACCTTTCCAATACCTATACAGTGAGCCAGGGGCTTGTGATCAGCAGTAATATCAGCCAGAACCTGGATTTTGCAGTTTCTTATAGCGGGAATTACAATATTGTTAAAAACAGCATCCAGCAGAGGACCAACAACAACTACCTGTCGCAGGGGATGGGCGCGCGGGCCAACTGGATTTTCGGAAAAGGTTTTTTGTTGCAGAGCGATGTCAACAGCCAGTCCTACCGGGGCCTGGGCGAAGGGTTCAACCAGACCTATACCCTTTGGAACGCCAGCTTCGGGAAAAAGATGCTTAAGAATAACAGCGCGGAGCTGAAAGTCACTGTTTTCGATATACTCGGGCAAAACAACAGCATCAGCCGCAGCGTAACGGAAACCTACCAGCAGGACGTGATCAGCCAGGTGCTGACGCGGTACGCGATGCTGACCTTTACCTATAACCTGAGAAATTTCGGCGGCCGTCAATCCGGGTCATCACAACAGCCTGCTTTCGAAAGGGAGCGGCCGTACCAGGAAGGAGTACCGGGTGAAGGCGGTTTCAGGAGAGAAGGAGGCGGATATCGTGAAGGAGGCGGCTTCAGGGGGAATTAGCAATCAGCGGATCGTTGCAATATTCAGGAGCTTTTTCGCGCGCCGGTCCGGCGAAGCCCGTCCTCTTCCAGCTTTTTCAATAGCAGCCCGATTTTCGGCGTTTCTGTTGTCATAATTTCCCGGGATCTTCAGAATTTCGCCGGATCTATCACTACATATTTAATTGATCTCCGGTTATAGGTATAGGTAATATGTACCAATCCATCGGATGACTGAATAATGGCCGGATAGGCATAACCGTCTTCAATCGGCTCATTTTCCAGTGTCATCACCTGAGCCCATGTCTTTCCATCTTCTGAAAGCGCTAAATTCAGAATATTCCTGCCTTTGGGCTCTTCTCCTTTTTTTGTCGAATGATTATAAATGAGCAGCTGGCGCCCGTCCCTGAGGGTAACGGCATCGGTACCTGAATTAGGGTTTGGCAGCATTGTTGCGGAGACTTTACTCCAGGTATTGCCATTGTCTTCTGACCAGCTTTGCACCAGCACATCCTGCCGGCTGCGGCAAATAACCTGCAGCTTCCCATCCGGATAAGTAAGGATGCTGGGCTGGATGGCGTCGAATTCTACACCATCGTTGATCGGACCGACCACCTGCCAGGTTTTTCCAAGATCTTTACTGATTTCAAAATATACCCGCCAATCCTGATCTTCCCCGCTTTCTTTCGGATATTCGATGCTGGTCGGGCTTATTATAGTTCCGTCTTTCAATTGCACCGGCTTGTTTTTGATAGGGCCGAGAAGATGTCCTACTTTGGGATCTTCGCCCAGCTTTCGTGGTTCTGTCCACGTAATCCCGTTATCTTTTGACGTCATTACCATGCCCCACCATCTCCGTGGATCAGGCCCAACTTTATAAAATAGCATCAGATCGCCTCCTTCCGGCTGGAACAGAACCGGGTTCCAGCACGGATATCTCAGCGTGTCGTTCTGAACTCCGTTTACTACTTCCTCCGGCCAGGACCATTTTCCGTTTACCAGACGGGTCAGCCGTATGCCGACGTCCGGATTTTTTTCATGTGTTCCTGCGAAAAAGGCGACGACCAGTCCATTAGGCGTCTCGACAATGGTAGAGGCATGGCATTGGGGAGTAGGCTTATTGTCCAGCGGGTAAATAAGTTCACCTTTAAGGTAAGCCCCTTGCCCGGCAAGTGCAAGCGGAGGGATTTTGTGCCTGCCCGCATCTTCGTCAGCAGTAGCCGACGTTTTATTACGATCTGACCCTTTGCCGCAAGACACGTACAGCGCAAAGGTCATTATTGCTAAAAGAAATATACGCATTACTGCACTGATTGTTAACATACCATTACTCTTTAAGTTTTTTTCAGAAGGATTCTTAAGGCGCCCTGGCTAGCAAGGGATCATTAATTGCTTTCATTTTGGCCAGCAGTTTGCTTTTGAGCAGATTCCGTTGTTTAATCACCGGGGCGTCGCGGGCATCATACAGGTTTTGCTTTTCCTGCGGGTCGTTTACCAGGTTATAAAGCTCATGACGGCGGTTATCCGAAAAGTCCAGCACAATTTTCCACTCTGTTGTACGATAAGTTCGGAGGTCCTTATATTCTGCATAGAGGTCATTGTCCCAATTCCGGGCTTTCCCTTGCAGCAGAGGTAAAATGCTCTGTCCGCTCAGCGTTATGTGTTCTGCCGGCTTGCTGCCGGTCATTTCAAGTATAGTCGGGAACCAATCCGTAAAATCAACCGTCTCCTTAATCACCATCGGTGCGGGTATCCCTGACGGCCAGTGGATAATGGCCGGTACGCGCAGCGTGTTGTCGTAAAGATTCGGCCTTACCGTACCGTAAACCCCGCTGGGATCAGACTCGTCTGTTGTCAGCCACCAGCCGCTTCCTTTATGCCACAGGCCGTTGTGCCCCAGCATATAGCCGTGATCTGAAGTGAAGATAATCACGGTGTTTTCCCGGAGGGAATGGCTTTCCAGGAAATTCATCAGCCGTCCCATATTCCGGTCGATGGAATGCACGCTCGAATGGTACTCCCGGATCATGCGCTCCAGCAGCGGCTTATCGAGATTGGGAAAACCGGGATCAGGCAGCTCTACCGACAAAGTATCCCAATACGGGGTGTCTTCGGGGCTCAACGGGAGCCAGGAGCGTCCTTTGTAGGAAGGTTTCTTTCCTTCCGGGAACCTCACATTAGCGTGAGGCGCCCAGTAATGCAATGACAGAAAGAACGGCTTGCCGGTGTGCGCGGGGTTCAGCTCCTGCATGTACTGCATGGCATAGCCGGTCAGCACGTCTTCCGTATAACTACCTTCGGCGGTATGCCATTTGTCTTCGATCATAATCTGAGGTGACATCGATTGCATTCCGCCGTGCGGGAAACCGGTAAACCTGCTGTAGCCCCTTTGCCTGGGCATATAAGCTTCCTGGTATTCTCCCAGGTGCCATTTCCCAACCAATACGGTATTGTAGCCATTGGCCTGCAGGACACCGGGAAGGGTCGGGAGCTCCAGCGACAGGCCTCCGGCGATATTCTGGGGAATGATGTCGGTGACCCCGGTTTCACTGGGATATCTTCCCGAAATCAGGGAGGCCCGCGACGGGCTGCATACGGCTCCGTTTGCAAAGCAATTTCGCAAAAGCGCACCGGAAGCCGCCAGTTTATCCAGGTTAGGCGTATACGAATTAGGTCCTCCGCCCCCTCCTTTACCCAGGGCCCAGGCGCCCATATCATCCGCGACGACGAACAGGATATTGGGCGGCTGCGGGCGTGCAGCCTGCGATAAGCCGTCGGCCATACCGATGAAACAGGCAAGCAGGAGAAAGAAGGTATTTTTCATACTGCAAAGGTTTGAGACTTCAGTACCCCGGATTTTGTGCCAATGCTGCGTCGAGGTTAGCATCAATCGCAGTTTGGGGAATGGGAAAGAATGCATGCTTTTCCTGTATGGTATTTTGGGTAATAGGTAGAAAGTTATACCGGCGAACCCTTTCTACCAGCTTCCCCATCCTGATCAGGGTGCGGCGTCTGGGTTCTTCTGTAATCAGTTCCCGTGCGCGTTCGTCCAGTATATAATCCAGCGTCACGTCAGAGGGAGCAACCGCCCCGGCGGTAGCCCTTGCACGTACTGTATTGATATCTGCCGCAGCACTTACGGCATCGCCTTTCCTCAGGTAGGCTTCGGCACGCAGGAGGTAGGTTTCTGCCAGCCGGTATACCATAACATTTTTATCGGTGAGCCCCGACGCGTTGTCGTTGTTCCAAGGGTTACCTTCTACTTTCCTGATATAAGGGTAGATATGTCTCATTGTATCCTCACTGCTGGTTTTGGGTCCTACAGGCTTCCCGTAATACGCTGATGCGGGATTATTATAGTAGTAGACGCGCCGTATGTTATACGGGGAATTGCGCATATCGATCCCCCCGTTTTTCCAGATATCGTAATAAAAATAATCTGTAAACCGCACATGACCAACACCCCTGCCTAAGCTATCGGATACCACCATGCCGGGAGCCCCATTGGGATCCGTCACCCTGACAAGGAAAGGAGTCAGGTTCCGCACCATGCTGTTTCCCTCCCTGGATCCGCCGCCACCCTGTACAAAGCTTTTGAACTGCCATACATAAATGGACTCCATGTTGCCTGCGCTCCGGTTCTGGTTTCCCTGGATAAACAGGTCTGAAAATGCATCGCCGGGAACGTCTTTGTTCGCACCGAATCTTTCCGTCATCAGACGGTATAAGCCCGACTCTATTACGTCGGAAGCGCTTTTAATGGCATTATCATATTCACCTAAGCTGATACATACCTCGCTTAACAAGTGGCTGGCCGCCGCCTTCACGATACGGCCTTCCTTACCGGGCTCAACTGTAGCAGGCAACCACTCGGCAGCAAATGCGAGGTCATTTTTGGCAAACCGGTATACCTCTTCCCTGTCCGATTTTACAAAGTCTGTTTTCGGCACTGTCAGGACAGTATCTACAATAGGTACGCCTCCAAAGAGATTGGCCAGCAGATTATAGGTGTACCCTCTGAAAAAGCGTGCCTCGGCGATGACCGCGTTCTTTTCGGCCTCATTTGCCCAGATCCCGCTATTTTCAATTTTATTAGCATACGAAACGATCGTGTTGGCCCGGAGTATCATCCTGGTATATGCCCAGTCCCATATACTGGTGACATGTGCGTTGGCAGGCGTCAGGTATGTTTCATAATTCTCATAATAAATCAGGATCGCACCGCCTTTGGCAGCTACGTCAGTACCCCATAAATTGCTGTAATAGGTCAGATCATCCATCGTCATTTCTTCCCTGGCCGCCTGGACCAGAGCGACAAGGTAGCTTTCAAAACCTCCTTTGGAGGTAAGTATTGCATCTGAGTTGAGAAAAGCCAGTGGCCTTTCTTCAAGAATATCCCCGCTGCACGAAAAAAGAAGGGGTAGCAGTAATAAAAAACGCATACGCCTGGCAGCCGTCTTACTCCAAAACCTATTGAGTATATTCATATCTAAAACTTTAAAATCATGGAGAAATGCTAAAAACTGAGGTTTATTCCTGCTGTGAACGATCTTGGCATCGGATACAGGTCCGCAGAGGAAGTTCCCCCGCTTTCGGGATCTGATCCCGGCCAATCTGTGAAGGTGTGGATATTTTTACCACTCACGAAAAGCCTGAGATTCGCCATCCTGACCTTTTCAAGAATGGTTTTTGGAACTTCATATGCGATCGATACATCCTGGATCCTTACAAAATTCCTGCTCACATACCATCCGTGCTGCAGTGGGTTATTATACATAAGTGAAGGACGCGTCTGAGACCTGTTTTCAGGGGTCCAGTAGCCGGCATCCAGCTGGTTAAGCGACCTTCCCGGCGAATTCGGACTCACAGCGGTGTTCAGCAGAGGGAAATCTGTAACCCAGCCAAACATCCCGTTGACAAGGACAGATAGCGAAAAGCTGCCATAACTGAGCATGTTATTTAAACCAACCCGGATCCTGGGCTGTCCGCCGGATCCTACTATTGTACGATCACCGGCATCTATCTTCCCGTCTTCGTTCAGATCCTTTACACGTACAAAACCCGGTTGGTACCCTGCCGGCAATTCGTCTCCTTCCTGATAGATCCCGTCAAAAACATAGTCAAAATAGGAAGTAATTGGGTGACCTATGAACCAGTTGTTTGAGATATCGTCATCCTCCCGTCCGTCCTCGTTGGTATCAGCCCCATACAGGCTGACAATCTTGTTTTTATTATGAGAGAAGGCAACATTCGACGTCCATCTGAACTTGGGTGCTTCTATATTCACAGTGTTTAGTGAAATTTCGATCCCTTTGTTGCTGACTTCCCCTATATTGGTAAAAATACTGGTATAGCCATTCATGGAAGGGATGGTTCTGAGCACCAGCAGATCCTTGGTTTTGCTGTCATACACTTCAACGGTACCGGCTAAGCGGCTTTTAAATAAATCAAAATCGACTGCTGCATTAGCCGTGTAAGTGCTCTCCCACTTTAAATTGTCATTACCCATGTTGGATGCAAAAATCCCTACCGTAGAAACTCCGGCGTTTCCGAAGACATAATGTGTCAGATCAGATAAACTGAGCGATTGATAGGGGCGTATCGCCTGATTGCCCACTGCCCCATAAGATAGCCGCAGCTTGAGCATGTTCACATGGTTAATTTTCTCCATAAAGCGTTCGTCCGATATAATCCATGCCAGCGACCCCGAAGGGAAAGTGGCATATTTGTTATTGGCGGCGAAGACAGAGCTTCCATCCCTCCTGGCAGTCAAAGTGAGCAGGTATTTGTCTTTAAATCTGTAATTTGCCCGGAACATCAGCGACTGGCCGGAGTATGATTCCGCCGTTGACTGGTTGGTAAAAATACTGCCGAGGGTCAGGTTGTGATAGCCGAGCAGATCGGAGCTGAACTGATCGGCATTGCTTGTGGTGGATTCGAAAGTGTGGTGATTGCGCCCATACATCAGTGTCAGGTCCAGACCGTGGGATGCGCTCAATCTTTTGTTGTAGGTGAGAATATTTTCAACGACCCAATCAAAACTGTTCTGGTTGAATTTGCTCCCGGAAGTGGTGTTAACAGACAAATGCTTATCCTGCCTGAAAAAATTGTAGTGCTTTTGCCAGCGATAATTAGGCGCAAAATTCAGCCGGTAAGATAATCCTTCTAAAAAAGGAGCGTCCAGCACTGCAAAAATATTGCTGAACAAATTGTTATATATCTCTTCGTTATCGGTTAACAACGTTCTCCAAAGGGGGTTGAGGGATACCTGGTCTTCAATGACCGTAAACTGGGTCGGCTCACCGTCGGGATGGTACCATTTACCATAGGGACTGCTATGATAAATCTTGCTTACATCTGCGCTTACCCCGGACAGATCACGTTGTATAAACGTCGACGTAATGCCGATATTCAGCCAATCAGTTATCCGGTTCTCGACATTCATGCGGAAGGAGATACGTTTATGGTTGTCATTGGATATCAACCCCTTTTCGTCTGCCAACGACGCTGAGATGTAATAGTTGGAATAGTTTGAGCGGCCGGCAATGCTGATATCGTAGGACGCTATCCGTCCTTTCTGAGAAGCTTCATCCCAGGGATCAACGGTGACGCCGTTTTGATAATTGCTTACTTCCGACGGAGACAAATAAGTGACAATATCCGAAGGTGTCACATTTATTCCCGCCTGCCGCCTGTAATCCAGGGTTTTTTCTATATATCGCTCCGGGCTGAAAAGATTGACTTTACTGGCAAATTGTGAAACACCCTTAAACGTGTTAAAACGGATAGTAGGCTTTTCAGTGACGCCCCTTTTCGAGGTGATCAGAATTACCCCGTTGGCAGCGCGCGCACCATAAATGGCAGCTGCGCTTGCATCCTTTAATACTTCAACAGATTGGATATCATTCGGGTTTATATCCGCCATACTTCCGCCAAAAATGATTCCGTCCAGAATAATCAACGGGTCGTTGGAAGCGCTTAGCGATCGCGGACCGCGGATAAGAATAGACCCATTCTGACCGGGTCTGCCATTATCGAGAATCTGGACTCCGGCAACACTACCCCGCAACGCCTGGGAAACGTTGGTGTTCGGTATATTTTCAGTGTTCGCCATTTCTACCCTGGAAACCGATCCCGTTACATCTCTCCGTCGCTGCGTTCCGTATCCCACAACTACAACCTCTTCTAACGATTTCTCGTCTACTTCTAAGGTCACTTCCAGCTTTATCTTACCAGACACGACCACCTCCTGGCTAACGTACCCGACATACGAAAACACCAAAACTGCTGTTTCGTCGGAGACGTCGAGACTGAAACTTCCATCTGCGCGGGTGGCGGTTCCGGTCTGAGTGCCTTTTATCAAAATGCTCACTCCGGGCAAAGCCTCACCTTTTTCGTCCGATACCCGTCCCGTTACTGTAATATCGGTATTCAATACGTCCGTTGCCTGCCTGTCTTTGCTATCAGGAGATAAGGAGTTGATCAGCTCTTCATCCTTTCGGTCCATCCTGCTGATGATCACCAGGTTTTCGGTGGCCCTGTACTTCAGCTCCAGCGGAGTAAGCACTTCGTCCAGCACTTTATGAAGTGCCTGATTCTTAGCAGTTATGCTTACTTTCCTGCTGGAACGGATAAGAGAGCGGCTGAATACGAACCTGACTTCCGTACGTTGTTCTATTTCCCGGAAAACCTGTTCTACGGCTTGGTTCCTGATATTCAGGCTCACTTTTTTGTTCAGTACCGGTTGTGCATATCCTTCTATCGCGTGCACGTTCCCAAGCGCAGCGAGAATTAAGACAAATTGAATGAAAGACAAACGCATAAACCTTATCAGGGATTGATAATAGATTCTTTTCTGCATAAATTTGAGTGGTATTTGAACGAATACTGATAAAACGATACCCTGCATCCTTCCAGAACCGGAGGATGGTGTTTGCGCCAGCAACATGAAGCAGGGTTTCAGAAACCGGTAGTGTCGGAAGCATTACCGGTTTCGACCATTATAGGGGGTCAGGAATGGGTTTCTGCCATATGATAACCGGGTTTAAGAGTTAGCTATTGATTCTATTCATTACAGCTTTTTCCGTAGATCATTACCTGACCGTCCAGAATTTCGTATTTCGCTTCTATGGCCTCGCATATAATCTCAAGCTTTTCTTTCAGGGGCTGATCAGTTAAAACTGCCGTAAGCGGACAAGCCGATAGCAGCTCTTCGTCAAAAATAATGTCTATCTGGTAGGCCTCTTTCAGGTCTTTCAGCACCTGGCTCACCGGCGTATTGACGTAGCCCGACCTGATGATTTCTGACTTCCCCGGTACAATTTCAGGAACATCCGAAAGCGTTTTTACCAGACGGCTGTCGCGGATCTCCAGGGTTACCTTCTGATTGGAAGTAACCAGCAGGCCCTGCGACTCGCGGTTGGCGCCGGCATTCCGGAAATCTTCTTTTTTGAATACCGAAACCTTCCCTTCTTTGACCTCTACGACCTCCTCTGCCTTACTTCTGATCGCCCGGATAATGAAGCTCGTTCCCAGTACACGTGTGATGAGATTTTCGGAATAGACCAGAAATGGTCTCTTCACGTCTCTGCTCACCTTGAAAAAGGCTTCTCCGGTCAGGTATACCTCCCTGGCATCTCCGAAAATCTCCGGCATCCTCAGTTCGGAATGAGGCCCCAGCACCACCTTTGTACCGTCTTCCAGAAGTATGGTATCGTTTTCCGTTGTCTGATTTTGCCTGGTAATCATTTTTACCTGGCTACTTCCTAAGAGAGGCTGTTTTGCTCCTGAAGGGGTATTCCTCAAAAACTGCCAGCCAAGCCAGGTTACGGCCAGCACCACCGATGCGGCGGCCAGCCATCTCACAAACGGCCGGACCGTTGACGAATACCCGGGATCGATGTAGGCTGTCTCTTGCTGTCCCTGCCTGATCTTCATGACCATTGCAGAGATTTCCTCCTCTATTTCCTCATCGCTGATGTTCGCTTCAAACCGGGCATATACGCTACCCAGCAGAAGGCGTGCCCTATGGATATCGTCGGCCTGATCCGGGTTCCCGGCTCCATAATCTTCCCATATCCTGTCTTTTTCCGCTGTCGGAAACCTCACCCAGCTCTGGAAATCTGCGTCCAGGACAAAATCTTCAACAACGTACGCTTTGTACTTATCCATGTAAATATTGCTTCCTATTTATGAATAGGCATCCATTAATGTTCGATAACCAAAAAAAATCAGATTTTTTTTAAAATAATTATTCCGGAGAGGCGCCCTACCCCCGCCTGTGAAGACACAGGCGGCAGCAACTTCGCAAAAGTGATCACATTCTCTCCCGCAGTTCGCGGATAGTCCTGTAGATCAGGTTGGCAACAGCCTGTCTCGAAATGGACATCACCTCCGCTATTGCTTCATTGCTGAGGTTTTCGAAGAATTTCAGATAGATCGCTTCCTGCTGGCGCTTAGGCAATAACCCGATCTGGCGGTTCAGCTGGAGCCATCTTGCTTCATCTGTTTCGAGCTCGATGAGCTTTTGTTCGATGCTTTTATCCGCTGGTATATCCGATTCCCAGTCGGGTTCGGCTTCTTCGGTAATCCTGTTCCGGCGGGAACCTTCCCGGTAAATTTTTCTGCGTAGTGATTTGATCAGGTAAAACTTGATAAACCCCGTATCTCCCAACGACTCCCTTTTGGCCCATAGCTCAAGGAAAAGGTCTTGTATGCAGTCTTTGATAAACTCCCGGTCGCGGCTGAATTTTACACCGTAGCTGAACAAGCTCCGGTAATGGATACGGGTTATCTGGGCAAAAGCGCCTTCATCGCCTTTTCGAAACGCGTTCCACAATTCGTGATCTTCTCCCACAATTTCATTGGTTAAAGACATTTGCTCCCTTCTGAAGACCTTTGCTTATAAATAATCGCAATTCTACGTTGTTTTATAGCGAAACGCAATTAGTTGTTTATTTCAATTGAAAAGTATACCACTACCATTTCCGGGAATAAATATCAGGAAAGGGCTGTTTAAGCAGCCTGAAATCCGTATCGGCTTATTGGCTGAAAGAAGAAGCCTGGCAAGACTTGTTATGTAGCTTACCCTATTTTGTTTAAAAATATTCGTACATTTGCAATGTATAATTAACAAATTAATGATCTTTTGTTGTCATGGTCACTGAAATAGTAAATAATTACAAAGTACTGGCTAACAATATAGGGCGCTTAATAGAAGTTTCGGGATACAGAAATGACTATATAGCAAAAAAAATAGGGCTTACTCCGGTCAATTTTGCTACTAAGAAAAAAAGAGGTTCTTTAAGTATTGATGAAATAGAGAAGATATTGAAAGTTATTGAAAATGAGGATGTAGAGGATTATCTGATGCTGGAGATCATGAGACAGGAATCAGAATCAAATGAGCCTAACATAAGCTACGATGAATTCAAATATAAACACTTCCCTCCGAAATGAGATCCCGGAATATATGATCGTGTCAATCCATCATTATTTTGAAACCCGGTAAGACGGATTTTCCCGGGAGAAGAGCTCCGGCCGCCAGGCTGCTCCCAGGCCGGCACGGACCGGCGCGGCTATGTGGCCGTCGGAGACGCTCAGGGGCTGATCTATCAACTTTTCATACGCCACCCGCAGGTGAGCCCTTACGCTTTCCTGGAAAACCACATTCGGGCATGCTATTCCTACATGCACGCCGGCCAGAAGGGTAAAAGGCCCGGTGCAATCGTGCATGGTTACGGGGATATTATACGGGATAGCCATTTCAGTGATCCTCCTAGTCTCGGAAATCCCGCCTACCCATGTAGGATCTACCATGATATAATCGGCAGCCTGCCTTTCCAACACATGGCGATAGTCTTCCCTGGTAGTAAACATCTCGCTTACCGCTATCGGCACTCCGGCCCGGTCATGAAATTTTTTAAGCATATCCACATTGTCGACCCGAAGCACATCTTCGAGCCACAGCGGTTTTATGTCCCGCATTACCTCGGCTATCCGCATGGCGGCCGGCCATTGGAAAAATCCATGCCCATCGAGCATGATCTCTATTCCATAACCGACTTCCTCCCGTATGTCGAACAGGGGTTGGAGCGCCTGTCTTATCGCTCCCCATGACAAATACAGGGGGCCGCCCGGCTGGTGGGCCAGGGGATCGAGCACCCATACCTTCATGGCTTTATAGCCTTCGCTGATCAGCTCCCGGGCATACGCGGCAGGACGGTGCAGGCTGGCCCAGTTGTCTTCGAGCGGACCGTCGAAGCCGCTGCTGCCGTATCCCGGCCATAGCGACTTCTCTCTTACCGGGGCAGAAGCTGTAGCCGGGGTCACCCCATAGCTGGTTCCTCCGGAGCTGTTATAGGCCGGTACTGCTTCGCGCGTGCGTCCTCCCAGTAATTGCCAAACCGGTACCCCGCAGGATTGCCCCAGGATATCCCACAGGCAGAGGTCCAGTGCTGAGAGCGCACGCAATTCGGCCCCTCTGCCCCCGAAGTTGATAAAACGTTCGTAGAAAAAGCGCCAGTGGCGCTCGATATCCAGGGCGTTTTCTCCCAGCAGGCGGTCGGCCATCCAGTCGTGAAGCACCGACGCAACCGATTGAGGGGCGTAGTAGGTCTCCCCGTTCCCGGTTATTCCCGCGTCGGTATGTACACGCAGCAACAGGAGGTGAGACTGGCATACCGTTTCTATCCCGGTAATTTTAATGGCAGACATATTTAGTGCTCGGCTTGAAAGTAAATCTGTTTGTTAACCCATGTACCAGCCGCCGTTCACATGAAGCTCATGGCCGGTAATAAAACGGCTCTCGGGGGAAACCAGGAACCACACCGCATTGGACACATCCTCTGCTTCCGCACGGAATTTCAGGGATTGCCTTTCCAGGATCGCCGCATCCAGCTCAGACCTGTCGTCTTTCCAGTGCTTTTTCTCCATTGCGGTCGGGATTGCCCCGGGGCTGACGGCGTTGACCCGGATATTGAAAGGCCCCAGCTCTCTCGCAAGCGAGCGGGTCAACCCCAGCAGGGCTCCTTTAGACATCGCATACGGGACCCGGTTTTCCCAGCCGCCGCTCAGTACAATGCTCAGGATGTTCACAATCTGCCCGCTCCCCGATTCCTTCATGCCCGGCGCCATCGAGCGGCTCAAAATGTACGCTGCTTCGGCATTGATCCGCTGTGTAGCCAAAAACTCGTCCAACGACGTCTTTTCCAGCGGTCCTATGGTATCGATTGCCGCATTGTTGACCAGGACCTGGAAAGCGCCGTATTCTTTTATTACCGATTCCGCCTGTACCGGTAAGCCGGCCAGATCCGACAGATCCCCTTCGATGAATATCGCCCGGCCGGCGCCGTATTCCCGGTTCAGCTCCTCCGCTTTCCGGCTCCCTGCTGAGCCTGCCAGGTCATACAGGAATACGCGATAACCCTCCTTCAGGAGCCTGCGGCAGATATTGAAACCGATATCGCCGGCGCCGCCTGTGACAAATGCGTTTTTCATAAAGACTCTTTTTTACAAGAAGCTTAATCATTCACTTTTCTAAGATTGATTTCCGTTATATTTTTCATCTCCGCCCGATCCATTGCATAGTGAACCACTTCGTCCTGGTGCCCCGAATAAAGAATGTTCATGAAATGACAATCTGCAACGGGAGCCTCGATCATCACCGCAGAATGGCCGTCCGTCATGATATTCATGGCATAGATATGATTCAATTTGCCCGGCTGAGACAGCTCACCGTAGCCCTTTCCGCCTATCAGCACGGCATTATGGCGCCCGCCCTGCCCTTTTACTTCCCTTGATATCAGGCCCTCTATGTATACATGATGTATGCTGGCGCTGTCGCTCGCGCGAATGGCCACTCCCCTGCAGATCGATTCGCAGTTGATATTTGTAATAAAAATCTGCTCCGTATCGTCTTCGGGCCCGTACCAGCGGCTCCTGGTGACCATCGTAGAATGAAGGTTTCCGTTAACAGGGTTTAAAGCACGCCTGACGTCAAGGCTCGAAAGCGCAATGAAATCATCGCCGGTAAACCCGGAGATATTATTGATGCGAAAATTCTTGCATCCCTGCCTGAGATCTATCCCGTCTTTGTTAAACACTTTTACTTTTCTTTCGCCGATCTCTATTTCTTCGGGGTTGTAAAGGGAAATATCGCTCAGTTCAGCATTGCGGGTCCGTTCAAAACTGACCGCCCAGGCGTGTGAATTTTCAATCCTGACATTTTTGAGCGAGAACCCGTCGACCTGCGCTATCAGGATCATGATATTCCGCCAGTCGCCGGTTTGCTTCCTGTCCGGCCTGGCGGCATCAGTACCATAACTGACCCTCCAGTTGCCTTTTTTCCGCTCCGCATCCGGGTCGAGTGTGAGCTGCCTGCCGCCATCGCCTGTCGAACGGGGATTGGCAGCTCCTCTGAGCACCACTTTTCCCACACCGATCAGGTGGATGTTTTTGCTCCAGACCGGGTTTTCTATGCCGGCCCCTACATTATCGCTCCGGAACATATTGTCCCTGCAGGAGTCGGAGAGCTGAATCGTGCAGTTATCCAGCATCACGGTCATATCGGCGGGCAGCAAAACCGCTTCGTCCAGTTTCCAGATAGTGGTGCCGTTAGCGTTCTTCCCGGGTATCCTGATAAGATTTGTAGTTCCGCGGGCCGCCCGGATAGCCTGCCGGATCCTTTCGCTATCGGTGCCCGAAAAATTGTTAGGTGTGATTTCGTCCGCATACCGGTCGAAGGATTTCGCCCCTGCGGGCGCAAAAACCAGTATAAAATAAAGCAGAAAGTGGAATGGTATCTTTTTCAAATTTCGCATGACCGGAATACCGAAGTCGGGAGAAAACTTCATTTTAAACGGTGCGTTTGCCGGTTTCTTTACCGCGCCGTACAGTTCTTTGTCGCGGAGCAAAAGGGAACCGCCTACCGCCAGCAGGCTTTTTTTCAAAAATTCTTTCCGATCCATATTTGTTCTATTTTATCGTATTTTCCAGGGCGCCGCTTCGTAAAAATGCGATCAAGTCAGCAAGCTCCTGCTCCTTCAGGACTCCGGAGAAGCCGGGCATCTGGGATGTGTGCTGGCTCCTGATACTCTTTATATCCTGCCTGTTTATCAACTGTGTCACCTGCGGTCCCATGACAAATTCTATGGTGTTGGAGGTTTCGGATCTGATCATTCCGTGCACAGTGTTGCCATTATGCAGCTGTATTTCCCAGACATCATACCCCTGAGCAATAGACTGGCCCGGGTTGACTATGTTGACCAGGAGATCTTTTGCCGACCAATTGTGGACTGTTCCCAGGTCAGGCCCATACGATATGCCGAGCTCTCCCCTGACCTGGTGACAAACGGCACAATTACGTCTGAATACTTCGAGCCCCCGCGACCCCACTCCTTCGATCTTTTCAATTGCTTTGTAGAGATCCGAAACATTGGCCGCGTCTTCCGATACCTTCAGGATCCTGATGGCCCTGCTTTGGAAGTCCTTGTCATGAAACCCCCTCAAAAGGGCATGCGTTTTGGGCCATCCCAGCGATACCCTTTCAACAACGCCTGATTCCAGCGCGTCAAGCAAAAGGTATCCATGACTTTTATCGATAAAAAACATATCCAGAGCAGCGTCGCGGTTTTCCTGGGAAACAGGTCCCCAGCTTTCGATCAGAAATTCGGCGGCCTCGATATTTTTGGTAGATACAAAAAGCTTTATAGCGGCTCTCTGGACCCCGGCATTTCCTTCCGTTCTTACCACTTCCTTTAACAGGTCAAAGTGTGCGCTTACATCGGAAAGCCCCAGAAAAGACAGCATGTGGGCCCTGTAGTCCGCCGGCTTTGTCTTGTCCAATGCGTTCTCAACCGCCATGCCCACGTTATCGCTTACAATATTGCCATTGATCGAATCGGAGCTCGCCAGTATTTGCAGCGTATATTCACGGATAAGCGGTGATTTATGACTAAAGAAAGAGCTGACCAGGACGGGCGCCTGCTTCCCGATTATTTCATTTTTATTTTTGTTCCGCTTTAATCCGCGGGAAAAACCCGATAAAATGGCTTCGTTTAACGGGCTGCTGTAGGAGCTCTTTTGGGAGACCGCCCGCGTGAGGAAGGAGCCGATCTGGTCATGATCGGAGCCGTCTGATGCTTTTATTTCACAAAGTCGCTGTATGACAGACAAATAGCTATCATCGTGCGTAGTGTTGAATTTGGCTATCAACGATTTCAGTAGCTGATCGCTGTTCAGGCTGGAAGACGTCAGTGCGGCAATCCGGACCCACTCGTCGTTTATATCCCTGAACAGGATCTCCTGTCTTGCTGCCGCAGCGGCAGGGGTATCTACACTACCTAAAGAGCAAAGCGCCTGGAACCTGACCTTGGGACTTTTGTCATTTTTCATGCTGGTCACGGCGTTTAATACGGCGGCAGACTGCGAAAGATATTTTTCAGAAATTCTGATGGCATTTTCCCTTACTCCCTCCTCCGGGTCAGCCAGGGCCCTGACCAGTATATCGTTCTGCAGGCTTTCCATCCCTTCCAAAACCCAGAGTGCATGCAGTCTCCCATAGGCATTCTGACCTTCGGTCGCCGTCTTTTCCAAAAGAGGGATTGTCTCTTTGTCTTTCCGGTCGACCAATAACCTTTGTGAATGCGTTCTCCACCATTGATTTTCGTTAGAAAGCTGCGAGACGAGCTCGCTATCAGGCATTTCTCCCAATGAAATTCTCTTTGCCCAGCCGGCCCTGGAACTGCCGGCGGGCGATACCCGGAAAATCCTTCCCATGTTGCTGCCGTCGTATAGCCCCCCTTTCTCTACATCCTCATGAGCCATAAACTCCGGGTGCTCGATGATACGCCGGTAGTAATCCAGCACATACAAAGCGCCGTCGGGCCCTACGTATAAATTGACCGGGCGCGCCCAGAAATCGCGGGAAGCAAGAAACTCTTTTCGTTCTTCGACACGCGTAGCGGTAAAAGTTGCGCCTTTGGGCACTAATTTGTCTACATGTACCAGGTTGCTTACCGATTCGGTTACAAAGACGGCCCCTTTGTCATAGGGAGCGGGAAACTGTCCGCCGCCATAGTAAGTGATCCCGCCTGATGAAGTGGTAAAACCTACCGAAGAAAATGAGAGCCGGGGATCGGGATTGGTGGTTATCGAAAAAACTTCGGTTTCTTTCCCGTGATCGGAAATTGCCTCTGTCGCATCGGATACCTGCAGGCTGGGATTTCTGATCAGGTACGCCGCTTTTATGGCTTCATGATAGATATGATGGCTGTTAAATGTGAGAAAATGGTTTCCCCACTCGTCGAAAGCATGCCCGAACTGGCTTCTGCTGGACAATATCTCCAGTTTATCCTGGCCGGGCTTAAACCTTACATTCTTGCTTCCTGCGTTTTTCGGTAGCTTTGGGGTACCGGGTCTTTTATAAAAAGATATACTGTCGCCGGTATCCCCAAAAATATCTCCGTACTTTCTTGAGCCTGCCAGTCCGGCATGAGCCAGGTAAATCCAGTTATCCAGCCCGTAAACAGGGTTATTGACCAAAAGGTGGGGATTCGATACGGCAAATCCGGTCAGCAGGGTATCTCTTATCTCAGCCCGCCCGTCGCCATCGGCGTCTTCCAGGTAGATGACGTTGGGAACATCCGTAACGATCACCCCGTTCTTATACCGCAGTATACCATTCGGGAATTTAAGCTTATCGGCAAAGAGGATACTCTCGTCGATGACCCCATCCCCGTCAGCGTCCTTCAGTATTTTTATCCGGCCCGTATTCTCTTTGTCAAGCGGGTAGCCGGGCATTTCCACTACGTATATGTTCCCGAATTCGTCTATTTCCATATCCACGGGATCCATCACATGCGGCTCGCTTGCCACCAGCTCGATCTGGAAGCCATCTGCAACTTCATATGTTGCAGCGGCCTCTCCGGGCGGCACTGCCCCGTTACGATATTCTATTTTTGTCGTACAGGAGCTTCCATATATGATAATCAAAAAGCAATAAAAAAGCACCCGGATTTCCCTGGTAGTACTCATCAGAATAAAATATGGTTAAGTGGTTAGTTATTTCTTGTACCCCGTACCGGACACCTTTATACTCTTTTGGAGAAAGATTTATTTTCCTCAGAGACCGTTTATGATCTCTAAAGTATTTTCCACCAATTCCCGGCCTCCTTCCGCACCTACGATCGTGCTGGTCTGGGTGGCCCCGTAGCGGCCTCCGGCGATGGATCTTTCAGTGGGTACATAAGTTCCGCTTACGGCAAGCTGCACCAGGAAGGTTTGTGTTGCCGGGCATCGCGCCTTGATCCTCATGCCGTAATCCAGGTAAAGCTCAAAAGGATTAGTAGCCATCACTATGCAGATTTGCCGTCAAAGTTTACCTGGAGGCGGTTGTGGCCTACCACCGCCTGCCCGATCCCGTAGCTTATTCCCCCTTTCTGCCTGGAATTCCATGCCCTTACGGCGGTAGAAGCCAACTTTTCACTCAAAACTTCGAAGTAGGCTTTTGGTTCTACCGCGTCTAACGGAACCCCGTACCGCTCGAAATTCGTGGCCCGGGCAATGACCGGCGCATCATAAGTGTGGGTGGCATTTAAAATGATCTTTTGCGGATCAATCTCAGGGACTCTTTGTTTTCCCAGGAAGGTCTTACCGGTTAATAATCACAATTCTACGTTATTTTACGGCAAAACGCAATTGGTAGCAATGTCCGGCAGTATTGTCTTCAGGGGTGCTTCCCGGGATAAATACGCAAACGAATCACTCCGCATATTCAAACGTGTTCGGGACAAGTCCGAGGCTTCCCAGAAAATCCTGACAGGCGGCCTTGATGACATAGGGGTTTTTAAAGCGGCCGGATTGCTGATAAGCCTCTTTTACGGTCGCAACAAAGGGCTCTTTGCGCGGCGTGTAAAGGAGCAGGTTCAGGGCGAGCAGTGCCAGGTCGGGGTTGGTGGAAGTGCAAAATGCCCGGAGATTTGCTTCGGCCGATTGGTCGGTCCAGTGATGATAACCTAGCCAGGAAGCCAGTACGGCTGCCGGAGAGTATGAATCCTGCGCAGCTGCCAGGATTTGTTTTCTGTACCTGTCGATTTTTTCTGCCGGATAGGAGCAGAGACCTGTAAGCGCCCAGTATCGCTGCAGGCAATCTCCCTTTTGGAGAAGCCCGATCTGTTTTTTTAAGGTATTCCGGTCGGTGAACCCGGAAAGATTTGCCGCTGCCCATACAGGTTCCAACTGGTAGGCCTTCCTGTCCAGCCGGTATTCATATGGATTGGCGCCTCCCGGAAGCTGACGCATAGTGTACTCCGGCAGGAACATAATGTCTCTTTGTGTAAGCAGTTCATCTTCCAACGCCTTGCGCATCCTGTTCCTGATATTCCGGTGAGCCGGGCTGTCAGCGAGGTTTTCCAATTCCCAGGGGTCTTTTTCGAGGTCAAAAAGCATCTCGGGAGCCCGGGCTGCAAATAGCCGCTCCTGGTCTTTGTTCAGCCTGCCTGCCAGGAGATCCTGCCGCATTTCCTGCTTGATCTCACCTATTTCCATATAGCGGATATAGCGTAATTCCGGTATAAAAGGCATGAAGTTACGGGTGTAAACGTATCTTCCATCCATGACGGTCCTGCACAGGTCAGCGCCGTTGTCAGACCGGTCGGCCGACAGGAAGCAATATTCAGGAGCTTTTTCGCGCGCCGGTCCGGCTATAGCGCGCCCGCTCATATGTGCGGGAATCTCCGTACCGGCGAGGCTCAGCACAGTGGGGCCGAGATCGCAGAAGTCTGTAAGCTCGGGAACGGTATTACCCCCGCTGCCCCAGGGCGATAAATGCCGGTACGCGGGCGGGAACCAGATCACGAACGGAACCCTGTAGGAGAAGTCGATACTGTTGGTTTTTCCTCTCGGCAACCCTTCTCCGTGGTCTGAAAAGAAGAATATAATGGTATTATCGCGAAGCCCGTCCTCTTCCAGCTTTTTCAACAGCAGCCCGATTTTCCGATCGGTAAGGCTCATGGAATTGTACACCCTGGCGAGTTGCTTTCGCATCGCCGGGCTGTCGCGGTAGAACGGAGGTACCTCGAATTCCTGCTCAGAAATTCTTTCTTCCCCGCGCAGCTGATCCCATACCTGCTTCCGGTACCTTTCATAGGGAAACGTCATGGTCCGGGACTGGTGAGAGTCTTCAAAATTGAAAACGGCAAAAAAAGGCTGCCCCGGTTTACGATGGTTCCAATCGGCGGAAGCAGAGCTTTCGTCCCAGGCTTCTTTGATGAAAGAAGATTCATCGGCCAGGTTGTAGTCAGTTTTACGGTTATTGACCGTAAAGTACCCGTTTTGGCGCAGGTAATAGGGGAACCCTTTAATGAAACCGGGCAGCAGGACCTTACTCCGGTGATGACCAGTGCCTGCCTGGTAGGTTTTTACAGCGGTGATAAGGGCGGTCCGGCTCGGGGAACATACCGAACCGGTAGAAAACGCGTTGAGGAAACGGTGCCCCTGCCCGGCCAGGCGATCGATAACAGGGGTTTTGGCGTGAGGATTCCCGTAGCAGCCAATGAACTCAGGTGAGGTATCTTCAATGGTGATCCAGAGGATATTAGGAGGGGTCTGGGCGGCCGCCAGTCCGCCTGCCAATACCAGGATCAGTACGGGTATAGCCAGCTGTTTTCTGAAAATCATATCAGTGTTTTTTGTTTCCCTTTCCTCCCATAAGCGGATCCGTTACACTTTCCCTGCCTGTTTCGACATGCCCTGCATACCGTTTAATAGTAGCTGACCGGTCAATCTGCAGGCTGACATCATACCAATTGTGACTTTTGTCAAGCCTCACCAGCCCGGATGACCGGCTGCCTGCCGGGATCTTCAGGTTTAACGGTTTTTCTCCATAAGCATTGTCGATAATGGAAACCGCGATTGCCTTTGTTCCATTATTGCTTATACCGAATTGCAGGTCACCTTTCAGCTTACCTGCATTATCCCTGATATATTCGCTGGAAACGATGACATCCGAATCCCCGCTGTCACCGGCGAACTCCCTGAAAAACCCGTTTGGACCATACACTCTCAGGTGATATTTCCCGCCTTCGAAATCGGGTACGCTCCAGGTTTGCCGTAGCGTGTCCCCGGCTTTGACCGCGTAATTCCAGACCCGGAGCTCTTCGCCC
Source organism: Spirosomataceae bacterium (assembly GCA_037191015.1). GTDB lineage: Bacteria > Bacteroidota > Bacteroidia > Cytophagales > Spirosomataceae > Ravibacter. Next base: position 236,328 of record JBBCKD010000001.1, read on the forward strand.
TTATACGGGTTTATGGCATAGATAATAAAGGGCGCCCCGGCGGATTTTTCACCAAAAGCCTTATTTCCTGCATGCAGGGAGATCTCAAACGTTTTTTTGTCTTTGGAAAGAGCGCCTTCGACGTACAGCTCGTACGGAATGGCGCACGACGGCCGCGTGCCCGGCTCCTGCCCGGGCAGATAAGGACTGGCTGAGGCATTCCTGTTGATCTCCGCAATTTCGCTTGCCGACAATGGCTTGAAATTCGAAGGCGTATCACGGAATTGCGCTTTATGGATCGTGGTCACAATTTCATCCCGGTTAACAGGCTGCGGCTTTCTGTAGGTGGAAGGGTCGTAAGGCTGAAAAACGGAACTGATATTGCCGCAGATCGTCATTCTCCATTCCGATATATTCGTTTCTTTGATTTTTTTGCCGGATTTATGGCTTGTAAATTCTTCCAGGAACCGGATAATGGAAGTATGGTCAAAAACCTGCGAACAAACCTTACCGCCGCGCGACCACGGAGAAGCAACTACCAGCGGAACCCGGAAGCCCAGCCCGATAGCGCCTTCTCTCGCATTGTCTTTGGGTACCTGCGACAGATCCTGCTCCAGCGTCACGTATTCAGTCTTGATATCGATGCCTTCCGAAACCTTTCCGGAATCAGGCTTAAACGGATTGGGGATTGAAAATGGCGGGATATGATCAAAGTAGCCGTCATTTTCATCGTAACACAAAATAAAGATCGTTTTCTTCCAGACCTCCGGGTTCTGGGTCAGGATATCGAGCGTTTCCGAAACATACCAGGCGCCGTACCATGGCGCAGAGGGGTGATCCGAAAAGTTTTGCGGTGCGGCAAGATAAGAAACGGTCGGTAGTTTGCCTTCCTTAACATCTTTCCGGAACTGGTAGAAAATGTCGCTTTTCGGGACCTGCACTTTCCTCTTCTCTCCGTTTTCCTCGTAGGTGATGGTGCTGAGCTTAAGATAATCAGGATCTTCTGCATTGGATACAAATGCGCGATGGTGCAGGTCGCGCTCCGTTGCCGGGAATTTCCTGAGATTTTCCTCACTATATTGAGCCAGATCGCCCTCGTATTTCTCCAGCAATGCCGCCTGGTTGTCATAGCTTTTTGAAAGTTTCACTTTTTCCTCTGCAGAGGCTGCCGCCAGCTTTTCCTTCAGATCCGCCAGCTCGGTTTTGAGCTTTTCAACTTCCAGCTTAGCATAACGAATGTAGCCCTCGGAAGATTTGACATGGTATTGAGCATGCCGTTCCAGGGGATTACAGCCAAAGTTACTCAGCCAGGAGCCCAGCCCCGGATGAAACTGCATGATCGCGCCGACTTCGTTCTGATAAAATTTCCAGGAAACGCCCGCCTCCTGCAGCCGCTCCGGAAAGGTTTTCCATTTGACCGGCTTATTGATTGAAAAATAACTGTTCCGTACTACTGCGAGAGAATCGATATCCGGGGTTTCACGGATAGTACCCGACCACAAATAATAGCGGTTCGGATGCGTGGGGGTCATCGACGAGCAAAAGTTCTGGTCACAGACCGTGAACGCATCCGCAAAAGCGTAGTAGAACGGCAGGTCTTCGCGATCGTAAAAACCGAGGGTAAGCGGCATGTCCGAATATTCCTTGCGGCTGGACCTTTTGGAATTCAGCCATTTGTCGTACTTGCCTCCGTTGTAGGCATCTACCTGCGATTCCCTCGAATGCGGCAGGTCGTGCATCCAGGTGGCCCTGGTATTTTTAATGTCGAGGCGAAAAGGCGCGTAGGTATCTCCTTTCCTGTCCGTCTGCAGCCATACCTTGTTCTTGTTGGGTAAAGAAATAGCACGGGGATCATTGAAGCCCCGCACGCCCTGAAGCTTGCCGTAGGCGTGATCGAAGGAACGGTTTTCCTGCATCAGGATCACTACATGCTCGGCATCGAGGTAAGTTGTACCCGGATCAGGATGAATGGCCATAGCGCGCTGCACCGATTCAGGCAAAAAGCCCATCATTCCTGCGCCGCCTGTTAGGAGGGCAGCCTTTTTCAAAAATGCTCTTCTTGAATCCATACAAGTGGTTTTGGATTGTCTACTGTTTCAAATAACTTTTCTGCAGCTCTGCGTCTTAGCGAGATTTTTCACGCAAAGACGCAGAGCTGCAGAGATTTTTTTCGGGAAAGCCGATGGCTCATGGGTGTTTCAGATCTGTTTTCTCAAAGTCGGAAGGATTTACCCAGCCGGCGTTCAGCTTTTCCCCGTTTTTCCATCGGTTATAAAAATTGACGGAGGCCTCGTTGGCGTAGGGGTACTGATCGAAAACGGAACCTTTGCCGAACATTCGCGGATCTCCCTGCGCTTTTAGCTCCGCTTCCATTTCCTTCCTTAATTTTTGGGCGGTTTTCTGGTAGCGTTCATTCAGGGCGAGATTTTCCATACCATGCGGGTCGTTATCCAGCTTGTATAATTCTTCGGCAGGTCTCTTCCCGAACGACAAATCCCAGTAAGGGTCTTTGCCTTTGCTCCGCCTGGCATTCAGTATTTCGGTTTTGGTAGGGCTGCCGTCCGCGTCGAGATAGCCGGTTTCGGGATTGCCTGCGGGCCACCTTGCCGGCTCATAGTTGACGAGGTAGAAGAAATTGTCTTTCACAATAGCTCTTACGGGAAAGCCGGCGTCATCGGGCCTGCCCACATCCGTCCTTTCGCGGCCCAGGAGCATGTGGTTGCGGCTCCGATCGACCTGCCCGTCTTTTTCCGAGAGAAGCAAAGGCAGGAGCGATTTTCCCTGGACCGGCTGCATGGTGCTCTCCTGGGCTGAAATACCGGCCAGCTCCAGGAATGTCGGCGCAAAATCAATAAAGCTGACATAATCTTCCAGTACGCGCCCTTTCTTTTTCATTTTACCCTTCCACATCATGGCCAGGGGTAAATGATTGGAGAATTCGTAAACATTCCCCTTTACCCTCGGGAAGGGCATGCCGTTGTCGGAAGTAACCACGACGACCGTGTTTTCGAGCTCGCCGTTCTTTTCGAGCATATCCAGTATTTTTCCCAGCTGGCGGTCGAAGTACTCCACTTCAAATGCATAGTCGAGAAGGTCGTTACGGACCACTTCATTATCAGGCCAGTAGGGAGGAACTTCGCGGATGTCGGTTGTTTTTTTCCCGCCCAGCGCCGCGCCCGATCCGTATGCATAGGTCCTGTGAGGCTCCAGGCCTCCGAACCAGAAGCAAAAAGGCTGGCTGCCGGGCTTTTGCTCCAGGAATTCCCTGAAATTTTCTGCATAATCGATATTGGAGATATCGGGGGTAGGGGGCTGGGTTTTATGCTTGTTGAACACAGGGCCGGTCAGCTGGCGCGGCTTTCCCGCCCGGTTGCCGACCTTCCCCGGCGCCCATCCCTTCCCCGAATAGCCGGTCCAATACCCGTGGTCTCCCAGCGCCTCGACCCAGGTCACAAACTTATCCGGGAAATAGGGCACGTGGTTCCCCGCCTCTTCGAGCTGCCAGGGATTCCTGCCGGTAAGGATGCAGGCCCTGGAAGGCGCGCATTTGGAATTAGGCGTATAGGCATTGGCAAACAATACGCCTTCGCGGGCAACCCTGTCGAAGGAAGGGGTGCTGACCCAGGGCGTCTGGTGATAGGCGTTTAAGTACCGGAAAGACATGTCGTCGGCGATACAAAACAGGATATTGGGAGGGGTTTGGGCAGCCAATCCGCCTGTCAGGACCAGGACCAGCAGGGGTACAGCCAGCTGTTTTCTGAAAATCATATCGATATTTTTGGTTTCAATAATTTGATGCACCCTGTGTTACGAAGCACATTACCGTTCTTCTGTTATCCAATTCTTTATAATCTCTTTTATGGGTACTACATACACCTGGTGCGTTCCCGTTTTTGTGAAGTCGGAAGTATACACGACATAATTCCCCGAAAGGCTGAAATTAGGGTGCACATGCACATTCCCCAGGTCCTTTTTTATACTAGCGTCGGGCCATGCTATTATCTTGCTGGTCCCGTCTTCCAGATTGATGAGAATCAAAGGGTTTTTGAACGGGTCCTGGCTGTCAGAGATAAACCACCTGCCGTTTTTACTGACCGTTCCATGCCCGAGTTTTATTGAATCGCTTGTGAAATGCTTTGTATAGAGCTCTCCGTCGGCGCTAACAGACCCTATGGAGGCAGGGATCCATCCGGGCACCGATTTTTCAAAAAAGAAGTACTTATCCCCGGAATGGGACCAGGAATCGTGCGTAGCTCTGAAACCATACGGAGTTACCAAAAATGGCTTATCCGTCCCTTCTTTTACATTGATCATCCTGGTTCGCGCCCTTTCCGGCATGGGAAGATTCATGTCGTCCTGGCGGTCGGGGAGAGGCGTATAGGTAATGATATCCGGGTCGGACGGGTTGATCAGCTGATGGGAGAAGCGTCCTCCCTGCTGTTCGAAAACTTTAAGGACCTCTTTTGTTTCAAGGTTGACACGATACAGGCAGATTTTGTTGTTGCCGTTGGTATAAACGAGGGTAAACTTCCCGTCGTTGGTAAGAGTAGGCCTGAAAACCGGTTTTTCAGGTATCTTGTCTTTAAAATCGATGATTACTTCCTTCTCCAGCGTATGCACATTCATTTTATAGTAGCTCCAGTCTGCGATATAGACCATGCTCTCCCCGTCGGGATGTATGCAGGCGCTGCTTACATTCTGATCTGTTAACCGGGTGATCGCGCCATTGGATAAATCACAACGATATATTTCCATTACTCCCGATCGTGTCGAACGGAAGATCAGGTATTTATCGTCTGCTGTAAAGGAAGGGGCGTAGAAGTAAAAAGCTTCGGAGAGAGAATCATGACTGGTTACCTGCCAGACCCCAACCCCTGTTTTCAGGTCCTTAAATTTTACCCATTCGGCTGTTTGGCTGCCGCCTTTCTGACAGGAAAGGAAGAAAATTAAGGAACAAGCCGATATGCAATGAAAGAAAGCGGCTTTCTGAGAGTATCCGGATAAGTTCATGATTAACCAGGGCTTTGAACTTCTGTGGTTAAGAGAGGTCCAATTTAACATGAATTCCCGGATCTCTCATACGTTTCGTCAAAAGCACGTTCTCTCCGGCATTTACTGAACAATGGCTTCGGTTTATCCTAACCAAATGATTCTGCCTGACGGTCTTTTTCCGGGAACCAGCGGTTAAATTCTGATTCCCGGAATGCGAAAGGACTGCCTGAAAAAGGTTAGATCATCATGATAAACCTGACTACTTATAGCTCAGCCATGCCGTCGCCTTACAGTCGTGGTCGGCAGCAAACCTTATCCATCGTGACTGGAACCCCTCCGGGAAGGTAAATTCAAATGTCTCCCCGCTTTTGACGGACACTTCTTTATAATTCATCCACGGGCCGTGACCGATGGGCTCTACCTGGATTTTAAAGATGACGGCCTGGGGACTGTTGTGCGAGAGCTTCAGGCTTTTCTTATCGTAGAAGCCGATCAGGTAGGGGTCGGAAGGCGTTCCCGCTTTTACCTGGCTGTCTTTCCATGGCCCGCCTTCTCCTACAGGCTTGCCGAATTCCCAGAGATCGTCGATGGTACCTGCCCACACGCTGGCGGCGCCGTCTTCGGAGCGGATAATCCTCGAATTATTGCTTTTCCCGTTTTCAATACCTGTCATAATGAGTAACCCCCTGTAAGAAGCGTAGTCATGAACAGGCAGGTTGTGTGTCGCTATGGGCCTTACTTTGGCAAAGCCGTCGGCATTTTCTGCGGGCAGTTCATAGAAAGTGCCATGGAGATTGAGCAGGTCGCGTTCGGTAGCCACTTCCCGGCATATCCTGGTCGCTGCCCGGTTGGTCAGATCCGTAAGAGCGGGGTTGCCTAATGGCAGCCTCCACCTGCGGCCTTTATCGTCCACGACCAGTACAGAAGAGCTTTCAACCGTCACAACGTTGGAGGGGATCACGAATTTCTCGCGGATAAACGTAGCGGTGCTGTCGTCTTCCTTCCTGACAAGCTTCATGGCCCCGTCAAGCTCATAGTAGCCCGACTCTTCAAACTTTCCGTTGGAAATATTCCCGGCCAGTATGCCGAGCACGCGGCGGTTATTTCCCAACCCATACAGTAAGCCCCCCTGGTAGGTAGCGGAAGTAGCGCCTGCCAGCCCCGTGAGCAGTCTGTCTTGTTTTGATTTGAAGCGGCTGGTATCGGTGTAAGAAAAGTGCAGCGTCGCTTTGGTTGCTTTATCCGTTTTGACCCGAATCCATTCGCCTTTCTGGCTGGAAGTAAAGACAATATTTGCTTCGCTTTTACCTGCAAGCTTTGCCCTGTGTACCTCCGTCCACTGGTTGTTACCCTTCACATCGGCTTCGAACACAAACTCTACCTCCTGCGCCCCTTCGTTGGCAAGCCAGGCAGAGCGTTGATCCCATCCGGTAAAGAGAAAAGGTTCCGATGTCTGTCCGGCGGCTACATTCTCCGACAGCCAGACTGCCCCTTCAGCAGTGTTCGGGCCGAGCTGATCGGGTTGCTCAAGGGAGGTGAACCAGAGATTGGAGTTAGACTGTCCGGGGCCTTCGATACCGCCCTTTAATTTACGCTTGTTTAAAAACTCCCTTTGGGCCGAGTCGTCACATCCGAACACGAGCTGATCTCTCCATCGGGTATAGTCGCCGATTACTTTAAGGTAGGCTGAGCGGGGGCGGATACCGGCAGAGTTCCCGGATGTAAACGTCGCCGGGAATTTCCAGAACAGACCGTGCATGGTCATCAGGTAATCGGGGTTCTCAGGAGTGCCCACGTCGCGTATCCGCGGCCATTCCGTATTCCACCCGTGGGCGCCGTCGTAGCTGTGGCTCGCTTTGGGAAGCCTGTAAAAAGACCATTTTCCTGAATCGCGGACGCCGAGCAATACCGATTTATGATCCCATCCGGTAGTCCATATAGGATCTGTTTCAGGGTTAGTATTACCGTAAATACCGCCCGGCCCGGTGACTTCCACAAACTGGTTGCGGCGTACCGTCTTCCAGTTTTTGCCGTCCCATTCCGAGAGCGATCCGGACTCGATATCAAACTGTTCAAGCGCTTTTTTTCCTGATTCACCATTGTTGGAATACACCAGCACGCCCTGGCCGGAATAGACGCCTTTACCGTGTGCACCGTCGAGAAGGGCGGTTGCCTGGTTGGCGGAAGTATCCTTCCCTTTTTTATTGGTTACATTCCCGTCCTCATAAAGAAGGGTCGGTTCCAGGGTTTTCACATCGACCTCATAGAATCCTTCTTCCATAGAGGCGGAATAGATTTTTCCCGCCGGATCGGTGAGATGCCTGGCGTTGCCTGTAGGGCGCCCCGGCATCTTATCGTAAGGAATGGCCCGTACGTTTCTCTCGGCATCAATAGCATAGGGACCAATAAACAGTTGGTTGCTTTCCCTGTGGATCATCCGGTTGGCGGGCGTACCTCCGATGCTTTCCTCCCGTACAATTTGCTGAAGATCGGGTGTGATCTCATACAATTTATCATCCGAACCGAAAGGGACGTGCGGTCCGTAAGTAACTGCCCAGAGCCGGTCGGCCCAGGGTACTACGGCACCGGTACCTGCCTCCCCCTGGCTGTTGTACATGGCTAGGTGAGGGTAGATTCCACTGAAGGAAGGCGGCAGGGAAGGAGATTCCTGTTTTTGAGTGGAGCAGGAAAGAGAAAGCAGAACAGTAATAAAAAATAGCTTGAAACGTATAAACATCATTTTTGAAAAGATATCAAAGTGTCGGGATTGTTATTTGAGCTTGGGAACTAACTTGAAAAGCATTTTTACGTGTCGGCTACTCTATTGAGATTCCAGAACATTTTTTTTATGATCGTTAATAATTGCTTCAAAATGCTTCTGCTTCCTTCTGTAGCGCTTACTATCGGCTAGGTTATTCATTTCTTCCCGGTCCTTTTTCTGGTCATAGATTTCCCTGAAAATAATCTTCTGTAAGGTTTCATCTTCAAAAGTAGCTATGTAAAGGTATTGTTCACTGGCTACTGCAAGGTTTGGTTTGGTTCCCCCGTAATCGCCCAGTCCTTCATAGACAAAGTGTTGTCTGATTTTATCCGATTTACCGGTAAGTACCGGCACCAGGCTTTTTCCATGCAGGTTGCCGGGGTCCGGAACACCGGCCAGTTCCAGTAAGGTAGGGGCGATATCAATGTTTAATACAATTCCTTTTTCTGTCCGGGCTGACAGGGCGGGCCCGGTAATCAATAAAGGGATACGGGTGGAAGCTCCGTAGGGAAGCACTTTGCTGGTCATACCGTGTTCTCCTAGCATCCAGCCGTTGTCGCTCATAAATATGATATATGTATTATCCCGGATGTCCGATTCTTCAACCGTTTTAAAGAGTTTCCCCAAGGTGTTGTCCATCTCCGTAATGACCGAATAATAATCCCTGGTGTGGTCCTGTATAATCCCGACGTCGGGATATCCGTAAAGCGCTGCCTGGGTTCTGTTTCGTACCGTTTTTAAGTACTCCGGCTTCGCGGCCAGATCGTCGGTCCGGTTTTTGGCCACCGGCATATCTGCCGGGTCGTATTTCGCCAGCGTTTCCTTTTTTGCATCCCATTTGAATTGATGGTTCATATGGGGAACCTGAGTGCAGTGAAGCAGGAAAAACGGCCTTGGATCTTCGATAGCCTGTTTAAGAAAGTCGACCGATCGTTCGGCACAATACTCGTCACAATGTTTTTCTGGTCTGACCTCTTTTCCCATATCCTGGATCAACCGGTTATAGTAGTCGCCATTACTCTCAAAGGTGGCATAAAAGTCAAACCCTGCTTCCTTTGGGCGCTGACTGATATGCCATTTCCCGGATACCCCGGTATGATATCCTGCTTCACGCAGATGATCAGCGATTGTTTTTTCCCCGGGGTTCAATGCACTTCCAAGCCCGAGCACGCCGTTTGCGCTTCCATATCTCCCTGTTAAGATAGCGGCACGGCTCGGGCTGCATAAGGAGAAAACAACATGAGCATTGGCGAAAGAAACAGCGTTTGCCGCCATCTGATCAAGTATCGGCGTAAGAATAGCGGAGTTCCCGTTTGATCCCAGCGCATCATGCCGCTGATCATCCGATACAATTACAATAAAATTCGGCCGTTTGATTTCAGGCTTTTCATTGTACCGTTCCGATCTCAGGCCTGATACAGGAAGAACAGCCAGGAGGCAAAAAAAAGATATTCTCAACATACAAAACAAATTACGTTTCTGATCACTTACCATATCCATACCGGGGAAATCATAGACAAAACTGCCGGTCCCCATTACTTAATAGTTAGGGTTTTGGGTAAGCCCGCTGGTAAGCACTTCCGAGGAGGGGATCGGCCACAGGTACTGGCGGCTTTTATCGAATCTCCGGAGGGTGATCTGTTTGATAACCCCAGCGTTTGCCATAGCCGAGAAATCGGCTATGCCGTCGTCATCAATCGGAGGAGTTTGCGGGAAAAACCACAGGCCGGGTTGTACGACATTTCTACGCAGATCTTCCGGGTCCAGTAATCCGTAATTGGGCAGGTTTAGTACCTTCTCTGCCAATTTCCACCTGATAATATCCATATACCGGATTCCTTCAAAAGCAAATTCCATTCGCCGTTCGAACCGGATAATTTTACGCAAAGCGGCCTGCTCCGTTGCGGTGACAGCAGGGTATGCGTTAGTGGCAGTATGGGAAACGCCGTAGGCCCTGGCCCTTACCATGTTAATGGCATCCAATACCGTCTGATCGGTTTCGCCCAGCTCGATTTTTGCTTCGGCATATATAAGCAATACATCGGCATACCGGATAACGATCCTGTCCGGCTCAACCGTCCAGGAATTCTGGAGCCAGTCGTTGTCAACACCTTTTTTCCAAATCAACCCGTTGTAGGAGGCAAATTGCGCGTTTGTCCTGGTATCATTGTTGGTAACATAGGCATTTGTATTTAGCCTCAGCACCCTGATCGAATCGGGGTGGGGGTTATAAATGAAACCTACGTGCGGGGTTTGAAATTCCACAATAGTTGCGGTGCAGCGTGGGTCACGGTTTTTAAAGGGTTCGCGCGGATTAAATAGCGGCGATTCGTCGATCGGCAACCCGTCGGTGCAGAGAAAAGTGCAAAACAGATCCCATGAAGGATTTTTGCCGGAAAATCCGCCCGCATTTCGTGGTAAAAAGCTCTGAAGTCCGGATACGAAGATCCCCATGGCAATGGAGCGCGGCAGTCCGAAAACGGTTTCGACAGAGTTTTTTGTGGATGATAAAAACAGGTTGCTGAAGCTGCCGTGAAGCTGGTAAACGTTTAAGTCCATACAGGCTTTTGCAGCATCACGGGCAATTGCCCAGTCGCCCACATGCAGTGCAATCCGGGCTTTCATCGCGTAGGCGGCGCCTTTGGTAGGCCGTTTTATTTCTGAATTGCTGTAGGTTGTATTCAGGTTTGCAGCCGCAAAATCAAAATCGGCATATATTTTTTGAAGTACCTGTTCGCGAGGCGTTTGTTTCAATGCCAATGCCTCTTCTATATTCAGAACTGTTTCGGTATAGACCACATTTCCAAAGTGTGAAATCAGCCGGGAGTACTGGCATGCACGGACAAATTGGGCCTCGGCAAGATAGCGATTAATCTGGGCCTCTGACAGGACGCTGGCGGCGCGGTCTACACTTTGTATCACCGTGTTGGCGCGCGCGATGGCGATGTAGGTATCGGTCCACCAGGTTCTTACAAAGTTTGTCTCCCCATTGATAGTAGCCCCTGTAATGGGCGTTATGACATCGCGGTTAATCCCGTCGTCGGTCCAGTCGTCATCGTCTGCAGACCAGAACGCATGCTTGTAAAGTCCGTTCAGAGACATTTCTATTTCCTCGCTGTTGGAGTTCCAGGTTTCGCTGGAACCCTGTGAGAGCGGGTTCAGGTCCAGCGAATCGCAGGAAACCAGAATAAGGGTCAATATGCTGTATGCTAATATTTTTGTTTTCATGATCATATCTTCGGTTAGAATTGAACGGAGACCCCGAAAACGAGGGATGTTGTGATCGGATAGGCAAAGGCATTAACTTCCGGGTCCCAGCCTTTGGGATAATTGTGAATGGCCAGTATGTCGGTTGCCGTGCCGTATAGCCTTACGCTTTGAATACCAGCTTTCTGTGTCCAGGAACCAGGCAGGTTATAGCCGACATTGACATTTTTCAGTCTCATGTAAGCCCCGTTGATCAGCCAGAAGTCGGACATGGCATAGTTATCCCCTGCCGATGCAAAGGTATAGCGGGGATAAGCGGCGTTGCGGTTCTGTTCAGCGGTATTGTAGTGGCTCCAGGTATTTCCGTCCAGAATGGCCGGGAAATTCCCCCAGTTTTCCTGTAGGGGCCGTACCATGTGTGAGCCCAGGCGGCCGTTCTGCTTCCCAACCCCCTGCAATACGATTCCCAGGCTCCAGTTTTTATAGGAAAGGCTGAAATTGGCCCCGTACATGAATCGGGGTAAAGACCCTCCCAGCAGCACCCGGTCGTATTCCGGTGAGATCCTTCCGTCGGGGACCCCATCAGGACCGCTGATGTCCTTGTATCTCACATCGCCCGGCTTGACGTTCACATTGAGTGTTGCCGAATTGTCAACTTCTTCCCGGGTCTGGTAGAGCCCTTCCGAAACGTAGCCGTACCATTCGTTGAATTCACTACCCTGGATTTTGATTTGGTCGCCCAGGAATTCGGTTCCGCCCAGGTCGCCCATTTTGGAACGAAAATCCGAAAGATTGAAAGAAGCGGAGTAGCTGAAATTTCCTCTCCGTTCGTTCCACCCGATTTGTGCTTCCCATCCTTTGGTAAACATTTTACCGGTATTCTGATTCGGGTTAGCAAAGCCCAGAAACATCGGGATCTGTAGCTCGAGGAGCATGTCCCGCGTCGTTTTCCTGTAATAGTCAGCTGCTATCTTGAGGCGGTCCCGGAAGAAATTGGCATCGAGCCCTATGTCAAAAGACGACGTGGTTTCCCAGGAAATATCGCGAATAGCATACTGGAATTGTGCGGCAGACTGGTCAGAAATAACATTGTTACCCTGGTAGAAAAGTGAATTGTTTTCGAATGAAAGGATCGAATGATAGGGGTAGTTCCCGATCCGTTCGTTGCCGAGAGAGCCCCAGGAAGCGCGAAGCTTAAGGTATGAAAGCCAGCTGGAGATGTTGCCTTTCATGAAAGATTCTTCGGAAATTGCCCATCCGGCTGAAACGGACGGAAATGCTCCCCATCGATATCCGGGGGCAAAACGGGAAGATGCATCGTACCGTATGTTGGCCTGGAACAGGTATTTGCTGTTGTAATTGTACATCACCCGTCCGAACCACGAACGGTATGCATTTTCAAACGCGCCGCCGCTGTTATTCCTGAATTCCAGCGGACCGATGTCGAGGTAGGGATACGAGTTGAGCAGATACTGGTTGCGGGACGCGCCGAGGTTTTCATTGAATGCGTAGAAATATTCGTACCCTGCCAGCAGGTTCAATCCGTGTTTCCTGACTTGCTTATCATAGTTGGCCAGGAACTGCGTGGTATAACGGTAGTTGTCATTACGCGCTTCTGCGAGATTAGTCTGGTTGTAGCCGCTCAGGTAGCCAACCGTAAGATTCGGATTGTCCGAGGCAGTATAAGGTACCCGGATCCTGAAGTTTTTGTCTTTATGGAAGTTAAAAAAAGGAGAAAGTACCCCGGAGATTTTCAAACCGTCGACAGGCTTGAAATCGATGCCTATCTTTCCGCCTACCTGGTTATCCCACGTATGATTGAACCCTCCGTGATGTAGCATCCCGTATATATTGTCTCCGTCCTTACCTGCGCCAACCCTGCCGTCCGACCATTGAGCGGCGTATACCGGTGCGGTAATCCCGATCCGGTACAGAGGATCTATTGTAGGCTGCCTGACGACGACGCGCCTGAAGTTCAAGTCTACTGAGGCCGACAGGAATTTATTGACAGTAATATCATTATTGACCCTGGCTGTTACGCGCTGGTAGTTCCGGTGGTCGTACAAAGCAGCAATTTTGTCGTAGCCGAACGATACGCGGGAGCTGATGGACTTCCCGGCGCCCGAAATGCTGAGAATATGACTGGTGCGGGGCGCTGAATTTTTCATCAATAACGATTGCCAGTCGGTGTCGGGATAGAGGTCCGGGTTCTGGTGGTGCAACTGCCCGTAGTTGTCAATTAAATCCTTTGTATAGGTCGGGTATTCGTTGGCATTATTGTTATTGTCGTTCCACCTGAGTTCGTTGGTCAGTTGCATAAAACGTAGGGCACCGACGTATTCCGGGAACCGGGTAGGTTTTTCAATCCCGTATTCCGCTATATAATCCAGGTTTATTTTGCCGCTTTTCGCCCGTTTGGTTGTCACCAGGATTACCCCTGCCGCCGCACGTGATCCGTAAATGGAAGCAGAGGCTGCATCTTTAAGCACTGATATACTCTCTACGTCGTTCGGGTTGATGTGATTAATATCGTCTATGGGAACGCCATCCAGGATAATCAGCGGGTTAGCGCCTGCATCCGTTATCGTCGTGATACCCCGTACCCTGATCTGAGCGGTTGCCCCGGGCGCATTGCTGCTACGCGTGACCATTACGCCCGGTACGGATCCCTGTAATGCCTGAGAAATCTGGGTGGTTTTCCGGGCGGCGATCTCCTCACCCTGTATCATAGAAACGGCTCCTGTCAGGTCTTTCTTCTGCTGGGTGCCGTAGCCTACAACGATAAGCTCTTCCAGCGTTTTGTTATCGATTTCGAGAGAAACATCAATACTGGTCCTGTTTCCTACGGGGATCTCCTGGGACAGGTACCCCACAAAAGAAAATATCAATACAATGTTCTCGCCATCCATGTCTATTACAAAAGAGCCGTCGCTATTGGAAGTTGTACCGAGCTGAGTTCCTTTGAGCAGGATCGTCACGCCCGGAAGCGGTTCTCCTTTTTCATCGGTCACTTTTCCCTTAACGGTCCGGTCGATTGCGGCAGGGAGCTCTAACGGTGCAGGCATTTCCAGTGCCGAGCTTTTCTGTTCCTCTCCAACACTCAGCAAAATCCTGTTGCGTACAATTTTGTAGGTGACCTTGTCCGGGCTGAAAATCTCATCCAGGGTTTCGGCTATGCTTTTATTGACGACATTGAGCGTTACTTTCCGTTTTAAAGGGACTAACCTTGATGTATATACGAATTTTACATTTGCATCTTGCTCCAATTGAGAGAGTACCGTTTTAATATCCGTGTCGATAAACCGGACAGACACCGGCTTCATCAGCAACTCCTGGGCATAAGCTTCGTATCCGCCGTAGGTATAGGCCGCGGTCAGCAGCATGATCGAAAACTGAACAATCGAAACCTTCATAATAGTACCCGCAAGGGCTATGAATTTTCTTGTTTTTTCCATTATTTTGTTTTGTTAGATCTTGGACGATTTGACAAAATGCTCCCGTTCCCTTTTTTCTCAGGAAAAGGGATAAACCGGCGTCCTGCCGTTGGGGAGTCCTACCGGGGATGTCGCAACCATCCCCGGTTTGCAGTTGATTTTTCTGATTTGGAAATCTATCGCATACGTTTTCGCTTTAAGGTTTCTGATTTGGGTTTGACGGGCCGCATCCACCTCCGGAGAGAAGAATGGAACTGCCGGTAATTTCATATTTTGCGTTTAAAACGGCGCCGATGATCTCCATCTTACCGTAAAGGTTTTCAGACGATACATCGGCCGTTACAGGGCATTCCAGCATCTTGTCGTCGCTGAGCGTAATTTCAACCCCATAGGCTTTTTCCAGCTTACTGAGAACTTCGCTCAACGGCGTTTCGTCAAAATCGAATACCCCTGGTTTCAGATACGCTTCCTGCCCCGGCACCATTACCGGGTTTTCTACCAGGCCGGTCACATAATGATCGGAATTATCGAAAAAGGTAACCTTTTTATTGGGCGTCAGCACAATCCGGGTTTCATTTTGAGCATCGCTGTCGGAGTGCCTTTTTAACTTCGATTTCTCAACCATTACTTTTCCTGTTACGACCGCTACTTCCGTTCCACCCGTTTCAGCAATTGATTTGATACTGAAGCTGGTACCCAATACACGGGTAAGCACCGCCCCGGAATAGACCAGGAAGGGTCTTTCGGAATCTTTGGTTACGTCAAAAAAACCGCTTCCTTCCAGATAGACAGTCCGGGAGTTGCTATCGAAATGCTTTGGATGGCGTAATTTACTTCCCGGCTCAAGTGTAACTTTGCTTCCATCCGGCAGGAAAACGTCCCTGGAGATGTTGTTTGAATTGGTTTCCTCCGTCCAGTCCGTATCTATGGCGAATGGCGCTTCGGCTACGGATTTGGGAAGGGAAGACCAGATGCCCGAAAAATAGAGCGCAGCTCCGGATAAAACCAGTATGGCAGCCGCCTTCCAGATCCATCCCCTTACGGGCCTGGCCGGCAATCGGGGTTGGACGGTTTCTTCCCGGCCTTCTATAATTCCTGACCAGATCCTTTCCCTGATTTCGTCTTTCTCATTCTTTTCAACAGGGTCCTTATGGAGGGAATGGTACCAGACATCCATGGTCTCCTTCATCCTACCTGAAAGGGTGCCTTCTCTATACCTTTTTAATAATTTTATAAATCCCCTTCTTAACATGACGACAGGTTATCTCCCGGTTTCTATCAGGTCGGTTCACGGAAGCATTCGCCGCAACTTGTTTAATAAAATAGTGGAAAGTTTATATAATAAGGGGTGTTTGATTGAATTATTCTACAAAATATTCAATGGTCGGTTGAAGCCGGCCGGCGTAGGGATACTACTGCTTCCTGTGATACGCCTATGTATTGACCGACAACCAGAAAAGCAGGATTAAAAAGTCCTGCAGATAAACTTTCATAGTCCGCAGGGCGTGCGTGATATGATATTCAACCGTACGTACCGGCATATCGAGGAGAGCCGATATTTCGCGTGCAGATAATTGGTCAAGGCGGTTCAGCCTGAATATTTCGCCGGTTTTCTCAGGCAGCAGGCTGAGCCCGTCATGAATCGCCGAATATAATTCATTGTAAGCGAGCTGCTCTTCCGTATCGAGCCTTTCCCCATCGGGAAACCGGATCGATACGGAAGATTCTTCGTGATGCTTCCTGATCAGGCTGGCTCTGATCACGTCGATTATCCTGTTTCGTGCCGCACGAAACAGGTAGGGTTCAAGACGATCCACCATGATGTTTTCACGGCGCTTCCAGAGATCGATAAAAATATCCTGGACAATCTCTTCCGCCATTTCCTGGAATTCGACCTTATGGACCGTGTAGTTATAAAGCTTGTGCCAGTAGCGTTCATACAGCGTCTGGAACGCATGCTCATCCCCCTGCGCCAAATGTCGCAAAAGCTCTGCATCGGTCACAAGTGTTCCATGCATATTGTCCTCTCCTGTTGTTTTTGCACAATATTCAAGATAAAATATTAAAAATACAAGGAGGCGGGAGGACGGAGGTGTCTTATTAAGGGATAGTATGTCCTTTAAGCGTTAATCCTTCCTTTTCCTGTAATTTCTGAATTACCCGGAAAAGATTTGTAGTCGTAGGATTGCCTTTAGGGCGAAACACCCGCATCAGGCTTTTAGGTGATTTGTCAGCCAGGGATTCCAGTTCTTCAAGATCGACAGTAATGTTGAAATAATCTCTGAGAATGGTCTTCCCGGTCTCGATGTCTCCGCTCAACACAGATTCGATGCTTTCTTTCAGAAGGCATTCCCTAAAATCCGGATCCTGCGCAACGCGCTCTCTTATGGTATCTTTGAAACTACGTGTCAGTGCCATATCGTTTTTGCTTTTTTCGTCTTTTATATTCCTGCCAAAGCAGTTTTGCCCGTTCTATGTCCTTTTGCTGCATTTTTTTAGTGCCTCCACCTAATAGAATTATAAGCGTTTTACCCTCCTGCCCCAGATAAATCCGGTATCCCGGCCCCCAATCAAGACGACTTTCATAGACTCCCTCGCCCAGACTTTTCAAAGAAGTGACATTTCCCTGCTCAATTCTTGTGAGGAATAAAAAATATAGCATGATGAAGCTGTAAGATAACTTTTAAATTACACATTATCACGCTATTTCTCCCGTTCCCGGTCAGATTCATTCCGCTGATTATTAACTTCACGGCTCCGAAACGAGAAAAAAATGCAGCAATCCAATTTATCCGTCATTAAAATAGGCGGCAACATTATTGACAACCCGGAAGCCTCTAAAAACTTCCTGGAAGAATTTTCCCTGCTGGAAGGGAATAAAATACTTGTTCACGGCGGAGGCAAGGTAGCTACTCAAACCGCTTCGCGTCTTGGTATCCAGGCACAACTGGTAGACGGCCGGCGCATTACAGACAAGCCTATGCTGGAAATCGTCACGATGGTATACGGCGGCCTGGTCAATAAAACCCTGGTTGCTACACTGCAGTCGCTGGGGATCAATGCCATCGGGCTGACAGGGGCCGATGCCGGCATTATCGAAGCAGTGAAACGACCGGTAAAGACAATCGACTATGGTTATGTGGGAGATATAAAAGCGGTTAACGGGCCAATGCTGGCCTCGTTCCTGAACAACGGTCTCGTACCGGTAATAGCGCCGCTCACTTATTCTTCTTCCGGCGACCTGCTCAATACCAATGCCGATACGATGGCTTCGGCAACGGCTGTAGCGCTATCCCGGCTCTTTAATGTCTCGCTGATCTACTGCTTCGAAAAGGATGGCGTTCTTTCCGATCCGGATGATGACGCGAGCGTGATCCCTGAGCTTGATCCTGTGGTATATCAGCGTTATAAAGAGACAGGAGCGATTAATAAGGGGATGATCCCCAAGCTGGATAATTCTTTCGATGCGCTTCGCGCCGGCGTGGAGAGAGTCGTGATCTGCCATGCCAAAGACCTGGAGAAAGCCGCAGGCGGAGAGAAGGGGACGCAGATCCGTTTATGATGCGAAACAGATTCGTAGTAAAAATTCCTGCGGAATATCCTCAAAATGTTAGCTTTGCATTCCGAAAATAACGTATAGCGAACGTTTTCGTATAGTCAGATAAATCCTCCCCCCAAATTGAAGTATTTTATTCCGTGGCTTTCGGATGGCGGAAACCGGGAGAGAGATGATTGACTGAATTTAAACCATTTACCAGAATTATGAAAAATTTCCTGTTTGGGGTGATCTTTTTCGGGTCGCTTCTACACACGTTTCAGGGCTCTGGTCAGTCCCAGCTGACCAACCTGCCGACCCTTTACATTACAACTGATAACAACCGGACTATAGACGACAAAGAAACCTGGGTCCCGGGCTCGCTGAAAGTCGTTGCCGGAGAGGGTGTTCCGGGGCTGTATGACGGAAGGATGGAAATAAGGGGAAGGGGTAATTCTACCTGGTTAGCTCCCAAAAAGCCCTACAGGATCAGGCTGAATTCCAGGTTTAACCTGCTGGGGATGCCGTCTAACGCCAGGAACTGGGTACTGCTGGCCAATTATTTTGATAATACGCTCCTCCGGAACGCGCTTGCATTTGAAGTCAGCAAATTTCTCGGCTTTGACTATACTTGTGCATACCGCTTCGTAGATGTTTTTCTCAACGGGAACTATATAGGCAGCTATACGCTCACCGATCACGTGCAGGTAGAGAATAATCGCGTTGAAGTAGAAGAGCTTAGGCCCTCGGATACGGAGCTGCCCACCATTTCCGGCGGGTATTTTGTACAGGAGGAGCTGTACGCCATGGATGAGGATGAGTATTTCCAGACCTCGTATGCAGGAAAGTATGCTGTAAAGTACCCCGACTCGGATGATATGAACAGCCAGCAGCGGGATTATATCAGAAACTATATAAGAGATTATGAGAGTCGTTTGTTTTCAGCAAATTTCCTGGACCCCGTTAACGGCTATAATGCTGTCGTTGACCGTGCTTCGCAGGTAAACTGGCAGATAGCAAATGAATTGATAGGGAATCCGGACGCATATCTTAGTGTGTACCTTTTCAAAAGGAGGAATGATCCGAAGCTCCGTTTCGGACCGGTCTGGGACAATGATCTCGCCTTTAACAACTCCGACAGATTTGCGGATATGACTCACATGATGATGTCGGAGGTGGCTTATAATAATAGCAAAATTATCCGGATGCTGGAAGACCCGGGGTTTCGGGAGGATATTAAAAACAGGTGGAAGGAGCTGAGAGCTACCGGGATTTATGAGTACCTGGATGCGAAAATTCCGGAGCTGGCGCAGGAAGTTCTGCTGTCACAGGCGCAGAACTTCCTCCTGCCCAATATAACGAACAGATCGACATCGCTTCCGTTTTTGTCCAGGGTGGAAGATCTCCGTAGCTATTTCAGCAGGAGGGTTGCGTTGCTGGATTTCCAGCTGACAGGCGAGATAGAGAATGACAGGTATTACAGGATAGCCCATAGCTCGCAACGCAGACCCATATCTCCCTTGTCGGATTCGGATCATTCGGTAGGAACCAAAAGTTTTGACGAGGAAGATCTGCTCCAGGAGTGGCGGATGGAGCCTGTCGGGCCGGGAGAGCCTGATTACTACAGGATCAGGAACCGGAAAACAGGCCTGTACCTTACCCGCAGCAATAATAGCGTTATTGTCAGCGCCTTGCAGGCCGAACCGGCTGGTGAGCAGTACTGGAAAATCGAAATTATCCCCAACCAGCCCTATGTCGCCATTCTGACGCCGGAAGGACCGCAGCGGAGAGCCCTGGCCCAGGAGAATCTTTCTCTTACTTTAAGCTCAAACCTCGACAATCTGGCCACCAGCGGGTCGAGAAGGTGGTTCTTCATACCAAACAACCCCGACGATGCTTCGCTGCCGGTTACGCTGTCTGCTTTTGAAGCCGGTCTGCGCGAAGAGGCAATAGAGCTTAGCTGGGATGTGACGGAAGCCAGCGGCTTTGACCACTTTGCCGTCGAACGGACAACCGACCCGGTGAGAGCTCCGGGAGTGAAAATCGGGGAAGTCTTTCTCCGAGACGAGACGGGGGGGAGATATGTTTTCCGGGATCCCGATCCGGAGGCAGGGATAAACTACTACAGGTTGAAGATGATC
Organism: Spirosomataceae bacterium; assembly: GCA_037191015.1. GTDB lineage: Bacteria > Bacteroidota > Bacteroidia > Cytophagales > Spirosomataceae > Ravibacter. The sequence goes on from JBBCKD010000001.1 coordinate 256,377, forward strand.
GACAAAGACGGTACTTTTTCCTATACGCATTATGTCAGCGCCGAATATTCGGGAATTGCCCGGTTTAACGCATATCCCGTCCCGGCCGGATCGGAGCTGAACATCTCTTTCAGGAGTGACGCTTACCGGGGACCTGCTTCTGTCATGCTTCTGAGCAGCGCGGGCAATGCCGCTCTTATCCAGGGCGTAGATATTTTACAGGGTGTCAATCATATCAAGCTGGGTGTCGGCAATTTGTCTCCCGGGGTATACCATCTCAAAATGAGCCTTCCTGACCAGCTTCTTCTGAGACGGGTTGTAATTACGGAGTAAGCCGCGCGCCGGCTGCTGATCGGGTGTCTCCGGGTTGAGGCAAAGCGGGAAGATCCCGGGGCATAGAACCTTCATGCAAATCAATCTGTTAAATATGAACAGGTAATATTATATTGACCGGATGGATTTCGAACTCATATCTGATTATAAACCCACGGGAGACCAGCCGCAGGCAATTTCCCAACTGGTAGAGGGAATTACAAACGACGAGCCGCACCAGGTGCTTCTCGGGGTAACCGGATCCGGGAAAACCTTCACGGTAGCCAATGTGATCAGGGAGGTAAAGCGGCCCACACTCATTCTGAGTCATAATAAGACGCTCGCCGCGCAGCTGTACGGCGAATTCAAACAATTCTTTCCCCGTAATGCCGTCGAGTATTTCATCAGCTACTATGACTACTACCAGCCGGAAGCCTTTATAGCTTCGACCAATACCTATATCGAAAAGGACCTGGCGATCAATACGGAGATCGATAAGCTCAGGCTGTCCACCGTTTCGTCGCTGATGAGCGGCCGGAGAGATGTGATAGTCGTGGCTTCCGTATCGTGTATCTATGGTGCGGGTAACCCTTCCGAATACAAAAAAAGCATCCTTTCGATCGGACCGGGTGAAATTGTCAGCCGGAACCAGTTTCTGTACCGCCTGGTTGAAATTCTCTACAGCCGTACGGAAGCTGATTTTTCAAGAGGCACGTTCAGGGTAAAGGGTGATACGGTAGATATTTTTCCGGGATATGCAGACTTTGCATACCGGCTTATTTTCTTCGGGGACGAAGTGGAGGAAATACAGAGGATAGACCCGGTTAGCGGAAGGAAGATCTCTTCAGAAAACCGTATCGCGATTTTTCCCGCAAATCTATTTGTTACGGGGAGGGACGTGCTGCTGCAGTCTATCCGGGAAATCCAGGATGATCTTGTCCAGCAAGTCAAATACTTCACGAAGGAAGGGCGTTTTGCCGAAGCGGAGAGAGTAAAGGAGCGGACCGAATTCGACCTTGAAATGATGCGTGAGCTGGGCTATTGCTCGGGCATAGAGAATTATTCGCGGTATTTCGACCGGCGGCAGCCCGGTCAGCGGCCGTTTTGCCTCTTGGATTATTTCCCGGACGACATGCTCCTGGTGGTCGATGAGAGCCACGTCACCCTGCCGCAGCTGCGCGCGATGTGGGGCGGCGACAGGTCGAGGAAAGAGGCGCTGGTCGACTATGGGTTCAGGCTGCCGAGCGCGCTGGACAACCGTCCGCTTACCTTCCAGGAGTTCGAGAGCCTGGTAGGACAGACCATTTACGTAAGCGCGACGCCGGCAGAATATGAGCTGCGCAAGACCGACGGTATAATTGTCGAGCAGATTATACGTCCGACAGGATTGCTGGACCCGGAAATAGAAGTGAGGCCCAGCCTTAACCAGATAGACGACCTGCTGGATGAGATCCATTTCAGGATCAAGCGCCGGGAGCGCGTGCTGGTCACAACGCTTACGAAGCGTATGGCTGAGGAACTGAGCAAATACCTGGAGCGGGTCGGCGTAAAATGCCGGTATATCCATTCGGAAGTCAAGGCCCTGGACAGGGTGGAGATATTGCGGGAGCTGAGGCTGGGTGTATTTGATGTACTGGTAGGTGTAAACCTGCTCCGTGAAGGGCTCGACCTGCCTGAAGTATCGCTGGTAGCGATCATGGATGCGGATAAGGAGGGCTTTCTCCGCGACATCCGCTCGCTGATCCAGACTATCGGCCGGGCTGCCCGGAATGAAAACGGCAAGGTGTTAATGTATGCCGATACGATCACCGGGTCGATGGAAAAAGCCATTGATGAAACGCGCCGGCGCCGGAGCATCCAGATCGCCTACAACATGGAGCACGGCATTACGCCCCGTACTATACTTAAATCGAAGGAAGCAATTATGGGTCAGACTTCTGTAGCTGACGCCAAAGGCAGGAGGGCCTACGTGGAGCCTGAAAAAGTCAACGTGGCGGCCGATCCGGTAGTGGCTTACATGAGCAGGCCGCAATTGCAGAAGCTGCTGCAGGAAACCCAGCGAAAAATGGAGCAGTCTGCCAGGGAAATGGATTTCCTGGAAGCGGCACGGTTCCGGGACGAATACCTGCAATTGAAGGAGCGGCTGGAAAAAGAACCACAGGAATAGCGCTATACAGGTTTCAGGCCATAAGCGATGTCGACAGGCAGATACCGGATGACGCGCTTATTATGGCGGGTTTACATCAAATAAATTCTGCAAAAGTGCTGTTAAGGTACTTTTTATTGCGTTAAACCTGTATTATTGCAGCTGCTCAAGGCCCGGCAAAGAAGCGACTTGCAGCCGGGAGGGGTTACCGCCCGCCCGGGCCCGGGGCATTGCCACCTTCAGCTACAGTTTATGATCAGAGTTTCCAATCTTTTCAGGAAAAAATCCGTTGAGAAAATACTCAGCGACACGGCAAAAAACGATGGATCGGGGAGCTTATTACGTATCCTCGGCGTCCGCGACCTGGTGTCGCTGGGGGTAGCCGCTATTATCGGTGCGGGAATTTTCAGCACGATAGGGCGCGCGAGCTTTGAAGGCGGGCCCGCAGTAGCACTTTTGTTTGTATTTACGGCAATAGCCTGTGTCTTCACCGCTTTGTGCTACGCGCAGTTTGCGAGCACCGTCCCGGTTTCCGGCAGCGCCTATACCTATGCTTACGTGGCGTTCGGCGAACTGGCCGCGTGGATTATCGGCTGGGCGCTTATTCTCGAATATGCCGTTTCCAATATGGTGGTGGCGATTTCGTGGTCGGAGTACTTCGTGAGCATGCTGAAGGGATTCGGGATCGATTTCCCCGGTTGGCTGAGCATGAATCCCGGCGCTGCTTACGACGCCTGGGAGAAGATGCAGGCAGCGGGAGCCGCCTCGCTTACCGTATCGGAGAAGGCAGCGACTGCTGCATACCAGGCAGCCCCGGATTTCGGCGGTATCAAAATGGTTTTTGATCTTCCGGCTGGGCTGATCACGCTGCTTGTCACGTGGCTGTGCTACGTCGGGATCAGGGAATCGAGGAATGCCAGCAATATTATGGTGATACTGAAGGTAGGCGTGGTGCTGCTGGTGATCATAGCCGGGGCGTTCTTTGTAAAGCCGGAGAACTGGTCGCCGTTTGCTCCCAACGGAGTAAACGGGGTATTGAAAGGCGTAGCTGCCGTATTTTTCGCCTATATAGGTTTTGACTCTATCTCTACGACGGCCGAGGAATGCCGGGATCCGCAGCGGGATATGCCCAAGGCAATGATCTATACCCTGCTGATCTGTACGGTCCTGTATATTCTTATTGCGCTGGTACTGACGGGGATGGTAAGCTACAAGGAACTGCTTGTGGACGACCCTCTGGCGTTCGTTTTCCAACAGGTCGGTTTTGATTTTATGGCAGGCGTTATTTCAGTCAGCGCCGTAGTGGCCATCACCAGCGCGCTGCTGGTCTATCAGCTTGGCCAGCCCCGTATCTGGATGGCCATGAGCCGTGACGGGCTTCTCTGGAAGAAGTTTTCGAACATACATCCCAGGTATAAGACGCCGGGTTTTGCAACGATTATCACAGGTCTGGTAGTAGGTATCCCGGCGCTTTTTTTCGATATGGGCTTCTTTGTCGACCTCACGAGCGTAGGGACCTTCTTTGCCTTTATACTGGTTTGCTGCGGCGTTCTTTATATGGATTATTCAGGTATTTCTGAGAAGTCGAAGTTTAAGGTGCCGCGCGTCAACGGGCAGTATATAATAGGCTCCGTCTTCCTGGTAGCGCTGGTGTACACACTTGTCAGCGGATCTTTTGCGGATATTCTCGAAGAGCGTCCCCTGATGCTGGCATTCTGGCTGGCCTGGCTGATCCTGAGCGTATTGGGATACCGGTTTAAGTTTTCTCTCCTCCCTGTGCTGGGTATACTGACCAATCTTTACCTGATGACCGAGCTGGGTGCATCCAACTGGATTATCTTCCTGATATGGCTTGCGATAGGGCTGGCTATTTATTTTGCGTACGGGTACAGGAAAAGCAGGCTGGCTCAGTAGCTTCCGGTATGATTACCTGCCGTCGAGGTAGTTTTCGTAGGTTTTGACCACCCGCCTGTCGGCCTCGGCCCAGTCGACCGTGTAAAATTCTTCCCTGGAAAGCCAGGCCATCTGCTCATGCTCGGTAAGGAATATGTCCTGACCGGGAGGGAGGGAGCAGACAAAGGGTATCAGGACGATTTCGCGCCAGCCGTCATCGCGGGAAGTAGTCCGGAGCTTAGTGCTGATCACGATCTGTACGCACAATTCTTCCATTATTTCGCGCGCCAATCCTTCCTGCTCAGTTTCTCCGTGCTCAAGCTTCCCGCCGGGGAATTCCCATTTTAACGGAAGGGAGCCCAATGCGTTTCTCTGCGCGACCAATATCCTGCCATCTTTTTCAATAATGGCACATGGAACCGGTACAATCACTTTTTCTGCTACTTCAGGCACACCGTTTGTATTTTGTGCTGCAAAAGTACGCTTTCGTCACCACTTTATTACTTTTGCTCCGAAAATTTCGGGGAATTTGCCTTAAGGCGTGCGATCCCGAAGGCTTCCCGGGTTTGGGAGCATTGTGTTTAAAGCTGCCTTTGAGTTGCCCCGGTGTATTGCTCCGCCTTTCAAGGCGGAGGCCTCTGGATAGCCTGATATTAAATTTCTGTAGTACATTATTTGCTGATTCTCAAATTTTCAATTGATGGAGACCCCTAAATCTTCGGGCAGATTACTCTCTTTGGACACCCTGCGGGGTTTCGATATGTTTTGGATTTCCGGTGGTGAAGACCTGGTTCATGTGCTGGCCAAGGTGACCGGCTGGTCGTGGGCGGTCGCGCTCGGAATCCAGTTTTCCCACGTTGAGTGGCATGGGTTTGTAGCCTATGATCTTATTTTTCCGCTGTTCCTTTTCCTGGCGGGGGTATCGACCCCTTTTTCGATGGGGAGCAGGCTGGAGAAAGGTGCAGACCGCAGGGACTTGCTCCGCAAAGCGGTTTCGAGAGGGCTTATCCTGTTTTTTCTCGGCATCATATACAACAACGGTATTTTTCTTACCGAATGGGGGGAAATGCGGTATGGTAGTGTTTTGGGAAGAATAGGGCTTGCGGGCATGTTTGCCCAGATTATCTATATCTATTCGGGAACCAGGGCGCAGTGGGCCTGGTTTGCCGGTCTCCTGGCAGGCTACTGGCTTTTTATGGCTTTTTATCCGGTGCCGGGATGCGGAGCAGGGCTGTTTACGATGGAGTGCAACCCGGCCAGCTATTGGGACACTCTCCTCATGCCGGGGCATCTGTACAAAGGGATTCATGACCCGGAAGGGCTGGTATCGACAATCCCGGCCATTTCAACGGCGCTTTTGGGTGTTTTTGCCGGGAACATCCTGAGAAACAAAGAAAAAGACCGGAAGCAGAAGACCCTCTACCTGACCGCCGGCGGGGTCGCCTGTCTTATCCTGGCGGTTGCATGGGGGACTTTTTTCCCGATCAATAAAAACCTGTGGACGAGCTCATTTGTACTGATGGCCGGTGGCTGGAGCCTGTTGCTGCTGGCCTTGTTTTACTTTATAGTGGATGTGCTCGGGTGGAGAAAGTGGACCTTTTTCTTTGTAGTGATCGGTATGAACAGCATCGTCATTTACCTGATCGGCGATTTCATAGACTTCGGGTTCACTGCCAAAGCATTATTTGGCGGTATTTTGTCGTTTTTACCGGAAGGAGGGGCTAAATTTTACATGGCTGCAGCCGTTTTAGCAGTAAAGTGGTGCTTTTTGTACGTACTTTACCGCAATAAATGGTTTTTGAAGGTATAATGTCGATAGCTGTAACTAATCTTACCAAAGAATACGGGAGCCAGAAAGCGGTAGATTCCATCAGTCTTGAAGTAAAAACAGGAGAAATCGTAGGGTTTCTCGGGCCCAACGGCGCTGGAAAATCCACTACGATGAAAATACTTACCGGCTACGTAAAAGCTACTTCCGGCAGCGTGGCGGTAAACGGCTTCGATGTCTCCTCGCAGGCTATGCAGGCCCGTTCTTCTATAGGCTACCTTCCGGAGCATAACCCGCTTTACCCGGACATGTATGTGATTGAATTCCTGCAATTCATAGGCCGCCTCTGCCATTTGAAGGGCCGCCTGCTGAAGGAAAGAATAGCGGAAATGCTTCATCTCTGCGGACTGGAAAGAGAGCAGCACAAGAAGATCGGGCAGCTTTCAAAAGGGTATCGTCAGCGGGTCGGTCTTGCACAGGCCTTTATTCACCAGCCGCCTGTGCTGATACTCGATGAGCCGACAACGGGCCTCGATCCCAACCAGCTGGCAGAGATCAGGGAGCTGATCCGGACGCTCGGGAAAGACAGGACCGTGTTGTTTTCCACGCACATTATGCAGGAAGTGGAGGCTTTATGCGACAGGGTGATCATCATCAACCGGGGGAAGATTGTGGCCGATGCACCCCTGCAGAACCTCAGGGAGGATGGGGATACCCTGGAAGCCGTTTTCAGGAAGCTGACAGCATAAACCGTTATCTGATAAGCTTATTCCGGATTTGACAAAAATATATCTTTGTCAAATACAATTATGCCCTATCTTAGTATCAATATTCCTGTTCTTGTTTCCAGAAATCCAGTACTTGAAGAAGCTTATACGTATAGGTCTTTTATTGATATCGGTATGGTCGTGCAACAATCATAACCAGAAGAAATATACTATAGGGTTTTCGCAATGCCTCATGCGCGACAGCTGGCGGAAAGAGATGGTGGAAAGCATGCACCGGGAGCTCACATTCTATCCCGAAATAGAATTTGTACTGCGGGATGCCGATGCCGATAATACGAAACAGATCACCGATATCCAGAAATTCATCGAGGAAGGGGTGGACCTGCTGATGGTTTCTCCCAATGAAAGCAACCAACTGACGCCTATCATAGAAAAAGCCTATAACAGCGGGATACCCGTAGTAGTAATAGACCGCAGGATGCTCTCCGGTAAATACACGGCTTTTGTGGGTGCAGATAACGTCCTGATAGGCAAAAATGCCGCAGTATACGCCAACCTCCTGCTAAATGGCCGGGGCAAGGTCATAGATATAGCAGACTCTCCTTATACCACACCGGCGGAAGACCGTACGAGCGGTTTCAGGAAAGAACTTTCCAATTACCCGGGAATAACGCATGTACAGACTTTCTGGTACGGCGGAGACAGGGAGAAACTGACCGGTTTCCTTTCCGGGCAGGAGGCAGACCTGATCTTTTCGCATAACGACAGGTATGCGTTAGACATATATACGTCGCTTAAGGAGCTTGGCCTGGTGCAGAAAGTAAAAATCATAGGAGTAGACGGCCTGGCAGGTAAGGATGAGGGCCTTGACCTGGTGCAAAGCAAGCGCATAGCAGCTACTATACTCTATCCTACAGGTGGTGAGGAAGCCATCAGGCTGGCCCATAAAATTCTTAATAACGAGCCTTATTCAAAAGAAAACCCGCTCTACACCACTGTGATCAACCCGTCGAACGTGGAGATCACGATCGCCCAATATGCCAGGATCAGGAGCCAGCAGGAGGCCATTACCCGCCAGGCAGGCAGGATCCTGGACTTGAATGCTGTCTATGACAATCAGCGGCAGGCATTTATCCTGACCTTGATCTTCCTCGGCCTGGTGCTGGCGCTTGGCGGTGTCTTTGTATACCTATGGAGGGAAAAGCAGAAAACCAACAAAACGCTGTCTCTGAGAAATGCTGAAATCCTCCGTCAAAAAGAAGAAATAGAACGGATGTCGCTGCAGGCCCGAGAAGCGACTGAAGACAAAATGAGATTCTACTCCTACATCTCGCACGAATTCAAGACTCCTCTCAGCCTGATTCTAACGCCTGCAGAAGACCTTCTTCAGAAAGGCAAATATGATCCGAAAATTGTAAAACCTGTTCTTGAGCTGATCCTGAAAAACGCCAACAGGCTGCTTAGAATGGTTAACCAGATACTGGATTTACGCAAAGTAGACGCGGGGAAGCTCGTTCTCGAAGAGGGGTGTTACGACCTGGTAAAATTTACAGAAGAAATCGTAGCCGATTTCAGGCTTACCGCCCAGAAACACAAAATAGATCTTAAGTTTTTCACCCCGCTCAGCGCGTTTCCTTACTCTTTTGATGCCGAAAAGCTCGATAAGGTACTGTTTAACCTGTTGTCAAATGCATTTAAATTCACTCCCGACGGAGGCTGGATCCACGTCGCCTTACAGGAAGAGAACGGGTCGGTAGAGATCAGCGTGAGAGACAATGGCATGGGAATGAATGAAACCGACCAGAAGAATGCCTTCGAGCTGTTTTATAAAGGCTACCGGAATTTCAACTTCGGAAGCGGCCTGGGCCTTGCGCTCTCCAGGGAGTTTGTAACGCTGCATAACGGCGAAATTACCGTGGAATCGACGGAAGGGCAAGGCACTACGTTTAAAGTCAGGCTCCCCAAAACCGGCGGGGAAACGGCAGCTTTACAGGATATCCCCAGGATGATGCACAATCACATGTCGGATTGGGACGGCCCGGCCGGAGAAGTCCAGGAAAATGTACGTGAAAACGCTATGATCATCGTCGAGGATAACGCCGACTTATCTGCTTTCCTGGCCCAGAAGTTTTCCGTGGCCTATAGCGTAAAAGTAGTGGAAAACGCCGAAAAGGCCTGGGATCTTATCTTTCATGAGATCCCCGATATCATCATCAGCGATGTGATGCTCCCGGCAAAAGACGGGTTTTGGCTTACCCAGAAAATAAGGGAGGATTTCAGAACCTCCCACATACCCGTCATCCTGCTTACCGCCAGAGGACATATAGACAGCCAGCTGGAGGGCGTAAAAGCGGGAGCCGATGTGTATATGCCCAAACCATTTAACCAGCAACTGCTGGAAGAAAACGTAAAAACGCTCCTGGATAACCGCAGGAGACTGAGAAAAAGGTTGGAAAGCGAGGTTATAAACCCCCAGCTGATCCAGCATAAAGAGCGTAAATTCCTGATGGATTTCGAAGAGATCCTTGAAAGAGGCCTTCATGACAACAGCCTTTCCGTAGAGAGGTTAAGCAAAGAAATGGGCATGTCGCGGGTACAGCTATACCGGAAGATCACCGCCCTGACGGATCGCAACGTAAACGATTATATCGCAGACTTTAAGATCAAGAAGGCTAAAACCCTGCTGGCTGACCCGCATAAAAATATTACCGAGATCGCCTATGAGCTCGGATTTGGCAACCCGGGGTATTTCACTACTTTTTTTAAAGGGAAAACGGGGAAGACCCCTTCGGATTGGAGGAACAGGTAAAAAGGCGGCAGAACGTCAGGAACCTGCACACACCAGCAGCCGGGTTGACGGCGTCAGAAGCGTCAACCCGGCTGCTGGTGTGTACGGAAGGCATGTATGAACGGGCGGATTATTCCCCGCTATCTCCAGTTGATCTTATACGCTGTGGTCCCGCTTAAAGGAAATGCCAGCTGTGTCATCACTGCTTTACCGTCATTTGCATACAGCTCTATCACTGATTTATCCACGATCACATCCAGCTTCACTATCCCGTTTTCGGGAGCCAGCGTCATATGCGCTCCCCCGGGGAAATTCTCGTGAAAACCGGTTTTCCCCGAATTGCTCCTGTCAAAAGTAAGCTTTTGCTCTGCCGGATCGTATGATATGACGGTTTTATGCGGACCGTGCTTCAGAAGCTCCAGCTCAAATCCCTTGCTGCTCCCCAGCTCGGCGGTAAGCTGGATCCGGTACACGTTGTCGTTTTGCCTGGAAAGCGAAGACGTAAGTTCTTCTCCGTCTTTTAACGTCACTTTTTCTGTAGGAATGCTCTCAGGCAATACCGGCGTTTGCCTGATCTTAAAGATTCCGTCTTCCTGGTAAAGCGTCAGCGCTCTTGCCAGGGAATATTGTCCCCTGTACCCTTCCGTAGGAATATCATTGGCATACGCCCAGTTGTTGGCCCAGCCCATTATAATCGGGCTCTTACTGTCGGGGGGCAAATTGTAAAACGGGATCGCCGCATAGAAATCCTTCCCTTCGTCGAGGTGCAAAACTCCCTCCTGGTCTTGTGAAACAAATGTCCTGCCGTCGAAATCTCCTACAAAATACTGCATCCCCACATATCTCTCGTACTTATGCCCGCTGGAAATGATCAGTACCCACCGGGTTTCATCAGTACCTTCTGTTTTTACCTGTGAAAGCGACGGACATTCCCATATTTTGCTGACATCCCCTTTGTTCCCGAATTCCCCGGTAAGCGCCCAGTCCTTCAGGTTGGCGGATTCATAAAACTGTACTTTATACTCCTTGGGCAATGCTACGGTCATGATCCAGACATTTCTTTCCGGGTACCAGATCACCGAGGGATCTCTGAAATCTGCTATTCCTATATCAAGGACGGGATTTCCTTCGTATACCTTCCAGGTTCTGCCTTTATCTTCGCTGTAAGCCAGCCCCTGGCTCTGGCCCGCGCCTTTGCCATCCCTATCGATATGGATGGTGTATATGGCCACCAGGCCCCCCTTGTACCCTTCCCGGAAAAAACCGCTGGTATTCAGGCTGTCTACTACGGCGCAGCCCGAAAAAAACATAGACGAGCTGCCATCCGGGTTAGGAAACTCGGTAAGCGCTACAGGCAGGTCGGTCCAGCTGACCAGGTCGGTGCTTACCGCGTGTCCCCATGACATATGCCCCCACTTGTCTCCGTATGGGTTATATTGGGTAAATATGTGGTATTCCCCATCCAGGTATATGAGCCCGTTGGGGTCGTTTACCCAGTTTTTTTCGGGGCTAAAGTGAAACTCCGGCCTGTAGTCGGCAGGCTTTGAATCCTGGCAGCTTTGAAATAGAAGACCGGAAAGGATGATGGCTAGTGCTCTGGTTTTCATGTAAATAAATTTGTTAAATGACTGATTATCAGTATCCCGGGTTTTGGACATACAGCCCTTTGGTAAAAGTGATCTCGGCCTGCGGGATAGGCAGGTATTCATCTCTTCCTGCCGTAAACCTGGCTGTGCTGAGGTACGGCCGGCGGCTTTTCTCCTTATCTATAAAGTCATTCAGCACCTTTTCCGCTATTCCCCATCTTACCAGGTCAAAAAAACGTGAGCCTTCGGTGGCAAACTCCAGCCTCCTCTCCCAGATCAGGGCATTCCATGCAAAATCCTTCGTCCAGACATCGCTGGTATAAGGTTTCAGGTTATATCTGGAAGCAAATGTGCCGTCGGCTTTTCTCAGCCTGCCCGTGCTGACAGCAGCACGGTTTCTGACCTGGTTGATCAGCGGCAGCGCTTTGTCATGCTCTCCAAGCTGTATATACGCTTCCGCCTGCATCAGCAGGATGTCGTCGTACCGGAGCACGTCGGTGTTTTTGGCCGATCCCATAAAAGGGCCCAATTTAAAATAAGAAGAGCTGCTGGCCAGTAACTGAGACCTCATCGTGTGCAGGTTCCCGTATACCCCCGGATCGCGTACCCAGCTGTTGGTGAACGGCAGGGAGTTGTCATACTTATACGGATGGCCGTCTATCCCTATCGTGTGATCCAGGCGCGTATCCACAGTCTGTACGGACAGGTTGGCATTCTGATCATTAAAGCTGCTGAAATTCGGCCACCCATTTTCATCTGTCGTATGCGCGTTGAGCAGGTTCTGGCTCGCGGCATGAAAACCGCAGCAGCCGTATTGCGGCGCTCCGTGCGGGTACGTCAGCCCGTCCTCGTAGTTCATCCGCCCTGACGTGGTACCGTCATTGATCGTAAACTGTATGGCAAAAACCGATTCCGGGCCATTTTCCGTTTCCGGGAGAAAATTATCTGCTATGTCGTCCGCCAGCCTGTATCTTCCCGAAGCAATAACGGCCTGGGTAAGGCTGACCACTTCGCGCAGCCTGTCGGCATTGATATTTATGACCTGGTGGGTCAGATTCTGTTCATATGCCTGATATAGACGCAATTTGGCCAGGTAGGCCTGCGCAGCCGCCTTGTTTGCCCTGGCGGGCTCCGGCTGAAACTCCGGCAGGTTGTCTATTGCAAACTGGAAATCGGCCGCTATCCTATCCCAGGCTTCGTCATTCCCCATGGTATTGGAAGTTTGCAGGATTTCTTCATCCGAAACATTTTCATCAAAGATCGGGATGTTTTTATACAGAATCTTCATGGTAAAATAGCTGTGGCCCCTGAGGAACTTCAGCTCTCCCAGCCTGATCTGCTTATTGGGATAGTCGGCCTCACTAAAGGAATTTACCGCTCTCATCGCCACATTTGCCCGTGATATGGATTTGAAAAAATTCCTCCAGGACCTGGTCACGAAAGCGTCCATAACGGGTGTGACCGTGTTGTAGTGCTCCAGTGCATCTATTTCGCCGACGTCGCCGGTTCCGCCGCCTCCTTTATAAGCGTCGTCTGAGCGGATGCTCCCATACACCCAGTTGCTGTGGATGGGCCCTATCATATCTCCGTTCCCTATGGCAGCATAGGCCGCGGTCACCAGGCCTTCTATAGCAGCAGGCGATGTCAGGTCGGACGAGGAAAGTACCCCCGCAGGGATATAATCCAGTGTATCTTCACAGGAGCCCAGGAGCAAGATCACAGACAGGACGCCGGCTTTTAATATGTTTCTTTTCATCTGTATTAAGCTTTTATTTTTAAGACATTTGATTCCCTCCAACTAGAAAAACACGTTCAGGCCCAATGTATAGGTTTTGGGAATAGGTACCGGTTGCAGGTCTATCCGCTCCGGGTCCGGTCCCTGGTAGCTTCCGGATTTGATCCAGAAGAAGTTCTCGGCCATCGCAAACACCCTGACGCTTTCAAGTATCCTGGAAGGGTGCAGCGTGTAGCCCACCTGGAGATTACGGAATTTGAAATACGAAGTGTTTACTATGAAATAATCTGAAGTACGGGTTTCATTGTTGTTATCCCTTAGTGTAAGGGCGGGCACTTTGGTGTTTGTATGGGTAGGTGTCCATCCGTCGAATACGCCCGGGCCAACGTTTTCACGCCCTCTCATGAGATTGTTGAACATGCTGTATGCATCGAAACCCGTACGGCCGGCCACACCGGAACCAAACAATGAAATATCCCATTTCCTGTAACTCACGTCTACCCTTATCCCATATTCGAGGGCCGGTAGTGTCGTGCCCAGCCAGGTACGGTCCAGGTCATCTATCCGGCCGTCGCCGTTGTCATCCACATACCTGATCCTGCCGGGAGCAGCGCCTACCTGGTCGGGGGCATTGTTTACTTCTTCCTGAGACTGGAAGATACCCATGGTCTTATACCCGAATATATCAAACTGCGAACGCCCTATGATGGTATTCCTCAGGTTTCCGGGATAAGCCGGACGTACTTCTTCGGGCAGCTCGGTGATCTTATCCCTGAAACGGCTGAAATTGGCTACTACATTGTATTTTATTTCCCCTTCATTCCTGTCCCTGTAACCCAGCACCAGCTCCCAGCCCTTGTTAGACTTGGAGGCTCCGTTTACAGCCTTTTGCTGTCCTTCTCCCAGCGTAGCGGCCACGGGAGGCACGATAAGGATCCCGCTGGTATTCCTGCTGAAGTAGTCAAAAGACCCGTAGAGCCTGTTGGACAGCAGTGTGAAATCCAATCCTGCGTTCACTTCGCCGGTTTGTTCCCACCTCAGCAATTCATTGGCGGCCTGGGTCTGCACAAATCCCGACGGCAGGGTCCCGGTGTTGGCGCCTGAAAGCGAGTAGGCCGTACCGATGTTCATGTACGTTTCCCAGAAACCGGGTGTAAGCTGTGCCATGGTGGTACCGTACCGGGTGTCAAACAGCCCGAAACGTGCCAGGTCGCCTATATGCTGGTTTCCTACGGTTCCTATCCCCACACGAAGCTTCAGCTCGCTGAAAAGGTCCTGGCTTGCCATGAAACCCTCCCGGTCTATTCTCCAGCCGAAAGATGCCGCCGGGAAAACGCCGTAGCGATTTTCTTTACCAAACCTGGAAGACCCGTCCCTGCGTACCGTCAGCGCCGCCAGATACCTGTCATTGAACGTATAATCCACCCTCGCAAACTGGGAGAAGAGCGTGTGCCCTGTAGAGCCGCCATTTGCCGTAGTATTTCCCGTACCCGCATTTAAGGTAAAGTATTCCTCCGTCTGCAACGCATAGCTCTCTTTCCTGGTAAACTGAAAATCCATATTGGTTTTGATCAGCTCTGTACCTGCCAGGAATTTGAACTGGTGATCGCTGTTCAGGTCCCAATGGTACCTGGCGGTATTGGACCAGGTGGTGCTGAGGTAGTGATTCTGGTCAAACGACAGGCTGTTGGTAGTCCGGTTAAATGCTCCCTCGGAAAACCTGAGCGCTATCACCTTATTCAGAAAGCGGGCATTATCGGCCCCGTAATTGGTTTTTATAAAAAGATTTTTAACCGGCTGGATCTCCAGGAAGATATTCCCGAATGCGCTGAGCCTGTTAGTATTGTTCCACTTGGCAATATCCTGCATATGCAGGGGATTATTCCTGTCGGAATATCCGCCGCCCAATGCGCCTGCGTAGGTAACGCCGTCTTTTTGATACACGGGTATGGTAGGGGCCTGGAACACGGCCAGGGAAGTAGCGGGCGTACCGCCCAGGTCATTGGCCGTGAGCGTCTCGTTAGAATTTGCGACCCTGAGGTTCAGACCTATCATCGCCTTATTCTTAAAAGCTTTGGTAACAGCATTTATGCTCCCGCTTAGCCTGTCATACCCCGTAAACCTGAGCATACCGGTATTTTTTATTTGTCCCAGGTTTATTTCCAGTGAAGACTGGCTGCTTCCGTAAGACACGGTAAAGTCGTTTTGGGTTACAAAGCCCGTTTTATACATCACGTCCTGCCAATCCGTATCTCCGACAGGTGTGTTGGGGTCGCCTCCCACCAGCGGCCTGATCGTTAATTTGTTCAGGACAGGATCATCATAGCTGCCGTTCCAGTCATATTGATAGATCTCGCCATAGGCGTCATTGGGATCCAGGCCGTCGTTTACCGAAGCCTGCCAGAGCGCTCTTCCCCTGTCATAGGCATTCAGCATTTTAAACCGCATAGACCGTTCGGACTGGGCTGAAAGCCGGGTGTTGAGCTGAAACCGAACTTTCCCTTCTGTATTACCCCCGTTCCTGGTAGTGACGATGATCACGCCGTTAGAGGCTCTTGAGCCATAGATGGAAGACGCCGACGCATCTTTTAAAACCTGGATGGACTCAATATTGGCCGGGTTCATATTTTGAAATACCTCCGGCCTCGTGGTGGGTATCCCGTCTATTACATAAAGAGGGTCGTTGTTTCCCAGCGTGTTCGCCCCGCGAATGAGTATACGGTTATTGGAACCGTTAGGCGAGCCGTCTCTCTCTATGTATAACCCCGGTACCCGGCCCTGCAGAGATTGCATGGGGTTACCGGAGCTATTGTTTTGAATGGGCTTCAGCTCTACCACGGCTACCGAACCGGTAAGGTCTTCCTTTCGCTGTGACGTATAGCCCACTACCACCAGGTCGCCAAGCAGGTGGCCGGACCTGAGAAGAACATCTATATGGTCCTCGTTTTTCGTTTCAATCTCCTGCTGGTCATACCCTATGTAGGAAATTCTTAAGGTAGCGGTATTACCCGGTATATTTACGGTAAAATTGCCGTCCACGTCCGTACTGGAGCCGGTCTGGTTTTGCAGCACCAGAACAGATGCACCTATCAAAGCCTCCCCGGTATCGGCATCCTTCACGGTGCCGGATACTTTTCGCTGGGCGTAAGTCCACTGAAATACCATCAGCAGCCCGGTGATCATTAGTAATTTAGGTTTCATAAACATCAATTGAAGATTATATTCTGTGATAAAAACTATGTTCTTTTCATAAGCGCGTCTATCTGGGATGCGGTCACCCCGGGAGTGGCCCCGTGATGCATCGCTACCAATGCCCCCACCGCACATGCTCTTTCTATAGCTTCCTGAAGCGGGACGTCCTCTAAAATGTCTGAAATGAGCGATGCCAGGAATGAATCTCCGGATCCAATCGTATCCCTGATCTGGACCCGGTATCCTTCGCTTTTGTATATGCTGCCTTTGTGGTAGAGCAGCGCCCCGTTTTCACCCAACGTTATGCAGACCATCTGCAATTCGAAAGCCTGCGCTATGGTCTCCAGGTTTTGAGCGGGAGTGCCTCTGTCAAAAAACAGTCCCGCTATTTCGTCCAGCTCATGATGATTCATTTTAAGCACATCCGTATGGGTCAGGAGATAGGCAAGCGTGTCTCCGGAATACCAGGGTGGCCGGAGATTAATATCCAGGACCCTGAGCTTAGCATGGGGCAAGAGACCTTTTAAGGTCGAAAACGTCTGCTCAGATCGTGCGGCCAGGCTCCCGAAAACAAATACATCTGCCTCCTTTACGGCCTCTGTGGCTTTGGGATCCGGCATGATATAGTCCCACGCTACCGGATGCACGATCTTGTAGCTGACGTTGCTGGCATCGTCGAGGTTTACTTTTACCACGCCGGTAAGGTGGGTAAGCCCCTGCTGTATGTAGGTTGTTTCCAGGCCGCATTCGCTGATATAATCCAGCAGGCCGTATCCGAGGTCATCGGTACCAACCCTGCTGATCATGCTCACCCTGTGGCCGAAATTCTTAAGGTGGATCCCTACGTTCAACGGGGCACCGCCCGGCATTTTCCCGCTGGGAAGCATGTCCCACAACATCTCACCGAAACACACTATGGTTTTCATTTTGATACAATTGATGTGTCCCGATAGCTATCGGGAGTATTGATGTGATGATTGGCTGATTTCTGTCAATGTGAAATAACCATCGTATCCAGATCTTCCAGCGATCTGCCCTTGGTTTCGGGCATGAGCTTCACGGCAAAAATCAATTGGAAGACCATCATGACGGCAAAAAATGCGAATGCAGTACCTCCTCCAAACACCTCTGCCATATACGGGAATGAAAAAGAGATAACAGTGGCCATTACCCAGTGCGTTGCGCTTCCTATCGTCTGCCCGTAAGCCCGTACCTCGTTCGGGAAGATCTCTGCGATGAATACCCATATGACGGCCCCTTGTGAGAAGCCAAAAAAGGCGATGAATAAAAACAGGTAGGCAGGCATCAGGTGCCCTGCCCCGGTCCTGATAAAAGCCTGGGACACCAGTATCAGCGAAACGATCAGGCCTGCAGACCCGGCTATCATGAGCGTTCTGCGCCCAAACCTATCGATAAGGGAAAGCCCCGCAAGCGTGGATAGCAGGTTCACGAGCCCTATCCCGGCCGATGAAAGCAAAGCGGATTCTTTGCCAAGCCCCGCCATTTCAAATATCCTCGGCGCATAGTAAATGATCGCATTTATACCTGAGACCTGGTTAAAGAATGCAAACAAAAACGCAAGCAATAACGGCCTTCTGTATTCCTTGCCCAATACGGCTTTGAACCCGGCAGTATTTTTTTCCCGCTTGTTTTTTATCTGGTGGATCACTTTTTCGGTTTCTGACGCATCTATGATATCCAGTATGACACGGGCTTTCTGGACGTCGTTCCTTTTGAGAATGAGCCACCTCGGGCTTTCAGGGATAAGAATGGCCGTTACTATAAACAGGAGAGAGGGGAATACCTGTACGCCCAGCATCCATCTCCAGGATTGCTCGCCGATAGCGCTGAGGAGATAGTTTGACAAATACGCGATCAGGATCCCCAACACGATATTGAACTGGAACATAGCCACCAAACGCCCTCTTTTGTGGCCGGGCGCTATTTCCGTGATATACAGGGGAGCTACTATAGACGATACACCTACCCCGATGCCCCCCATAAACCTGAAGATCAGGAATGTATACCAGTCGTTTGCCAAAGCAGTGCCGAGCGCGGAGACCAGGTATAATACCGCTATCAAAAGCAGGCTTTTTTTACGGCCTATTTTCTCAGCTGGTATGCCTCCTATAAGCGAGCCCGTCACGGTGCCTATAAGCGCTATCGAGACTGTAAGACCATGCTGGAAGGCGGTTAGCTCCCACAGACCCTGCAGGTGCCTTTCCACACCTGAGATCACTGCCGTATCAAACCCAAAGAGGAATCCTCCCAATGCTGCGGACAGCGACCACAAAAAGATTTTCGTACTTGTATTCATTCCGGTGACCATTTTTTGTTGCCTCAAAATTGGCCACCGGAACTTTACCGGGCTTTTTGTAAATGCTCAAATAATTATAAATTTGTTTCTGATGTATATATGGCTGATTTTCAGAAACATATATAAATTTTTATTCCGGAGGTTTCTGAAATTGTTACAGGCAGTTTTCAGAATGTTACATGATTGAAGGTCGTGTTTCTTCACTATCCCGCAAAGGCAGCCGCTTAACATTCCTAATGTTTTAAAAAACGTTAACCATTAAGATGCAGCCCCCTGACCGGGAAAAGGCCGGGCAAAAAAAGAGACTGCCTCGTTTAGGAGACAGTCTCATTATATCCTGACTGAAAACGGGTAATCCCGGCTACTTCAGATAAACTTTCGGATCGCCATAAAGCTTTGTACGCAGCTCATTGGCTTTAAGCTCAAGCTCGGGCTTCTCTTCATATTTGAATGAAAGCTGCCGCGCGGCCGAATCGGGATGCACGCCGTATACCCACTGGCTCCCTGCTCTTACATCTTTCTGGATGGCCTTATTATATTTCTGATATTCGCACGACGACAACAGTGCGGTACCTGTCAGAATAGCTGCAACAATCTTTATGTTCATAATATTCAGGTGCTGAAATTCCAGCCGTTTAACGGAAAGCACAAAAATAGGACGCAAAAAATTGACGACCAAAAGTTACCGACTCTTTTGCGACAAATTTATAAGCTTTCTAATTCCGATTTCACAAATCCGATCAGGTCGGCAATATGCCTTTCAGAGAAATCAAACGGGATACCGGCTGCTTTGTAGATATCGCCGATCGTCGCCGTATATCCCAACCGGAGCGCATTCAGATATTCTTCAAGGCCTTTTGCATGGTCCTCCCTGTAGTTCTTCCACACGGCGATCGCGCCCAACTGGGCAATGCCGTATTCGATGTAGTAGAAGGGCACTTCGTAGATATGCAGCTGCCTTTGCCATGCATAGCTCCTGAACCTCTCCAGTCCCGACCAGTCGGTTATGCTTTCGGCAAATTCCCCGAAAATGCGGTTCCAGGCCAGGCTTCTTTCTTCGTGGGAGTGGGCCGGATGCTCATATAGCCAGTGCTGGAATTTGTCGACCGTAGCCACCCAGGGGAGGGTTTCTATTATCGATTCAAGATGCTGCCGTTTAGCCCGCACGAGATCCTGCCCGTTATCGAAAAACTCATCCCAGTAGTCCATAGTCAGAAGTTCCATCGACATAGAGGCCAGCTCGGCCACTTCCGAGGGCGTATGCTTGAAGCTGTTGAGAAGGAGGTCGCGCGTCACGAAGGAATGTACCGCGTGCCCGCCTTCGTGCAGCAGCGTGATCATGTCGCGGAGGTTCGATGTCGCATTCATAAAAATGAACGGTACCCCGATTTCGGAGAGCGGGTAGTTGTACCCTCCGGGCGCCTTGCCCTTTCTTGATTCCAGGTCGAGGTGGTTCATCGCCTTCATGACGCGCAGGCAGTCGCCGAGATAGGGATCGAGGCGAGTAAAGCAGCGGATGGTTTTGTTCAGGAGATCTTTACCTCCTTCAAAGGGTTTCAGCGGGGCCCTCCCGTCTACGTCCACCTTGTGATCCCACGGGCGAAGCGAAGCAAGCTGCAGTTTGTTCCGGCGTTCTTCCGCCATGTTGTTGAGCAGGGGGACTACCGAGCGGGACACGGCCGTGTGAAAGTCGAAACAATCCTGCGGCGTGTAGTCAAACCTGCCCATAGCAGCAAACATATAGTCGCGGTAGTTGTCGAAACCGGCGTTTTTCCCTGTTTGATCCCTGAGCGCGATCAGCTTGTCCAGCAGCTCGTCGAGCGTTTCATGATCCTGGTACCGTCGTTCGGCAATGGCCTTCCATGCCGTCTCCCTGGTCGCCCGGTCTGTAGATTGCAGCCGGTCGGCGGCTTTCTGAAGCGTCATTTCCTCGCCATCGAGGGTAACGGTCATTGCTCCTGCTATGGCGCCGTACTTTCTTTCTTCGGATTGGGCTTCCGTTTGAAGAGGGATATTCTCGTCCCGGAAAATTTCAATCGCCTTACGCATCCCGCGGAGCATAATCCCGAATCCCTGTTCGCTCAGTTCGCCCAGGAAGGGATCGGAGATCGCTTTTTTATCCAGCTCGTTTCCGGCTGCAGCCAGGTGGGGCTGTATTTCGGATATAAAAAACTGAAGTTCCTTTATCAGGTCTTCATTGGCGGTGTCGCAGGTCTGGCGGATATATCGCCAGGCAAAATTTTCGGACAGGTAGGATTCCAGCTCGCTACGGTCTGTAAACCACTTCCTCAGATCTCCGGCGCTCTCTATAGACCTGTTTTGGAGATTCTCGAACAGCGGCTTCAGATCCTCCCACGAGGAAAACTGAAAATCTTCTCCGATAAAATTCCTGGCCGGTCTTGAGGGGATTTTGATAGCTTGGGTACTCATATTGGTAAAGACATTAAAGACTGAAAATGGCCGCCGGCGCGGTAAGATATAAAACCATTAAGGAATTAAGGGATATTAAGATTTCATTCTAATACGCCTTAATGATCTTAATTCCTTAATGGTTCATAACTAAAATGGGTTCACAATTAAATTTCCGATTGTTTATCTGCTTACACGTCTGTCGATAAGCCAAACCGGATCCCTTTTGAAGCTGCTTCCGCATAGATCGGGTCTGCCAAATGCCCCATTCCGGAGACATCGGACATACAATCCGTTAAAAGCGTGATCCGGGGAATAAGTTCCGGGGCATATTTTGAAATTTGCCTGACGCTGGTAGCGACGCAGTGGGAGCGGGCTTCCCCGCAGATCAGTATATTGTCATACTCTCCAAGCTGCGCAAGCAATTGCCTGTTCAGCTGCGTATCGGGGTCGCCGCCCATGGGAACCTGCGCTTCGAATATCCCGAAATGCTCCGTAAAAGGGTTCAGTCCTTTTATCACGGTCAGGTGGTTTCTCCCCGTCAGTCTTGCCCGGTCCCGAAGCGCCATAGCCAGAACCGGCTCCAGCGCATGACCGGCAGTACCCAGCACGCAATGTTCCGGCCATATAAAATGAGTGAACTGACCCTGGCTTTCAAGCCTCTCCAGGTACAGGAGCACCCATTCCTCTTCCCACAGCGGCTTCCATCTTCCGTTCTTGACATCGCTGAAAGTGATAGCTGTAAACGGATCGGGATTGCGGCCTTCCGTGTTTGTCCAGAATCCGGGGTGAGAAATGTCGAGCACCTGGTGCGTATCGAGCGTTACGATAACATCGTCTATGGCGGCGGCAGATCCGGCACGCAGCAGTCCGGCTATCCTTACGATATCCTGGTCCGCTCCCGGTACAAAAAGCGCTCCGGCCGGATTGCAGAAATCGAACTGGGCGTCAACAATAAGTAGCAATGTGCTGGCAGACATATACGATAGGAAGTCTCACACCCTCCCGGAGGCTATTTTTTAAAGAGAGAGTCTACAAATTCTTCCCGGTCGAAAACCTGGAGGTCGTTCATGCCTTCTCCTACTCCTATATATTTGACAGGAATCCTGAATTCATCAGAAATCCCGATTACTACGCCTCCTTTGGCAGTGCCGTCCAGCTTGGTAATAGCCAATGCAGTGACTTCCGTGGCTTTGGTAAATTCGCGGGCCTGGATTACCGCATTCTGTCCTGTGCTTCCGTCGAGCACCAGCAATACTTCATGGGGAGCTTCCGGAAGGAACTTTTGTACGACTCTCTTGATCTTGGTGAGCTCGTTCATCAGGTTGACCTTGGTGTGCAGCCGCCCGGCGGTATCGATGATGATCACGTCAGCCCCGATCTCAACGCCTTTTTTTACGGCGTCAAACGCTACGGCGGAAGGGTCGGTATTCATCCCGTGCTCGATAACCGGTACGTCGACCCTTTTTCCCCAGAGCTTCAGCTGCTCCACCGCTGCAGCCCGGAAAGTATCGGCGGCGCCGAGCACCACCTTTTTGCCCCGCTGCTGAAACTGGTGCGCCAGCTTGCCGATAGTAGTGGTTTTGCCCACGCCGTTGACGCCTACTACCATCATGACGTATGGCTTGGGAAGATGCGCGGTTTCAAAGCTGTTGGATACGCTGACCGACCTGTTTTCAGTAAGCAGGGCAGCTACTTCCTCACGCAAGATGCGATCCAGCTCATCTGTGTTGGTGTATTTGTCGCGGGCTACCCGTTTTTCTATGCGGTCGATGATCTTGACTGTCGTCTCTACTCCTACGTCGGAAGAAATCAGGATCTCTTCCAGCTCGTCCAGCACCTCTTCGTCTACTGTCGTCTTTCCTATTACTGCACGGGAGAGCCTGTCAAAGATGTTATCCTTGGATTTTTCAAGGCCTTTGTCAAGCGTCTCCTTTTTTTCTTTTGAGAAAAAATCAAAAATACCCATGGATGTTCTGTAAACCTGTTATTCAGCAGACAAGTTATCAACAAAAAAAGTCCCGGCAAAGGGACTTTTCAATAAATCGGCTAAATAAAAGATCTTTGATCAACCTTTTAACGCATCCTGAACCGCGTCCAAAGCAACGATTTCTTCTTTGAACGTATAAGCGCCTGTCTTGGGTGACTTCACGGCTCTGATCACTTTTGCATATGCCTTACCCCCTTCTTTTTTCAGGGTAGCAACTACCTTCTTTGCCATTGCGTTATATTTTTAAATTCCAGTAAAGACTATTTGATTTCCTTATGAACGGTAATTTTCCTCAGGATAGGATTGTATTTCTTGAGTTCGATCCGAGCCGGGGTATTTTTACGGTTCTTGGTAGTGATATAGCGGGATGTTCCGGGCACACCTGAAGTCTTATGTTCGGTGCATTCCAGAATTACCTGTACCCTGTTTCCTTTCTTAGCCATTGCCTTGCCTTATAAACCTTATATTAATGATTTTTCAAATTTCGGACTGCAAAGATAAACGCTTGTTCTGAATAAACTCGCATTTCGATCGGAATTTTATTGAGGAAAATAGAAAAATTGCTGTATAGGCGTGTTTACTTTGCTCTTTGTGCCTTTCACCGCCCCAACCCCTCCTTGCCAGGGAGGGGTGCCCGAAGGGCGGGGTGGTTTAGCTATTTCATGATTTTTTATTATGTTCGTAACTCTTTTGACAGTATTGCGCTTTTCAGTAGTATTTTTGATTTTTGTTTAAGGTTAACCATTATTTTTAATTGAAATGAATTGTTTTTTCGCTTCCAGGCGTCTTTTTTCATTGGGATTTCTCGTAGTAGCTGCGGCCGGGTGGGCTGCCTGTTCAAGTAGCGAGACCAAAGAGGCTTACGATAAATATTATGGTAAAGGGCGTGCCGAGAGAGCGGCTGAAGCGGCAGTTGCCGACAGCATCAAAAGAGTGGAACGGAAAGCTGCCCGGGAAGCAGAAGCGGCCGCAACGCCGGCGTCGGCAGCCGAAGGAGCGGTTTCCCTGACCCCTCCGGCAGAAGTCGCCGCTTTACTTGAAAAAAATACCTGCTCGGTTTGTCATAAATCCGATGAGCGGCTGGTAGGCCCGCCGTGGATCGAGATAGCAAAAAAGAATTACAGTACAGACGAAATCGTTTCGCTGGTTTATGAGCCCAAACCGGAGCATTGGCCGGACTATCCTCCCATGGCCCCGCTCGCGTTTGTTCCGAAAGAGGACATCGTCAAAATCGGGACCTGGATCAATTCACTCAAATAAAAATGCTGAGCTTCGTGAGACCGGGAGGGGAATGCCCGGGGATCATTGTGTATAAAAGACGCATTTATTCGCGTAAAATACTTGATGTTTAGGATCGAAAGCGTACTTTTGTGAAAGTGTAAACAAAAAAGCGAAATTTCGCCAATCAGGATGAAGCTACTTTTTTCAGAGACGTTCCTACTAAATGGCAGACGGCAGTCTGCCCGATGAGAGAGGTGAGTTGATGAACGAGTGTACTTACCCTTTCTTATCTTTTGGAAAGGGTTTTTTTATCGGACAATTAATACGTTAATCGAACATATTTTCAAATAGTACCCATGAGCCAAAGAGTGTACATCTTTGACACGACCCTGCGGGACGGAGAGCAAGTGCCGGGCTGTCAGCTTTCTACAGAAGAAAAGATAGTAGTAGCCAAGCAGCTCGAAAAGCTGGGAGTAGACGTAATCGAAGCAGGGTTCCCGGTCTCCAGTCCGGGTGACTTCCGCTCTGTTGTTGAAATCTCAAAGGCGGTTTCGGAGCCGACTATCTGTGCGCTTTCAAGAGCTGTAGCTGCTGATATCGAAGCGGCGGGCGAGGCGTTGAAGTATGCCAGGCGCGGCAGGATACACACAGGGATAGGTTCGTCCGATATCCATATACAGCATAAGTTCAATACAACCAGGGAAAAAATTATCGAGCGTGCCATAGATGCTACCAAACTGGCCCGGAGCCTGGTGGAAGATGTGGAGTTCTATTGCGAAGACGCAGGACGGGCAGATCTTCAGTTTCTGGCTCAGCTTGTCGAAGCAGTGATAGGCGCCGGAGCTACTGTAGTCAATATTCCTGACACTACCGGCTATTGTCTTCCTGAGGAGTACGCCTCCAAGATCAGGTATATTTTTGAAAATGTGAAGAACGTGCATAAGGCGACGATTTCCATACACTGTCATAACGACCTGGGGCTTGCGACTGCCAATTCCCTGGCAGGGATCCAGGAGGGAGCAAGGCAGGTGGAAGTGACGGTAAACGGGATCGGGGAAAGGGCCGGGAATACCTCGCTTGAGGAAGTTGTGATGGCTTTGAACATACATCCTGAGCTCGGGCTCCACACCGGCATCAATACACAGCTGATTTACCCGACCAGCCAGCTGGTTTCCAGGATGATGCGTATGCAGGTACAGGCCAATAAGGCGATCGTCGGGCGGAATGCATTTGCTCACTCGTCGGGTATTCACCAGGACGGGTTCCTGAAGCACTCCCAGAATTACGAAATCATGAACCCCCAGGATGTGGGAGTTGAAAAATCCGATATTGTGCTCACAGCAAGAAGCGGGCGCCATGCGCTGAAGCACCGGCTGGAGTTGCTGGGTTTTGTCTACGAGCAATCGGTGCTGGATGTCCTTTACAGGCAGTTCCTGGATGTTGCCGACAACAAGAAAGAGGTTAACGACGGCGACCTGGTAGAATTGGCCAAGGCGTTGGAACGCGCCTGACCGGCTTCAGACGCCGGCTGATGGGAAAACCGGTTTTCGTGCCTGACTTAATTCTCCCTGCTATTTTTTCAGAAGCGTGTCTATTGCGCAGCTGTTTGATTCTCCGAATTGAAGAAGGAGTATAAAGAACGACGTATGCAATAGTTGCGAGGGAATTGCCCCCCAGTTTTCGATCAGGCAGGTTCCGGCGATCAATAATACCATCAGGATACCCCCGGCAAAAGATGCCTGTCGTGTGAAAAGCCCGATCAGCACCAGTAAACCTATTATAAATTCGGCGATCGCGATGAAATATCCGAAAGGCAGCACGACGGCTGCCGGGAGTATGGATTTTTCAAAACTTTCGGCGGTTCCCCGGGCAAACTCGCCCAGTTTGGGTAATCTTACCAGTCCGTGACCGAAGATAGTGGCTCCTATTGCAAGGCGGGCGATAAGATAGGCATTGGTTTTCATGTCAAAATATAAGATTATCAATAAGACGTACCTTCCCCAGTTGGACGGCGACGCATAAGGCATTGTTCCCTTCATCCTGTAGCGTATCGATCGGAGCCAGCGTAGCAACATCGGCAAGTTCCAGGTACTCAACTCTGAAAGCAGGCTGGCGCGCAAATTCCGCAACCGCATCTTCTACTGCCTGTCTGACCGGCTTGTCCTGTTGCAACGACGCCCTGCATTCGTTGAGGATCCGGTATATTTCCGGCGCCAGCTTTCTCTCGTCTGCAGTCAGGCGAACGTTGCGTGAAGACATCGCAAGGCCGTCGGGTTCCCGTACGGTAGGGCAGATGCGGAGCCCGATCGGATAAGAAAGGTTTCTTATAAGGCTTTTTATAATGGCAGTCTGCTGAAGATCCTTCTGCCCGAAATAGGCACGGTCGGGCTGTACAATATTGAAAAGCTTCGAAACCACTACCCCGACACCGTTGAAATGCCCGGGCCTGAAAGCTCCTTCCATAACGGTTTCCAGCGTTCCGAAATCGATCCGGAGATTCAGCGGAAACGGGTACATTTCCTTTACCGAAGGAACAAAAAGAATATCGCAGCCCACAGATCTCAGCAGCGCGCTGTCTTTCTCCAATGTGCGCGGATAGCGCTCAAGGTCCTCAGGATTATTGAATTGTGCGGGATTTACAAAGATACTGCAGACTACTACGCTATTTTCGGCTCTGGCCTGCCTGACCAGCTCCAGGTGCCCCTCATGCAGCGCACCCATGGTAGGTACAAATCCGAGACTGCCGGTTTCATTCTTTAACCTTGCGGTCAGGTTCCGGACCTCCGGAGCGGTATATAGCACTTCCATGAGCTGGTACACAAATTTAGGCATATGATGCCCCAAGTTGGGCACAATAATACTACATCTTCCCTAATTCGGTTGATTAATGGCAAAAAAATGTGTATTTTTGCAAATCTTTTTATATCACTATTAGCTTAGACGCAAATGAGCAAATTACGGATTCTGTATGTAGCAAGCGAAATCAACCCTTTTCTCCAAGTTAGTGATGTTGCGGATTATGTACGAAAGTTGCCTCAGGCCATGCAGGAGTTTGGCGCTGAAATTCGCATTCTCGTGCCGCGTTTCGGACTCATTAACGAGAGAAAAAATCGTTTGCACGAGGTAGTTCGTTTGTCTGGCATCAACATTTCTGTTGGAGACGAGGAAAAGCCGCTGGTTATTAAAGTCGCCTCTATTCCCAATGCTAAGCTTCAGGTCTATTTTATCGACAATGAAGATTATTTCCAGAGAAAATCGGTATTCTTCGATAAGGAAGATAATTTCTATGACGATAATGACGAGCGTTCGATTTTCTTCTGCAAGGGTGTGCTGGAAACCGTCAAGAAATTGGGGTGGGCGCCGGATATCGTTCATTGCAACGATTGGATGACCGCGTTGATCCCGCTGTATCTGAAAACAACCTATCGTAACGATCCGATGTTTAAAGACACCAAAAGCGTTTTCACCGTTTATGACAATGCGTTTAACTACAAGTTTGACAACGACATTGTCACCAAGGCCAAGGCTATGGATGTAAGCGATGAGGCATTGTCTCACCTGAGCTCGGCCGATTTTGAAGGCTTTGTTAAAATCGGGTGCGCTTATTCCGATGCAGTGATTAAAGCCGGCGATAATATGAGCGATAGCCTGCATGAAATAGTAAACGAAATTCCGAAACCGGTATGCCTCAACGAGGAGGAAGGGAATATTTCCGAAGCGTACTACAATCTTTATAGCAATCTTGTCAGCTAAAGTTGCTGAATGCCGGATATGAAATGAAGGGGGAGCATGCTCCCCCTTTTTTTATTTTGATAATTTTCCAATAATATCCTGTTTATATCCAGTCCGGATATTTGGTATTATGGAAACATCAAAAAGATTCAGGACAATCGTCGTATCCGACATTCACCTGGGTACTTCGGGTTCAAAAGTAAAAGAGGTTACGCTCTTTTTAAAGGAGTATTCCTGCGAAAAGCTGATCCTGAACGGCGATATAATAGATGGGTGGCAGCTGAAGAAGTTCGGGGAATGGAAGCGCAAGCATACCCTCTTTTTCAAAGCCATTATGAAGATGATGGCGAAGCATGATACTTCGGTCATCTATCTGCGCGGCAATCACGATGATTTCCTTGACCAGGTCCTCCCGCTCAGGCTGGGGAAAAATTTCAGCATCAGGAAAGATTATGTCCTGAAATCCGGCGGTAAAAAATACTATGTAACGCACGGCGATGTCTTCGATTCGGTAATCTCCGAGATGAAATGGCTTGCTTATGTCGGCGATATCGGATATACCTTTCTCCTTTGGGTCAACAAGGTTTACAACAGGTACAGGGTTTGGCGCGGGCTTCCCTATTATTCGCTTTCCCGGAAGATAAAGAGCCGTGTGAAAAGAGCGGTAAGCTATATTTCCGATTTTGAAAGCAAGCTGACCGAGCTTGCCAGAGCCAGGGAGTGCCACGGCGTAATATGCGGGCACATCCATTATCCTTCTATCCGCGATATAGACGGCATTACCTATATGAATTCCGGCGATTGGGTAGAATCGCTGAGTGCGCTGGTAGAAGACCATAACGGGAACTGGGGACTGCTTTATTTTAGCCAGACCGAATCGGCCGAGACCCGCAAGGCGCCCGAGCCTTTCGATCATCTTTTTGAAGGCAGGGAAGAAAAAATAACTGCTTTTACAAGAATTTACCGCTTATCCGCCAACCGTTTCTTCTCGTGAAGTTCCTGTTTCTGATACAGGGCGAGGGGAACGGGCATCTCACCCAGGCGGTTTCTCTTTTCCAGATGCTCCGGGCGGAAGGGCATGAAGTGGTAGCCACGCTGATCGGTTCTTCAGGAGGAAAACGGAAGCCTGATTTTTTCTGCAGGTCGGTCACCTGTCCGGTTTATACCTATAAAAGCGCCGGTCTCTCCTACTCGCAGAGCGGGAAGCTGGGGCTGGGGTCGACGCTCGCCGGCCTGATCAGGGCCGTTCCCGGGATATACGCATCGCTCCGGTACATCGATTCAGTGGTGAAATCTACGGAACCCGACCTGATTGTAAATTTCTATGAGATCTGCGGCGGGCTGTACAATTTCTTTTTCAGGAATACAATCCCGGTCAGCTGTATCGCACATCAATATCTTTTTTTACACCCTGATTTCCCGTTTCCCGGAAGGAAGATGTTTCAGCGTTGTGCCCTGATCCTTCTGAGCAGGGCGACTGCATGGGGCGCACGTGATGTATATGCGCTGTCATTTACCGGTTCGTATGCGCCCGGTTCGCGGGTCAGAGTGGTCCCGCCCCTGCTTCGGCGCGAGGTTACGGAGGGTTATCCTTCCCTGGGAGACCACATACTCGTTTATCTCACCCAGCCCCTTCTCCGCAGGCAGGTAGAAAAATGGCACCGGAGGAACCCGACGGTGAAGCTGCATTGTTTCTGTAACAATCCTTACCAGAAAACAGGTTTTGTTGTTGACGATACGCTGACTTTTCACCCGACCGACACCCGGACTTTTATAGAGCTGCTACGGACCTGCAGGGCATTGGTTACAACCGCGGGATTCGAATCCGTATGCGAGGCCATGCTGATGGGCAAACCGGTGATGATGGTGCCGGTTCCCAATCATTTTGAGCAGGAATGCAATGCCCTGGATGCGTCGTTAAATCGTATCGGGACGGTCAGCAAAAATTTCGACCTCGACCACCTTTTCGAATATCTTCCCCGTCACGAGTCCAGGGCGGCGATTGCCCGCCAATGGCTGGAGCAGGCGCCCCGGCTGCTCCTTTCTCCCTTAACTTCTTCTATTGTGGGCCGACAGCCTGAAAGCTGCCTCCCGGAGTATGGTGTCGGCCAGGATAAGTAAAATTCTTTCCAGCTTCCAACCTTTTCGTTTCAAGGGTTATCTTAGTAACAGAATCCCTGAATCGACTTAACACAGACCAGTTCTTTGTCAACTAAGGGAAATGGCTAAATTGTGTTATGCGATGAAATTAGAACAGAAAGAAGCACCCCTTTCTAAAGGATGACATTTGATGAAAAAGAGCTGATAAACGGCTGTCAGGCGCAGGACAGAGCTGCCCAGAAACGTCTGTACGAGGTTTTTGGCGGAAAAATGTATGCGATTTCGCTGCGGTACACAAAAAACAGGGATGATGCCCAGGATATACTGCAGGATGCGTTTATCAAAGTTTATGAACACATACATTCCTTCAGGGGGGAATCTCCTCTGGAGTTCTGGATTCGTTCGATTGTTGTCAATACAGCCCTTAAACATTTAAAAAAGCAAAAAAACATGGTGGACCTCGACGAGGTCTACCGGACCGATAAAGATATGGAAACCGCAGAGCAGTCTCTGGCGGGTTTTCAATGGCAGCAGCTGATGGAGTTTATCAGGGAGCTGCCGGCAGGGTGCCAGACAGTGTTTAACCTTTTTGCCATTGAAGGGTACAAGCACCAGGAGATTGCAGAGATGCTGAATATTTCAGAGGGGACCTCCAAGTCCCAGTTTGCAAGAGCCCGAACCTTGTTACAACAAAAACTGAACAAAGAACACCGATTCGACAATGAATCAATCAAAAGACAATCTTAACGAAGAATGGCGGAAAGTCTTCGATAAGGCCTCGGAGACGCCTCCGCCCGACATCTGGGAAGGAATAGAGCGACACCTCGACGAGCAAAACAGGGTGCCTTTGGCTATGCCCTGGTGGAAAAAAACACCAAGCTGGCTGGCGGCTGCCTCCGTACTGCTCGCTTTGGGGGTTGGAGCTGTTTTATTCATGATGAACAAAGGGGGAGATGCCGGGACAGAATTCCGTAAGCCGGTTGCTTCGACAGAAAATATCCAAACGGAGGCGGGAGTACAGGATACTCCCGACAAGCAGGCTGTTGCGGCCCGGGAACCAGGGATACACCGGGAATCGGGGATTAAAGGGACAGGGCCGAAAGAAGGAGCCCCGGCCGGGAACCGGTTTGAAAAATTTGAAAAACAGGATAAAGCCCATAAGGGTTATCAGGAGCAGGATGCGGGACTCCTGGCTGAGCGTGCGCTAAAGGCAGGGAAAAGAGATCTGCACGTAGAAAAGCCAACTGAAAGCGGCCCTGTCGCCCCTGCTGAAACGGAAGAATCGCTGATAGCGCTTGACTTTATCGAACCTCCCGCCATCAGGGAAATCGATACTTACTGGCAGACACGTTATGTCTTTTTCAATCCCTATGCCGGGAAGATAGTGGAAGAAGAGCAGGCAAAACCGGAACCTGGTCCGCTGTGGGCAGGCCTTAGCGTGATGCCGGGCGGCTTCAACCCCAATATGCAGTTTTCCCACGAGTCTGTTTACCAGATGAATCATGCCTTAAATACTGCAAATACGTCAGATTACCCTGGCATGGCATACGCTAACAACCGGAGCGTTACCTACAACCGGGACCAGCCCAAAATCTCGTTCCAGGCGGGCGCTCAGGTAGGATTCAAGCTGTCAGAAAGATGGTCGCTTGAGTCGGGGGTAGCATTTCTCCAGGGAAACTCCACTTCCCGGTCGCCCGGCTTTTTCATGGACAGGACTACAAATGAGAGCGCAGACCTGCTGCCCAATGCGATGGTGTCGGGGAAATCCAGCTATTCGAACGAAACAGTACAGAAACTAAGGCTTAATTCTTCGGTAACAGGTAGTACGTCTGCCGTTTATATCCCCATGGATAAAAACATGAGCAATTCCTATAGCTATCTTCAGGTGCCAGCTTACCTGGGATATACATTCAGACCGGAGAAAAAGCTTAGCTATACGCTCCTGGGAGGCGGAATTACGAACTTCTTTCTGAAGAACAACCTGGAAACGGCATCAGGCTATACGCTGGAGACAACGCGGGAAAACAACGTATATAATGATCTCAACTTTTCGGCTGCAGCCGGGATGAGGCTGAACTACCGCCTGAACGGAGCATGGAATACCAGCCTGACGGCCAATTACCAGTATTCGCTGATGAACAGCTTTAAAGAAAACAGGTTCCTTACATCCCGTCCGCAGGTTTACGGGGTATCGTGGGGAGTAAGATATACGTTTCAAAAATAAACAACTGCTATGAAAACCTTATCATATCTTTCAATCGCAATTGTCCTGCTGATCATTCTCCCGGCAGGCTGCTCACAGGATAAAAATACGCCCGCGCCGGTTGAGGGAAAGCCGATACATCTTTCGGCCAGGGTAGCAAGCCAGACGACGGACTTTGCTTTTGACCTGCTCAGGAAATTAGATGGGTCCGAACCCGCCCAGGATAACATTTTCGTATCGCCGCTGAGCCTGCATATTGCGCTCGGCATGCTGCTCAACGGCGCTGAAGGGGAAACCCGTGAAGGGATTATCAAAACACTGAAAGCAGATCAATCATCTGTTGAAGAGCTTAACAACGCCTATAAAACACTGCTGAAAGAGCTGCCCGAAGCTGATAGCAAAGTGCAGCTGGCCATAGCAAATTCCATGTGGTACCGGCAGGGATTTGCCGTAAAGCAGAGCTTTAAAGAGGTTCTGGCCGACATTTTCGATTCGCAGATATATGCCGAGCCTTTCGACGGGTCTACTGTGAAGCAGATCAATCAATGGGCCAGTGACAACACGCAGGGAAAAATTGACAAGGTAATTGACGACATCGGCGGTGATATGGTGATGTTCCTGATGAACGCGCTTTATTTTAAAGGCGACTGGAAATACACTTTCGATAAAAAACAGACCCAGGACTGGAATTTTCAACTGGCAGGCGGTTCGGAGAAAAAAGTGAAGATGATGTTTACGGAGAGCGATCTTCGCTCTTACACAAGCGATGATTTTACGGCTGTGGAGCTTCCCTATTCTTCGGGCCAGTTCAACCTGACGCTTTTTGTACCGCACAACGGGAAAGACCTTCATACCATCCTTCAGGAATTTGGCGACGCTAAATGGCAGACCGTACAGGCGGGCCTTGTGGAAAGAGGGATCAAAGTCGGTCTTCCCAAATTTACGCTCGATTACGAGATCAGGCTAAACAATGTCCTTTCTGAAATGGGGATGTCAAGAGTTTTTGGCGACAACGCGGAGCTCGGCGGCATCGCCGATGCCAGGCTGAGGGTAAGCTTTGTAAAGCAAAATACTTTCCTGGGAATAGATGAAGAAGGAACTGAAGCGGCTGCAGTCACTACCATCGGGATAGAGCTTACCTCCGTGGGGCCCGGCACACGGCAAACCGTCATTGCCGATCGTCCTTTCTTTTTTGTGATCAGCGAGAAGACTTCCAATACCGTCCTGTTTACGGGAAGGATCATGAATCCTTAGTGTTGGTCACGTATAGGGAAGGATGTTTGCCGGTATTTTTTAAACCTGTTTCCAACCTTCGCCGGCCTTTCGGAATCCTATTAATACTGATAGAAATAAATACGGCCTGCAGACGGCTCTCTCCCGGTTGTTGAACGGGTTTTGAGGCTGGTTTTCGGCAGGATGCGATATGATATTAAAGATTAAAGTATAGGTATAGCCTGTACTTGCGGGGTGCGGGATCGTCCGGAGGCCAAGATGCTTCCGGTCGATTTTTTTTTAAATAGTTTTCATTTAAACCGGTACGCTAATGAAACTAGGACGTTTACTATTCATTCTCCCTGCGCTGCCGTTCCTGGCAGGCGGTTACGCTGGGGGTCGACTGGTTCAACGACGCGCTTATCAACCCCATCGTATTGGGTGCGCGGTACGACCTTATTTCGCGTTACAACGCGCGGCTGTTCGGCACCCTGGATGCAGGATACGGTTTTACATGGTTCTATAAAAACCTGAACGAAAACAAGCTGGGCGGCGGATTAATGTTTAAT
Organism: Spirosomataceae bacterium; assembly: GCA_037191015.1. Taxonomy (GTDB): domain Bacteria; phylum Bacteroidota; class Bacteroidia; order Cytophagales; family Spirosomataceae; genus Ravibacter. The sequence goes on from JBBCKD010000001.1 coordinate 290,257, forward strand.
CCGGGTATAGGATGGGCGGCTGGGGAAACCCGGAAATGCCGGATTCACCATCGCAATTACGTACAAAAGACAGGAAGCTGTCATGAAATTACTCCGGGATATTCCTCCGTACCTGGTCGAAAAGTATCGCGGGGAAAAAGCGCTTGAGATAAATGGCTGCGACTTCTTTCAGCCCGCCTATATAGACTTCCTTCTTATCCCTTCTTACGGCTGAGAGTATTTTTTCGGCGCATTCTTCCGGGGCCAGCCCCGAAGCCTGGTTGGCATCCATTTTCCCGTATTTTTCGCCCGATTCGTTCAGGGCGTTCAAAGAAACGTTGGTACGGATATAGCCCGGGCACGCGGTCGTAACTCTAATATGGTCATTAAAGTACTCAGCCCTTAAAGAGTCAAAAAAACCGTGAAGTGCATGCTTGGATGCGCAGTACCCGGAGCGCATGATCGTGCCGACCTTGCCGGCGACACTGCTGATCACGATAAAATGCCCTGCCTGACGGTTAATCATAAAAGGCAGAACCGCCTTTGTGATCGCTACCGTGCTGAAGAAATTGATATCCATCATTCTCCGGTAGACGCTGAAATCGGTATTGTTGATATAGGAACGCTGACTGACACCGGCGTTATGTACCACAAGATCTATCTGCCCGAATTTGCTGAGCACTCTGGAAGCAAGTTCGGGAGCCTTATCGAACTCGGTCACATCTGCCGGGAGAACCAGGCTATGCTCGTCCGATAACCCGGCTTCATTGCGGACCCTTTCCAGTTCCCCGGCTCTGCGCGCCGTCAGCACAACCCGGGCGCCTTCCTTTGCAAATGCTTTCACCAGCGCCTCTCCGATTCCCGCCGATGCACCGGTGACCCATACTACTTTTCCTTTGTAAAATTCGTAAGACATATCGTTGCTGCGATTCATTAAACACTGTATCCGGTAGTCAAAATTGAAAATTTTAAACCGGGTTTCATAAATTTTAACAACTCTATTTGAAATCATGCTAAATGATACCTTGTCAGGCGAACAGAAGCGCTTAGCTAATGTGTGGTAAATCAAAGAATAGTAACTTTGGCATCTGAATTCCTGGCCAATTACCTACATGGATCGCATTCTGTATTTAAATTTCAATAAGCTCAATAGTCAGCTGGATGGAGAGCTGTTTTACGACGATTCCGTCCCGCATAAAACACAGCGGCATTTATATGCCACCGACGCATCTGTTTACCAGGAGCTGCCCGTTGCGGTAGCAATCCCCAGGACTGTCGAAGATCTGCGGCTGCTGGTCACTTTTGCGGAAAAGAATAAGCTTTCCCTTATTCCGAGGACTGCAGGCACCTCGCTGGCCGGGCAGGTCGTTGGCAGCGGGATCGTAGTAGATGTTTCGAGGTACTTTAGCCGGATCATTGAAATCAATGTGGAAGAAAGGTGGGTCCGGGTGCAGCCCGGCGTCATCCGCGATGACCTGAACAAGCACCTGGCTCCCTATGGGCTCCTGTTCGGGCCCGAGACGTCGACGGCTTCCAGGGCCATGATCGGCGGAATGATCGGGAACAACTCCTGCGGTCTGCATTCCATTACCTGGGGAGCGACGAGAGATCACCTGCTGGAGGTTAAAGCCATCCTGGGAGACGGGAAAGAAGTGCTTTTTAAGAACCTGTCGCAGGAGGAGTTCCTTTCCAAAGTGTCGGGTGAGGGGGTATCCGGAAAGAGGGAGCAGGCTATCTATGCGGGGATGTGGGGCATTATTTCCAACCCGGTGGACGAAGAGCTCGTCAAAAAGAACTTCCCCAAAGCGTCTATAAGGCGTAGGAATTCCGGCTATGCCCTCGATGAATTGTTCGGTACGGAAAACGACGATATCAATCTTTGCAAGCTGATAGCAGGTTCCGAAGGCACCTTGTGCCTTGTAACGGAGGCCAAAATCTCGCTGGTCGACGCACCTCCGGCTGTCATAGGGGTAGTGTGCGTGCATACCTCCACGCTCCTGGAGTCGTTGTATGCCAACCGGGTCGCGATGCGTCATCAGCCCAAGGCTTCAGAGCTGGTCGATAAGTACATCATGGACTTTACCAAAGACCACCGGGAGTATTCGAAGAACCGTTTTTTTATCTCCGGCGATCCGGAAGCACTGCTGATAGTCGAGTTTTGGGGAGAAAGCGAAGCGGAAGTTGCGGCTAAGGCTGCCGCGCTGGTTGCCGATCTGAAAGTCGAAAACCTCGGTTATGCCTGGCCGCTTTTATTCGGAGATGACGCCAATAAAGCCTGGGATATCCGGAAGGCGGGTCTGGGGCTCATCAGGAATCTGCCGGGCGACACCCAACCCGTAAATCTTATCGAGGACTGTGCGGTGGATGTAGACGACCTGCCGGAATATATCACAGAGTTGGACCAGCTACTCAAAGGTAAAGGTCTTCATGCCTCTTATTATGCCCATGCCGGCGCCGGAGAGTTGCACGTCGAACCGATGATCAACCTGAAAACCAGCGAAGGCAAGGCCATGTTCCGGGAAGTGCTCGCGGATACAGCAGCACTTGTAAAAAAATATAACGGCGTGCTTTCAGGGGAGCATGGCGACGGACGCCTCCGGGGAGAGTTCATCCCGTTTATGATGGGGCCGGAGGTGTATGAGCTGTTCCGGCAGGTAAAAAGGATCTGGGATCCTGACGGTGTGTTCAATAAAGGTAAGATCGTGGATTCGCCGCCCATGAACGAGTTCCTCCGTTACGAGCAGGACAGATCCAATCCGAAGATTGAGACCGTATTCGATTTTTCCGGGCAGGAGAGTATCCTGAGGCTCGCCGAAAAATGCAGCGGTTCGGCCGATTGCCGGAAAACCGAGCTGACCGGCGGTACCATGTGCCCCAGCTTCATGGCTACCCGGAACGAGAAGGACACTACCCGCGCCAGGGCCAACATGCTGCGTAAATTTTATACCGGGGCGCCAAAGAGCACGCCTGCTGAAGACCTGGTTTCGGAAGAGATGGTGAAGGATGTTCTGGATTTATGCCTTTCATGTAAAGGATGCAAATCGGAATGCCCTTCGAGCGTGGACGTAGGCAAGATGAAAGCCGAGTTCACGCAGCAGTACTATAGCAGGCATAGCGCGCCGCTCCGTTCGAAGCTCATTGCTAATTTCACGGGTGAGATGAAGCTCGCATCCGTTTTTCCGTGGGCATATAACTTTATCTTTAAAACCCCGGCTTTAAGGAAAATTGCCAATAAAGTGGTAGGATTTCATCCAGAACGGACCATGCCGCTTCTTCACAGCACTACGCTGCGAAGCTGGTGGAACAGGCATAAGCGTTCAGGCTCGAAACCCGGACTGTCTCCTCAGAAAGGGAAAGTCTACCTTTTCTGTGATGAATTTACCAATTACAACGACGTGGAAGCCGGGAAAAAGGCAATTCTGCTCCTCGAAAGGCTTGGCTACGAGGTAATCGTACCGGAGCACAGTGAATCGGGTCGTTCTTATCTTTCCAAGGGATTTGTAAAAGAGGCACGCAGCCTGGCCATCGAAAATGTCAGCACCCTTGCGGGTGTCGTATCTGAAGACGCCCCGTTGATCGGTATTGAACCCTCGGCCATACTCTCGTTTCGCGATGAATACCCGGAGCTGGTACCTGAGGAGCTCAGGGAAGCAGCCAGGGCGTTGGCGAAGAACACTTTGCTGTTCGAGGAATTTGTTGCCCGGGAGTTCGATGCAAAAAGGATATCGCCAGATTCCTTTAGCAGCGAGGAGCGTCTTGTGAAAATTCACGGGCACTGCCACCAGAAGGCGCTGTCTTCCCTGGTTGCTTCAAAGAAAACCCTTTCCCTGCCTGCAAATTACAAGGTGCAGCTTATCCCGTCGGGCTGCTGCGGGATGGCCGGATCTTTCGGCTATGAAGAAGAGCACTATGAGCTATCGATGAAAGTAGGGGAGCTGGTATTGTTTCCGACAGTCAGGAGCCAGCCGCAGGAAGTAATCATTGCCGCCGCCGGTACGAGCTGCCGTCATCAGATCAAAGACGGGACAGGACGTATAGCCAAACATCCTGCAGAAATATTGTGGGAGGCACTTTTGTAGCAAAAAGAGATGTACATCTATAGGTTCCGTGCTTTCAGCTGGGTAACGGCGTGGTTAGCCGCCCGGGCCGTGAGCGCCATGTAAGTCAGTGACGGATTGACGTTCGAGGCCGAAGTCATGGCTGCGCCGTCGGTTACGAACACGTTTTTACAAGTGTGTACCTGGTTGAATTTATTCAGTATCGATGTTTTCGGATCCCTGCCCATCCGAGCCGTTCCCATTTCGTGGATGCCGAGCCCCATGTGTGAAACGGGCAGATCGTAAGGAACTATGTTCCTGAAGCCCGCGGCTTCCAGCATTTCGGCCGCATCGTTCATAATGTCCTTTCGCATGGCCTTCTCATTCTCCCCGAAGTCGGCGTCGAAAACAACCAGTGGAAGTCCCCATTTGTCTTTCTGGTCGGTACTGAGGTAGAATCGGTTGTTCGGGTCGGGAAGCACTTCGCCGAAGCCGCCGAGGTTAATGCTCCACGGGCCGGGTTGTGTCATTTTTATTTTAAAATCTGCCCCGAAGCCCGTTTCTGCTGCGCCTCTGCCCCAATCGGCCCGGTTAGCGCCGCCCTGGTAGCCAAATCCCCGGAGATAGCTGCGTTTGTCGTTGCCCCAGTTGCGGAAGCGGGGGATGTACAAGCTTCCCGGACGGGCTCCGAAGTAGTGGTCATCTTCGAATCCCCCGATATCGGCACGGGCGCCCACTGCCAGGTGATGATCCATTATATTGCGGCCCAGTTGGTCGCTGTCGTTACCCAGCCCGTTCGGGAAGCGTGCCGATTTCGAATTCATCAGGATGGAGGTAGAGCCGATGGCGCCTGCGTTCAGGAAAAGGACTTTGGCATAGAAATCCGTCACTTCCATCGTGTCCTGGTCGATCACGCGGACCCCTTTTGCTTTCTGAAGCTTATCGTGCAGCAGGACTTCCTTCACAATGGCATTATGCACGATGGTCAGCCTGCCGGTATTGCGGGCAGCCGGCAGCGTGGCGGAAAGCGAGCTGAAATAGCTGCCGTAGGGGCAGCCGCGCGTGCACCGGTTGCGTACCTGGCAGTCGGTGCGGCCCAGCGCCAGGTGATGGGGCTGGGCTTTGGTGAGATGCGCTACCCGGCCCATCGTAATCGGGCGGTTCAGCTTTCGGGCCACCGATTCCTTTAAATGAATTTCGGGTGCAGTCATCGCGAAAGGCGGCAGGAAGTGGCTGTCGGGCAGCACGGCGAGCCCCTCTGCCTGCCCGTAGATGCCGACGAATTTCTCGACATAGGAATACCAGGGCTCGATATCCTCGTACCGGATAGGCCAGTCGACGCCGATCCCCTCTTTGGCGTTAGCCAGGAAGTCTTCCGTGTTCCAGCGATAGGAATGCTTGCCCCACAAAAGCGATTTCCCGCCGGTATGATATGCCCGTATCCAATTGAAGGGGCGTTTTTCAACGTATGGATTTTCCTTATCGTTCGTGTAGAAGTGCTGCGTCCCTTCCCTGGCCGAAAAGTAGTTGCTGGCATAGTGCTCCTCGGCCGATGCAGTGGTAACCCTGCCGCGATGCTCAAACTCCCAGGGATCCATCATGGCCGTTTTATAGTCTGTAATATGCCTGACTTCATACCCACGCTCGAGCACCAGCACTTTCAGCCCTTTTTCGGTCAGCTCTTTGGCAGCCCAGCCGCCTGTCAGGCCCGACCCTACGACAATGGCGTCGTAGGTACGGGCTTTTTCTGATTTTGTGTTCAGGTTCATCTATATACCTTTCTCAGAATTTATGCCCGTACATGAAGTCTTTCTGTCCCGGACGGATTTTAATCGCTTCGAACCTCCCGGGGATCGGCTGGTAATCAAACGACGCTTTGATCCCGGCTTCGGATGAGAAATATCCCAGCAAGGTGAGCTCCTTGATGATCCGCCAGAATGTCGGGCCTTTTGCTTTTTTAGCATCTGCTTCAATCCGGCGGAGCATTTCCGTTTGCCGGCCGGGCGAAAGCGTTAAAAATTCCTTCTGCTCCAATTGGCCTAGACCTGTCAGAAACGTATGCTGCGCAGGCTTTTCATAACAGTCGCGGAGCATCAGCTCAATAAAATCAGGTACGCCGGTATCGATAGCGCCCGGGGTGTCGGTGCGGGGTATGATCAGGTCGGCTACCCTGGCTGCTATAGCTTTCCGGGTTTCGTTCAGAAAAGGATCGTTTTGTCCCGGAACCGTTTGCTTCCCGGCAGTCTCCCACCGGTTCATGGCATGTAAGGTCGGGCCGGAAAGCGCGCTGCCCAATAGCCAGGCCGTTCGTGCCAGTGCTTCTCGTCTGTTCATGGGTATATTGATTGATACTTCCGGGTTAGTCTGATTTTTTAAAATGCAGATCTGCAAAATCAAGGAACCGGGACCAGTCGTAGGCGGTAACGTCGTGCTTCCCGGCCCGTATGTGATACCCGACCTGTCGCATAATGGGTGAATGAAGCGGCGGCCGGACATCGGTATCGATCGCACCGAAACCATACAGCCTGAATGCCGGACCGGCATGGTACGCACCCAGGAATTCGCCCTGAGGGTCGGCCCACCGGTCTTCTTCGGCGCTTGCTATATACACAGCCCTGGGAGCAGTCAGGGCAATCAGCTGGTGAAAATCCACCGGCAGATCGTCTTCGCGGTCGTTGTATTTCCTGTAATTGAGCGCATTCCAGTGCGGGAAAAGATTGTTCTGGATCGCGATGGTCTCGCCGTACCGCCGGCGGGTGATGGCAGCGGCGCCCTCGCCCGCATTGTTGGCGATCACTACTTTGAACCGGGGCTCCTGTGCGCCCGTCCATAATGCCGCCATACCTTGCCGCGAATGGCCCATAAGCGCCATCCTGTCCGGATCGATACGATCTTCCTCTGTTTCCAGGTAATCCGCGATACGGCCGGATCCCCAGGCCCATGCCCCCAGGGCCTGCCATTCGTCGTCAGCCAAAGCGCCGGGTCGGTAACCGGGGAAGAGCGATACGATGCTGTGATCCCTCAGCTTTTTATGATCGGGATAGATATCGTGGTAGCACATGGTCGCCACCGCATAGCCCCGGTCGATGATCTCATGATAGTTCCACCGATGCGATTGATTCCCCCTTATCCAGTCAGGGTGCCCCTGTTCCTTTACCAGGTGGAGCGAGGGCGAATACAAGACGGATGAATCCGCGATCGTGCTGTGATTCCCCTTAAAATTGTAACCTACAAAGACCGGGACTTTCCCCTCCACATGGTTGGGGATATAGAGAAGCAGGAGCGCCTCGATTTCTTTTTTTCCGTTTGAAAAGACAAGCCTGACCTGCTTCCGGGTAGCCTTACCGCCCAGGGCATCCTTCTTTTCGTCGACGAGCTCATACCGTACCGGGATTTTATCTTTCGGCGTATGTCCGAAAACGTGAGTGGAAAACAATTCCAGGAGCTCGGCCCGTCGTTTTTCTTCCCAGCTTTTGGCGTCGGTGATACGCTCGCCGCTACCGGTAGTCAGCAGCTCCGGAAGCACGTAGGCGGGTATCTTCGATTCGTCATAACTGGCGCCGTACTGGGCGTGGATGCACCGCACTGAAAAGCCGTAGTTGTTGGCCAGTCCTTTGTCTTCCGCTATATACAGCTCGTTTGAATTTTCCCGCCATACCGCTCTCTTGTCGATGCCGTCGGCCGACCACCAAATGCCGCTTATGCCCTGGTTGACAGGTGCGCCATATGAATGCAGGTACCCGTCGGCACGGGGATTGAATGCCGGTCCGGCAGTTTTACCGGTATGGTCGAGGTAATCCACCAGGGATGCCCAGTCGGCATCGGTCGGGACACGCCATCCCGCCGGGCATAGCTTACCTGACTGTACCGCCGGCCAGGTATAAAGCCTGCCGGTAGCGTTGTCAGGGCGGATAGCCGGCGGGGCAACCGGATTTCCGTCGTTATAACGGGTCGTGGCCAGATTTTCAGCCATCCATACCTGGCTTCCGAACCTAACGACCGGGTAGCTGTTCCCGTCGATATCGGTGACCTTACCGGCCGGTGTCGCCGGAGTAGGGCCGGGTGGCTTCGCTATGCTTACTCTTTTAGGGAAAGTCTTCGGTGTTGAAGGAAAGCCTGCCGGCATGGGTATCCGCGTCCAGTTTCGGGTGATGGACAGCAGCTCGCCAGGTACCGCTTCATTCCCGCCCTGTATCACGCCCTCCCATTCGCCGGACTGGTTTTTCCATAAAGCAAGATCGGTCCGGTCGGACAGTGTGAGCGACATCTTTTCTGTTCGAAGTGATTTCAGGCCGCCGGCGGCCAGCGCTTCGACATTCCCCTGTTTGTCCAGCCGGATCGCTGCTATCCCTATCGCATCAAAGCTTACTTTGTAGCTGCCGGCTTCCATAGTCGATTGCAAGGTGTCTCCACCGGGGTACTTTGACCCTGCTGCCTGGATCAGCGTTCCGTCGAGCAGGTAGCTATGGCCGGCCGCCGGAGGTGCGTAGGAGACATGCCCGAACCCCTCGAGACGCCGGGTAGCGGGAGAATGGAGCGGTACCTTGTTTTCGATCAGCAACTGCCTGATCGAACTAACGGTAGCTTCCTCATTGTCAGACGGTATCATCGCGGGGGGCAGGGCGGCGTTGCCGTTATACGGGGCGCCGCTGAAGTCCATCGTCCAGTTCCCTGTACGGTACAGCCTGGTTTTGCCGCCGGAGGCTTTGTTGAAAAACAACGCGGTCGTTTCTTTTTCAAATTCAGGGTTGTACAAAATCACCGCGCTGTAACGCTGCTTACCATAACGGACATACCCTTCACCGTCTATCTTCAGGCTATCGTTTTCGATCTCGCTGGTCGGGATGAGATCGGCAGGGATGCCCGCCTGCCACAGTCGGTCGGCCAGCTCCATGCCGGTTTTTTCGAACCCCGGGCTGACAGGGTTCATCGCTGCCGCATGCCCGAATACGACTGCCACCGGGCAGTTCAGCGGGGCTCGCTGTATGTAGTTCAATAGCCTGATGCGGGTTTCTGCTTTTATATAATCGCTACCCAGGATGCCCTCTGCCTGCAGTACCGAAGGGAGGTTGTTGACGCGTCCGCCGCCAAGCGCAGCGCTCCATATCTCCCGCTCGTAGTCATCGGCATTGGCTTCGCCTTCGGGAATTCCGTACCGGTAAAACATATTATACCAGACCGGGCTTTCCCATTTTTTTGAGAGTGAGGTACGCACGGCAAAGGGTACGACCTCGTCGGTCTGGGCCCAGTCGCGCTTGGCTATCCACCAATCCAGGCCGTTCTTCCTGAACTCCCGGCGCTCCGGGTAGGGAAACCAGGTGGCGTGCACACCCACGAAGCCATCGGGGCCATAGGTTTCTTTTACCTGGTTGTAAAAATGCGTCTCGATCTCCCCGTTACGCTTCCTGACAAATTCGCCGAAAAGGTTGAACGTCTTCAGGCGATCCTGCTCACGGCCTTTTATTCCCTTGTGCATCAGCAGGATATCGTCCAGCAGGTTTCGCTTTGTACCGGCGTAGCGCTCCCATGCGGCGGCCATATGCAGGGAATACCAGTACTGGTTCTGCAGCGACTCTTCGGACAATGCGGCCGGGAAACCCCATTCATCGTTATGTGCCCCACCCAGGGGGATAGCGGCATATTTGCGGAAAATATCGCTTTGGAATTCCTCGAGATGAGGGGAAAAAACGTCAGGATACAGATAGGTAAAGGAAATGAAAAACATCACCTCGGAAAAACGGTGACCTGCTTTGGGAGAAAACCGTACCTGCACCTGCTCCTGGTCGGCCGTTACGACCCGGCAATCCTTCGAAATGTCGGTAACCGACCGGGGATCGATCTGTCCGTCGGTAGCCAGGCTATAGCCGATCGCCCTTACAAAGCCGCCTTTCCTGGTTTGGTAAGGCTTGTGATAGTGATCTCTCAACGCTCGGCTTTTGACCGTGACCAGGTCGGAATCCTTTAGTGCTGCCGTTTTTATTTCCTTAAGCACTATCATTTGCTGGAGGTCGCCGGGATAGCGTTTCTCAAATGTAGGCAGGGCCATGCGCGGATCCAGGTCCGCTATGAGCGAGATGTTTTTCCCGGCGGCGTGAACGGCCGCGTTTTTAATCCTGATCCGGGTGCTGTCTTCCATGATATCATGCTGGCGGCCTGCGCTCCGCAGGTTGACCAGCCTGTCGAAGGTGGTATGCTTTGCCGTCAGGTTGGTATAGCTCGTATCCATCCGCCAGGTGGCGATCGAGGGAAGCGACAGAGGTGCTTCGGTGCGGTTCCTTCGAAAGTAAGCCGGGTTAGGAATGGGAATGACTGCATTTGTCTCAGCCAGGAAATTGTCGATAAGCCTGCTCATCCTGCCTACCCTTTCTGGGAATCGGGCGGCAAGGTTTTTGGTTTCCCCGATATCGGCTTCCAGGTTGTACAGCTCAAAGCGGTCGCTCTGGTCGGCGTTGTCGCAGTAAAACCGGATCAGCTTCCAGTCGCCCTCGCGTACATAGGTGGAGGGCTGATGCCCGAATGTAAACATCCCGTCGCCCTGCGGGAAATGACAATACAGCGTATTTCTTTCCAAAGCCTGGCCGTGCAGCGCTTTGACAAGGCTGATCCCATCCGGCTTCCGGCGGCTGTCGCGCGGGATCCCGGCCATTTCCAACAGGGTAGGATACCAGTCGATGCTGGAGATGAGCTGGCCGGAAGACGAGCCCTGCCGGGTGACGCCGGGCCAGTAAACAATGCAGGGTACGCGCGTGCCGCCTTCGTAAATAGTGGCTTTGCCGCCTTTCAAAGGTGAGTTGCTGGTAACCGGGACGCCCGGTAGTACCTGCCTGGAAGGCCAGTGGATGCCCCCGTTGTCGGAGAGGAAAATGATGACGGTATTTTTCTCGATCCCCGATTCCTGTACGGCATCCAGGAGCTTCCCGACGTTTTTGTCCAGCGTTTCGATCATCCCCGCGTAGTACGGATTGCCCTGCTCCATACCGGGCTTGATTTCGGCCGTATACTTTTCGAGCAGCTCTTTACCGGTTTCATGCGGGCCGTGCACCGACCAGGCCCAGTAGTTGAGGAAAAAGGGTTTATCCTTATGGGTATGGATGAACCGGATGGCCTCGTCGGCCGTCCGGTCTTCAATGTTTTCGCCATCCTTTCCTTTGTCGGGCCCGCCATTCACGCCCCACCTCCAGGGAGCGTGGTATTTCGACGGGCTTGGCGCCCATGACCATTGGGGGAAATCTTCATCAAATCCGTGATGTTTCGGGTCATAGGGCGATTTCCCAAGATGCCATTTCCCGAAATGTCCCGTTGCATAACCGGCGGTTTTCAGAAGCTCCGGTAAAGTAATGTATTCAGTTTTTAACCGGGTAACCGACCGGGCTCCGATCCATTTTTGCAGCGGATCGGGCTTTGGGTCGAGGCCTTTTTCCAGGATCTCCTCCGGGAAATGACAATCCGGGAAGGTAATGCCGATACGTGCGGGGTGAAGGCCGGTCAGGATGCTCGCCCTGGTGGGAGAGCAGAGCGGGTTGGCCGAATAGGCATGGGTGAATACCATGCCTTGCTTTGAAAGCGCATCGATGTTCGGCGTCCGGTACAGGCGGCTCCCGTTGTAGCCGACGTCCATCAGGCCGAGGTCGTCGGCCAGGATGAAAATGATGTTCGGCCTGTCCTGCGATTTGCCCGGTATTGCCATCGCGAAACCGGACAGGATGCAAAGCAGCGTTCCGGTCAGTATTCTGGTAATTGCTTTCACCTCTTATTTTTTGGAATAATCTGGGTTAGGCAGCGGCATCCGGGCATTTACCTGCTTTCGCCAGTCGGTGAGCATACGGTGCAGCTCCTGTGTTTTGGCTTTCATGATGCCGGACAGGTCTTTGGATTCCGACAGATCGTCTTTAAGGTTATACAATTCGAGCTTGCCGGTTTCGTACAGCTCTACCAGCTTGAAATCTCCGGCACGGACTGCGCCTGCAGGGCGCCCCATCTGGTTGGAGAAATGCGGGTAATGCCAGAACAACGGGCGTTGGGACGGCCCGGCTTTCTTGGGATCCAGGAATAATGACAGCACGCTTTTCCCGTCGACACCGGCCGGCAGGCTGTTCACACCGGTCAGCTCACAAAATGTAGGTAAATAGTCAATGCTGCTGTAGTAAGTTTCGGAAGTGCCTGCCGGAGCTATCTTCCCGGGCCAGCTGACAATGGCAGGCACGCGTACCCCGCCTTCATACACATGGCCTTTCCATTTCCTGAGCGGTTCCATTGAAGTAGGCCTCGGGCCGAGCTCCTCCATGCCCAGTCCGCCGTTGTCGGAAGTGAAGATCACCAGCGTGTTTTCCAGCAGGCCCTGCTCCCGGAGCGTTTGGATGATCGCGCCGACGCCGTCGTCGAGGCTTTCTACCATCGCGGCGTAATTGGCGTCGTATTTTCCTTCAAACTTGGGATATTTCCAGAGATATTTTCCCAGCTTGTCTGCCCTCGGGACCAGCACTACATGCGGCGCCGAATAGGCCAGGTAGAGAAAAAAGGGCTTTTCCTTATTCTGCCTGATGAATTCCACGCCGTATTCCGTCAGCTTATCGGTCAGGTAATGCGTGCCGTCATCGACAAACTGCTTTTGGGACGGACCGAAGACGATCGAATAATTGTAGTAGTCCAGGCCGTTTTTCCCTATCATGCGGGTATGGTCGAATCCGCGATTCCAGGGTGAAAGCGAATCGCCCCCGCCGAGGTGCCATTTCCCGACCATACCGGTAGTATACCCCTTTGTTTTCAGAAGCTCCGCGACAGTCGTTTCCGTCGTTTCCAGGTAGGGTTTCCATTGAGCCGGCAGCAGGGGAGATTCCGGATCGGTACGCCGTCCGTTGATGAAGTTGGTCAGCTGCAGCCGGGCCGGGTGCTTACCGGTCATAATGGAGGCCCTGGTAGGCGAGCACACCGGGCAGGCGGCATAGGCTTGGGTATACCGGGTACCGCTTTTCGCCAGCGAATCGAGATTAGGCGTTTCGTTAAAAGGGTTCCCATAGCAGCCCAGGTCTTTCCAGCCCAGGTCGTCGGCCAGGATGAAAACAATGTTGGGTGGGGTGTTGCCCTGACCGTGGCACGGGATAAGCCCGACGGCAAGAAGGGTGAGTAAGGCGATTAGGGTTGATTTCATGAGTTTGACAATAAGGTAATTGATTATTTCAGCACCAGCACCCAGTCGTTCGCGGTGCCGGGCCCGCCGGGCGGGGTGAATTTGCGCGTACCTGTGCCGGTTGCGACCTGTTTCAGCGCCGGCAGCATTTCATCCGATTCGTTCCCGTCAGTCAGCCGCCATTTCCCGTTCCGGGGATTGAACCAGAATGCATCTGCCTTACCTTTTTCCAGTTTGGATAAGTCCAGTTCGAAAGGCCGTCCGTTGGAGCTGTACACCATGGCCCAGTCACCGTTTTTGCTGCGCAGCGCTATGTTGAGGTCTGAAGACTCATCTTCCGCGCCTTTCTTATTTTCAAAATCGCCGACGGTAAAGATCCCCCGGCCGTAGATCTTTCCCCTTTCCCCGACGATCAGCGACTTATCGGGCATGCGGTTCATGTATTCTTCGTCGCTCCAGATCCCGCGTACTACCGTATAGAGGTACGCCATTTGCTTATTGCCCGGCAGCTCCAGTAGCTCGCGCCAGCCGTCGGCTATTTCCCAGGCATCCGATCCGTAGGTAGTGCCGAAACCTCCGGCAAATACGCTGTGGTAGGCCTGGTACCGCACCGCCCACGTATAGACTGCTCCCTCGTACCTCGGCTCATACAGCCAGGTAGGCTTGACCGGTGTCAGCGCATAATCCTTCTCCATCGCCACCAGTATGTCCACCGGAGTATCCTGTACCGAATTGAAATGCAGCCAGGGCTCATTGTGGAACCAGTCCGAGGAGTTGGGGCCCCATTTCCGCGGGTGATAGGACATAAGGAGACCGTTATAGTCGGCGGTCCCATCCTGCCTGCTGACCCCGTGGACCCCGTCGGCCAGTCCTTCGGCCATGGCCCTGTACAACGGGCGGAAATCCTGGGCGGAATCGGCCGCATACCATCTCGTACGCGAATCGTTGACAGCCGAGCGGTCACCGCCGATCATCCAGATGATGTTCTTCTTATGACCGAAGCGTTTTCCCAGCCAGTTGCCGTAACCATAGGCCGACCGGTCGTCAAAAAGCAGCACATCGTCGGGTTTCTTGCCGTGTACATATCCCTGGAACCAGTTGCCCCAGGCCGGGTGCAGCGAGATGTACATACCCTCGGAGGCGGTCAGGTCCACCAGGTATTCCACGTGGTCCCAGAAATCGTATTCTCCTTTCACTTCCGGGTCGTTGCCGGGTGTGGTAATGGGTTTGAGCGGATCGTGCAGCCTGACCGGGTCTTTTTCAAAAGCCTGCGCGCCATAGGGCGTCACGCCGGTCTCGTAAGTCCGGCCCTCCCACTCGCGTATGCCCAGGATCATGGAAGAGATCATGTTATACCGGTTCTTTTTGCAATCGAGCACTACCTCCCGCATGTCTTCCCGGGTACCGTGCTCGATCAGCTTCCAGGCGGTAAAATTATTGAGGAATACCGGCTTGCCTGATTCGGTTTCGAGCAGGTGCGGATTGGTTTTGCTGACGACGAGCCGTTGTATTGGCTCATTCGTCTGATGCGCCGCTGTTGAGGCACACGCCAGGATCCCGGTAAGCAGTAACTGAGGTAAAGATACTTTCATAGCGACCCTTAACCATGTTTGAAAATGTCTAGATTTTCCCATATTTTTGATATGTTTTATCGATTCAATTTTTGAATTGAGCAAAACTGCCCTCTCACACTTGCGAAAGTGTGTGTCATTGATGCAGAAGGGGTATTCCAGGATCGTTTCCGGGCCAACGGAGCGATCCTTTTTTGTCTTACCTAATTACATCCTTTCCCGGTAATCAGGATTTTGGTCCCGCGGACTTCGTATGTCCCGTTTATAGCACCACAAAGCAGGTCGAGCTTGTCAAACAGCGATTGCTGGGACAGGTTCCCCGTAAACGGGCAGCTTCCCAGTGTTTCCTGCTCCAGCTCTATTTCGGTGCCGTATACTTCTTTGAGCAGTCTCGCGACTTCGTTCACCGGGGTTTCTTCGAATATAAAGATCGCTTCGCGCGTCTTTTCTTCGGCGGGCACCTCGATGGGTTCCGGCAGATCGGTCAGTCCGGCTACGAACTGGTCAGTATCAGGAAAATAAGTAGCCTTCTGGTTTTGGGTAAGGATCAGGCCATTGCCGGCCGGGTTCCCTGCTTTGCTTTTCGGAGCGCTGTTGTAAACGGTTACTTTACCCGACTGCACGTCGACCTCGACGGGTTGGCCGGGCTGCACTGCCTTTACCCGGAAGCGGGTACCCAGCACTTTTGCGGCCATGTTGCCCGAATACACGATGAAAGGAAGGGCCGGGTCTCGCTCGACATCAAAAACGGCCTCGCCTACCAGGCGGACTTCCCGGTTGCTGAGATTGAAAGACCGGGAAACAGCCAATGTTGACCGCGGTTCCAGGATGACCTGGCTGCTGTCGGGAAGGTAGATTATTTTTACTTCTGCATCGTGATTGACATGCTGAATCCACTCTGCCTGCTCGTTTTCTGCTACCAGCGGGATATCCCCGGGTAAGACATGCTGCGAGTGCCGGTACCTGTTTACTCCCAGGATGAGCACCGCCATGGCTGCGACGGCAGCCCCGGCAGCGGCGAGACGACGCCACAGCGGCCGGGCAATACCCGCCCGGGTAACCGGCGCGGGAGTAGGTTGAAGACGCTGCCAGATCCTGGCTTCCAGCTCCCGCCATTGCTCGTCCGTCAGGTTTATATCCAGGGGTTCGCCGACAAGTTCATACCAATGCTCCACCAGCCGGCACTCTTCTTCCGTGCATTTGCCGGCTACATAGCGTGAGAGTAGTTGATGTAAAAAGGCTTGGTCCATTCTGAAAGGAAATGCAGGTTTATCTATATAGTCTTGAATTGATCCCGGTACCGAAAAGAAGTTGCATTCTATCTTTGATAATTACAGCGAAGGTTGGGGATATATTGCAAATCTTCTTTAAAAATTCATATGGGTTTTTATAAAGCTCCCCGCCTACGCAGCCGGGACCGTTGCAGGCGGCATTCCTACTCCCGCACGATCTTTATTTCATAGGCGCCGGAGCCCAGCGTCAGCGATTTTTCCCCGGTTTTCAGCTCCGCTTTTTTCAGCCATTCAGGCGAACGGATCAGCGAGTTGTTGCGGATCACCAACTGACCGTCTATGTAAAGGTTGTATCCGGGAGGAGCTTCGAACCGGAATACCGTCCGGGTATTGGCCGGGGTTTCGAAATGATATACGATCCCTTCTCCTGTCTTTTTCCAGCAGGCTGATACGTTGCCCAACGCCGAGCATACCCTGCCTTCCGCATGGGTGAGGTTTCCGGGTATAAACGGATCGATCAGTACCGTGGGGACCTCCGCAGCATATTCCAGCCTGATCCCTGCCAGGTCCTGCAGCAGGAAGGCATGCACGCTCCCGAACATGCAGTGATTGAAGTCGCCGCCGCCGTCCCAGTTCTGGTTAAGCGTAGAGGCCTGCAGGTGATCGATGAAATAGCCCCATCCCGGGAATTCGCGGTTGAGGACAACCTTGTACAAAAGCTCCCGGTCTTCCTTTTGAAGCACATCGACCAGCGCTTTCGTACCCAGGATCCCCGTAAACGCCCGGTAGCCGCGCGATAAGAGCTGCTCCTTTACAAAGGCCAGGATTTCCGCCCTTTTCTCTTCCGGCACTATACCGCATTGCAGCGCTACCAGGTTGGCCGTAAGCTCGTAGGTAAAATTGGGCGGTGAAGCGTTTTCGGCATATATCTTTTTGCCGGCATCGTAAAAGCGCTCATTGAAAGCGTTGCAGACTTCCCAAGCTTCTTCCCGGTAAAAACCGGCATCGTGATCCTGCTTCAACAGCGCTGCCATTTCGGCCATCAGGAGCGAGATTTTGTACAAATAGGCCGTGTTGATAAGCCTGACCATTCCCTGTGTGGCATAGGCCGCCTGCTTTTCGAAGCCGGGAATGAGGTGATCGCCGTAGGTACCGCCAAGAATATGGCCTTCCGCGCGCTTCAGCATATACCCGTACCAGCTTTTGAGCGAGCCGTAATGCATATGGACCGCCGAAGTATCCAGGTGCTGACCGAGCATCTGCCTGACCAGGAACGGGTAGGCAGATGTCCAGGAAAAATCGGTTCTCGGCGCTACCTTTCTCATTTCGGGTACCGTTTCGGGGATCAGCCCCGAATTGCCTGCCCACTGCTGCGCGTCCCGGAAGTCATTCAGCCACTTTGTCCATAGCGCCGGCAGGAGGAAGCTATAGCCCGCTATCTCCGAGTAAAGGTGCACGTCGCCGGTCCAGCCGTACTTTTCCGAATTAGGATTGCTGAGCGGTACCCCCTGGATAAAATTGTTCTGGAACGTTTGGGTGATAGCGCGGTGCAGGCGGCCGAGGTAGGGATCGGAGGTCGAAAATTCACTGAGCGGCCTGCTGAAGTGCCCGGTTTCAATCGCTTTTATGCTCCTGATCTTCACAGCGCCGGGATCGCTTACGGTTACCTGCACGTAGCGGAAGCCGTGAAAGAAAAACCGCGGCTTGTAGGTTTCCCTACCCTTCCCGCTGAGGACATACTTGCTGTAGGTGTTGCGGTAGAAAGGCCTTTTGTGATGGGCGCCTTCCCAGTTCAATTCATTTTCGGCTGTAAGCGGTTTCTGATGACGGGCGCTTCCGCATTTTTCGGTGCCCCTGATGATCACATGGGCGCCGGCATTTCCCTCCACCTCTATCTCCCAGTAGCCCCCGATCGTTTTGCCGAAGTCATACTCGAACGTTTGGGCGTTACGCCGGAGGGCCGTAACAGGCTCGAGGGCCTTTCCTTCCTGTACAGGCGGCAGGGCCTGGAAGCTGGTTTGCCCTTTATAAATCCCTTTTGCGGGTTTGAGCCAGGAGCCGTCCGGGTAGCCGGGGGTATCCCAGCCGCTTTTTTCCAGTCGCGCGTCGTAGTCCTCACCTCCGAAGAAATTGTTGAATACCAGCGGACTGTCGCTGCATTTCCAGTCCTCACCGGAATGAATGTGCGCTATGCTTCCGTCGGTATATACTATTTTCATTTCCAGCAGGAGCATGGGCTGCCTATAGGTGGAAGGCTTCATATTGACATTGGCAAACCGCCCGCCAGGGAGGCCAGCCCCTGCCGGTTCGGTAAAGGCCGATGCCCCTTCGCCCATCCAGACGCCCAGCGCGTTACGCCCGGCATTGACCAGGCCGGTCACATCGTAAGCCGAATAGAGCGTGCGTTCCGAAAGCTGGGTGATGGCCGGGACGAACAAGCTCCCGTCGACCTTCTGCCCGTTCAGGTGCAGCTCATAGAGCCCGATAGCCGTCGCGTAGACATGTGCCGACCGGATTTCCTTTTCCACCGTGAAAGCCTTGCGGAATAAAGGCGACCGGACGGCCGTATCGGGGTGCATGATCCACCCTTCCCGGAACCCGGTTCCGGGAAGGAAGCCTGTGTGGAACTTTTCGGTCGCAGACCACGCGCCCTGCCTGCCGGTGCGGTCTTTGAGCATCACTTTCCAGTAATAGGTGGTCTGGCCGGCCAGCTCCTTTCCCTCGTACCGTATGTTCAGGGAGGATGCAGAAGGAACCTCGCCGGAGTCCCAGACGATATTCTTTTCAGAAAAATCCGGGTTTTCGGCAGCCACAATGATCCGGTATCCGGTTTGACCGGCATCCCGTTCCGGCGTCAGGATGGCCCATGAAAATCGTGGCTGCGCTTTATCGATCCCGATCGGCGCTGTTAAATACTCGCATTGCAGGCTGCCCGCTTCCGTAGAAGCGGGGCGTGCTTTGGATGTGATGGAAAAGAGCAACGAAAAGAAGAGCAGCCCTATCGTAATCCTCATTATGCAATCTTTCTATTCGTGCCCGGGGTTCTGCCCGATCAGGCCCGAGGAGGTGAGCACTTCGTTGTAGGGGATAGGCCAGAATTTCCATTTGGGATCGTAAGCTCCCCTGCTTCCCCTGGCGCCTGAACCCAGCTGCGCCCAGTCGCGTTCGAAACGACCGGAACGCTGGATGTCGAATGCAAACTTAAACTCAAGCAGGAGCTCTACAGCCCGTTCGTCGAAGACTACCTCCTTGAATTGGGCGTAGGATAAGCCGGTTTCGACATTGGCGGGGAAGGTGCGGCTTTCTGCACCGTTAAGTCCGCCGCGGGCTCTGGCACGCAGGGTATTGATGGCATCCAGCGCCATTTGGGTAGGCCCGTTATTGATCTCGTTCTCCACTTCGGCCAGCAACAGCAGAAGCTCTGCATACCTGGTTTCATAGAAATTGCTGTCCGAGGTATTACCGCCGGGCCTGTTTTTGCGGAATTTGCTGTTGAGTACCAGGTTCTGGGCGCCCGCACCCACGGTATCGATACTGATATCGAAACGGTAGTCCCTGGGATCGAATTTCGATACCACATAGTCGCTTACGCCGTTGGAGTTCCATGCAGAGAAATACCAGTGGCCGGCCCCGACGTTATTGTCGTAATTCCCGCAGTAGATGATCTCCCGGCCCAGCTGGTTGGCCTGTCTTACAGGTCCCCAGTTGTTCCCGCCAAGGTTGACGCCCCCGGTGAAGAGGTCCTTGAAATCGGGTTCAAGCGAATACATATAGGGGGCTTTGGCCTTCTGGGGATTGGCTTCGTCGATGATTTCCAACAGCAGCGCCTTCGACTCGTTCCACCACGGGCCGCCCGTCATCATGCCTTCGAATTGCTTGCCCGACATGTCGGCATAGACTTTGGCAAGGGTAGCTTTGGCGGCTCCCCGCGTCACTTTGCCGTTGTCGGGGAAGGTGCCGGTATGGCTGATCGGCAAATGGGGCGCCGCTTCGGTCAGGTCTGCAATGATCTGGTTAAAAACCTCCTGCGGCGTAGCCCGGGGCAGCATATCCTGGGCGGGATTCCGGGTAGGGGCAAGCTGCAGCGGCACGCCTCCCCACCATCTCACCAGCCAGTAATAGGTCTGCGCCCTGAGGAATTTGACCTCTGCGATGAGCTGCTGCTTACGCGCTTCAGGGAAATCGCTGTTGACCTCCATTCCCGAAATCCCCTCGATCGCGGTGTTGGCTGCATTTATAGCCTGGTACAATCCCACCCATATCCCGCTAATGAAAGAATTGGTGGAAGTGAATTTTAAATCGATGGTCTGCTCGTTGCCATTTACCTTGACTTCCCCGCTTGCCAGGACGCCGAATGCGGGAATGTTCTGGTTCCAGGTGCTTGCCGAATACCAGATGCTGCCGTAAACCCCGGTAACGGCCAGCTGGGCATTGTCAGCGGTAGTAAACAGGAAGTCGGGCGTCAGGTCGGTTACCGGCTTCTCTTTGAGCAGGTCGTTGCAGCCGGTGCCTGAGAGAAGGAGCAATGACATTATTATCTTTATTTTCATCTTTAATATAATTAATGTGATGATGTGATGATGTGACGATGTGTCCCGATAGCTATCGGGAGAGGTAATCAGAATCCGAGCTTAACACCCAGCGTCACGGTTTTGGCCCTGGGATATGCACCCTGGTCTACGTTCGGAGCAGCGTCGTTTTGTCCCCCGAAGCTTACTTCCGGATCGAAGCCGGAATACTTCGTAAAGGTAAACAGGTCGTTCCCCATCACGTAAAGTGTGGCTTCCCTGAACAATTTTGTTTTCAGCCTGTCGGCCGGTACGAGGTAGCTCAGGCGAAGATTCCGGATACGCATGAACGACCCGTCTTCGATCAGGAAGTTGCTGATGTCGGTGTCGTTGCCCATTCCGCCCCCGGGCCTCGGGTACTTCCCGTCGGTGCGGTCAGGCCGCCAGTAGTTGTCTACATAATCCTGTGACGGGCGGCCTCCGTCTGTACGCATTCCCCCGCTGACAGTGTATATGCGGGCCATATTCAGCACTTTCCCTCCTTTGACGCCGGTGACGAAAACATTCAGGGAGAAATTTTTATAGCTGAAGGTATTGTCCCACCCGTAAATGAAGTCCGGCTGCGCATTACCCAGGATGCCCCGGTCTGCGTCGGTGATGGCCCCGTCGTTATTGCGATCGACATACTTCATGTCCCCGGGGTTGACCAGGCGGCACCCGGCTTGGATATCGGCTTCCTGCAGCACTCCTGCCAAGGAAAAACCGAAGAATGTCCCTACAGGTTGCCCGAGAATAAAGCGGTGCGATTCCGCCGGACGGGTCAGGATATTGGGTGAGGCCGCATTTTCGATAATTTCGCCGCTCGACGACCTGCCGAGATCGACGATTTTGTTCCGGTTGAAGCTCCAGTTGGCGGTAGAGCTCCAGCTGAATGTCCCGGTCAGTATCCGCGCGTCTATGCCCAGCTCGAGCCCTTTGTTTGAGATCTCACCGAAGTTGGAAGTAAACGAGGAGAAGCCGGTGCTGCCCGGTACGGGCCTAGCCTGGAGCAGGTCGGTCGTATAACGGGTGTAATAGTCGACGTTGAGGGATATCCTGTCGTGCAGGAGCCCTATGTCTGCGCCCAGGTTAAACTGCCTGCTGGTTTCCCATAGCAGGTCGGAGTTGGAGGCCGCTGTGGGACGGAACCCCGTGGCGCGGACCGACCCGTATACGTAGGCCTGGGATCCCAGCCTCGCCATCGACTGGTACGGCGCGATCGCCTGGTTGCCGGTAATCCCGTAGCTGGTGCGGATCTTCAGGTTGGAAAGCCAGCCGGTTTCCGGCATGAACGATTCCTCGGTGACGTTCCAGGCCAGCGCCGCCGAAGGGAACACCGCCCATTTGTTGTTTTCGGAGAAAACGCTGGAACCGTCCCGGCGAACCGTGAGCGTCAGGAGGTAGCGGTTATTGTAGCTGTAAAAGCCCCTGAAAAACTGCGACAGGAGCACCCGGTTGACGACTCTGGAAGTAGGGGCAATGGGGGTCACCAGCTGGTTCCATCCATGGAGACCCAGGATGGTATTGTCAAAGTTGGTCGCCGTTATGCCGAAGGTTTCGGAGTTGATGCGCTGGTAAGAGTATCCCGCCATCAGGTTGATGGAATGCTTGCCAGCCAGGTTTTTGCTATAGGTTAAGAAATTTTCAAACAGGTAGTCTTTAGAGGAATAGGTATTTTTGGAAGCGTTCCCGTTTGTCCAGGCTCCCCTGGAAGTATTCCTGGGGAAGAAGTAGAACGAGTCCTCGTTCTGGAAATTTGCGCCTGCGCGGAAAGTCACCTTCAGGTCATCCCACAGGTTATAGTCGAAATTCATCGTCCCGATGAAGAAGTCCGTTTTGGTGCCGTTTTCCGAATAGGTTTTGGTACGGACCGGGTCGTAGGTGAAATGGTTGGCATTGCCGATCCCGGGATCGAACTGGGTCAGGTCATTGCGTTCGAAAGCCTGCAGCGGAAGGGTAATGGGAGAGGCCCTGTAGGCTTCCAGCACGAGCCCTATAGATTCCGGGGCGCCGGCCAGGTTGCGTGACGTTTCGAAGGTACGCTGCGACGACGAGACCGATTGGTTGAGATTGACGGAAAGGGTCGCCTTGCTGCTCAGCTTTGCCGAGATGTTCGACCTGACGGAGCCTCTTTTGAAGCCGGTGCCGATGATGATCCCGCTCTGATCGTAGTAATTTCCGGATATATTATAGGTGATCCTGTCGTTGCCGCCGCTTACCGACAGGTCATAAATCGAGGCATGACCCGTCTGGAATATCTGTTCGAACCAGTCGGTCCCTTCACCGTATTGCTGTCTCAGCTCTTCCGGGGAGACATTCTTAAGGCCATAGGCATTGGGCTCGGTCGTGAACCGGTAGTCGGTGCGGTTGAGATTGGTAATATACTCGTTTTCTATCCGGGCATAATCATAGACATTGGCCAGTTTGATCGTCTTGTTCGGCTTCGAGAAAGCATGGGAATAGGAGAAATCGACTTTTGCTTTTCCTTCTTTACCACGTTTGGTGGTGATGATGATCACCCCGTTTGCACCGCGGGTTCCGTATATGGCGGTAGCAGAAGCATCCTTCAGGATCTGTACCGATTCGATGTCGCCGGGGTTCAGGTTGGCAAGCAGGTTCAGCGGGCGTTGCCCGTTAAACGATCCGGGGCGGGTCGTGTTATTGTTTTCGAAAGGGAAGCCGTCTATTACGTAAAGCGGCTCGTTGTTGCCCAAAAGGGAGGTTGTCCCCCTTATTTTTACGCTCACGCCCCCACCCGGCTCGGCAGAGGTGTTGGTCATCTGTACACCCGGCACCTTGCCCTGGATCCCCATTTCGAAGTTCGGGGTAGGCACGGTGGTGAGATGATCGGAAGTCAGCACGCTGACAGACCCGGTAAGGTCGCTTTTGCGTTGCTCGCCGTAACCGATCACGACTACCTCTTCAAGCGCGGCGACATCCGGCATCAGCTTTAGATCGATCCTGGACCGTGTGCCTACCGCTTCTTCTGCCGTGAGAAACCCGACATAGCTGAAAACCAGTATTGCCGATGAATTCGGGATATTGATGTTGTATTCACCTTTTACATCGGTTACGGTACCCTGCGTCGAATTTTTGATCAGGATGCTCACGCCCGGCAACGGCTCTCCCTTGTCGTCGGTTACCTTGCCCGTAATGTTCTGGTCGGTTACAGGGGGAGGCAGGTTTTCCTGCCTGTCTCCGGTTCCGGGATGGAATGATTCCGGTTCCTGGCGCTGTAATAAAATGACGCCGTTTACTTCCTTGTAGGAGATTTCCAGTGGGCCCAGCACGGATTCGAGAACACTGGAAAGCTTTTTTCCCTCCTGGTGGACCGTGACCTTCCTGTGTGCCGCTATGGCCTTGGAGCTGTACACGATATCGACGCCGGATACTTCCTTCAGCTTCCTGATAAACGTGCGGATGTCGGCCTGCTCCACGTGAATGGTGATCGTCTTATCCAGCAGGCTCTGGCTGCTTACTTCACGGGCATAGGAAGTGCCGGCCAGGATCACGACGAGAAGCAATTGAGGTAAAGAAACTTTCATAGCTATCTTTAGCCAGGGTTGAAAATGGTTACATTTTCCCATAATTTCGAATGTTTTATTAATTCATCTTTTGAATTGAGCAAAAACTGCCCTCTCACACTTTCAGAAGGTGTGTCATTGATGCAGAAGGGGCATTCCAGGATCGTTTCCGGGCCAACGGGAGCGATCCTTTTTAAAAACGGTAGTTATAAGTCGTCCATAGGGGCAGCGGGTGGTTAGGTGATTAATCGGTTACAGCCTTTTTCCGGTCATTTGCATCCATTCTGCGGATCATACCTGCGGGGATTCGGGACCGGTTTATCTATATAGTCATAAATGAGGTCCGGCACCGAAAAGAGGTTATGTTTTATCTTTGATAATTACAACGCAGTATTCAATATTTCGTGAATTTTCTTTAAAAAATTAAAGAGGTCTGTTCGCGGGACGGAGATCTGCGGCGGGGGCGGCCCTGGGGGGAGGGATCTGCGGATTCTCCGGGAAACCTATTTCCAGAGAAATATGATCGCATATGGCAGATAGTCTTTCAGATGAAGACGAAGCTGCCGCAGGGACTGGGTGATATGGTATTCGACGGCCCGTTCGGTGATCCCCATTTGCTTTGCTATTTCCGAATTGGAATTTTGCTCGAAGCGGCTCATCTGGAAAATTATTCGTGTTTTATCCGGCAGCTGGCTAAGGGCTTCTTCGAGCGCTTTGGAAAGCTCCCGGGTTCTCATCTCGCTATCGGCCTGCTGCCCGGCCTGTTGTTCAGGCATATTCACGAGGTCTACCCTGGGATCAGCCAGTCGGTTCTTA
This sequence comes from Spirosomataceae bacterium, assembly GCA_037191015.1. Taxonomy (GTDB): domain Bacteria; phylum Bacteroidota; class Bacteroidia; order Cytophagales; family Spirosomataceae; genus Ravibacter. Next base: position 315,090 of record JBBCKD010000001.1, read on the forward strand.
ATAAAGGAGATTATTTTATACCTGATAGCCGTTTTCAGGTAGGCCTCGAGATTGCCGATCAGCTTTTTCTGCCGGTTTTCCCATAATTGCATGAACAGTTCCTGTACCAGCTCTTCCGCGACCCTCGTATCGCCGGTCTTCCAGGCCGCTGTAGCGTAAAGCGTGCGCCAGTACCGCAGATAAATTGCCTCATATGCTTTCTCATCCTCTGAAAAGAGGAGTCTCGCGAGCATATCGTCGGGCAAGGAAGAATAGAGATCGTCTGCCACCGGTCCGGCTGTTAAGATGGGTCAATCGTTTTGCTTATTAAAAAAGCATGGCGGGATCGGGAAATAATCTTGTCGTACGGTTTTTTATCAGATGAAACTCTCCATTTGATTTACAAAAAAAGGGATTTCATAGTGAAATCCCTCCGGTGACCGCGCCAGGAATCGAACCTGGATCTAGAGTTTAGGAAACTCCTATTCTATCCGTTGAACTACGCAGTCGGGTGTATGCAGGCCGGAACCAGGGTAACTCTGAATTTCCGGCCTGCAAATTTCTTAAATTTTAAATCATAAAGCAAGTCAGGCGCCAAAATCCTCGTCAGGCAGCCCGACCCAATTGGGATAAATAGTGAAATGACGGGCTTTTACAAGCTTGAAGATCTCATCCCGGAGCTCATCGAGGTTTTCTTTTTTCTCGGCCGAAACAAACACAGTATGTGCGGCTTTCTGGGCCATATAGCTGCGTTTCAGCTGTTCGGTAAGCTCGCCGATGGTCAATTCCGGAGGTGTGGCATCCAGCCCGTCTTCATCCAGGTAATTTTCCTCGTCAAACGGCTTATAGTTGTCGATCTTGTTAAAAACCATGATGACAGGCTTATCGGATGCCCCGATCTCGGCAAGCGTGCTGTTCACGACTTCGATCTGCTCCTCGAAAGTGGGGTGCGATATATCTACGACGTGGAGCAGGATGTCGGCCTCACGTACCTCGTCAAGCGTTGACTTAAAGGATTCGATCAGCGTTGTCGGAAGTTTCCTGATAAAACCGACGGTATCGGTAAGCAGGAACGGAATATTTTCGATCGTAACTTTCCTGACGGTAGAATCTACCGTAGCGAACAGCTTGTTTTCGGCGAAAACATCTGCCTTGGCCAGCCGTCGCATCAGCGTCGATTTCCCGACGTTGGTATAGCCGACAAGCGAAACCCGGACCAGTCTCGACCGCTCTTTCCGGCGGGTGATACTCTGTTTGTCGTACTTGTCTAGCTTGTCCTTCAGGAAGCTTATCCGGTCCTGCACGATACGACGGTCGGTTTCGAGTTCCTTTTCCCCCGGCCCGCGCATACCCACACCGGCTTTTATACGGCTGAGGTGGGTCCACATACGGGTCAGCCTCGGGTACATGTACTGGTATTGGGCCAGCTCTACCTGGGTTTTCGCCTGGGCGGTCTGGGCTCTCATCGCAAAAATGTTGAGAATCAGAAGGCTTCTGTCAAGCACTTTGATGTCTTTGAAATGCCCTTCCAGGTTCCGGACCTGGGAGGGAGACAAATCATCGTCAAAAATGATCATGTCTACCGGCTCGGCCTGGATAAAAGTGGTGATCTCTTCCAGTTTTCCTTTGCCTACATAAGTACGTATATCGGGTCTTTCGAGATTCTGGACAAACTTCCGCAGGGTTTTGACGCCGGAAGTGGCCGCCAGGAACTCTAGCTCGTCGAGGTACTCTTTGGTTTTTTCCGAAGATTGATTTTTAGGGCTGACGGCGACCAGCACAGCGGTTTCCTGTACGGCTGCCGTCGAAATCATTTTATTCTTATCGATCATATATGGTGTTTTGTTGTCAGATTAATAGGGAAATTATCCTGTTACACAACGGATTTTCGCAAGACACACGGTCTGTCATCCGAAAATCCGGGAGACGGGCAGCGTTATAGCCTCCGTCCACGGCATCATGGCATTGAAGAGTCTGATCTGTGTGAAGTTATTGAGATCTTCGAAGCGGATTTGAACCGGGGAAATCGTTTCCTGCCGGAGCAGGAACTCTCTCTGCGTACCTTTCAGCAGGGGTTCCGCGGGAGTCAACCAGTTGTTATCCTTCAAGAGCGCAATATTACAGACATAAGTATCCGTCAAATAGCCATTCCGCACAATGAGCACATCATCGCATTCCTTTCTTTGGCTATAGATTCGATCTAAATCATGACGTTGTCTGTATTTAAAAGAGTAATCGATTGTTTCGTTATGTACCAGCTGCAGGGAGGTTATCTGTCGCCGGGAATATATTTCCCATTCGATAGATTCGATATAGCGCCTGTAGGTGACCCTGCACTTATACACGTGAGTGGGTAACAAATCCGGGATTTGAATTAGTTCCCGGAGGTCCTGGAAATCGTGGGCGTCGAAGAGCACTTCCCGGGTATGATGCATCCTGCGGTTATGAAACTCTATGTTTTCCAACTGCGAACGGACACATCTTATGGTTTCGATACAGGCTTCTTTCCTGGAGATCATTCGGTATAATCGGGCTTCGGATACTGAAAGCCGGGTTTCAGGCTGCGAGCCCCTGCCCGGACTAACAGACAAAAGAAATGTTTTTAAGTACAAAATCACTGTTTATGTTTATATATCTTTCACGATTTTGTGGGTTGATTGGTTAGTTTTGTGAAAATTCTTTAAAACTTATGATTCCATTCCGTATCGGGCAGGGCTATGATATCCACCAGTTGGAAGAAGGCCGGGAATTCTGGCTGGGAGGGATAAAGATTTCCCATACACATGGCGCAAAGGGGCATTCCGACGCCGACGTAGTGTGCCATTCTCTCTGCGACGCTTTACTCGGAGCCGCCGGTCTCAGGAACATAGGCTATTATTTTTCGGATAGGGATCCGCAGTGGAAAGGCGTGGACAGTAAAATCCTGCTGGATAAATCTCTTCAGATGGTACGGGACAAAGGCTACGAAGTTGGAAACGTAGACGTTACCATTGTGCTTCAGCAGCCGAAAATCAACCCTTATATCGAAGAAATGAAAAGCTGCCTTGCTGCGGTTATGACAATAGATGCAGATCAGATTTCAATAAAGGCTACCACTTCGGAGTATATGGGTTTCGTAGGTCGTGAGGAAGGTATCCTGGCGCTGGCTGTCGCAATGATATTTAAGAAATGAACGGCTTGGTGGTAACATAGCCGACATTAAGGAACAACTTTTTCAGATTCCCTTAACTTTACCGGGGATATTCCATCAGGTTTGATATGAACAAATTTTCTTTTTCCGCCCTGCTCTTCATACTTGCTTACGGCGTGGGTAGCCGGGCCCAGGACGCTCCGCTCGGGTTCGAAGAGTATGATCCCGTTTCAACGCTTAAGGTAGAGGAGCATGTTTTGAAAAGGGCGAAATTCCCATTTATTGACGTGCACAATCACCAGTTCAGGATGCCTTCGCAGGACCTGAAAGAATTGCTCGGTCAGATGGACGAGCTGAATATGGCGATCATGGTGAACCTCAGCGGCCGCGGCTTTGCCAGGGACTGGCAGGAAAGCGCCGAACATCTTAAAGGAGCTATTGCCAATGCGAACAAAACCAACTCATCGCGGCTCGTCGTATTTACCAATCTTGTTTTCAGCGATTTTGGAGCGCCCGACTGGTCAGCACGCGCAGTGAAGCAGCTGGAAGAAGATGTAAAAGCCGGTGCAAAAGGACTGAAAATATATAAGAGCCTGGGTTTCAGTGGCATAAAAGATGAAAAGGGAAACCGTGTAGCGGTCAATGACAAGAGGCTTGACCCGGTATGGGCAAAATGCGGCCAGCTGGGCATCCCGGTCCTGATCCATACTGCAGACGTAGCGTCTTTCTGGGATCCGCTCGATCGCTACAACGAACGCTGGCTGGAGCTCAAAACCCATCCGGGCCGCAAACGCGGCCCCAACGATCCGGTGCCGTTCGAATCCCTGATTGCCGAGCAGCATGACATTTTCAGGAAACATCCGAAAACCACCTTCATCAACGCGCATATGGGGTGGTACCCAAATAACCTGAAAAAGCTGGATAGCCTGATGGAAGCATTCCCGAATATGGTGGTAGAGATCGGCGCTGTTATTGCGGAATTGGGGAGGCAGCCGAGAACAGCCTACAGGTTTTTCGAAAAGCACCAGGACCGTATTTTATTCGGGAAAGACAGCTGGGTGCCTTCAGAATACACCACTTATTTCAGGGTACTGGAAACAGAAGACGAATACTTTCCTTATCATAAGAAATACCATGCTTTCTGGCGTATGTATGGAATAGGACTGCCTGATAGTATCCTGAAGAAGGTGTACTATAAAAATGCGCTGCGTATTGTGCCGGGGCTGGATAAATCGTTGTTCCCGGATTGATTTCATCCCGGCTCTCCCTCGTCTCGGACGATGGGAGGGCGTTGTCTGGTCTCTGACCAATAGACGATTGTTTTGGTAGTCAAGGATTATGATATATGCCGGTCAGAGACCGGCTTTCGCGCTTCCACCGTCGGAGACGGGGAAGAGCAGATGTTTCCCACGGCCTCTCTTAAAAAAAGAGAAAGAATCGATGAAGAATAAATTCCCTCGTGTTACCAGCCTCCTCCTCCGCCACCTCCTCCACCTCCGCCGGACGAACCTCCGCCATCAGAACCGCTGCTACTGCTGTTATCGGTTGAGGCAGAGCTGAGGGATCGTGTGAGACCGCTGTCAAGACTCTCCCCGATGCTGCCCGGGAAGTTATGCATATCGCGGCTGCCTGAATACCAGCCCTGATTGTATTCTGTTGCATTTTGCAGCAGCAGACTTTCAAATTTTGCACCCCATATTTTATCGACACCCAGTACCATTGCATACGGCAGGTATTTCTCAAAAATTTCGGGTGTCATCTTCGGCGGATTGTTAAACCGGATCAACTGGTTTTCAGCGGCGCCCATATACATTTTGAAGCCATCGATAAGTGACCGCACGCGCAGCAGTTCGGGCTCCGGCCGACGGATCAGGTAGCTGAAAACAGCGAGTATCGTCACGCCGGCGACAAGGAAAAGAAAGCAAACGGTAAACGGATCGATCGTCCTGTCAAACTGGTACCATATGTAACCTCCGGCGGCTGTTATCAATAGCGGCAAAATCCAGATCCAGCCCGCGGTAGAGTTGCCGGTCGAGACAAACACGAGAAATGAGATAGCCATAACACCATACAGGATTGCCCCGGTAACCAGCTTTGAGTGATCGAAGAGATGCTGGTAGCTTGCATATAGCGCTGTCCAGTATATGGCGGTAATTGCCAGGAATAACAGGAAAGTCAGTCCCCGGTTGTGCCCTTTGCCGAGCATGGATCGGCTCCGTCCCGTTATGCCGAGCATAAAAATATTAACGGCTGCCGCTACTGAAGAGTTATATTCTCCTGTGAGATTAAGGCTGTCACTGTAGCCAGGGAATAACCCCCGTAATAATCCCTTTTCCTCAATACCCAGATCATCGCCCTCACTTTTCAGCTTTTCGATTGTGTAGTGCATCTTTCCAAACAACCCGGATTTAGGAATTTCCTTTATTCTTATATAGCCCTTCACCGCCATATCGACCAGGGCGGCAGCCAGCAAATTGGTTTTATAAGAGCCGTTGGCAATATAACCCATCGAAGCCGGCGACAACCGGTCAGGTATATCGAATTGCGGTACGACAGTCGGAGATTCATGATCTCTTCCATGCCGGAACCATAACCAATACATAAGCGCGAGGAGTACGCCCCCGGCACCTCCCAGTATATTGCCAAAGGTTTCTGTTTTCAGCCAGGAAGGTGTCCGGGGTTGATTGACGATTCCTTTGGTAAAGCCTACCGCAATAGTGAGCCCCTCCTTTTCTTTCAGCTCCGATGCTGTCCAGGTGACGGAACCGGGTGCGGGCAGATCTGAGGTGCAATTGGTTTCGGTACTTCCTGCAAAGCCGGTATAGCAGGCATGCTGAAGCACCTTTGCCCCATCCGGAAGATAGATCACGGCGCTTGCTTTTTCGATTTCAAACGACCATTCATTGCCTGTAACATTCCAGTATAGCTCGTCAAAATCGTCGAAATAACCGATTTGACGCCAGGTTTCATAGGTGATTTCATATTCATATACGTCGGGCTGAAGATAGACATCCTCATCGCCGATGTAAATTGCTAAATGACCGTTTTCACTTTTTGCTTTATATTTTTCTGCGCTGCCGTTTTTCTTCACCGATACAACTTCATACTTACAATTTACTGTACGGCCGGCCAGGTTCCTCGTCAGGGGAATCATCCTGAAAATTCCCCGCTGTATCTCTACTCCCATAGCGTTAACCCTGATCGTCTCTGTGACAGTCAGTTTGGAGGAAGTATCTACTACGATGTCGGAATGATAAGAGAGTATCCGTTCTTTATCAGGAGTAAAAGGCAGGGCAGTCAGCGGCAATATTGCCAAGGCTAATGCCGGCAGTATTTTCAGAAGGCGACTTATTAACATAATTTATCAGGGGCAAGGGCTTGTCTTTTACCTGTCTAGAACTTTACCTGCGGGGTGTTCCGTTGATCGGGAGTGTCAATCTCGAAATACGGTGACTTTTCAAAATTAAAGGCGTTGGATACCAGGTTGCTCGGAAATGACTCAACCGTGATATTGAAATCACGGGCGGTACCGTTATAGTACCGGCGCGATTTTTCAATGTCGCCTTCGAGTGCGCTGAGTTGTTCCTGGATATGCTGGAAATTGGTACTGGCTTTCAGGTCGGGGTACTGTTCGGCAATAGCCAGGACATTCATGAGTGCCCTGTTGAGGTTATTTTCAGCAGCTTCCTTTTCTTTTACCGAGGCCGCGCCCAACGCTTTCGAACGCGCCTCTATGACCGATTCGAGGGTTTGACGTTCGTGCGAGGTATAACCTTTCACTGTTTCTACCAGGTTCGGGATAAGGTCGTATCGTTTCTTGAGCATGACGTCGATCCCGCTCCAGGCTTCGCGCACCATATTCCGGAGACGTACCAGCTTGTTATAAATACCTATTCCATAGAACAACAGAAGAAGAACTATTGCGACCAATACGAGCGCTGCTGTCATAGAGAAGGGAGTGTATAAATACGCGTTTACCAGCTACTGATGTAATAACACACAGTTCCCTACAAAACTATCGACGCTAAAGACTGTTAACAATACCCTAAAAGGGTTATGCTTTTCCCTGTTTCGGATGGAGGTCAAGAATAAATTCCCCCGTTGATATTGATCACCTCCCCGGTGATGTAGGATGCCTTGTCGGAAACAAGAAAGCTGACGACATGTGCGACTTCATCGGCTTCGCCGATCCGCCCCATCGGTACCATCTGTCTGATCTGCTCCTGATTGAGCTCCAGGGTCATATCACTGCGGATAAAGCCGGGCGCGACGGCATTGACCGTGATATTTCTTTTGGCTACCTCCTGCGCCAACGATTTGGTAGAAGCGATCATGGCTCCCTTCGCTGCGGAGTAATTGGTTTGTCCCGCCACCCCTTTCAGGCCTGACAGCGACGAAACGTTGACAATCCTGCCCGCACGTTTCCGCAGCATTTGCTGTATGACGTTCTGGGTTACGTTGAACATCCCTTTGACAGCGATATCGAGCACGTCGTCCCAGTCTTTTTCAGGCATCCACATCAGCAGGCCGTCGCGGGTGATGCCTGCATTGTTGACCAGTACCTGTATGAACTTTTCGGGGTTGGTGTCTTTCCAGGTATTAAGGGCGGCATCGGCTTCTTCTTTACGCTGAACGTTGAAAGGCAGCAACTGGCCGTCGCCGCCGGCAGAGCGGATCATACCCAGGGTTTCTTCGGCCGCAGCCTGGTTGGAAGCATAATTGATGAGTATGAATAGCCCGTGATCGGCTGCGAGCCGGATCGCTATGGCCCTGCCCAATCCCCGGGAAGCTCCTGTTACGAGTGCACAGTTCATTTAATAACAGTCAGACGCAATGAATTTGAAGACATGTTCTGGAAGCGAAGGTAATGAAGTTTGGCAAAAAGAGGATTTTTTCTGGCAGACAAAATCAGGGAGGAATAAAAAGGATCCCGGCTTCAGTTAAACTAAAGAAATCCGGGTTCCTTCTCCGGCAGATGTTTCCAGTACCTCCTGGGCACATGCTGAATATGCAGCTTGAGGTTGGCCCTTTCTTTGATATTGGTGCTTTTAAAATATTCCTGCCATAAAGAGGTGTACAGGCTGTCGTTTTCATCGGGCAGCATCGCAGCAGGAGCGGCTACCCGGGAGGCACCGGCCGGAAGGGGCTCAATTTTCACTTCCTGCACGAAGGTCAGGTCGTAGTAGATCCCGTAGCGTCTGCGTTTGTCGAATATCATCCATCGCTGGTCGGCGTAACGGTCGCGGAAATGCCCGGCAATAAGCGGCAGCACGTTGAAGTCAGGTTCCACCACTGCGGCATATAGCCCATCCATTCCCTTTTTGAAACGGACAAACGCCTTCATCCGGTGCCTTTCACGCCCCACCTTCCTGGCATAGGTAGCGATGGCCAGAACATGTCTATTCCCATAATCGGCTGCCCGTTCACCTCCATGGTCAAAAATGTACCTGGCGTAGCCGAACATGTGCTGCCAGGCCTCGCTGCTTTCGGAAAAGAAGGCGGTATAGAACTCGTATCGTCCTGCATTGCCGATCCTTTTGCCGAGTCCGTCCCACACTCTTTGCGCCTTTTCGGGGTCAGAGGTGATCGTAACCGCAGTGTCGGGAAAGCCGGGCTGGTAGCCGGCGGCAGGAATAACGTTTATTTCCTTCTGGCGCGCAGCATAAGACTCAAAAACAGCGGTCAGAAGACCCGGGAAAGTGCTATCGAATAAATACGTGACCATTTTTAAAAAAGTGTCAGCTGCCCGCTTTGATCGGTACGGAATTTACAGGTGCTCTGCTCCAGGATCGTCTGCCTGATGATTGCCGGGTCTTTTTCATTCAGCTGTATGGGTGAATCGGCATACCTGATGAAATGCCGGGCCCGGTTGAAAGCGATGCCCATTTTTTTCAGCTGCCAGGCGTACAACCTTCCGAACCTGCGGGCAGCTATGATTTTCTTTGCCGAATAAACCCCGATCCCGGGCACCCGCAGGATGCTCCGGTACGGCGCCGAATTGACATCGACAGGAAAAAAGCCCGGGTTCCGCAATGCCCAGCTCAGCTTGGGGTCTATTTCCGGATCAAGGTTGGGGTGATCATTGTTGAGAAGCTCGCTGATTTCAAACGCGTAGAAGCGCATGAGCCAGTCGGTCTGGTAAAGCCTGTTTTCGCGGACCACGGGCGGCGCTGAACCCATGGCGGGCATGCGGGTGTCGTGGCTGATCGGGATGTAGCCGCTGTAATAAACGCGCTTTAATGAATAGGTCTTATAAAAGTGGTCGGCGGTATACATCACTTCCATATCGGATTCGGGGGTGGCGCCCACCACAATCTGGGTGCTTTGACCTGCGGGGACAAAAGCCGGCGCACTTTTGATCACTTTCCGCTCGTCTGCCAGCTCGACGGATTTGTTCCTGATGACGCTCAGCTCGCGCTTTACTTCTTCATGCGATTTTTCGGGGGCCAGCATTTTCAGGCCTGATTCTGTGGGCATCTCCAGGTTGATGCTCATGCGGTCGGCATATAGCCCCGCTTCCGTCACCATTTCCGGGCTGGCCCCGGGAATGGTTTTAAGGTGAATATAGCCATTGTAGTTTTCTTCGAGCCTGAGCTTTTTTACAATGCGGAGCATCCGCTCCATGGTATAGTCGGCATTTTTAAAAATGCCTGAGCTCAAGAACAGCCCTTCGATATAGTTGCGGCGGTAAAAATTCATTGTCAGCGCCACGACCTCGTCTACGGTAAAAGCTGCTCTCTTTATATCGTTGCTGCTCCTGGAAACACAGAAAGCACAATCGTAAATACAATGATTGGTGAGCAGGATCTTTAAAAGTGAGACGCACCGGCCGTCCTCCGTATAGGAATGACAAATCCCCGATCCGGTATCTCCTATCCCTTTGCCGGTATTCTTCCGGTCGCTACCGCTCGATGCACAGGAGACGTCATACTTGGCGGCATCGGCCAGTATCTGAAGCTTTTCTTTCAGACGGTCTGACATAATATAGTTAAAATATATAATACATCACAAATATAATAGATTTTTTGAATCAGGATATTTGGAAATTCCGGATGTTATCTGATATTTTTTTGATGGAAATAATTTTGCATCACTTGCTTTGGTTGCTGCGGACTGCTACCTTTGAATAAATCGCCCGGTTTCCGCTACTCCTTTCTTTTAAAGCTATGGGACAGATATCGTATGCAGAGGATCGCGACCTCCTCGTTCGTATTGCTCAGGGAGATACGGCGGCTTTTGATACTTTCTATGAGCGGTATTGGAAGTTTGTGTTTAACGCTGCATTTAAACGTCTTGGAAATGTTGAAGCTTCGAAGGATATCTCCCAGGAAGTGTTTTCGCAATTATGGCTGCGTTTGCAATCGGAGCCTGCCCCGGTGGTAGAGGATCTCAGGGCGTACCTGTATGTAGCTGTGCGGAATCATGTTTTTAAATGGATGGAAAAGGAACGCAGGTTTGTGCCGGTTTCAGATGTACTCGTCATGCTGGAGAGGCAGGGGGATGCAACTGATGCGGGATTGCTGTTTGAAGAATTGCTGGTTGCGTACAGGCAGGTCATTGAACGGCTGCCTCATCAGCAACGCCTCATCTTCCGGCTGCGCTATGACGAAGGCATGAGCAGCAGCGAAATTGCCGACCACCTCAGTCTTTCCGAGAAGACCGTGCGTAACCAGCTCGGACGCGCGGTGAGTAAAATGAAGGCCAGGATCGTATGCTGGTTAGTATTCCTGATCGCTATCGGCTAAAAAAAATTGACGGCAGGAGTGGGCGGATTTTAATTTTCCGGAACTGTAATAATAGAACAGATTTAAAACCCAGATAACCAGGCATGACGTATGTCCCGGGTTAGTGAAACTTTTATGTCCGGATACCCGGTTTAACTTATGCAGGAAGATTTTTTCGTCGATTTGCTGAAGCGTTACCGGGAGGGGAAAACAACTCCTGAAGAAACCCGTATGCTGGAAGTTTACTATAAGAGCTTTGACCTGAGGCCGGATGTTACAGACAGCATGCCGGAAAGAGAGCTGGAGCAACTCAAAGAAGCAATACGCCAGGAAATTTTACCCGGAATACACGGATTGAAGCGACAGGAAAACACCTCGGTGTGGATTCAATGGAGACGCCTGGCCGCCGCCGCCTTTGCCTTGTTAATCGGTGCGACGTTTATTTTCAGGCATTTTGAAGGCAGTTCCTTTTATCCGGAAGCTGCTCTTCAATCTCCCGGAGCACCTGCCGTCAGGACCAACAACCTGATACAACTGCCGGATGGTAGCGTCGTTATCCTGAGCCCCGGTAGTACCCTGGATTTCCCGGATACTTTCGACGGGCTGCCGAAGCGGGAGGTAGTACTTACCGGTGAGGCTTATTTCGATGTGGAGCGTATACCGGACCAACCTTTTATCGTATACTCCGGGAAGCTAAAAACTACTGTCCTCGGAACTTCGTTCAACGTAAAAGCGCTCCCGGGAGATGAAAGTATAACGGTTACCGTTATCACCGGCAAAGTGCAGGTCGGCGATGAAAAGGAAACATTCGCGGTGCTGCGTCCCGATGAGCAGATCGTCTATCATGTGGAGGATGCAAAAAAAGATGTTCTGGCGGTGAATGCCGATGCTTTGGCCAGCTGGAAGCTGGATGATCTTTATTGCGACGATATAACGGTGGCGCAGGCTGCATTGCTGATCGAGGAACGCTATCGCGTGACGGTACGGATTACAGATGAACTGTTAAAACAAAAGCGTTTTACGACGACATTCGGCAAGGAAGAGACGCTGGAAAGCGTGCTTAGCAGCCTGGCATTGTTTAATGAGGCAGTATATACTGTCAATGCGGATTCCACTGAAAAGCCCCAGGTTATTTTATCGCCTAAATGACAGGGAGCAGGCGCAGGCAGCGAGGTAAGAGACGGTTGTAAGGTGGTCCGGCAATACACAGTGCGGTTTAGCAGTCCGGGCCGCAATATGAATAAATTCTTCAATTAACTATTTAGTAATCAGTTGTTTAAGCTTTATATAAATGAAAAGAAAAGATACCTCGTAAAAAAAGACACTGCTTTTCGGGATGTATTGGCGTACAAAACCGATCGGCAGCGTCCGGCCCCTTAAGGGGAGTTACAGTAACATTATGCTGACCAGCATCTATTACCCTTAACCAGATCAAATGTATGGAAAAATCTGTATTGGACCGATATGGGGCACGCGATCATTTTGCCCCGGTATCGAAAACGACACTAAAAAAGATCATGCGATTTTCGTTGTCTGTCTTTTTGAGCATGCTCATTACTACGCAGTGGATAAGCGCTTCTTCGCTGAACGGTCAGAACCTGGAAGCGGTAAAAGTTTCCTTGTCGCTGAACAACGAGACACTGATACATGCTTTTCAGAAAATTGAGAAGCAGACCTCTTTTCGTTTTATGTACCGGAAGGAAGATGTGCGGCATATTCGCAGTGTGTCCCACAGCGGCGAATCGGTTTCGCTTGACCAACTGCTGAGTGCTATATTGATACCGAACGGGCTGACTTACCGGCAGGTGGGGCAAAGGATCATGGTAATGCCGGGGACGATTGTACCGGAAGTTAAATCGTTTGTATTTCCCGAAATCCCCGTCATACTTCCCCCGCTGAAAGGCCGGGTTGCCGATGAGAAAGGGGAAGGTTTACCTGGTGTAAGTATTTTGCTGAAAGGCACGCAGCAGGGGACTACGACCGATGGAGAGGGGAATTTTACATTGGATGTGCCCAATGAAAATGCGGTATTGGTGTTTTCGTTTGTAGGATATGCGAGCCAGGAAGTGGTAGTGGGGAACAGGAGTTATCTGGAAATTTCTTTGAAAGTGGATGAGAAAAGCCTGGATGAGGTGGTGGTGATAGGGTATGGAACTGCCAAAAAGAGTGATTTAACTGGATCAGTGGCCCGAATAAACGCAGACCTGTATAAAACCCAATCTATGAATCAGGTGACTGATATGTTGGCCGGGACAGTAGCAGGATTCAATTCAAACCAGGGCACGTCGGCGGCGGGCGGAGGCTCACTGGAGATAAGAGGGCCAACTTCTTTATCTGCAGGGACAACACCTCTCATTGTCGTGGATGGCGCTATATTCCATGGAAGCCTGAGAGATATTAACCCCAATGATATCCAGTCTGTTGACATTCTTAAAGACGCGAGCTCTGCCGCGATATTTGGTTCAAAATCGGCATCCGGGGTGATTATCATCACCACAATGAAAGGCTCTTCCAGTAAGCCGACCATCAGTTTTTCAACAAAACTCGGAATAACCAATCCTGCATTGGCCAGAAAGCCATTTGGCCCCGAACAATACATCCAGTTCCGGCAGGACTATTTAAGGACGGTCAACCCCAGTCAGCCTTACGATTTCTATACCCACCCCGACAAACTACCCTCTACCATGTCGATCGATGAGTGGAGAAGCCTAAACCCGAACTCGTCCTCAGACAACGCCAGGGAGTGGATGGCGCGTCTCGCGCTGTTCCCTATTGAACAGGAGAACTATCTTGCAGGAAAAACGACAGACTGGTACAAAGAGATTATCAGGAACGGAGTCAGGCAGGAATATGATCTGAGTATCGGGGGTGAAAAAGAAAATATCAACTATTACTGGTCGTTGGGCTTCAATGACAACGAAGGGGTAGTCATAGGAGATAAGTACAAAAGCGTCAGGTCGAGGCTGAACATCAATTTTAAAGTTACGGACTGGCTGGATGTGGGGACGAATACGCAATTTTCCAACAGGGATGAAGGCGCTGTTCTGGGAAGCATGGGATTTTACTCAAACAGCCCCTACGGTAGGGTTTTCGATGAAAATGGCAACCTGGAGCGGCTCCCGCATGGACATACCGACAATCCACTGCTCGATTACTATCGCACAGACCGTATGAAAAAGGTCAACAGCCTTTTCAGTAACCTCTTTGCCGACATCAGGCTTCCTCTCGGAATTCAGTACAGGATCTCCTACCAGCCCAGGTTTGAGTTTATGAGAGATTTCCAGTTTGTGTCGAAAGACCCAAAGGTAGGCGGTCTCAGCTCTGACCCGAACAGTGGGTTCCGGGAGGAATACGCGGATTTTGCCTGGATGATCGATAACATCCTCTCCTGGAGAAAACAAGTAGGGAAACATCATTTTGATGTTACGATGCTGGCCAATATAGAGGAAAACAAAAGATGGCTTTCCAGGCAGAGTAATGTAAACTTTTCCCCGAATGAAGGCCTTGGGTTTCACGGGCTTCAGTTTGGTTCGGGGCCCTCTATTTTGAACGATGACTACCGGAGCACAGCCGACGCGCTGATGGCCCGTCTGAACTATTCCTTCATGGGAAGATACCTGCTTACTGCTTCTGTAAGAAGAGACGGATATTCGGCATTCGGATTACTAAACCCGCGGGCAACTTTCCCGGCGCTGGCCTTTGCCTGGCAACTGTCTGAGGAGAATTTCTTTAACGTGTCGGGTATCGATAGAATGAAGCTACGGGTGTCGTGGGGCGTCAACGGCAACCGTGATATCGGGATGTATGCTGCATTGGCCCGGATCGGATCCAACATCTGGTACGATGGAAGCTCCCAGAGAATCGGTGTCTTCAACTCTACCCTGTCAAACGCCGGGCTCAAATGGGAACAAACCGAATCCCTGAATTTCGGCCTCGATCTCGGTTTGTTCGGAAATCGTATCGAACTAACTGCAGACTACTATAATATGGAAACATCAGACCTGCTGATGAACCGTATCCTCCCTCGGGTAACGGGTTTTAACAATGTAACCTCTAATCTCGGAATACTAGCGAACCAGGGATTTGAGATGACCCTGAATTCCATCAATGTCGCAAAATCCAAGCTCTCCTGGAACTCCAGCCTGGTGTTTTCTCTGAACAGGAACAAGATCAAAAGGCTTTTCGGAGACATAGGAACCTATACGCTGCTGGGTGAAACCCGGACCGGTGAAGTCCCGGACTTCTCAAACCACTGGTTCCCGGGCCAGGCTATCGACGTGGTATGGGACTATAACCTCCTCGGTGTCTGGCAGGTTGATGAAGCCGATCAGGCCGCCAGGTATACGATGGTACCGGGAGACTTTAAAGCTGAAGATGTAGACGGTGACGGGGTATATCGCGATTTCGCAGACAAAAAATTCATCGGACATACCCGGCCAAGGTACCGGCTGGGACTGAGAAATGACTTTGAATTCCTGAAGCACTTTTCGGCATCTGTCTTTATAAGAGCAGACCTCGGTCATATAGGCTCCTATCCCAATGCACTTAATTCCGGCTGGGAATCAAACGACCGGTATAACCGTAACGTCGGGCCGGTTCCCTACTGGACACCGCAAAATCCTATTAACGATTACGCGAGGCTGAATGTAAGCACCAGCGGATATGGCGGAGGGCTCCGGATATTCAGGCCGCAATCGTTTGTAAGAGTCCAGGATGTTTCCCTCTCATACGCGATCCCGCACGAGATAAGCCAGAGATTACATCTGAACAACGTGCGGGTCTTTACCTCGGCCAGAAACCTTCTAACCTTCACCAAATGGCCTAACTGGGATCCGGAATCCAACAATGTGCCTATGCCCAGGATTTACACATTGGGATTAAACTTATCTCTTTAGTAAGCAACGAAATCACATCACCATGAAATACTCTTTTCCAGCAATACGAACCATTCTCCTTTTTACGGGGCTCGTTTTTTCGTCCTGCTCGGACAACTGGCTCGAGCCGGACCCCAAATCTTTCTTTGCCCCTGAAAATGTCTATGTGAACGAAGCGGGTTTCCAGGCAGGGCTTGTCACGTTGAGGAAAAACCTGAACTATGATTTTGCAGGCAATCGCAACCCGATCTCCGCAGAATATTCCTATTCTGATATCGCCGTATCCGGTTTTCAGTCGGATTTCCGTCAAAACTCGCCCAGCAACAGTCAGTTTTTGCCGATCCTTTCTTTTTTTAACACCGTATATGAATACATCAAAAATGCGAATGTGCTCATTTCCAGAATTGATGACATACAATGGACCCGTGAGGAAACAAGAAATATGATTCTGGCTGAAGCCTACTGGCATCGGGCCTATTGGTACTACAGGCTGGTAAATACTTACGGCGATATCCCCTGGATAGGGATCGAGCTGAAGGGAACCAAGCTCGATTTTCAGAGCACAAGCAGGGAAACGATCCTGAAAAAAATCCAGGAGGACCTGGAATATGCCGTTCAGTGGCTGCCCGTAAGACATTCAGCGTTGGGTGATGTGACCAAAGGCGCAGCCAATCATTTGCTTACGAAGGTCTATCTGGCCAATACCGAATTTGATAAGGCCATAGCGTCTGCCACCGCAGTGATAGACGGTCCTTACGCCCTTATGCAAAACCGGTTCGGATCGTATGCCGACGATCCGGTACGAAATGTCCTCTGGGACCTCCATCGTCCGGGAAACAAAAACAGCCCTCAGAATACGGAAACCATATACACTACAGTTGACAGGCCCGACGGCCCGCCGGAAGCCTGGACAGCGGGAGCCTATACTATGCGACTTTACACACCGTCGTGGTGGGCAATTCTCGATGCTACCGGGAACAGAGCCTGCAACTGGGATACCCGGACCGGCGATACGCTGGGTATAGGCAATGCGGACGTAAGAACCAATAATTACTGGCACTATACTATCTGGGAAGAAAACGGCTACAACTGGACGAATACCCCTGACCTCCGGAGGGCCGATATCAACTGGGTCGAAATGTCTGAAATCTTTACGTGCCGGGCCGGTTCTCCCCAAATAGGGCAACCTTTGAGCAAGGACTACTTCAGCAACCTGGCGGATACTACGGGTCGCTGGTATCCCTGGCCGATCTACAAGACGTTTATTCCTACTCCCAATCATACACAGCCCCTGGGCGGTCAGTCGGATATGTATATATTCCGGCTTGCAGAAACGTATCTGCTGAGAGCAGAAGCTCACTTATGGAAAGGTGCGGCTTCCCTTGCTGCAGATGATGTCAACAAAGTGCGGTCACGAGCTAAAGCGCCGCTGATTGCTGCTTCCGACGTTACGATAGACTTAATTTTTGATGAAAGGGCGAAGGAGCTTTATATCGAAGAGCCCCGCCATTCGGAGATGGTACGGGTTTCCTATATTGTGGCCGCGCTCAGTCTGAACGGATACAGCCTTGCTAATTTCAGCAGCAAGAACTGGTATTACGACCGGGTAATGCGCGTTAATCACTTCTATCATCCCCCGATATTCTTTAATTTCGGGTTCCAGGCTACGCTAGATCCGCATAACGTTCTCTGGCCAATACCCCAAAACGTAATTACGGCCAATACCCTTGGGGTGATCAACCAGAATATGGGGTATGCCGGGGCCGACAGGAATATTCCACCCCTTCAAACCATTGTCGACTAGCTATGTTGATTTCTTCTTACAGGACAAGAATTTTCCGGGGTGCTGTGTTGCTACTGCTACTTTCTGCGGCAAACCCGACAGAAGGTTATACCCGGAAAAGTATGGAAAATGTTGATTCCAGCAGGAGAAAGGCGATCCGGGATTGGGTAATCAGCGTGCTTCCTCCGGACATCACCCGTAACGGGAACGTCTCAGTTGAAGACAAAACTTTTACCGACTGGACCACAAGGACAGGCGAGCTTCCGCCCGATTTCGACGCACTGCCTTCCATCCCTTTCCTGCCTGATCCCCTGATGCTCGATGAAGGACGAACCAACGTACCGGTCAAAACCCGCGAGCAGTGGCAGCAGAAGAGAGCGCAGATGAAAGCAGACCTCCAGCACTATATATTAGGGTCATGCCCGCCTGCACCTGGCAACCTGACACATAAAATACTCAGTGAGAGAAAAGAAGGTGACGTTACATTGCGTATGGTGGAGTTATCGTTTGGCCCCCAAAACAAGGCCAGGCTTACGCTTGAATTGATAATTCCTCCCGGAAACGGCCCTTTTCCCGTTTTCCTGACACAATGGAATCACCGGGAGTGGGCTCAGATCGCCGTAAGAAGGGGATATATGGCCTGTATTTATGCTGCCGCAGATGCAAAAGACGATACACAGGAATACGCAGCTATCTGGTGGCCGGAATACGATTTCTCGTTGCTGGGACGACGGGTTTACGGCACATCCAGGGCGATTGATTACCTGTATACCCTGCCATTTGTTGATAAATCAAAAATCGGCCTCACGGGCCATTCCCGAAATGGGAAATTGTCGCTGATGGCAGCCGCCTTTGATGAAAGGATCGCTGCCATCAATACAAGCAGCTCGGGTACAGGTGGGGAGGTTCCCTGGCGTTATTGCACTCACAAATATGATGTGGAAGACCTTGCTCTGCTTACCTGTGCCCAGCCGGCATGGTTTCACCCAAGGCTACGCTATTTTATTGGCCGTGAACATAAGCTTCCGGTGGACCAGAACTCGTTTATGGCATTGGTAGCACCCAGGGGCCTTATGCTAAGTACGGCTGTCAACGAATATGCCAGCAATCCCTGGGGCATAGAGCAGGCCTATCACACTACCAGGCCGGTTTATTCATTCCTTGGAAAAGAAAACCGTCTCGCAATCAGATCCAGGGGTGGCAAGCATAGCGTAAGTGCAAAGGATCTGGAAGACTATATCGACTTTTTTGATTATGTATTCGGCCGCTCTTCCTACCTGCCCGAATCAAGACTGAATTATCCTTACTCTTTTGAGCAATGGAAGCAGTTATCGGGTGAAAATATCAACCCCACTGACTTCCCGGTTGCCGATAACACCAGCATCGATAAGGTTCAGGGGAAGCAGCTTACGTCTCTTGGTGAGTGGAAAAAAAAGAAAGAGGAAGTTCTTGCAAAACTGGATTGGGTAATGGGGAATAAACCACCCGGCGTAATGAATCCCGGACCGCAAACCCTGGCGAACCGGGGCGGAGGTGAAAATAATTTCGGAACATTTATTACCCGCCCCTCCGAAACAACCAATATGAAGGTAATGCCTGTCAGTCCTTATCATGGCTTTGGGGACAATCTCTTTGGTTACCTGTATTATCCGGCTGATGACAAGGGGAATCCTCGCTCAGGGAATTTACCGGTTGTGGTCTACCTGCACGAATTCGACTATTCCAAAGGATTCGGTTCTTCCGGCTGGGATCACCAGATACACCCGTTTTTTGAGAAAATGACCAGCCTGGGCTTTGCCGTTTTTTCATACGATATGATTGGTTGCGGTAACCGGATAGAAGAAGGCACCCGGTTCTATGAGCGCTACCCCCATTGGTCGAAGCTTGGCAAAATGGTGACCGATGCCCGCGGCGCACTGGATGCACTACAAAACCTGGATTTTGTCGATAGCTCGCGGATTTACCTGGCGGGATATTCGCTGGGAGGCGCCGTCGGCCTGTATACGGCAGCGACGGACGAGAGGGTAAAAGGCGTAGTTTCAATTGCAGGGTTTTCCCTCATGCGCACCATTGCCGACAGGCCGGATACAGAGGGGGTAAAAGAATATTCTCATCTTCATGGCCTGCTTCCGCGCCTCGGCTTTTTTGCAGGACAGGAGAATCGTATTCCTTATGACTTCCACGAAATACTGGCGTCAATTGCGCCCAGACCGGTACTGGTGATCGCGCCGGAATGGGATAAGGACAACCCTAAAAAAGAAGTTGAAGCCAGTCTGGAGGAAGCCGGTAAAATATACCGTCTGCATCAGTCAGGAAAGAACCTGCAAAGTCACTTCCCGGCAGATCACAACCGGTTCTCCGACGAAATGAAGCAAAAAGTGTATGACTGGTTTGAACAGCAAAAAAAATAGGCAAATGAAAGTCGTTTCCATAATATGGCCGGTTTTCCTGCTGCTGGTGTCCGTAAAAATCCCCGTCCTTTCCCAAACCGGGTGGGAAGCAGGGATAGGACGGGCCACGATCACCCCGGAAGAGCCGGTATGGATGGGGGGATTTGGTTTCAGAGATCGCCCTGCCGAAGGGAAAGAGCAGGATCTCTGGGCCAAAGCCCTGGCCCTAAAAGATGCCAAAGGAAAACGAGTGGTCATTATTACTGTCGATGTGGTCAAGGTCCCCAAAAACGTATCAGACAGCATCCGGAGCGTTCTGCACTCTCAATTTGGTTTGACAAGGGCCGAAATCCTGATCAATTGCTCGCATACCCATTCGGGCCCTTTCCTGAATGATGTAAATGCGATCCCGTTTTCCGACGAAATGCAAACCTCCGAGCAAACTTCGCGGATCGTGCGTTATACCAACAGGTTTATCCGGGAAGTGCTTGCTGTGGCAGTCAATGCGATAAATTCAATGGAGCCGGCTCTGGTATACGCCGACAATGGCGTCACCCGTTTTCAGGTCAACCGGCGAAACAACCCTACTCAAAATTTGCACCGACAAACCCAGCTAAACGGTCCGATTGAGCACTCAGTTCCTGTGCTGAAAGTAGTAGGGCCCGGCAATGTAGTGAAAGCGATTGTTTTCGGCTACGCCTGTCATCCGACGATTCTCCGGGGTTACCTATGGTCGGGGGACTATCCCGGGTATGCACAGCATTACCTGGAAGAACTATACCCAACTGCCACGGCATTGTTTTGCCAGGGGGCCGGCGGTGATGTCAGCGCCCTTCCCCCCAGCAGGACTATAGAATATGCTGAACAGTACGGCAGGGAATTGGCAGGAGCTGTTCAACAGGTTGTCAATAAGGAAATGCCTTTATTAGAATCCGAAATCACCACTATGTATGCAGAGGTTCCTCTACCCTATAAACGCATACCTTCATCGGAAGAATTAATAAAAACGGAAGAGACAGGAGCCAGCCATGAAAAGAGATGGGCCCGGCATTTACTTGATATGCTGCAAAGAGGGCAACAACTAAATAGCTCCTATCCTTATCCTGTTCAATTCTGGAAGCTCGGGTCGCAGCAAATTATTGCATTGGGAGGAGAACTGACCATAGAATATGCAATTAAGCTCAAACAGATGCTTGGCGAGGATCTTTTCGTTTTTGGCTATTCAAATGATCTGATGGGCTATATCCCTTCGTTGACTGTATTGAGCGAAGGAGGATATGAGGGGTATTCAGCGCAGTATTATCGTACACATTCCGGCCCCTGGGCACCATCTATCGAGACAATCATCCTTAAAGAGTCCCTTCGTTTGGCTGAAGAGGCTGGAAAGCGATAGGTTGCCTGGTAGAGAATTATCCGATATCTGCCGCAGGTGGTATACATAATATGGGGTAAAGGTTCTTAACTTTACGGTCATTCCTGACTACTTAATTTTAAACCTTGATCCTTTTACTATGAATACCTTTTGCCCGGGAAAACCCGGATCCCTAAAAATAATTTTCAAGAAAACCGGAGCTGTTCTCCCTGAAATTATAAGATGAGCAGCGCTAACAAACGCAGCATCAGAGCGATCATCAGCGGTTCCCTCGCAAATCTCCTGGTGTGGTACGACTGGTATATCTATTCGGCATTTGCTATTTATTTTTCGGCTTCCTTTTTTCCGCATGGCAGCCAGACGGTCCAGCTTCTGCAGACGGCCGGTGTCTTTGCATTGGGCTTTTTTATGCGCCCGGTAGGCGGATGGGTGCTGGGAAGCTTTGCCGACCGGTTCGGTCGCCGGAAGTCGATGCTGTTGTCCGTATATCTTATGTCGTTTGGTTCTATCCTGATCGCCATAACGCCTGCATACAGCAAGATCGGGGTATACGCACCTGTTCTGCTGCTTCTGGGCAGGCTTATCCAGGGATTGAGCATAGGCGGAGGAACAGGGATCTCTACCGCCTATTTGACCGAGATGTCTCCTCCTCACAGAAGGGGATTTTACGCCAGTTTCCAGTACGCTACGCTCGTCGGAGGCCAGATACTGGCGTTGGGCCTGCTCATTGTGCTGCAAAAATTTGTGCTGAGCGATGAGGAGCTTCACGACTGGGGCTGGCGGATACCTTTTGTCATCGGCAGCGTTCTTACGCTCGGCATGTTTTACCTGAATGATAACATTCACGAGACGAAGGCGTACCAGGCAGCAAGCGCGAAGACTGCTGAGAAAAAAGGGATCTGGTCGCAGCTGATCAGGCATCCGAAGGCTATTATGATGGTAGTCGGGCTTACCATGGGCGGAACGCTCGCATTTTACACGGCTATCATTTACATGCAGAAATACCTGGTCAATACCGTAGGGGTTTCCAAGGAAGATTCCACCCTGATCACGTTCGTAGGCTTGTCGGTTTTTGCACTGGTACAGCCCCTTTTCGGAGCGCTTTCCGACCGGATCGGACGCCGTCCCCTGCTGATCGCCTTCGGTGTATTGGGGGTATGTACGACCATACCGTTGATGACGGCAATCAGCAATGCCGCGTCTAACTGGGAGATATTCGGCTTACTTGTGGCATACCTGCTGATCCTCAGTATGTATTCGAGCATCAGCGTGGTGGTAAAAGCAGAGATATTCCCGGCCGAGATCCGGGTGATAGGAGTCGGGCTGCCGCATGCCATTACTGTCGCGGTGTTCGGCGGATCGGCAGAGTATATTGCGTTATGGCTCAAAAATATCGGCCATGAAATGTGGTTTTACTGGTACATTACCATAGCGATTTTTATTTCACTCCTGATGTTTGTCTTCATGAAGGATACGAGGACAAATAATAAAATGGCGGGTGAACCGCATGGTTAAAAGATATGTGTTCTTAAATTTGTGGTTATTCTTTAAACCTTAACCATTCCTTATGAACACTTTTCACCCTGAAAATCCGGATACCCGGAGGACGTTTTTAAAGAAAACAGGAGCTACCGTCCTGGGGACAGCTTTGATAGGTCTCGATACCTTTGCCGGTCCGGCATTCGGAGAAAATAAAAATAACGTGCTGAAAGTAGGCCTCGTCGGATGCGGCGGCCGGGGTACCGGCGCGGCCCTGCAGGCACTGAAGGCCGATCCCGGCGTTCATATTACCGCGCTGGGCGACGTCTTCGAAGATAAGCTCAACCAGTCCTTAGCCACCCTTCAAAAGACCGGTGGGGACCGTGTAAAGGTTGACAATGCACACCGGTTTATCGGATTTGACTCCTATCAGAAAGTGATTGATTCCGGTGTGGACGTAGTGCTCCTGGCCGCTCCGCCGTATGCGAGGCCGGCTCACCTGGCAGCCGCTATCAAAGCCGGGAAGCATGCTTTTGCCGAAAAACCGGTAGCCGTAGACGCGCCGGGC
Organism: Spirosomataceae bacterium; assembly: GCA_037191015.1. Lineage (GTDB taxonomy): Bacteria > Bacteroidota > Bacteroidia > Cytophagales > Spirosomataceae > Ravibacter. The sequence continues at coordinate 338,389 of JBBCKD010000001.1, forward strand.
GTACGCAGTATCCTGGCTTCTGCAAAGCTGGCGAAAGAGAAAAACCTGTCGCTGGTAAGCGGATTCTGTTTTCGATATGATAAAGCGAACCGCGAAACTTTCGGCCGGGTTCTCAATGGCGCAGTCGGCGATATCCGCGCTGTGACGACTTACCGCTATGGCGGGGAATTGTGGTCGTTTCCCAGGCAGGCCGGCTGGACAGACATGGAGTACCAGCTTCGTAACTGGTATTACTATCACTGGCTTTCGGGCGATTTCATAACTGAAGTATCGGTGCATAGCCTCGATATGATGGCCTGGGTATTGGGCGACCGTACCCCCATAAAAGCGATCGGGATAGGAGGCCGCCAGAAGCGTACCGATCCTTTGTTCGGGAATATTTACGATCATTTTGCCGTTGAGTACGAATATGCCGACGGCGTTAAAGGCTATAATTATTGTCGTCAGCACCTGGGCTGTCCCGGCAGGAATACCGTAGAAGTGTTTGGTGCGGACGGGAAGGCCGATGTAGCTATTTACAAACATTATAAGATTTCCGGCAAAAATCCATGGGAGTTCCAGGGCAAAAGCAACGTGATGCACCAGGCGGAGCAGGATGAATTCTTTGCCTCGATACGAAGCGGGAAACCGATTAACGACGGCGTATGGATGGCCAACAGCACAATGCTGGGTATCCTGGGACGTATGGTGGCGTACAGCGGGCAGGAGATCACCTGGGAAGACGCGATCAATTCGGATATCTCGATAGGCCCGAAATACGAAGACTACAGCTGGGATCTGAAATGGCCGGTTTCGGAGGTGCCTATTCCGGGGATAACGAAGGTGTAGGGGTTAAGTCATATTTACCGGTACTGGCTTTAGGTTGTCGGGTAAAAAAAGGAGAGGGCAGATTATTCGCCCTCTCCTTTTTTATGCTCCTGCTGTTTTCTGACAGCATGCGGCAATTATTTTGTGGTACGATTCCATAATGAAATTGTAATTAGATAAGGGTTTTAGGTATGGCAATGTGTCTGATAGGAAAATGTTCAAAAAGGAGACTCGGCTCATTTCTCAATTCCCGGATACACTATGGCAGAAGAAAACAGGAATAAGCAATCCGCCGGCAAAAGTGAACACTTAGCCGGTGAGCGGCCGGTTACGGATAACGAGTCGACTATGGTTGATAACGAACGCTTTATCAGGCATGCTTTTGACCAGGATCCCAAGCTGGGTTGCGAGCTGCTGTTCAGAAACTATTATACATCGCTTTGCAGTCATGCTGTGCGGTTTCTTGCTTCACCGGCTATTGCGGAAGATCTCGTCGCGGAAGTTTTCTGTGATTTTTACGAAGAAAATATATTCATGGATATCAATACTTCTTACAGGTCCTATCTGTACAAGACCGTCAGGCACAGGGCTTTTAATTACCTGAGACAGGCGCTGCGCCGTGATACAGGCCTCGAGGAGGTATCTTACTGCAGCACTCCCGAAAGCCAGCAGCCTGATGCAATGGCACACTACGAAGAGCTGCGGCGGGACGTTGAGGCGGCTATCCAGGGCCTGCCCCTGCACAGGAGAAAGATCTACCTGATGAACCGTTTCGAAGGAAAGCGGTACCAGGAAATCGCCGATGAGCTGAGCATTTCGGTTCGCACCGTAGAAGTACAGATTCGCCAGGCGAGTCACCACCTGAGAGATGTATTAAAGGAAAAATGGGCTGTACTGGATCAATAAGACCCCCGGAGTGTTCCGGCCGTTCACTAATGTCAGCTATTAAGGAGCAACAGCAATGAGGATTACTTTTAGCAAACAGCGCATTTTTGATTATTTCGACGGAAAGGTAACTCCCCTGGAAGCAAAGCAGATAGAAGAATGGCTGGAAGACCGGGAGAACGAGGAACGGTTTTATGTCTGGCTGCACGAATGGGAGCTGGAGCGTTTACAGTATACGCCTGATCAGGACCGGGGCATCAGGAAGCTGAGGAGCTTTCTTGATAAAAAAGAGCGGACCTGTGCGGACGGGGCGCAGCCGACCGGAAGCTATCAAGGTAGCCGGTCTCAAAGGAGGGCGCGGATATGGTACAGGGTGGCAGGGTGCGCTGCCGTGGTGATACTCCTCCTGGCGGTTACCGTTCCTTTCTATCATAAGTTTACTAATGTAACCTATACAACGGGATACGGTGAAACGAGATCGCTGCTCCTTCCCGACGGAAGCTCGGTTGTGCTGAATGCCAATACGTCGCTTCAGCTACCCCGGTTCGGTTTTGGAAATAATACCAGGGAGGTAGTGCTGCACGGCGAAGCATTGTTTTCGGTGGTCCATATGGACGGGGACCGGAAGTTTGTTGTGAAAACTTCAAACGCGGCTGAGGTCGTCGTGCTCGGTACTGAGTTCAGCGTATTTGCGCGTTCGAGAGGCACTCGTGTGAAGCTGAACAAAGGCAAGGTAGAGCTGCGGTACCAGGGGGCAGACCGGCAGTTCAGCCAGGTTGTGCTGGCTCCGGGCGACCAGGTTACGCTCGACCCTGGCGGGGGTATGGTATTCGAAGAAGTGGCGAAGGCTGAGACTTCAGGCAGTTGGGTGGCCCGGCAGTTCAGGTTCGAAAAAACGCCGCTTTCTGAAATATTGCAAATGCTGTCTGAAAACTATGACCTGACGGTAAGCCTTGAAAAAGACGAGTTGGGAACGTTGTCCCTGACCGGCACCTACGAAGCAAACCGGGGCGAAGAGCTCCTCCTGACGGTAGCGGAAGTGCTGGATCTGGATGTGAAGAAGGAAAAGGAAAAATACAGGCTGGTTTCTAAATCCGAATAATCAAATAATAATCCTAATATGATGCAATCAGATTTACTAAAAGTAAGGGTCATCGCTATGACTCTGACGATTGTGCTGCTTCTGAGTGGTATTTCCCGGTCTGAATCATCCGTGCAGAGTAGCCGGCCTTCTCATTTTCCGGCCTCGCCGGAAAATACGCGCGAGCTGGCAGAAGTTCTCAACGAGCTGAAGGGGCGCTATAAGGTGCATATTCTCTATAACGACCAACAGGTAGAAGGCCTTGGCGTCAGGGTCGACAGGCTGGATTACTCGGCAGGGATCGAGCAGAATCTCCGCGCCATCCTTTCGGATACCGGGTTGAAGTACAGGAAGGCCAAGGGCAACTCCTATCTCATTACGGGTAAGCGTATAGAGCAGAAGGTAGCGGTGCTTACCGAACAGGAGGCCGGCGATGCCAGACCTGAGGAAAGTCCGCAAACAACACATCCGGAAATAGTCCAGCAGGTCGTAAAAGGGGTAGTCCGCGATGAAAAAGGGGAGTTGTTGCCGGGAGTGAGTATCCTGGTCAAAGGCTCCCAGGCGGGAACCATTACCGATGGAGAAGGGCGTTTTTCGGTGAGCGTGCCTAACGGCAATGCAGTGCTTGTGTTTTCTTTTGTCGGGTATATAAGCCAGGAGACGACGGTAGGCAACCGTACCAACCTGGAGATATCGTTGGAGGTAGACGAGAAGGCACTTGAAGAAGTGATTGTGGTAGGATATGGCGAACAGAAAAAGGTAAATCTTACCGGATCTGTCTCCACCATCTCGGCAGACGAGCTTGTAAAAAGGCCTGCGCCGAATGCCCAGAACCTTCTGCAAGGGAAGGTGCCCGGGCTGCAGGTGGTGCAGAATTCCGGGCAGCCCGGAGACGACGGTGCGGTCATGACGATCCGCGGAATGGGAACTTTCAGCGCTGTAGGAAACGCCCCGCTGGTCCTTATCGACGGGATTGTAGGAGATATGACCAACCTGAATGCCGACAATATAGAATCGGTGTCGGTGCTGAAAGATGCCGCCTCATCTTCTATTTACGGCGCAAGGGCAGCCAATGGCGTTATTCTCATCACTACCAAGAAAGGGGCCGCCGGTTCGTTTAACCTCGACTACCGTGCAGATTTCCAGCTTCATCAGCCGACGGCTCTTCCCGAGCTGGTGACCAATTCGGCCGATTACATGGAGTACTGGAATACCGCCCGGACAAGGGCTAACCAGGCGGCTCTTTTTACCCGGCAGGAAATAGATGCCTACCGGACTGCCACCGACCGGGAGCGCTATCCCAACTTTGATTGGGTCAGGCACATGGTGGGAAATGCGGCCTCTCAGAACCACTATCTGTCTGCCAACGGCGGCGGCGACAAAACTACCTATAACCTTGCGCTGGGCTACCTTGGTCAGGACGGTATTGTGACCGGTCATGATTTCAAACGGTACAATTTCAATCTTAACCTCGATTCAAAGGTCAACAACGTCGTAAGCATAGGCGGCAGAATTGCATGGACGAGGAAAATTGTCGATGAACCCACCTATACCGACGACAACTTTATGCTGACGATTTATTCCCGGAACCCGACTACTTCCGTTTACCTGCCCGACGGAAGCGGGCGTTTTGCAGGAAATTACCGGCAAGGGATTCCTTCCAACAGGAACCCCCTCTCCATACTGGCCAGCGGCGGCACCACCTTCGAGAAGAACAACCTGGCTGCCCAGACTTACCTGGATGTCAACATTCTCAAAAATCTCAAATGGAGCGTCAAGGGTGCGGTGAATTTTGTGAGCGACTTTTCAAAGCTGGTAGATCATCCTGTAGACGTATATTTTTTCTCCGACGGACAATATCAGAACAACGGGGTTTCGACCACGCTGGGCGTGCGCGACAACTTTAATGCGTCTTTGCTTACTACGGTTTACTCTACCCTTCATTACAGCAGGGATTTTACAGGCGGGCATTCGCTCGAGGCGCTTGCCGGGTACAACCAGGAGTCGTTTGTAAACCGCTTTTTACAGGGGTCGAGAGTTTCGTATCCTTCCAACGGACTTACAGAAATTGACGGAGGCTCGGTCAACGGGCAGGCTACGACCGGTACTTCCTATGAATGGGCTATCCGGTCTTTTTTCGGAAGGCTGGGATACAACTTTAAAGAGAAATACCTGCTTGAGGCGAATTTCAGGTACGACGGCACTTCCAGGCTGCACAGCAGCAGCCGTTGGGGAGGATTCCCTTCCGTTTCGGCGGGCTGGAGGATTTCCAACGAAGAATTCCTGAAAGGGAGCAACTGGCTGCACAATCTGAAGGTCCGCGCTTCGTGGGGAAAGCTGGGCAACCAGAACATCGACTACTATCCCTACCAGGACATCCTGTCGGTTTCTACCTATCCTTTCGCCACCCTGGAGCAGGGAGTGGTGCAGACCCGGCTTACCGATAAAAACCTGAGATGGGAAACCACCACGCTGACCGACCTCGGCCTGGATTTCTCTCTTTTCAACGGAAAGCTTTCGGGAACCTTTGATCTGTACAGGAAGATCACGGATGACATTTTGTATAACATCGAAATTCCGCTGAGTATCGGTCTGGACGCGCCTACGGTCAATTTTGCTAAAATGGAGAACAAAGGCTTCGAGCTTGAACTGAGCCATACCAACCGGCTGGGAGGGTTAAAATATACGGTTCACGGTAACTTTTCGACCAACCGCAACAAGGTGCTGAAAGTAAGGGCTCCTTTTTATGACACCAACAACACCATCCAGGAGGGGCTCCCGTGGATGTCGAACTACATGGTGGAGTGGATCGGCATTTTCCAGTCGCAGGAAGATATAGACAACAGCCCGGTGCACCCGTTCAATCCCAAACCGGGCGACCTGAAATTCAAAGATCAGAACAACGACGGCGTGATCAATGCCGACGACCGCGTGGTAGTCGATGGCGCCTACCCCGACTTCTACTACGGGGGAGGCCTCAACCTTTCGTGGAAGCAGTTTGACTTGTCTGCTTTCTTCCAGGGCCTGGAAGGTATGAAGTTTTTTGTTGACCGCTGGGGGACCGTCCCTTTTACCCAGGGCTCTGCTCCCACGCTTGAATTTGCCGAAAATGCCTGGACCGAAGAAAACAAGACCGATAAATATCCTGCCATGTACCAGGACGGGTACGGCCCGGTTACAGGTACCCGGTCGACCTTCTTTCTCCAGGATGCCTCCTACCTGAGGCTGAAAAATCTTGTCATCGGGTACACGCTGCCGGCAGTCCTGGCGAGGAAGGTAAAAATGAAAAGCCTCAGGATTTATGTTTCAGGCGATAACCTGCTGACTTTCACGAAGTATCCCGGTGCAGATCCCGAACGGCTCGGGGTAGGGCGGCAGCGGTTTGCGACCTATCCGCAGGTAAAAATATTATCAGCCGGGTTAAACGTAAGATTCTAATTTCTTGAAGCATATGAACAGGTATATAAAGGTTTTTCTGAGCACAGCCACCGTATTTGTACTTTCATCCTGCGAAGATTTTCTGACCAAAAATCCGCCGGACAAGATATCCATCCAGACATTCTGGAAAAGCGAAGCCGACGCCCAGATGGCGCTGGCCGGGATTTACAGCCGTCTTCTGAACAATACGTTTGACGCCAATCAGCTCGACTGGGACGCGATAAGCGACGACTTCTATCTTTTCGGGACCTACGGCCGGATCGATAACATCGCCAAAGGAATAGTGGAGCCGACCACGGGGGGCGTTGTGGAAGCAATTTACCGGGATGCCTATCGTGGTATTTCCTCATGCAACGTTTTCCTCGATAATGTCGACCGTACACCTGTGAGTGAAGAAAGAAAGAATGCTTTTAAAGCGGAAGCATTGTTCCTGCGATCATTGTTTTACTTTACATTGACCGAGTTTTACGGTGACGTGCCGTTTTACCTGACAGCTGCGACCCTCGAGAATGCGTATGTAACCCAAACGTCTAAAGATGAAATTATCAGCCAGTTGGTAAAAGACCTTGACGTCGCGATCAACTATCTTCCCGATGCCGCTTACAGAGGCCATGCCGTCAGAGGATCGGCCCAGGCGCTTAAAGCAAAGATATTGCTTCACCAGGAAAAATGGGCCGAAGCCGCCGAGTCGGCGCTTAAGGTAATGCAGTCCGGCAAATTCGGCCTTTCCGGTAGTTACCCGGACCTGTTTCTTTCTGCTAAACAGGAAAACAATCCTGAAATCATCTTTTCAGCCCGGTACCTGAACCCCGACCGGTACGCGACCGAAGGTGCCGATATGAAGTACGGGGCGTCGCTGGCATTGAACGCACGCCAGGATTTCGTAGATGAATTTGAATGTACCGACGGTAAACCTATTTCCGAATCGCCTCTCTATAGGTCGGACAGTATTTTTAAAAACCGTGATCCGCGCCTTTCCTTCACGATCAGGCATGTCTCCGAACCTATCATCAACCCTGATAACGGGATGAGACATGTGAACAGTGTAAGTGGGCTGCATACTCCTTACGCTGTCAGAAAATACGTGGATCCTACCCATTTGCCATTGTCGTATGCAACCCGGAGCGATCAGGATTTTGTGCTGCTGCGCTACGCCGAAGTATTGCTGATGTATGCAGAAGCCCGCAATGAAGCGAACGGCCCCGACCAGAGCGTTTACGATGCGGTGAACCAGGTCAGGAGCAGGCCCGGTGTGAAAATGCCGCCGCTCCCTGCGGGACTGGATAAGGATGCGATGCGGCTGAGGATCAGGCATGAACGTCGTGTGGAGCTGGGTGCGGAGGGCCGCAGATATTTAGACCTGAAACGTTGGAAGACAGCAGAGATCGTTATACCTTCAATTGTAGATCCCGGAGGTGTACGCAGGAATTTCGACCCGGCTAAGCACTACGTATTCCCTTTCCCTCAAAGTGAAGTAGATGTCAATAAGTTACTTAAACAAAATCCGAATTATTAATCCGCCAAAACGGCTTTCGTTACCGGTCCTGTGCGTATTGTGGATGGCCGTTGCCGCTCCTGCTGCCCGGGCGGGCGACGTGCTTGAAAAGCCCTGCAGGAGCTGTGAAAGCCTGAAAGAATTGCTGCTTCCCGACGTCCGTATCGACTCGGTATCTGTATTGACCCGGCCGGACATCTGCGTGCTGACAGGGGTGATAGGCAGAGAGATTACTTTTGAGCTGTTGCTTCCTGCCCAATGGAACGGGCGCTTCGTGATGGGCGGCGGCGGCGGTTTTGTGGGGTATGTGATGAACCGCGCAAGGAACATGGCATTTGACGGCTTCGCCACGGTCGGCACCGATACGGGGCATAAAGGGACTGATGCCGGTTGGGGTCTCAATGACATGGAGCGGCAGCTGAATTTCGGCCACGCGGCAGTGCACCGTACGGCGGAAGTAGCCAAGGCGGTTATACGCCATTACTATGCCGCGCCTCCCCGGTACTCCTATTTCATAGGTCTCTCCAGGGGAGGCGGGCAGGCTATGATGGAGGCCCAGCGGTATCCTGAGGATTTCGACGGCATAGTGGCAGGAGCCCCGGCCTTTAACTGGGTGGGGATGGCTACGAAATTCAATCTGAATACACGGGTTTTATACAGTTCTCCCGAAAACAGGCTGCCTGTCATCACCCGCGATCACCTGCGGGTTTTACAGCAGCGCATACTGGAGCATTGTGACACGTATGACGGGGTCCGGGATTCTATATTAAGCGATCCGCTCCGGTGCGACTTTAGACTGGAAGACCTTCCGCGGTGCAAAAGCGATATTCCGGGGAAAGATTGTTTTACCGGGAAGCAAATCGATGCGCTGAAAAGTATCTATGCCGCTGTCCGGGATGGAGATAAAATAATACACAGCGGGTTTCCCTTTGGCGGAGAAGACGAAAAAACCGGCTGGTTCCCGTCTGTCACAGGGCCGATAGAGGGCAGCAGGCCATACCCGACCTGGCAGGCATTCTACGGGATGGAAACGTTCAAATACCTGGTTTTTAATGACAGCGAGTGGCGGTATGACCGCTATGACTGGCAGCGGGTTTACCGGGATACGCGCTTTGCTGCAGCGTACCTCAATGCTACCGGGAGAGATTATTCCGCCTTTAAGGCCCGCGGCGGGAAAATGATCCTGTACCAGGGATGGGCCGACCCGCTGATATCGGCGCTTGACCTGGTCCGTCACTACGAAGAAGCGGTTTCTGCGGATACGCGTCTCGAAGACCATATCCGTTTGTTTATGCTGCCGGGCGTTACCCATACCGGGGGCAACGGGCCGGGTAAGGCCGACTGGTTCAGGCTGATATCCGATTGGGTAGAAAAAGACATAGCGCCGGAAAGGGTGATCGTGTCGAAGACAGAAAACGGTAAGGTTGTAATGACAAGACCGGTATTTCCTTACCCGAGGGTCCCGGTATATGACGGTACGGGCGATCCCGATCGCGAAAGCAGCTTCAAATAGACAGCTCAATTATGTCGTATATGAATTTCATTTTAAGGTTTGTCATCCTGTTGTTCGCGGCGCTGCCGGGGTTTTCGCAGTCAAAGCCGAATATTATCCTGATCATGGCCGACGACCTGGGCTGGGGTGATGTAGGATTCAACGGCAACCCGTTTATACAAACTCCTCATCTCGACCGGATGGCCGCCGGCGGCATCCAGTTTACCCGGGCCTACGCGGGCGCGCCGGTTTGCTCGCCTACACGGGCCAGCTGCCTGACCGGAAGAAATGCAGAGCGGCACGGGATTCTTTTTGCCAATGTCGGACACCTCCCTGCCGGGGAAGTTACCCTACCGGAGATTTTGAAAAAAGAAGGCTATTCAACCGGTTTTTTCGGGAAATGGCATCTTGGTACGCTGACTACTACGCAGCGCGACGGGCATAGGGGCGGGAAGGAAAAAGAGCGGGAGCACTTCGCCCCGCCATGGTCGTTCGGATTCGATACCGTTTTGGCCACCGAAATCGCGGTTCCCACCTGGGATCCCATGAAAGCCCAGTCAGTGCCCTCCAGGTACTGGACAGCGCCGGACCGGGAAGAGACCGGGAACCTGGAGGGAGATGACTCCAGGGTTATTGTAGACAGAGCCCTGCCTTTTATAGAGAAATCAGTAAAAAATAAGACCCCCTTCTTTTCTGTAATATGGTTTCATGCTCCTCACAGCCCTGTGGTGGCCGGGCCCGCGTACCGGGCCCGGTACGCGGGCTTCGACGAGGACCGGCAGCATTACTACGGGTGCATTACTGCTATGGATGAACAGATCGGGCGTTTGAGAAGCTTTTTAAGACAATTGAAAATTGAAGAGAATACGATCATCTTCTTTACCTCCGATAACGGCCCCGCCGGGGAAGGAGGCGGAATAGCGCAGCATCCGGGGAAGAGGCAGCAGGGCGTTCCCGGGCTTTTCAGGGGGAGAAAAGGTAGTCTTTATGAAGGGGGGATACGCGTGCCGGGACTCCTGGAATGGCCGGCCAGGTTTGGCAGCCACCGGAAAGTATCCGTACCCGTTTCTACCTCCGACTACCTGCCTACGATCCTGGCCATCCTCGGGAAAGATCCGGCGGCCCATCCGCTTCCCCTGGATGGCGTCGATATCATCGGCCTGCTGGAAAGCAGCGACGATCGGCGCAATCACCCGATAGCATTCAAGTCCTACAAGCAGAGGGCTTATACCGACGACCGCTTTAAGCTCTACTCTCCGGATGATGGCGCCAGCTACGAATTATATGATCTGCTGAACGATCCATATGAATCGACAGACGTATCGGCGGCGAACCGGGAGCGTGTATCTGCCATGGCTGAGGCTTATGAACAGTGGCTGGCTTCGTGCCTTCGCAGCGCAAAAGGAGAAGACTATCAATAACGTCGGTAGAGAACAAAAACCGATATCACCTGCAAACCACGAAGTGGTGACATGATTATAACATTAATACGGGTACCGCGGCGGCGGCGCAGTATGATTTCAGCACTGTTTTTTCTGAGCCTTGCGTCAGTGCGGGCCCAGCCGCCGGACACCGGGCACCGCCTTCCCTATACGGCGGTTTCGCTGGAAGATCTGTCCGCTTTTAAAACTAGCGGTGCAAACTGGCAGGTAGCCGGCAACGTGAGAGCAGACCGTAATGCGGAAGGAGATCTGTCCGCATGGCCGGGAACGGGCATCCTGGCCAACGTCATGGATGCCCGTTCCCGGGCCCACCTTTTTTCCCGCTTTGAGCACGGGGATATAGAGCTCGAGCTGGAAGTTCTCATGGCCAAAGGCGCTAATTCCGGGATATACCTGCAAGGGCGCTATGAAGTCCAGCTTCTCGACAGTTGGGGAAAAGACAAAGTAAGCTACGGCGATATGGGCGGCATTTACCAGCGTACCAACCCTGTTACACAGCAGGGATATGAGGGCTACGCGCCGCTTGTCAATGCCTGCAGGGCGCCGGGACTCTGGCAGAAAATTTACATACACTTCAGGGCGCCTGAATTTGACAGCGACGGAAGGAAAACCGCCGATGCCAGGTTTGTCACGGTGTCTGTAAACGGTGTGACGGTTCAGAAAGATGTCGCCGTCAGCGGGCCTACGCGCTCGGGCGCCTATACCGATGAGAGGCCGTACGGGCCGCTGATGATCCAGGGGAACCACGGTAAAATAGCGCTCCGGAATATAAGGTATAAGCTTTACAACCGGGAAAAAGTCTCGCTTCATCAATTGGTGTGCACGGAATATCCCACCCCGGGAGATTCGCTCAGGAACTTCACCCGGCAAAACGCAGGGACCACCGGGCAGGCAGACAGCCTTTCGTGGCGAAGGGAGGGAGCCGGGGATACGTTTCTCCTGCTTTTCAGGGGAGAAATGCAATTCCCGGAGAAAGGCGACTACCTGTTCAGCATGCAGGCCGGGGGCGGCGGTATGCTGGTGATGGGCGGAGATACGACCATTGTTCACGACGGAGCCAACCCGTTCGACCGGGTAGCTGCCGGTCACTACCGGGTAAAACAGGACCGGGTACCGTTTGAGTTGATGTACAACAAGCCGCTTCAATGGCGCGAAGGACTGGCCTTGTACGTGGAGGGACCGGGTATGGAAGCACATCCCCTCCATTCGCAGGGATCCGTTTTTACAGAGCCCCATGTAGAGCCGGTCCTGATCCGTACCGGAGAAGACAAAGCACAGGTACAGCGAAGTTTTGTGAATACCGGGGGAGAAAAGAAGACGCATTGTATTTCGGTCGGAACCCTCCAGGGAACGCATTTCACGGTAGATCTGCAGACAGGGAGCCTGCTGCAGGTATGGGACGGCGGCTTCCTGGATGCTACCCCGATGTGGCACAGACGGGGGAACCTGCAGGTGGCGGTGCCGCTCGGACCGGTCATTCCTATGAAAGCGGGTCATGACTTCAGCAAAGCCGGCGGCGGGCCGGTACAACTGCAGTTGAAAGAGTATGTGCTGGATAAGGAAGGCATACCTGAATTTTTTTATACCGCAGAGGGCCTGGAAGTGTCGGATAAGCTCGTTCCCGGCCGCGGGGGCAGGAGCCTCGCCAGGAAGCTGAGAGTCAGGGCCAGGCAACCCTATACATTCAGAGTCGCTTCCGGTACTGTGGTAGAGCAGTTGCCCGGGGGCGATTACCTGGTCAATGACAAGGAATATTACCTTACGCTAAGGAGCAAAGGGCTTACGCCGGAGTTGCGCACCAACGCGGGAGGACAGGAAATACTGCTCAGGTCGGGCAGAAACGGGGTTTCAGAAATAGAGTACATCATATCGTGGTAATCAATCATCAACAGTTAAGGGTGTTTCCGAAATTCCTGGCCGGTTTGCTGATCCTGGTCGCGACGCTCCCCATACCGGCGCAGAACATGACAGGTGACGACTATTACCGGATCGAGACCATACCCGTTCCCGCCGGGATATCGCTGGAAGTGGGCGGAATGGCTTTTACTGAAAGCGGGCGGCAACTGGGCATCGCCACGCGCAGGGGTGAAGTCTGGGTGCTTGAAAATCCGTACCTGGAGGAAGGAGAAGCCCCGGTTTTCAGGAAGTTTGCGTCCGGTCTGCACGAACCGCTGGGATTGGCTTCGCAGTCGGGAGGGTTCATTCTTGCCCAGAGAGGCGAGCTCACTTCGCTGACCGATACGGATAAAGACCGGGTTGCCGACAGGTTCAGGACTATCTATGCATGGCCGCTGTCGGGTAACTACCATGAGTATTCCTACGGACCTGTTTTTACGCCCAAAGGGAATATGCTGGCTACGCTTAACCTTTCATGGGTAGGCAGGGGCGAAAGCCTTGCCAAATGGCGCGGCTGGCTGGTGGAGATAACGCCGAAGGGAAAAATGACACCGCTTGCAACGGGGCTCCGGTCGCCGGCCGGCCTGGTAGTAAACAGCAAAGGCGATATTTTCTACAGCGAAAACCAGGGCGACTGGGTAGGCGCCGGGCGTATTACCCACCTGAAGAAAGGTGACTTCGCCGGGAACCCGGCGGGATTGAAGTGGACTTCGGAGCCCGGTTCTCCCCTGAAGCTGAAAAAAGAGGAGATCCTCAATACCGGTTTGCCGATGCACGAAATAGCGGCCGATATAAAGGAATTCAAGCTCCCTGCAGTCTGGTTTCCGCACGGGATCATGGGCGTTTCCACATCCGATATGCTGTTTGATGATACGAAAGGGGCGTTCGGGCCTTTCAGCGGGCAGATGTTCGCAGGCGACCAGGGACACAGCAAAGTAATGCGGGTATTCCTCGAAGAAGTAGAGGGTGAGTACCAGGGCGCCTGCTTCCCCTTTGTCGAAGGCTTTTCGTCGGGGGTGTTCCGGATGAAATGGGGGACTGACCGGTCGATGTTTGTCGGGATGACCAGCCGGGGATGGAATTCGGTCGGCCCGGAGCCGTTCGGGCTTCAGCGATTACGCTGGACCGGTAAGACGCCGTTTGAAATCAAGACCATCAAAGCCAGGCCTGACGGGTTTCTGCTGGAGTTTACGCAACCGGCCGATCCGGCAACGGCCTCCGGCCCTTCAGCTTATTCGGTGATCAGCTTTACCTACCACTACTGGAGCAGGTATGGCAGCAAAGTGCTGAACCAGCGGGACTGTATGGTACATGAAGTACGGCTGTCGCCCGACCGGATGTCGGCGCAGCTCATTGTGCACGGGCTGCGCAAGGGGTATATACACGAAGTCAAAGCCCATGGCGTGAAGTCGGCGGAAGGGAAGCCGCTGCGGCATGCTGTAGGATACTACACCCTCAACAACGTGCCGGGAGGAAAGATCGTCGGAGCCGCCGCTCACGAAGCCCATGTATATGAAGGGGCCGGCGACGAGGCTAGTCACAAGCGTACCAGGCAGTTGCCGGAAGGATGGAGCAACCCCGATCAGACGCTGACTATAGGTACCAGGCCTGGGATGCTCTTTGATATAGCAGAGATAAAAGTCAGAGCCGGACAGAAAATAGCGCTGACATTCAACAACAACGACGATATGCTGCACAACCTGGTGATCACGATGCCCGGCGATGCAGTGGATAAAGTAGGAGCCATGGCGCTGGAAATGGGGTTAAAAGGCCCTGAGCTTCACTGGGTACCGTTGAGTGAGCAGGTGTTGTTTCATACCGGTCTGCTGCAGCCCGATACGAGGGAAACTATTTATTTTGTAGCCCCCGGACCCGGAATATACCCGTTTGTGTGTACCTTCCCGGGCCACTACATGACCATGAGAGGAAACCTGATTGTAGAATAAACAACCGACCTTATGATGAGATCTGACAGAAGAAAATTCCTGAAAATAACTGGTGGGCTGCTGGCGGCCCTGCCTTCAGGCGCTTTCCCGCTGCATTTGTTAAAACCCCTGCCTAAAGTGCTTATTCTTGGCGATTCCATCTCGATCGGGTATACGCCGCACGTCAAAGAGCTGTTGGAAGAAGTGGCAGAAGTATCGAGACCCGGAGAAAACTGCCAGGGAACTACAAATGGCGTGAAAAAAATAGATACGTGGCTGGGTACTTCCCGGTGGGATGTGATACACTTTAATTTCGGCCTTCACGACCTGAAGCACGAAGACCCGGTTACGCATCAGAACAGTACCCGCGAAGAAGACCCGAAGCAGGCTGACGTGAAACAGTACGCCCGTAACCTGAAGGCTATCGTGGAGAAGCTGAAAAAGACAGGAGCGGTTTTGATTTTTGCCACAACTACCCCGTTTCCTGACAAGCCGGACGGTCCGCTGCGCCGGGCTTCCGATGCAAAGGCATATAACCGTGCTGCCCTGAAGATCATGAAAAGGAACGGCGTGCTGATCAACGACCTCCACGGCTTCGTCCTACCGCAGATGACGGAGCTGCAGATCCCCAAGAATGTACATTTTACCAAAGAGGGGAGCAAAGTACTGGCAGAGCAGGTAGCCGGTGTTATCAAAAGAGAAATTGTTCATCATCAATCATAAAAGATGAAATAGCCATGAGCTATCGGCTATCGGCGCTATTCCTTACCGGTTTATTTCTGGTTCAATGTTTTGATCTGACGGGCATGTCTTCCGGGAAGGATCAGAGCCCCGGCAAGCCTAATATCGTATTCATATTCACGGACGATCAGCGCTACAACACCATCCATGCGCTGGGCGGCGATGAGGTCATCACCCCTAACCTGGATGCGCTGGTGGCCGGCGGTACCACTTTTACCCACGCCTTTAATATGGGAGGCTGGCACGGAGCGATCTGCGTTGCGAGCCGTACCATGCTGCTTACCGGGAAGTCGCTGTGGAAGGCGCAGAAAATTGAAAGGGATCTCTCCGGCCTGGTCTCTGCGGAGCAGCTCTGGGTTCAGCAGATGAAGAAAGCCGGGTACGAAACCTACATGACCGGCAAATGGCATGTCAGGACGGATCCGTCCAAAATCATAGATCACGTGGTAAACGAGCGGCCGGGTATGCCCAATCAGACACCTGAAGGATACAACCGTCCGCTGTCGGAAAACGATACGCTCTGGACCCCGTGGAATATGAAGTTTGAAGGGTTCTGGAAGGGAGGCCGGCACTGGAGCGAAGTGCTGGCAGACGATGCCGTCGGCTTTATGGAATCAGCCGCGCGGAAGCCGGGCCCGTTCTTTATGTACCTGGCCTTCAATGCGCCGCACGATCCCCGCCAGGCGCCTGAGAAGTTTGTCGATCTGTACCCGCTGGAAAAGATCAGGGTACCGGCCAACTACATGGATCTGTATCCTTTCAGGGAAGAGATCGGCGCCGGCGCCGGCCTGAGGGACGAGCAGTTGGCGCCTTTTCCCCGGACGGCATATGCGGTGAAGAAGCAGATACAGGAGTACTATGCCTCCATTACCCACCTCGACGAACAGATAGGCAGGATACTGTCGGCCCTGGCCCGGACAGGGAAGCTGGAAAATACCTATATCATCTTTACTTCCGACCACGGACTGGCGGTAGGGCGTCACGGGCTCATGGGCAAGCAGAATATGTATGACCACAGCGTGCGGGTACCCCTGGTTATTTCCGGACCGGGCATACCGAAAGGGGAAAAAAGGCGGCAGCAGGTATATCTCCAGGACGTGGTGCCTACCGCTTACCAGATGGCGAAGATCAACAAACCCGAAGGAGTCTTTTTCAACAGTATGCTCCCGATGGCCGGCAATGCCAAAGCAAAATCGCCTTACGATGAGATCTACGGGGCGTATATGAATTTACAACGGATGGTCCGCACCGACCGGTACAAGCTCATTGTGTATCCCGAAGCGGCAAAGCTGATGCTGTTTGATCTGCAAAAAGATCCGGACGAAACGCAGGACCTGGCACAAGACCGCCGCCACCGCCCTGTTTTGGAAGAAATGAAAACGCGTCTGACCCGCCAGCAGGTCATGCTGGGCGATACCCTCGACCTTGAGCCTGTGTTCAGGTCTTATGCCGGTCGGCCTGCCAGGCGGAAGCATGGTTGATATCCTGATCCGAACCCTGCCCTGACCGCCGGCTGTAAAACCGTACACCCGGCAGGGGCTTAACCTGATAACGTATCTTCTATGATGGAGAAAAGCCGTACCCTTTACCTGTTGATGCTGTCGGTGAGCCTCCTTTGCACTTTCCGGGTGCAGGGGCAGGAAGAAAACGAGCTTTGGTATAACGCTCCCGCAAAGGAGTGGACCGGGGCGCTGCCGGTGGGGAACGGCCGCATGGGCGCCATGGTGTTCGGAGATCACGGCACGGAAAGGATCCAGTTTAACGAGGAAAGCGTCTGGGCGGGGAGCAGGATCGATAACAACAACCCGCAGGCTTTGAAGCAACTGCCGGCTGTCAGGCAGGCGCTGTTCAGGGGCGAGTATACCAAAGCCTGGGAGCTTTCCGATCAATACCTGCTGGGTACTCCTCCGCGTATCAGGTCCTACCAGACGCTGGGCGACGTGCTGATCCGGTATCACTGGGATGAAGCCCCCGTAGATTACAGGCGCTCCCTTATGCTGGACAAAGGGATATCCAAAACTGAATACAAGGCCGGTGGCATTAACTTTCAGCAGGAGGTTTATGCTTCTGCTCCGCATGATGTGATCGTGATACAACTAAGCGCAGACAAGGCTTTCGGCGCTGACGTCTCACTGGTCAGGGAGAAGGATGTGGATCAGTACCGCCACCAGGATGGAACCGCCTGGTTTGAAGGCCGGATCCGTGACGAAGACTCGCCGCTGATGGGACCCGGAGGAAAGCACATGCGGTTCTGCTCGGCGATGCAGGTCCTGGCCTGCGACGGTAAAGTCGTTTCTTTTGCAGACCAGGGCTCCTCCGGTCTCAGGATTTCGGAAGCGCGTCATGTAACGCTGGTGCTGACGGCTGCAACCGACTACAATTTTGATCAGCTCGATACCGATGCATCCATACGTCCTCTCGAGGTTTGCAAATCGATACTCGGCAAGGTGCAGGGAACTGACCCTTCGGCACTACGGTCTCAGCACGAAAGCGACCACCGGCGTTTGTTCGACCGGGTGAAGTTCCGGCTGGGCAGAAACAACGAGGACCACCTGCCGACAGACGAACGCGTAGCGGCGGTGAAATCAGGTAAGCAGGACAATGGGTTGATCACACTTTACTTCCAGTACGCGCGCTATCTTCTCATGGCTTCTTCCCGCAAACCCGGGAAGCTTCCCGCAAACCTGCAGGGCGTCTGGAACGACCTTTACACCGCGAAGTGGAATTCGGATTTTCATACCAACATCAACCTGCAGATGAACTACTGGCCGGCAGAGGTAGCCAACCTGCCGGAGACGACGGAGCCGCTGTCCGGTTTCCTGACCAGGCTGACGGCGCCCGGCAGCCGGACGGCAAAAGCCATGTACGGAACAGAAGGATGGACGCTGCATCACCTGACCGACGTTTTCGGCCGGACCGGCGTAGCA
The DNA here is from genome assembly GCA_037191015.1 of Spirosomataceae bacterium. GTDB lineage: Bacteria > Bacteroidota > Bacteroidia > Cytophagales > Spirosomataceae > Ravibacter. The sequence continues at coordinate 356,518 of JBBCKD010000001.1, forward strand.
GACGGGGTCTGGGGCCTGTCTCCCATGGCCGGGCCGTGGATGACCTTCCCGCTTTTCAGGCACTACGAATTTACGCTCGACAGGCATTATCTTGAGCAGACCGCCTACCCGGTGATGAAAGGCTCCGTGCAGTTTGTGCTCGGTTTCCTGGTAGAATCGCCGGAAGGCTACCTGGTGACAAATCCTTCCCATTCACCCGAAAACGCTTTTTTTGTCCCGGGTACCGACAAAAAAGAGAAAACGTACCTATGTTACGCCGCCACGATCGATACACAGATCATTCACGGGCTGTTCTCCAATTTCATAAAAGCCGCGACCGTATTGAACAGGGACGCAGAGCTGGCGGATAAGCTGAAAGCGACATTGAAGAGGCTTCCTCCCATGAAGGTAGGCGCGAACGGGACGCTGCAGGAGTGGATTCATGACTATGAAGAGGCGGAGCCCGGCCACCGCCATATTTCTCACCTGCTGGGATTGTATCCGCTCTCGCTGATTACAAAAGATACCCCGGCTTTGTTTGAGGCGGCAAAGAAGACCATCGAACGGCGGATGGCTCACAGTACCTGGCACGTAGGCTGGAGCAGCGCCTGGATCATCAATTTCTACGCAAGACTGTATGACGGCGAAAAAGCGGGTGACCAGGTACAGAGGCTGCTGCAGCAAAGCACCCTCGGCAACCTTTTCAATACCATCCCTCCTTTCCAGATAGACGGCAATATGGGCGGGGCTGCCGGGATCGCGGAGATGCTGCTGCAATCGCACAATGACGAGATTCACATTCTTCCCGCGTTACCCGCTTCCTGGAAGGAAGGCAGCATAACCGGTCTGAAAGCGCGGGGCAACTATACGGTAGACATTAAATGGCAGAACGGCATGCCTGTGTCGCTTTCGGTCTATAGTCCCGGAGACAGGGTATGCAGGGTACGGTACCGTCAGCAGGTAAAGGAAGTGAGTTTGAAAAAAGGGGATAACCTGTTTTCGATGAAAGAGCTGGCGTTTGAAGCTGAAAGATGAAAAGGTACGGAGATGGGTCCCGGAAAATTACGAAGTTTGCACGTCATCCGCGGAAGGAAATACCTGGAAGGATCCGCGCCGCTACTTTTAATCCGTATGATTATGATGCCGTCAGTACTTAAATTCTTGGTGTTCAGCGTTCTTTCGTTTCTATTGCTGCCGGTCGCTTACAGTCAGCCGCTCATACGCATCGGTATCATTGCCGATATCCAATATGGTGATATCGATCCGGCCGGTACCCGGTATTACAGGAATTCTCTTAAGAAACTGGAAGACTGCGTCGCTGATCTCAACGGCGAAAAGGTAAATTTTTCCGTCAATCTCGGCGACCTGGTAGACAGGAATCCGGCGGATATGGAAGCGGTTCTGACCAGGTTGAAAACGCTCGAACAGAAAGTATACAATACTACCGGGAACCATGATTACGTAGGAATCACCGACAATAAAGCCCTGTATAAGCAATTGGGAATGCCTGCAGAGTACTATTCGTTCCGGTATGGAAAGTGGTTGTTTATTATGTTGAACACCAACGAAATAGCTTCCTATGCCAACACAAAAGGGACTGAAAAGGAAAAAGAGCTGGCAGCCGTGCAGGCGAGGATCGGTGCACGGGGACGGAATAATGATAAAAGCTGGAACGGCGCCATCAGTGAGGAGCAGATGAAATGGCTGACGAAGCTTCTGAAGAAGGCAGATAAGAAGCGTATCAACGTTATGGTGTTTTCGCATCATCCTTTGTTCCCGGTGAAAGAGTTTACCGCCTTAAACGATCAGGAAATTCTGGAAACGCTCTCGTCGTTTTCCTGCGTAAAAGGCGTTATCAGCGGTCATCATCATGTAGGTGCCTTCGGAACATACAAAGGAATCCCCTGTATTACAACTGAAGGAATGGTAGAGACGGAAAGCAGCAACGCATATGGTGTCCTGGATATTTATGACGATAAATTTGTGCTGCGGGGTAGGGGAAGGACGGTCACTCATGAGGCAGGGATACGCTAATGGGTGACCAGCTCGTCAATAAGCATGCATGAAGGTTCCTGGCTGCCCGGAATCTTGCGGCTTACGATACGCAGCCGGATCTGTGGGGTCATGCAGTCGGTGAGCTCCACGCCGAATTCCTGTGCTACCGCCGTTTTTTCGTCTTCGGGCTGGTCTATTTCAAGCTCGCCCACAAAACGCCACTCTCCATTTCTAAAAGCCGATACTTCCAGCCGGTCCGGGAAATAAATACCCTTTGACGGATCGTGCATAAAACGTCCTCCGATGTAGTGAACCAGGGAATTTGTCCTGACTTTCACAGTAGCTTCCACGGCCACATTCCGAAAACCGGTCCACCGCGAATCAATTTTCGAGGCAGATCCGAAGAGCCCGTCCACCAATCCCTCAGCTTCTTTTCCCGGGTAAAGGTGGTCAGGCTGCTGGCTCAGTTCGGGAACTATGCCCATCCCGATATGCGGTTTGTCGAGTGGCGGCGAGTTTTTCCATATTTCAACTGCCTTGTCGATCTCCATTTCACGACGATATTGCTCGAACTTACCGGCTATTTTACTGGCCCGCGTCATGTCCCAAAGCGAAGTCTCCAGTTTTCTCATTGCCAGCGCAGCCACAACATGCGACTGCAGCCAGCCGGTTTCCGAGCACCACGCGCCCCAGCCGGTGTCGCCATTGGCGCCCCAATATTCCCAGTTGCTATAGTCGAAGGCCCGAAACCAGCCTCCGTCAAGATCGCTATGGTCTTCGCTCCGCACCTGGATACGCACCAGGAATTCGGCCATACGATCGGAAATCTCCGCCAGGCGTTTGTCACCGGTCACCACAGCTGCTTCATGCATACCCAGAAAGGCGGGCGCCATGGCGTAAAAGACATCCACACAGGGATCGCCGTCGAGGTGAACGATCGAAGTTTCACTTCCGCCATAATCTTCGTTTGAAGTTAAGCTTGTCGCAATCATTTCTTCCTGGATAGCGCCTGATTTGTCCATACGCGCCACCATATCGTTAATTACCTGGTAAAGCCATCGCCGGTGCTCAGGCGTGTCGTCCACCCGCACCAGCCACGCCAGCGGCAGCAGCATACGTCCGCGCTCCATCTGCAGCTGGTGTAATGCGACGAGCCAGTTTTTAGGATATTTTTCCATGGTCAGTCGTATCGCCTTCCGTGCCTGTACCAGCAAGGGTTCATATTTTGTCTTGTCGTACAGCCACAGGTAATTTGCCCACGCCCAAGCTTCGCGCTGCGGCCAGGGTATTATCATACGATTTTTTGCGTAATGCTCCCAGCCGACTTTCTTCAGCTCATTTTTTCTCAAAGCAATGCCGTTACGGAATCCTTCCGGGCCGGCAGTACGGAAATTAGCCAGGATCCCGGCTACGAGCTGCTCATCCCACCGGTCGGTCTTCAAAGCGGAGGCCGTCACCATTGTACTGATCAGCGACTTGGAATTATCGTTCCCCCAGTACAGGTCCGAGCCGCTGTCGTTATACTTTCCGCCGCCCTGGTACCAGCCGAAGAACCCGAACCAGCCGTCAGCCGGCCTGGCCGGCGGGCCCTGGAACATACCTGAAGTGTGGAAAAGATACTCCATCAGGTTGTTCGAAATCCCGGCATATTCATCATTGCCTTCCGTTAATGACCCAAGCGCATATGCCATAGCCGATTCTGCATTGCAATCGGCCCTGGGGAAGTTCCGTCTCGGCTGGCTGCCATCCGCCATAATGTATGAAACATGCCCTTCCAGTATGCCGAACCGTCCGTCGCCGTAAGGTTCGTCAGGCCTTTTGGGCGGAACCACCGGGCTGCCGCCGATCTGCTTCCAGCCCGTTTTTTCGGATTTCTTCACCCATGGCTCATCCAGCAAAAAGCCGCGATACCATTTAATTCCCCTTTCCAGGGCAAGATCCTCGGCGTTGTCCGGCAGTTTCTCATCGCGGGTGAAAGAAGTGCCTACCGAGGGAGCCCAATCCGGCAGCTTCAATGCGGAAGACTGGCCGAGCCACGACAATACGTTGTTCCATATGGGTGTCCATGCGGCGGCGGGGCCATAGCGCGCAGTGACAAACTGGCTAAGTTTTGTGGTCGACACGAAAATGTCCTGCCCCTCTATTTGCACGAGCAAGGGTTTGGTTGTATCCGGAAGGCCGTAGACGGCCTTGTTATATCCTGCGATACGGGCTAAAACCAGGTCGGCGGGCTTCAGCGAGACGCTATCCGGATCGATAGGCAATACCTGGCAGTCGCTCAGCTGCAGTATCCGGAGCTTTTGCAGATCCGGGTTAAAACTTTCCGTAGCAACAACCGCTCTTTCCCATACTTCTGCACGCTTTGGCTTCCCGGTAACGGCGCCCGGAAGATAGTCGGGGTACTCCACGAACAGCCGCAATTTCTTCGATGCAGCTTTTTCATAAACGATTGGCGGAATTTTAGTCGGCTCCGGATACCGGTCCGCCAGGATCAGCACCCCTGAGCCCGGAAGCGCCGCATCCACAGCCTCCTCAGGACCGGAAAACCTGGCATACTCCCTTCCCTTCGATGTCATAATCTTATAAAGGTCGTTTTCCGGAGAACAGGAAAAATATAGTCTCTTATTTTCATGGAAATAGAGCGGATAAACCGCATATACTAAAGTGAGAGCCACTATCGGAAGTGCAATTATTACCCTCCCGACTCTCCTGGAATCAGTTTTCTTCATTACTGGCAAAGTTTATGATCAGCTATCTCACGCGGGATTCAGAAAATATCAGGTCTCAGTAGCCCGGGTTCTGGGTGAGGTTTGAATTAATCAACAGCTCTTTGGTCGGAACAGGCCATAAATAATGCTTGGATTTGTCAAAAGATCTTACCGACAGCAGTTTGATCAATCCCCGATCATACAGATTACTGAAATCAGACGTGCCATCCTCGTCGATAGCAGGTATTCCGGGCAAAAACCACAGGCCCTGCCGTACCACCTTTTGCCTGAGCTCATCCGGATCGAGCAACCCGTAGTCTTTATCGTTCAATACTTTTTCGGCAAGCCTCCACCGGATGATGTCTGCATAGCGGCGTGCTTCAAAAGCAAATTCCATCCTCCTTTCTACCCTCAGTATTTTCCGCAGCTCAGCCTGGCTGCCGGCGGTAATCTCCGGGTAGCTGCCATTTTTATAGGCCCGGGCGCGGACTTTGTTCATAGCATCCAGCACCGTCTGGTCTATGGTGCCCAGCTCGATCATTGCCTCCGCATACATCAGTATTACATCGGCATAGCGGATGATCACATGATCGGGGTCGATGAGATTGCCGGTGCTATACCAGGCGAGATCTATTCCTTTTTTCCAGGCCAGTCCGTTGAAGGAGCCCCATTGAATTACCGCCCTGTTGTTGGTATTGGCCACCGCCTGACCTGTCGTGACATCTACTACCGTCATCGTATCGGGGTGCGGCTCATACTTCCAATAGCCGAACATGGTTCCGTGCTCCACTATGGTGGCCGTGCACCTGGGATCACGGTTTTCGAACGGCTTTCTCGGGTTGTACAGCGGAGATTTGTCTATCGGCAATCCATCGGTGCATAGAAAAGAGCTGAACAAATCCCAGGAGGGCTGGATGTAGGCAGCGCCCCTGATCCTGGAAAGCGGTTCGTAGGTAGTTCCCCAGTAGGGTACATACAGGTTCAGGCTGACGGAACGGGGAATGGCGAAGATCGTCTCTACAGAATACTTGGTCCTGGACAGGAACAATTGCTCAAAATCCGGGTAAAGCTCATAGACCTTAAGATCCATGCAGGCTTTGGCGGCATCCCGCGCTACTGCGTATTCGCCCATAAATAAAGCGATCCGTGCTTTCAAAGCCAATGCCGCACCTTTCGTCGCATACTTTCTCCCGGAATAAGACGCCGGAAGGTTTTCGGCTGCATAGTCAAAATCAGCAAAGATCTTTTGCAGGATCTCCGATTTAGGGGTTCTTCCCAGCCTGAATGCCTCCTCTATCGTTACATTCTTCTCGACATAAGGGACATCCCCCCAGTGAAAGATCAGCTTTGAATACTGCACCGCTCTTACGAACCTTGCTTCCCCGATATATTGCTTCAGCGTAGCCTGCTGAATGGCGCCACTCGGATTTTCCAGCCTTTCCATGACCAGGTTGGCTGTAGCGATGGCTTCATAGTATCGCCCCCATGCTTCTACCACATAGGCCGAATTCCCGTCCAGGCTGCCATTGGTCATCGTATTCAGCCTGTCTCTGCAGGTCAGATCATCCGACCAGGAGTCGAGCCACCTCGGATCGATCACGCTCGTCAGAGTAGGGTTAGAATCCCAGAATTTCATATCATATAAATAATCCAGGGACATTCTGGCCTCCCGGTCATCCGAAAACCAGGTTTCGGCAGATGCATTCGACAAAGGATTCAGATCCATTGTCTGGCATGAGTCAAGGACAACTCCGGCCAACAGGATATACAGGATTTTATTTTTCATTGCGCTTCAACTTTAAAAATTAGCGGATAAGCTGAATATGTAGGATTTCGTCATAAAGTAGCCCCGTCCCGTCCCTTGCTCGGGGTCGTAACCCTGGGGATACTTATCTATGGAAAATATATCCGTAAGATTCACGGATGCTCTCAGGCTTTTCATTCCTATCTTTTTGGCAATATCACTGGATACATTATAGCCCAGAATAACATTTTTAAGCCTGAAATAGCTTCCATTGAACAACCAGTAATCTGAAGTCTCGTAGTTGTGGGTCCTGCCCAGCTCGCCGCCGATCGGGTAGAAGGCCTGCCTGTTTGTCTCTGCATCGTTATAATGGCTCCAGGTTTTCCCGTAGACGAAATCCGGTACGCCGAAATGATCCGGTATCACCATGCTCATATCCAGATAGCTGTTCTGCTTCCCGATGCCCTGCAGCACTACGGACAGATCGAAATTTTTATACTGGAGATTGATATTACTCCCGTATTGATACCGTGGCAGGGATCCCCCGAGCAAGGTCAGGTCGTATTGATTGATAATTCCGTCAGGAACGCCCTCCGGGCCGCTGAGATCCTTGTACCGGATATCCCCCGGCTTGGTATTCGCCCTCAATGTTACCGAATTGTCCACTTCCTGCTGGGTCTGGAACAGCCCGTCGGTCTGGTACCCGTACCATTCGTTGAATTCGCTGCCTTCCTTTCTTACCTGGCTTCCCAGGAACTCGGTTCCTTTCAGATCTCCTATAATAGACCTGGAATCAAAAATATTGCCGGATATCATGTAATACAGGTCTCCGATATGGTTGCTGTACCTAAGATCCAGCTCCCATCCCTTCGTATACATCTCTCCCGCGTTCTGGCTAGGGTTTGCCAGGCCGACATATCTCGGTATCTCCAGCGCCAGCAGCATATCCCTGGTCGTCTTTCTGAAGTAGTCTGCCGTCAGCTGCAGGTGGCCGTTAAAGAAGCCGGCTTCCAGGCCCAGGTCCCACGTGGTAGTCGTTTCCCATGAAATGTCACGGATCGGGTATCGCGGCACATAGGCCGCCTGTGAAGACACGGCGGTCTGGCCGGAATACAACAGGACGTTGGTGAACGCAATAGTCGATTGGTAAGGATAGCTGCCCAGCGATCTTTCGTTCCCCAGCGACCCCATCGACGCCCGGACCTTCAGTAGCGACAATGGTTTAATGTCCTCCATAAACCGTTCTTTCGTAATGACCCAGCCTGCTGAAACAGACGGAAACAGGCCCCACCGGTAGTCCGGGTGAAAACGGGACGAGCCGTCATATCTTGCATTCAACTGCAGCAGGTATTTACTTCTGAAGTTGTACATCAGCCTTCCGAAATAAGACTGCAATGCAGACTCGGAAGCCCCCCCGCTGTTATCCCTCAGGGTAAGCGGCCCTACATTAAGATAAGGGTAATTATGCAGCTCGTACTGGTCGCGCGATGCCGAGAGGGTCTCGTTAAAGGAGTAAAAGGACTCGTACCCGGCCATCACATCGAAGTTGTGGTCGCCGGAAAAAGTGGTGGAATAGTTCGCAAACAGCTGGCCCATCACGGAATTGCTGTGATTCCTGTCCTCCTCCACTTTGGTGCTGGCCGCGCTGTTCGCATAGCCTGCAATATTGGTTTGTCCCTTGAGATAGAGGGGCACCTGCTTCAAATGCGCTTTTCTCCTGTAAAAATCAAAATAAGGAGAAACCACGCCTGTCAGCTTCAGCCCCTTTAGCGGGGTAATGTCGACAGCCAACCTGGCACGGATGTCGTCATTCCACACTTTGTTTATCCCGCCCAGTCGCGCCCTTGCCATATCCGCCGCATAAATCGAGATGGAGGAGGCCGCTCTCCCGTCGCTCCAGAAGGGCAGGGCGTTAGGCATCCGCTTCAGCAGGTTGATCATCCCGTACCCGTTTTCCCTGTCTTCCCTGGAGTTCTGGTAGCTGATGTCAAAATGGGCAGCGAGCACTTTATTAAACGTGATGTCATTATTGCTTCTTAAAGTAAGGGTTTTATAAGCCTGCATGTCCAGGAATCCGCTGTTGGAGCTGTAAGAAGCCGACAGCATGGTGCTCATTTTTGAGGTTCCGGCACTAATGTTCAGCAAGTGCCTTTTGCTTCCTGAATACTCCTTAAAAAACGTAGCGTAGTCCGTATCAGGGTAAGCCTCCGGATCTTCCGCATGCAGGCTGGAATAGTTATCGATCAGGTCTTTTGCATACGTAGGATACTCAGACCCTGTATTTCCCCGGTCGTTCCAGTCCCGTTCATTAATGAATTTCATAAACTCCACGGCGCCCATATACTTCGGCATCCTGGTCGGCTTGAGCAAACCATGCTCATAAGAATAGGTCAGGTCCAGCTTACCCGACTTTCCTCTTTTAGTCGTGATCAATATCACACCCGACGCAGCCCTTGAACCGTATATCGAGGCAGAAGCGCCATCCTTCAGGACAGTAACATTCTCAATATCATAAGGATTGATCCTGTTGAGGTCTCCGGGAACGCCGTCAATCAGAATATAAGGCGTGCTATTGCCCATCGTGGTAATACCCCTGATCCTCAGCACAGGATCTGCCCCCGGTCTGCCGTCGCTTCTCGTAACCATCAAACCCGGGATCGCTCCCTGCAGCGCATTTGCGGCCTTGGTGGTTTGCCTCTCCTGAACAGATTTTCCCCGCAGGGAGCTAACCGCTCCGGTGAGGTCGGATTTGTTGGCTTCCCCGTACCCGATGACCACTACTTCATCGAGCATCGCCACATCCGGGACAAGCGAAAAATCGATCACTGTTTTGCTGCCTACTATTACCTCGCCCGACACATACCCTACGAAGCTGAATACAAGGACGGCATTCTGATCCGGGACACGAAGAGAATAATGCCCATCGGTGTCGGTTACCGTACCCTGCATGGTCCCTTTTACAATCACGCTGACACCCGGGAGCGCCTCCTCGTTATCCGATGAAATAACCTTTCCCGTAACGGTGATGTCCTGCGGTATGACCTGCGGCGCTACAGGCACATCCTCTACCGCCGACTCCGATAATTCCCTCGGGCTAACGTGGATATTCTGGTTGATCCTTCTGAATTTCAAATTGGCATTTTTGGAGAGCTGGCTGAGAATCGACGCCAGCGATTCCGACTCGGCGTGGATACTGGTGCGCGTGTTTTCTTTGACGCGGGCATCGTTGTAGCTAAAAACAAACCCGGTCTTTTTTTCCAGTTCCCTGAATGCGTCGATAAGCGTTCCATTCTTGATCTGGATAGACAGATAGACATCGTAAATACTTAGTTCCTGCGCTGACACCTTGTCTGGAGTCAACAGCAGCAGCAAACCGGTACCGGGCCCGCAAAGCAGGAATTTTAACCCGGTCAACATTTTTTGGTAGAGTTTACTTTTCATAATGTCAAATACTTGATGATGCTTAAATTGAATTGCCCCGTACGAATGCCCTTTTTAGTTCTTAATGGTAACCAGATTCCCCTCGATTTTGTATTGAAATCCGGAAGCATACCCGATACCGCTGAGCACTACACTCAACGATTCATCCCTGTATTCACCACTGTATAAACCAACGATGGGGCTCTTTAGCTGTAGCCTGAAATTCACCCCGTACCACCTCTCAAGCTTGCTGATCACCTGCTGCATAGGGTCTTTCTCAAAAACCAGGATATTGTCTTTCCAACTGGTAACCAGCCTGGCGTTGAAAGCTTTTTTCTGTAGTGTTTTAGCCTTTTTTGAGTAGACGGCCGCTTCCGAAGGCTCCAGCAGGATTACATTTTTCTGAGCGTCATTAATTTCAACGCTTCCTGAAACCAATGCCACCTCGATATTTTCTTCCTCTTTATAACTGCGAAGGTTAAAAGAGGTGCCCAATACCTTCGTATTGACTGCTCCCGTATTGATGATGAACGGCCGGGTTTTATCTTTAGCAATATCGAAATATGCCTCCCCTTCAAGCGATACAATCCTCTCGCTGCCCGTAAACCGGTCGGCATACCTGAGCCTGCTCCCCGAGTTCAGCTTTACCACACTTCCATCCGATAACCTGATCGTCCTTTTCTCACCCATCGGAACGGTTTCCTCAATAATATTTGCGCTTACCGGCATGCTATCAGGTACACTTTTAGTACGGATATAGTAAATGCCGAATGAAAAGGAAAAGCAGAGTAAAAGCACCGCCGCTACCCGGAAAATGGTCGAATGATAAAACCTTCTTTTCATAGGAAAAATACCGGCATCCGCCTTTTTGTCCTGCTCCTCTTTAAATGCCATTACCTGGCTGAAGATCCGGTCAAAATCCCGATCCGAAAGCATCTTTTGATTTTTATAAACCATGGACCGGATCTTTTCCCATGCATGCTCAAAATCCTCTTTTTGCCCGGGATATTTGTCTCTCCATAGCTCCCAAAACCGGTTTAAATCTTCGTCTGTATGATTTGCCATTGTGATAAAATTGGTGTTGTAATTGCTTGTCCTTAAGATAAGTATAGCTTATCCTTTGCCTTATAGAGATAGCTGCTGCGAAAATGGCTACAAAGAACTCAGCTTTTTTTGAGGAGGTAGCGGGCAGGGAGTGATTTACGCCCCGGAAGGGCCCTTTTTGAGCCTGGGTTCAGGAGTAGCTAAAGAAGCAAGAGCACAAAAATCAAGACCAGGATGAGCAGCTGATCTTTCACTTTAGCCAGGGAAGACTGGAGGATAGCCAACGACCGGTAAAGCATCACGCGGGCCGACTTTACCTTGCCCATACCCATGATCTCCGCAATCTCTTTGTAGGAAAATCCTTCGTAGAAATATAGCAGGATACTTTCCCGCTGCTTCCTGGTAAGCCTCTGGCAGGCCATATGGATGAGCCTCTCCCTTTCTGCGGCAAGGTGATCGGTGATCATACTGCTCTCCTGCGAGCATATGATCTCAAAACCCCCTTCATTCTGCCCGCTTATTTCTTCTGCCCGGTTAATCCTTTCCTTTGCTATTTTCCGCAGCAGCTTCCGTTTCAGCGATACAAATAAATAAGCCTTTATGGAATGGACATCTGCAAGGTTATTCCTGTTCCTGATCAGGTCAATGAATAGATCCTGGATACAGTCCTGCACGAATTGCTCATCGCCGACAATCTGGCAACCATAGTTGAAGAGTTGATCGGCATACCGGCGATAAATATACGAAAGTGCTGCATCGCTTCCCTCCTTAAAGTCAACCCAGATTTCCTCTTCAGGCTTACCCGGATCAGGGGAACCGGAATTTTCAGATGCCTTTAATGGCCTCAGAGTAAAGTCCCGGTCCGGATTCCGATATTTGCTCATTACAGGGTTGCGATGATTACAACGGTCGATTCGCGATTAAATACTGAAACCGGTTTAATAAGCTGATCATTTTTTGTATCTACTACCTGATCACCCTGGTGCTTCCTCCTTTCTCCAGGGAAATATCTACAGGCTGGTTCGTCTTCCAGGCGCCTCTCGTAAAATCGGGGATATCGACCGAGCCTGACCGCCTGGCCACCGATTCTTTGCTCAGCGGCACTATTGAGCTCCAAGAAGCGGCATCATAACAATCCTGGTCCAGCGGCAACCCGTTACGAAGGCAATCGATCAGCCGCCAGTTCATCAGGAAGTCGGCGCCTCCGTGGCCTCCTGCCTCCTTTGCGAATTCACCAAACTTCCGGACAATGGCAGGGTTGTACTTTTCTTCCAGCATTTTAAATTCTTCCGGTTTAATCCAGTCGTGCCCGACTGAAATCCGGGCAGGCTCGGGCCACTTCAGGGCTGCCGCTTTGGTACCGCTTATCTTGTGGATCCTGGAATATACGTTGGGGGAAGTAATGTCATATTGCAGCATGATGGTCCTTCCCTTTGCCGTCCGGATCGTGGAAGTGTTCATATTCCCGTTAAAAGGCTTATCCACGTATTCCCTGTAAGCATCGTCGGTTGCAGCCAGCTTCCTGACCATTTCATTTTTCTGGAAATCCCTGCCTGATACCGAAACGATAAAATCCATTTTGTCGCCGCGGTTAATATCCATTACCTGGCAAACCGGCCCCAGCCCGTGAGTCGGATAGAGGTTACCGCTCGGACCGATGGATGCTTTCAGACGCCACATATCCCAGACATTTTTATTGAAGACAAGACCCATCAGCGGGTGAATATAAGCACCCTCGCAATGTACGATTTCCCCGAAAAAGCCCTGTCGCGCCATATTCAGGGTCAGCAGCTCAAAAAAGTCGTAACAGGTATTTTCCGCCATCATGCAGTGCTTCCGGGTTCTTTCGGATGTTTCGACGAGCTGCCAGCATTCTTCGATCGTGATTGCTGCCGGAACCTCTATTGCCACGTGCTTATGGTGCTCCATTGCGTAAACCGCCATAGGTGCATGCATATCCCATGGTGTTGAGATATAAATCAGATCTATATCGTCCCGGTCGCACATTTTCTTCCAGGCTTCCTTGTGGCCGGTATAAATTTCAGGCGTAAAACCGGTACCTTCCAGCTTTTTCCGGGCCCGCTCTATTTTACCCGGCACCAGGTCGCACAACCCTTTTATTTCGACCCCTTCCAGGAGGCTGGTTGCAGAAACGTGCGCCATTCCCCTTCCAAGCCCTATAAAACCAATGCGGACAGTTTCCATTTCAGGAGCGGCATATCCGCACATATTGAATGCCGGGGCGTCCTGCCGCCGGTCGCCGCCGGTCTCTGCTTTTACGACAGATCCGGGTTTATCAGGCGACAGCAGCGGGATGCCCGCTAAACCGGCGCCTGCCAGAGCGCCGCGTTTGATAAAGTTCCTGCGATTGCTTTTCATTTATATAGGATTTGTAATTCGTTGATTATAAAGCTGTTTTTTTTCTTTTTTTACATATCATAGGCAAAGCTGTTTTCCACCAGTCTGACAATTCTTGAATTGAGCTCCCTGACGTAGGAGACCGTGGAAGGGTCCGGCCTGTAGGCAATTTTCCGAACGATGTTATTCCGGAGCACACCACGCGCGGTCAATAGCTCCTTCTCTATGTAGTGGAAAAGCTCCATGTTCTGTAGGGAAAAAAATACCTGGGGCATGACCTTCTCAAACAGGTCGAAGGCTTTGTCCTTTTCCCCGTTTTTTCTATGGTCAAAAACCTTTTGCAATATGTCGGACACCCCCAGGCCTGGCATTACGCCGGCAATGCCTACCGGGATCAATTCGAGCATATACAGGCCTCCCCAGCCTTCGAACAACCCTACTCTGCCGTCGGTGCCTTTGATTATTTCTTCAAATTTTGCAGCGCATAACGGTTCTTCCAGCTTCAGATATTTAAAGTTGGGGTACTTTTCCACCAATTTCCGGATCAGGCCCACACTCATCGAAGCGCCGCCCGGATTGAAATCCTGTATCAAAACCGGCGTACCCGATAAGGCTTGCAGGAAATCCGACAGGTAATCGTACAATGCATATTCCGGCAGATCAAAAATGCGGGGTACCGCCAGCGAGATCACATCGGCGCCTGCTTCCACATTCGCCTGCGCCAGCTTCACCGCTATTTTTAAAGCCGGGTGGTTCGATTGCGCCACAACCTTCATACGCCCCGCCGCCTGGTCTACCGCGATCCGCACCACCTGCAGCTTTTCATCGTCCGTTAACTTATAGAATTCGCTCGCATAGGCCGGTAGGCACGCCGCTTCGATCCCGCTGGAGACCGCGAAGTCGATCAGGCTTCTCAGACCGTCTTCATCAATTTCTTCCTTTAGGGTGAATGGCGTCGGAATAATCGGGACGATCCCGCTTAGATCTTTCTCATTATTCATTTTTGACAACTTTTAGGTATTGCTTAAGCGATCTTCTCAATTGAAAACCTTATGTTCCCTTTTCATCTTGTATCATTCCTGCAGGCCCTGTCAATATCCTCACAGTCCGCATAGCCGTTCTCCACCAGGTGAAATGCCTCGCGCATCATGGCATACATCAGCCGGTTGGTGATCCCGATATCCGCTGCTCCGCTTCTCCGGGATCATTCGCAGACCTGATCAATGACGTTACCTTATGGCCATGCGACAGGATGCACGTGGCGATGCTGCTCCCCATTAACCCCGGGCCTACGATACCGATGTGGGTTTTGTCGTTCATTGCTGCAATCAGCGTATATCATGTCTCTTTTCCCATACAGAGGTATCTATGGTTACGCCGTCGAGCGATTTGATCTCGACCTTCATAGGATAGCCTCTCTTAAATGTCAGTAATATGTACCCGTGAACAGGATGAAGCATCTTTGAGTACGGATCGGCGGCGATGTTGCCGGGTACCAACGAAGTGTTAAAGTATGGGAAGCCATCAACTTCAGCCCGTTCGGAAAAATGGCCATATCCTGTAATGACAGCGGTACCCTTTTGAAAAAGCTGCCCCCATTCTCCGTTCTCCTGCGCCCGGATGGAGCCGTTCCTTTCATTTTGCAGGGTAATTTTAAAGTCTTCCGGGTAGAGCTGAATCATCTTCCTATACCATTCAAATTGCGCTGACCCGCGACGGAAATCGTGGCATGTCTGCCAGGTAGTCCCGAAATCTGAGATATGGTTAATGTCAAGGGCAAAAAATGTCACGTTGAAATCCGGGATCCTGAAATGCCACTTCCATTCATCGTCCGGAAGCTCGAAAAACCTCCGGTAGGCAGTCGCATCGATATCGTACGAAGTGATTTCAGGAAATCTTGTGCCCCGGGGCCGGATTTCCTTATCATGATTGCCTAAAACCGGCATGAAGGGGATTGAGCCGAACAATTGCTGCTGGGCAGCGATCAGCCGCGAATAGGGCTTTACGCAATCCTTTACGCCCGGACCGCAAAGTGTATGAAAATCCGTTATGTTGTCTCCGCAGGTTATGAACAGGTGCGGATTGTCGCTGATGATCGCCGAGAGGTCGGCTTTGTCGGAATATCCTGCCAGGTTGGCTACTACGGCCACGCGAAGCTCATTCGGGCCGGAGGGATACGCCTTAAACGTCTTATCAGCCGATACCTGGCTGCCGGTTTTCACCATGAAATGGTAGGTAACATCCTTTTCGTCTAACGGAATTTCGATGCGATGAATGCTTACCGTTTCATTTACCTTAATATGCTGCCCGTATCGGGTATCGGTGCCGAAATAAACTTCGGAATTACCCGGCTCCTTGCTTTCCCAATTGATTACAATGCGGGAGGGGTCGTTGGTTTTATGTGTAAGCCAGATGGTCGTGATCTGAGATAAAGCAATGCGATGGTTTGTAAGCGCGAACGCCAGAATGACAAGTGCTGAAAATAGCTTCATCGTACTATCAAAAAACATTCATGGTTAAGCAACGCCTGCAATGACGAGATTGAAGCAGGGCAGGCGTTATCATTATAGAGTCGGTCGATACTGAAACGGCTACAAAAATTTCTTACTTCTTTGGTTTCTCCCAATCCCGGTCGTTAGCGCCGAGCCAGGAAGGGTGGCCGGTACCTCCGGCAAAACGGAGCTTCACGGGATCCCATTTAATGGCTGCCCGGTTGAAATAAAGCTGGTTGATCAGGTGGCAGCTAATGGCGGTGCGGCCGCCGATTTGCTCATTGGCGACCGGCTTCGAGCGGCTTTTAACACATGCCAGGAAATCATCGGTATGCGATGTGCTCTCATATAGCCTGACTTTTGCAGATTTCAAAAATGCTTCTTCTGCCTTCTGAACCTCCGCGGCGCATGTAGTGTCCGGATTTTTCTCGCGGGTTACAAATTCGGCTACCGTCTTTCTCTTAACGATCAGCTTAAACCGTCCCCGGTTAGCCATCACTTCCCCATCGCTGCCATAGAAATGAACGCCAAAGCTGTCGGGCTCTGGTCCCTTATGTAGGAGGGTAACGCGGTTAGGGTAAATCAGCGCCGCCCTTTCATCTATCAGCCGGATTTCAACCGGCCCGCTGTCGTCCATATCCAGTCCCCATTGCGCTATATCCAGGTGGTGGGCGCCCCAATCCCCGACACTGCCCGTACCATATTCTTTATACGCTCTCCACAGAGGATAGAAATCGTGCACGCCACGCGGACTTAAAATTGAATTGTACGGACGTAGCGGGGCAGGCCCCAGCCACATGTTCCAGTCCAATCCCGGCTCCATAGCCTCTTCCCCGAGCAGGCAGGGCTGGGGCGGGTCACCAAACCTGCACTCCACACGGTCAATATCACCGATGCACCCGTTGCGTACCAGCTCCGCGGCGATCCGGAATTCCTTCATCGAGCGCTGCTGTGAGCCCGTCTGTACGATACGCTTGTTTTTACTCACCGCCTTCATCACCTCGATCGACTCCCTGATGCTGTGTGTCAGCGGCTTCTCACAGTATACATCCTTCCCGTTCCTGACAGCGGATAGAATATTGGCTGCGTGCCAGTGATCCGGAGTGGCAATGCAGACCGTATCGATATCTTTTCGCTCCATCATCTCGCGGTAGTCGCCGTATTCCTTACAATCGATGGCTCCCTTCTCTTTGTTATCGGCATAGAACTGACGAACCCTCTGTTGCGCATGCATCCGCCGGTTGGTATCTACGTCGCAGACTGCCAGAACCTGGGTAGCGGGCAGGAACTTAGAGATCAGGTAATGGGACTGCTTCCCGGCGCCTACGAAGCCCATGGTGATACGGTCGCTGGGCGGATTTGACCACACGCGTGACGGAATGATGAAAGGCGCTGCCATTGCCGAAGCGGTAATCTTTTTTACGAAGTCTCGTCTGCTTGTCTTCATAGCGCTAAATTTTGCCTGTCCTGGTTTTTTAAATAATCGGCTTCAAAAAAATACTTATAGGCTACGATCAACAGGATTCCCGATAATACCCAAACGACCGCGAGAACCGAAATCCCGAAAGAAAGCCCCAATACCGGCTTCAGGTAACCCAAAATCAACGGTGCGAAGGATCCGGCTGCAAACCCTATCGTGATCATGATCCCCGAAGCGGAAGAATGGAATTTTTCAGGAATGACATCATATAAAATCGCATAAGTATTTGCATCGAAAAATGCACGCGCAAATCCAAACCCGGCAAACCCGATATAGACAGCCATCAGAGTGGCGGAGCTGCCGATCAGCACAATGAAGGGGGCGGCCAGGAAAAGTCCGGCTCCCTGCATCAATAGCCGTATTGCCGGCTTCCTGCCGGCCAGCCTGTCAGAGTATTTCCCGGCAATCAGGATCCCGGTAAACGCAGACAAATGCGTGTAAAACATTGAATTAAAGCCGGCCATGGAAAGGCTCATGCCGAATTTTTCATACAGGTAGGTAGGCGTCCACGTCAGGTATCCCACCAGCACAAAAATGAGCCCGCAAAAAGCAATCGTAAGGGATAAGGCTGTAGGTGTCCGGAAAATTACTTTTACAGCCTCTGAAAAGCTGACGCCTTCCGGGGCATTCGCCTGCTCTGAAAACCTGTTGTCCTTCAGCCTGAATACAAGCACCAAACCATGTACCAGACCGACAGCGCCAAAAATGTAGAAAGCGTTTCGCCAGCCGTACCTCTCGCCGATATAGCCGGCCAGGTAGCTGCTCACGATCACTCCTACATAATACGAAGTCTGGTGGATGGACATGGCAAACGCCCTGGTGCTTTTATGATAGCCTGCAAGCAACGAATAGTTTGCCGGGGCAAAAAAAGCCTCGCCGCCTCCTGTCGCGATGCTCCGCATCACAACCAGCATCCATACGCTGCTGCTCAGGCCCGTCAGCATCGTCGCCACACTCCAGAACAGGATACTTCCCACGATGATCCATTTCCGGTTGTATACGTCGCCGATGTATCCGGACAAGGGAACAAGCAACGCAAACGTAAGATTAAAGATGGTGGCTATCAGGCCGATCTGCATATCGGTCAAATGCAGATCGGCCTTTATTAACGGCAGTACCACATTGAATACCTGCCTGTCGGCCTGGTTTACAAAATATGCAACCCACAGCAATGCCAGTACTTCCCATTTATAGCTTTCTTTCATTGCAAGCCTGTGTAGTCGTTGTCAAATAAATGCTTAACGGCCTCCCGGACTGCCTGCAATGAGCTGTATCGCGGCTGGTAATCCATCAGCTTGCAGGCTTTTGCTATGCTGCAATTGGAGCTGTGGGCGATGTGGTCCCAGGTTGCCCGGGCGTCGCTTTCACTGACCGTATCCTTCCATTTTTCCCAGGGTAGAAACTTCAGCCTGACTTCCTGCCCGAACCAGGCCGCCATGCCTGCTGCATACTCCCGTAAGGTAAGCGCCTGTCCGGATACGATATGGAAGCTCTCGCCTACCACCCGGTTCCGGTTATTTATTGCCTGTACGAAAGCATGGGCAACATCATCTGCATGCACATGATGCAGCGTCTCCAAACCCAGATTCGGTAATATTACCTCCTCGCCGCATGCCAGTTTTTTAAACACTTCGGGATTAAAGTTCCCGGCAGGATTTAACGGCGCCCATCCGGGGCCGACCAGATGCCCCGGGTGTAAAATAGTGACAGGAAACCCTGTCTGACGGGCAACCGAAAGCAAGTATGACTCGCAGGCGGCTTTGTGAATGCCATACGCTCCCAAAGGCCTGCGTGGCTGCGTTTCGTCAGTAGGGACCTGTTCGCTATGGCCGTGCACCCAGATGGTGCCTGCGCACAACAGGTGCTGTATCCGGCCCTTAAGCGCTTCCACGAGATCCTTCGCCTGGTTCTGGGTATAGCATATCATATCTATCACCACGTCGGGTTTTAATGCGAGCACCTGTTCGCCAAATAAATTTTTTTCATCTGACTCGACCCTGTCCATTACTACCTGACTTACCAGGTTCCAGGCGGGATGAGATTGATACGGCGCCCTTTTCCGGCGACTGACTGACACCACTTCGTGCCCGGCCGATATCAATCGAGGTACCAGGAACGTACCGACATGCCCGGTGCCGCCTATGATTACGATTCGCATCTGTATAAATGTAATAAGCTGGTTCTTAATTGATTTTGTCTTACGAATTCGCAAGCATTGCGAATCTGCAAGGCTGCCGAACAGGCATCCTCTTATTGATCGTCTTACCGGTCAGCTATCTGCCTGAGCTTCGCGATGGTGTACTGAACAGGAGAAAATTTCTCGGTGCCTGCCGTATGAATGGTTTTAAGCTCTTCCAGGGTTTCATGAAGGGCATAGCAGGAATCCCTGTAGCTCAGGCCGCAGATTTCGGCGATCAACCGGATTCCCCTGTCCTTCAGCTTCTTATTGGATACCTCCACCCAGCTCATCCAATTGCCGGTTACCCTCCCCGTTAAAACCATCGTACCCGTTGAAATGATGTTCAACACCAGCTTGAAGGCCATGTGCTCCATCAGGCTCAGCATCGAAGGCACAGGGGAGCACGAAATTTTGTAATCTGCGTTCTCCCGGCTACGTCCTATTATCACTGAATACTTAGATAGAAATTTTGAGGCATCACGCTCAAAAGCCTGCTTATAATCATGGTACAACCTCCCCGTGACTTCCCTGCTTCCAATGATACTGACCGCAGCATTGGGCTTTTTTGACAAACGGGAATATTCCTCCTCGTTTCCGATATGGAACCGTACCAGCTGTGTTTGATCGAGAAGGGGAGGAGCATCTATAAGCGAGGAGGAAGCACCCAGACGGCGATACATCCCGCTGTTCCACTCCAGGCACCGGGGAGGACGGCCCAATATATGCTCCCATACCCGGTCAGTGGGCCAGAGCGGGTTCTTTACAAAAGCCCAGGAAGGGGGAGAAACATGATCATCAAACTTTTTAAAGGGCGGTATCATAAAGGTAGGCGCCCGCTCCGTGGTATCCGTAAAAATATCCAGCAGGAATTCATTGCCGAAATAAGTTACCAGCCCGCTTTCCTGGTAGATATTTTTCTCCTTTTGGATGAGCGTTCCGATGGTCTTTATATTTTCCTCTTCAGACAATTCCTCCAGCAGAAGATTAAATGACCCGGCATAATCAATCTCCCTTATTCCCAACCCGTACAATTCGTCCGGAGAAAGTACCGGCTTAAGAACCCGGGCCAGGATAGTTTCCAGGGCCGTACCGGCGATCAGCTGCTCAGATGTAGTCGCCTGCATCCTTGTTGAACCCGCCAGCGCCATGGGCCCGCAATACAGATCAAGAACGGTCACCCGCGGATCCTGTATCACCTTTGCGGAACGCTCGATATGCTTACATAAGATCTCACCTGGGTTATTGAACAGCAGAAAAACTTCTGCTCCCCGATCCGCAGCCTCTGTTACAGTCCCCAGCACCGACGAGGTCTCGCCTCCCTCAGTGATGGCCACGAGCATATCTCCCGCACCTACATCCAGCTCCCTGACCTGCTGCTGCCCGAACGTGTGATAGTCCTCAAAATATTCGACGGAACGGATCAGTGCATAATCGCCGCCGGTCATGATGCTTGATACACTATTTTCATACTTTCCGGCTTTATCATAAATTTTAGGACACTTATCGCGCAGATCCCGGAAAAAGCACCGCCACATAGATTCGAGAAGGATACTCAGGCGACCGGTTGCGCCGCACCCGGAGAATACAATCTTCCTTCCTTCCCTGATTGTGCAGACGCCCGCGTCCGTCATGCGTTTAAATGCGCTTCCGTTTAAAACCTGGCGGGCCATCCGGTGTACATCCCGGTCTACTGACAACAGCATCTGCACGCCTTCGGAGAGATCTTTGGCAAACGTGGCATCAAGGTGGCGGGTTTTAGGGTTGGATTGCTCGGTCGGCAATACCCCGAGATGAAACTGTTTTTCATTTTCCAGGAAATGCGCTGCCTCCTGATGTGCTTTTGATTCCATTCGCATAATCTCCCGATTTATATCGTATGATGTGAAAGCCCAGCGTCTGTCCGGGCGGTTTCGGAAAGCATTTCCAGTGTTTTCCAGCACTGGTAAAGGCTTCTGGGTACATGGAAGCAGCCTTTCCATTTCCCTCCTTTGAGCGACAGCAAAACCTCGCCCTGCCGGTTGAGGTAGCCAAACCATTCGGCATATTCTTTGTCCTTAAAACGCTCCCAGGTATACTGATGAATTTTCTCAAACCATGCCAGGCACTCTTCCGACCCCGTAAGCTGGTAGCCCTTGATCATCGTGACCAGCGCTTCAAGGTGAACCCACCATACCTTCTGGTCCCAATCCAGCTGCTCTGTCGGATACCCCGACCGATCCATAAAATGAACTATTCCGCCATACTGCTCGTCCCACCCGTACGCCGCCATGGAAACCGCCAGCTTAGCTGCCTTTTCAATGAAATCGAAACGATGGTATTTACGGCCTAAATCCATGACGAACCACAATACTTCAATGGCGTGACCGGGGTTTACCAGGCGGCCTTCAAAGGTATCGGACAGCTTTCCTTCAGCTGTTACATTTTCTACCATGATTCCCAGCTCGGGACGATAGAAAACATCCAGCACGTCATGAACAGAAGCCTCTACGACTTCGTTCAGGACCGGCTCATCCAGTAAATGCCCGAGTTCCAGGGCGAGATTACAGAGGATCATCGGCAATCCCAGGCTTTTGAGATGACGAGCTCCGGAGCGGTCTTCATCAGGCCTGCTTTTTGAACGCTCTGTTTTCGGGCGGATCATCTCAAATGTTTTCCGGGCGATATCGGCATACTCCTCGCTGCCGGTTGCAAGGCTCAGCTGGGCGAATGCCATCGCAGCAAAAGCGCAGGAAAAAACCGGGTTCCGGGTAATATTGTAAGGATCTATCAGCGGACGGCCTTCACGCGTGAGCGAAAAGTACCAGTTATACTTTCCGTCATGCCCGTACTTTTTGAGATATTCACCGCCGTGCACAGCGCAGGCAAGCCATTCAGGATCTTTTCTAACCTTGTTGTACAACGTCGAGAACATCCAGACCTGGCGGGCCTGCATCCATATAAATTTATCGGTATCGAAAACCTTTCCCTCCCGTGTCAGGCATGTAAAATAACCGCCATATTGGTGATCAACAGAATTGTTAAGCCAGAAAGGAATGACATTTTCAAAAAGCTCTTCCTTATACAGCAGGGATAATGCTGCGAAATCAGTCTGCATTGTATCCGGGTTTCTCAGACTCATAGCCATGAAGGGGATTGTTTAATTCTCAAACAGGTAGAGTCAGATCACACCGGAATGGCCATAAAAAATTTCACAGCGATCCGGAATATTTTCGAGCGACGGTTCCCGGTCGGCAGAATCGTGAATAGTCAGCCGATAACTATCGGGAGCCTGGAAGTCAACCTCGCTGCCGGTGAACAAACGTTAATGCCTATCGCCCTAATTGCTAACGTTTTAAAATTTAATAACCCTGAAAATAATCTTCCTTAAATTTGATTATTTAACAAATGGCTTGTATATTTTCAAGGAATATAAACCTGAATGTCATGAATGTCTTCCAGAAAATCGAGTATTGGGGCGACAGGCATCATCCGGCATGGCTGGATGTCGCCCGCATTGGGTTAGGGGTTTTCCTTTTTATAAAGGGAATCGGCTTCATTTCGGATACTACCCGCCTGACTGAGCTTGTGAACGGGCTGAAGATCGATTTATTCCCGGTCATGGCCGTTCACTATGTAGCCTTTGCGCATATTTTCGGGGGCTTCCTGATTGCTCTGGGCGTATTGACGAGGCTGGCCTGCCTGGTGCAGATCCCTATCCTGCTGGTGGCGGTGTTTTTTGTAAACATCCGCGAGGGATTTTCCTACCTGAATTCCGAGCTTTGGATCTCGGTTATCACACTGTTCCTGGTCGTCCTGTTCTATATCGTGGGCTCCGGCCGGTTTTCGATGGATGACTGGATGCGGAGGCATCCGTCATAAGGGGCTTTCTGAGTCCCGGGACTTCTACAACCCAAGCCCCGCATTTCGTGAAGGATCGTCGTTAAACGTAAATCCAAGAGGTTTGAAATCCTCTTTCAGCTTCGTCAAAGCCAGTCGCAGCAATGTAATATCACCGGCCCTCGTGACCAGCATCGCACCCATGTCCAGCAGCTTTCGGGCATGCTCCGGGGAAAAAGCAGGCGTTCCCCACCATTTTCCTGCCGTTTTTGCCGCATCTGCCACCCTCCGCACCGCATCGTAATATTTGGGATTTTCGAAGTCCCCGGGAAACCCTGCCTGTACACTGTAGTCTCCCGGTCCGAAGAAAAGCATATCGACCCCGTCGACGGCAGCAATAGCTTCTGCATTTTCCAGTCCTGCCGGGTCTTCTACCTGCACAAGGATAAAGGTCTCGCGGTTAGCCTGCCTGAGGTAGTCCGTCAGCGGGATCATCCCGTAAGGCATGTCGGCGCCCGAGCCGTCGAGACCACGTATACCCATGGGCGGGAATTTTAAATTCTGAACCAGTTCTTCCGCCTCTTCCGCAGTTGCGCACCTGGGATAGATAATACCGTTGGCGCCGGCTTCCAGCAGCCTGGCGGCCCTTAAAAACTCCCCTTTTGCCGGTCTTGCCAGGATATCGGCTCCGCCTACCCGGGCAGCCCTCATCAGGTTGACGGCTGTTTCCAGGCTGTGGGCATGATGCTCGAGATCCATCCAGATCAGGTCAAAGCCCAGGAGGCCGGCCATTTCGTACACCGAAGGATCGTTAAAGTGCAGGGTGGTGCCTAACACCGGCTTCCCTGCCCGCCACTTGGCGAGTGTCCTGCTATTCCGCATGATTTTTTGATTTGATAAATTTCATTTCTATAAAACTGACCAGCATTCCCGCGACTACCCCCACCAGCAGTGAGAGAGGCAGTATCCAGAATACCGTTATACCGAATACCCCGTAGAAAGCCACTGCACAGGCAGCTATTACCGAAGCAATTCCTCCTAGTATCGCCCCTGCCTGGGTAGAGAAAGGCACGAACAAAGCCAGGAAAAACAGCACAAACAGCGGACCTACAAAAAGGTTGACTACCTTGGTGACCACATCGAAGAGATTTCCTTCCACATTTCCGATAAATATGCTTAGCACCATCACAAAACCACCGGTGAGGTAAGACAACAGCTTGACCTGCTTCAGAAGACCCTCCCGGGTTGATACGGATTTCCTGAAGCGCTCCACGATATCTTCGGATATAACGGAAGACACCGAGTTGACGCCGGAAGACAGGCTCGACATGGCCGCGGCCAGGAGCCCGGCAATGACCAGCCCCGACAGCCCGACGGGCAGCCCTACAAGGATGAACCTCGGAAACAGCGTATCCGCCTGTTCCTGCAGTGTTTTACCGTCCGTAAGCAGGTGCGGATTATGATTGAAGAAAGCGAACACCGCCAGCCCCACCAACCCCAGCAGGCATTTGGCGAGCAGGTTGGTATACAATGATACACCGAGCGATTTCCTCGCGGCTTTGATGTCTTTTGTAGCCAGGTATCGCTGGATGGCCATCTGGTCGGAGCCGGTCGTGCATATGTACCATACAAACAGCATCAGCATCGCATTGCCTACCGTAGATCTTTCCCTGGCGTCGAAGCCGTAGCGGGGCGGATCCCACGAAGCAGGCCAGCGGTCGGGAAACCAGGAAGTAAAGGAGCCGAAATGATAGCATACGAGCAGGATGCTGATCAGCGCTCCGCCCAGGAATATCACCGATTGGAGCACATCCGTGACTACCACGGCTTTAAGCCCGCCCATTGCCGTATACACGATCGTAATGAGCATCAGGACGACGCCTATAGGCAAAGCGTAGGCTTTATCGAAAGGGACGACCGAAAACAGCGCTATTTCTACCGTAACATAGATGATGGTCGCCATCCACAGAAACCGGAGCGAAAGAAACATAAAGGTCGCCATCATCCGCGCAGGCAGCCCGAATCTTCGCTCGAGTATCTCGTAGGCGCTGGTGACATTCATTTTCATGATCCGCGGAATGAGCCACCACCCCGCTGCAAAGTAGACAAAAGGCAATGCAAACATCCCGGCAAATATGGCCGGGCCGTTCTTGATCATCTCGCCGGGGTAAGAGAGATAGCTGAGCGTACTGAGCAAAGTCGCAAACAATGAAATGCCGACCGCTACAGGATTCATTTTTCGACCGCCCAGGAGATAGTCTTCGCGGGTTTTGTTGCGCCTGGAGTAATACCATCCTATCCACAGCATCAAAAGACCGTAAACTGCTATTACCACCCAATCCGGTAATGACAGCGACGGCACTGCGCGACGGTCGATCCTGAGGAGTGCATAAGATGCGCCTACCCGGATATCGGCTTGCTCTCCGGAAGTGAACCCGCTGTCGCCGGTGATTTTGAGCAACCCCGTCAGCAAAGGTATATCGCGCGGCGTGCCTTTAGCGGCCAGGGCGTGTTCCATTTCATAGCGTACAGCCTTGTTCCCGCCGGACGCCAGCCTGACAAGCTCGTCATAAACCGCGTGATTGCGGCTCAGGCTATCACCGGCGGTATTGTGGAGCGCTGCGCTCAGCAAATAAACCTTGACTTCGGAGTTGTCGGGCTCAAGCAACGCCAGGTTACTGATCTCCTTCGTTTCCGTATAATTCAGGGAGCCCAGGTGGCGCAGGGCATAGGCAGCGAGCTTTCTTTCACGGGGAGTCCGGCTGCCTGATGTGATCAGCTGCATCAATTCCTTCTTTGCCGTTTCTGCAGCTTTCGGAGAGGCGTATGCGCCCGCCCATTCTGCAAACACTTTGACAACCGGGTCTTTCTCTCCTTCAACCGGCGTAAAAGGATATTTTAGCTTAGCCAGCGACTCCGCTGCCTGGGTGCGGTCGGGCGATCGCACGTCCTGGTAAACATCGTAGATACGCTCTATCCACCGGCTGCGTCCGGCAGACAAAGCAGGTAACTGCGCCAGCACCCGCCAGATCCCTACCCGGTAAGACGGTTCTTCTCCCCGTATTTTTTCTTCCCGGAGAAAAATCTCTCCCATCCGGTCGAAGTATTGGAGCTCTATCAGGTATTCTGCAGCGTGCACTTTTTCCCATCGCAGGGTATCATCCAGTATCCGCTTAAGCTCGTTCACCGCTTCGGTACGGAGGGTTTCGGAAACACGACTGCCTTCAGGATCTTCCGCTCTGCCGCAAGAGAAGAGCAGGTTCAGGAATACCAGCAGCAGCGGAATTTTGATATAACTCATAGCGACTCCTCCTTCTCGGTCAGCGCTTCCACCGTTGAAACCGACGGCACGCCTTTTCTTAACAGATCTTTCAATTCGTCGAGGTATTTTTCAAATACTTCCCGGGGGGAGGCATCGTGCTTTATACAAACGGAAGCGGCCATCCCGACTACTTCGCCCATCATCCCGGTGGTTTTCATGACCCTCACGGTACCAAGCGCCACATGCGTGACGCTGATGTTGCGGCCGGCCATCATCAGGTTGTCGATATTCCGGGAATAAAAGCATCTGTAGGGAATCGCATAAGGTTCTATTTTGGTCTTGACGCACCGCGCCCGGAACGGTTCGTCCGTAAAATCCGGGATGATTTTCGGGTGATGGAGGTCTATGGACCAGGTTGTGGTCACGGCAGCATCGGGAAAAACGGTGCTGTTGTCGATGTCCTGCTGCTGAAGGACCACGTCGCCCATCAGTCGCCGGGATTCTCTTTTTCCTGCTATGTAGGCTACCCATTCGAGTCGCCGGCTCCTGAAATCTTCCTGCAGCTGGCTTTTGTTTTTGAGAAATGACCAGTTGCCGAACACCGCCCGCAAGCCGTAATCACGGATGTATTCAAATTCTTTAATCTGGTCCCTGCCCAGGCCGGTTTCCCAATCCCAGTCACCTTTCCGGGCTTTCTGGCTTGTCTTGTCGGTAAATTGCAGCGCCCAGCTGGTTTCGGGGAAGGTAAAGCTCCTTCCCTCTTCCTCGACCGAATACCACATGACCGAGCT
This sequence comes from Spirosomataceae bacterium, assembly GCA_037191015.1. Lineage (GTDB taxonomy): Bacteria > Bacteroidota > Bacteroidia > Cytophagales > Spirosomataceae > Ravibacter. The sequence goes on from JBBCKD010000001.1 coordinate 383,786, forward strand.
ACCCATCGTCATCTGGTCGGCCTCTTCCGGCGCTATCGATTCACCTGTTTCTGCCCTGGACTCGCGCCCGACGCGGAAATCAGCGCCGGCAAGATACCCCAGGTTGGCATCGCCGGTGCAATCCACAAACAGGGGGGCTTCAAAATACAGCCGCTGCCCGGTCCTGGTATGCTGGGTTTCGATTCCTTTGATGCTGTTGCCTTCCATCAGCGCTTCCGTAACCTGGGTATTCAGAAACAGTTCCACACCTTCCTCATTCCGGACAAGATCCAGTTTCAGGTAATCCTTGTATTCGGCTGCGGGACGTGCGTTCTGGCCTTGCTGGGGGTCCAGCTCGTTGACGAGGTTGCCGATTTGGGGATAAGGCGGCAGGTTGACTTTTCCTCCCAGCTGTACCCTTACCTCGGAGCTGTTGTTGCCGCCCACAAGCGGCCGGTTGTGAATAAGCGCCACCCTGAGCCCGTGCCGGGCGGCCGAGACCGCCGTACATATGCCGGCGATGCCGCCTCCTGCTACCACGAGATCAAACTGCCCTGCCTTGAGCGGCTCCCCGTCAAAGCCCGTCAGTTTCCTGCGCAGCAGCCGGAGCTCAGGACCATTGTCGGGAAGGGCCGGGGATTCATCGGTGGTAAAGACGATGGCGTCGCATCTCCCGTTAAAGCCCGTCAGGTCGTGCAGCGCAATTTCGGCAGTTCCTTCGGGTATGCTTACCGCTCCGCCGTATTGCCAGTGCCAATCCGCTTTGCCGGTACCGAAAACTGTTTCGAGGAGACTGCCGTTGATGCTGAGCTGAAAGCGTCCGGGGTAGTCTTCAGCAGGGGCCTGAGCCCTCGGCCCATCGGTTTTCCAGGGCCCCGACCAGTCACGCGTACGCACCCAGATGTGGTATGTCCCCGGCATATCAAACCTGACCTTCGTAGCAGCATCTGCTACCGGGATTCCCAGCCCGTGCGCCATCAGGAACGGCGATCCCATCTGATCCATAAATTGCTGATCTACGACCCATCCGCCTAAATTATCAAAATTCTCTGCTTCTATTAAAATCATTTTTATCGTTTTAAAGTAGTCCCGGCAGGAAAGCACCGCCGGGACCGGTGTAATTTTTACCTGACCAGGTGAGTGGCGGGGTTAGTTATAACCCGGATTCTGAACCAGCTTATTGTTGATATCGATAGCCGACTGGGGGATCGGGTAATAGTACCTGTCCCTGGACTGCATGCTGGCTTCGAGCCCGTAGCTCCTGAGGAATTCCTTCATGACGTCCAGAGCCCTGTCGGTACGGACAAGGTCAAACCACCGCTGATTTTCAAAACAGAATTCCAATCTTCTTTCATTTTCCATCCAGAGCCGGTATGCCTGCTGGCTGCTTACCTCCGATGCGGTTTTGGGCTGCAGGCCCGCGCGCTGCCTGATGCGGTTGAGGATGCTGAAAGCTTCACCATTCCCGTCGTATCCTATTTCATTGAGGCTTTCGGCATAGAGCATCAGCACGTCGTCGTAGCGCAACGCTATCCAGTTGATGTCCCAGTCATTGGCAGCCGCCACAGGGCCGTCGAGGTATTTGCGGCTGAAGGGCATCGTGGTAATGACTTCTCCGGAAGTATGCGTCCATCGAGATGTGATCGCGGCATCCTTTCTCAGGTCGCCGGGCTCGAAGCTTTCTAACAGTTCGGCGGATAAAAACAGCTGGTAGGGGCTTCCGCCGAACGGTACTTCATTTCTTGAAATAAAATTGGGCGCATTCCGGGTAGGGAAAGGGTTGCCTTCACCTTCCGCACCCGATTTGAATATCAGGGAAAAGACAGATTGTTTTCCCCATTCGTTCTGGTGACTGAAAATTGCCGCGTAGCTTTCGAAAAATTCAAACTGCCCCGAATCGATCACTTCTTTCAGTATGCCGGCTGCTTCGCTCCAGCGGTTTTTATTCAAGGGATACCCGCTCTGGTAAACCAGGACCTTACCCAGGAAACCTTTTGCCGACCACCTGGTAGCCCGCCCGCGGTTAGTATTGTCGTAGGAAGCAGGGAGCAACTGCGCGGCATCCGCCAGGTCTTTCTCTATCTGCTGGTATACTTCTTCCACGCTGCTCCTCGATACGGCGTAGCCTTCAGAGATGGTCAGTGACGTGGTTACGATCGGTACCCCGCCCCAGAAGCGAACCATGTCGAAATACAGCAGGGCGCGGATAAACTTTGCTTCTCCTTCATACTGCCTGGCCAGATCTTCGGATAGGGATACTTTGGGAAGCTCTTCCAGCACTTTATTGCAACGCTGGATTTTATTATAGGAGTTACTCCATGCCGTATAAAGTATGGGCAGGAACGAGGTTTCGGAAAAGCGGGTGATATTACCGTCGTTGTAGTCGAGGCTCTGAAAAGTATTATCGCTCCGCGACTCGGTCAGCATGTAGGAATACTGCTGCGAGACCAGCGCATTCCTGAGACCGTTGTAGCAACCTATAATCGCCTGGTTCAGTTGTGTGGGAGTCCGGTAAAATCCCTCCACGCTTCTTTGTGAAACCGGTACCAGGTCGAGCGTATCGCAGCCCGACAGCTGAACCAGTAGTATTGCAAATAATATCCGTTTCATCTTTTTTCGGTTAGAATTTAACACTTAGGCCAAAAGTCCAGGTAGTCGCCAGCGGGTAGCTTGTGCCGCTGTCGATATTGGGGGTTAGGCTTGAATTCGCGTGGTTGCCGGTTTGGGGATTGCCGTGATAGTGATCGTGCATGAATACGTTGTCTACACTGGAGTAGAGACGTATCCCGTTCAGCCAGTTCACTTTCCTGAGAAACCCGGAAGGGATATTATAGCCAAGTGTGATATTGCGGATAGCCCAGTAAGAACCGTCGAACAGCCAGAAGCTGGATGCGGTGGTCATGTTGTCGGTGACGGCCGCACGGGGCACCATTCCGTTCCCGGGATTTTCGGGCGAGCGCCAGCGGTCGCGCCACATTCCCCATACGTTTTGGCGGGATTGCATGTTGGACCTGCTGGCGATGTTGAGGATATTCACTCCCTGCTGACCGTCCATGAATACAGACAGATCGAATCCCTTATAGGAGAAGGTGTTCCTGAATCCCCAGAAATAATCCGGGAATGCATCGCCTACGATGTGGATATCGTCCTGGTTGATCACCCCGTCCCCGTTGTAGTCCTTGTATTTGATGTCGCCTACATTCTGCCTCAGGTAATGCGGATGCGTGTCCAGCTCTTCCTGGTTCATGAATACGCCCTCCTGCTCCAGCATATAGTAGCTGCCTATAGGCTTGCCGATCTGCGTAATCGTAACCCTGTAGCCTTCGTTGGTACCGTAAACAGGGCTCCCGTCGGGTCCGAGCTCCAGCACTTTATTCCTGTTTGCCGAGATGTTGAAGCTGGAAGTCCATTTGAAGGCCTTGTCGATATTGAGAGAAGTGAGCTCCAGCTCTACCCCGCGGTTCCTGACTTTCCCGATGTTCTGAAGCGCGGTCGTATAGCCGGTTACTTCCGGGATCTGTACATTCAGGAGGAGATCTTTTGTGTCGGCGACGTAATAATCAAACCCGACCTGGAGGCGGTTCCTGAAGATCCCGAGGTCGAGGCCGATGTCGGTCGTCGTGGTTTTCTCCCATCCCAGCATGGTATTGCTGAATGACGAAGGGCCGTAGCCCGGTATTTTTTGTTGGCCGGTGCCGATTATATAGTTGGCTGCTCCGAGCGTTCCGATGGAGGCAAAATTGCCTATGTTGTTATTCCCGGCTATACCGTAGCTGGCACGCAATTTCAACTCCGATATCCAGCTGATGTCTTTCATAAATGATTCTTCCAGGATGCGCCATCCGGCCGACGCGGAAGGAAACCATCCCCAGCGGTTGTCTCGCCCGAAGCGGGAGCTCCCGTCGCGCCGGATAGTAGCGGCAAGCATGTATTTGTCTTTGAAAGAGAAGTTGGCGCGCCCGAAAAAGGACATCAGGTTCCAGAGCGTTTTATCGGAGCTTCCCGAGTTGAGCACCGTTCCTGCATTGAGGGTACGGACTTCATCGTCGGCAAACCCGCTCTTGGTCAGGGCCCAGTTACCCGATTTGGCCTCCTGGTAGGAGAACCCGCCGAGCAGGTCGAGGTCCCAGGAAGATTTTGCCAGCTTGTAAGTCAGCAGGTGCTCCGTAAGGTAGCTTTCAAAAGCTGAATTAGTGGCGGTAGCCTGGGCGCCGTTGTTGCGGTTGATGTTGTTGGGGATGAAGTAAAGCGTTTCGTCCGATCGCTGCTCGGTCCCGAACGAGGAACGCAGCTTGAGGCCCTGTGCCAGGAATACGTCGGCATAGGCATTTACCAGGAACTGCCTGGATTTGATTTCGTTGGTATACTCGTTGAGCATAGCCAGCGGGTTGATGAGCGCCGAAAGCACATAAGGATAGTATCCGCCGCTCTCGGTCTGCTGCGTGATCCCGACTACCGGAGGCATAATATGCGAGCGGCTGACAGGCCCTCCGTTCCAGTCGGTCTGCGGGTCGTTCCTGATGGAAGTCCCGGCAGAAAAGTTTATTCCCACATTGACGACCTTCGATAATTTCGATTCCACGTTGGTCCGGAAATTCATCCTTCTGAAATCGGACCCGATGATAATGCCGTTCTGATTGAAGTAATTACCGGATATATAATATTTGAATTTGTCGTTCGAAGCGGAGGCGGAAAGCTGGTAATTCGAGACGGACGCGGTACGGTCTACGATATCCTGCCAGTCGTTATCCGGCAACGATCCCGGATCGGTCAGCCATACCGGGTCTATCCAGTAGTTGGAGTTGGTCCTGGCCGAATTGGGGTCTGACGCTTTTCCGCCCTGGATCATCCAGCTGTTGTTCCTTTCTTCGATGGCGTATTCGATCCATTCGTCCCTGTTGAGCACATCGTAACGGCTGAAACGCGTCTGTACGCCCCGGGATATGTCGAGCTGGATAACAGGCTTTCCTTCTTTTCCCGCTTTGGTGGTGATCAATACCACCCCGTTGGCGCCCCTCGAGCCGTAGATGGCCGCGGAAGCGGCATCTTTCAGGACTTCAATAGATTCGATATCCTGGGTATTCAGGTTGTTGAGATCGCCGGAAATAGGAAAGCCGTCCACCACATACAGAGGTGTATTGGAAAAATTGATGGAGCTGGTACCCCTTACTTTTACCGCCAGCGATTTTCCGGGAGCGCCGCTGGTCTGCTGGACCTGCACCCCGGCGAGTTTTCCCATCAGGGCCTGATCGAGGCGGCCTACGGGGCGCTCTTCCAGGTCGGTGCTCTTCAGGCTGGCTATTGCCCCCGTAATGCGCGTGCTTTTCTGCGATCCGTAACCGATCACGACCACCTGTTCGAGAGATTGTATATCGGTTTCCAGCCTCACATCGATCATTGTCTGCCGGTTGACAGGAATTTCCTGCTGCCGGAAGCCGATGAAGGAGAAAACGAGGACCGGGTTATTCCCGGAAACCTCGATCAGGTAGTTGCCGGATACATCCGTAACCGTACCGGTCGTGCTCCCTTTTACGATCACGTTTACGCCCGGCAATGCCTCTCCGTTCCCGGCGGATATCACCCTGCCGGATACCTGCTGTCTGTCGCCTGCCTGTGCAAAGCAGGCGCCCAGGCTGCATAAATAGATCACGACACCGATGACAAGAACTTGCGACCGGTTTTTCCATCCTTTTCCAAGGAGTATTCCTGCTGGTTTCATCATATTTGAGAAATTGGGTTTAAAAAACTAGTTGAACCTAAAACAGACCAGTACAGTACAGAAAAGTATTAATTAAGGTGTGTTTAGAAATCTCAATATCAGGTCGTCGTCATAGAGGTTGAAGTTCTGAGTGCTGTGGCCGCCGTCAACTACCTGCAGGGATACTTTTCCTCCCAGGGCATTTACTTCCTTCTGTAGCCGTTCCGAGTGACGGTCAAGAGGGACTGCCTTATCCTCGCTTCCATGGAAGACCAGGTACGGGATTTTAACAAAGGCCCCGGGATAGCCGGAGGGGTCGATCCGGGTAAAGGCTTCTGCCGACGTCCAGGCTTCCCGCGCACTTTTCAGGTTTTGGTAGCTGTCGGCCAGGTCATAAACAGGAAAAGTACCCAACGCTTTACAGACCAGGTCAGGGTGGTACCTGACGATGCGGCCCAGCATGACGCCGCCGGCCGAGCTGGCCCAGAGCGTCCATTTTTCTTCAACCTTGTACTCCTTTTTCACAAAGCGGACCAGGTCCAGGATCGCATTCATACCTTCGTCAGTTCCCCAGGTATCTTTCCCGTTGGATATCGATACGAACAAATATCCCGCCTGCAAGGCAAGATCTCTCTGGTGGACATAAAACGGCACACTTTGCGAAGAGCCGGAGGCATAGCTTTCGGCCGATCTCCCGCTTCCGTGGAGCGCCAGCAGCACGGGAACAGGCTTGTGGTGTATCTCACCTCTCCATGCGATGTAGACCTGGCGGCCGTTCAGCTGTTCGAACCGCCAGGTGACATCCTGTGCGCCGGCATAAGCCGGTCGGAGCAGAATAAGAAAGAAGATGAGGTATTTACCCATTTTTATTTTACTTCGTCCCAGAGAAACGCGAAACGAATAATATCAGGAGCATCGGCTGTTCCCAGCGAACGGTAAGTGATCGTATTGAACCAGGTCTCATCACCGATCGTCTGCCAGTAGGGAGCGGCGTAATAAGCGTCTTTAACCGGGAGCAAGCCTTCGGCATTGTCCAGCAGCGACACGTTTTTCACCGCCAGCGATTCCGGGTCTATACGGATCAACCCGAGCCTGCTGTCCTTCATACCGCCGGAAGGCAAGGGCTGACCGGGTAAATTAGGCCAGATCCTGCCCAGCACGTACGCCTGCCCGTCTCTCAGGAAGATACGCGGCCACCCGATGTAATTGCTCAGCGCCTTATCGCTCCCTGTGAGATCGGCTACCTTCAGCAGGTTAAACTGGTGATCGAACCGGGCGATGCGCGTGCTTTGCCCGGGGTACCCTCTGCAGACAATAAGAAAGTCGTTTCCTGTTCTAACGAAGCTGCTCTCGTTAATGGGGCCTCCGCCCAGCGCCGCCGTAATATCCTTTATAAATTTCCAGGTAGCTGTGCCGTCGTCTGAGCGCAGCACTGCCACCGACCATGTGCTTCCCGGACGATAGCCGAAAGACATGGCAAGCATATAGACGGTTTTTCCCTCGACTATGAAATCGAACGGATAGCCGTATTCAATCCCGCCTATTTCCGGTAGCTTTTTCCACTCTTCCGTGCTCCTGCCGTCCTTTTTCAGGATAGAATAGCGCATGCCTTCGCGGTAGTTCTTGTTGTCCTGGCCCTGGTTCTGCATATCGGTATACAGGCGGACGGTCCCGTCGACAGTTTTCACCGGCACGGTCAGCTGGAATTTTTTTGCAGGAATGCTTCCCAACCTGAAATGATCCGTTACCCGGTTGGTTACCGTATTTAATATAAGCGCGTCACAATCGGCTTCCCGGTCCGAGCCATGGGATGTGCCGCGTTTGAAAGTGATCAGCACTTTTTCGTCACTCAGTCTCAGCAAGGCGGGAAAGGCGAGATAGTTTTTCCCCTCCAGGCTTTTGTGCGCCAGCAGGGTTTGAGAAGTAACGGTCTGAGGAATTGTAAACAGGCCTATTTCCTGTCCGGGTAAATCCCGGGCTATCCCGGCAAGGAAAGTCACGAAAAGGATGATGCCCGGAAAACGGTTGTGCCTCATAGTTCAGGTAAATTTTTAACTAAATATAAATAGAACAGACCAAACCAGTAAATGAATATAGATTGCACTTCTTGCGATGGTTTGTCTTTTTGTGATATATAATCTGATTTTTACAATATCTGTTACAAATATATCAACAATCTTAACCAAACCAATACAAACCAGTACAGATTGATAAAAAAAATATTTACAAAGACGAGCGGATGATCAGCTTGCTCGGGCTCTTGATCTTGGCGATCCTGTTTTCGTTGATCAGGGCCGCGGCTTCTTCTCCCATCCGTGTAAAATCGGCGCTGATCACGGTAATACCTCCCTCCAGCACTTCCTTCATATAGAGGTCATTATAAGAAATCAGCCCTACGTCCTTCCCCAGCTGCAGCCTGCGCCTATGAATTTCCTTGATTATATTAACGTCGTCTATATCGTAGCGGTTAAGCGTGATGTAGACATCGCCGGTGGAAAAATTGTCCTCGTTCACCTTGGATATGATGGCGCTGGCCTGCCCGGATTCACTGCAGTATTTTTCAAATCCTTCCCTGACAAGATGCCCGTAATAGATATTGTCAGGCAGCACGAGCACGAGGCGCCGGTATTTTTCAATCCGGTCGCGTACTTCCCGGAGGGCAGAATATAAATCCCCGGCAAAGTCCTGGTAAACCGCCGAATAGTTTCCCGTCAGTCCTTCCTGGTTATAGTCGAGAATGATCCTCCTGTCGGGAGGGATCTGGTTGAGGACTCCGGTTACGTCTTCTTTCAGGATCGGGATGATCACGAAATGCGTATAGTTATGCAGGTTTTCAAGAATAAGCCTTTCGAAGATCCGGTAGTTATGATTGTGGAAATAGACATCTATGTCGGCCCGGTCTTTCAGCCGGTTGAAAAAGGCCTGGTAGAGCTCTTCCTTAAAAACCGTGATCTTGTCCATAAGGAAAAAAACCCGGTGATCATGGTCCACGCTGCTTTTCCTCACAAAGTATCCTTTCCGGTATACCGCTTCTATTATCCCCTTCTCACTTAAATGATTCAGGCCCATCAGGACCGTGCTCTTGCTCATGCCGTAGGACGACGACAATTGATTGACGGAAGGAAGCTGGTCACCGATATTGAGTTCCCCGTTTTTGATCTGCGTGATGATCGACTCTGCCAGCTGCAGATATTTCATCCTGGCTTTGTCCTGAATAGTATACTCCTGGTTCACTGACGAGTGGTTGTATTGGACCTGAATTTTGAACAAAAATATAAATAATTTTTACTAGGCAAGACAAACCAGACTAGACCAATGATTTTTTTTGAAATAACGATAAAAGAGCCGGTTGATTAACCGCCGATCACCCCCCTGCAAGCTGCTGAACTCGTTTTTTAGAACAGGCGGTTTGTTTTATTTTTTCACCCAGGCTCCGTTGAGCATTACCGCACTGATGTTGTACATCGCCGCGATGTTTTCGGCCGGGTTTCCATCGACCAGGACCAGGTCGGCGGCTTTTCCGACACTGATGCTTCCCAATCTCGAACTGTTCCCGAAATAAGCCGCGTTTTGTACCGTCCCGCTTTTTATAACCTCAAGAGGAGTGAGGCCGGCCATATTCAGCAATTCCATTTCGCGCTGATAAGTCCAGCCATGTTTTGAATAAAGGGAAGATGAATGCGATCCTATAACAATTTTCACTCCCGCTTTATGCGCCTGCTCCACGAATTTCAACATATTTTTAAAGCCTTTCACCCGGAAGTCTTCTTTTCCCGACGAATCGGCCTGCCTTTCAAAAGCGGCCAGTGTCGGACAAAAAAATATATTTTTTTTTACAGCAAGATCTATCACTTCTCCAATCTTCGGCGAATTCATTTCCAGTGAGGCCCATAACCTGTATCTTTCCTCCCTGCGGGCGTTGTTGTTCTCATCCACTTTTTTCTCAAAGTCCGCTCTCGCCTCCGCCCCGGCAATCGAAGTCCCGAAAGAAGTTACGTGCTCGATACCGTTAATGCCTGCCAGAATGGCGTCGACAGCGGTGGTGAGCTCCAGGTGGGCCACAACCGGCATGTTGTAAATGGCAGCCGTTTCTACCACGTCTTTGTAAAACCTTAGCGGCAGCCGGAAGTAAATTTTAATCCCGCTCGCCCCGCTTTCGGCATACTGGCGTATGATCTGCCTGGCATGATCGTTGCTCCTTACAAGCGTCGCCTCCTGTCCGTATGCGACAGGGGGATAATCCAGGTGGGGGCCGGTAAGGAAAATACGGGGCAGCGGGCCATCCGCAAAGTGGATAGCCTGATAAAATGTGAAGGGGGCGCCCGGATCCCTTATCGCTGTAGTGCCGTTGTTCAGGCAAAGCTGCAGGAAATCGCTATCGTTGACCGAATGCAGGTGAGCGTCTATCAAACCGGGGATCAGCGATTTTCCCCCTGCATTCACAACCGACATGCTCTTCTTTAGATTTTCCGCTATTTTCCCGGATTCAACTGCCGTTATTATCCCATCCTTCACCACTACATACCCATTTTTTATAGGTGCTCCGCCGTTTCCATCAATGATCCGGACATTCTCGATCAGTATTTCCCGCCCGCCGGGCTCAGGGATGGTATTAAATTCCTTCAGATAAGCCATGCTTTGCTTTTCCGGGATTTGCTGAGCTATTCCAGGGCTTGAAACTAAAGCCCACAAACATAAGTATCCGAGTAGTCTGTTCATCTGTATAATTTTTGATAATGTTGTTCTATCCACTCGCCCATTTGGATGCGGGCGTTGTCCCATACTTTAGGATCGAAGCTCCAGACCTCGATATTGCCGACAGCCTGCTTTCCGAAAGGGCGGTGAATGATTTCCCCGGCCAGGCGATCGGCTCTTTCGGTATTCCCGTCGAGCGAGGCAAGCAGCTTCAGGTATTCATACTCCTGAGCCCCGTCGCGCATTGCCTTTAGTCTTATGGAGGGAGATAATTTGGTGACGTTCGGGACGATACCGGGCGCATATACCAGCAACGCGCTCCCGTTCAGCTTTTTAAAAGTGTAGTCAGGGTCGGAATCAGAGCCGGATTTGTATTCATCTTTCCACGATTCGCTGTCGTACCATCCTCCCCTGCCGTTTACGCCGATCCCCCAGCTTATCCAGGAGTGCGTTTTATAAAGCCAGGAGGTCCAGCTGATAGCGCGGTCGTTGAGCAGCGGAAGATCGGTAAAAGTGCTGCTCCCCACCCAGCTGTTGACTTTCCCTTCATAGATCATGGGCCCGTACAGGAATACTTTTAACCCGTTTTCCTGGTAACCCTTCATTTCGTCATAGCTGTAATTGATCGTGTGGGAAGCCCAGGCGCTGATAGCGGTATGGAGCTCTTCCATTGCGTCTTTATCATAGGCGCCGTCGATCCGGTAGAGCGCTTCAGGGTAATTTTCCCTGAACAGGGCCCCGTATTCTTTCATCCTTTTGTAGGCAAGCGGGTCGTACGATTCATCAAGACCGTTGAGATACACGGTCAGGGCGGTTTTACCCGGATCGACCATGCTGCGCAGATGCTCGCGGACCTGTTTTACCGTAGCGAGGTACCTGTTCCGGTAAAAAGGCTCCTTTTCCACTTCAGGGCTTCCTGTTTCGGGCCATCCCCTGGAATTGTGCTTGCCGTGCACATCGAAAGGGAGCACGAAATGCTCGATCGGCTCTCCGTAGCCCGGGCCGTAGTCATAGCCGGATTCACGCGTAAAAGCCTCTCCGGTGAAGTATTTCTTCATGCGCCTGTCGAACTTCGTCCAGTCAAGGCGGACATCGCCTGTCTGGGTCATGTTCATCTCCGGCTTATAGGTAGGATCCATCAGCGTGATCCGGTTCCGTTTAAAGAGCTGGTAGTAAGCCAGCTCTTTTTCTTCGTCTTCCAGCCGGCTGAGGAATCCTTCTTCCTGGAGGCTCGGCTTGAGGTTGTTCTCGTTGGGAAGGTTAAAGTTCCAGACTTTGAGCGTTATCGGGATGCTTTTACGTACGCCTCCGATGGTAACACCGAACTCGGAAGTGAATTCGCCGCTGACGGATGAATCGGCCGGTATAAACTGGTCGACCCAGAATACCTGGTATTTCTGGTTATCGATCCTGTTGTTGAAATCGGGTAGCCACAACGGGTATGTCCACCGACCGCTGACAAGGTTTGAATCAGCTTGGATGCATGCCATAGGGATGAGCGCGTCGGGGTACCAGCCGCTTCCCAGGGTTGCCTTTTGGTAGCCGGTGCTTGGCTCCTTTACTTCCACGCTCCATTCGAGGAATATTTCGGGGCTTACAGGGAGAGTTTTTCCGTTCTGCGAAAATGGCGCCATGTCTGTCGTAATGCCTTTCAGGGGGGCGGCCGAAAGGTTTTCCAGCACAACCTGGAAGCTGATATACTCCCCCCTGGCGCCCGACAGACGGACTTTACCGTCCTGGTATACCCAGTTTTCGTCCAGGCTGTACCCGCTGCTGTTGTGAAGCGACTTAATAGTAGGGTATTTCGTATCGATCCACTCCCCCGATACCGGGTTGATTCTCACAGATGCAGGTATGGCAGCGACTTTCCAGGCTTCGCCTGTTGAGCTGCTTTCAGGGTTTTGGCAGGCCGTACCCAGGAGAATACAGACGAAAAAAGAAAGGGCATTTAGCTCGGGCTTGCGACGGGTCAGAGAGATAAGCATCACTATCTGGCTGGAATTTTAAAGATCATTAACTGGCTTAACGCTTCATTCTCGCCCATTATCACATATTGTCCGTCCCGGGAAGTAATCAGGCTCGCAATCTGGAATCCCCGCCATTTAACAGGGTTCTCCATTCCTTCCTCTTTCATGTTGAATTCAGGGTTTCCGTAATCCCGGAACCCCTTCTTTTCGTCGTATGAGAAAAGGTGCGCATACCCCGGCGCCCCTCCGGCTATACCATAGATCGTATCGTCTTTCCCGATAGCCAAAGCATTCATACCCGGCATCATCACCGGTTTCCCGAGATTTTTTATAACAGCGTTCTTATAATCCCACTCAAACAGTTGTCCGTCGGCGCGGTTGCTTCCGAACAGCTTTCCTTTGGAATTCCAGACCCAGGCTTCTACCTGCGACAGCACTCTCCGTCCCCATACTTCGGGCAGTTGTTCCTCTAAAAAAGTAAATTTTTCCTGCCGGGGATTAAAAATAAAGAGGCGGTTGACCGGTGCGCTGCCGTATACATTACCTTCTGCATCGGTCGTGAGCGCTTTAGGGAGATAATCTTCCGGCTTCATCCCGTAGGAGTGCTCAAGCATGGCTGTTTCCTTTCCGGCAGGCATAAGACCGGGATGGATCCTGGTTTTTCCCGAGGAAATGTGATAGGAGAACAGGTCGCCTCCCGGGTAGCTGATCCCGTAGAGGGCTTCCTTGTCGGGACTTATACACAATGAGAAAATACCCTGTCCCTCTACCGGCGAGCCAAGGTCAGAGACCCGGATATCGCCCTGGTGATTGACTGAAAGCATGAGAAGGTGCCCGGCCCCGTCATAACCGAGCGTTCCTCCGAAAAACACGTTGTCTTTCCCGGCGATCCATCCCGCGGAAATGCTGCGCTGTCCGGGGACGTGATCCCGGAGGTCAATCAGCTTCAGCAACTTTTTTTGCCGGAGTGAGGAGATAAAGATAAAAGGGGACAGGCCTCGCTCTGCCGTGGTTCCTCCTATGACAAAGTCGTCGTAATTGCCCAGCGCCGTGACGGCGTTCCGGTACATCGGCATACGGAGGTACGGGCTGTCGGGCAGGGATATTTCAAGGGCATAGGCATCGTCCGGAGAAAAGAAAGTATACTGGGCCTTGCTCTTATGGAAAGTGAGCATAATGGCTATAGCGATGATGAGGCTCCTCATTGAACAGGTTTTTCAGGATTGAAAATAAAGAGGAAAGGTGAAGATGTGTAATCGCTGACTTCGCCTTCCTGCTGGGCACCGGAACCGGCCTTCTTCACATGCTTGCGTCCTGCAAAATACAGGTTACCGTTGGCGTCGCGGATATCCGACCCGGTCGATTCTACCATCTCAGACAGCGGGAATTCATATAAAATGCGCTGCTTTCTTGTAGCAGGATCCAGCTCCATCAGGATCGTCAGGTCTTTTTTGGCGAAATGCCCGTGCCCGCCAATGATATAATACAGCTTACCATTGGCGCCGAGGTTCAGGTTAGGGACATAGTATCCCCAGCGCGGTTCCCTGTCTATTTCATACACGCAGCCGAGATCTTCTATCTTGCCTATCCCGGATCGGGCAGGTGTAAACCTGATCACTTTAGATCCGTAGGTAATGAAGTAAATACATTTGTTTTTGTCATCCCGGGCGAAGCTGGTGATTCCGGTAATAATATGTCCGCCGGGAGTGCCGGGAAAAGCAGGAAGGCTTTCCCCGGCAAATACCAGGCGGCCGGTACTTTTTTCAAACTTAACGAGCCGCTGTCTCCAGTCGACGTAGTAGCAGTTGCCCCAGAAGTCGGTAAACAGCACGCGGGGAACGTGTGAGCTCCCGAGCCGGCCATGGTCGGTGACTTTGTTTTCGGCGGGGTCGATTTCGAGAAAATGGACCTGGGGGTAGGAAATAGCATATATTTTACCTGTTTCGGGATCAATTTCCACGTCTTTGAGACTTTCATACTGCATCGGTATACCCCAGTTCGTAAGCTGGCGGGAGGCTATATCCCATTTCATCAGGTACCCGCCGCTATACCCCCGCGGGTGCTCCATGAGGTATTCCTGCCTGTTTTCTCCCCCGTCCGTTCCGAAGATCACGTTCCCCTTTTTGTCGAAGATGATCTTCGTGTGGATCTTCCCCTGCCATTGATAGTCGCGAAGGAAAGCCAGGTCATGGATAAGCCCCAGCTTTTCCATTCTCCGGGCCCCGGTTTCATATGAATACAAGGCTACTTTGTCGGCATGGTTGGTTACGCCTACATAGACTTTGCGGTCTACCGGGTTATACCCTATATCACCCCAGGTAGAATGTCCTTCCGGGAAATCCGGATAGCGTTCTATTCTGAAGTGCTTTTCAGACAGGGGAGACTGTGCAGAAAGGCTACCGCACACCTGCAGGAGGAGGCATGTGAGCTTCCATCCGGCCCGTAGTACGTAAGTCCCGGTCAAACGGCTCATTTTGTATGAGATTTAGTATTTGCAGCTTAGTTTTTATCCCACCATAAAGGGGTGTTGATTTTATCCGGGCCGTTTAAAAGGGTTACTGCCCTATCCATTTCGACACCGTTGGCCAACCGCTCGCTAAGAAGAAAGGGAAGACGCCTGATATACTCCCGGGTTGGATCTTCAATATCCGGGTTGTCGGAATTTACGACGGGATATAGCTTAAATGCCCGGCTTCTGCGATTGTCGGCCCAGGCTTCCATACCATCCGGGAACACCGTAAGCCACTTTTGAATGGAGATCTGCTCCAATTGGGTTTGGGTATTTGTTTCGTCGAATTTTACGGGGACTTCAGAAACCGGCGGAGATTTCATATAGTCGTTCGGAGCTATCGGTTTGGCCTGGCTGCTGATATAGGCGTCTACCGCAGCCTGGTCGGCGACCCCCCATTGCTCCATCGACAGCCGGATCCCTGTTTCGTAAAGCTCTTTGGCGGTGCCGCCCATGTTCCAACCGAGCACGGCTCCTTCGGCCCGGAGCAAACAGGCTTCCGAAGCGGTCATAATGGTAAAGGGGGTTGAGAGATAGGAGGCAATGCCTCCTGACTGGGGGGCGGTCCAACGCGGTCCGACATGAGAATTTGCATTAGGCCTGTTCATGGCATCGGCCAGTTGCGCCACATTCAAGCCGTTTCGTAACCCCTCGTACCTGCCGGTTGTCAGGGCAGGAATAAAATATTCACTGATTCTCGGGTCATCGTAGCCTACCATAATGGATTTCATAGTTGCGCTCATCCGGAACTCGTTCCATTCCGACATCTGAGAGAGACTGTTGATATGGCGGTCGCTTCTGGGCATGATCCCGTTTTCGCTATTGGAAGTAAGTACACCTCCCTGAAGGGCTGCTTCGGCTTCTGTCCTGGCTCTTGCCGGATCGACTTTTGAAATTCTCACAGCCAGCCGGAGGCGAAGGGTATTCGCAAATTTTATCCAATTGCTGATGTTTCCCCGGTACATAAAGTCAAACGAGCCGAACGGAGTTTCCCCGGTTTTGCCCTGCAGTACTTTCACGGCAGCGTCGAGCTTCTTGAAGAAATCGTCATAAATTTCGCTCTGCGGATCGTAAGGTACTGATTTGGCGGGCTGACCGGCATTGAAATAAGGGATAGGTCCCCAATAATCGGTTACGCGGTGAAAGGCATAAACCCACCAGATGTTGGCCAGCGCGTGCTCGGCAGTCTGGCTGTCTTTCTGATTCATGATTACCTTGAGCTGTGGGACAACGCGGGTATAGTAGGGGTTAAAGTTACTGGCGATCCACGACATATTAACCGTGTACCGGTCGGACGGAAACTGTGTGGCATTGCAGGCAAAGTACTGTGCGTACTGATCGGCGGCCAGGTTCTGGCCGGTCTGGTTGCTCCAGGGAACAGATTGAAGCGCGCCTGAAAACAGGAAAGGAAGCTCTGCCTCTCCGACAACCGAAATAGCGTTTTTGTCGATATTGGTTTCGGAGAAATTATCCGTACAGGAAATGACAGGTACGAGGACGGCGGCCGAAATAGCGGCTACAAAGATTCTTTTGAATATAAGTCCGGGTTTCATAGCTTTAGAAAGTAAGATTTAAATTAACACCTGCACTTCTTGTGGAAGGGAAAGCCCCGTACTCCACACCGCGAAGTGTATTGCCGATATAAACGGTCATATCGGGATCCATCCACATCCTGCGTGTTCCGAGCCCGGGAATATCGAGCAGTGATTTGCCCCTGTACAACCATGCCAGGTTGCGTGCTACCGCGGCTATCCTGGCAGATTTTATAAAGCGCCCTGCTTTCATAGGAATCTCATACCCGATCGACAATTCCCTGATCCTGAAGTTGGTAGCGTCGTATGCGAAGAACTCTCCGGTACCAATGCGCTTGCCGGTTACAGTTTGCCAGAATTGCTGCGCTGTGATCTCTGCGTTTACAGGCTCGCCTGTTCTTGCATATCCTCCCAGGTTCCACCCTCCTTCGCGGTGCGGGACAGTAGCTTCCGTAAGACCGCTGAAAGCAATGTTCTGCTCTGTCCCGGAAACGATTACGCCGCCGAGCCGCCCGTCGACCAGCAGGCGAATGGAGGCACCTTTGTAGTTCAGGGAGTTGGACAACCCGATAGTGGCTTTTGGGTTGTAGTTTCCTATAAGCCCGGGTAGTTCTCCCAGCATTTGGGTGGTGATCGGACGGCCCTCGGCTGAGACCAGGTAGTTGCCATTAGCATCTTTAGCCCATTGATAGGCAGCCAGGTCGCCGTAACTTTCTCCTACCCTTACCTTTGGAATAGCGCCAAAGTTGCTATTAGTCCCCAGGTCAACTTCCTTCATATCGTCTCTTAGTGCAATAATCTTGTTACGGTTGATTCCCAGGTTCAGATCAGCTTCCCATTTGAGCGGGGTTTCACGGAGAATTCTCGCGTTAAGCGTCATTTCAAGACCCTGGTTCCTGATGTTTCCCGCGTTGATATACTGGGAAGTGAAACCTGTGGCTACGGGAATATTGATCGTGAGCAGCTGGTTGACGGAGTTCGACCTGTAGTAGGTAAGGTTAAGTCCCAGGCGGTTCTTCAGGAACCGGGTTTCAATGCCGGCCTCGAAGCTCTTAATAATTTCCGGTTTCAGATCGGGAAAAGGAAATACATCACGCTGAAAAAGATAGCCCTGCCCGACTCCTGCCTGGTAAGTAAAGCTGGGGTTTAAGAGGCCGAATTGCCCGCCGTTCCCCACTTCTGCATAACTGATGCTGGCCTTCAGGTAGTCGAAAGCACTGGTCATAGGAACAAGGTCTGAAATGACGGCGCCCAAGCCGGCGGAGTAGTACTGGTAGGCATGAGGAGCAGGAAGACGCGAGTCCCAGTCATTGCGCAGGCTGGCATCCAGATAAATGGCGTTGAGATAGGAGAGGTTTACCTGTCCGAATACGGATTGGGTAATAACATCCCTGGCCGTTGATGTAATAACTGGTGTTGTAGCGAAGTTGATACTGAATTTGTTGGCTACGTTCAGGCCGTTGGCAACACCCAGGGTCTGGTTAAAAGTGCTTCTCTGGTAGATAGCTCCCAGGTTGTAGTTGATCGAGAGGTTTTTACCCAGGTTGTTTTCCCCGGAAAGGATCGCATCATACCATTGCTGGCCCATTTTGGTGGAAGCTATGGAGTAGTACCCTCCGGGATTGTTTGCCCACGATATGGTTCCCTGGTAGGTTCTCTGCTCTTCGGTCATGAAGGTCCTGTCGAGATTGGCGCGCCCGGCCAGGCTTAGCCAGGAGGTGAGCGCAAGTCTGGCTGAAATAAAACCCATAATCTGGTCCCGGGCCTCATCCAGGTTGTCATTATTGACCGCCCAGTAAGGGTTGCCGTATACGGAACCGAGCGTAGAGGGCCACGGCGCACGCTCAACTACTCCCAGGTTGCTGATCCGCTGGTAGTTACGGGCCTGGTCCGTTGAAATATTCCGCGCCATCTGGTAGGCTGCCAGCACGGGTGTATTTCCTTCGCCTGTTCGCGGCTTATTCAGGATATCCTGTGAGTAATAGGTCACTTTCGCGTCGGTGGTCAGGATTTTGCTTATTTTATTGGTCAGGCGTACGTTTACCGTGTGCCGGTTCCAGTTGTTGTTGTCGATGATACCCCTTACGCTGTTGTTAGTGTAAGAGAAATATCCCTGTGTTTTTTCTCCTCCTGCGGTGATGCTCAGCGAATTGGTAAGGTTTGAGCCTGTGCGGAAGAAGTCCCTTACATTCCGGGGCTGGGCAGTATAAGATGCCTGGTTGCCCCAGGCATCCGTGTAAGACTGGCCCGTCATCCTGGCCCCCCAGCTGTCGCCTACCGTGGGATCGAGCTGCCCTATGCTGCCCTGCCCATATTCATTCTGGAAAAAAGGCAGGCTGAAGGGCGATTCGACGGTCAGTCCCGAATTCAGACTCACCGAGATTTTTCCCTCCTTTCCCTGTTTTGTGGTAATCACGATCACCCCGTTTCCTGCCTGGCTGCCGTATAGTGCAGCGGCAGAAGCTCCCTTCAGGACGTTGATGGATTCAATGTCGTCAGGGTTGATGTTGTTTGACATATTGTCGAAGCCGTTGCTGAAGATCGGAACGCCATCGATCACTATCAAAGCATTATTGGAGCCTTGTATAGAGCGGTTTCCCCTCAGGGTGATGGAAGCCGGGCTGCCGACTCCTCCCGAGCTCTGGGTGATAAAAGCGTTGGAGATCTTACCCTGGAGTGAGTTAAGGAAGTTGTTCGGATCCCGCACTTCTTTCACATCGCTGGCTTTCACAGCCTGTGTAGCGTAGACCAGCGACCTGGTAGATCGGTTCATGCCCAGCGCGGTCACTACTACTTCTCCAAGAGCAATTTCATCAGGACGCATTTCTACCAGGAGAGCGCTTTCAAGATTGATTCTGTCCCCTACCGGGATTTCCTGTGACAGGTACCCGACAAAAGAAAATATCAACACGATATCATCCCCATCCACATCAATTACAAAAGATCCGTCGCTGTTGGAAGTCGTGCCCAGCTGGGTTCCTTTCAGCAGGATCGTCACGCCCGGCAGCGGTTGTCCTTTTTCGTCATGAACCCTTCCGCGTACGGTTTTGAAAGCGATAGCTTCCCTTGTTTCATCTGTTATGGCTTGGGGCCCGGGTTTAGGAACAGCCTCTTTAACAGAGTAAATTACAATGCTACGGTTAAGCTGCTTGTAGTTCAGCGGGGTATTCTTAAGGCTTCTCTCAAGAATTTCCTTAACGGAGTAATTCGCCTTCGGAAGTGTGACGCGGTATAGGCTGATTTCTTTGCGGTTATAGGCAAACTGTAGATTGGTCAGCTTGCTCAGCCTACCCAATACAGTTGTGAGCTGGTCATTATTAAATTCCAGCGTCAGCTCCAGCGTTTCCAGGTTCTGGCCCCTTGCCGGGTCAGCCCACAAAACCTGTGCACTGACGAAGACCAGTAATGCGTAACAAAAGCTTACCCTTATCATAAATCTAAATGCAGGGCTTCGGAAGAAACGCGTAACCGCTTTCTCCCGGGAACGATTAGGTTCCGTAAAGAATAAATCCATAACTTTCGTAGTTTTTAAGGTTTTCCAAATAGATTTTAAAAACGCTTTACAAGCCATCCGGGGACCAGCCGGGTGGCTTTTCGTTTATAAAAAGAGAAAAAAGGCACTAACTGTCGTCTATATACTTTCTCATCGCTGCGGAGGTAAAAGGGTTTAATCGCATACACTTTCTCCGTCTAACAGGATCTCTCTTCCATTGTTCTGATAGGAATAGCTCAAATCGTGGATCGTGCTGACCACCTGCAAAACATGATCGAGATTTTCATCGTTAAGAAACGATGCCGTAACATGACAATTCTTTAGTTTTTCGTTTTTGAAAAGTATTGTCACACCAAATTTCTGATGCAGCTGCGCCGCCACGGTTTCCATGGTCACATCATCCAGTATCATGAATTCACTTGTCCACTCCGTAGCAACAGTGGATTTTAACGCTTTCTTCAGGTAGGTATTGGTAACGGTATTGACCGTAAGCTGTTGATCGGCTGTAAGCAAATCATAAGTCTGTGCGCTATTCCCTACACTGACCTTGCCCCGGGCTACGGTTACCTGGATTTCATTTTTACCCGGCAGGGCCTTTACATTAAAGGCGGTGCCCAGCACCGTGGTTTGTACCTCCCCGCTCTGTACGATGAAAACTTTTGCAGGGTCGGGGGTAATATCAAAAAAGGCCTCTCCCCTGAGCTCTACCTTACGGCTGTTGTAGCCGAAATTCCGGCTATCATAGGTTAGTTCGGCCCCGTTATTCAGAAGGACGGTGCTTCCATCCGGGAGGCGGATCAACTGTTTGTCGACAAATCGTACGACAGGCTCCGGTTGTCCGGACACCTGCGATTGGCCGGCGGCAGAGAATTCGCCCGTGGCTTTTGGTGCGCCTGAGTTAAAGAACCACAGCCCGATTGCGAGGATAACGCCGGAAACAGATGCAGCGGCAACCCACCAGCCGGCTCCCGGAAGGATCCGTTGCCGGGTCTTCTCCGACGTTTTCACGGATGCGCGTGCGACTTCTCCTTTGATTTTCTCTTCGTATAGCCTGTCCATCCGGGTCATTTCTGAGAATGAGCCGGGAGGGCTGATTTCGCTTTTAAGGGAGTTTAATATATCATCGCCGATCTGATCATCGAAATACCCGGATACGACCAGCTCATATAGCCTGTTTCTCTCCAGCCGGGTAGAAATCCCGCTTAGATAGCGACTGAACAGTTGATTGAATTCGGCTTGCCCGTTTTCCATACTGGCTGAATTTCTGGTAAAATTGGAAATACGCCTAAAGCGCCTCTTGTACTTAAAGAGTAAAAAATTGAAAGCAGTAACTAGTCGGGATAAAAAAAAACTTGTTTAACCCCGGCCTGTGAAGGCACAGGCCGGAACGAACATGTCTTCACGAGCCGGAATGTTTTGCCGGATCAGATTTGGATGCGGCAGTCTGTGGGAAGGACCTGAGTAGTCTGTGGGGACACAGACCACTGGAGCTCCCGGATACCACTCTTCAGGAAAAAAGCATGAGAAGGATAAATATTTCAGAGGCGCTCCGGTGCATATAATTCCGTATCGACCGGAAGGCTGCCGTAATGTGATTGTTTACCGTGCTCGGGGAGAGGTTGAGCTCGCGGGAGATCCTTTCATGGCTCAGCCCTTTCAGCTTGGCCATCTCGAAAATTTTCTTTTGCTGCGGTGGAAGGAGGTCGATCGCCCTGCTCATCTGGGCGAAGCGTTCGTCTTCCCCGTCGGCAGGCTCCTCACTCAGGTCACTGAAGAATTCTCCTTCAGAACTGACAAGAATGGCTTTGTCTTTCAGCAGCCGGAAGCATTGATTCCTGGCCAATATAAAAATATAATTCTCAGGAGAGTCAATTCTACCAATTTCCGCGCGATTTGCCCAAAGCGTCAGAAAGGTATCCTGCACTATATCTTCCGCAAGCTCGGCATTCCGCAGGTACCGGCAGGCAGTGCGGTAGATCCCTGCAGAAAAATGATCATACAATACCCGGAAGGAAGGTTCGTCGCCTGCGGCAACCAACTCCAGCAGTTCCCGGTCAATATGTGTATTTCTACCCGCCAACTGGTTTTCAGGATATAAGGCTTAAAAGTATCGGTTGTCGCAACAATAAACAAATATACATTTGAAAATTGCAAAAACGGGAATTAGGGAACAATATTGCCTTCTATCTTGTCTAATACTACCGGTTCGTCTAAATCAGCCTCCACTGCTTATATCGTCATATCTCTTATTTAAAATTATTTAGTATCTTTACTAACGACCTAGTAATTTTCAAGCCATGCAAAATATCATCATTTATCCGGCAAGCCAGAGTCAGTTAGCTGAGATTAAGTCTATTTTGGAAAGAAAGCAGATCCGGTTTGACCTTATTCAGGAGACGATTTCTGAGAAGCTGGAAGACTGGCAGGTAAAAATGATAGAAGAGGGATTGAGTGATATTGAAAACGGAAAGATGGTAGCTTCCGCAGATGTTCATAAAAAAGCTCTAGCTCTATGCCAAAAAGCATAGTCTGGTCATCCCGTGCGGAAAGGGAATACCTATCAATCATAGCATACTGGAACAATCGAAATCAATCCACACTATATTCTGAAAAACTGATAAGGGAAGTTCAGAGAAAGGAAAAATACATTCTCAAAAACGCTTCTACTTTAGCAGTTTCTTATGAAGGAGAGTTAAGAAGAACCCTGGTTTTTAGGCATTTTTCGATTATTTATAAAATTACTGAAAATGATATCTATGTGGTGTCATTTTGGGATAACCGTAAAAACCCCGGGAGCTTATGAATCTTCATATTCCCCTCCTCTTCACGACTCCTCCTCATAAAAGATCCGGTAATATTTCCTTCCTTTCTCGTCGGTTCCCTGCTCGATGAGGTCGCGGTTGCCGTGAATATAGATGTGAAAGTTTTTGTCGAGCTTCAGCACGCTTTTGAAAATGCGCGATTGCTTCTTAACCGTCTGCGGGGCAATCTCAAACTTGTCATGGATCTCGATTTCCTTCTCCTGCCGGTAGCTTTGATCGAAATGCTGAAAGGCGCCGATCACGTTCGGATCGGAGAATACTTCCGTTTCAAATTCCTGTTTATCAAAGACTTCCTTTTTCTTAAAATAGTCGACAGAGCGGTTGAGCAGGTCGATCTGGTCGGCTTTGGTCACTTCAAAATCCTGGGTAATGTGATTGGCAATAAAATCTTTTGCCATATTCATGAAGTGATGGGTGTTGTTGACATGATCATTTTTAAGCCGGTGATTGATAAAATCATCCTGCCAGTAGGAAGTCTCTCCGCCGTTGTTGTCTATGATCAGGATGGTATATGGCTCTTCCGTAAAAAGGACCAGGCACGCCTTATCGGGTTTTTTGCCCCCGATGCCTTTCCGGATGGCGTAGCCGACCTTATCGCCTGAAACCGACGTTTCGATAAAGCTCTCCTTATCCTCGTATTTATAGATCCCTAATCCTTCAAGCTCCCGGTTATTGATTTTGATCCCGTCGAATCTGGCCACGAACAGGTCCCCGCTTTTGATATTGGGGTGGGTAGAGGAAGCAATAAGGTGACGGAGAATATCTTTTGAAATCGTGACAAAGTCTTCTTTTTCTTCGAAGAGATTCTTCAACAGGTTGAACAGTACGTTATACCCGATGCCTACCTCATGCTTGAATTCATACGTCTGGGCCTGGGAAGTGAAAGGTTTCAGAAGCGTTTTTTTGAAAATAGCTTCCTCTTCTTCGGTAATTTGTACAGGGGTATCGTTGATAATACTGTTGTCATCTTCCGAGCCGGCCCGGTGCAGGATCAGGTTTCTGATGAGCGTTCCGTCGATTTGAATCATAATGTTTGGGTAGCCATAAGGCTTTCGGTTGCATTTTTCAGTGACCGCAAAAATAAGGGGAAAAGGGCGACAAATTTTTGCAAATTGCACCCCGATTTCAGAGGGAACTATGAAAGTATGCATTGCGGAGAAACCCAGCGTCGCCAGGGATATAGCCGAAATATTGGGTGCAAAACAGCGCAGGGAAGGCTATTATGAAGGAAATGGCTATCAGGTTACCTGGACCTTCGGCCACCTCTGCACCCTGAAGGAGCCCCATGACTATACCGATCGCTGGAAAACCTGGCGGATTGAGGAGCTCCCTATGATCCCGCCCGGTTTCGGGATAAAGCTCATTGAAAATAAAGGGGTTGAAAAGCAGTTTTCAATCATTGAAACACTCGTCAGGGACTGCGAGGAAGTGATTAATTGCGGGGATGCGGGGCAGGAAGGCGAACTGATCCAGCGCTGGGTGCTGCTGAAGGCAAAATGCAAGGCTCCTGTCAAACGCCTCTGGATCTCGTCTCTTACCGCCCAGGCCATACAGGAAGGCTTTAATACGCTTCGCGATGCATCGAAGTACGATAACCTCTATGCGGCAGGAAGCGCCCGGGCCATAGGCGATTGGCTTCTGGGCATGAATGCTACCCGGCTTTTTACCACCCGCTACGGAAAAGGGGGCGTAGTGCTTTCCATCGGCAGGGTACAAACGCCGACCCTGGCGATGATCGTCCAGCGGCAGAAGGAGATCAACGCCTTTGTAGTGGAGGAGTATTGGGAATTGAAGACATTATACAGGGATACCGAATTTACTGCAGTGATCGACCGCCTCAGGTCATTGGAAAAAGCCGAAAAAGGGATCGCCTATCTTGTACAGCACCCGTTTGAGGTCGTATCGTTTGAGACAAAGGAAGGAAAGGAAGGGAATCCCCGTTTGTTCGACCTTACTTCCCTGCAGGTGGAGGCCAACAAGAAATACGGCCTCTCTGCCGACGATACGCTGAAGCTTATCCAGAACCTCTATGAAAAGAAGCTGGTCACCTATCCGCGTGTAGATACCACTTACCTGTCGGAAGACCTCCACCCGAAGGTAGCAGGCATACTGGAACAAATGACCCCTTATGCCAATTTTACAGGTCCGCTCCTGGGCAGTCCTATTCCTAAGCTGAAGACGGTCTTTGACGACAAGAAAGTAACCGATCACCATGCCATTATCCCGACCGGGGTTTACCCCAACACCCTGCCTGCCGACGAGAAAAGGGTATATGATCTTATTGCAAGGCGGTTTATAGCTGTTTTTTATCCGGAGTGCCGGGTGGCCAATACAACCGTAATGGGTAAGGTAGGAGAGGTAGAGTTCAAGGCGACGGGCAAGCAGGTGCTCGATCCCGGATGGAGGGTACTGTATGCCAACGATAAAAAAGAAGAGAAGGAGGACGAAGAGAAAGTAATGCCCGTTTTTGAGGCGGGAGAAACAGGCCCGCACGAGCCTCGTATCCATCACGGCAAAACCACTCCGCCGAAATACTACACCGAGGCGACTTTACTGCGCGCAATGGAAACGGCAGGCAGGCAGGTGGAGGACGAGGAAATGCGGGAGCTGCTGAAAGACAACGGGATAGGCCGGCCGTCTACCAGGGCAAATATTATCGAGACGCTTTACAAGCGGAAATATATCGAGAAGAGAAAGAAGAATATTATCGCTACCCAGACAGGCATAGACCTGATCGATACGATACAGAACGAGCTTCTTAAGAGCGCTGAGCTGACGGGACAGTGGGAACGGAAGCTCCGGCTTATCGAAAAAGGGGAATATGCGCCGGATACCTTTAAAGGAGAGCTTACCCAAATGGTAACAGACCTGGTCAGCGAAGTGAAAACGGGAGTGTTCAGAACAATTACAATTGCCGGTCCGGAGGAGAAGCCTGCGGACAAGCCCGTACGCAAGCCCAGGGAGAAAAAGGAAGTAGCGGATATACTGTCGCTTGCCTGTCCGAAATGCGGGGAAACGTCTCTTCTCAAAGGTAAAACTGCCTATGGCTGCAGGAATTTCCAGGCCTGCGGCTTTAAAATCCCTTTTGAAGTATTCGGGAAGAAGCTCACTGAAGGGCAGATCGCCGATCTGCTGACCAAAAGAAAGACCGGGAAGCTGAAAGGCTGGCAAAGCCCGGAAGGAGAAGCTGTAGACGGAAAGCTGCTGCTGAACGACAGCTTTGGACTTTCTATCGAATAAATGCGGCCCGCCGCCACCTCACCCCCGGCCCCCTCTCCTGCCAAGGAGAGGCGTTTCTTCCGTGCCTTGCGGCTTACCTAACGCCTCAAACCTATTACCTCATACCTCACAACAATTTACAATTATATCTTTATAACGGAATAAGTCGGGCGATTCCACTCAATTGCTAACTTTGCCTGCAGGATGACAATTTGCTGCAAATGAGTTTTGAAAGCCTCACCGATAATGACCTGCTCGACCTTCTCAGGGAAGGGAACGACGACGCATTTACGGAGATTTTCAACCGTTACTGGAAGCCGGTATTAGCGGTCGCAGCAAACAAAACCGGCGATCTGGACGAAGCGGAAGATATTGTTCAGGATCTTTTTATTTCGCTCTGGAAAAGACGCGAAAACCTGCAGCTGACTTCTTCCCTGGGCAGTTATCTCGCGGTGTCCGCGAAATACAAGGTGATAAAGGTGCTTGCGGGCCGTCACAGGATCCTCTCGCTGGAGGCGGGCAGCCAGGAAGCGGCTTTGACGTCGGCTTCAGGCACAGAAAGCGCGATTGAAATGGAGCAACTGACCTGCCAGGTATCCGAGGCTGTGGAAAGCCTTCCCGAAAAATGTAAAATAGTTTTTCGTCTCAGCCGGGAGTCGGGGTACTCGCACAAGCAGATCGCTCAGCAAATGGCTATTTCGGAGAAGACAGTCGAAGCTCACATCAGCAGGGCGCTGCGCGCGATCAGGCATGCGATTGTGCATAGCCTGTTCCTTTTTTTACTATAAAAGAAAAAAATAGCTGCCGGGACTAAGGGGTTGCCGCTTTTTCAGACACCTATGTTTGTAAAAGCGAAAAAATGGAGTTCAAACATATACCCCGAAGGTACCTGGAGCTGGCTCAGAAATGGTTGGACGGGTCGGCTACGCCGGAAGAAAAGCAGGAATTTGACAACTGGTACCGCGATAGCCAGGACGAAGAGCTTTCTGTGCCTGACAGCAGGGGCAACAATGACGACGAGTATAGAAACCGCCTTTTGGGAGCAATCAGGAGGGAGATCGGCAAGGGTGCTGCGCCGAAGGTATACCGTTTGCCCTGGCCCGGGATTGCTGCGGCTGCAGTGCTGACCGGGCTGCTGGCGTTGGGGGGCTGGTTTCTTTTTTCGAATGAAAGCCGCCCGGGTTCCGGGGAAGAAACCGTTGCAGTCTCCACGGATGTATTGCCCGGCACAGACAAGGCGACGCTGACATTGGGCGACGGCACCACGATAGAGCTCGACAGCACATCGAGCGGCGCTTTGTCGAAAGGAGCCGGCTATGTGATCCATAAAACAGGGGGAGAGCTGATTTACAAGGAGCTGGAAGGTAAAGAGATACGGGTTACGTATAATACAATTCGTATCCCGAGAGGGGGACAGTTCCGCCTCACTCTTCCCGACGGGAGCAGGGTATGGTTAAACTCGGAATCTTCACTCAGGTACCCTACCGTTTTCAACGAAAAGGATCGTGTAGTAGAGCTGAAGGGTGAAGGATACTTCGAGGTCGCGAAGAATGTTTCGGAGGGTAAATCGAGATCGTTTAAAATTAATGTCAATAACTCTGAGATAGTAGAAGTACTGGGTACAAGCTTCAACATCATGGCGTATGCCAATGAGCGGGGGATTAAAACGACTTTGCTGGAAGGAAGTGTAAAGGTGGATAAGATCGGCACCGGTATCAGCCAGGTGCTGAAGCCCGGCCAGCAATCGGTCTATACCGACAACGCCGGTTTTCAGATTCGTTCGGACATAAACGCCTATGATGCTATTTCGTGGAAGGACGGCATTATATCCTATCGCGATGCCGATGTGCCGGCTATCATGAGGTATCTCGAAAGATGGTACGACGTGAAGGTCGTTTACGGAGGGGAAGTGCCGAAGCGATCGTTTACCGGAGGATTTTCAAGGAACCTTCCTTTGTCGCAGGCTTTGAAAGTGCTGGAGCTCAATGATATACATTTCAAATTTGCCGACAGGCAGATTACAGTTTTACCATAATCTTTTCACCAAATTTTATTTATCAATGATAACAGGATAAAGATCAGTGATTTATCCGGCAAAAGGCCGAAAGTGCTGCTAACACTTCCGGCCCGACCAGCCCGGAGCCCGGGGAGATCAACCTGGAGCTAAAATCTGCCTGCGCAGAGAGTGTCTAACTTATTTAACCCCAGTATGCCAAAATTATGAAATTTTGCATGTATTCTACTTTTGTCCCGTTGGAAAAGGACAGGTTTTCTCCCCGGCTTTTCAGCGCGGGAGAATTTAAACGAAGATGGCTTATGCGGCTAAAAATTACTGCTTTGTTACTGACTTTTGCCTGTGCACATGTTTTTGCCGATAGCAAAGCCCAGCGTGTTACTATTGCGCAGAAAAATGTTTCTACCCGGCAGCTGCTCGAGACAATCAGCAGGCAGACCGGCATTATTTTCTGGTACGACAACAGCCTGAAGGAGCTCGAAAATACCGTGAGTCTGTCGGTGAAGGAAACGCCGGTACGCAACGTGCTGGATCAGCTTTTCCGGAACCAGCCGCTGACCTACGTCGAGGTCGACAAGATTATCGTGATCAGGCGGAAAGACGAGCGCCCTGCAGGCATGAACGTGACCGTACCTGCGCCGGAGCAGGGTATTGCGCCTCAAGCCTATCAACCGGAGCGGCTTTTACCGGTCGAACATCTCGGCAGGCGCATTGTTACGCACACGCCGGCAGCCATCGATATTTCCGGAAAGGTAACCGACGAAAACGGGGAAGCCTTGCCGGGAGTAAATATTCTTCTCAAAGGCACTACCCGGGGCGTCATCACCGATCTGAACGGCCATTATACCATTTCCATCCCGGAAAGCATAGAGGAGCCCGTCCTGTCTTTTTCCTTTGTCGGCTTCATGGGCCAGGAGATCGCGGTGAAGGGACAGTCGGTGGTAAATGTGATCCTTAAGACAGACAATAAATCACTGGATGAGCTGGTGGTAGTGGGCTATGGTGTCCAGAAAAAAAGGGATGTCACGGGTGCGATTGTATCCGTTACCGAAGATAATTTCACCCAGGGGCCTAATCAGAATGCGGCGCAGCTGATCAACGGAAGGGCTCCGGGGGTGAATGTAAGCCAATCGAGCTCTGCACCCGGAGGCTCTACCAAGGTACAGATCAGGGGAGCTAACTCCATCAACGGGAATAACGATGTGCTGTACGTGGTCGACGGCCTGCCGTCGGTATCGATCGTGGATCTCAGCCCGGAAGACATCACTTCTATCGAGGTGCTTAAAGACGCTTCCGCCTCTGCTATTTACGGTACGAGGGCTGCCAACGGCGTGGTGCTGATCACGACCAAGTCAGGAACGAAAGAAAAATCCGAGCTGCGTTACAGCGCTTATTACGGCACCCAGTCGGTAGCCAAAAGGATCGGCGTGCTCAACGGCAGCCAGTATATGAATCTGCTGAACGACCTCAGGCTGGCCACCGGAAGAGATCCTGTTTATACCGCCGACGAAATAAGCAGCGTCGGTGAAGGGACGAACTGGCAGGATGAGATTTTCAAGCGCTCGGCCCCGGTCACCAACCACCAGCTTTCTATGTCGGGCGGGACCGACAAAGGCACCTATTACGTAGGGCTCAACTACTTTGGCCAGGACGGCCTCGTAAAAGAATCTGATTTCAGGAAGTTCAATGTCAGGACCAACGTCAGCTTCACCCCGAGGAAATTCATCAATTTCAAGCTCAACATGAATTTTACGAGGGGAGTAAATAACCAGATACTGGTGAGCAATACTGCAAATGAAAATGCCGGCCCTATCAATACCGCCATACAGTTCGACCCGACGCTTCCGGCTACCCTCGATGCCAACGGCCGCTACTACCTGAATAATTTTATCGCGCTGGACAATCCGCTGGCCCTGATCAACGGGGTCAGAACGCAGGACATCAGGAATTCCTTCTACGGAACGCTCTCGACAGATATTCATTTTTCAGACGACCT
The DNA here is from genome assembly GCA_037191015.1 of Spirosomataceae bacterium. Lineage (GTDB taxonomy): Bacteria > Bacteroidota > Bacteroidia > Cytophagales > Spirosomataceae > Ravibacter. Next base: position 413,710 of record JBBCKD010000001.1, read on the forward strand.
GACGGGTACCATACGCCTGGGAGGTGATGTGCAGAACCTGCAGGGCTCGTTTTACAATAACCGGCTGACTATGAACGGTAGGGGTTCCAACGGGATCGGATCGAGAAACGCCTCGGAGGCAAACCACTGGCTGTCGGAGTTCCTGCTCAACTACCGCAAAAAGATAGGTAACGATCACGATCTGAGCCTTATGGCCGGAACTACCTTCGAACAGTTCGTTACGGCCGGTTTCACGGCTTCCAACCGGGGCTTCCTGTCTGACGTGACCGGCTCCGACCTGCTGCAAAGCGGGGATAACCTCAACGGCGACGCGGTAAGCTCCGACAGGACCCGCAACCGTCTTCACAGTATCCTGGGCCGCCTGCACTATTCTTTCCTCGACAAGTACCTCCTGACCGCCTCGCTGCGGGTCGACGGTACCTCGCGGTTTGCCGACAGCCACAAATATGCCCTGTTCCCTTCTGCCGCGCTGGCCTGGAGAATTTCCGACGAGGACTTCTTTGCCGGCCTGACCCGTACTGTAAGCGACCTGAAGCTCAGGGTAGGCTATGGGAAGCTGGGCAACCAGGGGATCCGGAATTACGAAACGATACAGACCCTTGTGGCCGGCGGCTCCGCCGTATTCGGGAATACCATCAGCCAGGGGGTTGTCCCGGCCAGGCTCCCCAACTCCAATCTTAAATGGGAAACAACTTCCGAATATAACTTCGGGATAGACTACGGCCTGTTCGGAAACAGGATATACGGAAGTATCGAATATTACATCAGGCAGACCGACGACCAGTTGTTCAACAAGCCCCTGCCGGCCGTAGTTGGTTATTCCAATATCCGGGTCAACTTCGGACAGGTCCGTAACTCCGGTATCGATTTCGGTCTTAACAGTGTGAATATCAAGAAAAAGGACCTGGAATGGAGGTCCATGCTAAGCCTTTCCACGCTGAAGAACGAAGTGACCACATTGCCGGCCTTCATCCCGCAGATCCTGACCGGAAATATCGGAACCTTCATTTCGAACTACCTGGTAGTGGAGGAAGGCAGTGCGATGCAGTCATTTTACGGCTACAAGATCGACGGTATCTTCCAGAACGAGCAGGAGATCAGAGAATCGGCGCAGCCCAACGCAAAACCCGGCGAACCACGCTTCAGGGATCAGAACGGAGATAACGTGATCAGCATAGAAGACCGTGTGATTCTCGGGAATCCATTCCCCAAGCTTACCGTGGGGCTGAACAACCAGGTCCGCTACAAGGCATTTACGCTCGACATATTCCTACAGGCGATTCAGGGTTACCACACCCTCAATGCGAATATAGCAGAGTCGCTTCTTCCGACCAATGAATACCGTAACCGGCTCTCGGAAGTGATGCTGAATCGCTGGACTCCCGACAATCCTTCGGATAAATACCCGTCGGGGGTGAACGCATCCACCTATTTTTCCGGTCGGATCGTCAATTCGCTCACGGTCCAGGATGCGTCGTTTTTCAGGCTGAAGAACGTGATCCTGAATTATAATGTCCCCCTGAAACCTAACCCTGCAGTATCAAAAATAAACCTTTATACTGCCCTGGATAATGTTTTCACGGTCACCAGGCTGATAGGCTTCGATCCGGATGCGAACGCCACCAGCGGGGGCGTTGCCAAAACGAATTATAATGACTACCCGCTCAACCGGACTTTCAGAGTAGGGCTGAATGTTACATTTTAAAGAAAGCAGACCATGAAATGGAATAATAAACTGATCGGGATGATGGCCGTGCTTATGCTCGCCACTACCTCGTGTGATGATTTTTTGAGGGAAGAAGTGTATACGGAGTACGATCCGTCCCAGTTTCTTAAAGACAAGTCGGGGGTAGACGCTTTACTGACAGGCGCCTATGCGCGGTCGAGGATAGTTGCTTACGACAGCCGCAATTACACGTTCCTGTTCAACGAGTTTACTACCGATGTGTCGTGGATAACCGGCGGAGGGCTGGAGGCTACCGCTATTCCGTTCATACGGTTTACCTGGCCTGTAAACGAGGGCCTGCTCAATTCGTTCTGGGTAAAAATGTACCAGGCGATTGCGAGCGCCAACACCGTCCTCGATGTAGCCAGCGACCTGGAGGGGCTGGATGCCAATACAGTCGATCTTATCAGGGCTGAAGCACGATTTATCAGGGCCTCCTGCTATTACTACCTTTACAATCTTTTCGGGCCGACTCCCATTATCGAGATTCCGAAAGGAGCCTCTCCTGACCAGATCGAAGCCATTGGCCAGGAAACGCCCCGCGCCGGCAGGGAGGAGCTCGTGAATTATATGATCGCAGACCTCGAATTTGCGGCGGAGAAGCTTCCGGTAGCCGAAGAGCCGATTGGCCGTGCAAGCAAAGGTGCAGCTCTGGGTGTCCTGACCAAGCTTTACCTCCTCGAAAAGAACTGGGCTAAAGTAGCGGAAACTGCCAAAAAGGTGATAGACCTCAACTACTATTCCCTGTACCCTGACTACACAACGATGTTTTCGATAGAGGGGGAATCCAACAAAGAGTATATCTACCGGGCTCCGTGTATAGCGCAGGCAGGCTACCAGAATAACTACATGCCTCATGCGTTCCCGCCCAACTACCCGATCCAGTCAAACTGGGTAAACTTTGGCGCGCAGTTCAGGACGTACACTGCTTTTTACAAAACGTTTGATGCAGTCGACGAAAGGAGGAAGCTTATTATTACAAACTACAGGGATATCAGCGGGAGAACCGTCGAGCTGCTGGAAGATGCTTCCGGCAGGGCGCTGAACGATGCCAGGAGCTTCAAATATCTTCCCGATCCGAATGCTGTAGCAGAACACAACGGCAACGACATTGTGTACATCAGGCTTGCCGACATCCTGCTCAGCAGGGCAGAGGCCCTCAATGAGCTGAGCGGGCCTGCCGCAGAGTCGATCGAGCTGATCAACCAGGTGCGCCGGCGTGCCAAGGTCCCTGAGATAAGCCTGGCGGATTACGCTACCAAAGAAGCGCTGAGAGACTTCCTGCTGGAAGAGAGGGGAAGAGAATTTTTCTCTGAAGGGCTGCGTCGCGAAGACCTGATCAGGCACGGGAAATACATTTCGGGCGCCAGGTCGAGAGGATGGGACGCCGGAGATCACCAGGTGCTTTTTCCAATACCGCAGCAGCAACGGGATGCCAACAAAAACCTGGCGCAAAACCCGGGTTACTGAAAATCTGGCGCCCCGGGCATCAGCCCGGGGCGCTACCGGAATTTTAACATCGGAAATTTATGAAGAATTCAGCGCTCGCAATACTGCTCCTGGTTTTCGGGTGCGGACAGTCGCCGGCTCAAAGAGGGAATAACGCAAAGCCCAATATCCTGCTCTTTATGGTCGATGATATGGGTTGGCAGGATACGTCGGTGCCGTTTTTTACCGAAGCCACGCCGCTCAACAGGCGATTTCATACCCCTAACATGGAAAGGCTTGCAGCGAAAGGGATGAAGTTCACCAACGCGTATGCGACGCCGCTTTGCTCGCCGACCAGGGTAAGCCTGCTTACAGGTATGAACGCTGCCCGTCACAGGGTCACGAACTGGACGCATATGGTACGGGACAACAGTACGGATGCGAAAGATGATGTTTTTGAGCCGGTAGACTGGAACCTTAACGGGTTCAGTCCCGTGGAAGGAATACCGGGAACCGTTTATGGTACCCCCCTGCCCCAATTGCTGAAAGAGGCGGGTTACTATACGATACATGTAGGAAAGGCGCACTGGGGGGCGATGGGGACTCCCGGCGCCAACCCGACTAACCTGGGGTTCCTGGTAAACATCGCCGGACATGCCGCCGGTCATCCGCAGAGCTACCAGGGTGCCCAGAACTACGGAAGCATGCCCGGGAAGATGACCTATCACGCCGTTCCCGGCTTGCAGGAATATTACGGATCGGAGGTGTTTCTTTCCGAGGCGCTGACATTAGAAGCGATGAAAGCGCTGCAGCAGCCCGTAAAAGAGAAAAAGCCGTTTTTCCTGTACATGGCGCACTATGCGGTTCATACGCCTATCCAGGCTGACGCCCGTTACTACGGGAAATACCTGGAAGCAGGCCTGGATTCCATAGAGGCGAGATATGCGTCGCTGGTAGAGGGAATGGACAAAAGCCTGGGAGACCTGCTGGATTACCTGGAGAAAAATGACCTGGAAAAGAATACCGTGGTCATCTTCATGTCAGACAACGGGGGCCTTAGCCGTGTTCCGCCCCGGGGAGGACAGCCTCACACGCACAATCTACCGCTGAAGATAGGAAAAGGGTCGATGCACGAGGGCGGCATCAGGGAGCCGATGCTGGTGAGCTGGCCGGGTGTGACGAAGGCCGGCAGCATTTGCGGGCAGTATGTTGTGATCGAGGATTTCTTCCCGACCATCCTGGAAATCGCTTCGGCGACCGGGCGTAAGCCCTTGCAGCCCGTAGATGGTTCGAGTTTTGTACGTTACCTCCGGGATCCGCTCCGGAGAGATAAAAACCGGTCGCTGGTCTGGCATTTCCCCAATAAATGGACGGGAGGCGACGGCCCTGGGATTAATTACTCGAGCGCGATACGCAAAGGTGCCTGGAAGCTGATCTATTCGATGAAAGACCAGAAGCTGGCTCTTTACAACCTGGCAGACGACATAGGTGAGGAAAGAGACCTGGCCGGAATAAATGTTGCCAAACGCGATGAACTGGCAAAGGAGCTCACAGCAAAGCTGAAGGGATGGAATGCACAAATGCCCGTTTACCGGGACACCGGGGCTGCTGCAAAATGGCCGGATGAAATAGGCGCCCCTTAACGGTAAAGGCGTTTCAGAGATTGTTTATAATCGCGTCCGCACATCGCTCCCCGTCCATGGCCGCCGACATAATCCCTCCCGCATAGCCTGCTCCCTCTCCGCAGGGAATCAGGCCCTTGAGCCGGGGGTGCTCGCAGGTATCAGGATCTCTCGGGATCCTGACCGGCGAGGAAGTCCTGCTTTCCACCCCTACAAGGATCGCGTCGTTGGCCAGGTAGCCTTTCATTTTCCTGCCGAAATCTTCCAGGCCCGCCCGCAACGACCCTGTAATCCAATCCGGGAGGAACTCGTCGAGCGGAACCGGTGTAAGTCCGGGCTGGTAGGAGGTATGCTGAAGCTCGCCGGATGGTTTCCTGCGTACGAAATCGAGTGCCCGCTGCGCCGGCGCCGTCTGTGTCGCTCCGGCCACACTGCATGCCTTTTGCTCGATCCTGCGCTGAAGCTCCATACCTGCGAGAGCGCCGTAGTCTTTCAGGTAGGGCTTTACATCTTCTTCCGTGACGGCTACCACAAGGCCGGAATTCGCAAATTCGGAATCCCGTCTTGAAGGAGACATACCGTTGACTACTACTTCTCCGGGCGCGGTAGCCGCCGGAACGATGAACCCGCCCGGGCACATGCAGAAAGAAAATACTCCCCTCTGGACGTTACCTGCTTTTGTCTGCGTTACCAGGCTATACGCAGCCGCCGGCAGATAGGGGCCACGGTCAGTCTGGCAATGGTATTGGATACGGTCGATCAGCGTCTGCGGGTGCTCTATCCTGATCCCCATTGCAAAGGGCTTGTTTTCGATAAGGATATGCTGCCGGTGAAGCTTTTCAAAAATGTCCCTGGCAGAATGGCCCGTAGCCAGTATCACGGCAACCCCGCTAAACTCGCGCCCGTCGGCAGTAGCTACTCCGTTCAGCCGGTTGCCGCTGATAAGAAAATCCTCTACCCGCGTGTCGAAATGCACCTCGCCTCCGGAATTCAAGATAGTTTCCCTGATCGACCGGATAATAACCGGCAGCTTATTGGTGCCGATATGGGGGTGGGTATCTACCAGGATTTGTTCCGTCGCACCATGCCTGACCAGGATTTCCAGGATCCGTTTGATATCGCCGCGCTTGCTGGAGCGGGTATAGAGCTTGCCGTCGGAATAAGTGCCGGCTCCGCCCTCGCCGAAGCAATAGTTGGAATCGGGATTAACGATATGCTCTTTATTGATAGCGGCCAGATCCCGCCGGCGCGACCTCACATCCTTTCCCCGTTCGAGCACTACAGGCTTCAGCCCGTGTTCAACCAGCCTTAGCGCGGCAAATAGTCCGGCAGGCCCGGCGCCTACGATAATAACAGGCCTTGCCCCGGACACATCATTGTACTTCTGATCCGTAGTCAGAAGGGAAGGCTGAGTTTCGTTGATATATATTTCTGCCTTTACCGAGACTTTCACCTGCCTCGACCGGGCATCGATAGACTGTCTTGTCTTACGGATTGTATAACTATCTCCGGGTTTGACGGAGAATTTCCTCCTGACGAATTCGTCAAATTTTTCCTGGTCCAGCGCGATTTCCGGCGCCAGTTGCACATCGAGCAGCTTCATTGTTGCCTGAAAGGTATTTTGCCTTTAAGGTAGCAAAGGTAGTAATACGGGGTGAAAAGGGGTATTTCGAAACAGGATATAACATAATATATTATAATTTTTTGTAAATAGTTTAATATTTTTCCGAAACGTATAATGAACTCGAAACTGGGATATGAGTTTTGAAGGAGTGATCCCGGAGGCTTGTCCCTGCAAGGGACATACTTTACATAACCACAGATGCAGCGCAGCGGAATCTGTGGCTGAACGGCTCTTGCGTAAGGGCGAAGCCGCGCAGCGGCGGCACCTGTCCTGATAAGCCGTCTGTGTCGTCCCTGCGGGACTTCGCCCGGCCTACCAGCCATCTACCACCGGTTACACCGGCGGTTATTCAGGATATCGTCCCTGCGGGACTTTCATTCCGGAAGAGAAAACGCCACATATTTACTTCCCGACTTCGTATTGAGCTTCCCGCCGCCGCAGGCGATCACCACGTACTGCCGCCCGTTTACCATGTAGGTGCTCGGTGTAGCATACCCGGCGGCAGGCAGCGCGTGCTCCCAGAGCTTTTTGCCGGTTCGCCGGTCGAAAGCCCTGATTTTCTCGTCGCGGGTGGCCGCAATAAAAATCACGTTTCCTGCTGTAGCTACCGGTCCGCCGTAGTTGTCGGTGCCGGTAGGCGGGATCCCTTTTTCGGTAAGCTCCGGGTATTCGCCCAGCGGGATCTGCCATTTGTGACCGCCGGTATTCAGATCGACAGCCGTGAGCGTACCCCAGGGCGGTGTGCTGACGGGGTAGCCTTTATGGTACCACCGGTTATACCCTGTGTGCTGGAAGGGAATGACCTTTTTTTGCGACACCGCTACTTTTTCATGGGATACCTTCTGGAAAAGAAAATCGGAAATCGCTTTTTGTTCCTGCTGTGAGATATGGGAGAAAGAAGGCATCATCCCCCGCCCCGTTTTGAGCAGCTCCTCCAGCTGCGCAGAGGTCATTTTATTCTGTAGTGAGAGAACGGAAGGATAGGATCCGTCGTGGTTTCCTTTCCTGTCGGCTCCATGGCAGGGCGCGCAATACATACCATAGAGTTTTTCTCCGCCGGAACCTTGCGGAGCAGGGCTTTCGGACGGAATGAGCGAGGTATAAACGGGTAATTCTTTCGCCGGCACGTAGAGTATCCCTTCCGGATCGGCCGCCGCTCCGCCCCATTGGGCTCCGCCGTCCGTACCAGGGAAAAATACCGTCATTTTTTCAGTGATCGGAATATAAGGGCCGCCCGTACGTGCATTTTTCAGCAGGTTTTCCAGCGAGTCCCGGTCCTCGACAAAAGGACTGAAGTCTTTCGCGGTAAATCCTTGCCGTGTAAACGGCAGCGGAAGCCTTGGAACAGGCTGCGTGGCGGCCGGTTTTTCCCCTTCTACTCCATCCTGCGGAAAAGCCACCTCGTCGATCGGGAAGACCGGCTCGCCCGTTACGCGGTCGAAGACAAAGGTATGCCCTTGCTTGGTGACTATAGCCACCGCTTTGACCTTTTTCCCGTTCCGGGTAATGGTCACGAGGTTGGGAGTCGTCGGGGGGTCGCGATCCCAGATATCGTGCCGCACCAGCTGGTAGTGCCAGCGTTTTTTCCCGGTAGAGGCGTCGAGGGCAAGAAGGCAATTGGCATAGAGGTTATCTCCTGCGCGGTTGCCGCCCCAGAAGTCGTAGGCCGCCGATCCGGTAGGCGCATAGACAATGCCCAGCTCCCTGTCGATGGCCATCCCCATCCAGGGATTAGCGCCGCCCAGCCGTTGGCGGGGAGCTCCCGGGACCCAGGTTTTATAGGCTTCCGGATCGCTGCTGTCAGGAATGGTTTTAAATGTCCAGACGAGTTTCCCGGAGCGGGTATCATAGGCGCGGATATCACCCAAAAGCGCTGTTTCGTTCTCATTGACTCTGGCGCCTACGATAATAAGATCCTTATAAATGGTATTAGGAGTATTGGAAGATACGTTGTTGTCCGATCCCGGCCTTTCGATCCCGGTCTTCAGATCAATGCGGCCCTTATCGCCAAAAGTGGGGATTAATTTGCCGGTGGCCGCGTCGAGCGCATGCAGCCATCTCCCTGCACCGAAGAAAACCCGGCTTTCCCGCCCGTCCGTCCAATAGGAAACACCGCGGCTGACGGTCCCGCGGTTGTCTTCAAGACTGGTTTTCCAGATTTCTTTCCCCGAAGCGGCCTCTAAAGCAAAGGCTTGTATGCCGGCAGATACTCCATACAGCACGCCGTCAATAATGACAGGATTACATTGGATCTGGCTGCGGTTCCGCACTGTATCGGCTCCTTCCGAGTCATAGATCCAGGCCGGCCTGAGCCGGGATACGTTTTCGGTATTGATCTGGTCAAGAGACGAATAGTGGCTCCGGGCACCATCTCCCTGGTATTCGGGCCAGTTTTTGTCAAGAGTCGGCGATTGCAGAGCCAGTATAAGAGCGGCAACTGCCGGCAGCAGGAGTATTGTTTTGCGCATGAAGTATAAAAGCCGGAAGCGCCGGGAAATTACCGGGATTTTTTTACCACAAAGATACAGCATCCCGTTACCCGGAATCTGCGATTATTTTTTTACCACAAATTCCGGGTATTTTAAGTCATCATTCCGGCAGCACCAGCACCTGCCCGTCTGCAAGGAGCCGTTCTTTCAGGGTTTCGTAACTCACTCCCTGTACCGGCAGGCCGCTATCGGCAGCCATGGCCGCGGCATATCCGCAGGCCTGTCCTAACGCCATAAAGGTAAATTCGATCCTTATCGCTCCATAAGCAATATGGCTCGACGACGGGCAGGTCGGAGTTAAAAGATTGGCACATTCCGAAACTTTGGGAACCAGCGCCCGGTACGACACTCCAAAAGGGATCCAATCGTTTCCACCGAATACAAATCCTTCGTTATACACATATCCGTCCCTGACCATGGTCCTTACATTATGCACATCCGGGGGCCAGTAGGCCATTCCTACAGGATCTTCCACAGGAACGGGATTGTCCTTTTTGACATGGTGTTCAGTTATGACATAATCCGATACCATACGGCGGGCATCCCGCACATAAAAGATCCGGGGCCAGCCGCCGTTGTCGGTAAATTCATCCTTTGCGAGCCCCCATTGCGACCAGGCCGTTTGCAGGTCGGGATCAAGCTTTCCTATTTCCGGGTCATTGGCCAGGAAATAGAAAAGCCCCTGTGTATAGTTGCGATGAAAATCGATAATCTCCCTGCGTTTTTTGTAGCTTCCTCCCGGGTATTCGTAGTTCATGCCGTTCAGGTTGTGGGACACGTCACGCCCTCCGTTGAAATCGGTTTTCCGGTTCGGGAGAGAAGCACCGGGCCGGTAGAGCTTTCCGCCCGCTTTCAGGTACCTCTCAAACAGCTCGTAGCGGCTTCTGTCATAATTTCCGGGCCTGGGTAAAGGAAGCCGGTTTTCAGGATTATCGGTCAGGCATACCCTGAAACAGTAAGCCTGCAGGCGATGATCGCCCGAACCGGGTATGCCTAACGGCTCATCCGATACCCCGAAGATCACACCACCTGAAGGGTCGCCGGGGACCTTATAAGGATCTACTTTCACTGCCAGCTGGTTATGGGTTGTATGCTCCCTGATACCATTTTTGGTTTCATTGTAAACCGGGTTAGCCTCCCTTCCGATGGCGAAAGAAACCCCCGCAGCGGCAAGCAGATCCCCTTCGATAGTAGCATCAATAAACACCTTGGCCTGGAAAGCGCCTCTGTCCGTAGCGATGGAAACAATCCTGTTGCCCTTCTTTTTCACACCCTTTTTCCCTTCTTTCAAAACAGCTCCCGTTACTACATCGATGTCGTATTCCTTCAACCAGTCATTAATTACCTTTTCAGCGACGCCCGGCTCAAAACGCCATAAGGCAGGCTCCTTTTTCCGGTTCTTAAGCATTTCTTCAAATTCGCTCTCCCGGTGATAAGCCCTGGCGATGCGCCGGTAAAACTCCAGCGCCAGTCCTCCTACGGCAGGACTGTTCTGAAACTCCCTGTGATTGTCTATATCCGTACCGCCCAGCCCTTCCACGTTCATACCCCCCACATGAAGCGAGGGCTCTAAAAGCGCTACTTTCTTCCCGGAGGCAGCTGCCTGGATAGCGGCAGTAAAACCGCCCGACGACCCGCCATATACAACGATGTCGTACGTTTTGGCAGGAGCGATAAATAAAAAACCGAAAAGTGCGGTTGTCGTAATAAAAATGGCGGCCAACCTTAGAAAATGAAGCGAAAACATCATAAGTAAAATAATTAGTATCCCTGGTTCTGGCTCAATTGAGCATTGGCATCCATCTCCCTCTGAGGTATGGGAAAGAGCACATGAAAAGGCTGGATAACGGTATTCCGGGAAAAACTATTCTCATTTTTTACAGCATTCAGAAGCCGCCCTGTCCGTACAAGATCAAACCAGCGGTGGCCTTCAAAGCAGAGCTCCAGCCTCCTTTCTTCCAGTACGGCCTCGTTGAATTGCTCCCTGGTCAGACCTGACAGCGGCTCCAGGCCGGCCCTCCGGCGCACCTGATTAATTGCATTGTAAGCAGCTTCAGACGGACCGTTATCAGAATGGTTGGCGGTTTCGGCATATATCAGCAGGATATCGGAATAACGAAGCAACGGAAAACTCTTGGCAGCGCCGCCCGACGTGGCTGCGGTCAGATCGGCAAGCTTCCAGAAGGAAATCGCTTTTGCAGGATCCGGGTCGTCGATAGATAATTCAACAGTCTGCCCGGTAACGGGATGGACATATTCGGTTAAAAAAGTAACCGGCTTTCTTTTATCATCGGCTGAATACCGCTCATAAAGGTCTTTGCTTGCTCTTAAAATACCGCTTCCGGAACCAGGTACTATAGGCGATCCTCTCGGAGCATAGCCCGTGGCAAAATTGTTTCCGGCCACATCGGCCAGGTACATAATCTCGAAAAGAGATTCTTTACCTCCGCGGTTTTCCAGGGCAAAAACATCGTTATAGTCATCCCACAATGCATAAAGACCGGAGTCTATCACTTCTTTGGCCCGGTCGGCAGCCATCTTCCAGTAAGCTGAGCCGGGATCATTGCCTGCACGCGTCAGGTACACTTTTGCTAGCAGCCCTATGGCTGCCCCTCTCGTGGCCCGGCCCACATTTTGCCCGGTATAACCGGCGGGAAGTGAATTGACGGCTTCCAGAAGATCGGCTTCGATCAGGTTGTACACATCACCGACGTCGGATCGCGGTATTTCTATATTGTCGAGAGATGTTGTTTCCTCTGTTACTACCGGGACTCCTCCAAAAAATCTTACGAGGTTAAAATAATGCAGCGCCCTCAGGAAGTAGGCCTCCCCGAGATAAGCGCGTTTGGCATTCTCGTCGGCGGCCGTACCGGGCACCCGGTTGATAACAATATTGGAACGCTGTATAGCGATGTAGGCGTTGCTCCATATCTGGCCTACAAAAGTATTCTGGGTGGTGATATTATAGTTCCAGATCTCTATGCGGTTTGCATTTCCGGTCGGAAACGGGATCCCGTCGTCGGCTGACACAATATTGGGAGTCACGATAACCTCGTCCCGGTAAATCGCCCTCAGTTGCCCGTACAGCGAGATGACCGCGGCATTGGCATCGGCGGCAGTTTTATAATAGGTGGTAACGGATTGAGAACCCAGAGGCGACAGGTCGAGATCGGGTACACAGGAAGCAACCGAAAAGATGCAAAAAATGAAGAATATATGAATGCGTTTCATAGCAGTTACCTTTTTAAAAATCAAAGTTTAGTCCAAACAGCACGGTTCTAGTCGTTGGGTAATCGCTAAAATCCATACCCTGGCTGACGGAGCTTGACTCGAACCGGCTTACTTCGGGGTCATATCCTTTGTAGCCGGTAAAGGTCAGCAGGTTTTGTCCGGATACGTAAATCCTCAGATTTTTTGCCGCTATCCGGCTCAGAAGCGCAGAAGGGAATGTATACCCGAGAGAAAGGTTTTTCATTCTCAGATAGGAGCCATCCTCGATATGAAAGGAAGAGAGTATCCTGCCCCCGGCGGCGTTGGCGCGGGGTATGGTATTGCTGGGATTATCGGGTGTCCATCGCTGTAGCACTTCCTTTGCCTGGTTACCGTTGCCATTTAAGCTATAGGCGTCAAATCTGCCGTAATTGAGAATATCATTGCCATAGCTGCCCTGGAAGAAGATGTTAAGGTCAAAACCCTTGTAGGTAAACGTGTTATCGATCCCGCCGAAGAATTTCGGATAGCCGTTGCCAATGATGGCACGATCGCTGTCATTGATTACGCCGTCGTTATTAATATCCCTGTAGCGTATGTCACCCGGCCTGGCGGCGGGCTGCGCCGATTCGCTTATCTCCTGCTGGTTCTGGAATATACCATCCATGATGCGTCCGTAGAAATTGCCAAGCGGCTCACCTATTCTCATAAGGACCGTATTGGAGATCTGGAGGTGCCCTATCCCGCTTCCGGAAAGGAACTCCGGCCGGCCATCGAGCGTGATTACCTTGTTCCTGTTAAAGGCGGCATTAAATTCCGTATTCCAGCGGAACCCGCCTTTATTAATATTGAACGACCGGACGGCAAATTCCCATCCGCGGTTTTCTACTTTCCCGATATTCCGGAGGCTGCTGCTATATCCGGTCGTTTGAGGAACGTTCACCTGGAACAACAGGTCGGAAGTAGTCTTGATATAATAATCGGCTGTGACCTGCAGCTTGTCGGAGAAAAGCGAGAAATCCAGGCCGGCATCAAATTGGATGTTCTTTTCCCAGCTCAGATCAAGGTTGCTGATCCCGCCTGGCATGGCGCCGGTCTGCAGGGTAGGATTTGCTCCTCCTAATACGGCAGTGCTGGTTGCCATGTTGGAGAGGTAGGCATAATCTCCTATGCTTTGATTTCCGGTGACGCCGTAGCTTACCCGGGTCTTGAAATCAGAGAAGAAAGACTGGGATTTCATGAAATCCTCGTTGATCACGCGCCAGGCAAAAGCACCGGAAGGGAAAAACCCGTATTTCCTGTTAGGGCCGAACCTCGACGAACCGTCTGCCCGGGCGGTAAGCGTAAGCAGGTATTTGTCGTCCCAACCAAGATTGACCCGGGAAAGATAAGAAACCAGCGCCCATTGGCCGGCCCCTGACGCAGGCGCACGTAATGTAGCCCCCGTACCCAGGTTATGGAAAAGTGCGAAGTCATTGTTAAAATTGGATGCATTGGCAGTAACACTCTCATTATGATACGATTGAGTAGTGTATCCTAATAAAGCCGTAAGATTCAGCTTCCCGTAGGCAGCCTGGTAGGTCAGTGTATTTTCATTGAGCCAGTTAATATTCTGGCTTGCCGAAACCGACGCGACTCCGTTAGCACCTGCCCCAAGTTCTATGAGACGGGTAGAATAGACATTGGATTTGCTGTGAAAAACGTCGGCTCCCCAGCTTGTCCTGAAAACCAATCCTTTCCACAGCTGCAGCTCAGCAAAGAAGTTATTCAATAACCGTATCGTATTATATTGGTCGGTCCGCTCATTGGCCAGCCCTACGGGATTGTCGACCAGGTTGCCGTTAAGCGAGCTGAAATCCCTGTAGTAATTCCCGTTTTCGGCATAGATCGGGAATACGGGGGCAAAATTGAGGGCGGCATTGATCACGCCTCCTCCCAGGCCTCCCTGGGCCGGTGTAAAGGAGCTGTTGGAACGGGAATGTGCCGCCTGTGAAGACAGACCGATTTTCAGCCAGCTTTTTACCTCCCTGTCAAGATTTGCCCTTACAGTATACCTTTTGAAAAAAGAGTTAAGGAGAATACCATCCTGGTGAAAATAGTTACCCGAGATCGAATACCTGGTTTTTGACTCTCCTCCCGTAAAGGTCAGCTGGTAGTTCTGAATAGGTGCTGTTCTCAATACTTCATCCTGCCAGTCGGTTCCTTCTCCAAGGGTTTCGGGCCGCGGCCTGTCCGGCGTCGATCCGTCAAAATAGGGAGAATTACCTGCGTTCACCCGGGCTTCATTAAAGAATTCGGCATATTCCCGCGCGTTCAGCAGCGGAATTTTCCGTCTTACCTTCTGAACCCCGTAATAGCTTTCGAAACTGATATTGGATTGTCCTTCTTTTCCCCGTTTGGTAGTTACGATCACAACACCGTTGGATCCCCTGGATCCATAGATGGCTGTCGCCGATGCGTCCTTCAGTATTTCGATAGATTCGATATCATTGGGATTGATGGTATTGAGATTGCCAGTCGGGAAGCCGTCAATGACATACAGAGGGTCATTTCCGGCATTTACGGATCCTGTTCCCCTGATCCTGATCGTAGTCGATGCGCCGGGAGCCCCGGAGCTGGTGGTAGCCATCACACCGGCAGCCCGGCCCTGAAGCGCCCTGTCGAGCGCTATGATAGGCGTTGCCTTGATTTCTTTTTCACCAACTCTTGTCACCGCCCCTGTCAGATCGCTTTTTTTAACGGTTCCATACCCTACGACCACTACTTCTTCCAGGGACTTTTCATCTACTTCCAGTAAAATATCAATTGAAGTCCGGTTCCCTACCACTATTTCCCGGCTCACATACCCCACAAACGAAAATACCAGTACCGCTTTTTCATTCGGAACGCTCAGTATGAAGGTTCCTCCGGCATCTGTCACCGTTCCCTGCCGGGTCCCTTTGATCAGGATATTGACGCCCGGCAACCCTTCCCCTTTCTCGTCTGTGACTTTCCCGGTTAAGGTGATGTCCGGCGGCGTTTGCATTTGCCAGCCTGTATTATCCTGGTCGGCGCCCGGCGTCGGTGTAACATTGTCGAGCACGATCCTGCCGTTTATAATCCTGTAACCGAGGTCGAGCGGGGTGAGCAGCTGATCAAGCACCTCGGAGAGCCTCATATTGGTTACATGGAGATTTACCTGGCGACCAGCGCGAATACGCGCCGAGCTGTAGATAAATTTTATGGAAGCCTGTTTCTCGATCATGTGAATGACCTGCCGGAGCTGGGCCTGATCGGCCTGGATAGACACAGCTTTCTGGAGTAGTTCCTGGGCTTTGCTGTCGAAACCATAGGAAAGCCCCGCAAAAGCAATTATCAGAAATAGCTGAAACAAGGATATTCTCATTAGCCGTTCTAAAAAACCGGTGGGTAGATTGCCGTACGGGCAACCGTAAACCGGATGGTTTTTCTTCATATCTTTGAATGTTTTGTGAAATGGATGTTTTACAAAATAATTCCCTCCTTCATCGGCAGTACCAATGCCTTATGATGAAGTGGTTTGTCGCCGGATGGGAAAAGTGCACAGCTGATCGTGGTACCAACACGATCAGCTTTTTTGTAATCGAATCTGCATAGGCTTCCTGAGTTTTGAGTGAAAGATTTCAGAGATACCCGGAAAGGTAGCCTCCTTGTCATGGATTAGTTTAAATTAAATGCCTTCAGTCGGGGTTGAACAGCCTTCGCCGCTGACCAGAATGGAGGTACCCGATACCACGTACCGGGATTTGGTGGCTGCACAGATCATCTCAAGCTGTTCGAAGAGCGCCAGGTCCGAAAGGTCGGCGGTAAGAGGACAGTTTTTCTGAAGACCGTTTTCCAATTCGATGGAAATACCGTAAGCCTCCCCGAGCTGGCTCAGAACGGTGTGCATTGGTACTTCCTCGAATACAAAAGAAGGCGGAGCAGGGACTTTCTCAGGCTTGGGGAGCATCCTGGGGTTGTCTACCAGGCTGGTTATCAGCTCGTGGCGGTCTTCAAAATAAACCACTTTCTGATTGGGTGAGAGTATAACCTCTTCCGTTTTTACCGATGCTTCCTTGTCAGGATCGGGAGCACGTTCGAAAACGGCAACGCGGCCGGTGACGACCTCCACGGAGACACCCTTTTCGGAGTTTGCTTTTATATGAAAGCTTGTCCCCAGTACTTTGGTTACAAGATTGCCGGTATAGACGAAAAAGGGCTTTTCAGGCATACGGCTTACTTCAAAAAAAGCGTCTCCTGTCAGCACTACCTTTCTTTCTGTCCCTTCAAATTCTTCCGGGAACAACAGGGTGCCGCCGGGGTCCAGAACAGCCATGCTCCCGTCAGACAACCTGATATGCTCGGGCCGGTCTGACGGGTTATGCTTTGTAATCCAGCCGGCCGGTTTTTCCGTAGTATCCGCGTATTGAGATACCCGTTCTTCCTTTTGAGACTTAAAGACGGCCAGGCCCGCAAGGACAACCAGAACGGATGCAGCCACTCCTGCCGCCCAACGCCATATGAATACTTTTGTCTTTCGACGGGGAGCCGCCGTGACTGCGCCGGTTCGCGATTTTATTTTTTCCCACATCAGCGGCTCGAGCTCTTCCAGGTCGGAGAAATTCAGATTTTCCTGCTCCTCGTTCCGGATAATCCCGAACCAATGCTCTACAAATTTTCTTTCCTCCTCCGTACATTCTCCTGCCAGGTATTGTTTCAGAAGGAAGCTAAACTCTTTTCGGCTCATACTTTTTTCAGCTGTTCGACTTAATAGACAAACAACCTGGATTCTGCCGCAAAAGATTTTATATATTGTTGGAAAATTTATATTATATGGAATGAAAACAGCAAAATTTACAGGAATATTGCAACGTTATGCGTTTTGATTCACAAATTGAGGAAGAGGGTAACCATGATCAGGTAGTCTTTTAATAGCAGCCTGAGCTTTCTGACAGCCACGGTAATATGGTGCTCGACCGTTCTTTCGGGGATGTTCATCAGGGAAGAGATTTCCTTAACGGATTTGTACTCTAGCCGGTTCAGCCTGAAAATACGATGTGTTTTTTCCGGAAGATCGCCGAGTTGCCGCTCTACGGAAGCGATGAGGTCATTAAGTGCGATTTCGTCTTCGGTATTCTGCTCAAAGGGAAGCGCCTCTGCAGTCTGCACGGCATACTTTTCATGGAGCAGGCGCGACCGGTAGCGGTTGATAATCGCGTTACGAAGCGAAGTATAGAGATAGGCCCCGGGATTGGAAACAGTGATTTTGTCTCTTTGCTCCCATAGGGTCACGAACAGGTCCTGGATAAGGTCTTCGGGGTTGTCGGTAAGGGGCAGCTTGGTTCTCGCGATAATGAGGAGTTTCTTCCAGTGCCTTAAGTAAATTTCCTGAAAAGCGTCTGCGTCACCGTTTTTAAGGTGCATGGCGAGCTCTGCATCAGTTAAGGCACGATAATTCATCAGGAGACTTTATTCATAATAACTCCTGCTAAAGTACACAAGTTTAAGGCTACTTCCTAGCAGTACAATACTCTTCGCGCTCTTACCGGGTCGGGCTTTTTGAAGGCTTTTGTGTAGGAGAGACAGTAGCAAAAAATAGGAATCGGGAGAATGTTGACTATATTAGAGATCAGAAATCAGCAGCCGGCAACCGGCCGTACGGCCGGTTGCC
>JBBCKD010000002.1:0-1021 GCA_037191015.1 Spirosomataceae bacterium
GATCTATGTTTTCGACAGGGGAGGGATCGTGAAGCCGGTAGATCTGAACGGCGACGGTATGGCGGATTACTATGAGAATTTCTCGAACGTGGCGCAGCAGTCTCCCGAGTCGCGGGAATGGGCCGCCGACCTGGTGCTGGGTCCTGACGATTGCTTCTATATTGCAAAAGGCGGCGCGCTCAATAACGGTCCGGGGCTGACGCCTTTTGCGGCTAAAGGATTCAGGACCGGATCCATTCATTCAGGGAGTATCCTTAAAATATCGCAGGACGGGAGCAAGGCCGAAGTGATAGCAACCGGGTTCCGCGGACCCTATATCGGGATGCACCCTAAAACCGGGGTGCTGACTTCTTCCGACCAGCAAGGGAACTTCGTGCCTTCTACGCCTTTGTTGCTGGTCAAGAAAGGAGATTACTATGGCGTGCCTCCTACCATGCACCGCAAAGACAATCCTGAAGTAACGCCTCCGCTTACCTGGATCCCTCATAATGTCGACCGGTCTGCGATCAGCCAGGCCTGGATAACCAGCGACAAGATGGGGCCGCTGAATGAAAACCTGATTCATTTTTCCTTCGGCCGGCCTGGATTGCTGAGGGTGCTCTTCGATACGACCAGCCAGTCAATCCAGGGCGGGATCAGCTTTATCAAAGGAGCTTATGCCGCTCCCACCTCCAAAGGGGCGATCAATCCAAAAGACGGGCAGCTCTATATCACAGGCTTTAACCTCTGGGGGTCGAGCTCCAACGGTATAAGCGCTCTGCAGCGGCTGCGGTATACCGGGCTTCCCAGCTATCGTCCTGGTAAGTTTGAAGCCGGTACGGAAGGGGTCGTCATCAGGTTCGATTCGCCTCTGAACGCAGAATCGGCCTCCGACCCGAAAAACTTCCGGGTAAAGAGATGGAATTATCTCCGTACCGAAGAATACGGTTCCGGGCATTACAAGCTCGACGGAACTCCCGGACAGGAGACGCTGCCCGTGCTGGCCAGCTATGTTTCGGCAGACAGGAAGTCGGTTTTTCTC
>JBBCKD010000003.1:0-1030 GCA_037191015.1 Spirosomataceae bacterium
GATCTATGTTTTCGACAGGGGAGGGATCGTGAAGCCGGTAGATCTGAACGGCGACGGTATGGCGGATTACTATGAGAATTTCTCGAACGTGGCGCAGCAGTCTCCCGAGTCGCGGGAATGGGCCGCCGACCTGGTGCTGGGGCCGGACGATTGCTTCTACATTGCAAAAGGCGGCGCGCTCGGTGCGCTTAATAACAATCCGGGGCTGACGCCGTTTGCTGCGAAAGGGTTCAGGACAGGGTCCATTCACTCAGGAAGCGTCCTGAAAATATCGCAGGATGGGAGCAAAGCCGAAGTAATGGCAACCGGTTTCCGCGGGCCCTATATCGGGATGCACCCTAAAACCGGGGTGCTGACTTCTTCCGACCAGCAGGGGAACTTCGTGCCTTCTACACCCATCTACCTGATCAAAAAGGGTGATTATTATGGAGTACCCCCCACTATGCACCGTAAGGATAACCCGTCGATGGCCCCTCCGCTCACCTGGATCCCTCATAATGTCGACCGGTCTGCGATCAGCCAGGCCTGGATAACCAGTGACAAGATGGGGCCGCTGAATGAAAACCTGATTCACTTCTCCTTCGGCCGGCCTGGATTGCTGAGGGTGCTCTTCGATACGACCAGCCAGTCAATCCAGGGTGGGATCAGCTTTATCAAAGGAGCTTATGCCGCTCCCACCTCCAAAGGGGCGATCAACCCAAAAGACGGGCAGCTTTATATCACAGGCTTTAACCTCTGGGGGTCGAGCTCCAACGGCATAAGCGCTCTGCAGCGGCTGCGGTATACCGGGCTTCCCAGCTATCGTCCTGGTAAGTTTGAAGCCGGTACGGAAGGGGTGGTCATCAGGTTCGATTCGCCTCTGAATGCAGAATCGGCCTCCGACCCGAAGAACTTCCGGGTAAAGAGATGGAATTATCTCCGTACCGAAGAATACGGTTCCGGGCATTACAAGCTCGACGGAACTCCCGGACAGGAGACGCTGCCCGTGCTGGCCAGCTATGTTTCGGCAGACAGGAAGTCGGTTTTTCTC
>JBBCKD010000004.1:0-91360 GCA_037191015.1 Spirosomataceae bacterium
GCGATAAAAAATGGGGCGGGCCGCAATGGCGCCCCGCCCCTTTTTTTAGCGCTTGTATATGGACGTTCGGCTTAAAGCCTGAATCCAAAGCTATAGACATCGTATGGCGCATCCAGTTCAAGTCCTTCGAACTGTACCATCGTATCGGTTTTATCTGCCAGCTCGCTTTCCAGCTCCTTAACAGAAGTTACCGCTTTTCCGTTTACTTTGGTAACGATAAAACCGGGCCCTACTCCTACCCGCGCCAGCTTACCGCCCTGCACGTTGGTAACTTTCACTCCGCCCTTTATATTATAACGTTCAAGCTTCTTTTTCTCGGCATCGGTCAGGTTGGTGAATTGTGCGCCCAGAGACTCCATAGCCAGCGCCGATTCGTCCCTTTTGATAACGCCCGAACCTCCTTCGCGATTTTTAAGCGTGACATTGAAATCCCTTTCCTTTCCTTCGCGGTTGACAGTTACCGTAACCTTGTCGCCAGGCCGCAGAAGACCAACTGTCTGGGTAAGCTCAGGAGTAGAGCTGATCTTTTTCCCGTTGATCTTCACAATTACATCACCAGGCTTTATACCTGCCTCACCCGCCGCACTGCTCTTCTCGGCCAGCTCTCTTACAAAAATTCCCTGCGAAACCTTGAGATCCCTTTCCTCTGCAAGCTTGTTATCTACCTCCTGCATCACGATACCGAGGTATCCACGCTGTGCGTTACCGAATTTGATCAGATCGGTAGAAACTTTTTTGACGATACTTGAAGGGACTGCAAAGGCATAGCCGGCATAGCTTCCCGTCGGACTTGCAATAGCGGTATTGATCCCGACAAGCTCCCCTTTCAGGTTGACCAGGGCGCCTCCGCTGTTCCCGGGATTGACTACGGCATCGGTCTGGATAAACGACTCGATAGCATCATTGAATTGCGGCGTATTCTGTTGTCCTCTACCACCCCGCTGGCGTCCCTGAGACGAACCTATAATACCCAGCCCGCGGCCTTTGGCGCTTACTATTCCTGCGGTAACGGTCGACTCCAGGTTAAACGGGTTACCCACTGCCACTACCCATTCCCCGACCCGGATCGCATCCGAATCCCCGAAGGTAATGGAAGGCAGGTTCTTCGATTCCACCTTGATCACTGCAATATCCGTCGACGGATCGGTACCGATCAGCTTGGCCTTGAGCTTCGCCTTATCGTGCAGCGTAACCTCGATATCGGTTGCGCCTTCTATGACGTGGTTGTTGGTTACGATGTACCCGTCATTAGTAATGATCACACCCGATCCTGTACCTTCGGACCTTCTCGGAGCCTGTTCGAAACCGCCCATACCGTCACCGAAAAAGTCAAACAGGTCAAAAGGAGAGCTGGGGCGCTGCGCGCTTTGCTGCCTCATCGAAGTCGACCTGATATGGACTACGACCGGCGTAGACGTCTCCGCAGCTACCGTAAAATCAACGGGTCCGGGCGCGATTACACCGCCGGATGTAAAACGAGCCAAAGGCTGGTCGGAAGATTCTTTCAGGATTACTTCTTTCGCGTCGTCCTGAATAAAGAATTTATATCCGGCCAGGGTTGTGGCGCCCGAAAGAAAACCCACCAAAGCGAGTACTTTCCAATTATATTTCATTGTTACAAACAGGGTTAAACTTTTTTCTTCAAAGAGAACGTACGAAAATAATAAACTATTCCCGTACGTTCCAGTTTTAACATAATTTAACCAAAGCAAACTTGCTTCAGGCCTCAGGCAATCTCTATCTGACGTGGCGACGGAGCTGCCGGTAATTCTTTCTTCGGAACTGAAATATTCAGGATCCCGGCTTCATATACCGCCGATATCTTTTCAGCATCAACGGTTTCAGGTAAAGTAAACGCACGCTGAAAAGACTGATAGCTGAATTCCTTACGGCTGTATTTCTCAACCTTTTCTTCCGACTCGTTCTTTTTCTCGGCCGAAACCGTCAGCTTGTCTCCATCCACGCCGATCTTAAAATCTTCCTTCTTCAGACCCGGTACGGCCAATTCGATCCTGAATCCGTTTTCCGATTCTATAACGTTAACTGCCGGCTTGTTTGTACTATAATCCGGAACAAAGAAATGATCCAGCGTATTTTTTCCAAAAACCGAATCAAAAAGCGTAGGGTAATAGCTCCCGTTTTTCCTTACTATGGTATTCATGACTTAAATATTTTTAGCGTTTTTAAATTTCCAACTCTGCAACTGGTTATTTCAATTGATATACCAGCCCGGTAAAAACGCGAAATACAAGACAAAATGACACGAACAGTAGTAACAAAAGCCGCAACACCAGACAATTTGTCTTACGCCAGAATTAATTCCGGGGCTACGCAAATGGATGCGATCCTCCGGACTCTCTCTGTGGTCCTCTGTATCATCTGCAATCAAATCAGCTCGAGCTTGAGGCAGGCCTGCTCTGCGGCAGATTGCTCGGCTTTCTTTTTGGAGTAACCATTCCCTTTTGCAAAGGGCTCATCATCTACATAAAGCTGCGAAATAAATTCGCGATGGTGCCAGTTTCCGCGCTCTTCCGTAATCTCAAAACGTATTTCACGGTTTTCACGCTGGCCCCATTCGATGATCTGGCTTTTAAAATTGAAGTTATTCTGGACGATGCTGTCAAGGTCGTAGTGAGTCAGCAGATTACCTATCACGAACTTGCGCGCAAATGCAAACCCCTTGTCCATATACACTGCCCCGACAAACGCCTCCAAAGCATCTCCATATACGGAAGACCTCGGAGACATCCCTTTGAAATTCCCGTCGTATTCAATGAATTTATCCAGTCCGAGTTTCCTGGCAATCTGGTTGAGCGACTCCCGGTTTACAATCCTGGACCTGATCTCGGTAAGAAATCCTTCATCTCTGAAGGGGTATTTGGTAAAGAGAAACTCTGCCACTATCATACCCAGGACCGCATCTCCCAGGTACTCAAGCCGCTCGTTTGACTCCCGGAAGCCTTCTATACTGGTTTCCTTCGATGCAGAGGTATGCCTGAACGCTAATTGAAAAAGGCTTATGTTTTTTGGGCGCTCCCCGATAATTCCGGCTACAGCCTTTTTTAGCTTTTTTTCTTCTTCTGAGCTAAGAGACTTAAACAGCGAAATGATCGGCTGAAGCACTTTATTATTTAACTCCACCTATTATTCAGGTTTCTTAAATACTACAGAAGCATTGTGGCCGCCAAACCCAAAGGTATTACTCAAAGCCAGGTTTACTTCCCGCTTCTGGGCTTTATTGAAAGTAAGATTCAAAGCCGGGTTTATCTCAGGGTCATCTTCGAAATGATTGATGGTCGGCGGAACAATTCCGTCGCGGATAGCCAGGATACAGGCTACCGACTCTATTGCACCGGCCCCTCCGAGCAAATGCCCGGTCATTGATTTGGTCGAGCTGATATTTACCTTTCCGGCCTCTTCACCAAACAATCTTTCGATAGCAAGAAGCTCCTGCGGGTCACCCAATGGCGTAGATGTGCCATGGGTATTAATATAATCTATTTCTCCGGGCGCTACGCCGGCGCTCTCCAATGCATACTTCATCACATTGTAAGCACCGATTCCTTCAGGATGCGGCGCAGTGATATGATAGGCATCTGAAGACAGCCCCATCCCCACTACCTCCGCATATATTTTCGCGCCACGCGCTTTTGCATGGTCATACTCTTCGAGTATAAGCGCCGCCCCACCTTCACCCAGCACAAAACCATCACGGCCCTTATCATAGGGACGCGACGCTGTTTCGGGCGAATCATTTCTTTCAGAAAGAGCTTTCAAAGCATTAAATCCGCCGACCCCGGCCTGCGTTACAGCCGCCTCCGACCCGCCGCTCACGCAAACATCCATTATGCCCAACCGTATATAGTTATAGGCATCGATAATTGCATTGGTCGACGAGGCGCATGCAGAAACGGTAATGAAGGTAGGCCCCCTTAAACCGTACTTGATAGAGATAACGCCCGAAGCGCTGTCTGCTATCATTTTGGGAATAAAGAAGGGATTGAAACGGGGCTGCCCCGTCCCTTCAGCGAAATTAATTACTTCCTCTTCGAAAGTCTTAAGGCCTCCGATACCGGATCCCCAGATAACGCCGGCTCTGTCCGGATTGATTTTCTCCAGATCAAAGCCGGCGTCACGCATCGCTTCATCCGCAGCGATTACCGCAAACTGTGTAAAAGTATCCATCTTCCTGGCTTCCTGGCGAGGTATGTAATCGGTAACCTCGAAGTCTTTTACCTCGCAGGCAAAACGAGTCCTGAATTTTTCTGCATCAAACCGGGTGATGGGAGCGGCACCGCTTACCCCGTTTACCAGGTTTGACCAAAAGGCAGGTACGTCTTTACCCAGAGGGGTAATGGCCCCAATACCGGTAATTACAACTCTTTTGAAACTCATAAAGTGTAGAAAGAGATATGGATACTTTCGTAAGTAAAAGTTTACAGTAGATTATTACTTGCTTTGGTTTGCTTCAAGATAGCTGATAGCTTGTCCTACAGTACCGATGTTCTCCGCCTGATCGTCGGGAATGGATATGTTGAACTCTTTTTCAAACTCCATGATCAACTCTACCGTATCAAGCGAATCTGCGCCAAGATCATTGGTAAAGCTTGCTTCCGGAGTCACTTCCGACTCTTCAACACCGAGTTTTTCGACGATAATCTGCTTAACTCTTTCTGAAATTGTTGACATTCTGTTTGTGCTTAATGGTTAAATACGCCACAAATAAATATATTATCCTCCATTTAATCAACAAAAAAGGGAAAAGACATATTCCTTAGTAAAATGCAATTGCCGTCCTGCCGAGTATGGAAAATAACCTCTGCGTTAGTGCCTGCCCCCTTCAAACTGTACAATCCTGAATAAATTACTATATTTTTGGCGACACTTTCAGATATAAGCAACACCAATACCAATCTACGTTATGCCACGGATTCCTGAACTGTACACAAAAAATAACAATCGATTCTTTTTAATGGCCGGTCCCTGCGCCATTGAAGGCCGAGACATCGCTCTAGCCATAGCCGAAAAAATTACCGCCCTGACCGACAGGCTCGGAATACCCTATATTTTCAAGGGCTCTTTCAAGAAGGCCAACAGGACAAGCCCGGGATCCTTTACGGGGATCGGAAATGAAAAAGCCCTCTCTATTCTTAAAGAGGTATCGGAGCAATTCGGAGTCCCCACCGTTACCGACATCCATGAATCCGCCGATGCAGAGCTGGCGGCTCCGTATGTCGACATGCTCCAGATCCCGGCCTTCCTCTGCAGGCAGACCGACCTGCTCACCGCCGCCGCCCTGACAGGGAAGGCGGTCAATGTAAAGAAAGGCCAGTTCCTGTCGGCCGCGTCTATGAAATTTGCGATCGAAAAAATCAGGGCAGTCGCCCCGGAAGCTTCCGTCGTCCTGACCGAAAGAGGCAACATGTTCGGATACGGCGACCTGGTTGTCGATTACCGGAATCTACCTGAAATGCAATCGTTCGGAGTTCCGGTAGTAATGGACTGCACCCATTCGCTGCAGCAGCCCAACCAGCCGGGAGGCGTAACAGGAGGGAAACCTTTCCTGATTGAAACCATAGCCCGCGCCGCTGTAGCCGTAGACGTCGACGGTCTGTTCATTGAAACACATCCCAACCCTTCTGAGGCAAAGTCCGACGGGGCGAATATGCTCCCCCTTGACCAACTGGAGAAGCTTCTCGTGAAATTAATCCGTATCAGAGAGTCGATTATATGATCAGGGCTGTTTTCATTCTGCTGATAATATTCCCGGAAGCGGCCTGGGGCCAGGCCGACAGCTCGCGGATAGACCTGAAGGTCGGACATACCATCGCGCCCGTAACCCTCACGCTTGCCGGGTTTGCGGTGCAGGGAAAAATAAGCAGGCAACTTCAGACCCGTGTCGTTTCGCGGTATCCGGAGTTCCATTCCAACGCGGATGACTATCTCTGGGCGGCCCCGGCGGCCCTTACGTTCGGGTTAAGCGCTTCGGGTGTAAAAGGAAAGCACAAGCTGGGAGAGCAGGTATTGCTGTTCCTGATCTCCAACGCGATAGCAGGAGGAGCTAACCAGATAGTCAAATGGGTAGCAGGATATCCGAGGCCCGACGGAGACGGCTACGATGCCTTTCCGTCGGGGCACACCGCTATCGCATTTGCGAACGCCTCCATTCTCCATGAGGAATACGGCCACCGCAGCATATGGTATTCCATAGGCGGATATACCAATGCTACTGCGGTAGGCGGGCTCAGGCTACTCAACAACAGACACTGGCTCGCCGACGTACTTACCGGCGCAGGAATAGGGATCGGAGCAACCAAAGGTGTTTACCTGATCTACCCTTGGGCCAAACATAAATTGCAAAAAAAGTAAGGCGGCCGGCCACTTTCAGTCAATCTTAAAAATGGCCAGCTTTACAAATTCTGCCACCCTTTCATTTATTTCTTCCCGGGAAAGATTGATCATCCTTTCCACGCCAAATTTTTCAACACAGAAAGAAGCCATGGCAGACCCGTATACGAGAGCCCTTTTGAGGTTATCGAACGATGTATCGTCTGTCTGCGCGAGATATCCTATAAACCCTCCGGCAAAGGTATCGCCGGCGCCGGTCGGGTCAAATACTTCCTCCAGCGGCAGAGCAGGTGCAAAAAAGACTTCGTCCTCATAAAACAACAGCGCTCCGTGCTCACCTTTTTTGATAACGAGCGTCTTCGGCCCCATTGCCAGTATCTTCCTGGCAGCTTTTCTCAGCGAGTATTCCTTCGATAACAGTCTGGCCTCTTCGTCGTTGATCGTCAGGATATCCACTTCCTTCAGAACAGTTTTAAGATCGTCGAGCGCTATATCGATCCACAGGTTCATGGTATCGAGCATCACCAGCTTCGGGCGGGTATCCAGACGGTCGAGCACCGCCTTCTGGATCGACGGCGACGTATTGCCCAACATCAGGTACTGCGCTCCCTGGTAGCTGCCCGGTATTTTCGGATCGAAACTCCCCATCACGTTCAGCTCCGTCACCAGCGTATCGCGGCTGTTCATATTTTCGTGGTACTTTCCCGCCCAGAAAAAAGTTTTTTCGCCTTTTCTTATCTCCAATCCTTCCGTATTGATGCCCCTGCTTTCGAGAACACCGATCATCGACGAGGGAAAATCATCACCTACTACCGCTACCAGGTTGTTGTCTTTTGTAAAATAGGAAGCTGCCAGCGTAATATAGGTAGCAGCACCGCCAATGATTCTGTCTGTTTTGCCGAAAGGTGTCTCCAATGCATCGAACGCCACCGAACCGACTGTCAATAAGCTCATATAAATGGTTTAACGATAATAAAATTCCGGCGAATATAGCAGCTATTTCCGTAACAGGTGCCGGAAACAGGACTTAAACACCACATAACAGCATACGCCGCAATTTTTTGGCAAAAAAAGAAGCCGCGAATTCACGAACTACCTGCATTCGTGAATTCGCGGCCCTGTAAAACCCGCTCCGTGGTCTTTCCTCTTCCGTGGTCTGTGTCCTCACAGACCACTTCCGTACGCTTTACAGACCCTTTTTGTAAAATCGCCGACAAACCCTATATCCGCTCCAGCTTGCTTGGATAGGCTTTCTTCGCATTCCACTGGCAAACATATATATTTTCGTCATTGTCGATACAAACGTCATGACAATGGTGGAAATAAGGCTTTTCCTGTACCATCAGCTGTAGTTTCCCGTTACGGTATTCCGGGGCTGTTCCGCCCGGATTTGAGACTACCTTATCATTTTTGTCCAGGATAGTTACAAAGCCCGAATCAGGGGTCTGGTTCAGATACCGTAATCTCGACCAGCAAACGCCTGCATACAAATGGTCTCCCTTGATGACCGGCCTGCACACAAATGCGCCGGGCAGGAAGATAGTGGAAATATATTTCCCTTCCAGGGTAAATCTCTTGAAGGAATTATGCGCCCTGGAAGTAACGAGTATGGTTGGGTTCGACTTATCCCGGGCATCGTAGGCCACCCCGTGCGCAGTCGAAAACTGATGATCTCCGTCGCCGCTACCGCCGAATTTGCCTATGTACTCTCCCTTTGGTGTATAGCGCAATACGTAGTTGGAACCGTAGCCGTCTGCTACATAGATAGTCCCGTCGGGTGCAATCGCGGTTTCAGTAGGCTTGAAAGCCCATTCCTTTTCATAAGCTCCCGCACCGGACGGATGGTCGATGGTCATCAGCACTTTCCCTTTCAGGTCAGTTTTAAATACCTTTCCCTGGTTTGTGTCTGTTATAAAAAGGAATTCTTCTCCGTTGGCGTTCCATAGCGAAAGCCCGTGCCCGCCCGGGTACTCGTGTCCCCAGCTGTCTAGCAGCTTGCCCGACCTGTCGTAAATGAGCACATTGTTCTTTACCTCGTCGCCCAGCATAATGAGTCGCCCTTTACTGTCCTGCACCATCTCATGGCAGTTTTTGACCGGGAACCGGGCTTCGTCGAGCTTCCCCCATTCCAACCGAAGCCTGTACTTAAAATCTCCATGGCCTAAAATTTCCCCTTCTGCTGATTTCATCATGTCTTTCATTAAATGTGGTGTTGACGATAAGGCGGCGTAGCCTAAAACAGAGCTCTTAACGAACCCGCGTCTGTTTATTTTCATTTTCAATAATTGTTTAACTCAGGCTGAATTATTATTTTAGTTCTCATATTTTCAATATTCTATACTACATTTTAAAAGACGGCTATACTTATGAATTTACTCGCAGCTTTCATACGGAAGCGCCCGTTCATTATTGTTTTCCCGGCGTACTGCCTGTTTCCCCTTTTAAAAGCCCAGATTCCACCCCGGGAAGAACCTGATATCCATGCCTTTATCCAGGACCTGTTTCCGGCGACCTCTGAAGAAACAAGCTCCGAAGAGCTATTTGAGTTCTTTTTCCAGCTGCTTGCCGATCCCCTGGACATCAACCGTGCAACCGAAGACCAGCTGGCAGGCACGCTCATCCTCAGCAGCACACAGGTAAAATCCCTTATTGCCTATCGCCACGCTACCGGGCCGTTCCTTTCCCTTTATGAGTTGCAGGCTGTTCCCGGCTTCGATCTCGCTACCATCAGACGCCTGCTTCCTTTTGTCGCGCTGGAGTCAAAACCTGCACCCCTGAAATCGGCGCTGCAAAACCCGACGCAGCACTTTTTTGTTACCCGGATGCGGCGTATCCTCGAAAAGCAGAAAGGATTTTCTCCTGTCGACCCTGCCTCCCGGTCCGTCACCCGCTATGCCGGCAGCCCCTGGCAATGGTATGCCCGCTACCGGTATGCCCGCACCGGCGCCTTCAGCATCGGCCTCACCCTTGAAAAAGACGCCGGCGAAACCTGGAACTGGGATCCCGGCAGGCAGGTTTACGGTCCGGACTTCACTTCCTTTCACTTACAACTGCTCAATCGCGGCAGGATCAAAAATCTGACGATCGGCGATTTCCAGGTCCATTCCGGCCAGGGACTTATCCTCGCCTCGGGTTTTTCTCTGGGAAAAGGCGCGGAAGTAATCAGGACTACATTTCGCGGCTCACCGGGCGTCAAACCCTATACCTCGGTGATGGAGCAGGGCTTCTTCCGCGGAGCTGCAGCGACTTATAGCCTGAGCCCCTCATGGGAAGCCACACTTTTCTACTCGCACAAAAGGCGTGACGGGACAATCGCCGCCAAAGGTACTCTGTTTGATACCGGGGTCATTACTTCTTTTCCCGAAGACGGGCTCCACCGTACTCCAACCGAGCGGAATAAGCACGGAAACGTTCTTGAAAAAAATTACGGGGGGTATTTATCATACGTCCCCGGTCAAAAACCTTTGCGGGCCGGCTTCACCCTGATCCGGACGCTGTACAGCCTGCCCGTCGAAAAAAGAGACCTTCCTTATAATGCCTATGAATTCAAAGGCACTTCCAATACCGTCAGTGGAATATACGCCTCGTACCGGCTGAGAAACCACCATATTCTTACTGAATTTGCCCGGTCGGCAAGCGGGGGTACCGGCCTCCTGGCGGGGGTTATCACCGCTCTTCACAAACATTGGGATGCTGCCGTATTATGGAGGGATTACCAGCGGCACTTCCATACTTTTTACGGGAATCCGTTCAGGGAAGGCGCCCGTCCGTCCAACGAAAAAGGACTTTATACCGGGCTCAGGTACGCTCCTTCGCGGAAGCTTCAATACAACGCTTACCTCGACGTCTTTTATTTCCCGTGGAAAAAATACCAGGTCGATACAGCTTCGGCCGGGAATGGCTTTCTTCTCCATACCTTATGGCAGCCGGAACGACATATCAAGCTGTACGCGGTTATCCGGAGTGAGAGAAAGCAGAAAAACAACAGCGGTCCCGGCGGGGCTATTCCCCTGGCGACGACGGTGAGAAGCACCGCTTTGATCAATTTCGAATGGAGCCGTGCCCGGAAGTATATGTTGCGCACCAGGCTGCAAGGCGGACGCTACCGTGTCGGCGGTTCGGGCCCTTCCAACGGCTTTGCCGTAGTCCAGGACGCTACCCTGAAGCTGCAAAAGCTGGAGCTGAGCGGCAGGCTGGGACTATTCAGAACCGACGACTACGACAGCCGCCAGTATGTATTCGAAAAAGACGCATTATACTCGTTTTCCATACCGTCGTACTACGATCACGGAACCAGGCACTATGTAATGGTCCGCTACGATCCCGTCAGGTCGGTGCGTATCTGGGTACGATGGGCCCAGACCAGGTACAGCCGCCTGGAAAAGATAGGTTCGGGTCTTGACGAGATTGAAGGCGCTAAACGAAGCGAGATAAAATTCCAGGTGATGTACCGCTTCTAGCCTATCTGCGAGGGCGTGGTCTTGCCGTATTGGCGTCTATGCGCTGCTCCATCCGGTTGACAGCCGAGGCCCCGAAAAAACCGAGCGCTTTCTTCCCGCTCAGGCTTTTGATATTGGTAGGAAGGTTTGAAAAAGGAACGGCAAAGAGACCGCCGTTGCTTGCTTCCGTTC
This sequence comes from Spirosomataceae bacterium, assembly GCA_037191015.1. Lineage (GTDB taxonomy): Bacteria > Bacteroidota > Bacteroidia > Cytophagales > Spirosomataceae > Ravibacter. The sequence goes on from JBBCKD010000004.1 coordinate 10,980, forward strand.
GCACCCTCGACAAAAAGTTGAAGGCCGCCTCGTCTATGCTCAGCAATTCCAGTCCTACCAGGTCCTTATCTTCAAACAGCTCCCCGATTGTCAGGGATTGCCTGATGGGCTGGATAAAAATAAGGCCGTCGGTCGGTGATTCCGAAGAAAAAGCGGCATCGTAGGCTATTGATATATAGACCGGGTTGTTTTTATAGGCTTTGCCGTCACGGAGCGGCTTGATCCAGTAGCAATCGCCTGTACCTTCAAAATCGCGGGCGTAAAACTCCGCGATAAAACCATCCTTCGGTCCCTTTTCAGGAGTGACCGGCCATGATTCATGCGTAAAAACGAGAGAATCTATAGCGGGTACCCGTTTAATTTCGTTCTGAGCCGTGTAGCTTTCTCCCTCATGCTCAATATGTAGGGTATAGCTCCGGCCGACAGCGCCGAGCACCGAATCGGCGTCCGCCGCCTGCCACAGGTAATTCCCGTCGGATTTAACATCTTCGAAGCGGTATATTCTCCCCAGGTCGTCTTCTATCCAGACTTCGGCCTGCAGGGCAGGCAATGCCGGGCTGTTATCAAAGTAGGCAGCCGATTTTGTAAGCTTTATTTTCTGCAAGCCGGCCTGGTTGGTAATCCAGCCGTCTACGACGAGCAACGGCGGACCGGTTTCCGTTTTCAGATCGACGACATCCTCGCACCCCCAGATACCGGTCAGCACCAATAAAACAGCCAGGCTTTTCAATACTGAGATATTCCGCTTGTTCTTTTCCATTTCTTACTCTTTTATCGAGGCAATACTCGCTTAAAATTTAAAATTATAAGTCAGGGCCGGGATGATGCTTCCCATGACCGCATACCTGATCGCTTCTGTTTTAAGCGCATTTTCTTCGTTTATCCTGCCGAAGACGGAAAACGGGTTCCTCCTGTTATAAACATTATACACCGACAGCACCAGCTCCTGCTCGCCGGCCCGGAACAGCTTTTTCCTGAGCTTCAGGGTTGCGGCCAGGTCAAGACGGTGGTAGGTCCCTATGCGATTATTATTTCTGGCGCTATAGTAATTGTACGGAAGCGCCCAGCCGTTAAACTCAAAGCGGTTGGTCGGATAGGTTGCGGGCGTACCGGATGCGATCACGAAATTTCCCGATAGCGATAGCCTGTCGCTCAGGTCATAAATGGTAACCAGGCTGGCGTTGTGAGGCTTGTCGAACCGGGTAGGAAACCAGTCGTTGTTATTAATGGTTTCCACTTTTCTTTCAGTACGTGAAAGCGTATAGCTCAGCCACCCCGTCAGCTTGCCTTTATTCTTTTTGATGTAGAACTCGGCGCCGTAAGCACGGCCCTTTCCGGCCAATAGATCCCCTTCCACGAACGGGTTGAGCAGAAGCTCCGAATTGGGTACATAATCCAACTGGTTTTTCAGGTCTTTATAATAAACCTCTACCGAGAAATCGTAGGCATTGCTTTTGAAATTCTGGAACCATCCCAATGCTACCTGGTCAGCCAGTTGCGGCCTGATGTTCGGGGAGCTCAGCGTCCACACATCCAGCGGAGAGCTGGCGGCGGTATTCGAAAGGAGGTGGAGGTACTGTGCCGTACGGTTGTAGCTCGCCTTGACAGATGCCGTAGGCGTCACACCGATATTCATTGAAAAACGGGGCTCCCAGTTTCCGTACTGCTTCACTACTTTTCCTCTTCCGAAAGTCTCGCCCGGCAATACAGGGGACTTTCTCTCCCCGGGTTCGATTTCTTCGTAGCGATAAAATGTACCGGGACCCAGGCTTCTGAAAAGCGAGTACCGTACGCCATACTGCAGGGAAAGTCTTTCTCCCAGGCGTTGCTCATTCCCGATATAGAGCGCGGTTTCATCTGCATATTTAGGTTCCTGGCTAAGGTCGATCCGCTCATTTTCCGAGATGGCTAATGCCTGGGCAGGTTTGGCATGATAGTGAATATACTGTCCGCCGAATGTAAGCTGGTTATCGGGCGACAAATAATAGGTAAAGTCCGGCTTCAAGCTCGAGCTGATGATCTTCGAATTCCATTTGAATGCATCGGAATCAGTCTCCTCACCCATCCGGAGGCTGTAGTCATAGTTGCTGTAGTAGCCTGTCAGGTTCATAAACAGCTTATTGGAAAAAACACGGTTCCAGCGCGCGGTAGCGGTAGCATTCCCCCATTCGAAGCCGAACCCTCCCCCGCCGAACACGTCGCGGCCAAAATACCCGGAAGCAAAAAACGTATCCTTATCGCCAAGCCGGTAATTGACCTTTGTAGTCAGGTCGTAGTAGTAAAATTTGGACCCTCTGAGATCTCTGTTGAGGAACGGCTTTGCGAGCACGTCCAGGTAGGATCTTCTTCCTGCAACAATAAAGGAGCCTTTCCCGGCGGCAAAAGGTTGTTCGTAGGTAAGTCTGGAGAAGATAGTACCGATCCCTCCGGCCACCTCGCGCCTTTTGGAGTTACCTTCCTTCATCCGGACATCCAGTATTGAAGAAATCCTTCCCCCGTATTGCGGCGCTATACCGCCCTTTATAAGCTTCATATCCTTGACGGCATCGGGATTGAATATGGAAAAGAATCCGAACAGGTGGGAAGAATTATAAACAGGCGCCTCGTCGAGCAGGACAAGGTTCTGGGAAATATCGCCGCCCCTTACATTGAAGCCCGTCGATCCTTCTCCCACGGTGCTTACCCCCGGCAGCAATTGTATGCTTTTAATGAGGTCTACTTCTCCCAGCAATGCCGGCATCTTTTTGATGGTCTTCATTTCGACCTTATTGACCGACATCTCTATACTCTTTACATTTTCATCTTCCCGCATTGTAGAAACTACCACTTCCTCGAGCTCACGGGTGGCTTCCTTCAGCTCTATGTCTTTTTTCAGATCCTGGTTCAGCTTAATCGCTTCTTCGACCTTCGAATAACCCACATAAGAATAGATAACGGTGTAGTCGCCCTGCGGCAGGGTGATGGAATAGAAGCCATAAGCATTTGTCGCCACCCCGGTGCCTGCCTCCCTGACAAAAACGGAAACCCCGATCAAACCCTCTCCGTTACGCCCATCCTTTACATAGCCGCTCAAAGTGGCGCGTTCCTGGGCCCCCGCCAGGGAGGATAAAAAGCAAAAAATAAATACCGGAAGTAAAAATCTCATAACAGGCATCCGAGTTTTTAAAAGTGGATTTATATGTAAAAAACGATATCGGAATAAGACTATTTTACCCCCATAGGGCAAATTCAAAACTTTCTCTATCCAATACCATTTATCGCGTTTTTAAGGTTGAATTTTAGCCAAAACAAGATATTTTGTCATATCAGAAAAATTAAAATATGACGAACGATAATATAGGCGGGGCGAACGGTCGGATCAGGGTGCGATGCGGGAAAGCTTTTCAGTTGTTGCCAAAGGCAACATAATAGTGCTTCGGGGGCGCCCAGCCGGGACTGCAAGTCCCGAAGAGCCGAGCAGGGTATAATAAAAGCGGATTATATCGATGCAGGCTTTTTACATCAGAGGCCCAGCACCTCTTTCAATTTAGCGTAGCCGGTTTTACTGACCGGGATCTGCCTGCCTGTGCTGAGCTTTACCGTATAGCTATCCTTCTCATAAGGATCGATCCGGGTAATCAGCGGGACCTGAACCATAAAGGAGCGATGGCAGCGGACAAACTGATGGCCGGGAAGCGTCTGCTCAAAATAGGCCATCGTTTTGTTTTTAAGGAAAACGCCTTCCCTCGTATTGATTTTAACGTAATCATCCGCAGCTTCGAGGTATTCTATATCCTGGACCGGTATAATCCGGATCTTGCCGGCATCTTTCACTACCACTCTTTCGGCCTGTGCCGGGGAAGCTTTTGTATGCTCCACCATCTTCTGTATGCGGGCTGCCTGCTCCGTCTGCTGGTTCTGCCATTTTTGTATCGCTTTCCCGAAGCGCTCCCTACTGAAGGGTTTAAGCAGATAGTCTACGGCATGCGCTTCGAAGGCTTTAAGCGCATATTCGTCGAACGCAGTAGTAAAGATGACTGCAGGAGGCTGCTCCAGGAGCTCAAGCATCTCGAAGCCTGTTATTTTCGGCATCTGCACATCCAGGAATATAAGGTCGGGCTCCAATTGCCTGACGCTTTTCAAACCTTCAAAGCCGTCGTTGCATTCGCCGCAGATAACGAATCCGGGAAAGTCTTTCAGATACTCCCTGACCACCCTTTTGGCCAAAGGCTCGTCATCTATAAGCAAAACTTTTGTCATTCGGTCAAGCTAATTGCGGGATCATCAAAACAGTAGTAAAAATACCATTTTCTCCATGGGTTTTTAACAACTGCTGCCCTGCAAACAGCAAATATAGCCTGCGCTGAATAGAACTCAATCCGAATCCGGTGCCCTTTCCGCTATTTTTCGGATCGTAGGGGTTGGTTACTGTGATCGTAAGCTCTTTTTCGTCCTTTGCCTCTGCCACTATGGTGATCTCAATGTCTCCGATGGTGTCGTAGAGCCCGTATTTGATAGCATTTTCCACTACCGGCTGCAGCAGCATGGCCGGGAGCTTCATGTTGTCGGTCACCTCGCTGCTATCCACCCTGGTCGTCAACCGGTGACCGAACCGAACCTTCTCTATCTCAAGGTAAAGCTGCAGATGGGTGAGCTCTTCCGCCAACGTGCTCCACTGACGGCTCTCCTTCCGCAGCGTACCTCTCAGGAAATCGGACAACTGCTGGATCATTTTCCTGGCTGTATCCGGCTCGAACCCTATCAGCGCATTGATCGAATTAAGGCTGTTGAACAAAAAATGCGGCTGCAATTGCTGGCGGAGGTTAAACAGTTCGGCTTCTATTGCCAGGTTTTCGGCTTCCTTCTTCCTCCGCTCGGCCTCCTGCTGGTTTTGCAGGTTGTACCACAGCAGGCTGCATAATCCGGCTATTCCGATTATCAGCAAACCGAACATCACCCTGACAGGCGCCGACTGGCTGAAGAAATTGGCATATTCGAAAGATTCTCCAAGAAAAAGAATAACCAGGAACCGGCTTACAAAAAACCAGATCAGCGTCATGATGAGACACAGCCAGAAAAGGTAGCTGTACTTCTTTTGGCTGGGCTGAAAATAACGGAGATTATTGCTGATGGCTACGCATTCAAGCAATAGCAGGACATTGCTGATCACGCTGTCGATCAGGGCCTCCCTGAGAGTAAACCCATACCAGTAAAGTATGGCAGCGTGACCTGCCATCCATATCATCCAGGCGGCTACGAATACCAGTTGAAAACGACGGATCGTAAATGGTGAATGCATGTTTGGTAAAGGTTTAGACCCTGTATTAACAGGCAGACAACATTAATAGCTCTTGATTTCTATACCTCCCAGCAGGCATACACCTTCCAGAACCAGTATCTTACCCGGTTCTGTCCTGAGAAAACGCGGATCTCTTTTGTCCTCAACCCCTCCCAGGACAGCTACGATATTCGATTGAATATCCCAGTCAGAGGGTATGATAAGCTCCGTACCGCCCATGATATTGGTTGCCTCCAGGCGTACCCGCCCGCCGATGTCAGCCTTGGAAAGGTCTACTTCTGCACCTCCCATTATGGCTACGATTTCTCCTCCTCTGAAGTTTTTCGAAACCACCACTTTTTTCACATTTCCGAATACCGATGTGGCGTTCAGCACTTCCCCCGATACATAGTCCCGGCCGCTGAAAGACGAAGCGGACACATCCGGGGCCCATAATGTATGAGACCCGGAGTTGTAAGAGTCTTCCGACCGGGTACCCGGCTTTAAAATCAGGTAAAGCCCGGTAACGATGGCGATCGTCGCCCATGTAAATTGCGGCTTATTGAAAACGGGAAGAATAAGATCCAGCATGGATATCCCTCCTATCGCTACCATGATAAACCATCCGACGCCCCTGAACTGATGCCGTATCCCGACTATAAGCCCTATCGAAATCAGGATCATCTCCCAGCGGAAGATCCATCGCGGGAATTCCGGTACGAGGTTTCTCATTAAAAAAGCCAGACCGACCAGGATCAGTATAATCCCCGTCCACTTCGGACCGTTCAGATTTTTGTCCCGCGTGCCGGTATGACGATACTCGAAATCTTCCATCGCTATCTCATCTGTTTTAGTTCAGCGAAACAAAAATAGCGTACGCCAGGCGCACGCTCAACAGTATTTAGGCTAAAGACATGTTTCTCCCGGTAAAAGACACTCTCCGGTCGGTGAAACCGGCTATGATGAATGTCCCGGGATTATAAATTGCCCCGGGGTTTAAGCCCGGGGCAATATTATTCAATTTCTATTTCTCCACGCATATATTCTCTTACCTGGCCGGATATCAGGACTCTCTCTCCGTTCAGCCTGCAGCGCAGGTACCCGCCCCGCGGCGATATCTGCTTTGCCGTAAGCTCATTTTTACCCAGCTGTTTTGCCCAGTAAGGTATGAGCGTAGTATGCGCCGAGCCCGTGACCGGGTCCTCGTCAATCCCCGACTGAGGGGCAAAAAACCGCGAAACAAAATCCGTCTCCTCACCCGGGGCCGTTACGATTATACCCCGCGTAGGAACGGTAGAAAGAATAATAATATCCGGCTTCAATTCTCTCAGTTCTTCTTCAGACTCCAGCACTACCATATAATCGGCCTTCCCCCGGTATACTCCTACAGCCGTAACGGTAGAAATAGCTTCCTGGAGGGCCGGTGGCGGAACTGCGACCTGGTAGGTATCGACAGGGAAATCGAGCGTAAGCCACCCGTCGTCTTCTCTCGTCACATTCAGTGTCCCGCTTTTGGAGTCAAACGAAATCTCCCTGGCTTCGTATCCTTCTTCCCCAAACACTACATAGGCCGCCGCCAGGGTAGCATGCCCGCACAAATCCACTTCTGTGACAGGAGTAAACCAGCGTATCTCATACCTGTTTTCATTTCTCACGTAATACGCCGTTTCCGGCACCATATTTTCCAGCGCTATTTTCTGGAGGGTTTCATCGGGCAACCACTCAGCCAGCGGTACAACTGCTGCCGGGTTTCCCCGGAAAAGTGTATCGGTAAAAGCATCCAGCTGATAAATAGGTGTTTTCATCGGGAACGGGTCGATTTTGTTTGGAATTCCGGTATTTTAAGAATAGCAGGATTGATCACAATATGGATGTTGTGAAAGCAATTAAGCAAGTATTAATTAATAATTCAAATCCCTTCACAAAAAAGTCCAAAGATTTTAAATCTAGCCGGAAGCAACTCCGCCCTAAGCCCTTGGATGAAACTCCGTCACGATCTGTCTGAGATAGTCCCTGTCGAGATGAGTGTAAATTTCGGTGGTAGTGATAGACTCGTGACCCAGCATTTCCTGCACCGCGCGCAGGCTTGCTCCGCCTTCCACCAGGTGTGTTGCAAAAGAGTGCCTGAAAGTATGCGGGCTGACCGGCTTGCCGATACCCGCCGTCATAGCCGCTTCTTTTACGATCAGGAAAATCATAACCCTCGTCAGACAAGAGCCCCTCCGGTTAAGAAATACGATATCCTCATTCCCCTTCTGAACCTTCATCTGGCTCCTGTAATGGGTCACATACAGGTTTACATACCGTATGGCATCGCGACCTATCGGTACAAGCCGGGTTTTGTTCCCTTTCCCTACCACCTTCACGAACCCTTCCCCGAAAAAGCAATTGGTAAGCTTCAGCGATATCAATTCCGTGACCCGCAGTCCGCAGCTGTACAGCACTTCGATAATAGCCCGGTTCCTGGTCCCCTCGGCGGTAGAAAGGTCGATGTGCTCCAAAATAGAAACGATCTCCTGGTAGTCCAGCACTTCGGGGAGCTTCCTGGCCAGTTTCGGCGACTCTATCAATTCCGTAGGATCCTTCTCCATGATGCCTTCCAGCTGCATGTACTTAAAAAAGGCACGGTTACCCGATAATATCCGCGACTGGGAATAAGCCGACATACCAAGCTCAGACAGATACCTCATGAAAGCGGTGAGATGCACGTCCGTGACCTGGTCCAGAGAGACGTCTATCCCGGAAATCTCCAAATATTCGGAAAGCTTTTGGACGTCCCTGACATAAGCTCCGAGCGTATGACCGGACAAGGATCGTTCAAGAAGAAGAAAATCCCGGAAGTCTGTTATATATTTTTGCATATTGCAAGACACCATTCCTTATGGTTTCACTACAAATTTAAATGAATTCCGGAGACCTGCTTATCCCTACCCCGATCCAGGAGCTGACAGATATTGTATTTGAAAAAGCGGCCGTAAAGGTATTTCTGAAACGGGACGACCTGATCCACAGCGAAGTTTCAGGCAATAAATGGAGGAAGCTGAAGTATAACCTGGCCGTGCCCGCCGGCGAAAAACCGGGTACGGCCATAACATTCGGCGGCGCTTATTCCAACCACCTGGCGGCCCTTGCCTCCCTGGGGCATATAGAGGGTATCCGGACCATAGGCATCGTCCGGGGCGACGAGCTGACTCCTCTCTCCTCGCCCACCCTCCGGCATTGTTCCTCCCGAGGAATGGAGCTCTGCTTCGTCTCCCGAAGTGAATACCGGGAAAAAGAACGCGGAGCTCTTGCAAGCTCGTTACTGGACCAAATCCCGGATGCATTGATCATACCCGAAGGGGGCACCAATCAGCTGGCGCTGAAAGGAGTGGGTGAGATCCCGGACGAGTGCGCCGGCGCCGGCTTTTCCCCCGACTTCTACGTAGTCCCTGCCGGGACCGGAGGAACTACCGCCGGCCTTTTGCTCCGCGGATGCGCGGTCATATCGGTAGCGGTTTTGAAAAACGCCGGATTTCTCAGGGAAGATATCGGCAAATGGGCTGCCACCGGCTTGCTCGACCTTCAGCTGGATTATCATTTCGGAGGATACGGCCGGTACAACCGGGAGCTTATTGATTTCATAGCCCGGTTTGAGGCGCAGCACGGTGTCCCCGTTGAGCAGGTTTATACGGGAAAAATGTTTTACGGATTATATGATTTGATTAAAAGGGGCTATTTTGCGAAAGGAACCACCCTCATGGTAGTCCACACAGGAGGACTGCAGGGAAAACTTGAACGTTAATCTTCCAAAAAATGCTACAATTAGGCTTTGCGAGCGCTATCCTCGCTGACTTTTCGCTCGATCACGTCCTTTCTTTTGCCGGTAACCACGGGTTCAAATGCGTGGAGGTCATGTGCTGGCCGAAAAACAACGCGGACAACCGGCGTTACGCGGGCGTATCGCATATCAACGTGGAAGCGCTGGGAGAAAAAGAGATCAAACAAATCAAATCAATGTTCCGGAATTCGGGGGTTTTCGCTTCGGCGCTGGGTTACTACCCCAATCCCCTCGATCCTGATCCCGATAAATCGAAATTTTATATAGACCATATTCTAAAGGTAATCGATGCCGCTGCTGTTTTCAGGATCCCTGTAGTCAATACTTTTGTGGGCCGCGACCCTTCGAGAAACCTCGCCGACAATCTTGCCCGCTTCAAAGAAGTCTGGCCTGATATCGTCAAATATGCGGAAGCGAAGAAAATAAAAATAGGGATAGAAAACTGCCCGATGTTTTTCACGGATGACGAATGGCCGGGAGGTAAAAATCTCGCTACCACTCCTGCGATATGGGACAAGCTGTTCAATATCATTCCAAGCGCGAATTTCGGGCTCAACTATGACCCGTCGCATATGGTCTGGCAAATGATGGATGAGGTTAAACCGATCTACGATTACAAGGACCGCCTTCACCACATCCACCTCAAAGACGTGAAAGTATATAAAGACAAGCTCGACAGGGTAGGTATCATGGCCAACCCGCTTGAATACCACTCTCCCAAGCTACCAGGTCTAGGCGATGTAAACTGGCGGGGATTTTTTGCCGCCCTCACCGATGTAAGATACCGCGGCCCCGTTGTGATCGAAGTAGAAGACAAGGCCTATGAGGGACATATCAACGACGTCCAATCGGCTATTCTGACCAGCAGGAATTATGTGGGGCAGTTTTTGGGGTAACGCAGGTATCGCAATACCCCCCTACCCGTTCTCCACCATTCCTTCCATGCCTTTATGCTGGTTGGTTTTGGGAAGGAAATAGATAAATACAGCTCCTAACAGAGCCACTGCGATCAATACCGAAAAGCCCAGGGCATAGCTCTGGGTCTGCTCATTGTACAACAGCCCCAGAAGAACCGGGAAGAGCGCTTCGGCCACGCCATCGGCCACCAGTATGATCCCCATGGTCCTGCCCAGTGCTTTTAAGCCGAACAGATCACCCGCCATCAGGGGAATAATCATGTAGTCCCCGCCCAACCCAATACCGAAGATCACGGCAAAAATATAGATACGCCCTCCAAAATCAGGGACCAGAAGCAAGGGTATGGCTGATGCTACGATCAGGTATATCAATAGCATCACATATTTTCTGTTGAAAATATCAGCCAGGTAGCCCATCACTACCCTCCCGACCAGACTGGACAACAGTACAAAGGACATCACACGCGCAGCTTCCACCTGTGAGTAATCAAGGTCCCTCAGGTATAATTTGATATGCTGGTTGATCCCGCCGACAACTCCTATGGAACACATACTCCCTATGGCCAGCAAATAAAAATTGCGGTTCCTCAGGATCTCCCTCATAGGCGTTCCCTCGGCCAGCGGGGCTGCTACAACCTTTTCCTTCTCAATGGTGGCACTCTGTTTACGGGCATTATCCTTGATAAAGTAGGCAACACCAAATACCAATACAAAACCGATCCCACCCAATATAGCCAGTGCGGTATGCCAGTCATACATGGCCACAAGCCGGGCGGCCAGAATAGGAACTACGGCCCCTCCGGCCCCGATGCCGAGATAGGCGATGCCCATGGCTTTGCCCCTGTTCTTGTCAAACCAGCGGGAAATCAGTACCTGGGAGGGCAAAGGCCCTGCAAAAACATAACCCAGCGCATTAAAAACGTAGAATACGTAAAACATTTCCAGCGAACTGGAAAAAGCGATCCCTGCGAACGCGATGAACAGCATCAGAGCGCCGGTCATCATCAGGCTTCTCGGGCCGTATTTGTCTATCAGCCACCCCGCCAAAAAGCCAAACAACGGGGCGACAATAAGCTTCCCTACTGCATTTCCGGAGGTAATTACCGCTCTGGACCAGCCTCTTTCTTCCATGATAAAATCATAAAAGAAAGGCAATCCGTAAATGCCGAACCCCACAACCGCAAAGAGCGCCAGGAAGGCAGTGGCAACGATGTAAGTCTGTGAACTTTGGGAAGCAGGCTGAAGGGTGGTTGTACCGGAATTCATGTTAAGGGTTATTGATATCTGGTTGAAGAAGTTTTACAGTCTTGGAATATTCATCCCCCCATCCACCAGGATCACCTGCCCGGTCGAGTAAGGAAACGCGCCTGTAACGACAGCCGCCACAGCCTTACCTACATCTTCGGGTGTGCCCCATCTCGGTTGAAGCGCCATTCCGCTTTCGAATAGCTCGTCATATTTCGACTGTACTTTAGACGTCATATCTGTAGCGATCACACCCGGGCGAATTTCATAGACCGGTATCCCGACCTCCGCCATCCTTACCGCAAACAAACTCGAAACCATTGAGAGCCCTGCTTTGGAAACACAGTACTCGCCACGGTTAATAGAAGTTACAGTAGATGAAATCGAAGTTACAAAAACTATCGATGCTTCAAAATCCTGATCTGCAGCTTTCTTCTCCGCCATATGACGGGCGACTGCCTGGGTCAGGAAAAACGGCCCTTCCAGATTGGTTTCCAGCACATGCCGATAACTCTCCTGTGTTGTTTCCAGAAGATCCAGGCGCTGTTTGGGAGCGACTCCTGCATTGTTAACCAATACATTGATCGCACCGAAGGCTTCGATTCCAACGTTGATAATCCGCTCCCTGTCTTCGGGTGAAGATATGCTTCCCCGGGCATACACCACTTCCACCCCGTAGGTATCCACCAGTTCGCTCAAAGCAGCCTTCACATCTTCTTCCGCCCGGACGCCATTGATGATCAGGTTGTATCCCGCCTTACCCAGCGTATGGGCGATGCCGAGGCCAATGCCCCGGCTACCGCCTGTAATTAATGCGCTTTTGTTAGTCATGCCAGATTCGCTCAAAGAGCTTTAATGTCAACCCAGGCTCTTTTCTCCCAGCTTTCCAGGCCCTTCTCAGCCAGCTGCACTCCTTTGGCCCCTGCTTTAAGATCCCACGGGAACGGCGAATCGGTTACGATATGCTTCAGGAACAACTCCCACTGCACCTTAAACGCATTGTCGAACGCCTCCTGCTCCGGTACCAGCGACCAGCCGTCAAAAAAGTCGATAGGCTGTTTGATATCGGGGTTCCATACCGGCTTGGGTGTATTGCCGTAGTGCTGGATGTAGCACTCTCTCAAGCCGGCCACCGCAGAACCTTTCGTTCCGTCGATCTGGAGCGTCAGCAGGTCGTCTCGGCGAACACGTACCGTCCAGGAAGAGTTGAAATGAGCGATCACACCGCCTTCCAGCTCGAATGTAGCGTAGCAGGCATCGTCGGCAGTACATTTGTACGGGTTGCCGCTTTCGTCAATCCGCTCCGGAATATGGGTTGCTCCAAGACAGGATACCGCTTTCACTTCACCGAAAAGGTTGTCCAGAACATAGCGCCAGTGGCAGAGCATGTCTACGATGATCCCGCCGTCGTCTTCCTTGCGGTAGTTCCAGGAGGGCCTTTGGGCCGGGATGGAAGTACCTTCGAATACCCAGTAACCAAACTCTCCCCTTACAGACAGGATCTCCCCGAAAAACCCGCTTTCGATCAGGCGTTTTACCTTCAGGAGGCCGGGCAGCCACAATTTATCCTGTACCACGCCATTTTTAATACCTGCTTTTTTAGCCAGCTCATAAAGCTCCAGCGCCTCTTCGGTGGTTGTACCGGTGGGCTTCTCGCAATACACATGCTTTCCGGCTTCGATCGCTTTCTTTACTGCAGCCGCCCTTCTGCCTGTTACCTGGGCATCGAAATAAACCTGGTAAGCCGGATCCGACATCACCGAATCAAGGTCTGTAGTATATTTCTTTACGCCCGATAGTTTGCAGAGCGATTGAAGCTTGGATTCATTGCGACCCACCAGGATCGGGTCTACTTCTATCACATCGCCATTCGGCAATTTTACACCGCCTTGCTCGATGATCGGCTTGATAGAGCGCAACAGGTGCTGGTTTGTTCCCATACGGCCTGTGACGCCGTTCATGATAATCCCAATTTTATGAACCATCGTAATATTTGTTAGTTTGATTTTCTAATTTTATTAGTGTTAGCTAGCTGTCTGTCTCTAAATATTAAGTTTTTTGAAACATTAAGGGAATAAGAGACGTTAAGTTTTCTGCGGCTTAGTCTGTCTTAATTCCTTAATGGTTACTGTTTTGAAACATTAAGGGATTAAGGAACATTAAGTTTCTGACAGTTCAACATTTTTCCCTAAATGCGGTCGTGATTTTTTTAAGGTACTCATCCTGGTCCATTTGCCAGTAGATATCCGAGAATATCTCCACTTCATGAAACCCGTGAAAGCCCGCCGCTTCTACCCAGGATCGTATTTTCTTCAGATCGATACACCCTTCCCCCATCAGCCCCCTGTCATTGAGCATATCGAGCGTATTTACTTTCCAGTCGCAAACGTGGTAAGCCAGAAGATGACCATTCTTTCCGCAGCGCAGTATCTCTTTTTGCAGATCGCCGTCCCACCAGAGGTGGTATACATCAACGGCTACGCCTACAAACCCGGAACCGATCGCTTCGGCCATGTCGTTGGCCTGCCCGAGCGTATTAATAGCCGATCTGTCGGCGGCATACATAGGATGAAGCGGCTCTATGGCCAGTTTGATATTCAGCTCCTCCGCCATAGGCAGCAGCGCCTCTATGCCGTCCCTGATCTGCTCACGCGAAACTTCGAGCGACTGCGCCGGCGAAGCCCCGCATACCAGCACGATCAACGGCGCACCGAGCTCTGCAGCTTCTTCCAACTGCCTCTTGTTGTTCTCTATCGCTTTTTTTCTTTCCCCGCCATCGGGATGAGCGAAAAAGCCGCCCCTTACATAAGAAACTACTTCCAGGCCGGATGCCTTTATATGACCGGCGGCCTTCTTCGCCCCTATTCCTTCCAGGCTGCTCTGCCAGACACTGATTCCTCCGATACCTGCTTCAGCATATTTATCGACAGCCTGTTCCAGCTTCCAGGATTTATTGGTAATGCTGTGAATGCAGCAACGGGTTAATTCCATATTATTTCTTTTTATCTATGGTCATCGTACGGATCCTGTGTATCGATAGTAAGGCTCATCGTTGATCAGGCGCTGCAGGTACAACACCACTTCTCTGATGTGATAATCTCCCCACATACACGACTCGCCGCCCGGGATCTTAGCTCCTGCCGGGATATTATCCCATCCGTTCGGATGGTGGTAAATGGTATGCAGCAATAGTCCCTGATGAGCAGGATCGACCGAAAGATAAGGTTCTTCCAAAAGTGTTTTGACAACGGTAAGCCCCGCCTGGAAATATTTGTCTCCGTTTTCGGGATCTCCTTTTTCAGACAGGTAGCGTCCGAGGCGAAGAAGGCCCTGCGCGCCTATGGCCGAGGCCGAGCTGTCGATCGGCTCGAAGTCGTTGAAAGGATCCGAAACCCTGGAGGCATAGTCACCCAGGCGATGGATATTCGGAGCTCCTGTATCCCAGTAGGTCACTCCGTCAAGGGAGCTATGCTCCAGGTAAAAATCGCAGGTGGCCCGGGCAGCTTTCAGGAAAATAGCCTCTACAGCCTTTCGTCCGCCGAACGCTTCCAGCTCTTCATCAGTAAATAACGGCAGGGTTTCCAGCTGCTCGGCAAAACCGGTCATGGCCCACGCCAATCCACGGGTCCAGGTAGTGAAACCTGAAAACCCTTGTTGTGAATTGGGACAGCGGTAGTTTCTATCGTTAATATTGAAAATGCTTTCGTGCGCGGTTCTTCCCCAAAGATCGTACTGGTCGCGGCCTTCACCGTAGTAAACGGCATACTTTGCGGTATTGATGCTATGCCAGATCCCTCTTTCGAGCAGGCTTATCTTTTTATCATTTTCCCCCATCAGTGCATGCCCCAGCAAATGAGACACCATCAGCGCCCGTACCGACCGGATGGTATCTACAAAAAGCGAATGCGGACCATTGAAAGAGTAAATGTATCCTCCCTCCCTGATATCGGTCCACCGGTCAGCCTGAACCGCACCAGAGACTTTAAGAGCTACTTCGTAGAAATTACGTTCCCACTCGTTTTCAGATATTCTGCCTTCGTTCATCAGCCTGACGAGGTTCCCGTAAGTACTTACGTTGTTAAAACCATGGTCATGCACGCCGAAGTGCCCTACGTGAAACGCCATGCGCGCCACAGTCTGGGCTTTCGCCGATTGTAAAAATTTTTCGTCACCGGTCGCGTCATACTGCAATACTTCCGAACCATAGCGGAAGCCTTCCGTCCATTCAGTCCAGCCGCGCACTGAATACTTTCCGTTTACAGTAAATACGGGCGAACCCTGCGAGGTGTCGTATTCCTTATTAATGAGTTCAATTTTCTGCGCTGAAAGCTCCCAAAAGCGGTCTATGCCGGATTTGAGGTCTGCAGTTCTGAGTTGCTGGTTTATTTTCATATTTGTTTGCGATCATGCCGGCTGCCAGATATCATCAACCGGCTGCCAGCGTTCTGAAAGCCCGGTATCTGACGACCGGATTCAAATTAAATACTCTTTAGTAATCGGAAAGTACAAAAATAGTAAGACTTAGCCGCACCTATCAAGGTACTATACTGTCAATTCTTGGCACTTTTCCGCATCGAATGGCGGTACTCGTTGGGAGAGAGGCCGGTTTTGCGTTTAAACATCCGGCTGAAATAAGAGGGATCTTCTATGTGAAGCTGATAGGCGATCTCCTTGCTTGTCAGGTTGGTGAAGACTATGAGCCGCTTGGCTTCCAGCAGCAGCCTTTCGAGTATGTAGTCGCTTGCCGTGACATTCAGTGACTTCCGGATCGTCTTGCCGAGATAGTCGGCGGTAACAGACAACAGGTCAGCGTATTGCTGAACACTATGCATTTCTTTGTAATGCTTTTCCACCAGCTCCTGAAACCGGCTTGCAATGTCGTTGGCCGGCTCGGGAACAGCCGTTTCCAATCCGTCTGTCAAAAGAAGCCGGCATTTCCCCAGGAAAATATGGAGGTAAGCCGCCAGCACATTATTCTTCTCTTCACCGCCCTGAAGGTAATCCGACAGCATGTTTTCCAGGAGGTTCCTGAAATAGGAATGGGAAGCATCCGACAAGTTCAGAACGGGGTCAGGCCATTCGTTGTTCCACCTGTTGGGCTTGAGCGGATCGAGGTCCTTGCCCTGTCCGTAAAAAGCGGCGTAGTCCTGCGGGAAAGTAATGATATAACCTACGCATTCCTCGGTAGGTGTAAGCAGGTGTACTTTTCCCGGCGCCACGAAGTGAATACCGGGGGCATGTATCGTATGGGTATAGAAGTCTATTTCATGAAATCCGCTTCCGGCTTCAAAAAACAATATTTCGCAATAAGTATGCCTGTGCGGGAGATCGGTCGGAAGCGGCGTTACCGGGAGCTGCATGATCGGCAGGCTCCCCGGCATCTCGGGGGTGTTCTTAAACCGGAAAATCTGAAGATCAGGCAGGTCTGCTACCAGCCGGGGCAAAAAGTGAACCGGTATATTCTCCATAAATAACTCAATAAAAGGCAGGTCAGACGTTGGACTTTCTGCCGCCGAAGCGCTTAAAACCGCGGACGATCCAGACCAGTAAAACTATACTGAGGAGTGTTGCTACCACCGGTACCAAAACAGCAAGGCCCGAAATACCGAAAGCTGCTACATTCTCTGTCGTCGAAACAACCGGGTTTCCTACTCCCCCCGTAAATTTAGATGAAAAAAGTCTCAGGAGACCCGTACCCGACTGTACGACCCCGGCAGTACCTCCGCCTACTATAATGCCCAGTACCCACTGGATGACCGGATTATCGATCTCTACAAAAGAGGTAGTCAGCAATGTTCCCGCGATGACCGATGCCGGTATGGCCGCCGTATCGAGCATGTTGTCTACAAACGGGATGTAGTAAGCGGCAATTTCTACGGCAGTTGCGGTAAGCAATACGAGAAAAGCCGGCCAGCTGGCAAGCCATGCAAAACCCTCTGACGGGGTAATCCAGCCATTCATCGCAGCGACATTGGCGATCAGGGCCGGAACAAAAATCCGGAACCCGGTCGCTGCGCTGAGACCTATTCCGAGACATAGACTTACCAGGAGCTCCATCAGGATTTTGTTTTTTTATAGTTTGCTGTCAGCTCACGCCTGCTTCGCAATTTCCTTATACTGCATTTTATGAAGGTTGGCGTACAGTCCTTCTTTCTCCAGAAGACTCATATGACTTCCCGATTCCACAATCTCGCCCTTATCCAGCACCAGGATCTTATCCGCTTCCTGGATCGTGCTGAGCCGGTGCGCGATAACGATGGCGGTCCGCCCGCTCATCAGCTTCTCGATCGCTTTCTGAATAAGCTCTTCCGTTTCACTATCTACCGACGAGGTCGCTTCATCGAGAACGAGTATTTTAGGATCATGCACCATCGCCCTTACAAATGAAATAAGCTGCCTCTGCCCTACTGAAAGGCTGCTTCCGCGCTCCCTTACGTTGTACTGGTATCCGCCCGGAAGCTTTTCTATAAAATCATGCACACCTACCAGCCTGGCTGCTTCGACGATCCGTTCGTGCGTGATCGATTTGTCTCCCATCCGGATATTCCCCTCGATCGTATCCGAGAACAGGAATACATCCTGGAGCACAATCCCGATGGAATGCCTGAGGGCATCCAGGTCATATTCCCTGATCGGGACACCGTCGATCCTGATCGTACCGCTATTGATGTCGTAAAAACGCGTCAGGATGTTAATCACCGATGATTTCCCGGCGCCTGTCGCCCCTACCAGGGCTACGGTCTCTCCCGCGCTCACGCTGAAATTGATATCTTTCAGTACAAACTGCTCATCATTATAGGCAAACCAGACTTTGTCAAAATCCACCCTACCTTCGATCTGGTCCGGGGAATAGGTGCCCGTGTTGGGAGTCACCTCGTCGGCATCCAGGATCTTCAGGATCCTGTCTGTGCTTACAATCCCCATCTGCAATGTATTGAAACGGTCTGCCAGCTGCCTGATCGGCATAAAAAACAGGTTGTTGAACATCACAAACGCCAGGATAGTACCGAAGCTCATGTCCAGGTTCATGATCTGGTTGGCCCCGTACCACACGATGAGCCCGATGCCCGCGGAAGAAATCACATCAGCAACCGGGTAATAAACGGAATAATAAAGAATGGAGCGGATATTGGCTTTACGATGATTTTTATTGATCTCCACAAATTTTTTATACTCCTGGTCCTCGTTGCTGAAAATCTGGACAATGCTCATCCCCGATATATGCTCCTGGACAAAAGTATTGAGGTTCGACACGGCAGTTCTGACCTCGTTGAACGAATCTTTGATCTTCTCTTTGAACACATACGTGCTGAACAGCATCAGCGGGATCATGGAAAGGCTCACCAGCGAGAGCCGCCAGTCGGTATAGAACATAACCCCGATAATCAGCACCAGTTGGAGGATATCCCCCACTATGGCGGCCATTCCCTCGCTGAATACTTCAGACAGCGTCTCCACATCCGAAATGGTACGGGTTACCAGCCGGCCGATAGGCGTATTATCGAAATACTTGAGACGCATGGAAACGATCTTCTCGTATACCTGCATCCTGATATCCATAATGATATTCTGGCCCAGCCATCCCGAGAGGTAGGTATTCGTAAACTGGACGATCCCCCGCAAAGCCAGGGTAAATACCATCACGATCATCATCACCAGCAGGCCGTTCAGATCACGGCCGGTAATGGGGCCGTCGACCGTATATTTAATGAGCAAAGGCATGAGCGGCGCCAGAACAGCGCTCAGGATAATGACTGCTATCAGCAGGAGAAACTGCTTCTGATAGGGCTTTACAAATTTATAAAGTCGTTTAAGCGTAGGCAGATCGAAAATCTGCCCGCTTTTGGTTTCTTCCTTCACTAGAATCGGTTTATTCTATTGCTTCTGTTTGGGCAAACACCAAAATTACATCAAAAGTTACAGATATTCCGAAGAAATCGGCTGCCGGATTTCAGCCGTCAGCCGCCGGATAGCTATGCTCCCCACTACCATTTTTTGTCAGGATGTTCTACTTTTGATCGTTTTAAACATATACATCATCTTTCTAACATATACATCGAATGATTACCTACGAAGAAATCTTTAAAAACAACAAAAGATGGGCTGAAGAAAAAATCGGAAGCAATCCGTCATTTTTCGACAGCCTGGCTGCCAATCAGAATCCTGACTACCTGTACATTGGCTGCAGCGACAGCCGGGTTACTGCGGAAGAAGTAATGGGAGCTGCCCCTGGAGAAGTTTTTGTCCACCGCAACATAGCGAATGTCGTGGCTACGATCGACCTGAACGCCATATCGGTGATCTCATATGCCGTCCAATACCTCGATGTCAAGCATATAATCATTTGCGGGCACTACGGATGCGGCGGTGTGAAAGCCGCGATGCAACAGAGCGACATGGGCATTCTGAACCCTTGGCTGAGGAATATACGCGACGTTTACAGGCTTCATGTAGAAGAATTGAATGCCATAGCAAACCTGGAAGAACGCTACGACCGGCTGGTGGAGCTCAATGTGCAGGAACAGTGTATCAACGTCTCCAAGCTTGCCGTCGTTCAGAAAGCTTACCTGAAAAAACAATATCCTTCGGTGCACGGCTGGGTTTTCGACATGAGGAACGGCATGCTGAAAGATCTGAAGCTCGACTTTAAAAGAATATTGTCGGAAATCCAGCAGATCTACGACCTCACCGAGTTTCCTGACCGAAATAGTTAGGCGCCGATGGGCACACTTTACTGCTCTGTGACCGTCCCCTTTTTTTCCTTGGCAGGTACCGGATCATATCCGCTGGTTCCCCACGGATGGCATTTTGAGAGGCGCTTTAACCCTAAAGCGGTACCTCTCAAAATACCCCATTCCCTGACGGCCTGGATCATATATTCAGAGCATGTAGGAGAATGTCTGCAGGAAGAAGGAAGAAATGGCGAAATACACCATTGATAAAACCTGACCGGCCCGATGATCAACCATTTAAACATTCTGCTCCAGCTTATTATTAACTTGTACCCGGGATAAGGGTCTTGCGTCGGCTATTCTCCCAGATAGCTAACTTCCAATACTTCAAGATTCCGGATACCCGCGGGCATCTTCCAGGCTATTTTACTCCCTTCCGACAGGCCGATCAGCGCCGAGCCCATAGGAGTCAGCACCGAAATCTTATTCTGCTTCACATCGGCAAACTGCGGAAGCACTATCGTTATCTGCATTTCCCTCTTGCTGTCAAGGTCTTTCACTTTCACCTGCGAATTAAGCCTGACTGCTCCTGACGGCATTTTATCGTTTGCCAGGACTTTTGCCCGCGAGATTTCATAAGATAATGTCATTTCCTGCTGGTTTCCCTGAGCAGAAACATTTTCAGTCAATGCAGTTAACAAACGATAATCTTCTTCACTTAACAGGACCTGATTAGTTTCTCCTTTCATAACCGACTTGGATAAAATTAAACTTGTTTTCTTTAAAATCTATGTGAATAGTAAACATCTTACCTTCCTCATAAGGATGAAAGGTACTATGTCCCCGAATTCAGCAATCAGATTACCTATATTCGGGGGCTAACAAAAAAAAGCTTTGGGAGTGGGGAAAAAGTGATGCTGTCTGGTTGAACCAGCCTTTCCCGGTACAGGCAGGGATAATACGTCCGGGTACGCGGGAATAATAGTTTCCCACGTCGTCGAAAGACAATATATACTGTTCCCTGTACTCATTTTAAAAGTCTGAACTTATTAAACCCCTCCTTCCTGATAAAAGTTCTCCGGGCAGGCAGAATTTTGCAGAAACTACGCCCGGACCTCCAGGCTGGCTGGCGTCGCCGAAGAATTCGTCGCCCGGGCAAAAAAAATCCCCGGCTAAAAAACCGGGGATAAGACAGATTCGGATACTACAAAAGAAATACCGGCGGTTCAATCCGCAGCTTAAAGCTCTTTCAAAAGGAATATCTGCAGATGGCTTTCCCCATCCTCTCCTTTTATGCGCCTGTTAAAAGCAAGCGTCTTTCCATCATATGACCACACGACTGCCCCCGTCGGTGCGCTGTCGTCGGGATATTTCTGGCTGACCCTTTCCGTACGGCCTGTTTCCACGTCGGTCACAAATACGCTGTTATCGCCCAGGTAAGCCACCCTTTTCCCGTCGCGGCTGAAATTGAAAGGCCCTTTTACCGAAAATTCATTGTTGGTGACCTTTCTTACGTCGCCTCCGTTCGGCGACACCACATGAAACTGTATCACTCCGTTTTCATCAGCTGCCAGGAAGCCTATATTTTCCCCATCGGACGATGATCGCAGCCAGTGACGCGGCTTATTGCTTACCCCTCTTTCCAGCCGGGTAACCCGTCTTGATACCAACGCCTGCGGTACAGGCAATCTCACGCCCGGATCCGGAGATATCTCAAGATCATCGATCCTGTCCAGCAGGTCATCCGGGATATCGACCACAAAGATTTCGGTTTTGGTGTTGCCTTCTTCATCCCTTACGTTTCCCTGGTAGGCTATCGCCCGTTTCTGGCGGGTGCCGTCACTTTTCATATAACCGTTGGTCCCGATCCAGCACTCATCATAAGCCTTGTCGACCTCATCGCTTCCCGGCTTCGGATTATCCTTTACTTCCGCCACGATCACCGAAAACATTTCGCCGTCATTATTCTCCAGGCTCCCGTCATCAGGCACCGAGACCTTACGCCCCGGCACCATGATGCCGATGGTACGCAAATCCTGCGCAGCGCTGCCCTTCTTTGCGGTCTGCTCGATCAGGTAGTCATTATACGTATAGCTGATCCACCCGTCGCTGCTCCATGTATGGGCGTGTGTTCCGCCCCGTAGAGCTCCCTTCACAAAAGGCGGGTTCATACTCCGTGCATCCAGGAAAACGGGCTTCATCGGGTTATTGATATCCACCGCAACCCCGGTTCTCCTGGTCATTGCATAAGGGTTTTCCTCGTTTGCGTTCCGGATGCCATGAATGAACAGCACCCTGTCGCCGGCCGGGGAAAAGGTCACCGCGCCCAGGCCGGGGCCGAACTCGGTCTGGTTTTCGGTTTTGTACAATGTCCTGATCTCCCCGGTTTCAGTATTCACCATGGCCACCTCCCCGGCGGCGCCTATCCCGGAATCCACCGACCTCGAGTCGTATACGATCCATTTATCGTCAGGCGAAAAAACTTCAGTGGAATTGATACAATGCCCGGAAGGATCCTTTGTCAGCTGTATTTCCTGGTATGATTTCATAGTCGATTGCGATGTACAGGCAGCCAGCGCGAGCGGTACGGCCGCCCACATCAGCTTCTTTTTATACTCAAGG
The DNA here is from genome assembly GCA_037191015.1 of Spirosomataceae bacterium. GTDB lineage: Bacteria > Bacteroidota > Bacteroidia > Cytophagales > Spirosomataceae > Ravibacter. The sequence goes on from JBBCKD010000004.1 coordinate 33,513, forward strand.
TAATATCCCGCCCGGTACATAATACTGTTAGTTAGAATTGAACATCCGACAGGCCTATTTCAGACTTGAGCGCCTGGTAGCGATCATAAAAGCGATCGACGTTCCCGGCCACTTCCGCACTGAAATCACCTACTTCCCTGCGGGTTGTAAGACCGATATCGAACCCTCTTTTCCGAAGGAAGTATTTGGCGATAATCGGGTATACGTCATGCATTACATCCATATTATCTACAAAGAAACGCTGCACAAGGTCAACCTGTCCTTTTGCTGAAGAATCCGCGAAATTGTCGCACAGCCATACGATCAGCTCGGGCACGAAATTCCCCTGGATGCACGACAGACCGGCTGCTCCCGCCACCTGCGATGCCACCGCATTCACCATATAGGCGTCATACAGCTCGAACCGCTTTCCGGCGGTAAGCTGAATCTTGCGCGTCACCGAGTCGATATCCAGTGAAGTATCTTTATGGTACACCACCCTTCCGGTATCGACATACTTCTTCAATTGCTCAGGACTCAGCACTCTTTTATAGGGAACAGGGCATTCGTAAAAGCCCAAAGGGATCTGCGCGGTAAGCCCGATCAGCTCCTCCACGCGGGCGTCCAGCACTTCGTCCGGCTCGCTTTCCTCAGCCAGCAGGCTTGTGATAACAATTACCGCGTCGGCCCCTGTCTCATGGATCTTTTTCACGAAATCGGCCTGCACGGCTACAGCTCCCCCGAAAGTACCGGTGCTCACCACCGGTACCTGCCCGGCCGCAACATCCACGACATGCTTCGTAACCTGGAGGCGCTCCTCTTCCGAAAGCTCGAACATCTCGCTCGAAAGACAGTTGGCAAACAGCCCTTTTGCCCCTGCTTTCAGATAAAATTCGGTCAATGCTGTTAATTGCTTATAATCGATCTCCCCGTTTTCCTTGAAAGGCGTAATCATAACTGGGACAAACTTTCCTTTTGCTGACATAATTTTTTGATTTAATAAACTCCGGTTTTGTAAAGCATTTATGTACTCTTACTGAGCTTTCCTCCTCATTTTGGTCAGGATCACGCCCGCCAGGAAGATCGTAAGCGTACCTATTATAATGGTCATATTGACATGCAGCGGATTCTTCAGATGCGCATATTCTTCAGGGAAGTGCTTGGAAAGCGTCATCCAGATGATCACGAGCACACCGATAATAGCCGCCGTAAGACCTTCGTGACTATTGGTCCGCTTACTGATAATCCCCAGGAGGAAAATGCCGAGCATACCCGCAGCGAAAATACCCGAAAGCTCCCACCACATATCCAGGATACTTTTGGCCCCGATCATGGCGATACCGGTAAACATGCCGGCCAGTCCGAACAATACAGTACCAATATACAGTACCCTCATTTTCCGGGCATCGGTGGCATTCCTGTTAAAGTAACGCTGGTAAATATCTTCGGAGAAAACCGTCGCCGAAGCGTTCATTCCCGAGCTGATCGTACTCATCGCTGCTGCCAGGATCGCCGATACAATCAGGCCTACCAGGCCGGTGGGTATTTTGTTCACCATAAAATAAGGCATCACTTTGTCCCCGTAATCGGCCGGCTGCAGAGTGGCGGCCATCCTGGTGATCTCTTCCGCCGATGCTCCGGCCGGCAGCAGCTCCGCGGCCGCCTGCTCCCTCACCACAGACAGCAATTCGGGGTGTACCTGGAAATAGGCAAACAGGCAGCTTCCTATGATAAAAAATACCAGGGAGACCGGCACATACAACCACACGCACAGCCATATCGACGAAACGGCTTCTTTAGACGAACGGGCAGTATGGTACCGCTGCACGTAATTCTGATCCATCCCGAAGTTATTGAGATTGATAAAGAAGCCGTACAGTAATATTACCCAAAACGACGACGTCGTAAAATCCAGGGAAAAGCTTCCCAGGCTGAATTTGTCGCTGGCTTTACCTATTTCAATAATTTCCGAGACCCCGCCCGGAACGCCTTTTATCACAAGGTACAAAATGAGAAATGCGCCGAGTGTCTTGACAACTCCCTGCACAACTTCCGTCCATATCACGGCTTCGATACCGCCAAGCACCGTATAAATTATAATACATACGCCGACCACCAGCATCACGGTGCTCATCGAAATCCCTGTCAAAGCCTGGAGGCTTAGCGCGATTCCGAAGAAAATAGACCCCATACGTGCCAGCTGGGTCAGCAGGAAACAAGCCACGGCGTAGGTACGCGCCCAGGGCCCGAAACGATGCTCAAGATGCGTGTAAGCCGAAACCTCGCCGGAGGTACGATAAAAAGGTACAAAATATTTAGCCGCTACCCAAGCCGAAAGCGGCATAGCCAGGCTGAAGACAAAAGCGTTCCAGTTGCTGCCGAAAGCCTTGCCCGGAACACCCAGGAAGGTATTGCTGCTTAAAAATGTCGCATAAATCGAGAGCCCGATCGCCCATCCGGGAATAGATCCGCCGGCCTTGGTAAACTGTTCCGATCCCTGGGATTTTCTCGAAAAATAGAAGCCCACGAGGATCATGGAGAGCAGGTAGACACCGATGACGGCCAGGTCAATAAAGGGTAAATTATTCATAGGTAATTTGGAAAAACAGGTCTTTGGAATGTAATACCCGGGTAATACCACAAAAGTACCTCCCCGGCAGGCTGTATTATTTCATTTTTTTTGCAAGTTATTGTAGGATACTATCATTACAGCCCAAACCAGGCATTGCCGGTAAGCCTCCTCCCGGGCCGGTCGGCACAGACAATCTCATGCCTCCGGCAGAAGAAGGTTTTATCTTGTCAAAAAGCACGAAAAGTCTGCAGAAAGGGCTATTTTTGCGCCTTTTCCCCCTGGTCATCCGCCCTGCCGGCCGTCATGGAAGGTTTGAAACGGGAGTTTTTTTACGCATCTGCCCGCGGATAAATCTTAATCAATAATGATGAATATTCTTTCAGTTTTTGATCTTTTGCACGAGCAAAGCTACCAGTTCCTGCTTACCCTTCGCTTTACCGAAAACAGCGCAAAGATCCTCAACATCTTCCTGTTGAGTATACTTATCCTTTGCCTCTCCTGGCTTATCGATAAGCTGGTCAACGTCACGCTCACAAAGTCTTTGAGGTCTTTCAGAAGCGACAGGCTGCAGCCGTTTTTTACCGCGTTGATCAACAACCAGGTAGTGAGAAAGACCGGGCATCTCATCCCCCTGGTCGTATTCTACAATGCCGTTCCCGGTATTTTCCGGCACTTCCCCCAATTGACCGCCCCTGCGCTTGGCTTTGTGAATATCCTGATCATTTTACTGATCGCGGGCATATTCAAAAAGGTATTCCGCTCGGTTACCGATATAGCCGAAACCCGGCCGGGCTACAGGGATAAACCCCTGGAGAGCTATCACCAAGTGGTAAGCCTGCTGCTCAATTTTATTGCGCTTATCCTTATTTTCTCGCAGGTGACGGGTAAGGAAGTATGGACTTTCTTCACGGCGATGGGCGCTATGTCGGCCGTTTTGATGCTGGTGTTCAAAGACACGATCATGGGATTTGTCGCCAGCGTCCAGGTAACGACCAATGACATGGTACGGATAGGCGACTGGGTAGAAATGCCGAAGTACGGGGCGGACGGAGATGTTGTTGAAATAACCCTTACAACGGTAAAAATCCAGAACTTCGATAAAACGATCACCACGATCCCGACCTATTCACTTATTGCGGATTCCTTCAAAAACTGGCGGGGAATGCGCGAAACCGGCGGAAGGCGGATCAAGCGCGCCATCAATATAAAGATGAGCTCCGTGAAATTCCTGACCGGAGACGAGCCTGAAAAATATCGCCGGATCGAGCTACTGGCCCCTGTTCTTGCCGAAAAGCAAAAAGAAATTGACGAATATAACGCGGCCCGGAAAACAGATAAGGGTATTCCGCTCAATGGCCGCAACCTGACCAACCTAGGTCTCTTCCGCCAATACCTGATAGAATATCTTCGCCACCACCCGAAGCTGCACAAGCAGATGATCTCGATGGTCAGGCAACTGGCCCCTACCGATACAGGCATCCCGCTGGAGCTTTATGTCTTTACGGCCACCACGATCTGGGTAGAGTACGAAGGTATCATGGCCGATATCTTCGACCATGTTATTGCCGCCGCTCCCTATTTCGACCTTGAAATCTTCGAGCAGCCTACCGGTAAAGACCTGGGAACCATGCTGAAAAGCGCCGTATCTCCTTCTGACTGAACAGGCTCCCGGATCAGAAAATCACGATACATTCATTTTTTTTATTTATTTTATCTAATACCTGTAAGTATTTACCCCTGCTCACTTGTCTTGCTACTGAAAGGAGACAAAACTCCCCGAACAAAAATATTGTCCTTTGGCAGAGCAAATGAACCCACTTGTCCCCGATGAGGAAAATCACGATCTGAAGAGCAGGCCCGGCACCAGTGACAATGCCGCCTTCCCGTCAGACCTGGATGAAGTCTTCATAAGAAAAACGCTGATCGGCAACCCTGAACAGGGGATGGAATTGCTCTACCTGCGCTATTACCAGCCCCTGTGCACGCACGCCGTAAAATTTGTGCGCTGCAGGCAGGTTGCGGAAGATATCGTCTCAGACATCTTCTACACCTTCTATACCCGGCGCATATTCGAGAAAATCACCGATTCGTACCGGGCTTACCTCTTTCGCGCAGTAAGGAATAAGGGGTATAACTATCTCCGCTGGGAGCTGGACAAGAGCACGGACCTGGAAGACGACAACCGCTTCAACGCTCCCGAATACCAGCAGCCCGACATGATCACGCAGTACGAAGAGCTTTACCAGGACGTGGAAAAAGCCATTGAGCTTCTCCCGCACCAGCGTAAATCAATTTACCTGCAGTTTCAGTTTGAAGGAAAGCCGGTCAAGGAGATCGCAAAGGACCTGCTGCTCTCCACCAGGACGATAGAGACCCAGATCTACCGGGCCAAACAAACCATACGTGATTACGTAAGATCCAGGTGGCTGCCCGCCCTCCTGCTGTTTTCAATTCTTTTATTTTGACAAGAAAGGTCTTTCTGACTGCATCGCCAATATGAAACCGACTATTTCCAGGGATTTTATTTTTGAATATCTCAGCGGGAGAGCCACCTCCATTCAAAAACAGCTCATTGACAAATGGGTAAAAGACCCTTCCAACGAGGACGCTTTCTATCGCTATCTTGAAGAATGGGAGCGCCTGCACCCGCAGTACGTCGTCGACGTGCCCGAAGGAATAAGAAACTTCAGAAAGCTTCTGAAGGAGACGGGCCCTGCGGCCAAAGAAGAGATCCCGCCGGCAGCCCCTGCGCGAAGGAGGTCCATAAAGGCCTGGATCCTGGCGGCTTCCGTCGTATTGCTTCTGGCTTCATCAGCCTGGTTCGGCAGGGAATCGATATTGTATACCGCTTACCGGACAAACCCGGGAGAAGTGAAACCCTATGAACTTCCCGACGGAAGCATTGTCACGCTCAATGCGAACTCCCGGCTGACCGTTTCCCGGTTCTGGGCGATCACGGGCGACAGGGAGGTTTTCCTCAGCGGCGAGGCCGAATTCAAGGTAAGGCGAACCGAAGAGGGCCGTAAGTTCACGGTCAGGACAGATAATGACGTGGAAATTGTCGTGCTGGGAACCATCTTCACTGTCTTCAACCGGCACCAGCGTACGGCGGTCACCCTCAACGAAGGGAAGGTACAGCTCACGCACCAGGTCGGCAACACGACCAAAACGATAGAGATGGCCCCGGGCGACAAGATCATGGTCGAAGCCAATCGCCCGGCCATTGTCGAGAGCGGAACGGATCCTGCCAAAACCACGCTCTGGAAAGAGAAGCGCTTCGAGTTCGATCAGACTTCGCTGGAAAGCATTTCCGGAGTTCTGAATGATTACTACAACCTGAAAGCCACTTTCGCCGACGCCGATGTCCGGGCACTGACGGTGTCAGGCTCCTTTGTAGCAGCCAATGCTGACGAATTCCTGGAATCGATATGCCTTCTTAACGGACTCCGGTGCCAGAAGTCAGGACAAATCGTAACATTTTATAAAGAAAATCACTAATCTATGGCGGTTCATATGAAAAACACTTTAATTAAACTCACAGCTTTGCTTGTATTTGCTGCCTGTAACGCAGCAGCCCGGTACTCGGGCGCCCAGGCATTCGCCTACGGGAAAACACCTGCCCCTGCTTTTCAAAAAGTAGCAGCCCCTACGATGCAGCTGAAAGATGCCCTTCTGGCCCTGAAAGCCCATTATAAGGTAGATATCGTCTTTGCCGACCACCTGGTCAAAGGCCGCGTGGTCCCTACGAACGTAATTTATCAGAAAAGCCAGCTGGAAGCCGACCTTGGCGAAATACTGAACCTGCACGGACTGACCTTCCGGCGGGGAAAAAGCGGTTCCTACATCGTCATAGCCGGCGATAGCCCCAAAAGACCGAAAGCCATACGGGCCGGGCAGACCAGTCCGGATGGGCGGCAAAGCCTGCTGATCACTACCCGTCCTGAAAAAGACACGGAGCCGGGGATCGTATTTCCCGAAACCGATCTCGTTGCTTTCAGCCATACCATCACCGGCCGCATTACCGATGCGGAAACAAATGAGCCGTTACCCGGGGTAAGCATCGTTTTAAAAGGGTCTCAGCTGGGTACAATATCCGAAATAAACGGGAACTACAGCTTCATCGCACCCGACGAGCAGAAAGCCGGCGGCATCCTGGTATTTTCGTTTGTCGGCTATCAGAACCAGGAGGTACCCATAGGCGGCAGAAATGTGATAGACATCAGCCTCAAGGCCGATCTTAAAGCATTGGAGGAAATCGTGGTGGTAGGATACGGCACGCAGAAAAGAGCCGATATTACCGGGGCCGTATCTTCCGTAAGCGCCAGGGACATACAGGGTATGCCGAACCCCAGCCTTGACGGTGCGCTCGCAGGAAAGATGCCGGGCGTACAGGTATCCCAAACCACCGGTACACCGGGAGGAGGTCTCACTGTCCGGGTAAGAGGTACGGGGTCTATAGGAGCAGGCAATGAGCCTTTGTACGTGATTGACGGATTCCCGGTTACGGCCACCTATAACCAATCCAACAACCCGCTGAACAGCATCAATCCAAACGACATTGAATCCATCGAAGTGCTGAAAGACGCCTCGTCTACCGCGATCTACGGCTCAAGAGGGTCTAACGGAGTGGTGCTGATCACTACAAAGGGCGGAAAATCGGGCAAGATGAAAGTCGACCTCGAAACCTATACGGGCTTTCAGCAGGTCACTCAGAAGATGAACCTTATGAATGCACAGGAATTCGCCAGGTATATCATCGACTCAAGAAATAATGCCTGGGTGGATACCGGGGGAGATCCTTCGGCTCCCAACTCGCAGCGGGCCGCTATCTACCAGATCCTTCCTGCACTTCAAAACCCCGATGCATTGGGGGAAGGCACCGACTGGCAGGATGAGGTTTTCAGAACTGCTCCCATACACAACTTACAGGCAACCGTCTCGGGAGGCACCGACAAGATACGTTACATGGTTTCCGGCGGGTATTTCAAACAGGACGGGATCATCATCAATTCCGATTTCCAAAGGTATTCCTTCAGGGTCAACCTCGAAGCCAATGCTTCCAAAAGGTTCAAAGTAGGAATAAACCTTAATCCTTCCTATACCGTGAGCAACCCCACCGATGCGGAAGGGCACTTCGGTTCAGGTGCAATTGTGCTGTCTGCGCTCCTGATGGCGCCGCACCTGCCCGTTTACGATGAAAACGGTGATTATACGACCGGCATTACCCTGGGTAACGGATTCAGCAGCCTTGAAAACCCCGTAAAATCCGCCCTGGGGAAAAAGAGGCGGCTCAACGATCTCAGGATGCTGGGCACTGCCTACGGCGAATACCAGATCATGAACGGACTCAGCTACAAGCTCCTGGTAGGCGCCGATCTGCAGAACAGCAACGAGCGGACCTTCAACCCCTCGTTTGTAGGAAGGGACGGCACACCGCCTCCTGTCATTCCCTTCGGATCGTTCAATTCCCGTTACTCCAACAACCTGCTCATCGAGCATACGCTGAACTATTCAAAAGATTTCGGAGCCCACAGTCTTAACGCGCTCGGCGGGTTTACAGCTCAAAAAGAGTTCTTACATACCTCAGCTATCAATTCTACCAATTTTCCAAATGACCTGGTAGAGACACTGAATGCCGGGATCGTTTCTTCCGCCAGCACGAACGCCAGCGAATGGTCCTTATTATCCTACCTGGCAAGGGTCAACTACTCGTATAAAAGCAAGTACCTGCTTACCGCCACCATCAGGAGAGACGGCTCTTCAAGATTCGGCCAAAACAATAAATGGGGTACTTTTCCTTCCGTCTCAGCCGGCTGGAGAATCTCGGAAGAAGCTTTTATGAATAGCCTTCCCCAGGTAAACGAACTGAAGCTCAGGGCCAGCTATGGCTTTACCGGGAACAACTTTATCGGCAACTATGACCATATCGGCCTGTTGGCGATCCGGAACACCGTCTTCGGCGGAAGCGGCGGGACCGTCGTAAACGGCATTGCCCCCAACTCTATCAGCAACCCTGATCTCAGTTGGGAACGCAACCGGCAATTTGACCTCGGCCTGGAAGTAGGATTGTTCCAGAACCGGATTTTCGTGGTAACCGATTTCTACGAAAAAATCACCTCCGATCTTCTTCTGAACGTACCTACTCCTTCCATTACAGGGTATACTTCTGCCCGCCAGAACATCGGAAGGGTACGCAACAGGGGATGGGAGCTGGCTGTCTCCACGAGGAACCTGGTCAATAAGTTCCAGTGGACAACCGATTTTAATATCGCATTCAACCGCAACCAGGTACAGGCGCTCGGCCCGAGCGGAGAGCCGATCTTCGGAAATTACCAGCTGACCAACAGCCACATTTCCAGGATAGGACATTCTTTGGGAAATTACTACGGCTACCAGGTTGACGGTATCTTCCAGTCTCAGCAGGAAATCGACAACAGCCCGAGCTTCGCCGATTCAAGGCCCGGACACTTCAGGTTCAGGGACGTCAACAACGACGGCGTTCTTTCCGTCGATGACCGCACGAGCCTCGGCAGCCCGCATCCCGACTTCATTTTCGGGCTCACCAATAGCTTTTCCTACAAAGGCTTTGACCTCAATATCCTGATCCAGGGCGTTCAGGGCAACGAGATCCTTCATCTCGGGCGCAGGTTCTATGCCAATTATGCCGGGACGGCAAACGGGCTGAAAGAGCTCTCAAACGCCTGGAAATCGGCCCAGGAGCCCGGCGACGGTAAAACACCGAGGGTAAACCGGGATCTTTCCAGGTACGCCAGCAGCAACGCCAGCGCCAACATCTCGTCTACCCACGTGGAAGACGGCTCCTTTGTACGCGTAAGGAATATTTCGCTGGGCTATACCCTACCCCAGGCTATTGCCAATAAAGTTGCGCTGAGAACGGCAAGGATCTATGTGAATATGCAGAATCCCGTTACATGGACCAAGTACACGGGCTATAACCCCGAAGTGAGCACGAACGGGGCTGATCCGCTCACACCGGGGGTAGACTACGGAGGATACCCCATAGCAAAGGTGTTCACGCTCGGACTGAACGTAGGATTTTAGGGACTAAAAATAATCAGAAGATATGAAGAAGATAGAATTATATTGCTGCATTACTTTGCTGGCCCTTAGCCAGGGTTGCAACAGTGATTTCCTTAACCTGGCGCCCATTTCCAACACAAACAACGTCAACTTCTACCGGAATGCCGACGACATGCTGAATGCCGTCAACGCAGCCTATTCCGGGCTCCGCCTGAACGGCGTATATAACCAGGCCATGTATGCCATCGGGGAGATCCGTTCGGATAATACGGAGATCCTGGACGCACAGGCAGGGATCGAGGTTACACAGATCGATGCCTTTACCACGCTGACCAACAACAGCGCAATCAATACCATGTGGAACCAGCACTACCAGGCGATCCTTTACTGCAATACCGTCATAGACCGCATCCCGAATGTAGAGATGAACCAGGCGCTGAAAGACCGGTTTACTGCGGAAGCTCTTTTCCTGAGAAGCCTGCTTTATTTCAACCTGGTAAGATCTTTCGGCGACGTCCCGCTGGTGCTGAAAGAAACGACCGACGTGCAGGAAGGATATACCTACAGCCGGGTTCCGGTTGCGGATGTCTACGCCCGGATCGAGGCCGATCTGCAGACAGCCGAGACTAACCTGCCAGCGTCATACACCGGGAACAACATCGGCCGGGCTACTTCCGGCGCTGCAAAAGGGCTTCTTGCAAAAGTTTACCTGACACAGAAAAAATGGGATCAGGCCGCATCCAAAACGAGCGAGATTATTTCGTCAGGCACCTATAGCCTTCTTAACAATTATGCGGATATCTTTGCTATAAACAACAAAAACAACAGGGAGTCGCTGTTTGAGGTACAATATAAAAAAGGAGGCTTCAGCCTTGGGAGTCCCTTTAACAATGCTTTCGCACCGAGGCTTTCTGGTGTGGTCGTCACCACGATCGGGGCCGGAGGCGGCCAGAACCACCCTACCGCAGATCTCATCGGGTCTTATGAAACCGGCGACCTGCGAAAAGATGTTTCCCTTGCCACCGGCTACCAGAACGGCAACACCTTTGTAGCCGTTCCCTATGTAAAAAAATACCTCGACCCTGCTCCTTTCGCCGCCGGCGATGCCGACAACAACTGGCCGGTTCTCCGCTATGCAGACATCCTGCTTATGCGTGCGGAAGCGCTCAATGAGCTGTCCTATACCGCAGGCGGAGAAAGTTTTGAGCTTCTCAACCAAATCAGGACAAGGGCCGGTCTTGCTCCGAAGACGCCCGGAGACCTCCCAACCCAACAGGACTTCCGCCTGGCCATCGAACATGAAAGAAGATATGAGCTGGCTTTCGAAAACCATCGTTGGTTCGATCTGCTGCGCACTGACAGGGCTATACCTGTCATGAACAGCAAAGGCTTTTCCATCCAGCCTTACCAACTGCTGCTGCCGATCCCGCAGAACCAGATCGATATCAACCCGGCAGTCCTGAAACAGAACCCCGGATATACCGAATAATACAGAATAGAAAAATGTCGCATAAAACTCCGAAACCCGCTTTTACGATCAGGCTGCTCCTGCTGTGCAGCCTGATCCTCCCGGCTGAATACCTGAAAGCACAGCAGAATACCCACCCCGATGCCAGGTTTGCCGAAGCCGCGATACTGCAAAAGAAAGCAAACGGCTTCAAAGGGATCTGGTACATGAACCAGCCCTCCAACGACGAATACGTGTATAAATACAGCGGCGGCCTGGGGACCTACCCTGCCAATCACCGGCCTTTTGCCATTTATGCCCGGGAAGTAAACAAAACTTTCTTCTGCTTCGGAGGCACTGACGACGATAACAGCACGCTCTATCACAATGTCTCTTACTATGACCACAAAACCGGGAAAGTAGCCAATCCCCTGATCCTGCTTAATAAAAACACCATCGATGCACATGATAATCCGGTTATCTCGATCGATGACAAAGGTTATATCTGGATATTCTCGACTTCGCACGGCACTACGAGGCCGTCCTATATCCACAAGAGCAAAAAGCCGTATGATATAGAGGCTTTCGAAACGGTTAAAGCGACCGAGCTGGTCAACGGAGAAGAGAAGCCCTTTAATAATTTTTCCTACTTCCAGGTGTATCACCAGAAAGGAAAGGGTTTCCTGGCCCTATTCACCAAATACAGCGACTGGGGAAACAGGGTGATCGGGTATAATACCAGTAAAGACGGGGTCAAATGGGGTGAGTGGAAAGTGATAGCGCATATCGAGCAGGGACACTACCAGATCAGTGCAGGCACTGACGGCAAGATCGCGGTGGCATTCGACTTCCATCCGCAGGGAAAAGGCCTTAATTACCGGACCAACCTGCACTACCTGGAAACCACCGATTTCGGCAACAGTTGGAAAACGGTAAACGGGCAGGCCGTCACCCTGCCGCTTCAATCGCGGGATAACCCCGCGCTGATAAAGGATTTCGTATCGGACGGGCTGAACTGCTACCTGTTGGATATAGCGCTGGACAGCAAGCTCCGGCCATCCATCCTGGTGATCTCCAGCAAGGGATATGAAGCGGGGCCGGGCAACGCCCCGAGGCTATGGCGCTTTTTCCGGCATGACGGTTCCCGATGGAACGACAATACCGTTACCGAATCGGACAGCAACTATGACATGGGATCCATTTTTTTCGAAAATGACAGGCAAATAAAAATCATCGGACCCACTATAGACGGGCCGCAAGCCTATAATCCCGGCGGAGAAATAGCCGTATGGTCCACCGCCGACGGCGGAAAGGAATGGAAGCTGGAAAAGCAGCTTACCTCCAAAAGCAATTATAATCATACATATGTAAGAAGGCCTCTGCATGCGCATAAGGATTTTTTCGCGATCTGGGCCGACGGTCATGGGCGCAGGCCGTCCGAATCCTATTTATATTACAGCGATTCCAATGGTAAGGTATTCCGGCTCCCGAGACATTTTACCGAAAAGGAAATCCAGGTAAAACCTTTATATTAGCTGCTGTTCATCTCTTTCTCCGGGCAGGGAAGCGCCATTCCCTGTCCCTTTTAACCTGTTTTCTCAATGCGCAACCTGACTTTTCCGGCAAGCATCATTTTCCTGGCTTTCCTGCTTTTCCTGGTCTGTTTCAGCCCGGCTTTCGCTCAATCTCCTATCCACAACCAGAAAATCAACGGATACAAGGGCATCTGGTTCACCCTGGGACAATTTTCCGACTACGGCGACAAATATTCCGGCGGGCTCGGGACCTATACCGCCAAACACATTCCCCTCGCTATCTATGCGCCGGAAGTTGAAAAAACTTTCTTCGTCTACGGGGGCACTACCGGTCCTTATGATACCCACCTGCTTTGTATGGCGGGTGTTTTCGACCACAAAACCGGGAAAGTTTCAAGGCCGGTTATCGTGTACGACAAAATGGGCGTCGACGACCCCCATGACAATCCCAGCCTGGCCATGGACGACAAAGGCTATATCTGGGTATTTGTCAGCGGCCGCGGACGGACGAGAATGGGGTTTAAGTACCGCAGCCGGGAGCCGTATTCCGTCGATGTATTCGACCAGGTACGGGAGGAGGAAATGACCTATCCGCAGCCGAAGTATATCCCGGGAAAAGGCTTCCTTCATCTTTTCACCAAATATACCGGAACCAGGGAGCTCTACTTCGAAACCTCGCCCGACGGCGTTACATGGACGGAAGACCAGAAGCTCTCCGGGATGAAAAGAGCCGGAGATACCAATAGCGGGCACTACCAGATCAGCGGGCAGCACGGCGAAAAAGTCTGCTTCTTTTTCAACTGGCACCCTAACGGCAACGTCGATCTGCGGACCAATATCTACTATATGCAGACTACCGATTTTGGAAAAACCTGGACTACCATCGACGGGAAAAAGCTGGATATTCCCCTGAAAGACATTGATTCCCAGGCCAGGGTGATGGAATATTTCAGCCAGGGGAAGAACGTCTATATCAAGGATGTGAACTTCGACGAAAGAGGCAACCCGATCGCCATCTATCTCGCCGGTCCGGGGCACCAGCCCGGACCGCTCAACGGACCCCGGCAATGGTACGTGCTGTACTGGAACGGCAAAGCATGGGAGAATTACCCTATTACTACTTCAGATCACAATTATGACGCCGGGAGCCTTTTTGTAGACGGGAACGAATGGACTGTCATAGCTCCTACGGAAAATACCCCTCAGCAATGGGGTGGCGGCGGCGAGGTCGTCATGTGGAAGAGCACGGATAAAGGAAAAAGCTGGACAAGAGCCAAGCAGCTTACCAGGAAAAGCGAGCGAAACCATAATTATATCCGCAAAGTCGTTAACGGAAGTGATCCTTTCAGGTACTTCTGGGCTGACGGGAATCCCGACAGGAGGAGCGAATCACTGCTCTATTTTGGCGACAGCAAAGGAAACGTATGGCAGCTGCCGTATGACATGGCCGGTGACTGGCAGACACCCGTGAGGGTAAGATAGCGGCCGGGAATCAGCTGCCAGCCTCAAATTACAGGTTTTCCTGTATGTAAATTCCGGGTTTCCCTGTATAGGAAGCAGGTGCTGGTCTCAATACCTTCGTTTGTGAATTTGAATCTTAACAATTTACAGACAGAACAATATGAGACCAGCGCTACTCTCGTTATTACTTGCGGTTTTCAGCGGTGCCGCGAGCTTCTCCCAGCTACTTACCTCTCCCCCGTCGCCGAACTATAGCAGTTCAATCTTCCACCAGTCCATTGCTTTTCAGAATACGTCCCGGTATGTGTTCTTCCACGACTATAACGACGTACTTGAATATAATCTCGACCAGGATTTTACGATAGAGTTCTGGGTAAAAATACCCTCATCCGTAACCCCCGGCACCCTGGTCTTGCGTACCAGCAACTTTGATATCAACTTCGGATCCAGCGATGACGGGAACGGCAACCTTACACCCGGGCTTTTATTCCTGGTCAAATCGTATGACCCGGCAGGGCACGAGTTTCCGGGAGAAGATTTCCGGTATCACCTGATGGCACAGGATATTCCCTATTTTAACGACTGGTTTCATGTAGCCATTGTCAGGAACCGTTACATGTCTTTGCCGTTTCATCCTGAAAATACCTTCGCCGGTTATATGCGCATGTACATAAACGGTATTTCCCAATATCAGAACGCTGCCCCCCAGGAAGACCTGCTGCCATTGAACGGAGGGGGTATCGGGCTGGCGGAAGGCTACACGGCCTATCTTAAAATAGATGAGCTGCGCATCTGGAATACGGCCCGGAGCGCCCCGGAGGTCTATACTTATATGAACCAGCCCATTCCCCGCAATACAGCGGGCCTGATGGCTTATTACAGCTTTGATCATGACGACCCTAACAGCTCTCACTACGATAATTCAGCCAGCCGGGCTGTTCCCAATGAGTCCAGGGGAATAGGAAGCCCCGCAACGGATGATAATGAAGATGAGCACCCGCTCGCCGGTTTTATCTATGGTACGGGACCTACGCCTGTTTTCGGGCCTGATAAGGAATTCATATCAGTTGCAGACGGCGACTGGGATGACCCGGATACCTGGGGAGGGGAAGTCCCGCGGGAAGATGAAATCGTCACAATCGCCAATAGCGTAACGCTGGACAAACCCAGGACACAGGGCGGGATTATTTTCCGGGGCCCTGACCTGGCTATGCGGACTTCCGTGTCGTCACCCGGCGAGAAACTGGTTTATACCAATGGGAATACGCTGCGCCTGCTCTCTCCTCCTACCGGCGGAAACGAAAGCAGCTACATCATTACCAATGGAGGAGGAAATCTTGTCGTTGAAAATATCCCGTACGTCGGTATACAGATTCCGATCGGCACCGGGACTGCCTACCGGCCGGTTTCCATTTCCCAGCCGGCAGGATACCAGTTCATCTCTTTCTCCTTTTACGCGAGAGACGAAATATCTCCAGCCGTATCAGGCGCGGCTGCAGTCGTTAATGCTTCGTGGGACCTCGCTCCGCTAACGCCCGGGCCGGCTACTTCCTACCGGATTAAATTTCAATGGAACACGTCCGACGAACGGATTAATTTTTCCAGGAGCAATGCTTCAGTGGCCAACTATCATAATAGCAACTGGAATAAACTTGCTTCCCAAAGCCTGGAAACGATAAACAGCACTACCTATGCGCTGGCGGCCGACGTGACCGACTTCTCCCCGTTCATCATCACCAGCGATGAAACTTCTCTGCCGGTCAGGCTGGCCAGTTTCGATATTTCCAGAGAAGGTGCTGTCGCCATATTGAAGTGGTCGGCCTCTGAGGCTTCCAACTTCTCAAGGTTTGAAGTAGAAAGAAGCGCCGATACCAAAACATGGACAACCATAGGGGCCGAGCACGCTCCGAAACAAGGGTCTTCAATAAAACATTATGCTTATTACGATCCTACGCCGGCCACCCTTTCCGGGAGGCTGTATTACAGGATTAAAATGGTAGATCTTGACGACAGCTACGCCTACAGTCCTGTCAGATCTATTGCCTGGAAGACATCCGCCCAATTGGGTGTTTATCCGAACCCGGCAGAGAAACAATCCGAAATCCGGCTTAAATTTCCCGGAGGATTCAGCAACGCGGACTTACAGATCATCTCCCTAAACGGCCTCGAAGTATACCGCCTGGCCGGCTTTTCCGGCGGGGCGGTAAAGCTCCCGGATATACCGGCCGGCCTTTATATCCTCTCGGTAAAAGACCATAACGGGCAAGTTCACAAAGAAAAAATTCTGATCAGGTAATTTCGCAACTTACCCATTTCTAACCGCTTACCGGAATGACCGAAAAAAAAGCAACTTTTTTTTAACATCAACTATTGCTTCTTAAACTGGCAACCCCCATCTTTGCACCGCGTTTGAACGAAACGCCTAGTGATTTCAGGAACGTGGAATAACTAACGAAGTAGGAGTACCAGTCGGCCCATTCGTCTAGCGGTTAGGACACGACCCTTTCACGGTTGAAACAGGGGTTCGATTCCCCTATGGGTCACTTAAGGAGACACTGCCTAGCAGTTGTCTCCTTTTTTTATGTCAATAAGAGTTTATGTGTCAGGCTGTTACTGCCAGGACATTTCTAGTTCGATCTTTGTGACCGGAATTTTTAAGTTGACGTATAAGACTTCCTAAAAAACCTGCTTCAGGATATATTTACGGCAATTTTTTGGAAGTTCGATTTCTACTTAGGGATTAGAATGCCTTGCTTTTAGCTGGTATCTTGTTATTCTTTGCCATGAGATATAGGAAGTCTAGTATAACAGCCGCTTCTTCTTCATCCAACTCAATACCATTCTTTGCCAATATCGCGATTGTTCCCCTAACTGAAACCTTTTTATCGATAAAATTCATATTAGTTGCCTTTTCCCCTGGCGTTCCGTTGATAATATTTTTGATAGCGCACTATTCAGCCCCAGATAGATATTCCCTGTTTGAAAATCAACCTCAAGCGAGGAATAAGATTAACAATATGTCGCTTATCTGCCGTGTCCAGGCTTGAGAACACTTTATCCTGTCTGCTACTGATATGCTAAACACATTCGCCATAAAGGAAACGACAAATGGCCCCAACGTAGACATGAGAATTAACCTAATCGCAAGAAATTAACCCGCTCGTCCATTTCCCCGTGATTAACAATGAGTATCTTTTCATCTTCCTGTAAAAAAATCGTTATTCTGATCCAAACTAACCGGGGTTGTTTCTGCTGAAATATGGCACGTATTTCATAATCCCAAAGCATCCCTTATCATTATCAACAGCCTTGCACTCTCGTAGAACGATGTAATTGTTATTGAAACCTTTATACAACTACTATCCTCGCGTTCAGAAAGAATACAAAATTGGAGCCTACATTAGAAGCCATTCGATAAATAGTAAACTGAGGTAGGTAGGCAATTTGCCATATCATGAGCTGCCCCTTGTAACTGTCAGGTACAATGACAAATGAAATGGTCGATATCCGTTACCTGAATGAAAGGTCGGACTATGGAAACTACAAAATAAGTGAGAAGCAGATCCAGACTCCTGACGGATTGTTTTTTTCTATCCAAACGATTATTTGTCAGGATGAAGGTGAGATCGAAATAAGGTGTTCGCCGCATAGCTTTATCTTTCTACTTGTTCTCAAATCCAGCAGCCAAGGGTACACCGAAGTTTATGAGGGAGGAAAGTCGAACTTTAAGACCCATCAATATAATGTATTCAGATCCAGTTTTTACCCGGTCCGTGTGAGATGGGATAAGAAAGGGATTATCAAATTTGTTCAGATCGGTATTCCAACGTCCTTTTTAGATAATTTTCTGCCTGATATTGCAGTTACCAAACTTAGACCTTACTTGGTTGAAACTTCGACTTTAAGTATTTTTAACAGCTTTATGAATTTTTCAGATACCATCAATAACTCGGCTAAAGCACTTTTGCAGGATCGTATCGTAAATACATATTTGGGAAACAGTTACTTAAGATTAAGGGCTCATGAGATAATCTTGGAGTTTTTACAGGATTTTGATAACAGGTCTGAAGACTTGGCTCCTATCCCAAACAATAGCCTTCCTGATCGCGTCAAGGCACGAATGTATCAGGCGAGGGACATAATCTTGGAAAATTTAATAGAACCGCCTACCATCCAGGAAATAGCTCGGGTCGTAGAAACTAACGAATGTTATCTCAAAGAACAATTTAAGGAGGTCTTTGGTCTTACCCTATATAAATATCGTCAAAAAGTATTAATGGAGAAAGCACTTAGGATGCTCAAAGATAGTGATACGAAAGTAGCGGAAATTGCCCGACAGGTAGGATACAAGCATGCCACTCATTTTTGCTCTGCTTTCAAAAAATACTACGGCTTCTCTCCTCGAAACTATCAAAGTCAATCCTAAAGATCTGTTGGACAAGCGTGTTTTGGTTTTGACACTATCAGGGATACTGTCTTCTTAATCGAGTAACTATGGTTGCCATCCCAGGTATTACCATTCGGAAAAGAACAGTCTCAAAGGTTGGTTACGATTTTCATTTTTCTTATTCGATTTTATTTCTGTTATTAGTAATTTCCATTCCAGGTCAGCATTTGCTGCAAGACTAAACAGGTCTAATATTTTCCCTATTACGTCATATAATTTTCAACATACGTAATTTATGTTCATTACTTTTGGCGAAGAAAATTAATTTATACTAATTAAAAAGAAATAATGCGAAACATCTTCTATTTATCTATTCACTTATGCATAACATTTCTTCAGACTAGTCATGGATTTGCTCAAACCGACTTACAAAGTCTTGAAGATACGACTTTTCACCTGCCTGAAATACATGTAGTGGGACATTCCAGAGACCAGCTATTCAGGGAGATTCCCGGAGCGGTAACAGTTATAAGCAGCAGGGAGATCAGGCAAATGGCACCTTTACAGACAGCCGACGTTCTTCGAAAAGCTTCCGGAGTTAACGTAATCGACGAGGACGGAGCCGGCCTGCGTACGAACATAGGCGTTAGGGGCCTTAACCCGATACGCTCCAGCAAAGTACTGGTGCTTGAAGACGGCATCCCGGTGACGCTCAACCCGTACGGAGAGCCCTCACTCTATTTTAGCCCGATTATTGAAAAAATGGAAGGTGTGGAGGTGCTCAAGGGGAGCGGTCAGCTTCAGTTCGGCCCGCAAACCATCGGTGGTGTAGTCAACTTTATTACCGCCCGCCCTCCTCAGACGCTGGAAAACAGGATTCGTGTAAATGCGGGAAGAGGTGGTTATTTTTATGGTTCTGCCAGCCATGGCAATACGGTCGGAAATGTCGGGTACCTTGTAAATGTTAATCATAAAAGAGCAGACCAACTCGGCCCCCTGGGATTTAAGGTGACCGATGCTTCGGGAAAGCTTCATTACCGTCTCAGCGATCGCTCGGCAGTAGGAATAAAACTGGGCTTTCACGATGAAAATTCAAATTCGACCTATTTGGGAATTACCCAGGACATGTACGATCGCAACGATAACATCCGAACTACAATTACACCCGACGATCTGATGCTGATCCGAAAAGTGAACGCAAGCTTTGTCCACAACTACCGTTTCAACGATCGCGTTGATTTACAGACAACAGCTTATGGCTACACTATTCGAAGGGACTGGCGGCGGCAGCAATTCACAAGGAATGGCCCTAATGCGAATTCGAGCGGCGTGGTTTGGGGGAACCCCAACCTGACTGACGGAGGAGCCATTTTTATGAGCAACCGAACGGATTGGCGGAACCGCCAGTACCAGGTGGGGGGCCTGGAATCGAAACTAAACGTCAGACATCGCCTGTTCAACAGCGAAAATAAGCTCAAAACCGGACTGAGATACCTGAAAGAAATAGCCACAGAGCAGTTTGTACAGGGCAGCAAGCCGGACTCCTGGGGTGGGAACATGCGTGACAATGAAATTCGTTCCGGCTCAGCGGTGAGCGCCTTTATGATCAATAATACACAAGTAGGTAGTAAGCTTTCTCTGGAATATGGTTTCAGAATAGAGAACTTTGACTTTGACCGCCGCATCTATAGAGGGCCGTTTACCATAGATGGAGCCAGTGTAGTGCGGGATACGATTGTGGAATTCAATCGCAACACATTTGCATTTTTACCCGGCTTAGGCTTTAACTACACCGCTTCTGATCGGTTATCGCTGTTTGGCGGAGTGCACCGCGGCTTTGCACCTCCAGTAGTGAAATCTGCCATTACAGCTACCGGCGCTGCAAGTGAAGTCGACAAGGAGGTAAGCACTAACTACGAACTCGGCGCCAGGTTTGCGATACGGGATTATTTTGTATTTGCTCCGACCTTGTTTTACATCGATTTTGAAAACCAGGTTATTCCTGTGACGCTGGCCACGAGTGCAACCGGAATTGCAAACGGAGGAAGAACGCGTCATTCCGGCATAGAAGTAGACGTCGAGCTCGACGTTGCAAAAGCCACAGGTTCAAAAAATTCCCTTGTACTGGGAGGCAATGTAACCTATACGGTTGCACGTTTTAATGGCGACGATGTGATAGACAACCTCCTACCCTATTCTCCTAAGCTCATTTTTAACAACAGGCTGTCGTTGAGTTTGTTAAACGGGTTTGGCTTTGCATTCTTCGGAACTTATGTCGGAGAGCAGTTTGTCGACAATCTCAGTACTGTTACACCTTCCAGGGACGGAACAGTCGGAAGGATAGATGCACGATATATCCTGGATGGGAATATCTCCTATACGTTTAAGAAGCCCAACTTGACCTTAAATATCGCAGGAAAAAACCTGTTGAATACAAAGTACATTACATCCAGAAATCCTCAGGGTATCAGGGTTGGGTTAGACCGGTTTATCACGGCAGGATTCGATTTCAAATTCTAAAAAGATATCTCCACTCTTGTTAAAATGGAAGCAATCACTTCATATCCGGCATCTTTTACCTGGAAATAAATTACGTAAACACAGTACTTGATTCACATTTTCAGGCGTTATCTAACCATCCAAAGCAGCAAAAAATCATCTCTACTCATGCTGATTTTCTTTATTCCCTGGTATTTCATACGCTGTATCTGAACATTAATTCTGATTCGATATGAATAATCTTTGCTCTAAAGAAATCAAAAGAAGACGTCATAAAACATCACCAAAAAGAGAGATTGTAATAGCAGCACTTTCGAATTTCCAGCATTACATCACCGCTGAAGAACTCTGGCTTTCTATTTGCGCAGAACACAAAAGGTTCCCGATAGGAACGGTTTATGTGTCATTGAACTGGATGAATCGTCATGGAATGGTCCTTCTAAAATCAGGTGATGGAAGGATGCGTAAATACCTTTTCCAAGGTACTAACTCCGTACATGTTAAGAGCTGATCATCCGAATCTCGGAGAAACACATGCGGTTTAACAGGTGTGGTTATAGAAAGATCATAGCAGCCGGATAGATCCGTTTGGGCAAATACTAACAGTATCCTAAAACCTATCCCTGCTGTAAATCACTGGCGAACAATGAAGAGACTAGTTTCAATATAACCATCTTCATTAATCATTTGACAGTATGAGTCCTCTTACTTTCGAATATGCCCAGCACGGGATTTTTGAAGTTTGTCAACAAGTATGAACATCCGATCAAGACACTGGAAGAATAGACAGAAAGTTTCTTTGAAATTTAAGATCGTTGGTAAAGAAGGAGGTAATTCACAGATAGAAATCAAGATTTATATTGGTTAACAATGAGTAGTGACAAAGACCTCTTCCGGAATCTGGAAGAGGTTCTTTTGCAGTACAATCTCTTGGCGCAACTCAAGAACGCAGTATTCCCCACTTCGGAGGTCAACCAAAACCTTCTTTCTACTTGCCAAGCTGGAAAAACAGACAATTCAATCTTAGCGGGACGATAGATCTTGGCAGAACGTTATTAGAAACGACAGAAAGCATTCAGCATTATCTCTGGACACGTATTGTAGAAAAAACGGGGAAGGCCGGGATGGTAGCCGGTATCGGATCTTTATGGGAGAAGATCCCCAACCTGCCTGATATCAGACCACAATATCTCCGCACTCCAAAGCTAAATCCCTCTCTTTCTGTGAATTATCTCACAGAAAAAACAAATTACTTTTTTCAGGGTGATGTACTTCATCAGAAAGTGCCTAACAAAAACGAACTAAGTGACCGGGTCTACGAGGACGGTCGGGTTGTAAAGCAGCAATACCTGGAAAACCGGTATCAGACTAGCTTTTCGATTAAAACAGGCTTTGACTTCTTTCCTAAGGTGCTGATAGGGCGGCCTATGGATGGGCAAGGCCTCGGCGTTGGGCAAGGGTTATAGCGCAAGAACCCTCAGAGATTACAGGCAGTTTTATTTGACTTTTTCGAATTGGGAAGATTTGGCGCACGGCGTGCCAAGTCAAACTGGTCACATATCCGGCTGATTATGAGGGTGTCTGACAAAAAATCTCGCTTATACTACCTTAAAGAAGCTGCCGGGAATAACTGGGCAGTACGTACCCTGGAGCGGAATATCAACACCCTTTATTATCAGCGCCTTTTATCATCCCAAATGCAGGATGTCGTAAAAGATGAAATGCAGGAGAAAGCAAGCACCTTTCAGCAGGACAAGAACGACTTTATTCGTAACCCAGCGGTGTTGGACTTTTCAAAAATGCTTTATCATTGTAGAGCTTAAGACCAATAAGATAACGCATCAGGACATCGGGCAACTGGATATATATGTCAGAATGGTTAATGATCTGGAAAAGTGGGAGGGCGATAATCCAACAATTGGTATATTGCGAGGTACCGAGACAGACCGTACTATTGCGAGGTACTCTGTGCTCCATGAGAACAAGCAGCTCTTTGCCAGTAAATACTTACCCTATTTACCAACAGAAGAAGGGCTGATAGCGGAGATAGAGCGGGAAAAGCAAATTATTAAACAACTATCAGATAAGAGTCAGACCTAGGTTATGGAGAGTAAATTAGCTGTATTGATAGATGCCGACAATGTACCCTACGCAAATGTCAGGGAGATGATCGAGGAAATTTCCAAGTACGGTACTCCTACAATAAAGCGTATTTATGCTGACTGGACTAAGCCGACAGTGTCGGGATGGAAGAATGTTCTTTTAGAGAATGCAATAACCCCGATTCAGCAGTACAGCTACACCACCGGTAAGAATTCGAGTGATAGTGCTCTGATTATCGATGCAATGGATATCCTGTATTCCGAAAAAGTGAATGGTTTTTGCATTGTGTCCAGCGACAGTGATTTTACAAGACTTGCCACCAGGCTTAGAGAAGCTGGTATGACTGTGATAGGTTTTGGTGAGAAAAAAACGCCTCAACCATTTATTTCGGCTTGTAATAAATTTATTTACCTGGAAATATTAAAAGACGAACCTACTGAAGTCAGGAGTACCGGAACGAAGAAAAAGACTGCTGCTAAAAAAGAGCCTTTGAATAAAATAGATAAAGGTACAATTTCCTTAATTGTTGAAAGCGTAAATGATCTGGCCGATGAGAGCGGGTGGACCTTCTTAGGCAACCTGGGTAGCTTTATCTTAAAAAAGAAGCCGGAATTTGATCCTCGAAATTATGGGTTCCCGAAATTATTACCATTAATAAAGAACTTAAACAAGTTCGAGATTGACGAAAGGGAGTCGGGACAAGGTAAGATCAGGCATATTTATTTAAGGTTAAAGTAGTTTTTGAATACTCCGTGGATATAACCATTTGGGGAAGGTCGCGCTATACAATTAAAAAGAATCTGAGATAGGAATTAGTTGCTATCTTCAATTTCGACTTCTCATAGAAATGCGCTTATGAGTTTTACTCATATCAGAAGCTGATCTAATAGGACTGCTTAGGTGCAGTTGCCAGAAACCCCCTACAATTGTACTAAAAAGGCATTTTTTTCTTACATTAAGGAAATAACATGGCCTTTTTTTATATTTGATATTACTAAACCATTGATATGTACAAGAAATATAGAAATATATCCGTGTACGAGGCGACGGTCAACAGGCTTAACTTTGTCTACTCAAACTTTAAGAAAGTATACGTTTCTTTCAGTGGAGGAAAAGACAGCGGAGTCATGTTGAACCTGGCAATAGAAACTGCCCGCCGTCATAACAGGTTACCCGTAAACGTGTTGATCCTGGACCTGGAAGCCCAGTACAGCCATACTATCGATTACATCACGCGTACTGTTCACAGAGAAGAAGTTAATGCCTATTGGGTATGTCTTCCCATCCACCTTCGGAATGCGGTAAGCCAGTACCAGCCCCATTGGATCTGCTGGGATGAAGACAAACGAGATGCGTGGGTAAGAGATTTTCCACAGCATACATCAGTAATAAAGGATGAAAAATATTTTCCATTCTTCCGGAAAGGAATGGAGTTTGAAGAGTTTGTGCTGGAATTCGGCGAATGGTTTTCTCAGGGTCAGAGTACAGCCTGTCTTGTGGGAATACGTACCGACGAAAGTTACAACCGTTACAGAACCATTGCCAATTTTGATAAAGTGAGATATCGAAAAAGGCAATGGAGTACACGTATCACCCGGAATTTATTTAATTTCTATCCTATTTACGATTGGAAAACAAACGACATATGGGTAGCCAACGGGAAGTTTCATTTTGACTACAACAAAGTATACGACCTGATGTACCTTGCCGGGGTTCCGTTGTCTCAAATGAGACTTTGTCAACCATATGGGGATGACCAGCGAAAAGGATTATATCTCTATAAAATATTGGAACCGGAAACATGGACCAAGGTAGTCAATCGCGTGGAGGGAGCAAATTTTGGAAACCGTTATTCTGAGAACAACCGTACAGTACTCGGGAATTTCCGGATGAATCTTCCCGACGGCCATACTTACGAAAGCTACTCCAAGTTCCTCCTTGATACCATGCCCCCTTATCTGAAGGAGCACTACCTGAAAAAAATCAATAAATTCCTGGATTATTGGAAGGCGCATGGATTTGAGAAAGAAATTCCTGAGACAGCGGACCCCAGATTGGAATCGGACCGCAAAGCCCCATCCTGGAGAAGGATTTGTAAGGTGCTGCTAAAAAACGATTACTGGTGCAGAGGGCTTTCCTTCTCCCAGACCAAAGGAGAAATGCAGAAACAGTTGAATATTTTTATGAAGATACCGCATTATCAATAATATGATTAGTCGAATAATAGAACAGTACAAGGACGCATCCATTGAAGAGAAGGTGGATGTTTATAACCGGATAACACAGCAGCTTTATGAGTTTCTGGCAATAGAACATCCTGCCCTTAACGTACAGCTAGTGCCTATAGAACGGGTGGAAGGGAATGAGTATAACCCGAACAAAGTAGCTCCACCTGAGATGAAATTACTGGAACTATCCATACGCAAAGATGGCCTGACCATGCCGATTGTGGTTGCTTCCGAAAAGAAGGAAGAGAATTGGGTCGTCGTGGATGGATTTCATCGGACGGCAGTATGTAAGAATGCATCTGATATTAAGGATGGCTTAAAGGGCTATCTTCCGGTCACCAGACTAGATAAAACACTGGAAAACCGTGTTGCTTCCACCGTAAGGCACAACATGGCCCGTGGTACGCACCAGGTAGAGCTATCAGCAAAACTTGTGGCTTTTTTAAAACGGAATGATTGGAGTAATAGCCGTATTGGTGAGGAATTGGGTATGGACCCCGATGAAGTTCTTAGACTTAAACAAATAACGGGACTTGCAGAGGCCTTTCAAGACAAGGAATTTTCGAAATCATGGACACTTGATGCCTGATATTCTTGGCACTATAAGTTATGTCTACAGGTTTAAGCGTCTGAGTTCGTTTACTGCGTGGTCTACAGCTCTTGCTGTGAGCGCCATATAAGTCAACGAAGGATTCTGTGTGCTGGTCGACGTCATACAAGCTCCATCTGAAACGATAACATTTGGACAGGCATGAAGCTGGTTCCATTTATTAAGCAGCGAAGTTTCAGGATCTTTGCCCATTCTCACTCCTCCCATTTCATGAATGTCCAATCCTGGAATTCTGTGACTGTCGCGCACCCTTATGTCAGAAAATCCTGCCTTCGAGAACATTTCACCGAATTGTTCAAAGAAATCCCCTATCATCGCTTCGTCGTTATCATCATAACTAACAGATACTGTTAGAAGTGGAACGCCCCAACGGTCCTTCTGGTCAGGATCGAGGCCGACATAGCTGGATTCTTTTGGGATTGTCTCGCCCATCATGCCGGAACTCACTTTCCACGAATCGCTGTAAGAAGGATTGAGCATACTGTTTTTAAGACGATGTCCGAAGCCATTCCGGTCAAAAACTACAGGCCGATGTCCGTTGAAAGTCGCGGCATATCCCCTTAAGAATCCTGTCTCCTGTTTCTTTACATTTCTGAACCGGGGAATATAAGCCGACGCAGGTCTTCGTCCTTGAGTCCTGTATTCCGGTAGTCCGCGATATTCTGCTGTAACCGAAGCCCTGTAGTTATGGAAGGCAATATATTTCCCCAACAGGCCATTATCATTTCCCAAACCTTCCGGAAACCTGTTTGATCGGGAGTTCAGAAGAAGAAGGTTGGAATTGAAGGATCCTGCATTCACAAAGATGATCTTCGCAAAATACTCTGTGACATGACCCGCAAGACCATCAATGACACGCACACCCGTCGCTCTTTCCCGATGATCGTTATATATAATTGAGTGTACGACCGCGTGATGTTTCAAGGTAAGGTTCCCGGTTTTCATGGCCCATGGTATAGTAGATGAATTACTGCTGAAATAACCGCCGAGGGGACATCCGCGCCTGCATTCATTGCGGTATTGGCATCCCCCTCTCCCCTGATTGCGGTAGCGCTCATAGTTCCCTGTAATGTGGGCGCAGCGCCCCATGATCACCCTTCTGTCCTTGTAGAGTGCCGCAACACGTTGCCTGAAGTAATCCTCGACCGCAGTCAGTTCCATCGGCGGCAGGAACTCTCCGTCAGGCAAAGTATCCAATCCATCCCTGTTCCCCGATACTCCGATGAATCTCTCAACATAGCTGTACCACGGAGCGAGATCCTTGTATCTTATCGGCCAGTCAACCGCAAACCCATCCCGGGCGGGTCCTTCGAAATCATAGTCGCTCCAACGCTGCACCATCCTTCCCCACATGATCGATCTACCTCCGGTCTGGTATCCGCGTATCCAGCTAAAAGGCTCCGATTGGATATACGGATGTTCCGCGTCCTTAACAAAAAGATGTTGTTTGTCTTCCGTAAAAGCATGACATCCACTCAGTATCGGGTTCTCTTGTATTAAACGGTCAGTCAGCCTGTTTCGGTGCTCCAGTTCATAGGGGTAAAGATGAGCGGTCGGATAATCTCTGACATGAACCAGCTCACGCCCTCTTTCCAGAACCAGAGTCTTCAATCCTTTTTCAGTCAGTTCTTTAGCTGCCCATCCTCCGGTCATTCCGGTTCCTATCACAATGGCGTCAAAATTGACTTCCTTTACCCGGTCTATCGTAAGATCAGTCATAAATGTTAACCTTTTCCTGAGGATCAATTAAAACCTTACCCCGGAATTTTCCGGGCAGCATGGAATAAGGCATGATCTCCGTCATGAAATACTCCGAGGTGACAAATCCCTGTATTGTGAACTCCTTTACCGTATTCAAGAAATATTTCGCATCGCGAATGTCACGCCACTCCAGGTGTCTTCGTGAGGCCTCCGCTTCTTCCATTCCCAATACCACCCGGAAAAAACTCTCCCAGTCCAGACACGTGAATTCCCCAGTTTCCTTTTGACATACCATTCTGCCGAGAAGATGCAAAGCTCTCAACCCACTAGTAAAATTTGTTCTTTCCTGCTGATCTAAACAGTCATTCGCCATAATCATCACGAAATCCTCCAACTTCAAATCACTAGCCCCTTTTACATCATCTCCGGTAGGAATGATGACCGTGCAAAGTCTCTGAACCAATTCTTTTTCCCTTCCCGTAATACTCAGATCGCTATACGCGGGAAAATCTTCCGATTGTGAAAAACGGTTACAGCCGGGTACCAACGCAGCACCTCCCATCATTATTGTCAAGTTTCTGAGTACTACACGTCTTTTCATCTGTATAAAAAAGCTATCAGAAGTCGGTATCAGCTTATTCATCGACCGGTTTGTGTGCTGATTTCTGCCGGCTCATGACAATTTCATGTGTTTAAAATTGTATATGATGATTAGATGATGCGTTGCATTGAAACTTGGGGTGAGCTCAGTCGGGGACGCCTAGTCGGGGATGCCTAGTCGAATGCATGTCGAAGGGTGAGGACCAGGTGATATCAAATTTCCGCCATACATTTTTCGAGATACGCCCTGGCCCTGTTGATTTCATCCGTTACTGCCGGTACAGTTTCCATGACAGGAATCCCACGCGGGACGGGGTGCATGAATATCTCCGTCCAGCCACTGTAGTCAATATCCCGCAAGGCCGCCAACAGCGGTTTAAAATCCAGAGCTCCCCTACCGGGCATTTGAAGCAATTCCTGTTCTTTAGGTAGTTTTTTTTACTTCCCATTCCATATTGCCAGGCATAGAACATCACTATTCCGTTTCCAAGCTCCCTGATCAGATCGCCGATCAATATTCCATCCTGAGGAAGATGATAGGGAGCCAACGCGATTCCTATCTGTTCTGAAGGGCGAAATTCAAAAAGCCATTTAAGGGATTCTGCCGACTCGATCAGGCTCCCCGAATGGTTCTCAATGGCGATCTTCACACCGTTATCTTCCGCGACGTCGATCTGCGGTTTCATTTTCTCGAGGAAGTCCCTCACTGCATGTTTCAGTTCCCGGCCGTGAAGACCTTTAGGACCTTTCCCACCGGTTACAATAGTCCGGCAACCCAGCCGGCCGGCAAGCCGCAACTCGTCGCATAGATTAAAGGGCTCCAGGGCATACTGGGTGATACAACCCATTAATACCCCATATTTCCGAAGTGTCCGGATAAATCTTTCCTCTCCCATTTCATCCAGCTGTTCCCTTTGGTTGCCATGCACCTTAGGCCAGATATCGAGGGCAGAGGCTCCTGTTTTTGAAACTTCGGGCAGGATCAAAGTCAAATCCGAGTATCCATACATACAGGAAGCCGTGATATAGTTCAGTGAAAACTTCCTGGTAGTGTCCAACGCCTTACGCTGCATGAGTAACCCGGCTTCTGCAACAACAGAAGCAAGAAACTCCCTCCTGTTAATAAACTCAGTCATTGGAAGGTTTCAGCTTATTAATAAACAACTTCATATAGGGCGTCCTGTAATCATGCCAGGTACGACAACTAATCAGATTACCGTCCACTACCATGGGATCAGGAACATATTCGCCGCCTACCTGTGTGATGTCAAGGGCGCATTTGGCTACCGTAGTCATCCTTCGACCTTTTAAAACACCTGCAGCCGCAACAATTTCCACACCGTGACACACCACTGCTACCGGCTTATTGTGCTTGAAGAAATGTCTGGTGATCCGCAATAAAGCTTCGTCATACCGCAGATATTCCGGAGCGCGTCCACCCGAAATGAACAGCCCGTCATATTGCGCGGGATCTATATCTCTAAAAGCAAGATCGGCCTTCAAATGATACCCCGGACCTTCACGCGTAATGTCCCACGGAATATTCTCCTCCGGCGGAATCTCATGGGTTACCATATGATACACTCTCGCCTCAGGTCCGCAGACTGTCACCTGAAATCCCTCCTCCTGTAAACGGAAATAAGGATACAACGTGTCTATAGCTTCAGTAGCGTCACCAATGGGCATCAGAATTTTCAATAAATTCTGATGCCCGGAATCCATACCTTTGGCAGATATGATCGTGAAGGCTGAAAAAGGGGCTGTGAAAATGAGCTTATTGATTTTCCTTCTGTTCATTCTACAAATGAACGTCAAGATCCGGCGGGAAACCTATGCTAATTTGTCTGTTGCTGATGATACTTTGTCCTTATCTTCCGAAGCTAACGCAACGGCGTCCGTAAGCTATATTGTTCACGGATGAGTATCCTGCTTTCTGAGCCTGGCTGTTCAGGCATTCTTCTTAAAGTGTGCAATAAATTGACTTGGTGTGATACCCTTTATTTTCTTGAACTGTTTATTAAAGTTCGATAGATTCTCAAAACCACTTTCAAATGCGATTTGTGCAATGCTATAATCCTCTTCCAGCAGCAACTTACAGGCGTACCCTATTCGGATGTCGTTCAGATACTGTATAAATGACTTGCGGGTCCTCTTTTTGAAAAATCTGCAAAAGGATGTAGTGGTCATGAATACTTCTTTCGCGATTTCCTCTACGGATATTGGATCCTTAAAATGTTGCATTACATATTTATAGACCAGTTTTAGTCTGTTATTCTCGCTCTCATCAATCGAATTGACAAATATAGGTGAAGATAGGATTTCGAGTTTTTGACCCTGTACAATACTATTCAAAATCGACAGCAGAATAGAAATGCGCTCTATTCCCTTGGTCTTCAGCAATAGCACCAGTTTCTTTTTAACTTTTATTTTACTGCCGCTATCGTTAACTACAATGCCCCTGAGCGATCTTTCCATAAGATGATTGATCGAAACTGCCTCGGGAATCTTATAAAAGTCTTCGCCGGTAAAATTCCGGTTAAAATGCACAGCAAAACTGTGCGAATAAAAATCAGGGGTCTCCTTAACATTGCTTCGCCATTCGTGCGGAAGATTTGGCCCTATCATTACCAGCGTATCGTCATTATAGTCAAAAACCTGATCACCTATAAACAACACTCCCTTTCCTTTAACTATATAAGTTATTTCGCATTCCGGATGATAATGCCAGGGATTATGAAGGTACGGGCATGCATTTTCCCACGACTTGAAGGAATCATGAGCTGTCTCTACGTGCCTCATTAAAATCGGTTTCATTTTTGAAATTACTGTTGTCAGGTTAAAATTTACTTTCAGTACCTCACATAACCTGTAAAGCGCATTGTAGTTTAGTGATGAATCTGATGCTATCGTTAATTCCTGTCACATAATACATTCCTGATTATTTCTACTGGCAATACAGGGTAAATTTTGAGAACCGTTCTCAAAGACTGGGATATTCCCTTGGGGCAGATCTGCTTCAGACAATGATAGCTTCTTAATTAAGAATACGCACTTCATTCACACGAAAACAAGCGCTCACTCTAACTACCTAAATCTTGTATTTTTCTTAGATACCCAACTTAAACCTCCGTTTTTTGTTCGACACCAGTTGATGGGAGATAATTTAAAAGTAACAAAAAAATTGTTCATAAAAAGATAACGATCTCGAAAACCAGACAAACGTATTTAAAACTTAAGCTGAAAAAATAGCGTATCAACTAGCAATCAATGGCTCCTACTTAGAATACCCTTTAAAGATATCTCATACTTTTTATGGTTAATAGAAAGGTTACTGGATTTCCCTCTCTAGCGGAGCGGTATCTTATCCGTATATTCGAATGTAAACGATAGATATTGGATGCGCAAGCATTTTGTATTTTTTTGAGATGATCCTTTAATTATTGATTAAGGCGATCACACGGCCCTTCATTATCAGGCGCAAAGCTACCAGAAAACACCACTACATTTTAACCTGACGTAAAGGAATTACCAGTTCGAAGATGAACCGGAAAATCTAGCATTACATCTTGTCAAGATAACATTAGATCAGAATTCAGGAAAAACGAAAATTTGCAAGCGAAACTAAGGAACTAATTTCTAAATAATGGTCAGGTAATATGCATAGTATAAAAAATATCTCTACGGACAGGAATTCTAGCAATTGTTCTTTTTTAAAACCATCGATATGAGACTATCACGCTCGGTTATTAATCAAAGTATTCATGTTGCCTTGGACGTGATTAAGCATTTCAATTTTCACCTACCCGATTTTGCCTACTGGAAAACCGCGGACTGGCATAAAGCTGGTGATGAATATGACGAAATAAGAAACTGCATGCTTGGTTGGGACGTGACGGATTTCGGCAGTAATGACTTCAGAAAAATTGGCCGTATACTGTTTACGTTGAGAAACGGGAAATTCGGGAATATAAATTACCCTAAAGAGTATGCGGAAAAGCTTTTGATAGACCCGCAGAATCAGCGGGCGCCAGCGCACTTCCATAAAAGCAAACGCGAGGACATCATCTGCAGGGCTGGTGGAAACATCCTTGTACAATTGACGAAAGCCGATGCGGATGGTTCACCATCTTCCAAAACCTTTACGATACAGGTCGATGGCTGTACCAAAAGAATTTCACCAGGAGAAATAATCAGACTTAAGCCCGGAATGAGCCTGAACATCACTCCACTGACCATTCATCAGTTCTGGGGGGAAGAAGGCACCGGCTATCCTATGCATGGAGACCGTTACACACTGAGCAGCGAAATATCGAGTGTCTGCAATGACCTCAATGACAATTACTTTCTTGTCGATTACGGCACGAGGTTCCCGCAGATAGAAGAAAATGAGAAAGCAGAATACTATCTCTGCCATGAATATCCGCAGGCCGATACAAGTCTAATAAAAAATAAGTCCTTAAGCGACCGGCAGAGCAAGGCCTTTCGAGAGAATGAGCAGTATAAATGAGTTTTATGAGTCTTACAAAAAAATCAGCGCGGGTAATTTTGGTTTTCTCACTTGCTGCAATTGTCAGTGCAGGAGTCTTTTATGTTTTAGGCAAATCAGAAATAGCGGGCCCCGTGTGGATAGCTGCTCTTGCGGCACTGGCGGTTTCATTCAGAGGTCTTTCACTGGTAAAAGGCTTTTCTTATACTATTTGGATACTGGTAGCTGTGTCAGCAGCAATGCTCTATCCCGCTTCGTTTCAAAGCGTAGGAAACTTCGAACTAAAAAGAGTGATTGTTCCTTTCGTACAGATAACCATGTTTGGAATGGGAGCTCACATGAGCTTTAATGATTTCAAGGGTGTTGTCATGATGCCCAAAGGAGTAGTTATTGGTGTGGCTTGTCATTTTGTGGTCATGCCCCTGGTAGCGTACGGGTTATCTAATTTATTTACTTTCCCTACTGAAGTTTCCGGCGGCATTATCCTTATCGGATGTGTTTCCAGTGCAATGGCTTCGAATGTCATGTCCTATCTCGCCGGTGCAAATCTTGCTCTGGCTGTAACCATTGGCGCAGTGTCGACCATCATATCACCTTTTGTAACGCCTTTCCTAATGCGTTGGCTGGGCGGGCAATATGTGGAAATAGACGTTGCACATATGATGATCGATATAACCAGGATGATTATTATACCGGTTGTAGCCGGATTCATTTTCAATATGTTCTACTACAACAATACGTCCAAGAAATTGATAACCTTTCAATTGACGGGTTACGCGCTTATTATCATGATTACCAATGCCGTACTGTTCCTTATCTCCGAGTCAACGTTTCGGGAACTGGTCCATTCGGCATTTTATTCATTCCTGTGGTTTTATTTCCTGCCGATGACCGTCGCTATCTTTCTCAGACGTTCCCGGCACATAAGCCGGGGGATGATCGAAAGCAGCCTGTCATTCGCAGCCATGTTGGGCATTGTGATCAATACGGTGGTGATCACAGCATCCGGTCGGGACCATCTGTTGGCGGTCGGAGGCTTGCTGATCGTCACCTGTCTGCTTCATAATGTTGCGGGATTGACGATTGGATATTTCATGGCTATGCTATTCGGCTTGCCTGAGAAGGACCGCAGGACGATTGCCTTCGAGGTAGGTATGCAAAACGGGGGTGTGGCCACAGGATTGGCCCTGCAGATGGGAAAAGTGTCGACGGTGGGACTGGCTTCAGCGATATTCGGACCTCTGCAGAACGTCACAGGTTCCGCCCTTGCAAACTGGTTTAAAAAGAAGGATATGCGCATAACAGGAAGCCACAGTCTCTCCATCCGGGCTGTACCCGAGAACACAAAATATTCAGGCGAGGTGACCGACAAAGAGAGATAAAGGTCTTCCGGACAGTTTGGCCCTGTTGATTGACCACCAGATATGCGAAGACCGCTCATGTACCATTTCCTGAGGATTACCGGGTGCCCGACAGCGACTGCCGCCCTGCTTTTGTTACCGGCTTTAGCCGCTTTCACTCTTCAAGCGCAAAGTACAAAGCCTTTCCTTACTTTTTCTTCTCCCGAAGACGCCGGTTTCTCGGACACCGGACTTGAGCATATTGACAAGATTTTCAACGAATACATTGCTGACGAGAAATTACCCGGTACCGTAGTCTTAATCGTCCGGTCGAACAAAATCGTGTACCATGACGATATCTTTCGCATTGCCTCTCAGACCAAAGCCATCACCAGCCTGGCGGCAATGATGTTGTCGGAAGAAGGGAAATTCCTGCTCGACGATCCTGTCTCAAAGTATATTCCGGAACTTGAAGATCAAAGAATCCTGAAAACCTTTCATCCGGAGGATTTTTCCTTCACGACCGAACCCGCGAAAAGGCAGGTGACCATACGACATCTGCTTACCCACTCATCCGGGATCGATTATCCTGTGATCGGAAGCAACGACTTCAAAGCTATTTATGCAAGGGCAGGAATACCCAGTGGAATAGGAAACATTGGATCTGTAATCGCCGAAAAAATAAAAGCCCCCGGCAAATTGCCTCTCCGGCACAATCCCGGTGAACGCTGGACATACGGACTAAATTCGGATGTACTTGGTTACCTGGCGGAAATCTGGTCGGGTATGTCTTTCGATGATTTTCTGACAACTCGCATTTTTGCCCCCCCCCCCGGGAATGAAGGACACTCACTTCTATCTTCCGGAAATCAAATATGAACGTCTTGTCGCCCTTCACGACGCTAAAAATGGGAAAGCTTTTAATCACCTGTCGCCGGCAAGCGCAGGATCGTTTTCCTGGAGCGGCACCGTCAGCACTCGTTACTGGGCGGATCCAAAAGAAAATCTGATCGGAATACTTTATATCAATATCTACGCTAATCCGTATAGAAATATCAGCGAGAGATTCAAAATACTGACGTACCAGGCCCTGGTCGATTAACCCGGTACCATACAGCCTGCCGGCGATCGCACACCAGAAAAAACGTTTAAACAACCACATTTCATTATGAAAAAGCAAATGTTGATTATTTTTCTTATGACCGTTACCCTGACAATCTCCAGATCCAATGGACAGCAGAGTGATTGGCGGAATATTGACAATGCGATCAGCGAGATCCCGGATGAGAATTATTCAGACCAGCCTTATGTGGTAACCGCCGCAAACGGCGACTGGGTATGCGTACTTACGACCGGGCCGGGGAAAGAAAGCCAGGATGGACAGCACATCATCGCCGTGACCAGCTCCGACAAAGGCCGTACGTGGTCGAAACCTGTCGACATAGAACCCAGCCGGGAAGCCCCGCTGATGGCTTCCTGGGTCACGCCCTATATCACCACCTACGGAAGAATATACGTCTTCTATAACTACAACGGCGACAAGGTTGCAACCAAACCGCATAGCTCGATGCTTGGCTGGTACTGCTTCAGATACTCGGATGACAACGGCAGAACCTGGTCGGACAGATACCGGCTCCCGATGCGGAAGATTCCGACAGATTATAACAACATATGGAATGGAGATGTCCAGCTTTTCTGGGGTATATCAAAACCAATAACCGTAGGCACCAGCATGTATCTGACCTTTTCAAGGTTTGGACAGTACTTTGGACATACCGAAAGCCTGTACTTTCCTTCACGTGAAGTCGGCAGAAATTACGGCGAATTCGGCGAGGGATGGCTGTACAGATCCAACAATATAAATGTGGAAAAAGATCCAGGAAAACTTCATTGGGAATTACTCCCGGAGGGCGATGAAGGGATCGTCTCGAATTCGATCGGGTTGATCCAGGAAGAACACAATACGGTGAGCCTTGGAGGAGATCACCTTTTTTGCATCTTTCGCACGATCGATGGTTATGTGGCTCATTCTTTCAGCCGGGACGGCGGAAAGACCTGGAGTGTTCCCGTTCCGACAACCTATGAACCTGAAGGAGCCCAGCTCATCAAGAATCCAAGAGCATGCCCTAAGCTGTTTGCGGCCAGCAACGGGAAGTATCTTCTCTGGTTCCACAACAACGGAGGGCGGGATTTTTCCGGCAGGAATCCGGCATGGATCAGCGGCGGGGTGCTGAAAGACGGTATGATACAATGGTCTCAACCTGAAATTTTCCTTTACTCTCCGGATTCGACGATCAACGGGATGAGCTACCCTGATTTTATCGAAAACGACGGAAAATACTGGGTGACTGAAACACAAAAATCGGTAGCGCGCGTTCATGCCGTTGATCTCAACCTTCTGGAAGGCGCATGGAACCAGCATGCGGCAAGTAAAATATCGGTAAACGGTCTGGTGCTTGAAGCCTCCTTCCTTAATGCAGGGAAGGAACAGCCCTTAAAGCGGCTGCCAAGCCTGGAGCAGGGCGGCTTCGCAATTGATCTCTGGCTCGAAATAAAGGACCTTGTCCCGGGCCAGGTTATCTTCGACAATCTTGATGCCGGTGGAAAAGGAATAAAGCTTTCGGTATCGCCCAAGCGAACCATCCAGTTGTCACTCAGCGACGGACACATTACGCAGGTGTGGGATACCGACCCGGGAACTGTAAAAACAGATCGTGCGCAACATATAGTTTTCATTGTTGATGGTGCTCCCGATATTATCACCAGTGTTGTGAATGGTAAATTCTGCGACGGCGGCAGACACCGCCAGTTCGGATGGACGTGGTTCAGCAGGAATCTTAAAGATATCAACGGAACCGGACAGCTGAGAATTAACCCCGGCTTCAAGGGTTCAATCAGCAGCCTGAGGATCTACAACCGCTATCTCACCACTTCAGAGGCCGTCAGTCATTACCGGGC
Organism: Spirosomataceae bacterium; assembly: GCA_037191015.1. GTDB lineage: Bacteria > Bacteroidota > Bacteroidia > Cytophagales > Spirosomataceae > Ravibacter. Next base: position 70,460 of record JBBCKD010000004.1, read on the forward strand.
CGGTAAATAATAAATCCGGAAAGGAGATCACTTCGCTTCCCTTGAGAGCACAAGCGTGTTTCCCCGGGAAGAAGTAATGGTAAACCTGTCATATGTAACAAGCCCGTTGTTTACCTTGAGTATTTTCTTTTCAATAATTTTCCCATCCGCGTCTATATTATATGCTTCGACAACCTGCTCGCCGATACTTTTGAACTCCTGGCACCGTCGGGGTGTAACGTCCGCGTATACCGGATAGGAAACTGAGGGCTGCTCCAGTGTCAGCAGCACCTGATACCAGAACTTCTTATCCTCAATTACTTTCCACAGGAAACCGCGGTTGATAAATCCGGCAACATCGCCGTCCTCCGGATCCCCGTTGCCGGGATCTCCGTCCAAAGAACAGTTGCTCAGCACCGGATAACTCATTTTCCGTGAGAAACGGTCGGCGTGCCATTTAAAATTAAACCAGTCCGGAAAGCCTTCAAAAGAATTGCGAACGGCATCCCCGTGCCCGCCGTTATCCCACGCTGCAAAAAGCCCGAGTTTATTCTCCTGTACAGTTCTCATGAAAACCGGCTTCCTCGGCCATGTAACGCTTTTATCAGTCCTTCCTACGCGTATAACCATAGGTGGCGGTTCCGCCCGGGAAGTTTCAATAGAATGGACCGTATTGAGTCTTTCGTTCAGCTTTATGCCGTCGGAGCAAATACGCTCCGGACCTCCGACACGCGGCGCCATCCGCTCTCCTACATTGCCTTCGCCGAACGGATCAAGAATCGGGACCAGCAGGTCGACACTCGCAAACTTTTCGGGATTTCGTAACACTATGCGCAATATGCCGGTACCCATGGAAGCGCCAAATGCATAAACCCGGTCGGGGTCGGTTTTATAATTTTCCTGAACCCAGTTTATTACCCACATAAGCCATCTTTCCGTATAATTGGTAGGCGTGCCGTCGGCCACGCGCTTAGGGTCGTGTATTTGATCATTGGTTCCATACCACCAGCTTTCAATATTTTTCGACAGGGTGTCGTAGCCTCCGTTCGCCCTGGCTTCTGCAAAGCTCATTTTCCGATTGATCCATACCCGGTCATAGGGTTCCAACAACACTACATCGGGTCTTACCGTTACCTTGAATTTGAAAGGCAGGCCTTCCCGCCAGCCCATCGTATGGTCTCCGAAAAAAAGGTGCGTCAGCGTATCCTTGGGCCTGCTCTGGTGCGAGTGAAGCGAAAGTACGAGCGGCTTTCCCAGGGAGGTATGCCTGTCCTCGCCAGTCACCTGGCGAATCGCCTGTATCGGCTCCGGTTTTATGGCCACAGCGGTCTGAAGCGTATTCACCCCTGCTTTCAGGCTGTTCTGGTTTTCATGTTTTGCCAGAACAGCGAAGTATGCCAGTCCGGGATCTTCATGTGCAACGGTGTGCACAAACAATCCTCCATGGCGACCGAGCGGTCCAGTCGCCGCTTCGATGATCCAGCCATGAACGGGACCTCTTGCACGAGGACATTCGTCAGGGTCGTCATACCAGTCGTTCGCACTATGCGGCTCAAGCCTGTCGGTCAGCAATCTTGCGCCCGAAAGGCTTCTTTTTGTTATCGGTTCCCTTGATATATATACGCGAATATCCTGGTCGTTAGCAGAGACCTCGTCCCAAGTGAGAAAAACCTGCCCGTGCCGGAATTCTGCACGCAGATTGGATACGATTGCGGAAGTCCCCACCAGGTCGGGACGGGCATTAATTCCCCGCACATCCGCAGCAGCCAACGCAAATAAAAACGCAACGCTTACGCTGCAGGCAATCTTTCCTAAACGGCTTTCCTGCAATCGCGCTTTCAGTAAAAAACCACGGTTCTTCAACATATGTATTCTTTTCATGGATATCGACTGTTATTTCCCTAAATAGCGGAGCCGCCATCTTTGGTACCCCTTCTTTTGCTGCAATGATTTTCCGGGTATCACAGAAAGCAGTTTCATCCGGTAAGGCGATCAGATCCTTTCCAACTCCAGAATCTCGCCGTTGTTTTTGGAAATCCTTAGTTTCAAAACACCATCCCGGAGGCTACGGGCATCGAATTCACCAAGTTCCCTGCCGCCTATAAGACTTTTGACCTTATACTTGTGACCATCCTTCACCCAAGGCACATTGATCGCCCGCTCTTCTTCCCCCCCGTCGCCGCGTATCACCACTACTACTCCGCCGTTCACATCGTTCAGCTTACCCCACCAGAACCAATCCTTCCTTGAAGGCCCCGGTACCCCACTGAACTGGAAATAGCGCATTATCCCATACTTCTCATTTAGTTTCTCTACCATCTCGAACCGCTCCCTGTAAAGACGGATATTTTTCTTCGACAAAGTAGCGAGGTCGCCTGTAAAAAATTTAAGCGACCCCATTAGCCAACTGCAAATCTGGAGGTCCTGTATCTCCCGCGTAAGGCAGTTGTCAAAGTTCACCATAGAGGCCCCGTGGTGCTCAAGCGCATAGACCGGCAAGCCGCGGTTCTCGTAAAAGCGTTCGGTTGCGATGTAGCACGCTTCCACAAGCTCAGGCTGCATAAGCTCGGGTTTGTGCTCCCAATAGCCCGTCTGTCGGTCTTTCCAGCGCCATTTGCCGTCGCCCAGATAGTTCTGCATGGGAATGAACATAAAGTCAGAGTGTTTCAGCGTCGCCAGGTCTACAGGCGCCTTTATACGCCAGTAGTTCTCGTGGGTATTTTCCAGTTTGACGTCCGGCGCAAGCCTCCTTACTTCATCCTGAGTTTCAAAGAAGCCCCGGAACTGGCGCAATACCGATTCCTTCAGCGTTCTCGCCGAATGTCCATATGCAATATCACCATATCCCATGCTGCGCAGATCCTGCTTATAGTAGGTAATGCCATAAACATCGTGCATTCTGACGAGATCATTGATGTAATAGTCGCGCCACTTGCTGGTATAGCTCATGGCATAACCGTCTTTGTGTCGCTCGGGTGTCCACCACCGCGCAAGGCCATCGGGAACTACCCTGCGGTCTTCGGTGCCCGGCAGCCTGCTCGATGTCACCCACAATCCGAGCTGCAGGCCGCGGGAACGTACATAGTCACAGGTCGCTTTGAAATCGGGAAAGCGTTCCGGATTCGGCGCGGTACTGAACCAACTGGTCATCTCGCTGCCTCCCTGGTAGCCGGCGTCTATAATAAAGCTCTTCAATCCCGCCTGCGCGGCAATGTCGGCCATCTCCCTTATGACGGCATCGTTGATGTCGGCCCCGAAATTATTCCAGGAGCACCACGACGGCGACATGAGGTCTTTCGGATTTGCCCTGATTCCTATGTGATCCTCCAGGAACCTGATATAATCACGTTCCAGCGCGCGATCGAGGGGCGTCGAAACAGCGGAGCTTGTTTTATAAACATCTCCGCCGAATCCGTAATAGAAAACGGGTTCCGAAACGAATTTCTCAGTGGGTCCGACCACCCATTCGAAATGCTCCGACGCATAGCCCATTCCCCCCCGGGCAGTGATATCCTTTGTCCCTGAAGGCGCTTCGCTGACCGCAATAACGCCGTTGCTTACATCCTTGTTGGAAAAACTGACGACGCTCGAGCGCACACCTCCGTGCTGCACCGCCAGGACAGTCTCATTCGTATATTCTTCCGAGAGTTCGATGTCGCTGATGAGCAGGTTGTCGATCCGGAGCCACCGGGCACTGTTGTTAGAAACCTCCACCCACTTCCTGACCACGGGATATCCCTCATAGACCTCATAGTACTGGTTGACAGCAACCTGATCGAGTGCGCCCTTGTTATCTGCTCTTGCGCGCAGATTCAGGCGCCAAACGCCTTTGCGCGGATTGCTGAGGCTGTAGGCGAAATGGTTTAGCAGGCCATGCCACTGGCTGCCCGAAACCTGTACCGGGTCTACCCACTTCACATTTCCGAAATCACCGACCGGCAGGTCTTCCTTGCCGGAAATAATATTCGCCCTGTCTCCCTCGTCCAGCTCGAGGTCGGCGGAGCCGGCTACCTGGTTTGTCGTCCGTACCCCTTCAGGCTCGACGTTGGGATAAGCGCTGGCAAATTCCATGCTGACCCCCTTGGAAGGAGCTGCCAGCAGTTCCCTGCCATCGCACCGGAGGCTCTCTACAATGATATTACTGGCCTTCACATTAAGCTTCAGCTCCACCAGGCCTGCCAGAAGACGGAAAGTATCGCCCTGCCGCTTAATACCATAATCAGCTCCTGCGCCGTTTCCCTGATCAGGAGCGCCGGCATCTCTCCAACCGCTTAGAGGGGCTAATAAAAAAAAGACCGCGGCATATCCCGGGTATTTAAAATATTTAAAAACTTTCGTCAGAGAGGATTGCTTCTGTCCAGCCTGGTATAAATTGTGAGGTCGTTTCATTTTCAATATACAGATTTAAGTATTTGATCTTCATTTACGTATGTCCCCTCGCACTTTACTGAGACGACATACACGCTGTTTATTTTACAATCTTATGGCTCCCTACGAAGCTGCTATCCATTTTTGTTTGATCCTCATGAAGAACTACTTTTATATTCCTGTGCAAAAATTGCCCATTGCCTTGGAAGTTGTCAGGCTTGTAAAGCCATCCTTGTAGTCATATCTTCATCGGTAGTGTAATTCTGACCCCTTGAAACTGAGAAAAACAGGCTTTACCTGGTGAGAGTAACGCCTATTCTTCTCAGTTTATCTAAGAGTCGTCACCATCCCGGATTCTGCTTCAGAGCGCCTCCGGCAAGTGTGATTTCGTTGGTTGGAATAGGCAGTAAATAATCACGTTCCGGATTGAATCCGAATCCCGAGGGAAGCGCGTTCCGATAGGGATCGATATAACCTTTCTCATCCACAAAGAGGTTGGTTCCGATAATGATCCTATTGTTACCGCTTGCATCCCGGTATGTTCCTTCCAGATCGCTTCCCAGATACAGAGCCCCTTTCAGCCGCGAGCCGGTGATGATAGTGTGGGCACGCCAACGGAGCAGATCGTCAAGGCGATACCCTTCACACGCGAACTCCACCCTTCGTTCACGTCTGATCTCATTGACAATGGGAGACAGGTTGGGAAAATCCCAGTTCGGATCCGTGGCAATGCCGGCGAGTTGCAAATATGCAACGCCCGCTCGATCACGCAATCTGTTGATCGTCAGATCAATATCGACCTGCGTGATCGTACCCAATTCCGCTTTTGCTTCGGCATAGTTGAGCAGCGCCTCCGCAAATCTGAATATTACATTGGCGATCTCTCCCTGATTGACGGGCTGATTGCTTGTATAAGGATCACAACCTTTGTATATCTGATAACCCGATGTACTTCTGAATTCCTGGCTCGATTGATCGATCGGCGGGAAGGTGAAACTGGTAAGTGTATCCGCCCCCCCAGGCGCGATCTGCAACGGATAGCCCGGGAAGGCCATGGTCCAGAGCAGCCGCTTGTCACGGTTCTCCTTAATATCGTTCAGCGACTTGTCACCCTTGTACAACGGGCTTACCGAAATGGGCAGTCCATCGGAGCAGAGGTAGGATTCTACCAGGCTTTTGGTCATTCCAGTACTACCGCCGCCTGTGGTAATGGATCGGGTAAGATTGGCATCGTGTACCCCCAGGAGATAGTTGTGTCTTTTCCATAGCAGTACTTCCGGGTTCGCAGACTGATCTACCTGGTTAAAAAGCTGAGAATAACTCGATGACAACGCGTATTTCTTCTCGTCGATCAATGCCCAGGCGGCATCGGCCGCCTGCCTGAGGTAATTCGATCCGTCCGAACCCTCTACCCCGAAGGACGTCCCGGCATGGTGTTTTTCCCAGGTACCCTCGAACAGGCAAACCCGTGACTTGAGCAACAATGCAATTTCGCGGTTGATGCGTAACGACTCGGCCCTTTCTTTGGCCATCAGGTTGGCGATGGCGAAATCCAGATCGGCAATGATCGAATCAGCCACCACATTTCTCTTAGCCCTGACAGTCAGCTCCTGAAGCTCGGAGAGATCGGGATTCAATGTCTTATTGATCCAGGGGACGTCGCCGAAATTCCGCAACAGCTGATAATAGTAATAGGCCCTGAAGAATCTTACTTCGGCTGCGTAATGCCTGATCTGTTCCTCGTAGCCCACGGTAGGTACCTTGTGGTAGTTCTCAAGGAAAAAGTTAGCCTCCCTGATCCTGGAAAAATTCCAGTTACCTCCGCTTGAAGGAACCAGAACATTTCCGCTCAGCCTGACATCCTGCAGGTTCGGTAGCAGGTTGTCGCTGTTGTTGTCCAGGCTATATATCCCGAGGCGGCCACCGTCGTTGTGCCTCGGCAGGCCGGTATAGAACTGGTTGGCGTAAAGTTTCAGATTGTCCGCTGTTGACCAGTAGTTTATGGAAGTCGGAGACGTTAACGGCGATTTGTCCAGGATATCCTTGCAGGAAGCCGTCAACAGGGCGACGCATGTCAGAGACAACAGTATTTTTTTCATTGCCATAATTTAGTTTTTAGAAACGGATATTAAACCCTACAGACATTACCCTCTGAAGGGGATAAGATCTTCCGTTGTTTTCTACCTCGGGATCAAAATTCTTATGCATTTTGGTAAACGTCATAAGATTCTCTCCCGTCACATAAATCCTGCAACTACTCGCAGCGATCCTTTTCATGATCGCGGAAGGTATGGTGTAACCAAGCTGCATGGATTTTAAACGCAGATACGAACCGTCAAGCAGGTATCTGGACTGTACCTGCTGATTTTTCGCAAAGGTACTTACCAAGGGGCGCGCGTAATAAGCATCACGGTTTTCTTCCGTCCAATAGTCCAAATGCGGTACGAATCCGCTGGTTCCCCAGACACCGCCGGTGACTCCCCAGAAGAGGCCATTGTCTACCCAAAGGTCTCTCTTGCCTACTCCTTGCCAAAACATATTGAAATCGAAACCCTTCCAGGAACTAGAGAATGTAAAAGCGTGACTCAGGCGGGGCGTGGTATTGCCTATGATGGTCCGGTCACCCGGATTTGGTACAGTATTGTTACCGAAATCAATAACGCCATCGCCATTAAGATCCTTGTACCTGATGTCACCGGGGCGCCAAGGCTGGGAATTGATTGCCCTTTGACTTGGGGCCTCGGCAACCTCGTCATCGGATTGAAAAATCCCTTCGGTCTCATAGCCCCAAATCGCTCCCAGTTCAGTACCTTCGTAATAGGTGGTGTTCAGCAACGTCGGATTGTTATACTTAAGCACCTTCCCGGTATAATCGGAAAGATTGGCCGAAACCGTGTATTGGAAATCGCCAATATTGTCCTTCCAGGTAACGATAACTTCATATCCCTTGGTGGCAAGGGTTGCGTTGTTTGCCCGCGGCGCAGTCGTGCCCAGGATCGCAGGAAGAGCAGCTACCGGGCCGAACATATTATCAGTTACCCGCCTGTATGCGTCAATATCCACCGACAACTTGTTGTTGAGCGTAGCTACAGTAAGCCCGAAATTCAAGCCCTTTACCTTTTCCCAGGTCAAATTCGGGGAAACTAGGCCCGGCGCGCCCACATAGATTTGCGAATTGTCCGGGAATAGCCATTGTGAATTCAGCGTCATCGGCATCACAGGCACGACCGGGTAGAATTGTTGGTTATAGTTTCCCGAGAAAAACTGGTTACCCAGCTCACCGTAGGAAGCACGCAATTTAAAGAAGCTAATCGTATTGCTCAGTCCTTTCCAGTATTTTTCGTCAGACAGAACATATCCGGCTGACACTGAAGGGAACAACCCCCAACGGCTGCCCTCCCGGAATTTGGACGAACCGTCGGCCCTGCCGTTAATCTCCAGCAGGTATTTTTCTTTATAGTTATAGTTTATACGTCCGAAAAAGCCATTGACAACCCACTCGTATTTATCATCCTGTACAAACTGACTTCCGGAAGCAGCGCTGAAAGAAGTGATCGCAGGCGTAATGAGGTTCTGTCTCATACCATTGATCCTGCTATACGTTTCGTACTCGTACTGCCATCCCATCATTCCCTTAAAATAGTGATCCTTTGCCTGTTTTTCATATGAGGTATATATAGAAGCCATCGTGTATTGATTGTTCGAACGCTCCGCTTCATACGTTGGCACCCCCGAAACATTAACAGGGGTAAGGTCGACTCCATGCTCCACAATGGGAATCTGGGCAGCCTCGAATTCATCGATTGTATTCCTCCTGCTGACGGTAATATTGGTTATCCAGTTTTTCACCGGTTCCAGGACAAGCCCCCCTGAATTGTTGAAGATCCCTAAACTCCCCTTATGTCTTCCTCCCGTTGTCAACCGAAGTATATGGGAGAAGTTGCTGTAATACCCGTTAGGATCCTTAACATAGTTGTTGGGCCACCGCAGTGATACATCCGAGTAGAAGTTGGTCGTCGGAAAGCTGGGTTTATCGATGTCCTGCGCCGTATATTTCGAGTCGAATATCACACGTACCCATTCATTCACCTTCGCGTCTAATTTCCCGTTAAAAGTATATCTGTTAAAATTTTCATCGCCGAATTTCAGGAGGCCGTCCTGATGCAAAAACGATCCTGAAACATAGTAGCGAATGTTTGTATTGGACCCGCTCAAGTTGATATTGTGTATTTGGTCAAATACATTTTGTTTGTACACAGCCGGATACCAGTCTGTGTTCGCATTGGAGAACCAGTGTTTTCCCCACACGTTTGGCTGGGTCGGATTGGGCACTGCGACGGGGGTATTGACCGGGTCGTCCAGATACGCTTTGATACGATTGATAGCATCATTATCAAAATATGGCGCGATGTTGTCATTGACGGCAGCCTGATTGAGCATATTTGCAAATTCCAGCGAGCTCATATTTTTCGGCAATAATATGGGCGACCGGTTATTCAGAATGGTGGAATATTCGACGACTGTTTTCCCCGATTTTCCAGCCTTGGTAGTGATCAGAACAACGCCATAGGCAGCCTGCGCGCCATAGATTGCAGCGGACGCCTGGTCCTTCAATACTGTAACGCTTTCAATATCTGCCGGATTGACCATTTGTAAGCTCGCCCTTACACCGTCAACGAGCACCAACGGTCCGCCACCGTTGATCGAAGTATACCCCCTGATATTAATATTGTAGGTCCCTCCCGGCTCTGCAGAAGCGCCGTTTACCGAAAGATTCAGTCCTGGAGTAACGCCCTGGAGTAACTGGTAAGCGTTTGTGACCGCACGGTTTTCCAACAGTTTCGGATCATCCACCACCCCAACAGCTCCCGTCAGGTTCACTTTTTTTTGCGTACCGTAACCTACCACCACAACCTCACCCAGACTCCGGACATCAGAAACCAGTCTGACATCTATCTGTGTCCGCCCTCTGACCTGAACTTCTTGCGAAACATTCCCAATAAAAGAAAACACCAGCACAACATCGTTTTGCTGAACGTTTAATGAATACTGGCCATTCATGTCAGTAGTTGTACCCAGCGTAGTACCCTTTACAACAACGTTTACACTCGGCATCGGAAATCCCTCGGCATCGTCGGTAACTGTCCCTGTAACAATATGCTGGGCTAATACCTGAGCAGTAAACAATTCGATCGCTATAAGCAGAAACAGCCTTCGAATTCGAATTAAACTTTGTAATTGATTCTTCATACATTTTTATTTATATGTACAATTAAATATTAAAAAAGAATACGGTACAGGTAGAAATTCTAAGGGAACTACGTTCATGTTTTTTATAGTAAAAATCATATATTTACTGCCGGGATTCTTATAATAAATTATCCATTGATAATGGTTTTTTAGCTTTGTCACTAGTAAGGGAAAAGACGTTCCGATCCTTATGACTCAATTTGCGTCTCTGTTGAAAATTTAAAGTAAACTGTGTCCTGAGCCGGAATTATTGATCTTAGTCACAGCTCCGATATGAAAGAAGAAAAAGGCGGGCCGGTAATCAGCAAATGAAAGCGAAATCGCTGAGTCAAACCCGGAGCCTGGAGTCTCTGTTTTGTCTAGAAAGCGCATTAATGTCTTTGCAGAAACATTTTCAGGAATCTGCTCCGGAAGAGTGACAGGTCTGGGATTTTTCAAATTTTAATATAGGTATTTTTAAGAGAAATAACTAACTTTAATTTCTCGATACACTCTTGATCCGTTTGCACAAACGGAAAACCTGTCTCTCAGTCTCAGGGCCCGGATATGTGACAATAGCCGACGTGAATTGTATATAACATTTTCTATTGCACTCTACTCCGGTCATCTCCGGATAAAGCTGAAAGACTACAATTTTTACATATGAAGCCGTTTATTCAGAAACTACCGCTCTCGGAGAATACGTCTTTCCTGGCAAGGACTTACCGGACACCTGATTTTGAAACCAACTGGCACCATCATAAAGAATATGAGCTGATCCTCTTTACGAATGCAACCGGAATCGCGTTTGTAGGCAATTATGTCGGCAGGTTTGAAGATGGGGATATATTCTTCCTTGCATCCGGCGTGCCCCATACTTTCCAAAAACAGCAAAAAGAACAGGTATCGAGCTGCGTTGTTGTCCAGTTTCGAGACGATTTCTGGGGCAGCGAATTTCTGAATCTTGCCGAATGTAAATCCCTGAAAAATCTCCTTTCGCTATCGGCCCGCGGACTAAGGATCGATTCCTCGTTTTCCGGCCACCTCGGAGCCCTCATCCGCGAATTGGAGCATACAACAGGTTTAAAAAGAATCATTACACTTTTTGAATGCCTGTTACAGATCGAACAATCTGAAAATGTCGAAATCCTTTCACCCTATGGCATCCTTCTTGAAAACGAAAAGGAGAGGGAACGGATAGACCGGATAATTCAGTTCACCATCGATTCCTTTAAAGAAGATATAACGCTTTCCGTTGCAGCCGACCTGATCAATATGAGTGTATCCTCTTTCTGCAGATATTTCAAAAAAATTACTAAAAAGACCTATATCCATTTCCTGAATGAAATAAGGGTCAGTCACGCCTGCAAACTCCTGATAGATTCCGACCTGAGCATCATCAGCATCTGCTATGAAAGCGGATTCGGAACTATCGCAAATTTCAACAAGCAATTTCTAAAACTGAAGCGGGTGACTCCTTCCGCGTACAGAAAACGTTTCGAAGACAAAAAGCTTGTCTGAAGTAAATCGGAGCGAGGGTAGCTTCCGGCGCAGGATCGTTACGCAGATTTGTTAACACTGCGCTGCAAAATATCAGAATTACCTGATTTCTCCTGCACAATTTTTCAGGCGCCTCTATTTAGCCGGGTTAGTAAGTAGCTCTTCTACCGGTGATATCGAAAACAAATCCGGTCGTAAAACTCGCCTCCGGCGAGACGATCCAACTTGAAATCGCGGCCACTTCTTGCACCGATCCCATCCGCACCTCCGCTGATGACCGCAACCTGCTGATCAAATCTACCGTTTGTTCCTATCATTGCGCTTCACTTCTGACATTCATTGATCAATATCGGAATAAGGACTTCCTTTTCCATAATTCCCTGCAAACGCATTTCCCGGGAGTCCCTGATATCCTGAATCCTTTAGCACGAACAAAGATCCGGCAAGCGGTTGGCTGCGCAGCGCTTTGCCACTGAGCCCATGGCGGGCGGAGGTAATATATAAGTCCTGCATATCACTACCACCGAAAACACATGATGTGGGCCGGGCCACGGGGGTTGAAATCTCGCTAATCAGTCTACCGCTTCCAGGGTCCCATCGACCGATCTTCCATCCATCCCATAATGCGATCCAAAGCATTCCTTCGGTATCAATTGTCATCCCGTCGGGATTCCCATCTTTTTCCGGTATGCGAACTACCGTTCGCTTATTTGTAATATCTGCCGTGGCGTCATCGTAGTCGTACGCTACTACCTGATTCGTATTAGTATCGATATAATAGAAAGTCGCTGAGTCAGGGCTCCAGGTCAGCCCGTTAGATATGCCCACATCCGTTATTTTGACGGAGACACCCATGTCACGATCGATCATATACAAAGAGCCCGCACGGGGTTTTCCCGACATCGACATTGTCCCGACCCAAAATCGTCCCGAGGGATCGCATTTCCCGTCGTTCATTCTGTTGTCTGACAAATCATCTTCAAGGATAAGGACAGACTCCGCAGTGCCACTTTCGATATCGATATCTGCCAGGCAGGTCTTCAAAGCCGCCAGTACACCGCCGGTAATTGTCAACGTCATTGCGCTCACCGGGTGACCGAGTACGCACTTCTCATGAGTACCGGAGCCCGGATACCACCAATGAATTTCGCACTTTGCTATGTCGACCCAGAATATCCTCTTCTTCCCGGAGTCCCAAACCGGCCCTTCGCCAAGCCCGCACGAAATCTCGAACGCCAATTCACATTTTTTTATAGAATTCATTTCCATCATTTATAAATGATTTTTATCAGACCACGTGAAACGGTATGAGGTAACTTCGGAATACACCTGCCCGGGTTTAAGTATTGTCGAAGGAAATTCCGGATGATTTGGAGAGTCCGGATAATATTGAGGTTCCAGGCAGATACCCGAAAACGGCTTGAATCTTCCGCTAAGGTAATTTCCGCAATAGAGCTGAAGGCCGGGACTGGTGGTTAGGACCTCAAGTTTTCTTGCGCTATTCCTATCGCTTAGTGTCGCAGCAACCCTGAATTCGTGATTTTTCACCCGACGGATACAATAATTCAAAGTAGGTATCATGTGCATAAAATCACCGATCTTTCTGGGTCTTCGCAGGTCAAAAGCCGTTTGATGCAACGGTGCAATATTCCCCAGGGGAATGTGGCGTTCGTCGGTTGGCGTAAATGCATCAGCCGCTATGCTCAAAATATTTGAGGAGATATCGTGTTGACCGGCCGACAGATCGAAATAAGTATGATTGGTCAGGCTGACGACAGTCGGCTGGTCCGTCACTGCTTTAAACCGTATAAACAATTCGTTTGTATCGGAGAGAATATAGCTTACTTCAACTTCCAGGTTTCCGGGGTACCCCTCCTCAGAATGCGGACTGGTTAAAGAAAGAACAACACCGGAGTCACCGAACCCCTGAAAAGTCCTGCTTACATCCCAAACCTTTTTATTGAAACCGCAATAGCCGCCGTGCAGATGATTATTGTGATCAGTCTCGTTACGGCTCAGTTGATATACCTTGTCGCCGATCGTCAGCATTCCGTCTGCGATCCGGTTGGCATAACGCCCTATCACACACCCAATATAGTGAGGGTCATCGAAATACGCTTCGACAGCATCATAAGACAAAGCGACTCCTTCCAAATGACCTCCGGAACCCGGCAAAAGAATATCCTTTATCGTTGCTCCGAAATTTAAAATATTGACAACAACTCCGTTGTCATTGGAGAGTGTGATCAGGAATATTTCTTTTCCCTGATAAGTCGTCAGCATTTTTTTTGCTACGTTCATGATATTTACCAGTGAACAACGGTTCCGTCAGGGAGGTACGCGGCCTCAATCACATGCAACGGCTCCTGTATAAAGGGGTGAGCGGCTGCCAGCTTTTCGTTTACATCTATGCCCAATCCAGGCTTTTCAGGGATGGACGTATAGCCATTTGCGCAAATTGGCTGGCCTTCCACAATTTCATAAAACCAGGGAACCGCATCCATTTTCTCCTGGATGATAAAATTGGGCGTCGCTATGTCGTAGTGAATGGCTGCGACACCCGCAACAGGACCGAGCGGATTGTGCGGTGCAATGCCGATGCCCGCCACAGACGCTGCAGCAGCAATGCGGACAGCTTCCGTAAAACCGCCGCAATGACACAGATCGGGTTGCGCGATATCAATGACCCGTTCATGGAAATAAGGCTCATACTCAGCGAATGAAACGAGGCGCTCACCCGTGGCAAGCGGGCAGTCGACCTTACGGCTGATTTCCTTCAAAGCCCGAACCTCACCCGGCTGAATAACCTCCTCCACAAACATCGGGCTAAAGGGTTCCAAAGCCCTGATGAACTGAAGCGCAGCGCTTGCCGAACCCGGCCTTCCATGAAAGTCGACCATGATGTCAACATCCCAACCCAGCGTTTCGCGCAAATCAGCCATCATACGTTCGACATTTCTTATCTGCGAAACAGACGCTGTATAATTTATATAAGGAATAAAAACCACTTTAACCGCATCATACCCGGCTTCTATTACCTTGTGCGCTTTTTCGGCAACCGTTTCCGCGGAAAAACTGGAATAGACTGCATCGGCATTACCCATGCCCAGATGCGCATAGGTGCGTACACAGTTGCGGACTTTTCCACCCAGTAACTGCCAAACCGGAACATTCAACCATTTGCCCCTGATATCCCACAGGGCTATGTCGATCCCGCTTATCGCCGTCTTTCCGATAATACCCAATTTCCAAAAGCTATGCTTGTTCATAATCTCTGCAAGTTGTACCACGTTCCGCGGGTCCTTGCCGACCAAAAGGGGTTTCATATCTTCTATGGCGCCTACAACCGCCCTTGTCTTCCATTCCAATGTGGACTCACCCCATCCATACAATCCTGGCTCCGAGGTCTCCACCTTCACAAATATCCAATTGCGGACCTCTGCGTTTACAACCAAGGTTTTTATATCGGTAATCTTCATCGTCATAACCCTGTTACCTGCACATATATCACATCATCACAGCACATCTGCCGCCGTCAACCTGATAGGTTTGTCCACCGGAAAAGGCGGCATAATGGCTGGACAGAAAAACAAACCATCCGCCTATTTCCTCGGGAGTACCCAGCTTTTTCAGGGGATGAGCACACTCCGTTTCAATCCTTTTTAATAAGGGATCCGGGAAACCTTCAAAATACTGAGCCGCCAGCCGGGTGTCAATAAAACCCGGCGCCACACCCACTGTCCTTATGGCCGGCCCCCATTCCAGCGTCAGTGTCTGAACCAATGCTTTCAATGCCGTCTTGGCAATGTTGTACGGAAAGCTTCCGGTCATCGTATTCGAACTGTGACTTGAGGAATTTATAATGATGACCCCGCCCCCGTTCCTTTCCATACGCGGTTTGCATAATTTCGCAATATTCCAGTGCGACTCCAGATTCAGATTCAGATTCAAAAGCCAGTCTTCCCGGCTGCACTGTTCAGCACCTCTGAATATGTTCGCCCCTGCGTTGGAAGCGAGGATATCGATTCTGCCGAAATGTTGATATACCTTGTCTATAAACGCGCTTAGTTTGTTAAAATCCGTCACATCGACCTGCAGATACAGAGGATGCCTGCCCGACTCCATTTCGATAAGGCTTACAACTTCTCTTACATTCTCATGATCCGGCGGATCAATCGCACAACCTGCAATAGCGGCGCCGGTCTTGGCGTAGTTTCTCGCAATACCGGCCCCGATACCTGATGACATTCCTGTAATCACCACTACCTTTCCGGATAAATCTATGTTAAAAGGCATACTTGTATTATTGTTTAGAATACTAAAAATCGGCGGCAGCGCTAAGTGGGGCGAAGAACATAGCGCATACTGAGGATGTCCTTCATATAGCAGTTTATTTCAAACTGGTCAGCAACAGGTTGTTTTGTAAAAGGGAGAACCGGAAGATAGGGAGGAGGACCAAATTCAGTAGTAAAAGTCAGCAGTTCCCTTTTTTGCGCGATGCCTTCATTCACTATCCTGTCCCACCATGCCAGGTGATGGACTACAGCATAATTCCATTCCGGAGCCCTGGGATCGGGCACCTGAGGTCCCTGTTCATAACCTATTCGCGCATGAACATGCCTTGTCCTGACTATGGCTTCTGACAACGTCTCTGAAAAGCCTTCTAAGAAACTTTCCGAAACACATGTCCAGTGGGAAAAATCCGCGGTTATAAGAAACGTAGGCCTGGAATCAAAATAATCTCTTATTACAAACGGGCTAAACCCAACCCTTCCGCGGTGGGTTTCATGGGAAACGATATATCCTGTCCTCTCGGACACATTTTGCGCGACATCTATCAGTTCTAAATTTTGCTCTAATGTAAAATAATCCCTTCCCGTATGAGAGTTGATCAGGACGGGATCGCTTTCTGCACAATGGTAAAGGTTCTTTTCAAATGACCTTTTAAAGTCCGAAAAGCGGTGCCCTTCTGCCTGATATTCATGGGCAACGATACACATCCCGTGTTTATGGAGATAATCGAAAAGGAATCTTCTTTCATTCAAATCCGCAGGAATAGCCATATCAACTCCATCATACCCCGATAACCTGATGGTTTCCAGGAAGACAGGCAGGCCCAAATGCTCATATCCCCAAATCGGAACTAGTATCTTTATCTTCATTGCTCGTACCTACTGTTATATTTTCCCTGATCAGCATCTGCTCAATTTGTTCCAGCGATTTGCCCTTTGTCTCCGGTACTTTGAAATATAGGAATACAAAATAGAGTAGGCAGATCAATCCGTGAATACCGAATGTTGCGCCGATACCGAACTGAGCTTTCATGACCGGGAAGAGGCTCACGGTAAAAAAGTTAGAAATCCACAATGACAATGTGGCTATTGACATGGCATGACCTCGTATCCTGTTTGGAAAGATTTCCGAAAGCATTACCCATGTCACCGGCCCCAGGGTTGCAGAATAGATCGCAATGAACATCAGAACCAGCAGGAGTATCACCAGGCTTCCCGCCTCAAAATGGAATGCTGCAAAGAGCAGGAAGGCATCTGCTGCAAGTAGGAGCGCTCCGCACATTAACAGGCTTTTACGCCCGGCCCTGTCAATTGAAACGATGGCAATTAATGTAAACAATGACAGGATCAGCCCCAGTAAGACGGCCTGAAGAAATGCCGAGTCGGCCGATATACCCGCCTCTCTGAATATTTCAGGAGCATAGGATAAAATAGAGTTTTGCCCCCCCACTTGTGAGAAAACAGCAATTGCAATGCCTATGATCACAATATGGAAGACATCTCTCTTGTATAGGCATTTTAAGGATTCTTGGGATCCTTTTAAAAAGCTCTCTTTGATAGCGAGGCTTTCGGCGGCTGCATGCTCCGCGCCGCCGATCTTCTCAAGCACATCATTTGCTTCCTCTATTCTCTTTTTCCCAATCAGCCAGCGCGGACTTTCTGAAACAGCAAGCAGTCCCAGCAAAAACAGGATCGACGGCGCGGTTTGGGAAGAAAACATCCACCTCCAGTTGTCGGGACCCGTATCCAACAGCAAATAGTTTGAAAGATACGCCAACAGGATACCGACCGTAATAGCCAGTTGGTAAAATGCGACCAGCCGGCCGCGAAGGAATGCCGGCGATATCTCAGCAATATACATCGGACAAACAAGAGCGGCGGCGCCTATGGCGATCCCGCCCATCAATCTGAAGATTATAAACAAAGTAAAGTCAGGCGCCCAACCTGTTCCAACGCCCGTAGCCGCGAACAGCAAAGCACAAATCAGCAGCAGCTTTTTTCTACCTAAAATATTACTTCCCCACCCGGAAATCGCAGCGCCGAGCGCTGCTCCGATATTGATGCACCCTACCGCCCAGCCCGTGCTGAATTCGTTCAGTTGAAAATGACTGCTGAAAAATGTAATCGTTCCCGAAATAATCGCCATGTCGAAGCCAAAAAGCAACCCTCCCAACGCCGCCACAGCACTGACTATATAGATGTATCCTCGATTACGGACAAACCGAACCGGCACCTGATCGGATTCTCGGGCGTGTATCAACGGCATATCAGATCTAAGTTTTTAGGAAGTACCGGAGCCGGCTATTTGGTGTTTATGCTGGGCTCTTTAGATTTTTCCAGAAAAAGAGTGCTGTCGTCGCCGAATCCGTAGAAGTCAGCATTTACCAACGAATCATCAGGTACTATCTCGACCGGGGTAACGCTGGAGGGAGTGTCGTTCAGGTAAGAAATATTGGTTTGCCTGTTATACACCGATATCAGCGACCATCGGGGTGTATCAGAAAGATTGGCTTCCGATCGATGCAACAGGTTCGGATGAAAGACCAGGGCATCTCCAGGTTTCAACTGGACGTATATGAGCTCCATGATGGCTAACGCCAGATCCACGTGTTTTTGCGAGGCGCCTACCTGTTCGCCTGCAAAACCGTGTTCCACTCTTCCCAGTTTATGAGATCCTCTGATCACCTGCAGACAGCCGTTCTCTTTTCTGGCTTCAGTGATCGCAATCATTATCGAAATCATCTGATCAGGGAAAAGATACCCATTTTTGTACCAGTAACCATAGTCCTGGTGCCATTCCCATGCACCGCCAACTCTGGGTTCTTTCTGCATCAGCTTGGAATGATAATGACAAACTGAGGCCGTACCTTCCAGGAGCTTCGACGCCACATGTACCATCCGTTCACTCCGGGTAAGCAAACTGTATATATCGTCTCCGGGCGTATACCAGAGCGCCAGCCTGGTTTTCTTCCCGTTTTGATCATTAAGGTCAAAAGAATTCTTACTGATCGCCTGGTCTGCAATGGCGACGTTATACAGCTTTTCAACCTCCGCATTGTTAAAAAAACCTGGTAAAATAATAAAGCCGTCCTCTTCGTAGGATTTGATTTGCTGGTCTGTCAATGTAAAAGCCATAGCCCAAATTTTTGATTTAAATTGTTATGCTTACAGAAAATCCAGTATTAAATACAGCGTTTTCATCACAGATCGATGATGCTAACTCTTTGGCGAAGGTCTTTATTATCCCCTCTCTGATCCACCATTATCTTGTCAAAAAAGTAAAATAAATTGACCTGGATCACAGACGGCTATTCAATTTGTGACTCTTCTTACGGACAGATATCTCTATTCTTACCGGGCGATCCGCGTCTTGTTGATTTGATCACCGGGCGTTATGTGCTGTCACACCAAAGTGGATTTCAAAACTGGCGTACATCCCAGGAGCCTCTCAAAATCCATTTTACTCTGGGTACGGATTTTATGTACTCCGGGAAAGGCTACAATTACTTGCAGTCAGTCGTAACCCAACTCACCGGAAAGATCAACCCGGATGAATACAGTTCATACTAAGATAACCTTAAAGTCTGTGCTACCGATATCGGTGAATATATGGCCAAAAACGTCCTGCTCCTTTTGGGATGACAAGTAGCGGGTACATATGGAATAAAGCACTTAGCAGGAACGAAGCCATACCACATGATTCGCACGGTAAGTCCTTACAGAAAAGGCGCCCTACCATTATCGACATGGCCCGCTACGCTTCCACAGGCGGAAAATTGAACTGCCTTTTGGTCACTTAAATATACATTGCCTGACAAAGTGAAACATCGTCAGTAACTATGCCACCAAAATCTCCGCTAAAACCTTCAATTCCGCCATCAACCGGTTCGAGTTTCTTCCTGTAAGGGTTACAATACGGGAAAGTTGCGAGAAATCGTCAGCTTTCCCGTTTGTGTTTTTATGTAACTCACTGTTAATCTGATAGATAATCCAGGCCACTTCATTGATACGAGGTGTTCGATATTCGATTCCATCGAAAACGAGTTTTTCCGGATATATCGAACTCACAATTTCCCTCTTTTTGGATGTATCAGCTCCGGAATAGATCAAATGGAGACTAGAAAGCGTTATAACTGAATTGTTTATTAGTTTTTCTATAGAAGTAGATGTGGTGACATTTGTCCTCACGTCAGCAAGTTTTGCCTCCAGTACGTTGAGTTGGCCACTGCATTCGGTTCTGATAATCTTATAATCAGATGGATTCAGGTCACCCGATAATAAGAATTCTCTGGCCCTTGAGAGTCTTTCGTTAATCTTGTTAATATCGGAAAGCAATTGTTTTTGATTGCTGTTTGTCTCTTTTGAGCGGTTTCTAAAAGTCGTACTTATAACCGTTCTATAAAGCTCAATAAGGCTTGGACGTAGTACAAATTTTTTCAACTCATCTTCAAATAAAGTGTTGACGACACTGGCTTGGCGCCTGGCCGTGTTTGGCCAGATTACCGTTGTATCACGCTCCGCCTGTAATACAACGGTAATCTGGCCCTGCGGGACCTACCCCGCCGATCCGCACACGAACTCGTGCGGCGGGAGATCCCTTTAGGAATCAACAATAGAGGCTATTATATATTCCAAATAAAAGGAGATAAATCTAGTAACATCTGATTTTGTGTTATCACTATCAAAATATCTGAGGCGGTATACTCACAATAGGAAATTCAAAAAACTTTCCCTACGCAAGACAAAACAAATAAACATAGTAGTGTCCCTATGGTATTACAAGGTGAACAATTGCGTATAGGGTATGGCTAGTTTTTCAAAATCGAGCTAAACCCACCTAGAGAGGTGCATGGGCCTATTTTCTTGCATTATAAAAACGTTTGGGAAAGGTGTGATTCGGACATAATGCATTACAAAAGTCCTGAATAGGGTGAGGTTATTCTATGGTGAGGGGTAAGTAGGGAGGAAAAACATAGCTCGTTATCTTGCTTTCATCCTAAATAATAGTAAATACTTGCAAATTCCAACTAAACTAGGAATCTTAGAATCAAATATACATATGAAGTCTTTTTCTTATACATATGAAGCCTTTTTCTCTCTAGTGGTACAGGGTACATTTATAATACAAACCTGCTTCTATCCGACTATCTGCCAGACGCCATGGTTGGTAGCTACGCGGTAAGCTCAACATAAATCTGAAGCCATGAAAAGTACTGTTGTTTTACTGATTGTTTTTATGATCTCTCTTGCGGCCTGTCGGAAAAGCAAACAAGAGATAGAGATCGAAGTGGATATTTCAAATCCGAAAACCGCCATTCTGGGGAAATGGCGATCTATTTACCGGGTAAGCGGCAATAAATTGATACCCCGTCCTGACAACGGCTTTATTATAGAATTTAGAGAAGACAGTATTGTCAGGTATATCGATACGCGGAAAAATGAATCTGTAAGTGAGGTTTATTATTGGAAAGACACACTTTTGTATAGAGCAGGAGTGTGCTTTTTTGTAGACTTTCCAGATGCCAAAACTATG
>JBBCKD010000005.1:0-23389 GCA_037191015.1 Spirosomataceae bacterium
CAGGTCGGCGGCCCATTCCCGCGACTCGGGAGACTGCTGCGCCACGTTCGAGAAATTCTCATAGTAATCCGCCATACCGTCGCCGTTCAGATCTACCGGCTTCACGATCCCTCCCCTGTCGAAAACATAGATCTCTCCTTTCCTGATCTCTATGCTCATAGGCTCGTGCAGCCCGGAAGCGAAGCGGCGCCATTTTACCTTCTTCAGGTCTTCGGTTATCCCCTCCACGATCCATATATCGCCTGAAAAAGTTACCACAGCAGCCGTCCCGTCAGGGAAGAATGCAATATCCGCTACCCGTACATTCCGCTTCCACGGGTTGGGCAAGGGTAGCGTTACCTGGTCTACCACATAATCTTCCGAATCGGCTGATAGCTTCCCCTGGGTCAGCACCGATCCTTTCCAGAGACCGGGCCCTCCCTTTTTAAAGGAAGGAAGCGCCACCGGCTTAGCAACACCTGCACGCGCTTCAAAATCGGGCAATTTACCGGCAGGTCCCATCCATACCAGCACCGAAAGATTCCGGGATTGGGCTCCCGCCGGCACCGAAACCGACAAATACCGGTTTTCAATAATATTGGTTTTCGCCTCCCCTCCGATCACTGCTACCGCTGTAACCGAGTCTTTCTTCGCACCGTGATATAGATAGGATATCCTGTCCGTCACTTTAGCGTCGGCGCCTTTGACAACATCGGCTGCCGTAAAAAAGAGCTGATCGCTGCCAGAGCCGATCTCAAAATTTCTCTGGAAGCCCGTTTCCCCCGAAAACCTGTCGGAAGTAACAAGCTCGTATACCTCCGTCTTCCCAACGGTATAGCTCAGAACAGCCTGGTTTTTATGGACATACACCCCGTTCCAATGGCCGTCGCGCTGGGAAAGCGGCCCCCATACTGGAATATCCAGCGTATCGGCTGCTTCTCTGATGTCTTTAAAAACGGGAGCCCCTACACTCCACCCGGGATAGAGCCCTGTCGCGAGCTTTGCTTCTCCGGCTATCTCCGCAGTTTTGTTTCTCTTGTTGTAATAATCCCTGTAAGACACCTGGGGCATCAGGTACATCGGCAGGAAATAGCCGGTCCACGCCACAGTCCAGCGCAGCAGATCGGTATCAAAACAGACATAGCTGCTGTCGGCCAGCTTCAGGGCAAGTGTTCTTGCTGACAGGTTATCGTCCGGAAACGACGCTCCCAGTCTTCTGGCATCCATTGACGTAGAGACGTAAGGAAAATCCTTTTCTACAAACGGAGCGAGATCAAGCGTTTCAAAGTTATTCTCTTTGATAAGCGTCCTGGATCCGGTACAATAAGTCATCAGGATCCCTCCGGAAACCACCACCGACAAGAGTGCAGTTACAGATAAGACCGGTTTTGCAAAAACATGCATACTTAGGTAAATAAATGAAATGTTTTTGGTGCTTACCAGCCCGGGTTTTGAGTAAGATTAGGGTTTAGCACAATCTCGGATACCGGGATTGAAACGAGATAATCCCTGTTTAATTTGAAACCGTATCCATTTGGTACTGCATTTCTGAAAGGATCTAAAAAGCCCTGATCGTCAACAGGGAAGGGATTGTTGCCCGCTATTTGAGATGCTTTAAAACCTTTGGGCCGTTTACCGACAATCAGTTCATCTGCTGCGGCCCAGCGGGCAATATCATCCCAGCGAAATCCTTCCAGGGAGAGCTCTACCCTTCGCTCGCGTCTTATTTCATTGATAACCGGAGAGAGCGCCGGGAAGTCCCACGCCGGGTCGGCAGTAATATCAGCAATAACAAGGTTAGGCATCCCGACGCGCTCGCGTAGTTTTTTGATCGAAATATCGATATCCTGTTGCGTAAGTGTTCCAAGCTCTGCTTTGGCTTCCGCATAATTTAGCAGGACTTCGGCGTAGCGGTACAGGATGGAGGGCGTTTCCTCATACTGCTGTACATGGTAGATCATATTAGGGTTATAGCCCTTTTGGATAATATAGCCGCCGGGCGAATTGTAGTCGGCAGTCGAGTTTAGCCGCGAATACGCATCCCGCCAGTATTGCATGGTTCCGTCGGAGAAAATCTTCCACACGTCGTCCGGAGTTGCAATGGTTTGCGAGAACCTCGGGTCACGGTTGCGGATTTCGGCGGCCAGGTTTGTATGCCCTTCAAAGAGAGGGTTTCCTGTAATTGGTTTTCCGTCAATACATAAATAGGTGTCTGCAAGTGTCTTGGTAATGGATCTCCCCAGCGGGGCTTCCATCCTGATGTTCCTGTCATTTACAAAATCGACATCGCCTCTTGAAAGGTTGTTGTCATATTCTTTCCAGAACATCACCTCTGTATTGGATGAATAATCCTGAAGTGAAAACAGGTTTTTATAATCTGCGGAAGGGTTACCGGTCGAATAGACATTGTAAACACCGGAGTTGATGATTTCACGGGCAGCTTCTGCAGCCTTGGCAAGATATTTTTCAGGGTTGCCGCTATCTGCTCCGAACGGAGTACCGGCATGATATTTTTCCCAGGTACCTTCGTATAATGCAACCCGGCTTTGGATAAGCAGGGCCATCCATCTGTTTATCCTTGCTGCACCTCTGGTTTTATCGGTGGTTAGATAAATAGCAGCAGAGTCCAGAGAGCTGATGACATAATCAGCGACCAGGTTTCGGGCATCTCTCGGATTATACAGCTCAGGGGAGCTGGTACCCAGCACCGTTGTGACGATCTGGATATCGCCGTAAGTTTTTAACAAATTATAGTAGATCAACGCCCGGAAAAAATACGCTTCGCCAAGATATTGCTGGTAGTCACTAAGCTTGTAGCCTTCTTCGACCTTTTTATAGTTTTCGAAAAAGTAGTTGATACTTCTGACATTTCCGAAACTTATACTGCCGCTTGTTGATATAGTTCGGGTACCTTCAAGTCTTCGGTCCGGCGCTGCCGAAATCTGGTTGTCACTGTCAAAATCATTTCCGTGAACACCGTATCGGGGAAAGAAAGAATTACTGTAATACTGGTTTACATAAGCCTTGAGATCATTCGGGTTCTTAAAATAGTTCGGGGCTGTCACGGCGTCGAGCGGTGTTCTTTCCAGAAAATCTGCATCGCAGCCAGTTAACATCACTGCGCCGATAAAAGCTATGAGGATATTTGTTTTTTTCATCTTTGTAAAGAGTTTAAGCCACCAGCCGTCTGTATCAGTTGTTTGTCAGACCATTCTGTTTTGTATTACTTCCGCCTGAAACGCGATACCTAATGGCTATTAATTACATTAGCGGGTTGCTAGAGCGAAAGATTAATTCCAAAAGACAGTGTTCGTGAAATAGGATAAATTACCCCGCTCGCCAGGTAGCCGCCATTACTCGGATCTGATGCTATAGCCGTTTCGGGATCCAGGATTTTAGGAAGCTTCGAGAACAGGAGCAGGTTTTCTCCTGAGAAATATATTCTGGCTTTTTGAACAGCTACCTTGCTGAGTATCCTCTCCGGAATAGAATATCCTATCTGCAGGTTCCTCAATCGCAGGTAGGCTGCATTAAGCAGGTACCTGGATTGTTGTTGACGATTTTTATTTGTTTCGGCGGTAAAATAGGGTTTTGCGAAATAAGCGTCGGTGTTAGGGCCAAGCTGATTGGTTTCATCTGCCGGCCTCCAGTAGTCCAGGTTAAGGGAGTTTTTGTAAATACCCGACCATCCCCAGGAATTGACCATTCCCCAGAACAGGGACGAGTTAAGATCGGGATGATAGTCTTTTTTTCCAAACCCCTGCCAGAACATATTAAAGTCCAGTCCTTTCCATCGTAAACCTCCCGACAGACTGATATTGTACCGCGCCGAGCTATTACCGATCACGACCAGATCCCCATGATCATCAAGTGTTCGCTGCCCGTCGTTAATTACATTATCATTGTTTAAATCTTTATATTTCATGTCTCCGGGCCCCCATCTCGTATGGTACCTGGACTGATCCGGCATAGACTCATTGAGCGACTGAATAAGCCCGTCTGTTTCAAATCCCCATATTTCCCCCACTCTTTTGCCTGCATACCACGTATCAATCAGACCCTTTTCATTTTGATATTTCAGAATTTTTGATTGGCTGTCGCCCAGGCCAAGCTTTATGTCGTAAGACAGGGAACCGGATAACCGATCCTCCCAGCCGATAAGCATTTCAAAACCCCTGGTGGAGAGTTCGGCATTGTTGCTTTGCGGCGTAGAAGCGCCCAACAGATAGGGTAGCGTAATAGAAGGGCCAAGCATATCCGTAGATACGCGATTGAACCAGTCGAATGTCAGGTTAAGCCTGTTTTTCAGGAATCCGGCATCAATCCCCAGATTGAGTGTGGTTATGGTTTCCCAGGTAAGGTCGTCGCTCACCAGACCGGGTGCCCTCGCAAAAGGAGGCCGCTCCCGGTCAAGAATCCATTTAAGTTCGTTGGTTACCGGAATAGTAGACAGATAAAGATAGTTGCTTACATTTTGATTGCCGAGCGCTCCGTATGAGCCGCGCACTTTCAACGTGTTTACGTACGGTTCAACGGAAGACCAGAACGGTTCATGGGAGATATTGTAACCGACAGATGCGGAAGGGAAAAAACCCCATCTTGAATCGCGTGCAAAACGGGACGACCCATTATAGCGGGCGCTTACCTCCAGGAGGTATTTTTCTTTATAGTTGTAGTTCAATCTTCCGAAAAACCCTCTTGTCGCCCAATGATAAATATCGTCATCTACTGTCCGGTCTCCCAGGGCCGTGCTGATGGAAGGAACTTCATCGGTGATCAGATTGGTACTGGTGGCTGAAATTCCGGAAAAATAGCGTAGTTCCTGTTCAAACCCCAGCATTGGTTTGAAGTAGTGATGATTGGCGGTCAGCTCATACGAAGAAGTGGCATTTATCAGCGTATAGGTGTTTTGAGAAAATGAAGAATTGTAGCCCGACGCAGGCTTCCCTATATTGCCGAATTGACCGGTACCTAACTCGACCCAAACAGGACGGGGATTTGTGGCGTTCCGGCTTCCTACCGTATTATAATTGTAGGAAAAGGTTGTCTTCCAGCCTTTTACGGGCTCCAGTTCAGAACCTAGTGTGATGAAAAAATCGTTGATTTCCGTGCGATCGCGTCCGGACCCTTGCGACAGTCTTACAAGCGGGCTTTGTATCGTGCCATTGATGTTGTAGAAAGGCATCATCGGTGCGAAATGGATAATCTCGTTGAAGAAGTGCTCTCTGCCTACCGTTGTTTGACCTACGGGGTAATCGGTTTTTCCATTGGCGTATTTCAGGCTGGAATTGAAATTCAGCCAGTTGGTTATTTTGGAACTGAAATTCGACATAAAGTTATATCGTCTGTATGAATCTGTGCCGAACTCATACATTCCCGCCTGATTGATATAACCTCCTGACAGGTAATACTGCGTTCTGTCATTTCCACCCGAGACGTTCAGGTTATGCTTATGACTGAATGAATAGTCGGCAATGAGTATCTGTGGCCAGTCATAATTGGCGTTGCCGTTTCTACGACCGGCAAATACATTATCAATGGGGTTTTCCGGATCATATTCATAGGGAAATGTCCCGTCCATGTATCGTCTGATACGATCCATTTGTTCATCGCTGTACACAGGCGTAAGTCCTGCATTCGCGTTGGCCTGGTTAAAAGCGGTGGCCCAGGTCAGCGCGTCTACGTAGCTCGGCAGCTTTGTCGGAGAAGCAAAAGAAAGGTTGTTGCTGTACTGAATACTTACCTTCTCGCTGCGACTTCCCTTTTTCGTCGTGATCAATATCACGCCAAAAGGCGCCCTCGATCCATAGATAGCCGAAGCTGAAGCATCTTTCAGCACCGAAATACTTTCGATCGATTCCGGATCTACGTTTTGTATATTCATTTCAACTCCATCAACCAGAACAAGAGGCGAGCCGCTACCGTGTATGGAGCCTGCTCCCCGGATATTCCATGAACTGGTGGCGCCGGGCTCGCCGCCGCGCATACCCATCGTAATGTTCAGGTTGGGAGAAGTACCTTTGATGAGGTCTGCGACCGTATTGGCAGGCCGGTTGGCGAGCCTGTCGCCCGAGATGACATCGACGGCTCCCGTCAGGTTTATTTTTTTCTGGGTGCCGTAGCCGACTACCACTATTTCTTCCAACGCCTTCTCGTCCGTTTTCAGCGTAATATCAATCGATGTTCTGCCTTCTACGACCACTTCCTGCGATACATACCCGACAAAGGAGAATATCAGTGTACTGTTGTCGTTCGGGACAGAAATCTCGTATTGTCCTGCCGGGTTACTTACAGTTCCCTGCTGCGTACCTTTCAGTATGATATTGACGCCCGGTAAGCCCTCTCCCTTTTCATCCGTCACTTTTCCTTTGACGGTTTTGTCTGTAACCCTGCTGAGGTTAAGCCGTTCCAGCAGGATGTCCGGATGTGCTATGCCAACCGAAGGTAAAGACCCCGGGTGTTTCGGATCGCTGACGAGAGTTTGTTCTTTGAAAGCAGGAACCCTTTGTGCTTTTTCCAGCACTACGATAGTCTTGCCATGAATCGCATATGTGAGTGGCTGATCTTTAAAAACTGCTGTCAAAACATCGTGAATATTGGCCTTTTTTACTGCTATATTCACCTTCGACGCCCTTTTAAGGAACTCTGCATCACATACATAAAAATACCCGGTTTGCTGTTCGATCGATTGCAGCACCTCGAGCAGCGTCGCGTCCTTTTTCTGATAGGAAATTTTCTGAGCTTCCGAAGTAGCAGCAGCTACCTGGATTACAGCCAGCATTAAAAGTAGGCTCGTTAGTCTCATAACCAGAAGCAGTTTCCTGAAGCGTGCCATATCCGGAATAGCACAGCACACTTTGCCAGCCATACGGTATAGTATATACGAATACCGTTGGCCAGTTTTGACCATATACAAAAAATTCATAAATTTGATCGTTGGGTTAGAATGTTACAATCGTTTCTCCAAATGATGTTAGGCTGATCCATTTAGCCGGGTGCGTTGCGATCGTATCCGGCTTTTTTTGAGGATGGATACCTGTAAGGCGGTGATTCAGGTAGAATTGGTCATAGGTTTCAGGTTTGGTTAGTATCAGATCGGTGCGGATTTTACAATAACCGTCCGCCCTTCAACAGAAAAGCGGATCCCGCCGGTGTATTCCAGCATACGGAGCACTTCCGAAACATTGTTCCCGCGGGGAATAGAGCCAGCAAAAGATTTGTTTTCAATATTGCCTTCGTACTGCACTTCCACATCATACCACCGGGCAATCTGCCTCATGATATCTTTGATGTTATCGTTAAACTGGAACCGCCCGTCTTTCCAGGCTACGGCGGCTCTTGTATCGACGTTTTTTATACTGATCTCCTGATCCTTTGAATTTTGGCTGATCGAGGCCTGCTGTCCGGGTTTCAGCCGTTTTGTAATACTTTCACGCTTTATCTCGACCGACCCTTCCAGCAGCGTGGTTTTCAATTGGGGTTCGTCTGCATACGATGAAATATTAAAATGGGTTCCCAATACTTTAACCTCAGTTTCTTTTTGATTCCCGATACTTTTTATCGTTACGATAAAGGGATTTTCCTGATCCTTGGCTATTTCGAAATACACTTCTCCGGTCATTTCAACCGAGCGCCTGCCCTGGTTGAAAGTATTCGGGAATTTTAGAACGGAACCGGCATTCAGCCAGGCTTTCGAGCCATCGGGAAGGATTACTTTGTATTGTCCGCCCAACGGGGTAGTCAGCGTGCTGTAGCCGGAAGTAGAATTGGCAGTACGGTAGGTCAGCTCACCGTTTTTAATATCGTTCGAAATCCCGTGACGGTTTAGTAATTTCTGCGTTTTCTGGTCCTCCAGGTCTATTTTTGTTCCGTCTGAAAGGGAAAGGTAGGCTTTGTCTTTACCGGGGGGAAGATCATTTTCCCGGGTGAGCCCGTTTGTCGCATCAGCTTCTTTGAAAGTATTTTTGTACAACAAATAATAACCGGATATCGCAATAGCAATCACGAGAGATGCGGCGACCAGTTTCGACACTATCGAAAAACTCCGGATTACTTTAGGCTTCCCGGAAGGCAGATGTCCCCTGCTATCCGTTTCATAAAGAGAGTGATGCGCTGATGTTTCGCTTGATTCTGTCAGTATCGACGAGAGAATCTGATTGGCTGTATCTTCGGAAAGCTTATAATCTCCCTTCTCTTTTTTTAGAACTTCCAGGATACATTGTTTCAGTTCATCGTGATATTCGTCAGAACGGATCAACGCCGCCAGCTCCTCCCGCTCATCCGGTGACGCCGTCATCCGGTAATGCTGAAAAAATAAATATCTGAGGCGTTCTTTCGACATCTTCCGGCTTTTTTTGCAATAGGGTTTTCCTGGTTTTGCTATAAAGACTCACAGAATAGCATGCCGGGTGCAGCCAATGGAAAATTTTTTTTGGAATATCAGAGAAAGAGGAAAAAGAACAGCAGAACGATGGTAATACCCAGGCGCGATGCACAAAATGCCCTTACTGACCGGGAGGCCCGGGCAAGGTGGCTCTTGACGGTTTCCGGTGAGATCTGCAGCAAATCCGCAATCTCACTACGCGTCATTTCTTCTTCATGGCTCAACAGGTAGACCTGCCGCTGATGAAAAGGCAGCGCATTGACAGCCTCCCGGAGTAAATCGGTGTATTCATCAGCAATGATCTGGTTTTCAACACTGTTTTCGATATTGTCCGCCATCAGGTTCCAATCAGATTCCGTACTCTGCTGACGGGCGGTTCTCCTGAGGCTTGTGAACACACAGTTACGTGCCATGATGAAAAGGTAGCTTTCGAAGTCGCTGATGCCCGGTAATGTTTCTCTCCGGGTCCAGACTTTAACAAACACTTCCTGGACAATTTCAGCCGCAATAAAAGAAGAACCCGTCAGCTTAAAGGCGACGGAATAAACTTTGTCCCTGTAACGGTGGAATAGCCTGGAAAAAGTCAGCTCATCTCCATTTGCTATTCTCAACATCTCCTCCATGGGATTCCTGCGTTTTAATAGATCGATCCTTAGGGGGTATTTTCTGATAGAGTTTACCGTGATTCGGCAAATATAAGGATATTGTTAAATAATAGACCTATTTATTTGTTGGATCCTTTATTATAGTATTATAGCAGAATACTCCTCCGTCACTTCACTATTCTTTCGGTGGCGCTAAAATTAAAATAGCGCGATCTCCCGAGAGAAGACATGTCGAGTCTCAGTTTATAGGTACCCCACGGATAGTCGGCTTCGGTCGCGAGCACATCATGATCCGGAACCGTATCTTCACTTTTACCCTTCTGCAGAAGCTCGTGGAGCACCCTCCCGTTCATTTCGGCCGGGATACCATAGCCGTAAACGCTCAGGACGGTGGGTACAATATCGATAATAGAGGACGGCAACTCGCTGACATATCCTTTTTTGAAATCGGGCCCCTGTGCAAACAACCGGATACTGATCTCGTAGGGGCTCGAACCTCCGTGCCCGGCTGTTCCGACCGAAAAATCACTTCCGGCATAACCCCATTCATTCTGGTTGTCATTCCAGTTAACGGCTACCAGGATATCCCCTGCCCTCTCCGGGTGATGATAATGGACGGATTCAAAGGAGAAAGTACCCGGTACCCACCCCTGCATATTACCTGATTGGGTACCTTTTGTGAATACCGCCCCGGCCCACGGTGTTTTATGCAATACTTCGACGATCTTTTTTATCCTGGCCTGATCCCTGTTTTTTACATAAATGGCTCCTTCAGCCAGTACGACGTCGTCCGAATCCTTATCTTTTTTCAACCCTTCCCCGATCAGGAGATCCGTCAGGCCCTGCTTTCCGGTGTAGGTCACAAACCCGTGATCGGTGGTTGCGATGATATTGTACTGATCTCTGAGACCACCGGCCTCCAGGTGCCGGATGATCCGTCCGAACTGGGCATCTACAAAAGCCAGCGCCTCCTTCAGCGCATCGGATCCGATACCACCTTTATGCCCTGCTCCGTCGGGATCTGAAAACCAGATTGTGCTGACGAGCGGGCCGTCTGCTGTGAGGCTGTACCGGATCAGCGCATCGGTTATCCACTTATGCTTGTCGAGTCCCGTCGCGTTCGTTTCGGGCGCTCCGAGATCTGCCACGACTCTGGCGCGGAAAGACTCCGGCAGGATCAATCCCGGGTTTACAATGGAGCCTTTTCCTACCGTATGATTCTGAAGGAATGCCTGGCCCGAGGTGCCGGAGCTGAACACCATCATCCGCTCGCCATGCCTGTCCAGCACTTCCCCGATCGATGTGCCTGTCAGCAGCTTTCCCGACTCCGAGGCAGCTATTTTGACCAGGTCCCCGTGTGAGGTGCCTGTTGCCTTTCCCGGGTTTACTTTAGGGAAATAAACGGCGTTGCCCAGCAGACCGTGGTTAGCCGGGTAAGACCCCGTAGCGAACGAAGCGGAATTGACGCGCGTCACGGTGGGAAAAACACTATGATGCTTCTCGGCCCGCGACGCGCTTTCTCGGAATGCCCACAACTCGGGCATCAGCCCGGGCGTGATATAATCTGCCCGCATCCCGTCGAATATCACGATAAGTGTCTTATGCTGCTGTCCCGGGGACGAGGACGCTGACAGGCAAAAAATAAAAAGCAGGCCGACAGCACGGTAAAAAGCCCATACAATCGGGAAGAGATTCGACATTTTCATACTGGCGCTGACAAAATCGGAAGTCCGAGAAAGGTTCCGGATATCTCAAAGATACGCTTCTGAATAATGTCAGGACAGGGTTTTTCTGTAAAATAATAGCAAAGGGGTAAAACTCACAATCCTTCCAGGCGGTGCCGGTCGTAAAAGGAGTCTTCCTTACTGAGAGCGGCCGGTCATTTTCCCAAACGGCCGGCCATGCTCTTACCTTATACCAATCGCCAGCCAGGCTCTATTTCCCATCTGCATTTCCATTCACAAACAGGTTCATCGCTTCAGGAGCGCCATACATAATCTCCGCATAGTTTTTGCCAAGTTCCGTAGCGAGCGGGTTTTCCAGAAGGCTTTTAAAGCGAAAATCCCAGGCTTTTTTCAAAACTCTAAGCTGTTCTGCGTCCTGGTTGACGCTCACACTGTTAACCAGAGCCATTATTGTAAAGCCGGGCTGTTCGATTGGCCCTCCTATAGCCGGACAGGAAGTATAGCGCCATCCGCCTAAATGATCATGCCAGGTATCATTGTTCAAATTATCTACTGCTCTTTTCAGACTGTTCGGAATCCTCTTGTCTCCCGTAAGCTTATAGTATCGCCCCAGGCCATTCAACCGGACTGATGTAATAAAACCGGCCTCTCCCACATGCGGTGTAGCTCCCTTTTTCCGGTCCTCAATGGAAACGCAGAAACAATGCCCCCATGGTAGCTTATGCATCCATCCGCCTGACCTTTCGTTTTGTTCGACCAGGGCTTCGTCTGCTATAAACCGCATGGCATTCAATACTCTTGGGTTTTGATTAATCTTGTAGATCCCGGCAAATGCCAACATCGTCCAGCCGTTTATCCTACCGGAATGATCCCCGCCTTTAAAAGATTTGTAAAGCCCGTCTTCGGTAAGCCTCACAAGGTTGTTGCTGATCCGGTCCAGGGTTTCTTTTATCCAAGGGTCTCCCGTGAGTAAATAATAATAAGCCATACCCTGCGTCCAGATGTGCCCGAGGTTGTAAGGATCCAGACAGAGATAGGGGTTTGGATTCCCCAATCCTATGTTTCTGCTCACATACAGTTCGCGAATCTTTTCTACCGGATAAAATCCTCCCACGTGTCCGATACTATGCTCATGTACCATTCCGGTATGAGAGGTATACTCGGGTCTTTCCCAGCGAGAGAAGTACTTTTTCAGCTCTTCATTCAAAGAGTGGACCACATCGACTTCGCTGGTATGACGGGCGGCCTGCTCTCCGGCGTAAAAGTACTTCGGATCGCCAGTGCGGGCAAATTGTGTCAGAATGGCCAAGGGCGTATCATTCTCATTGTTCCCCCAATTGACACCGCGTTCGCCGAACCAGTCTCCCCAGTTCATAGCGCCGTAGTCCCGTTGCTCCCGGATAGAGGTACAATAGCCGTCAAAAAGCTCCTCCGCCCATTTGTCATATTCGTTCATCCCTTTGGTTCCTGCCGCCGCAATCACGCCCCATTCCCCGGTCGCTATCGCCTGAGAAGGATCGGCAGCCGGTACCAGGTGACGGTTGGCTGACTTGACCAGCCGATCGCCATCACCCGACAAATCGCACCAGATCTGCCACCGTCGCGTTTGTCCCTCCCTGATCCGGTAGTTATCCCCTTCGAAAAGATAATCATGTTTGTACCACGGTCCCATATGCGAAAAAGCTCCTTCCTCAAACGAGGGTAACAATCCCACCGTCGCCGACCGTTTACTGACTTCCAACGACTTCGGCCATTGCTGCCAAAAGTCCTTCATCGCTATAGCCAGCGTTCCTTTTCCATCACTCACCTCCATCCAGCCCGGTGCTTTTCCACCTTCACCTGAAACCCCTTCCATTCTGAACTTTTCGTCGTCTACCTGGAATAACCTCACCGGGCTGTTCCCGGGCGATAGGGAAGGATTCCCTGCCATCCCTCCGATCTTAGCAGATCGATAGGAATTCAGTGCCTCTATTTCAAAGTTTAACTCCTTCAGGTAGGTAATCATCCCGGTATCGGCATGGGCCAGGAACTGAGGCTCGAGATAGAATTGCTGAAGGCCGGTAAATACGGAAGCTCTCAGCCTGAAATCCACTACCCGGGTTCCATCCGGTCTGAAAAAGGATCCTTTGAGCAGCATAGTGGACCGGAGCGGCCCTTTCGTCTCGATTAAGCCCGAGTCAACGGCCGCTTCACAGCGGATCCCCGCTTTGTCTTTCATAGAGAGCCTGACGTTAAACCGGTTTGAAACCCTGAGGAGGACTCCTTGTGTGGCTTTCAGCTCAACAGCGCCTGACCGGAGGGTGATATTGTTTTTGGCCGTCAGCTTTTGAGGCTGCCCACCTGATACGACAGCGCTATTCCCCGGCTTCCAGCTAAGCCTGTATTTTTCTACACCACCGGGTTCCGGGTCCGACTGAAAATCCACCAGCACCCAGCGCGCGCTCCCGTCTTTCCAGGTTGCCAGTATCTGCGTCTGAGATGGTACCGTCCGACCGTCTTTTGTCGTCACCCTGAATTCGCTGCCCGGCTGCGCCTTCCCTTCGGGGATCGGGATACCGCCGGACACCGGACGCCGTAAATTGATAGCTGCGGTCTCTTTAACGGTGATATCTATATGATCGGGCACGTCGGCAAACAATCCAAAAACTGTTGGTGGAGACAAGAAAATTGCAAATACAAAAAATACCAGGATCGTCTTTATATTTCCCATTCGAATAAAGTTATTTCAAGGCGCTGAATTACAGATTATTACTAATTGTAACCGGGGTTCTGCAAAAACTTACCCTTGCCTTCCGCAATTCGTTGTAAAGAAAACGGAAACAACTCTCTGTACTTCCCTGTAAAGGGCGACCCTGTACGTTCGAAGCAACTAGATACAAATTTGTCGTGACGAATCAGATCGGCCCTGTACTGACCATTTTCACACCAGAACTCATGAGCTCTTTCCATAAGTATCATATCGTTAAAGTCTGCCAAGTTTTGGTATTTACCGGGTTCTATCATGCTGATTCCGGCTCGCTGCCTGATTCTGTTAACGAGTTCAATTGATTCCGGATCCGGCGCCCCCTTTTGGTTAGCCAGCGCTTCTGCCTTAGACAATAACACATCTGCATACCGGTACAAAACGAGATCAACCGTAGACCAGCCGGTCGGCCTGTCTGCATCCAGATCGAATTTCATAGGTAGCGGCCCGTATAACAAGGTCTGGGTTGGGTCAGGGTTCTCACGATTATAAACATTGCCATCTCGTCCTACGAATTCAGTGATCAGATTGGTTTTGCGTATATCTTCTTTGTCGAATGTGTCGTAGAACCACCAGGTACTTCCCTGCGACCCGGAAGTTCTGAAAGGGATCGTTTTCTCCATTCCAACAAGCTTGTCGAAGCTATTGGGAAGTGCGGCATAGTGCCAATTGTTGATATTTCTACCCTGGTAATCGCACGGAATCGCCCACATGACCTCCCTGCTGTCAATCGCTCCGTCTATTTTCCACATCTTCAAATAATCACTTTCGATTTCATAGTAATTAAGCGCGATAATGTCATTGGCATGCGCGATGACCCTGTCCCAGCGCTTCTCGTGAAGATCCAACCGGATCAGGATCATTTTAGCCAGACCGGCACTGACTTTTCCGTATTCAGCCTCGGATGGGTGTGGCAGGTTTTCCCACGCATATTGCAGATCCTGTTCAATAAACGCAACCATTTCGTTATACCCCAATCGTGCGAGCGGTTCCTCTTTCAACGGGTTTTTGAGGACTTCCAAAGGAGCAATTACGATCGGGCCGTAAAGATCAAACAACACATAAGCCAGGTACCCCCTCAGGAAGCGGATCTCCGCAATGGCCTGGTCCTTTTTCGTCTTGCTCACTTCCATCTGCTCGATCATATCGATCGTCATGGTGATAAGACTGATGTGGTTGTAGAACTCATCATAATACCTTGTAAAATCGACGTCCGTAGGATTGTAATCATGAATAGCTGCCTTTAACTGGCTCCCCCACTGCTGGCTCAAGATCCCGGTAGTTCCGTCTATAAATATCAATCCTCTTATCGAGCTGCTTGAGTGCAGATTTCCCGAATAGTTCGTCCCGAATATTTTATAACATTCATTCACCAACAAATCTACATCACTCTCTGTTTTGGGGAAATTGTCTGGATTGATGTCTGCATAGTTAATGTATTCAAGATCATCCGTGCAACTGGCTAAAGTGAAAAATATTCCCAAAATAGATACTATCTTACTGAGTTTCATGATGATTGGCTTTAGATTAAAACGAAAGGTTTAACTGAAGGGAATATGACCTTGCATTCGGATAAGCGGCTGTATAAGAATCGGTTTCCGGATCAAGCCCTGTATAAGGCGTTATGAGCAGCAGGTTGTTGGCATTCACTGTGACCTGCGCCCTTGAAATCACACCTTTAAATCCGGCCGGCGGAATATTGTAGCTAAGGGAAAGATTCTGAAGCCTCATGAACCATCCGTTCTGCAGGAAGAAGTCCCCGTCCCCGTACCTGGAGGCGAAAGAGCCGGGATGAATCGTAGAAGGATTTGAAGGTGTCCAGCGGTCCAGGACAGTACGTAGCCTGCCTCTGGTTCCCTGGTTAAAGTATCCGTAGTCTACGTATGTCTGATCTATCAGCTGTCGCCCGAACATACCGTTAAAATCCAACGATAAGGTAAAATCCCGGTATCGGAAAGTATTTCCGAATCCCACGATTAATCCCGGATCCGTTGAGCCGAGTAGTTTCGTGTCGCCATCGTCTATCAGGCCGTCGGGCTTACCGGTTTTGATAAACCGACCGTTTTCGTCCACGACCGGGTTCCCGCTATCGTCCCTGAGAAAGCCGTCCAGGTCTTTTAGCTTAACCATACCAGGTCTCAACTCGGGCTGGGCTTCGGGTATACCTACACCCGATTGCAGGATACCGTCTGAAATTCTGGAGTATATCGGACGTATAGGATCATTATCATTTTCATAAATTGCGGGCTTCCAGTCGGCTGCTCTGCTTTTCCATCGATCATTAAACCTGGCCATCGTCAGGACAGACCTCCATTCAAAATTCTTCCGGCTTACATTATAGGTGTTGACCGTCAGCTCAAATCCTTTGCTTTGTGTACTTCCGATATTGGCCATAATGTTGTTGATAATATGATAAGAGTTTAAGCGGTGCGTATTTAGAAGGTCTGAAATAACTTTGTTATACAATTCAAAAGATCCGCTAATCCTGTTGTTGCGAAAACCAAAATCGATACCCAGATTGGTCTCTGTTGTAGTTTCCCATTTAAGGTCCGGATTCTCCAGGCGTGACAGGCGTACACCGGTCAACAACTGCTCTGTGCCCGAAAGGTAAGCGGTTGCAGCCCTGTAGGCAGCCGAAGCATTACTTCCTATCCCGGAATTGCCCGTCTGTCCATGACTTACCCGCAGCTTAAGATAAGAGACATATCTGCCGACAGCACTGAAAAACTTTTCATCCGAAATATTCCAACCTACGGCTACGGAAGGGAAAGTACCCCATTTATGATTCCTCGAAAACACACTCGCGCCATCCGTTCGGAGAGTAGCCGTCAGCAGATACTTTCCCTGGTAACTGTAGTTCAGCCTTCCGAAGTAGGAAAGAAAGGTATTTTCATTCCCTGATGACGCCACCACAGGAAACCCTGTTCCCGAACCTATGTTGTACCAGAGAAACTCATCCGAAAGGAAAGTGGTATTCAGCATGCTCTCGCTCTCATTCCGAAACCGTTGTCTTGATGCTCCCGCGAGAATATTTATGTTATGGTTGGAATCGAAGGTCTTGATGTAGCTACCCGTAAATTCGGTCAGATAGCTATTGTTATCGGATGAGGCGATGGAAGCTCTACCACGATCCGCATCGCCATGCAGAGTAGTTCTTGGCCAATAATTCCAGCGCTTCGTAGCTCCGCGATCAATACTCGCTTTTATCTGAAACGTCAGGTTTTCTATAGGCTTGATTTCCAGGAATGAATTCAGAAGAATACGTTCTACCCGTCCGTCGTCTCTGATGGTCAGCAGCGAATACGGGTTGGACATTCTTGCATTGACCGGATCCAGCGGGTAATTGCCATTTTCGTCTATCGCCTGAATAAAACGGTTAAACTGGATAGCCGATCGTATAATACCTGAG
Organism: Spirosomataceae bacterium; assembly: GCA_037191015.1. Taxonomy (GTDB): domain Bacteria; phylum Bacteroidota; class Bacteroidia; order Cytophagales; family Spirosomataceae; genus Ravibacter. The sequence goes on from JBBCKD010000005.1 coordinate 16,805, forward strand.
TTTTCGGAAACATCATTCCCTAACTGACTATTCTGATGCTGTGTCTGGCTTGCCGTAAGATTAAGGCCCACCTTCATAAAAGAATGGATCTTCTGTTCCAGGTTTGTCCTGATTGAAAACCGCCTGATTCCTGAATTCTTGATAATCCCGTTATGATCATAATAATTCCCGGAGACAAAATACTGAGTCCTTTCCGTTCCTCCGGACAGACTGAGATTGTGCTGATGAATTCGGCCGTTGCGGGTAATAAGACCCAACCAATCGGTCCCCTCGCCGGCCTGCCTTATCTGCTCATCGGTATAAAGAGGTCTGTGAGCTATACCGCCGACAGGATCTGCTTCTGCTTCCGCCATTGACCTCGGACCATAGGGAGTCACATTATTATTGAACATCCAGTTCTCTAATGTAGATTCATTCCCCGTAATCAGTTGCTCCCTTGCGGTAAGCAGGTCATAGGTATCGGCATGCCTCTGATGTGTATAGCTTGCCGAATAGTCAAGAGTGGCTTTCCCCTGTGCACCTTTTTTGGTCGTGATCAGTATTACGCCATTGGCCGCCCTGGCCCCGTAAATAGCTGTTGCACTAGCATCTTTTAGAACCTCGACAGAGGCAATATCATTAGGATTAAAGGAGTTCAGCACGCTGTGGGTACCGGCATTGTAGCGGCCTCCGGATGAAGGTTGCTGCAAATCGGCGATTGGGAAACCATCTACAACAATAAGCGGCGCATTGCTTGCGTTAACTGACCCCGCCCCCCGCACGAGAATATCGATACCTCCTCCCGGCTGCGCACTGTTTTCCCTGACCATCAAACCTGCCAACTTCCCTTTTAAAGCCCTACCGACATCAGGAGTAGAAGTCAGCGTCAGCTCTTCCGCCTTCACAGACGAAATGGCCCCCGTAAGATCTCGCTTCTTCTGCGTCCCATATCCCACCACCACCAATTCCTCCAATCCCTTCTCATCCACTTTCATCGACACCTCTATCGAAATTCTGTTTCCCACCACCACCTCCTCACTCACATACCCCACAAACGAAAACACCAACACCGCATCATCATCCGGTACCTCAATCGAAAAGTTTCCGTCGCTGTCGGTGATCATCCCCCTTTGCGTTCCCTTCACCAGGATGCTTACTCCCGGCAGTCCTTCCCCCTTTTCATCCGAAACCTTCCCTTTTACGGTTCTGTCTATACGAAACTCCGGAGCCGGGAGATTTTCCAGTCGGGATACCTTGCCTTCTTTTTGTGTAGGCCGTTGCTGTGGTGGGTCCGTTTTCTTCTGGTCGATGATCTCCTGTAAAACCGTGATCATCCGTTGCAGCGACTCCATCCCCTTCTGGTCGTCGCGGTAGATCACCACATATTTTTTGTCCAGTACCTGGAATTTGAGGTTCGTTTCCCGCAAAACGACGCTCAGGGCCTCGTTTACATCCTGGTACGATTCCGGGTTATAACGCCTTTTGATCTTTACTTTTTCGACAATCTCGCGATCATACGTGAAATGAACATTATACCGCCTGTTCATATCCCGGATGATATTCAGCAGGCTTTCGCTTTGTAAGGCGCCTCCCGGATTTTCTGCGGCATAGGCGGAAAGCGCAAAGCACAGCAGGATCCCAGATACAATAATCTGCAGACATTTTCTCATATTGAATAAAGGTTTAATTAATTCCTATTTCGTAATTAATTAGTGAACGATAATGCTGTCCCGGCTTTCGGTAAATTTCACGTCCATCGATATCTCAAGCGCTTTCCTGATAAGGTCCCAATTGGAGTAGGGGAGCGACAGGTCCATGCGTTTATCGAGGATGGTTTTGTTTTCGGCGGTGAATTTTTTCCCATACAGCTCCTCCAGGTGCTCAAGGATATCTCCCAGTGAGGCATTTTCGAATGCCAGCATTCCCTCTACCCAGGAGGCGCTCCGGTTGAGCGAGGAGGAGGATTCTATCCTGAGATCCTTTTTCTCACTGTCGTACTGTATTGCATTGCCGGGTGTCATGGCAACGGGTTCTTCCTGCAGCTCCGGGATTTCCAGGTCTACTTTGCCCGACTCCAGGAACACGTGGGAGAGGCCGTTGCGGCTCCGGAAATTGAAGGCTGTGCCGAGCACTTTGACCTTAATATGGTCTGACTGAACCACAAACTCCATCCCGTTTGCCTTTTTTACCTCAAAAAAAGCTTCGCCCTCGAGTGTCACATTTCTCCTGTGTTCTTTTTTCCAATCTGTATCCCATACCAGGCGCGAATTGGCATTCAGCAGCACAGTACTGCTGTCGGGGAGCAGGATCGTCCGGGTTTCGCCATACCCTGTCTCATAAGCCAGCGGTTCGGTCAAGGGGCTTCCCGGCCGGAAAAGAAAGGCTGCAACAAGTATCGCCACGGAGGCGGCGACGCCCCATAGAATCCTGAGAACAGGCAATCGTCTTTCCCGGGGTTGAACCGGGGCGGTTTCCATTCGCTGCAGGATATTTTTCGATTCTTTCCAGTCTTCTCCGGATATCCGGTCAATAACCTCGAAAGCCGCAGGATCGCCGACGAGTTCCAGGAACTCCCGGTATTCCTGCGGGGACAATGTATTGTTCCGGTATTTTTCCAGTAGCCGCATGAAGCGATCATTATTACTCACAATAAATCAATTTAAAGTTTGGGCTCAACATAACTTTTTGCGCGCAGGTTACATTTTCGATCACCCCCCATCACTTGCCGGTTTATAGCATTGACGGATAACCCGGTTTTCAGGACTAGCCAAGTGGCAAAAAAATCCTGTCGATTTAAATAATTTAAGAATTTCTTTATTTTTGTAATGCGCAGTAAACATGTCGATGATTCCTCATTTCACAGGGTGCCTAAAAGATCTGTGAAAATGGAACAGGTATATACTGAATACAGAGCATTTCTCTACCGCTTCTTTATCAAGCACGTTAAAATTCCTTCATTGGCTGAGGATTTTGCACAGGATGTTTTTATCAAATTCTGGCAAAATAAGGACTATGCCGATTCAGTGGAAAGTATCGATGCCTGGCTGTACTCCCTTGCCCGCAACCACCTTATTGACCACTACCGGAGGCTTTCCACAGAAAAGAAATACCAGGAAATGGTATGGCAGGAAATGGAGCGTCATACCAATGCGGTCATCGAGGAGATCTATAAAAAAGAACTGGAAGACAGGATCGCCGTACTTTTGCAGTCGCTGCCCAGGCGCCAGAAAGAAGTATATGAGCTCAGCCGGGAAAAAGGGTTTACCCTCGAGCAGATCGCAGAGGCGCTGGATATATCTCCCAATACCGCCAAAAACCATTTAGTCGAAAGCCTGAAGTTCATACGGGCCGGGTTGAAATAAATTTCTTTATATTCATGCCCTGTTTCCAGCAATGATCGGTATGAATGTAAAGCATATTTTGTTTGCGGCTGTCGTCGCTCTGTGGGCCGGGGGAATTCATGCGCAGGCGCCCCGTCAGCCCGCCTCTTCAGAAATCCTTCAAAAAATTGACAAGCTTGGCGTGCTCGGAAGCGTTCTCTACTTCGCTGCACACCCCGATGACGAAAATACCGGTTTCATCGCCTACATGGCCAACGAGAGGAAATATGAGACCTTTTACCTCTCGCTGACCCGGGGCGACGGGGGGCAGAATCTTATCGGTCCCGAAATGAGGGAGCTCCTGGGGATGATCAGGACGCAGGAACTGCTGCAGGCCCGGAGGATCGACGGCGGCAAGCAGTATTTTACAAGGGCAAACGATTTCGGGTATTCTAAAAACCCTGAAGAAACTATGAAGATCTGGGACCGGGAAGCGGTTCTGGCCGATGCAGTCTGGATAATCCGCAAAACCCGGCCGGATGTGATCGTTACCAGGTTCCCGCCCGACGCACGGGCCGGGCATGGGCATCACACCGCTTCGGCGATGCTGGCCGCAGAGGCATTCGAAGCTGCCGGCGATCCCGGCCGGTTCCCTGATCAGCTCAAATATGTGGAAGTCTGGAAACCCAAAAGGCTGATGTGGAATATCAGCATGTGGTCGGTTAGGAACAGGGAAGAATATGTCAGGAATGCCGGCAATTATATCAAGCTGGACATCGGCAGGTATAGCCCGTTGCTGGGCTCGTCTTACGGCGAAATGGCGGCGCGGAGCAGGAGCATGCATAAAAGCCAGGGTTTCGGAGCGGTAGGGAGCCGCGGGACGGATGTTGAGTATTTTGAGCACGTAAAAGGAGAAAAGGCGGAGTCCGATTTACTGGATGGAATCAATACGACATGGAGCAGGGTAGAGGGAGGCGGCCGCATACCGGAGCTCATCGATGCACTGAAAAAAGAATACGATGCCGGGAACCCTTCGACGGGGATCCCGGCATTGCTGAAAATCAGGGCCGCTGTCTCGGCTCTTCCCGGCAGCTACTGGAAAGGGGTAAAGCTGGAAGAGACGGAGGCGCTGATCAGGGATATGCTCGGGCTGTACCTCGAAGCGGTTGCGGGGCGTAGCCTTTACACACCGGGGCAGCAGCTCGATGTCTCGTTGGAGGCGATCAACCGGTCGGGTTATCCCGTCGTTCTCAAATCGTGGTCCGGGCCATTCGGGCGGGCAGACAGCACCGTGAACAGGGAGCTGAAGGAAAACGAAGGATTCAAGGCCGTCTTTGCATCGGCAGTGCCGCGGGATCAGGTTACGTCCCAGCCTTACTGGCTGACCAGCGACATAGGTTATGCCGGCCTGTTCGAAGTCGGAGACCAGCAGCAGATCGGCGTTCCCGAAAATGCCCCGCCCGCGGTGGTCAGCCTGCGGCTTTCGGTTGGGGGAACGGAATTGAGCTACCGGGTTCCCGTTGTTTTTAAAAAGAGAGACCCCGTAAGAGGAGAGGTGTATGAGCCGGTGGTGATCTCGCCTCCTGTGTATACCTCGCTTGAGAAAGACGTCTGCATGTTCAGGGATGAAAAGCCCCGGGCTATAGCCGTTACGGTTACCGCTGCGCAGGACGGGTGTAAAGGCAGGATACGACTAAAGCTTGCGCCCGGCTGGAAGTCCGCGCCCGCCCATGCAGATTTCGACATTGCTGAGAGGGGCGGTACCAGGCAGGTAAGCTTTGTCGTGACGCCGCCGGCGAATGCCGGGGAGGGGGAAATTGTGGCTATAGCCGAAATGAATGGAAAAGAATTTGATCGGGGGCTGGGCGTGATCGATTACGAGCATATCCCGCGGCAGGTATATTTCCCGCAGAGCAAGGGCCGGGTCGTGAGGCTCGACCTGGCGACCAGGGGGCATCGTATAGGCTATATCCATGGCGCAGGCGATGCCGTGCCGGCCTCATTGCAGGAAGTAGGCTACCAGGTGACTGTTCTCGAAGATCGCGATATCGAGCTGCATTCGCTGAAGAATTTTGATGCGGTTATCGTCGGAGTACGGGCCTACAATACCCGTCCCGCGCTGCTCCGGAAACAGGCTGCCCTTCTCGAATACGTAAACCAGGGAGGCAACCTGATCGTGCAGTACAATACCCCGGTAGAGCTGCCGGGAAGCGGCCTGGGGCCGTATCCTTTCGATATATCGAGAGAACGCGTGAGCGTTGAGGACGCGGAGGTCAGGATACTGGATCCGCAGAGCCCGGTACTGACCGGTCCCAATAAAATCACTGCAGCCGATTTTGACGGCTGGGTCCAGGAGCGGGGATTGTATTTTCCTCAGAACTGGGATAAGCGGTATCGTATGGTGATTTCATCCAATGACCCGGGAGGCGCGCCCCTTGACAGCGGGATCCTGTACACACGCTACGGAAAGGGGTATTATATTTACTCGAGCCTGTCGTGGTTCCGCGAATTGCCGGCCGGAGTGCCGGGGGCTTACCGCCTTTTCGTGAACCTTATTTCATTGGGAAGGTAGAAAAAGCTGTCAGCAGATAGCCTGAGACACGGAATTGTTTGTTTTACACTTTTTTTATTTTTTTAAAAAACCTTTTTTTATCTTGAACATTAGGGGGTGAAGAAGTATATTAGCAGCTTACAATATTAATAATCACATATATAATATGGCAACTTCGCGGAGAGATGTTTTGAAGCTTGCGGGCCTGGCGCTGGCAGGGGGCAGCTTCCCATCTATTATTATTCCTTCCAAAACCTTTGCAGGCGTTAACAGTGAGACTCTGAAAGTAGGGTTGATAGGTTGCGGCGGCAGGGGGTCGGGAGCAGCCAAGCAGGCATTGAGTGCCGACCCCAACGTGGTATTGCACGCGATGGGCGATATCTTCAGTGATAAGCTTGAAAACTCGCTTGCCGGGCTTAAAAAGGTACACGGGGATAAGGTGAAAGTGGATGAAGGACATAAATTTATCGGGTTTGACGCTTACCAGAAAGTGCTTGATTCCGGTGTAGATGTGGTGCTTCTGGCTACTCCGCCTCATTTCCGCCCCGAACACCTGACGGCTGCGATCAAAGCAGGCAAGCATGTTTTCTGCGAAAAACCGGTGGCAGTCGATGCGCCCGGAGTAAGAAGGGTGCTGGAGGCGGCGAAGCTCGCAAAGCAAAAGAACCTTTCTCTTGTGTCAGGGTTCTGCTGGCGTTACGATGAGCCGAAAAGGGCCAGCTTTGGTAAAATTCT
>JBBCKD010000006.1:0-304563 GCA_037191015.1 Spirosomataceae bacterium
CCACAGACATTTAAAGACGAAGGGAGATTCCGGCTGACGGAGTCTCCCTTTTTTTGTGGCTGACAAATAAGCAAGCCACCAGGGAGAGGGGACACAGAGGACCACAAAGGAGAAAGAGAGCCACGGAGGAGGACTGAATGCGCCGTCAGGCGCTACCCATTTATAGCCCCCGGAATACCGGCCCCCCGGGGTTTCACCCGGGGAACGTTTTCACCCGGAAGAAAAAAGGGAAATATTTGAAACAAATAGTTCCTTCCTGACGTACCGTATAATATTGGTACGATTCAATTGAACAGACATTGCTACTGAGATCCGGATCTTCTTTTGACGGAGACGATTTTGAAGGCCTCGTTGAAGCCTGTATACAAGGCAGCAACCTGGCTCAGAGGACTGTATTTAAACGGTATTTCAGCTATGTGAAAGGAATAAGCCTTCGTTACTGCTCTTCGTATGAAGAGGCGGAAGAGGTTTTGAACGAGTCTTTCCTGAAGATGTTCCAGAATCTGCACCGGTATGATCCCAACCAACCGTTCAAAGCCTGGCTCAGAACCATCGTCGTCAATACGGCTATCAGCTACTACCGGAAGAACAACAAGCATCAGAAAGACAGGATCGCTCTCGAAGATGCGCCCGTTCCCAGGTTTGATGACAATGTGATAGAGAAATTAACGGGCGATGAGATAATAGGGCTCTTGCAGATTATAAAGCCGGTTTACAGGAGTGTTTTCATGCTGCATGTCGTGGATGGTTATAACCATAGGGAAATAGCGGCTATTCTCGACATCAACGAGGCCACGGTCCGCTCTCACTACATGAGGGCGAGGGCACGCTTGCAGCATCTGATCAAGCAATATTACCCGGACCTGTTTCCAAAGGACTGGGAGTTACGGTCTTTTAAACAAAATGAAAACTAACAGATTTGAGGAAACGATACGAAAAAAGCTAGAGGGAATCCAGCCGGAATTTGCCGATGAAGACTGGAATCGCTTCCAAAAATACTATAAGGCTAATACACCGGGTAGTTTTTGGAAGTCGTACCGCTCTAAAATTGCATATGGCGCTGCCGCATCGTTCGTCGCGGGCCTGAGCGTCGCCTGTGGTCTATTGTATTACCAGAATACAGAGCTGCGGGAGGAAATAGCGGAGCTGAAACATATCGTAAGCCGCTATGAGAGCCCGGAGAATGAAAAGAAGGCGGAGGATGTGAAGCCGGAGGCTCCTGACAACGCCGGCATATCAGGGGAATACAGACAAACGAGGGTACCGGTTGCAGGAGAAGAAGCCGGGGGCGAAACGTATAGCAATGTGAATTCATCCTACGCTGAATCCGGGAAGCCTGCCGCAGCAGATACCCGGAGTGTTCAGCCGGATGAGCGAACGGCTGTTAACCACAGTGAGCCTACAGATAGTGTGTCCGATATACAGGGGACAAACAGCGGCAATGCCCGTTTTCAGCCTCCTGGGGAGACGATAGCCGGCCCGGAAGAGGTGAGCATCGCCGGGTCGGGGATGTCGCCTGAAAACGCAGTAAACCGGGAGATGGCGTCGATTGACGGAACAGGAGCGCGCACAGACGACGGCAGGACCCTGGAACCGGCCGGGCTGACGGAGATCCTGAGGGAAAATAAAACAGTGGAAAGGTCAGGGAGAAAAATTTCCGGCTCCGGCTTTAACATCAGCAGAATTTTACCAGGTAAAGCAGCCTTATCGGAAAAAAAGGCGGATAAACTTTCAAAAAATGCGGAACCTCTGGAGCAGAAAAATATCCTGCCTTCTTTCATAACTTCCCGTCCCTACAGGATAGGACTTGCAGGAAGCAGGACAAAGAATATGTATACCTTCGGGGTAGTTAATGAGTTCCTGCTTTTTCCGAATATTGCCGTAACCTGGGGTGTCAGTCGTACCCGCTATGACCACCTGGAGTTTTTTAATGAAAAAGTCTTCGCGGAGCAGACAGGGCAGAATTTCAGGAAGGCCTTCGGAAAAGGAGCTCCGATGATCGGAGATATCATGAACATCACTACCTATAGCTCGCTGACCCAGATCCCTTTGTTTGCCGGCTACAGGCAGCCGCTGCCGGGAGGCTTTGTGCTGACCGGAAGCGTAGGCACTCACCTGAATATCAGGTTCAGACAGACGCTCGAATATGATTTCTGGGATGGCCATAAGCTCCGGAAAGTTGCCGACCTGAAATACAGGAAGCTTAATTACCCGGTCATCAATAATTTCAGCCCGGTACTGGGAGCTGAAAAGATTTTCGATCCCATCGTCATACAGGCAGAAGCATATTATCATTTTCAGAACAAAGATATCCCCTATCTCGACTCGCCCGGCGGATTCGGAGGTCGCTTAAAACTGTTGTACCAGTTCGGCCGGTAAGATTTTCAAAGCGGGACATGCCGCTATTGGGAAAACCCGCAAATGTGTGTTACTTTGGATTTTTAACAGAAAAGTAACATTACAAAAAAATAAGGCTGGCCGGTTAATTGTGAAATTTGCTGCGATAGATATAGGAACCAATGCTGCCCGGATGCAGATCTCTTCCGTGCTTCATGCAGATGTTGTAAGATTAAAAAAGGTCGAGTATGTACGGTTTCCGCTACGGCTCGGCCATGATGTTTTTACTGAAGGCAGGATTAGCGAGTATAATGAAGACCGGATGGTGAAGCTGATGCTGGTCTACCAGCTGCTTATGGAGCTGCACGAAATTGAGGACTATATGGCCTGTGCAACTTCTGCCATGCGGGAATCGGTAAACGGGATGGAAGTAAGAGATCGCATTGAAAAAAGAACCGGGATACACATCCATATCATAGACGGGCAGAAGGAGGCGGAACTCACCAATAACGTGGTGGTAAAGGCATTGGATGACGGCCAGTACCTGCACATCGATGTGGGAGGGGGAAGCACGGAGCTGAACCTTTATATGGACCAGGTAAAGATCGCTTCAAAGTCCTTCAAGCTGGGATCGGTACGACTATTGGAGGGGAAAGAGGCGAAAGGAGCCTGGAAAACCATGCAGAACTGGATAAAAGATCATGTTAATTTTTCTAAGCCCGTAAAGGCTGTCGGCACGGGAGGAAATATCAATAAGCTATTTGACCTTTCTTCCAAGCTGACCGAATGGTCTACGAGCCTTGAAGAAATCCGGCGTATGAGGAATTATATAGCCGATTTCGACCTGGAAGACCGTATTAACAAATTGATGCTTAATCCCGACAGGGCGGACGTGATCGTACCGGCAGGCGATATCTATATCGCGGCTATGGAGTGGGCAGGGGCAGAAGTTATGAATGTGCCTGACGTAGGGCTGAAGGACGGTATCCTCCAGTTGCTGTACGAAAAACACCTGAAGCGCAAAAGGCAGCCTGCCAGATAGCAATTTTCACGCAGTTGTAAAATCCGCGAATAGTACCGGTTTTTCATCGCATAGCCTGTCGGATAACCGGCCGGTACTCTATTTTTACATATTAGTAACCAGGTCTGCGTAAAAATCAGAATGAACGGGATTAAATTTTGGACGATGCCCGGCCTTGCAGGTTCCGATGGCGGGCACTGGCAAACCATATGGGAGCAGCAGGACCCGGGAGGGTTTGAGCGTGTAGAGCAGGATAACTGGGATTGGCCCGTTATGGAAAAGTGGGTAGAGCGCCTCCATGAGCGCCTGTCGGGCGGTACATCTCCTGTAATCCTGATAGCGCACAGCCTCGGCTGCATAACGTTGGCCCACTGGAGCAGCCGCTATACTTCTGATCGCGTAGCAGGAGCCATGCTCGTCGCCCCTGCAGATGCAGAACAATCCCGCCGTCTTTCCTTTGTGGAGGGTTTTGCCCCGGTTCCTGAGGGCAAGCTGCCTTTTCCCTCGGTAGTAGTCGCGAGCACCGACGACATTTACATGACCATAGAACGGTCCGCCTATTTCGCAGAAAAATGGGGCAGCAGCTTCATTTCAGTAGGAGAACAGGGACATATCAACGCATCTTCCGGTTTGGGGGACTGGGCTTTTGGAAAGCAGGTGCTGGACGGTCTTGTCGGGAGATGTGTCCCGGTAACTATCGGGAGAGGCGATGAGACAATGAACCCCGGCAACCATAGGGAGTGATAATCAGCTAATGTGACAATGCGTTGATGCCGGAAACCCGGTACTTAAACTCAGCACTTAAAATGAATTTTTTCTTAAAACAACGACATCATTTATCCTGGCTTTTTGCATGGATGTTACTATCGGGCTGCGAAAAAGAACCGGAGCTCAGGAACGGGATATGGAGAGGGGTTTTCTGGGTGGACGACGAACAGGTACCCGTTAATTTCGAAATCGGTGAGAAAGGACCGGAAAGGGTCTTTACGGTCCTTGACGGAGACCGCAGGGATACTTTTCGCCTCGAACAGGTGGGAAAGGATTCCATTCACATATCTCCCGAAACATTCGATTATAAGCTGTTTGCAAAAATTCTGCCCGACGGATCACTATCCGGGGAGTACAGGCACTTGGCGCCCGGAAATACATCCCGCATACTCAGGTTTGAAGCAAAAAGCGGAGAGGATTACCGGTTTGTGAAACCCGGAGCCGAAGTGCAGCCTGCCTTGAACCTGTCGGGGACCTGGTCGCTCTCGATAGCTGAGCGGGAGGGCGAAGCCGCCAATCGGGTTGCGGTATTCTCGCAGGAAGAAAACAAGCTGAAAGGCATAGTATTGGCAATTACGGGAGATACCCGGGAGCTGGAAGGGAACGTGAATGGCGACCAGTTCTGGCTTTCCGGCTTTAGCGGCATTGGTGTGACGCTCGTGCAGGGGAGAATAGACAGCGACGGCAGGCTAACGGGCACGATCGGCTTTGGCAGCAAGGCGCTGCATTTCACCGGCGTGAGAAACGAAAACGCAGCTCTTGCCGATTCCTATGGCCTTACCCACCTGAAGCCCGGATTCAGTAAGCTGGAGCTGCGGCTTCCGAATCTGAACGGCGACACCATTTCGCTCAGCGATGAGCGGTATAAGGGAAAGGTCGTAATCATAGATATCCTGGGGAGCTGGTGCCCGAACTGTATCGATCAGATCGAATTTCTGAACCCGTGGTATGAAAAAAACAGGGAACGGGGAGTGGAAATCATAGGTGTAGGATTCGAGGTGAAAGATGATCTTGCATATGCGAAGAAGACCCTGGGCAGGCTTGTAGATAAATACGGGATCAGGTATGAAATGTTGTTCGGCGGGAAGCCTGATAATGAGAACGTACAGTCAAAATTCGAGGCGCTCAATACTTTCCTGGCTTTTCCTACGACTATCATTATCGGGAGAGACGGAGCGGTTAAGGCGATCCATACGGGATTTTCCGGGGCGGGTACCGGCAGGTTCTACCAGGAATTTGTGGAAAAGTGGAACAGGGATATGGATAAATGGCTTTAAAAAAACTTTCCCTGCGAATCTGTTCAGGACGCGCAGGGAACGAGGGTGATAACAATGTGGATATTGTTACAGGATTATTTATTATCAAGAGAAGAGATTAGTGGCGTACTATAACTTTCAGCGCTTCCTGCTCACCCGAAGCCAGGATATAGCGCACTAAATACAACCCGTTCGGAAGATTCTTTACATCGATTCCTTTGGCAGGATCGTAAACTTTGCTGTTCAGCAAGGTCCTTCCGGTTGTGTTGATGACATCGATGCTCCGGATTTGGCCGGCATCTACATTTTGAAGGAACACAGCCTCGGAAGTCGGGTTGGGATAGGTCACAGCCCTTACCTCTTTGCCGAAAGAAGATCTCAACGAGATGATATGCGAGTGGTTAAAGCTGCCATCCCTGTCGACCATTTTCAGGCGGTAGTAGTTGATCCCTTTTGTAAGCCCGGCATCGGAGAAAGTATAATTTTCAAGCCTGGTGCTTTCGCCTTTTGCGGCCACAGTACCGAGAGTAGCCCATTTTTTCCCGTTAGAGCTGCGTTCTACCTCGAATGCAAAGCTGTTGGTTTCCTCGGTAGTACTCCAGTTAAGTACCCCGATGCTGCCCTCCATACGGGCTGTGAAATCAGCAAGTTTTACCGGGAGTGAGCCTTCTTCGTAGATGTAGACGATGAATACACCTACAGATGATTGTGTCGTAATACTGGCCTGGAAATTCCCGCTGCCCCCAAAGGAGGAAAGACCTTCTGACTGGAAGGGAACCGGAAAGGTCCCGTCACCTATGAAGTTAGAGATTCCGGAGGTGTATTCGTACATGTAGTCTTCTCCGCCTGCAGAGCTGTGCAGTTTATTGAGCGTTACGTTCTCGCCGGGATTCAAAGGACTTATCGGATACATGTAGTTAACAATGAACGGACCATCTTCCCCTCCTACGAAAGGACGTGTAGCGGTAAAATTAGCCGTGGTCGTAAATTGCCCGGTAGTGATCGGGCTGTCCTCGCTACCCTCAACCCACTTATTCTCAACCGAAACGTTCGGGTTGTAAACGTGAAGGTTGTAATAAATCTTTACTCCGATCAAATTGCCAAGACCTGTCGGCGACTGCGGTAAAGTGATGTTTACGGGGTCATTCCAGTTAGTTGATGTAAGCGCTTTAAAGTTGCTTTCAGCCCGGACGTCATCTTTTGGTGTAAGCCCGAGGCTAACGGTTTCGTTCACTGTCGTTCCTCCCGAAATGTCGATATTTAGTACACGGGCAAAATTAGCGGTTGTTCCAAAACCGGCTGTGGTGGTCGCGAATGCTTCCTGGGGATAATAAAACCTAAGTTGGTAGTCATTTCCATCGGGTAGGTCTTCCTTTGAAAACGAATACTGTCCGGCAGCATTTGTAATGGCAGAAGCGTGAAGGTAAGGAGGGTTTCCGGGAACACTCCCGTTTCCGCCTCCTTTGCGTAGCTCTACCAAAACCCCGGGAATACCTGCTTCATCGCCATCCTTAACACCATCCTCATTCAAATCCCTGAAAACTACACCGTCAAAAGCTGCAGACGTGGTCTGGGCGTGAAGTAATCCGGCCGAGCCAATCAACATAGTTGTGGCAACAGCCGTAAAAGTGCGTAAAACCCATTTCATAATAAGAGTGTATTTTAGTTTTAATTATGTTTGAAGTATCATTAGGATACCGCATGGTTCGGACCCTTAGGAGTCGCAATTTTACGCCTACGCTTTTAAATGTGTTGTAGAACTTAGATTTTCCTTTTTCGAAAAAAGCCGAGTAATTGTAGAAATAACTCGACAACGGTATTTACTGTCAATATTTCCAATAGATTTGTTTGATTAATTTCTATGCGCTTGGTCCGGCAATGTAAATAGCCGCGGCTGTTTAAACATGCGGACCTTAAAAAGGTTTTGCCAAAATTTCCATGAACACACGAAAGATTTTGAAGGTTCTTATAGCAGACGATCATGCTGTCGTAAGGACCGGGATTAAGTTCCTGCTGAAAGGGCTGGATCCCAAAATTGAGGTAACGCTGGCCGACGATTTCCCCGAAACTCTCTCGAAGGTAAAGCAGCACAGTTTCGATCTTATTATTCTCGATATTAACATCCCGGGCGGAAACAATATCGGAATGATGGAAACGATCAGATTCCATAACCCTGATGTCCCGATCCTGATATTCACAAGCTACAGCGAAAGCGTATATGGCCTGGCTTACCTGCAGGCGGGAGCAAACGGGTTTCTTTCAAAAGACGCCCCCGAAAAAGAGTTTCTGACCGCGCTGAATTGCATTGAAAGCGGGAAGAAATATTTCAGCAATTCCCTGCAGGAAACCATGCTTAACTCGCTGATCAATAAAGGATCGCTGGACCTGAACCCGCTGTCGAAGCTGTCGAAACGTGAAATGGATGTAGCAAACCTGCTTGTAAAGGGGCACAGCACAGCAGAAATAGGTAATATCCTGAACCTTCAGTTGTCAACGATCAGTACATTTAAAGCGAGGGTTTTTGCGAAAATGGAAGTGTCGAACCTGGTCGAGCTGATCGCTAAAATGAAAGTCGGTATTTGAAAAAAGCGGAGACTTTGCCTATATTTCCGATATACCGTCAGGGAATTTTACGTAGAAAAAAGTACCGTCATCCGATGACGATTCAACCCTGAGGGACACACCGAGAAGGCTGGCAATCTGTTTGACGATCATAAGCCCTATGCCGTTTTGCGGCGAAATACCTATTCTTCTTTCGTTAACCAGTCCCAGATCCTTCGAGTTTACCCACTCACATATTGCTGCGGGCATGGGGTACCCGGTGTTATGAAATACCAGGGAATTGCTGTCTTTGTCGACAAAAATGGAGACAAAACCTTTCGAAGCAGCCTTGATGCTGTTGTCCAGGAGATTTTGGACAATAATGCCGAGAAGGTGATAATCACTCGTGACCACCCATTTGCGCCCGACATCGTTGTTTACAAAGGATTCCGATTGCTTAAGCAGGAAAGCTGATTTGAAAAGAGAAATTTTATCTTCAACCAGGGTATAAAGGTGTATGGGTTTCGAGGTGATTTCTTCTGTTTTCAGGGGGTTTGTTTTCACATATTCCAATAAATTGGATAGCAGGCTGTCGAGATTTTTACCGGTTTCGTAGCTGGCTTTGGAGATCTCTATTGACTCCTCGTTTTCCCCGTTGCTGAGATGATCGTAGAGCTTTTTGTTGAGGCGGATAAGAAACCTGAGCGGCGTCTTGATATCATGACTGATCGAAGCAATAACCTGCTCTTTGATAAAGGATTGTTTTTCGAGATTTTCTCTCGATATCTCCAGCTTTCCGAGCAGTTGGGTCAGCGCGGATGTTCTCGTGGCCACTGCCTCTTCAAGTATACGGTTCTTCCGCTGTAGATAGAGATTATTTATTCTGGTGATCAGAAATATAATTATAAGGAAGATGAGAAAAAATATCGAATATGCCCAGGTGGTCCGGTACCAGGGGAAGGGTATGGACAGGTAAAGCTTTTTATAGGTATAGTTGCCGGGCCCGAAGCCGTTGACCTTTTTCAGGAGCAGCGTATGATTACCCGGGCTGATGTTGAAAAGCTGGATAGCAGTAGGGGCATTTTCGCCTGTCGGAGTCCATTTCAGGGAGCTGTAGTCGTCCGGGGAGCCGTTGCTGACCAAGGCGTATTCAAGCATAATTTCCTGGTTGGTACCATAATAGGGAATGCTGATATCCAGCCGGAGATGTCCCGGCGCAAACGGGAAGCTCAGGTTCGCGTCTTCGCTGTCAAATATCTGCCCGTCCGCTTCAATTTTATCAATGAAAATATCGCTTGTCGGAGGTTCCGCTTCCGTTTCCTCCGGCTTGAACCAGACCAATCCGTCCATGGAAGGGAAAGAGACGTACCCGCTCGGGAGCCGGACGGCGCAAGGCTCGCATCCACCGTTAAACTCGTTTGTATTGAACCCTTGCTGCGACAGGTAGTGATTGTACCAGATGTCGCCTCCGCTCCTGTTCCGGGCATATGCAAGGAGATCATTTTTTTTGAGCTGAAAAAGGCCTTTGTTGGTGCTGATCCAGAAATATCCCAGGGAGTCTTCCACAATGCAATGTGAGCTCCGCAGGTAGTGCTTCTTATCGAATAGAAACTGTGTAAGGCGGTCGTCTTTAAAAAGATAAAAACCGGAATCATAGGTTGTGAGCCATATCTCACCGGGCCCGGAAATGTAAAGGCTGCGTATATAAATGTCATCTGCGGGTTCAATTTTTGTCAACGCTTTTGAGGGCAGGTCAACCCGGTAGAGGCCCTTGTTTGTCCCTGCCCAAAGGACATTTTTATTCTCGTGAGCCATGCAGGTGATCTCCATATTTTCAATTTTCAGAAAATGCTCAGGCGACGCCTTCGTGGTCTGGTCCAGGCTGTAAAGACCATCCCCTGCAGTTCCGATCCATAAATTATTATCCTTTCCTTCCTTGATCCGGGAAATCTGTGCAGGAAGCGCATAACGCAGCAGCTCTTTCTGGTCGACCCTGTCGTGCAAGGTCAGCAGGTTCCCGTCTTTTATCCAGATATTTCCCGCGTTATCCCTGGCGCAACTGAGCCACCTGTTGGCCAGTGTGGGCATGAAAGTTTTGCTTTGTCTTGCAGCGACTTTTCCCGATACGGGATCCAGCCCGAGGATGGTCCCCTGGGGAGTGATAACGGTATGACTGTCGAGAACAGCCTGGGCGTAGTAGACGTTATCTTTTCCTGATCCGGAGGGTGTTTCCCTGAGCACGGTAAAATATTTTTTGCTAAACACATATAAACCTTTTGTGTAGCTTCCGATAAACAGTCTTTTATGCGGTTCGTCGAAAAGCAGCGTAGCGATATTGATTGAATCCAGGCCTATATCCGACATGAGAAGCCTGGCATGAAGAGTGCCCGGCTCGGTTTGAGAAAGAAGGTACAGGCAATTGTCTGCATACCCGAAAGTCTGCGATATATTATTATTGTTGTAGACTTTTAAGAAAATGCCCGGAGCGCTATTTTTAATATCGCCTGTAATTTTCGCGTGTTTGGGTCCTGACAGCGTCCAGTGTTGTATACCCTGGGTCCTGTTTGCATAATACAGCTGTCCGCTGAAATGAAAAAAGTCGCCGTAGTAATCCAGCTGATGAGCTATTTGCCAGACCTTGTGACCATTATCAAACAGACGGATGCTATCCTCATCAAATGTGAAGAAAGAATTTTTTTTCTCAACAATCGATAACAGGAAAACAGAACCAGGCTCG
Organism: Spirosomataceae bacterium; assembly: GCA_037191015.1. Taxonomy (GTDB): domain Bacteria; phylum Bacteroidota; class Bacteroidia; order Cytophagales; family Spirosomataceae; genus Ravibacter. The sequence continues at coordinate 10,661 of JBBCKD010000006.1, forward strand.
GGTTTCCAGAAGTTGTACTGAACGCCGTTGTGCCAGTCGGCATTTTTCCCATGGAGCGCCGGGATTTCGCTAAAAGTGAACTCCTTGGTCAAAGCAACGGGCTCTACCCGGCCTTTCCTGATGTGCAGGACTTCAGCATTGTTATTAGGAGCATAGAATTCGTCGAACCCTCCGGAAAGCGGCCTGGCAAAAATCCGGAAACGATTTGATGTAATGGTAGTATTATTACTGGAGAAGGTGCGGAAATTTTTTCCGTCAAAACGGACAATACCGCTTTCGGTGGTCATCCAGAGAAAGCCTGAAGCGTCAAGCACAAGATCTTTTACACTGTTCTGGGGCAAGCCGTTTTCGTCGGTAAAGTTCCGGGTCCAATAGTCGCCTATAATTGCAGAAGCGTGTTGCTGCGCGCCAAGCAAGCCGGCTTTGGAAACGGAAAGGATGAGGAGCAGAAGAAAAAGCCTGGGCAACATAGCCTCTATTTTATATTCTTTCGCCGGTTTCTCTGGAAATCTTCCAGCACAAATCCTCCGAGGCCGTCCAGGTTGCTGTAATACGCACGGCCATTGTTGACTTTTGTAAATGTTCTGACAAACTGTTTAAGGTATGGATCAGAAGCAATCATGAAGGTAGTTACCGGAATATCAAGGCGGCGGCACTGCGACGCGATAGTGAGCGTCTTGTTCAGGATCTTTCGGTCGAGCCCGAACGCATTTTTATAGTATTTTATCCCTTCCCTGAGACAGGTCGGCTTGCCGTCGGTGATCATAAAGATCTGTTTATTCCTGGTTTTCTTTCTCCGGAGGAGATCCATAGCCAGCTCCAGGCCTGCCACGGTGTTGGTGTGGTAAGGGCCTACCTGGAGATAAGGCAGGTCTTTCAGACTGATTTCCCAGGCATCATTTCCAAATACGATTATATCCAGGGCGTCTTTGGGATATTTTGTCCTGATCAGTTCGGCCAGGGCCAGCGCCACTTTCTTTGCCGGCGTTATCCGGTCTTCCCCATATAGTATCATCGAGTGGCTGATATCGATCATTACGACCGTTGCCGTGGTTGATTTCTGCTCTTTTTCCACGACCTGCAGATCGCTTTCCATGAGCGTGAATTCTCCCGGAGTATGATTGACGAGTGCATTTTTGACAGATTCCGGCATTGAAATCTGGTCAAGGGTATCGCCGAATTCGTAGTTCCTGAAATCGCTGCCCAACTCATCTCCCGCCCCGCTGAAGGGTGTGGGATGGTTGCCCCCGCTTTTCGACCGGCGGAGCTTTCCGAAAATTTCCTCCAGGGCATTTTTCCGGATATCCTGCTCCATCCTGGCGCTGACGGAAAAAGAACGGCCTTCCGGGTCATTCTGTTTCAGGTAGCCCCGGCTGATCAGGTCGTTGAAGAAATCGCCTATCCCGTAACGATCGTCCGTAAGCTTGTATCTTACGTCGAGCTCGCTAAGCCAGCTCATGGCCTGAGCCGGATCTCCGGACGCAAGCAGAAGTTGTTCGAAAAGCTTCAGAAGCTGATCGAAGGTAGAGCTCCCTTCAGGTTTTCCGGGGATGTAGGACGAGAACAAGTGACCGGTCATACATCAAATTAAAGATTACCAGCCCAGATATCCAAGAGAAGAAAAGAAGATGTTTAAAAAGCACGCAAACTCCTTCCCCTCATTCTCTACACTCTGCACTTTGGCACTTTTAAAACATCTTCTGTAGTTTAATCAAGAAACGTTTTTTCTTAAGCGTTTTCGCCGCAGAATTCCTGGAATGCTTCCACCAGGTGCTCGGCGATCATCTGGCCGGAACGACCTTCTATATGATGCCTTTCGATGAAATGCACCAGGTCTTTGTCCTTAAATATGGCTATGGCCGGCGAAGAAGGCGGGTAGGGAAGTGTATATTCCCTCATTTTAGCCGTAGCTTCCTGATCGACACCGGCAAAAACGGTAACGAGATTGTCGGGCTTTACCTCGCTGTAAGCCAGGGCAGCCTTTACCGCAGGCCTTGCGGCACCTGCAGCGCATCCGCAAACGGAGTTGATCATAACCAGCGTCGTTCCCTTCGCATTGGCAAAATAGTTGTCGACGTCTTCTGCAGTCAACAGCTCTGTAAAACCGGCATCAGTAAGATCGGCTTTCATCGGGGCAACCAGTTGTGGCGGATACATAGTAATAAGCAGTTTTTTTGGTTATCAATAATTCTTTTTTTCGGTGATGGTCTTTACTTTTCCGGGTATACCGGGCCGTCTACATAAAACCAAGCTCGAGCCTGGCTTCATCCGACATCATCTCGGTCGAGTACGGCGGATCGAAAGTGAGCTCTACGCTGACGTCGTTTATTCCTTCCACTTCCCTGATTTTCAGTTCCACTTCGCCGGGCAGAGATCCGGCGGAAGGGCAGGACGGAGAAGTGAGCGTCATCAATACGTATACATTATTGACGGGGAATATTTTCAGGTCGTAGATCAGGCCCAGTTCGTAAACGTCTACCGGTATCTCCGGATCATAGACTTCTTTTATTGCTTTTATGACCTTTTCTTTGAGGTCTTCTTCGGATATCTCGGACATGGCTTGTTACATTTATGCGTGAAGTTCGGAATAGAGAGTTCCGTAATGCTTCATTTTCTGAATCATCGAATTCAGCCCTCCGGCCCTTCTTGAAGTCACGAGGTTACCCATCCCTACCTTCTCTATAAAATACAGGTCTGCATTTGCAATTTCTTCCGGCTGATGACCCGATAATACATCTATCAGGAGGCTGATCAACCCCTTGGCTATCTGGGCTTCCGGCTCGCCGTCACCGTAAAAATGCAGCTGCTCACCTTTCAGTTCGGCCGCCAGCCACACACGCGACTGGCAACCTTTGATCAGGTGCTCGTCAGTTTTGTATTTTTCGTCTATCGGCGTCAGTTTTTTCCCGAGGTCGATAATGTATTGCGTTTTATCCAGGGGATCGTCGAAAAGATCAAAGGTTTCGATGATCTCGTCCTGTGTTTCATTAATCGTCATATACCTGCGCAAAAATTTTCGGTTGGTGAGCAGCCGCGGCTATTTTAACATCGTAACGGCGCGCTCAATACCTGTTTTAAGCCTGTCGATTTCACCGACTGTATTATAAACAGCGAAAGAGGCCCGCGAGGTTCCTGTAATGCCGAAACGTTGCATAAGAGGCTGGGCACAGTGGTGGCCTGTCCTGATCGCGATACCCTGCTGATCCAGGATCACGCCGAGGTCTTCGTGATGAATACCGGGTATAACGAAAGAAAGCACGCTTACTTTTTCCCTGGCCTGGCCGACAATCCTGAGCCCTTCAATAGAGCCGAGCGCGTCTGTAGCATAGTCAAGGAGAGATTTTTCGTATGCCGCTATATTGTCCCTTCCGAGCGACTCTATGTATTCGATCGCACTTTTTGCGGCTACCACATCGGCAATATTGGGCGTGCCTGCTTCAAATTTGTAGGGGAGGTCATTGTAGGTCGTTTTGGCAAAGGTCACTTCCCTGATCATTTCCCCGCCGCCGCGATAGGGGGGCATGGAGTCAAGCAGCTCTTTTTTACCGTAAAGAATACCCACGCCCGTCGGCCCGTACATTTTGTGAAGCGATAATACATAGAAATCCGCATCGAGCTCCTGCATATCCGGCGACAGGTGCGAGGAGGCCTGGGCCCCGTCTACCAACACCTTTGCCCCGACCTCGTGCGCCATCCTGATCATCTGCCGGACCGGGTTGACCGTACCGAGGGCATTGGAAGCATGTACAACAGAAACCAGTTTAGTACGATCGGAAAGCAGCTCTCCGTAAGCTTCCATATCGAGCTCACCCTGGTCGTTGACAGGGATGATCTTAAGGAAGCATCCGTTAGCCTGGCACAATATCTGCCAGGGCACGATATTGGAGTGATGCTCCATCGCGCTGATAATGATCTCGTCTCCCGGGCCGATAAATTTCCTGCCGAAAGTCTGCGCGACAAGATTGATCCCATCGGTCGTGCCGTAAGTGAAAATAATCTCTTCGTTTCCCGAAGCGTTCAGAAAGCGGCGAAATGCGGTACGGGTTTCCTCGAATGCGCCGGTCGCTTTTTCAGCCAGCGTATGGATGCCCCGATGGATATTGGCGTTGTAGCCATCATAATAATGAAGCAGTGAATCCAGTACCTGCCGGGGTTTTTGCGTGGTGGCAGCGTTATCGAAATAAACCAGGGGCTTGCCGTTCACAGTCTGGTTTAAGATCGGGAATTGCTGTCTTACAGCATTGATATCGATGTTCTGAGCTACCATGGCCCTGTAACAAAAGATGAGTAAGTATTTCCCGAAGTAAGATTGTCCGCAGAAACCTGCGTTCCCGTGGGTTATTCCTCTTCAGCGTTCAATTTCCGGGCAACGATCTTTTCGAGATGCTCCCGGATCGGCTCTATTCTTATATTGCTGAGCACATCCTCACAAAAGGCAAACATCAGCAGGCCTAGCGCTTCCTTCTTCGGGATACCTCTCGAACGAAGGTAAAACAAAGCCTCGTCGTCGAGCTGGCCGGTAGTCGTTCCATGCGAGCATTTGACGTCGTCTGCAAAGATCTCCAGCTGCGGCTTGGTGTTCATTTTTGCACCCGGCGAAAGCACTACGTTCTTACACGACTGGTAGGCGTTTGTTTTCTGTGCATCGGGCCTTACAAATACCTTCCCGTTGAATACGCCTACCGATTGATCCAGGAGGACTCCCTTGTAGAGCTCATTACTGTAAGAATTGGGCTGCCTGTGATCGGCCAGCGTATGGTTGTCGATATGCTGCTTCCCGTCGGGAAGGTAAAGGCCGTACATATGCGCTTCACAGTATTGCCCGTCCAGCTCTATATTGAGATTATTTCGCACAAAACCGCCTTCGAGCGTAACTGTTGCCGCGTAGAACTGGCTGCGGTCGAGCATCCGCACCTGGGTGGTCCCGATATGGTGGGTATTCCCGGATTCTATCTGGACTTTGTAATATTCTACATTCGCCGATGGGGCTACCGAAATTTCAGTGACCATATTGGTAAATACTTTACCGTCGCCTATGGTTCGGAATGACTCGACAAACTTAACCTGAGCGGTTTTTTCTACGGCAACTACTACCCTCGACATACACCCGGTATTTTCACCGCGCGCATCCGACACGAAACGGAGGATCACGGGCTGCTCAACTACCTTTCCTTCCGGGACGTGGATAAAAAGGCCTTCGTCCGCAAAAGCAGTATTCAAGGCGGTAAATGCCTCTTCCTCATTCTTCGCGAGCTTATTGAAATAGGAGGCCAGGAGATCGGGATGCGTTTTCCAGGCTTCCCTCAGAGGGGAAATGAGCACCTGCTCTGCCGGAGAGACCAGGTTGGAAAGACCCGGCTGGTAGACCCCGTTAACAAAGTAAATGATATTTCCGACCAGGTCGGGGATGCTCAAAGCGGCCAGATCCGCCTCGGTAAGGTGGGCAGGCCTGTTAAAGGAGTAGCTTTCATTTACCAGGTTTTTGACATTCGAATACTTCCACTCTTCGTTCCTGGGAGTAGGAAATCCTAATGTCTCAAACTGTTGAAAAGCATTTTTTCGTTGTTGAAATGATGAACTCTTCGCCTGGCCGTTGGCAAGGGTCTCCCGGTGCGCGAAATCCTCCGCCAGCAAGTCTTTAAGAACTGTATTTTCTTTCATGTGTGATACCTGACTGCTCATTTCATTAAACCACGTCCGCAGCCTCTTTCTTGATCCAGTCGTACCCTTTCTCTTCCAGCTCCAGCGCAAGCTCTTTGGGGCCGGATTTGACAATGCGCCCCTTATACAATACGTGGACAAAATCCGGCACGATGTAGTCAAGCAGTCGCTGGTAGTGCGTTACGACAATAGTAGACCGTTCGGGCGACCGCAGCTTATTCACTCCCTCGGAGACGATCCTGAGCGCATCGATGTCCAGACCTGAATCCGTCTCGTCCAGGATTGCAAGAGTGGGCTCCATGACGGCCATCTGGAAAATTTCATTCCTTTTTTTCTCACCGCCGGAGAACCCCTCGTTCAACGCCCTTTTGAGCAGTGAATCGTTCATGTTGACAAGCTTTGCCTTCTCCCTGACGAGCTTGAGGAACTGGGCCGCATCCAGCGGGTTCTGACCGTTGTACTTCCTGATTTCATTGACTGCGGTTTTCAGAAAATTGATAGTGGTAACTCCCGGAATTTCCACAGGATACTGAAAAGCGAGAAAAATTCCTTCGGCAGCACGCTCTTCAGGCGCTTTTTCAAGCAGGTCGGCGCCCTTGTATTCGATAGAGCCCGCAGTCACTTCATAATCTTCCCTTCCGGCCAGAACGGAGGCCAGCGTGCTTTTTCCCGAGCCGTTGGGGCCCATGATGGCATGTACTTCTCCGGGGTTGATTTCCAGATCTATGCCGTTCAGTATTTCCTTATCTCCAATAGAAGCCCGAAGGCCTTTAATTCTGAGCATATACCCTTATTAGTGACGTTTTCAAAATCAAAAAAGAATACAAAAGTAGCAAGGATTAACCGTTAAATAAAACCGGTAAAGTGAAATCCCGTACCTTCTGCTTTAATCAACCGAATAAGCCGTCGACTTGTTCCTGGAATTTGCTTTTTTGTAGGGAAACCGCTAAATAGGTGAGGGGGAGACCCAACTTTACAACTTCACAACATGAGTAAAACGGGAAATAATACATCTGTCGAAGTATCTTCCGAAATAGGAGCCCTCCGGCGGGTCCTTATACACAGCCCCGACCGGGGGCTTGGCAAGGTCATCCCTTCCAAAGCGCAGGATTGGTTATTTGAGGACATCGTACACCTCGACACGATGAGAAGGAAGGAATATGACTATTATGTCATGCTGCTGCTCTGGTTCCTCGACCCGGGTAAAATAAAAGGCCGGACGCGACAACTGCTGGCAGACAAAAGACGGGACTTTTTCAAGCCGGGCCATCGCGACTATTTTAATTCTCCGAACGTAGTGGAATTCGAGGTTTTGCTGGCCGGGATCCTGCAGGACAAAACGATACGGCTGAAACTGACGTCGTCTATCTGTGGTATTGAACGTTGTTCCTACAAAACACAGGAATATCTCGACACGTTCGACGCATCCGAGCTTGCCCGGATCTTTATATCCGGAACGCTCCCCGATCGTACCATGCTGTTTGCGCCCCTGCCGAATCTCATATTTACGAGGGATATAGGCATCGTGGTCAACAGGCATGTCCTGCTGAGTAAGCCGGCTACCAGCGTCAGGACGAGGGAGTCTCTTCTGGCGCAGTATATTTTTTTCAATCATCCTTATTTTAATAGGCACGTTCCGGAAATTCTCGAGCTGCCTGATAACCCCGGGCCTTTCCTGCTATCGGATGAAAAGTATGCCAGTGAATACTACCGCTCTACGCTGGAAGGAGGAGATGTCATGATGGTTTCGCCGGGGCATCTGCTGATGGGCTATAGCCAACGGACGTCCCTGTATGCCGTACAGCAGGCGATCGGGGTGCTTTTTGAAAAGAAAATTGTGGAGAAGGTAACCGTTATAAGGATCCCTAAAAAGCGCGACTACATGCATATAGATACAATTTTTACGCAGGTCCGGAAAAATGTATGGGTATTGCTCAAGTCGCTGGGGCGGCACAGCGACCGGCAGAAGAAGAAAGATGTCCTTCATTTTTTTGCCGGGAAGCAGATCGAGGAGGAGCTGGAAATTCTTCAGTTCAGGGCTGATAAAGATTTGCCCGTCCGCATTGACAACCTCGAAGACCTGCTGCAGGAAATCAGCCTGGAGGATCTGGGGAGCGATGAACCGGTAAGGTTTATCTATTCGGGAATGGGCGAATTCCCCTACAGCGACCGTGAACAATGGACGGATTCGTGCAACCTGCTGGCGGTCCGGGAGGGGATCGTGCTGGGCTATGACCGCAACGATATGACTTCAGAGGCATTCAGGCAGGCCGGTTTCGGGGTAACCGACGCCGAGACGGTGCTGCTCGGGTTCGAATCGGGCAGCCTTACCCCCGACGGGCTGAAAGATACGCTGATCAGGATACCGTCGGCCGAGCTTTCGAGGGCAAGAGGCGGATTTCACTGCATGAGCCTGCCGTTGCTCCGGGAGCCGCTTTAACTTTACAGGCTCCAAATATGCGAATACAAAGTTTTTTTTATTGACTTTACCACTTTTGTCATTTTGAGTTTTTTCAAAAGATGATAACTTTAAAAAAAATTAAAGAATCTGACCTATGAATCCGAGAACATACGAGGAGCTGATCTCCACCACAAAAATGTACGAACTGGTTACTGAAAGGCTGGACGAACCGGTGGTGACGGAGAAGCGTACATTCGAGGGAATAGAGCTTAATCATGAGCTGGTGGAGCTGATACTGGACCTGTATGCTTCGGATAGCGACGCCGATTTTTTTCACCAGAAGCTCAGGAAGTTCTCACTCGAGGAAATAGTTACCTATATACACGCGTCTCACCGTTATTACCTTACCAAGAAGGTGCCCGAGCTGGAGCAGTCCCTATTGCATATTTTCAGTAAATTCGGGCAGACACACCAGCTTCTGGCCAGCCTTGCCATGTTTTTTAACCAATATAAAAACAAGCTGGTCAGGCATTTCAAGCTGGAAGAGAGCCTGGTACTGCCTTATATCCGGCAGCTGATACGCGCGGAAAAAGGATTGCTTTCCAAAGAAGAGCTGCAGGAGCTTTTCAAAAGCAATTCAATCGACGCCTTCAGCGAGAATCACGACGAAGTAGAAGAGGAACTGAAGGAAGTGAGCGTTATCATACACAGCTTTGTGGAAAAAGATGAGGCGCCTCCGCTTCCCTACCGGATTTTCCTGAACCAGGTTGAGCTTTTCGAGATGGAGCTCCGCAAGCATGCTATTATCGAGGATCACGTGCTCGTACCTCTGGCTGAAGAGCTGGAGAAGAAACTAAAGGAGGCGCTGTAGCTTTCCGGATCACCAGTATGCCCGTCCGAAGACTGAATAACCAGGGGAGAGATTTTATTTTCTGTGTTGTATGACCAGAGCTTGAAAGGGTATGTCGCTGCGCTCAGAAAGTAATACCGAGAAATACCTGGATCTAGGACATACAGAAGCCGAAAACCATGCGAAGGCCCAACAGAAGCTATACGAAAAATACGTTGCCGAAACTTCGTCGGTAACACGCCGGATCGACGAGTTTGTCAAAACCAATATAATAGGATTCGGCTGGCATTACCTGAGAAGCCGTTTGGGCAGGAGGCACCCCTATCAATATTACCCCGCCAATGACGACACGGGAGTTTACCCGCTGCAGCCCGCATCGAAGAAGGACGATGTGACGATAGCGCTGCTTTCGGACTGGGCGAACGATACCAGGGAATCGGATGCGGTAGCTCACACGGTTGCCCGATATACGCCCGATTATACGCTGCATTTGGGCGATATCTATTTTGTCGGCGCCCCTAAGGAAGTTGAAGAAAATTTTACGGCGCCCCATGCCTCATGGTATTACGGGAGGTCAGGGAGCCTGACGCTTTCCGGCAACCACGAAATGTACTCAAACGGGAATGCATTTTTTAATCACCTGCTTCCGGCAATGTACGCGATGGACGGACAACTGAAGCGGACGCAGCAGGCCGGTTTCTTTTGCCTTGAAAACGAATATTGGCGGATCATAGGCCTCGATACGGGTTATACTTCGGTAGGGCGACCTTTGCTGGAGGTGCTGTTTCCTCCCGATTGTCATTTAAGAAAGGAGCAGGTAGGGTGGCTGGAAGAGCAGGTCAGGCTGGGAGATCCTTCAGACCGAAGGGGAATTATTTTTTTGAGCCATCATCCGGTCATCTCAGGCTTCAGGAAAGGGTACCGGAAGCCGGCGGAGCAGATAGCTGATATACTGAAGCAGCCTGACAGGCCGGTGATCTGGTTCTGGGGGCATGAGCACCGGCTGATCGGCTATAAATTCCAGGAAGCAGCAAAAGGCTTACAGGTATACGGGCGGTGTATCGGGACAGGAGGAATGCCTGTGGAAATGGATCTGCCTCCCGATCCCGGGGATCGGGACCGGATAGCATTTTACGACCAGCGGATTAAAGCCAGGGCAGGACGCCATGACATAGGATACAACGGGTTTGTAATGCTGACGCTGAAAGGCAGCACCCTGGTCGTATCCTACCGCGACCTTGAAGACAAACCGATCCTGTCGGAGCGCTGGCATGTTGATATCGATACGGGAAAATTGAACCGGGAGCCGGGTGAATATGCGGACGGGCTTAGTATATATCCGGAATGAGTCCATTATGAACAAAGCCGGCGGATCTCCGCCGGCTTTGTTCATAATGGAACGATCTTCTAGGCCTAGTTGACCTTCGTGATCTCAACCTCAAATGCAAGAGGAGCAAAGGGCGGGATGGTTCCGTTTGCTGTGCCGTTTTCACCGTAACCTAATTTGGAAGGGAAGATAATTATTGCTTTCTCGCCCATCTTCATTTTACGGACTCCCCGGTCGAACCCTTTGATAAGACCGGAAGAACCGGTCAGGTGGTTCAGCGCGCCCTCATCAAATTTTTTGCCGCTTAAAAGGAAGCCCTGGTAAGCTACGGTAAGCTGTTTTCCCATACCCAGCGAATCTCCTTCCTCTACTTTCTTCAGCCAGACGATATTCAGGTTTTCACCAGTGGTGAGGCCTACTTCGTAGTCATTTTTGGCAATATATTCTGCTATCTGGTCGCTTTCGCTTTTTGAGCTGACAAGCTCTATTTCAAGACGGATCGGCGAATATCCCGGTACTTTTTTATCGGAGCTTCCCCCGTTGCCGAAAGCGAGATAGTAGGGGAGGAGCACAGTAGCCCTTTCACCGATTCTCATCCAGCCCAGCGCCAGGTCGAACCCGTATAAAGGCGGGTATCCGTAGATGTATTCCAGCGGCTTGCCCGCGTCATTATTCATTACCTTTGTTCCGTCGAGCAGGTAAATCTCATAATTTACCTTAATGGAATCTCCGTAGGTCAGCCTTCTTGCCCCCGGGTTGAAATCCCGGATCACAGCGTACATCCCGATGGTATCCATGGTCGGGGTAAGATTATTAGCCGCGAGGTATTCTTTGATTTGTTTGTCATTCTCCTCCTGCTTCGCTATCTCGTCGACCCCCTTCATACAGGAAGTGAGGTATACAACACACAGAATTAAAATACTTGAGATGGTCCTTTTCATGAAAAGTCGTTCTTTTTTCTTTAAAAACATGTTGACGCAAAATCTGTTATAGTGGTTAAAAACGTAATGCCTGTTAAATGAGGAGCTTTAAGCGCCTGATTTGGTTGTAGCCCCGCCTGAAATTTTCTAGGCAGCTTTCTTTTCGTAGTATTTACAGAAGCTGCTCAGAGGGCATTCCCCGCATTTGGGATTGCGTGCCACACAAATATAGCGACCGTGCAAGATAAGCCAGTGGTGGGCTTTGTGAATCAGCCCGGAAGGGATGTATTTCACAAGCTCTTTCTCTACTGCAAGGGGGGTGGTGGCCTTTGCCCCCACTAACCCCAGGCGATGCGAAACCCTGAACACATGGGTATCGACGGCCATAGCGGGCTGGTTAAAAATAACGGATGCTATTACATTAGCAGTCTTACGACCTACGCCGGGCAAACGTTGCAGATCTTCCGGTTTTGCCGGTACTTCCGACCCGAATTCTGCTTCCAGCATCCTGGCCAGGCCCACGAGGTGCCTGCTCTTGTTGTTCGGGTAGGAGATAGACCTTATGTACGTAAAGACTTCGTCCGGGGTGGAAGCTGCCAGCGAAGCTGCATCCGGAAAACGATCGAAAAGCGCAGGAGTTACTATGTTTACGCGTTTGTCAGTACATTGTGCCGACAGCACTACCGCCACAAGCAGCTCATAGGGGTTCCCGTAGTTGAGCTCCGTTTGGGGTTCGGGGAAGTGGGTCGAAAAATATTCCAGGAATAGCCGGAAACGCTCTTTTTTTAACATAGTTAAGCTTCAAACAGCACTGTCGGTAATAATCAGGGCACAAAATTATCAATATGTAAGAAAAAAACCGGTCTTAGTCTTCCTTTATTCGGACAAGGTTTTTACATTTGCCCCGTAAAGTTAAAAACAGAAGATGATCAGTATATCTCATATAGCTTTGTGGTGGTGGCAGGAGTCATTCCGTTCGGTGGACACCCGCGCTATATAGGTTATTGTCAAAAGATATTGAAGATACATATGCGGCCCGTTGTCCATCCTGACAACGGGCCGCTTTTTTTGATACAAAAATTTAGTAGGTATTTATCCTGATAAAACATGAAGATATATAACGTAAAAACCCGCTGTAAAAAGCTCCTGGCAGATACTATCACGCCGGTTTCCATCTACCTGCAGCTCCGCGACAAGTACGTTAATTCCATTCTCCTGGAAAGCTCGGACTACCATACTGCTTCAAATTCCTTTTCCTATATATGCTGCGAGCCGGTGGCTTTCTTTAAAATCAACCAGGGACAGGTAATACAGAAATTCCCGGACGGAATGACAGAAACCTTTGAGCTGGAGGACAGGAAAGACGCAGTGAAAGCATTGCAGGGATTCGCAGGCCGCTTTAAAGCTGAAGACCAGGGATTCCCGTTTATTACCAACGGATTGTTCGGACATATCGCCTACGATGCGGTCAGCTATTTCGAGGACATTGCCATTCAGCCGCAGGAGAAGGCAACCGGGGTAGACCAGATCTTCTACCAGGTCTTCCGGTATGTAATTGCTATCAATCATTTCAAAAACGAACTTTATCTTTTTGAACATAGCTATGGCGGGCAGGAGCCCTCGGACGGGCTCGACCGCCTGGAAGTCCTGATCAGGAACCGGAATTTCCCACGCTATGGCTTTAAAACCACCTCGCCGGAAACATCGAATACGACAGATGACGAAATGCGGGGTGTGATCAGGAAATGTATCGATCATTGTCTCAGGGGAGACGTGTTCCAGATCGTACCTTCACGCAGGTTCAGCAGGAAGTTCAGGGGAGATGATTTTAATGTCTACAGGGCTTTAAGGTCGATCAATCCCTCACCTTACCTCTTCTACTTCGATTACGGAAGCTACCGGATATTCGGCTCTTCGCCTGAAAAGCAGATTTATATCAGGGGAACCAAAGCCGAAATACATCCCATCGCAGGTACGTTCCGGCGCACCGGAGATGATGCTGCCGACGCACAGGCAGCCCAGAAGCTGCTCGACGACCCCAAGGAAAGCGCAGAGCATGTAATGCTCGTAGACCTGGCGCGGAATGATCTCAGCAGGAACTGCCACAGCGTGAAAGTGGATACGTACAAGGAGGTTCAGTATTATTCCCACGTCATTCATCTCGTATCGACGGTGTCAGGACTTATGAACGAGCAGACAAACCCTCTGCAGCTGGTAGCGGATACTTTTCCCGCCGGGACCCTCTCCGGCGCTCCCAAGCATATGGCCATGAAGATCATCAACGAGCTCGAGACCACAAACCGGAGCATCTACGGAGGAGCCATAGGATTCATCGGCTTTAACGGCGATTTCAATCATGCGATTGCGATCAGGACCTTTTTCAGCAGGGACAATACGCTTTATTACAGGGCAGGTATGGGAGTAGTGGCCAAATCTGACGTGGAAAGCGAATTACAGGAGATCAACAACAAGCTGGCGGCGCTAAGGAAAGCGGTAGATGAAGCGGAAGCTCTTTAGTAATTACAGGTTAAGATCAATTAAAAGGAATTTCAAGACAAACCATATGCGAATTCTCGTTCTCGACAATTACGATTCATTTACCTACAACCTGGTGTACATACTGAGAGAGCTGCATTCAGGAGTTGAGGTTTTCAGAAATGATAAAATAGCGCTGGAAGATGTAAGCGCTTACGATAAAATCCTGCTCTCGCCCGGCCCGGGGATACCTTCGGAGGCCGGTATCATGCAGGACCTGATCAGGATCTACGCTCCTTCGAAAAGCATCCTCGGCATATGCCTGGGCGAGCAGGGGATCGCCGAAGTATTCGGGGCTTCGCTCGAAAATATGACGGACGTGCTGCATGGCGTAAGCCACGAAGTAACCGTTACGGATCCTTCAGACAGGCTGTTCAGGGGAATTCCCGGAAGCTTTAAGGCCGGCCGGTATCACTCCTGGACGGTCATTCCGGAGTCTGTCCCGGAAGATCTGAAAATTACCGCTGTCGATAAGGAAGGCCGGGTGATGGGGATTGCACATACACGGTATGACGTTAAGGGGCTGCAGTTCCACCCTGAATCGGTCCTTACCGAATACGGCAGAGAAATGTTGGAGAACTGGTTGAAAGCATAAGAAACCCGGAGCGAAATGAAAAGTATACTAACGCATCTTTTTGAATACAAGCACTTGTCGAAAGAGCAGGCTAAGCATGTTCTGACAGGTATGGCGCGCGGAGAGTACAATCCGGCGCAGATGGCAGCCTTTATGACTGCCTTCGTGATGAGAAGCATTACCGTTGAGGAGCTCGAGGGCTTCCGCGACGCGCTGCTGGAACTGAGAGTGCCGATAGATCTGTCAGATTTCGACCCGATGGATGTCTGCGGTACCGGCGGCGACGGTAAGGATACCTTTAATATTTCAACCTTGTCGTGCTTTGTCGTAGCGGCTGCCGGGCAGAACGTTGCCAAGCACGGTAATCATGGCGTCTCGTCACATTGCGGGTCATCGACTGTCCTGGAATATTTCGGCGCACCTTTTACCAATAACGAAGATGTACTCAAAAGGCAGATCGACAGATCGGGCGTATGTTTCCTGCATGCGCCCCTGTTTCACCCGGCCATGAAGAATGTCGGACCTATACGCGGACAGCTTGGGATCAAGACTTTTTTTAACATACTGGGCCCGATGGTGAATCCTGCGCTGCCCCGCAAGCAGCTGGTAGGCGTTTTCAACCTCGAGATCATGCGCCTTTATTCCTACCTGTACCAGCTCTCGGACAAGAATTTCCTGATTGTTCACGGGCTTGACGGCTATGATGAGGTATCGCTTACCGGTCCTTTTAAAATCAGCACGCCTGAAAAAGATGAAGTGATCCATCCCGGGGATCTCGGGTTTCCGTTGCTGGATCCGGCTTTGCTGTCAGGGGGGGAGACTGTACAGGACTCGGCAGGGATCTTCGAAGCGGTACTGAAAAACGAAGCTACAGAGGCGCAAAAGCAGGTAGTGATTGCCAATGCAGGCCTCGCTTTGTATGCCGCGAATCCCGGCTCTCCTCTCGAGGAGGCAATTTCGCAGGCCAGGGAGGCGCTGGAGAGCGGAAAGGCTTTGCAACATTTTAAGAGATTCCTCGAAGCGTCCTGAAAACTTGGTTAATTTTGGAGTGTAGCAGTTTTTCAGAAAAAAAATGGTTACCGGTTTAGCTTTTCTCCTGCTGGGTTTCGCGGGATTTCTTTTGCCGGGTAAAGGCCCCGCTGCCAGACCTGCCCCGGGTATAGATCCGGGCAGCGGGACTGCCGTCAGCTATCCTTACCTGAGCTATCTGCCGGCGGGTTACGCCGCTGCAAAAGAGGCATATCCGCTGGTGATCTATTTGCACGGAAGCTCGGCAAGAGGCAGCAACCTGGCTTCGGTAAAGATATCGGGGCTGCCGCGGCTCGCTGAAGACGGCAGGAAGTTTGACTTTATCCTGGTGGCGCCGCAATGTCCCTCCGGCAGGCTATGGTCTTCCGAAGACTGGGCCGGCCCATTGCTGAAGGAATTGAACAGCCGGTACCGCATTGATCCCGACCGGATTTACCTTACGGGGGTCAGCATGGGCGGCGGAGGCACTTTTGACGTCGCGAAACGTTATCCCGGCACCTTTGCCGCTTTGGCGCCCATGTGCGCCTGGGCGAGCGATACCTACCAGCTGTGTAAGCTGAAGAACATTCCGATCTGGACTTTTCATGGAACGGAAGATCATGTTGTCCGGATATCCGAGACAGACCAGAAGGTGAAAGTGCTGAAAGACTGCGGTAGCCGGATAAAATATACCAGGCTGAAGGGAGAAGGCCATTCCATTCATTTTGTCTATGACCCGGATAACGAATACAGGTTGCTCGAATGGATGCTCAGTCATTCGAGAAAGAAGGGAGAGGAGGAGAAGAGGTGAGCAACTTTATAAATAATCGATAGAAAGCTAAAACGTACCCGCATGAATATCTTAGAGCAGATAGTAGCCAACAAGCGAAAAGAAGTAGCTATATCCAGACAGGCGGTGTCATTAGGAGAGCTTGAGCGTAGGCCTTTGTTCGCCAGGGTTCCGGTTTCGTTGAAAACTGCGTTGGAGAAGGCGGAGGTTCCCGCCATTATATCGGAGTTTAAAAAACAGTCTCCGTCGAAAGGGGTCATCAACGGGGCTGCAAGACCGGAAGCAGTAACCAGGGGATATGCGGAAGCGGGGGCCGTGGCTTTGTCGGTGCTTACAGACAAGCATTATTTCGGGGGCGACTTCGACGATTTCCTGGCAGCGAGAGCTGCAAACCCGGGAATACCTATGTTAAGGAAGGATTTTATAATTGATGAGTACCAGTTATTCGAGGCGAAAGCGATCGGGGCAGACCTGGTGCTGCTTATTGCAGCCTGCCTTTCGCCTTCGGAAGTCAGGGAACTGAGCCTGAAGGCGCATCGGCTTGGAATGGAGGTGTTGCTGGAGGTACACAATGCGGAGGAACTTGAGCAAACCTTGTGTGATTCGGTGGATATCGTGGGGGTAAATAACAGAAACCTGAAGAATTTTGTAACTTCGATAGACGTATCCCTCGAATTGTCTGAACAGATCCCGGGTACATTCGTTAAAATATCGGAAAGCGGATTGAAAGATGCGCAGACTTTATGGAAGCTTTTCCGCGCAGGTTACAAGGGATTCCTGATAGGAGAGACATTTATGAAAACAGAGTCTCCTGCCGGGGCCTTGCAGGCTTTACAGGAACAGATCGCCGGTCAGCGGACTCTATTTGAACACACATAAATTATTG
The DNA here is from genome assembly GCA_037191015.1 of Spirosomataceae bacterium. Lineage (GTDB taxonomy): Bacteria > Bacteroidota > Bacteroidia > Cytophagales > Spirosomataceae > Ravibacter. The sequence goes on from JBBCKD010000006.1 coordinate 27,613, forward strand.
ATCGTATGAAAGTCAAAGTATGTGGAATGCGGGACAAGGCTAATATCCGGGAGCTGGTAGCCTTGCGTCCGTCATTTATCGGGTTTATATTTTATGAGAAGTCGCCCAGGTATGTAGGCGATGCGCTGGACGACGAAACGATCAGGGCTATTCCGAGAGGGATCAATAAAGTCGGGGTTTTTGTAAATGCGAGCCCAGATTATATCCTGTCGGTGGTAAAGCAATACGATCTCCAGTATGTTCAGCTTCACGGAAGCGAGCTTCCGGATTTTTGCAGGAGTATCCGCCAGAAGGGGGTCAACATCATCAAGGCTTTCCTGGTGGACGAACACTTCAATTTTGCGATGCTGAACAATTACAAACCCCACTGCGATTTTTTCCTTTTTGATACGCCCGGTAAAAACCCCGGCGGAAACGGGACGTCTTTCGACTGGAGTATCCTCAGAAAATACGACAACGAAAAACCGTTCTTCTTAAGCGGCGGAATAGGGATTGATAATATTGACGAGGTGCTGCTTCTGAACAAAACCCTGCAGATATATGGGCTCGATATCAACAGCAAATTTGAAAGTGCGCCCGGAATGAAAAACATAGAGCAGGTACGTGCATTTATTCAGAAAATACGGCCTGACGAAGAACAAGACTAAATTTAAGCCCTGAAAGGGCGCCATATACCGGTCCGGGCCGCAGCCCCGGGGAAAGAATAATAAAATGAGTGAAAAATCTTTTGAAGTCGACCAGCGAGGGTACTACGGGAGCTACGGCGGTGCCTTTGTTCCCGAAATGCTGCATCCGAATGTCGAGGAGCTTCAGCAGCAGTATCTTGCGCTTATTTCTGAAGAAAGCTTCCAGAAACAGTTCAGGTACCTGCTGAAAAACTATGTCGGACGGCCTACGCCGCTTTATCATGCAGAACGGCTTTCCGCGAAGTATGGCGGCAGGATTTATCTCAAGCGGGAAGACCTCTGTCATACGGGCGCTCATAAAGTGAACAATACGATAGGGCAGATATTGCTGGCGCAGCGGTTGGGCAAGAAGAGAATAGTGGCGGAAACCGGGGCCGGGCAACATGGCGTGGCTACCGCTACGGTCTGTGCGCTTATGAACCTTGAATGTATCGTGTACATGGGAGAGGTAGACATACAGCGGCAGGCGCCCAACGTGGCCCGCATGAAAATGCTGGGCGCCGAGGTGAGGGCGGCTACCTGCGGGTCGAAGACGCTGAAGGATGCTACCAACGAAGCCATGCGCCACTGGATAAACAATCCTGACGATACGCACTATATCATCGGCTCGGTAGTAGGCCCTCATCCGTACCCTGATATGGTAGCCAGGTTTCAGTCGGTTATATCGGAGGAGATCAGGCAGCAGCTCCTGGAGCAGGAGGGCCGCGAAACCCCTGACTACGTAATGGCCTGCGTAGGGGGAGGGAGCAATGCTGCCGGAGCCTTCTATCATTATCTTCATACGCCTTCCGTAAAGCTGGTAGCCGTGGAAGCAGCAGGGTTAGGGGTGGATTCGGGGCATTCGGCAGCGACCACCGCGCTGGGTAAACCGGGGGTATTGCACGGGAGCAAGACCATTCTGATGCAAACAGAGGACGGGCAGGTCGTCGAGCCCTATTCTATCTCTGCCGGCCTGGATTACCCGGGTATCGGTCCTATACACGCCCACCTGTTTGAAACGGGCCGCGCGACGTTCTTGTCCGCCACCGACGATGAAGTCGTGGAGGCAGCGTTTGAGCTGACCAGACTGGAAGGGATTATCCCCGCCCTGGAGTCGTCTCATGCGCTTGCCGTACTGGGGAGGATGAATTTTATGCCCGAAGATGTGGTGGTGGTAAACCTGTCGGGAAGAGGGGATAAGGATATGAGTACGTATATGAAAAAAATGGCTGACAACGAATAGCTGTCAGCCACTACACATTTTCAGACCAGGAACTTCAGCGTGATGACTTCCTTTTTAGTCAGGAACCGCCAGTTACCCCTCGGAAGATCTTTTTTATTCAACCCGGCGAAGGTAGTACGATCGAGCTTTCTGACTTCGTAGCCAAAGTGCTCGAACATGCGCCGCACGATACGGTTCCGTCCGCTGTGGATCTCTATTCCGACCACGAATGCGTCGGGCGTTACGATTCCGAGGTCGTCCGGTTTGACAAACCCATCCTCCAGCTCGATCCCGTTTTTCAGGGCTTCAAAGTCTTCGAGCGTGATAGGTTTGTCCAGCTCGGCCTGGTATACCTTTTTGATATTGTGGGAAGGATGGGTGAGCTTGTCAGCCAGCTCTCCGTCGTTGGTAATGAGCAGCAGGCCTGTCGTGTTCCTGTCCAGCCGTCCGACGGGATAAACCCGCTCCTCACAAGCTCCTTCTATCAGCTGAAGCACCGTACGCCGGTCTTCAGGATCGTCTGTAGTGGTGATAAAATCTTTCGGCTTGTTGAGAAGGATATAGACGAGCTTTTCCGCATTCAATATACGCTTACCGTATTTGACGACATCGGCGGGCCCTACCTTAAAGCCCATTTCGTTTACCACTTTGCCGTTTACGGTAATCTGCCCGGCTTCGATGAGCTCGTCGGCTTCTCTTCTCGAGCAGATACCGGCATTGGCTATAAAACGGTTCAGGCGTATCCGGCCGTCCTGGTCGGACGGTTCGCTTTTTGTATCTTTCCTCCCGGTGTCGCGGGAGTCATAATCGGGACGCGGCTTCTTGTCAGGTGTTTGCCGGAAGCCATCTTCTTTTTCCTCCCGCCTTCCCCTTGACGGCCTGGAGTCGGAAAACCTGTCATCGTCGCCGGGAGAGCGCCGTTGAAAGCGACCTTCACGCGGCCGGAAATCAGATGAATCGTCCGGTTTTTCTCCTCTTTCAAATTTCCGGGAATACGGTCTTTTTTCTCCTGAGTACCGGTCTTCATAATCCCTGCCTTTTCTTCCCGCCTCTCTTTCATCCCGGAAACTGCTTCTTCTTTTTTCTTCGGAGAAGCCTCTATCAGGTCCTTTATCCCCTGAGTACCGGTCTTCATAGTCCCTGCCTTTTCTTCCCGCCTCTCTTTCATCCCGGAAACTGCTTCTTCTTTTTTCTTCGGAGAAGCCTCTATCAGGTCCTTTATTCCCTGAGAACCGGTCTTCATAGTCCCTTCCTTTTCTTCCCGCTTCTCTTTCATCCCGGAAACTGCTTCTTCTTTCTTCCGGAAAGCCTTTATCAGGCCCTTTATCTCCTGAGTACCGCCCCCGGAACGAACGCGGTTCGCGTTCACGGTCCTTAGACCCGGGTTTTTCACGTTCATATTCCCGGGGAAACGGCCTTTCGCCGGCCTTTCTCTTAAAGTCTCCCGGATTACGGAAATCGCGGGATTCTCCCGGCCTGCTGTCAGAGCCGGGACGACTCTCCCCACGCGATCTCCTGCCGTAAGGCCGGTCATCACGATCCCTCGGATCTTCCTTAGGCCTCCCGCTGTGAGCGCGTGTACCTTCTCCGCGCCGGCTTTCATTTTCCGCACGCCCGGGTTCCGGCCTTCCGGATTCCCGGCGCCCGGAGGCCGGCCTCCCGGCCCCGCGCCTGTCATTTTCGAAATCGCTTCTCTTTTTCATTTTCCTGAGGAACTCTGTATCGCTGCTGTATGTTTGCTCCCTGATGTCTGTAATATTTTCTCCTACCCGGGAAAGCGGGATCAAAGGTAAATATTATTCGGCCGATCGATGCATCTTCTATATTGCTTTATAAAAAAATGCTATAATCATGTCACCACTTCGTGGTTATTGAGAAGTCCGAAGCGGACGCCGCGCGGGACTGGCATGATTATGGAAATGTCGCTATTTAATGCCTATAAGAAGTCCAAAGGACTGATATGATTATAGAGGTGGCCCGCGCAGGGTGAATATTGGTTCTTATTCCGGATTCACGTTACTTTAACACGTTAAATAGATTATTTTAAGACGGTAGTGAATTTATTACAGACCTGTACCTTTAACCCTTTATGAGCAAAACTTCTAGAACTCCGCTTTGGAAGCCGGACCCGGCTTTGCTGGAAAATGCCAATATTAAAAAGTATATGGACTGGCTTTTTGTAAAGAAAGGCCTCTATTTCAACAGCTACGATGAGCTCTGGCACTGGTCGGTGACAGACATAGAGAGCTTTTGGGAAAGTCTCTGGGTCTATTTTTCCATAAAGAAGAAGGATGCCCACACACAGGTATTAAACCGCGGGAAGGACGGTTTCATCGGAACCCGCTGGTTTGAAAGGGCAACTCTCAACTATGCGGAAAATGTTTTCAAAAACAAGGATAAAAAGCGCCCGGCTATATGGTTTAAATCGGAAGGACAGAAGCTGACCTCCATTTCCTGGGACAGCCTGGAGAGGCAGGTAGCGGCGGTAGCGGCATGGCTGAAAAGCGTCGGGATAAAGCCCGGCGACCGGGTAGCGGGGGTGCTGCCCAATACCCCCCACGCCATCGTGGCTTTTCTGGCAACCAATTCTGTCGGAGCGGTCTGGTCCTGCTGCTCGCCTGATTTCGGGAATATGGCGGTGGTAGACCGCTTTTACCAGATATCGCCCAAAGTGATATTTGCAGTAGACGGGTATTCCTACAATGGGCGGAAGTTCAATAAGCTGGAAGATGTTTCCCTCATACAGGGGGCGATACCCTCCGTAAAGCATATGGTAGTGATCCCGTACCTCGACCAGGACTGCGATTTATCCGGGTTCATTTCCTGGAACGACATTCTGATGGCGTCGGCGCCTGTGCTGGAATTTGAAGCGATGTCTTTTTCCCACCCGATATGGGTCTTGTATTCTTCGGGGACTACCGGGAAGCCGAAAGCAATAGTGCACAGCGCCGGAGGATGCCTGCTGGAGCACCTGAAAGCATTGGTCTTTCACCAGGATGTGCGGCCCGGCGAAAATTTTTTCTGGTATTCCACAACGGGCTGGATGATGTGGAACTATGCGCTGAGCGCGCTTCTGACGGGCGCTACGCTTACTTTGTATGACGGGTCTCCGGGTTTTCCGGATATCAATGTTTTATGGGATCTGGCTTCAGCAGCGAAAATAAATCATTTCGGGGCCGGAGCTTCCTTTTTCAACGCCTGCATGAAGGCCGGCGACCAGCTGGTCGCCAGGGAGCTGAAAGCCCTGAGGAGCATAGGCTCTACCGGTTCGCCGTTGACACCCGAAATGTTTAAATGGGTTTACGACCATGTTAAACAAGACGCCTGGCTGGTATCGCTCAGCGGGGGTACCGACGTCTGCAGCGCTTTCGTCGGCGGATGCCCGCTTAGCCCGGTATACGCCGGTGAGATACAGTGCAGGATGCTGGGCGCGAAGGTGGAAAGCTATGATGAAAACGGGAACCAGCTCATCGGAGAGCCGGGAGAAATGGTGATTTCCCAGCCGATGCCGAGTATGCCGGTCGGCTTCTGGAACGATACTGACGACAAAAGATACCGTGAAAGCTATTTTACACGTTTTGAAAATGTATGGACTCACGGAGACTGGATAGAGATTACACCATATGGGACCGTCATTATATACGGGCGTTCCGATGCGACCCTGAACAGGCAGGGCGTAAGGATCGGGCCTTCCGAAATTTACAACGTTGCCGAAAGCTTTGAAGAAGTGAAAGACAGCCTGGTGATATACCTTGAAGATCAGGACAAAATATTCCTGTTTCTTGTGATGAACGAAGGGGTGGGCTTTACCGAAGACCTGGCCGGCAGGATCAGGGCGAGGCTTCGTGCGGACTATAGTCCGAGGCATGTCCCTGACGAGATAGTCGTTGCGCCCGATATACCTTATACCAAAAGCGGTAAAAAAATGGAGACGCCTGTGAAAAGGATATTAATGGGGATGAATCCCGGCAACGCCGTGAGCAAAGAAGCCATGGCTAACCCCGGATCGGTTTCTTTTTTTGAGAACCTGCTGGCAGACAAAGGCAGATAAGCAGCACATTTCAACCGGATTTATTACTTTAGTGGAAAGACAGAAATCAGGAAGCCGATGAACAAAAATCAAGAGAGGGATAATATCCGGAATACGCCTGTCCAGGTAAGGATTCCGATTATGCTCAGCCTCGCCCTTGCGGGCGGTATTGTGATCGGGGTGACGTTGCTGGGAGGCAGTGCAAGAACCAATGATCTTGCCGACGGGTATACCAAATTCAGGGAAGTTTTAAGCGGCATCGATCAGTACTATGTAGACACTGTCAATACAACGGACCTGGTAGATTATTCCATAACTAAAATGCTTGAGAAGCTGGATCCGCATACGTCCTATCTTACAAGCGAAGAGGCCATCGCGGCGCGCTCGCAGCTCGAGTCGGGATTTGACGGGATAGGGGTGGAATTCAATATCTACAACGACACGGTCTATGTCGTGACTCCGTTGTTCGGCGGGCCCTCGGAAGAAGTAGGTATCGTAAGCGGCGACCGCATCCTGACAGTCGATGATAACGCCCTTTCGGGCCCGGGGGTTACCAATACCAAGGTTTTTAAAATGCTGAGGGGAAAACGGGGCACGCAGGTAAAGCTGGCAGTGGAACGGGGCGGGGTGAAAGATCCTTTGATCTTTAATGTGACGAGGAACAGGATACCGACCTATTCGGTCGATGCGGCCTATATGGTAGACAAAAGGACAGGCTATATAAAGGTGACCCGTTTTTCGGAATCGACTTACGATGAGTTCAAGAAGGCGCTGGAGCTGCTGAAAAACGAGGGACTCGAGCAGCTTGTTCTCGATTTGAGAGGTAACCCTGGAGGCTATATGGAACGCGCAGTCAACATGGCCGACGAGTTTATCCCGGGCGATAAGCTGCTGGTCTATACCAAGGGGAAAGGAAAGCGTTTTGACCGCGAAAGCAGGGCGCATATAGCAGGTATGTTTGAAGAAGGGCCCATCGTAGTGCTTGTTGATGAAGGCAGCGCTTCGGCGTCTGAAATTGTGGCGGGCGCTTTGCAGGATCATGACCGGGCGCTGATAGTCGGTCGCCGTACCTTTGGAAAAGGATTGGTGCAAATGCCCCAGAAGCTTTCGGACGGGTCGGAGCTGAGGCTTACGGTTTCCCGCTACTATACTCCTTCCGGGCGAAGCATTCAAAAGCCTTACGAGATGGGAGGCAGCGAAGAGTACCAGAAAGATCTTTCAAAGAGATACGATAACGGAGAGTTTTTTCATGTAGACAGCATTCACTTCAATAAAGACCTGAAGTATAAGACCAGCGGGGGCAGGGAGGTATACGGCGGCGGGGGCATCATGCCGGATGTTTTCGTTGCCAGGGACAGCAGCGGAAACAGCAAATACCTGTTTGAGCTGAGGGGTAAGAATATCATCCGCGACTATGCTGTAAAGTATGCAGCCCTAAACGAGAAAGCATTGCAGAAAGAATCCTTTTCAAAATTTATCGATGATTTTACGGTGACCGATAAAATGCTGGAGGAGATCATCCGCGAAAGCAGGAAGCAGGGTATAGAATTCAGCGAAAAGGATTTTCGGAAATCCCGCTCGCAGATACAGCTTGAAGTAAAGGCGCTCCTGGGGCGTTATGTATGGGGAAAGCAGCGGAAAGACGGGCTTTCGAATGAAGTGTACCAGATCATTAACCCGTCAGACAATATTTACCAGGAAGCGTTGCGCCGGTTTGATAATGCCCGGGCGCTGGAAAAAGGAGATTTTGACCGGGTAAACCCGAGATAAATGACCTAATTTTGTGATTTAATCCGTCAGTTATTCACTTAGTTTTGGAAAATCGCATTATCTATTGGTTCCGTAACGACCTGCGCCTGGACGACAATGAAGCATTCTGGACAGCAGTCAGCGACGCGACCGAGCTTTTACCGGTATATGTTTTTGATCCCAGGCGTTTCAGGCTTCGTGATCTCGGTTTCAGGAAAACCGGGCTAAACCGGGCATATCACATTCTTGAGGCGGTGCGTAACCTGCAGGAAAGACTTCAGGAAAAACAGGGAAACCTCATTATAAGGGTAGGCGAGCCGGAGAAGATCATAGCAGACCTGGCAAAGCTCCACCAGGTTTCCGAAGTGCATGCCTCCAAAGAGATAACCCTTGAGGAAACGAACGTAGAGGCCTCTCTGAGTAAAAGGCTGAAAGGGATTAACGTCGATATATCGCTTACCTGGATGAGTACCCTCATTCACCCGCACGATCTGCCGGTGTATATCTCCCGCCTGCCGGAAGAGTACGGTCAGTTTGCAGAGGTGACCCGGAGAACGCCTGTCAGGAATCCCGTACCCGGGCAGGAGGTAATACCATTTATGACGGGGGAGACAGGATCTGCACTGCCCGACCTGAGAGAGCTGGGGTTTAGCGAGGAGGAGCTGAAGACCGGTAAAAGTCCTGACGTACGCAGTATAACGGAAGCCGAGCTGAAGTCGCAGGTGGCATCCGGGAAGGCAGGTACGGAAGAATTCCTGAACTGGGTTTCCGATGGCCTGATAAGCCCCCGCCAGGCTTATCATCATACGTCGGGTACGCCGCTTGGCGCTGCCTTGTACGATCAGCTTTCATGGAGAGACTACCTCCAGTTCCTGGCGCTGAAATACGGTACACGGCTGTTTAAACCGTCGGGCCTGGTTCACCGGATAGACAAGGAGTGGAAATACGACAGGGAAAGCTTTCATCAATGGAAGGATGGAAAAACTTCCAGCCCTGAAGTAAACCGGTCGATGGAAGAGCTGGGCAGGAAAGGCGTGCTCAGCTTCGGTGAGTCGAGGGTTGCGGCGCAGCACCTGATAGGCGAGCTGGGAGTGAACTGGACGTGGGGAGCTGCCTGGTTTGAAAGTCAGCTGATGAATTACGAGGTGGCTTTAAACTGGGGAACGTGGAATTATTTTGCAGGAGTGGGCCCGGGGAGGATGGAGGATATTCTTTAATATTCGTTACTTTTGATCTGTTTTAACTATCGCATCACAAAACAAACAAGTACCACCATGTCCAGAATTGTAGTATCTCTGATGGTTATTCTCGTCGCATTCGGCTCTACCAGCTGCGGCACTTATAACAAGATGATAAGCAAAGACGAAGCCGTCAAGGAAGCTTGGGCGAAAGTGCAAAGCCAGTATCAGAGACGATCCGACCTGATCCCGAACCTGGTCAATACGGTAAAAGGAGCAGCCGATTTTGAAAAGAGCACGCTTGAAGGAGTGATCGAGGCGCGTTCAAAGGCTACTCAGACCACCATCAGCCCCGATAATCTTACCCCCGAAAATATACAGAAATTCCAGGCAGCACAGGACGGGCTAAGCAGCGCTCTTTCGCGCCTCCTGGTCACGGTGGAGCGTTATCCTGAGCTCAAGGCCAACCAGAATTTCCTGGAACTGCAGGCGCAGCTTGAGGGTACCGAAAACCGGATTACAGTAGCGCGGAATGACTTCAATGCTACGGTGAGGGATTATAACTCGACCGTGAGATCATTCCCGGCGAATATCATGGCCGGAATTTTCGGGTTTGACACTAAAACACCCTTTGAGGCTTCGGCGGCTGCGCAGAATGCTCCTACGGTACAGTTCTAACCTTTTCTGAATGTCTTCTAACAAGGCACCGTTCTTTACTGCGGAGCAGCAAAGGCAAGTTGTGGATGCAATTGCCGCTGCCGAGAAAATGACGTCCGGGGAATTGAAGGTTTTCATCGAAGAAAACTGTCCCGGAGACGTGATCGGGCGTGCTATGGCTGTTTTTGACGAATTGGAAATGCAGCAGACAAAACTTCGTAACGGGGTGCTGTTTTACCTGGCCCATGAAGACCATAAGTTCGCAGTGATCGGGGATAAGGGGATCCATGAAAAAGTACCGGACAATTTCTGGGAAACGACCAGGGAGCATCTTCGCGAACACTTTATAAAAGGAGCGTTTGCCGAAGGTTTTGTCCAGGGAATCCTGGAAGCAGGAGAGCAGTTAAAGAAGCACTTTCCTAACAGCGGAAACAAAGACAACGAGCTGCCGGATGAGATTGTTTTTGGCAAATAGAAAATGAATAAAAAGGAGTTCCTTTCCGTTTTTTTTGTCTTCCTTTCCGGTCTGGCGGGGTTTGCGCAAAACATTCCGCCGAAACCCGATCCTCCGCGGCTCGTCAACGATTTTGCCAACCAGCTGAACCCAACCGAGGCGGCTGCCCTTGAGCAAAAACTGGTTGCATATAATGACTCCACTTCTACCCAGATCACGGTGGTGGTCGTTCCCACTACCGGCGACTACCCGATAGGCGATTATGCTTTTGCCCTGGGCCGTGAGTGGGGGGTTGGTCAGCAAGGTAAAAACAACGGTTTGGTGATACTCTGGGCCTCTTCCGACAGGAAGGTGTTTATCGCTACGGGTTATGGAATGGAGGGGGCTATTCCCGATGCCATAGCCAAGCGGATTATTAACCAGGTCATCATCCCGGACTTCAGGAACGGGATGTTCTACAGAGGGCTTGACAGGGGCGTAGATGCCGTTATTAAGTATGCGGCAGGCGAGTACAAGGCCGACCCTGCGGAGGAGCAGGAAGAAGGATTTCCCGTCGGACTGGTTGTTTTTATTGTCATATTCATCGTCGTGCTGATCTCGATCGGGGGAAAAGGCGGCAATAACCGGGGAAAAGGATATAACGCCGGACCGGTATTCTGGCCTTATACTACCTACTCAGGCCGCGGACGCTCCTCAGGCAGCTGGGGTGGCGGAGGTTTCGGGGGCGGCTTTGGTGGCGGCGGCGGAGGCTTTGGCGGTTTCGGTGGCGGAAGCTTCGGCGGCGGTGGCGCGGGAGGAAGTTATTAGGAGGCTTACTTTAAAGCCTCCCACAGTATCTCTGCCGGATGCAGCGCCTTACGTCCCGTACCATCATGGATCTGGTGGCGGCAGCTCGTACCGGGCGCTGCTATAATCACTTCTTCAGACTGGTTTCTCACGGTCGGGAACAATACCAATTCACCGATTTTCATCGAAATATCATAATGTTCTTTTTCGTAGCCGAAAGAGCCGGCCATACCGCAGCAGCCGGAAGGAATAAGCTGTACGCTGTAGTTTTCCGGGAAGGAAAGCATCTTTTTAGCAGCCACAAGGCCGGAAACGGATTTTTGCTGACAATGGCCGTGAAGCTTGATAAGGCGTTTTTCTGAAGTGAACGCATCCTTCGGGATCCTTTTGGCATCCATCTCTTTCGATACAAACTCATCGAACTGGAGGCAGTTTACAGCTAATGACTTCGCTGCTTCGACAAGGGAGTCGTCCACCAGATCGGGGTATTCGTCGCGGAAAGTCAGGATCGCGGAAGGCTCGATACCGACCAGGGGCGTGTCACTGCTTATGATCTCTCTGAGCGAGGCAACATTCCGGTTGGCGATTTTCTTCGCGTCTCTCAGGAGCCCTTTGGAAAGCTGAGGCCTGCCCGACGGCGCATGGTCGGGTATGATGACCTCATAACCCAGTTTTTCCAGTACCCCGATCGCTTTTTTTCCTATCTCTACATCGTTGTAGTTCGTAAACTCATCACAGAAGAAGTAAACCCTGCGACCGTTACTTTGCCGGGTTGTATTCTTTTTCCGGGCTGAAAACCATCTTTTCAGGGTAGTCTTGTGCAGCAGGGGCATGGTCCGTTCCGGATGGAAGCCGACAATGCGGTTGGCGATTTTCCGGAGTGGGGCGTTTTTGAAAATGAGGTTGTAGCCCCACGGCGCAATGCCTGCAGCAAGGCCGGTCATCTTACTGAAATTCCCGATAAGCCATGACCGGAGCGGTACACCGTGCTCGTCGTGATAATGCTGCAGGAATTCCATTTTCAGCTTGGCGACGTCTACGTTGGAAGGGCATTCGCTTTTACATCCCTTGCAGGCCAGGCAAAGATCAAATACTTCTTTTATTTCTTCGTGATCAAAGCGATTGGCTTTATCCGAATGAGTGAGCATTTCCCTCAGTATATTGGCCCTCGCCCTGGTACTGTCCTTTTCATTTCTGGTAGCCATAAAGCTGGGGCACATGGTTCCGCCGCTGAGATGGCTTTTGCGGCAATCGGCCGAACCGTTGCACTGTTCTGCGTGCTGAAGTATCGTCTGGTTCTCAAACCGGAAGTAGGTAGGGATTTCAGGGGTTTCCTGGTCGGCCTCATAACGGAGAAAAGTATCCATAGGAGGCGTATCCGTTATTTTGCCGGGATTGAAGATCCCGTTCGGGTCCCAGGTAGCCTTGATTTGTTTGAACAACCCGTAATTATGTCCACCCACCATCAGGGGAATGAACTCGCCTCTGAGCCGGCCGTCTCCGTGCTCCCCGGAGAGAGAGCCATCGTACCTCTTTACAAGAGCGGCGATTTCTTCGGCAATGAGCCGGAATTGACGGTGTCCCTCGCCGGTCTTCAGGTTGATGATCGGCCGCAGGTGTATTTCTCCCGATCCGGCATGGGCGTAGTGTACCGCCGACATGCCATGTTTTTGCAGGATAAGGTTAAAATCCCGGATATATTCCGGCTGGTCTTCTACGTCTACTGCGGTGTCTTCGATGACGGCAACTGCTTTCTCGTCGCCGGGAATATTGGCAAGCAGCCCAAGACCGGCCTTTCTCAGCGCCCAGATCTTCTTCGTATCCTCGCCTGTAAGCAATGGGAAGTGGTATCCCATCCCCTTTGCCCTGAACTCCGCTTCCAGGGTTTCGGCAGTGTGCCTGACTTTTTCGGGGGTCTCATTCGAGACATCTACGACGAGGATGGCCGGGTAATCACCGCTTTCGGTGTATTTTACAAAAAAGGCATTTTGTCTTTGCTCCGGGTTCTTATCGGCGCATTCCAGGATGTAGCTGTCGATCAGCTCCACTGCCTGGGGCTTGTACCTGAGAGAAAGGACTGTAGCCCTCAGCGCCTCGTCGATCGTGTGAAAATGTGCGCATACCAATCCCTGTGATTGCGGGGGAAGCGGGATAATATTGACTTTGATTTCAGTGATAAGGCACAGCGTACCTTCCGAGCCGGCAATAAGCCTGCACATATTGAACGCCGGTCCGCCGTTTGTATAAGGGTTGCAATCGAGCAGCATATCGAGCGCATAGCCGGTATTCCTCCTCTCAATCGATTTTTTGGGAAAGTTTTTACGGATTTCGCTTTGGTTGAGCGGATCGGAAAGGATCCGGTCGGTGGTATGGTAGATCTGCCTGAGAAGAGGAGAGTGGCCTTTCCCTGTCTTCAGGCTTTCCAGCTCTTCCGGCGAGACGTTCTTAAACACTGCTTCCGAGCCGTCGGCCAGCAGCGCCCTTACTTCCAGCAAGTGCTCCCGGGTGCTGCCGTAAACCACCGAGTTGGATCCGCAGGAGTTATTCCCTACCATCCCGCCGATCATCGCCCTGTTTGCCGTGGAGGTCTCCGGACCGAAATACAGCCCGAAAGGTTTGAGGGCCATATTGAGCTCATCTCTTACGACTCCCGGCTGCACACGCGCCCATTTTTCCTCAGGATTGATCTCGAGAATTTTGCTGAAGTACCTCGAAACGTCTACCACGATTCCATTGCCTACCACCTGTCCGGCCAGTGAAGTACCAGCCGTGCGTGGAATCAGCGGGATCTGTTTTTCCCCGGCAAACCGGATCAGCTTTTTCAGATCGCCCTCACTCTTAGGTATGGCTACGGCAAGAGGCATTTCCCGGTAAGCAGATGAGTCTGTAGCGTATAGCGTACGCATCAGATCGTCGCTATAAAACTCACCTTCTAACCCGGAGGAGAGCTCGGCAAAAGATATACTGCCGGCAGTTGCTTCGATAGACATTCTTCGTAAAATACAATATTTGCAAACACACAAAGTTAAACAAGTCTTCTCAAAACAAGGACGGCGTCAACTCGAATTACCTTGACGAAGTACGAAATTGTTATTTTTATAAATAAGGGGGGGAAGACTGCGCCTGCTCCCGGCTGCAAAACGCTCATTCCGTTATATTTCCATACCTTTACACGATGGAAGAAACGGCTGCAATATCATTTGAAGACCTTAAACTTAACCGCCAGCTTCTCAATGCTGTTGCTGAAGCCGGCTATAACCAACCTACGCCCGTCCAAAGCCAGGCCATCCCCCTTATCCTCGCCGGGCATGATGTGTTGGGAATTGCGCAGACCGGAACGGGTAAAACGGCGGCGTTCGTATTGCCGCTGCTGATGAAATTGAAATATCCCCAGGGCGATCACGTACGGGCGCTGGTGTTGTCGCCTACCCGGGAGCTGGTGCTTCAGACAGGCGGGGTTATTGAAGCGCTTGCCCGGTACACCGGGCTGAGACATACCTGCCTTTATGGAGGGATCGGGGCTACCCAGCAGATAGAGAGCGTACGGAATGGCGTCGATATTATCGTCAGCACGCCGGGACGTTTTATGGATATATACCTGAAAAACGAGATCGTAGTAAAGCATCTGAATACACTGGTCCTGGACGAGGCCGACAAGATGATGGATATGGGCTTCATGCCCCAGATCAGGAAAATCCTGGAAGTGATCCCTGTGAAGCGGCAGAACCTGTTGTTTTCGGCCACATTCCCCGAAAAGGTAGAGCGGCTTTCGACGGAATTCCTGGAGTACCCGACCAGGGTAGAGGTTTCGCCTCAGGCCACTACTTCACAAATGGTGGACCAGGTTTTGTTTAAAGTCCCGAATTTCAGGACGAAAGTTTTTCTACTGGAGCATCTTCTGAGGCAAAATGAAGATTTCAACCGGGTAATGGTGTTTACCAGGACGAAGGAAACGGCCAACAATATCTACAAATTCCTGGAGAGGAAGGTGATCCCCGAGGATAAGATCCGGGTAATACACGCCAATAAGGGCCAGAATACCCGGATCAATGCCATGAATGACTTTAAAAACGGCGACATAAGCGTGCTGGTCACTACCGACGTTACCTCCCGGGGAATAGACGTCAGCGAAGTCAGTCATGTCATTAATTTTGATGTGCCGCTGATCTACGAGGACTACGTACACCGGATCGGAAGGACAGGGCGGGCAAACAGCCGGGGACAGGCGATCACGTTTATGACGATGGCTGACGAATATCATATAAAAAAAATTGAAGCCCTGATCAGGATGGAGATCCCGTGGCAGGACCTGCCTGACATTACGATAGCACCCACCTCTTTTGAAGAGAAGCAGGTCATGCTCAGGGAAATAGACAATCAGCGACGACGGGAAGACCCGGATTTCCAGGGTGCCTTCCACGAGAAGAAAGGCCGGCCCGCCAAAAAAACGTCTCCAGCCAGGCGAGGTTCAAAGCGGAAGAGTTGAAAAAAATATAATAATTGTTGTATACTTACCGTTTCATATTAGCTAGATCCCTTCTTAGAATTTATAGGTTAGAAAAGCATAAAAAATGAGGATTCAGGTCGGTGTCGGTATTTGGTTCGCGCTGGTTTTGCCCGGAATGGTTAAAGCACAGGCCCAACTGGTCAGTAACAACCAGCCAGTTGAGGAGCCTTCGCAGGAGAAGCGGGTTTTGTCTCTTTCCGAGAGGAAGGTACTACCCCTTTTTGGTGAATTGCGGAAATCTTCAGACCAGATCAAGGAAGAGATCAGCTTTTTGAACGATTGTGATGCCAATTTCGGCTCCCGTAAAGAAGCCAGCCAGTTTTTTGCAGCCAGGGGTTGGGAGTACCTGCAGGAAGGTCAGCTGGATACCGCTTCCTACCGTTTCAACCTGGCTTACCTGCTGAATGAGAAAAATGTCGACGCATATTGGGGGTTGGGAGTAGTTTGTTTTCAGCGTGAAGATTTTAACAGCGCCTTCCGGATGCTGAAGAAGGGGGTGGAAATAGAACCCCAGAATGTGCCGCTGATGGTCGATCTGTCTTCCATTTCTATCAAGCTCTACGAAGAATCTGCCGACAGCCTTAAGCTGGAAGATATACAACGCCTGCTCGAGCAGGCCGCCGCTCTCGATCCCGGCTACGCCCAGACTTTTTTTAATTTATCTGTCGCCGAATATTACCGGGGGAATTACAATGAGGCCTGGGAGAACCTGCATAAGGGCAGAGCGCTCAATTTCTCGCTTGTCAACCTCCAGTTTGTCGAGCAGCTGGCTGAAAAATCGCCGGATCCGAAAGGATTTTTTAAAAGCACAGCTAATTAGCCTGTTTCATTGCCGATATCCTGAGCCGGAGCCTTTCATACCTCTATGTTGCCGAAAGATGTGCTTCGCAGCTGGTTTAGAAAACCCTGGGTTTGGGGGATCCTTGCAAGCTGGATAATCATAAAGGTCTATGACCTGGCATTCCCCTTCGAAAAGAATATTCCTTATTCCGTACAGGTCAAAGATCAGAACGGAGAGCTTATGCACGCGTTTCTTTCTGCCGACGACAAGTGGCGTATGTATGCGGAGCTTGAAGAAATTACGCCTCTTTTAAAGAAAACGTTCCTGTACAAGGAAGACAAGTATTTCTATTATCACCCGGGGGTTAACCCCGTTTCTGTTTTAAAGGCGCTGGCAGCCAATGTCATACAGCGGGAAACGGTTTCGGGCGCTTCTACGATTACCATGCAGGTCGTACGCATGATGCAGCCAAGGCCCCGTACGCTTAAAAGCAAGCTGATCGAGGCGTGGAATGCGTTCAGGCTGGAAAGAAGGTATTCTAAGGACGAGATCCTGCAGATGTATTTCAACCTGGTCCCTTTCGGGGGGAACATAGAAGGCGTAAGGTCGGCCTCGGTGCTCTACTTCGGGAAGCCGCCCCGGTTGCTGAGCCTTGCCGAAATCACAACCCTTACTGTAATCCCGAATAACCCCGCTCACCTTACGCCTGGGAAAAAAGGAAGTCAGCGCCTTCTGGGCGAGAGGAACAAGTGGCTGAAGAGGTTTGGGAAGAGCCGTCTTTTCCCTGACGGAGTAGTTGAAGATGCGTTGGAGGAGCCTATGGAAGCGGCCAGGAGGGAGGCACCCCAAAAAGCGCCGCACCTGGCGTTAAGGATAAGAAAAGAACACCCTTCAGATCATATCATCGTGGCAGCGCTCCGACAGCCCGTGCAGTCGCAGGCAGAAGCGCTCGTGAATAATTATATCAACCGGATCCGTGCGCTTGGCATACACAATGCCGCGGTACTTGTACTGAATAATGAAACGATGGAAGCGGAAGGTTATGTAGGTTCCGCCGACTTCGGCAACCCGTTTGACGGCGGCCAGGTCGACGGGGTCCGGGCAGTCAGATCACCCGGCAGCACGCTTAAGCCCTTTTTGTACGCTTCCGTCTTTGACAAAGGATTGGCGATACCCAAAAGTGTGGTCAATGATGTCCCTTCCAATTTCGGGGGGTACGAACCTGAGAATTTTGACATGAAATTCAAAGGTCCCGTCACCGTAGAATTTGCGCTTGCCAACTCGCTGAACATACCGGCTGTTAAGCTGCTTCGGCAGCTGGAGACAAAAAGCATGATCGATCAGCTGAAAAAAGCAGGGTTCAGGACAATCGACAGGCAGGCCGACGGGCTGGGGCTCTCGCTGATCCTGGGCGGGTGCGGGGCGACGCTGGAAGAACTGACCCGGATGTACGCGATGTTCGCGAGACATGGCCGTTATAGCGGAGTAAAGCTTGTAAAAGGACCCGTAAAAGACGAGCCCGGTGTGCCCCTCATCTCGGAAGAGTCGGCTTATATGGTGACGCAGATCCTGTCGCAGTCAGACCGGCCGGACTTGCCCAACAGCTTTCACAATACCTACCGGCTGCCGCGTATAGCCTGGAAAACAGGGACCTCCTATGGCAAGAGGGATGCCTGGAGCATAGGATACAACAAGCGGTATACGATCGGGGTGTGGGTCGGGAATTTCTCGGGAAAGGGCGTACCTGAGCTCAGCGGGGCGAATATCGCCACTCCTCTTTTGTTTGAGCTCTTTAATACGATCGACTACAATTCCCCGAAAGACTGGTTTGCGAGACCCGCGCAGCTGGAGCTCCGGAAGGTGTGTTCCCATACGGGCGATGTCCCGGCGGAGGGCTGTACGGACCTTGTAAACGGCGAGGTGATCATAGGCGTTTCCGAGTTCCGGCGTTGCGAGCACTTACGGCAGGTCTTTACAGATGCGGGGGGAAAGATATCCTATTGCGCTCATTGCCTGCCTGCCGGCGAAGTATCGAAGAAAAGCTACCCGAACCTGTCGCCCGAGCTTATCGCATTCTATAACTATGCCAAAATCCCGTATCCTAAGATACCGCCCCATAACCCGGACTGTGACAGGATATTCGTGGAAGGGGCGCCGGTAATAGTAAGCCCCCAGGAAGGAACGGAGTACTATCTCCAGGCTGGTAAAGGCACGGAAATCCAGCTTATGTGCCAGGCAGCGCAGGATGTAGGCAGTGTTACGTGGCTGGTGAACGACCGCGTGCTGAAAAAAGCCCCGCCTTCCCAGCCGGTATTCCTGGAACCCCCACCCGGCGTGGTGAAAATTTCATGCGCTGATGACAAAGGGAGGAATACCGATGTGGTGATTTTTACGAGGAGGTTTTTTTAGCATCATATCAACCTTTCAGAGCTCTGACAGCATTCATAGCCTGAACAGGCATCAATGACCAGTCAGGTCAAGTTACCCTACAATCATCAACTAGCATCCATACCGTAAACGCGCATCGCAAAAATATGCTTCGCAAGACCAACAGCAGGAATATGATGGAGGTCGCACAATATGCGCTCCGGGATGACCTGATATAGCAATATACACAGCCCGGGAGCTGACGGATATCATGAATGCACCATCCCGAAAGTTTTGCCTCGCAGCGCTCCTGTTATTATGAGAATTAACGTTCTTTCCCTAATTTTACCGCTTTGCCGAGAAGCAGTTATTATTAACAGTAATAAGTTTACGTACGAATGGCAGTAATAGCATTCAGAGATGCGATCAGGGACGCAATGTCCGAAGAAATGCGCCGCGATAAGAACATCTTCCTGATGGGCGAAGAAGTGGCTGAATATAATGGAGCCTACAAGGCCAGCCAGGGGATGCTGGCGGAGTTCGGGCCTGAAAGAGTGGTCGACACTCCGATTGCCGAGCTGGGGTTTGCCGGTATAGGCATCGGAGCTGCAGCAAACGGCCTGCGCCCGATCATAGAATTTATGACTTTCAACTTCTCACTGGTTGCAATCGACCAGATTATCAACGGAGCTGCCAAAATGCTTTCCATGTCGGGCGGCCAGTATTCGGCGCCGATCGTATTCCGCGGACCTACCGGTAACGCCGGTCAGCTGGGTGCGCAGCATTCCCAGAATTTTGAAAACTGGTTTGCCAATACGCCGGGACTGAAAGTAGTCGTTCCTGCTAACCCGTATGATGCAAAAGGATTGCTGAAAAGCTCGATCCGGGATAATGACCCGGTTATTTTCATGGAATCGGAGCTTATGTACGGCGATAAAATGGAGGTTCCGGAGGAGGAGTACCTGCTCCCGCTGGGGAAAGCCGACATAAAAAAAGAAGGGAACGACGTGACAATCGTCTCTTTCGGGAAAATGATCCCGAGGGTAGTACTGCCTGCTGTTGACGAGCTGGAGAAGCAGGGTATCAGCGTAGAGCTTATCGATTTACGGACAGTTCGTCCTATAGACTATGCGGCGGTGGTCGCGTCGGTCAAAAAAACGAACAGGCTTGTCGTGGTAGAGGAGGCGTGGCCCCTGGCTGCAATTTCTTCCGAGATTGCCTACCATGTACAGCGCTACGCTTTTGACTACCTCGATTCGCCCGTCATAAGGGTTAACAGCCGGGATGTTCCCCTGCCGTATGCCCCCACGTTGATAGAGGAAATACTCCCGAATGTGAAGCGAACAGTGGAGGCCGTAAAAGCCGTGCTTTATAAATAAAAGAATACAACGCCTTTCAATAGGGAAGCAACCGGCTGTGCTGGTTGCTTTTTTAGCTTTCAGCGGGGAGAGGGATCACCCCGGCCTGTGAAGACACAGGCCGGAATAAGCTTGTTTGGAAGGGTCTGTGAAGAAACAGACCCCGGTGTGGCTATAGACCCCGGTGTGGGATTGCCGGTAAAGCTGTCAAAGGGGGCGATGAGCAACTTTTAAATATCATAAAATATCTTTCTCTGATGAATCTGCTTAAACTCTCAAACGTCTTTGTAAGGAAGTATGACCACCCGGTGCTGAATAATATCTCCTGGGAAGTGAATGAAGGGGAGCAATGGGCGATAGTGGGAGGAAACGGAGCAGGTAAGTCGGTACTGCTGGAGACTTTGGCGGGGCGGTTGATGTCCCGTAGCGGTAAAGTGGAGCGAAACGCTACGGTGGAGCTTGTTGCTGCCGATTATTCTTTCAACCGGGTGGTCAGATCGGCAGCCCAGTATTACCAGCAGCGTTTCCAATCGCAGGATGCGGAAATAGCCCCGTCGGTAAGAGCAGTGCTCACCAACCAGCTGAAACCGGTCGGGACGGTAAATGAAGCCTCTGTAAAGCTCGCTCCCTCCGGGATATCAGACGCTGACCTCGAGGCTGTAGCATCCTTGTTGTCGCTTACACACCTGCTGGATCATCCTTTTGTGACGTTGTCTAACGGGGAAACAAGGAGAATGCTCCTCGCTACCTCTCTTCTTAAAAAGACCGGCATATTGCTGTTTGATTATCCCTTTACAGGCTTGGATGTATTTTCCCGGAAAGTTTTGAAGGAGGCGATGGCATCTATGGCAGATGCGGGGAGGACGATTATCCTGGTTACCTCACCCGAAGAGATACCTGATTTTATCACACACGTGCTCGAGCTTAAAGAAGGGGAGGCCGTCTCGGCCCTGCCTTTGGATGAGTGGAAGAAAGAAGAGTCTCGGTTTGAGACGAGAAGGGAAAAGCCCGCCGTCGACCTCGGCTTGCTGAAACAGCTTGGAGAACCTTCGGGAAATGATTTTGACTACGCGTTCAGGCTTCGTAATATCCGCGTGGTTTACGATGGCAGGGCTGTCCTGGACGGAGTCAGCTGGGAAGTAAAAAAAGGCGAGCGATGGTCGCTTTCCGGGCCTAACGGATCGGGGAAATCCACGCTGCTTAGTATCATTACTGCAGATCACCCGCAGCGTTTTGCCAATGATTTCGAGATATTCGGAAGGCCTGACAGGGGGAAAGGGTTTTCGATGTGGGATATCAAGCAGCGGATAGGACATGTTTCCCCGGAGCTGCACCTGTATTTCCCGGCCGAAACCAGCGTCTATAAAGCGATAGGATCAGGTTTTTTCGATGCTACCGGCGTTTATTTCAGGAAAATCAACCCCTCCCAGGAAGAACGCATTCACCTTGTTGCCAGGATCCTGAAAATAGAGGACCTGTTGGCGAAAATCTTCAGGAATATCTCCAGGGGGGAACAGCGGTTGGTTTTGCTTGCGAGGGCGCTCGTAAAGAATCCGCCTATACTCATCCTGGATGAGCCGTGCCAGGGACTGGATCTTGCAACTACCGAATATTTCCGGAAGACTGTGGATGCCATATGCGAGATGTCTTCTCATACGCTGATCTACGTGTCTCACTACCCTAATGAAATCCCTTCCTGTGTGAACAGGAGCCTGTCTTTGAAAGACGGAAGGGCGGAACAGATTATTTAGCGGTAATTCAACGTTAACTAAGTTTAGAGCGTATTTATATGGGGTCATTAAGCAAATTTTTAACTTTGTCGGGAGCTCACAGTTTTTGCTGAGCCTGTTTGCAAAAACATAGTGTAAGATTTCTCCCTGAGGAAGCCCCCAATACCAAAGGAGGATTACTAGGTTATTAATAATGGCAAGGTGAATTGTAACATCACTTTTTACTGGAGGGAGTACGGGTTTTTTCTGTTGACATTCTGGTTTTTTGCCCAACCGGTATTGGCTCAGGACAGAGCGTCCATCCGGTTTGCCGATACGGGAAATGCCGGAAAGCGGCTTTGCTGGGATTCTGAGAGGGACGCAACGACTCTTACTGTTGAGGTAGTCGCAAGCCCGGGAGGATGCGGCGTCGGCAGGTACCAGATCTCCTGGGGAGACGGCACGGTAGTGGCCGTTACCGGCACGGGAGAACGGACCTATACCAAAACCTATAACCTTACCTCTTTCAGAAACAACTGCGCTTCCGGGCTCCTGGAATACAACATCATTATTTCCAGTACCAACGACAATTGTATCGATATCAACATTGCGCGCCTGAGCATCAACAAGGTACCGATCGCCCGGCCTACAGTAACGGCTGCCTGCGAAGATAAGAGCAGTACTTTTACGAATAATTCGTGCGGACGAACAGGGCAGACCCTGACCTGGCACTGGGAATTCAGTGATGGCAAATCTTTCCGGACGCAGAATATAGGAGGCCAGATGTTTGCCGATCCGAGCCAGGAATATTGGGTGAGGCTGAGTGTAAGCTCGGATATATGCGGTACCAGTTCAACCAGTGAGCCGGAATATTTTAACCTGAAGAAGCTGCCTACTACTCATGCCGGTATTACCGGTTTCGACGGCGAAGTACTGTGCCTGGGCGAAGGCGGAGACAGCACGCTATTGCTGGATGCTTCGGGATCGCAGGTAACGACCCGGTTCCCGTGGAGAATATCCGGAGGGGCCTATTCAGTGCAGGAACTGGTCGAAGCGGATTCGTCAGTGATAAGGATCAAAATAGAAGAAGCGGCCAATTATACGATTTCCTTTACGGCGCAAAATGAATGCGGCAACGCGACGCAGACCTTCTCCCGGGCTTTCGAGGCCCTGCCTTCGCCGACACTCAACCTTATTCCCCAGACAGACGGGTGCGAAGAGCTGAAATACCAGCTTGTGGATGCGACGGCAGGGGCGATCTATACGCTGAATGACTCCCTGATAGCGATTGCGGAGGAAAGAATCCTGGGCGTATCCGAAACTCCTTATATCGTAAAAGGGGAAATTTCGAACGCATGCGGGGTAAAAACGGAAGTAGATACATTTTATGTCCATTCCAAAGAGCCTGTAGAAATAACATCCCTCCCGTCCGACACCACGTTGTGCCTGGGGACCCAGCCTATTGAGCTGAGGGCAACGCGCCAGGGAGGAGAATGGTCCAGGGAGAGCATTCAGCAAATCGGGGGCAACACGGTATTCTTCCCGAACCAGGTCGGGGAATTTGTCGTAACCTACAACGTAGGGACCGGCCTGTGCTTATCTTCATCTTCCAAGAATGTGAAGGTTATCAACGAGCTTGCAAGGGCAAGCATCGGTTTGGACGGACTGGATACGGGCTGCTCACCGACTTCGATTATCTTCTCGAACCGGTCTGAAGGCCATGACCGTGGCTTTGTGTTGTGGAATTTTGGCGACGGGAGCCCCGAAGTAGAAACCGGCCGGGATACAATATCCCATGTTTTCACCGCTGTTGACGACGAGGCGGTATACACCGTAACGATGAAAGTGCGGAATGCCTGCGGGTTGGCCGAAAACAGGAGGAATGTGAGGATACTGCCCAATACGATCAAGCCTTTGTTCGAGCTGTCACAGGAGGAGATCTGTCCCAATGCAGATATGGTTTTTACGGACGCGACGGTGCCGTCTCCCACCAACTGGTTGTGGTATTTCGGCGACGGTACGAGGTCCAATCTCCCTAACCCGGTTCACCAGTTTTCCGTCCCGGGGACATATAGTGTCACGCTGGTAGCCGGCAACCAATGTGCTACCGATTCGGTTACACACGTAGTATCAGTAGTGGTGCCTCCGGAACCTTCATTTACTGTCGTATCAGAGCGGCTCTGTGAAGGGGAGGAAATTCAGTTTGCAAATCAGACCGACACCCGGTACGCGTTTTTATGGGAGTTCGGGGAAGCGGGAGCCTCCGATTCGCTGAATTTTGAGCCGTCCCATGTTTATGGTTCAGATGGTCAGTACAATGTAAAACTGACGATCTTTGACGGGAGCAAAGCCTGCGCTGCGTCAAAAGAATTGCCCATAACCGTATTACCAATGCTGAAAGCCGACTTTTCGGTGATAGTGGACGAAGATGCATGTGAGCCGGCCCTGGTGAAATTTGAAAACCACACCCTGGCGGCGGATACGTGGCAATGGGAGTTTTCCGACGGGGTTACTACCCGCACCTCTCATGTGAAAGAGCCGTTGATTCCCTTTACGAGGGGTAATTATACGTTTCATCTCACGGCGTCAAGAGATGGAGCATGTCCCTCGGAGGAAAGCAAGTCGGCTTATTTCGATTTTACGAGCTGTGTAGTCGAGGTTCCTGAAGCATTTACGCCGAACGGGGATCTCCACGGAGACCGGTATACATTGTTCGGCAACGGGATAGACCGTATTATCTATATGCGTATACGCAACAGATGGGGCGAGGTGGTGTATGAAATGAAGGACGTGCCGGCAGGCAGCCAGTCTGACGGGGAGTCGTGGGACGGGACCAAAGGAGGAAGACCATTGCCCGCTGATATGTATGTTTTTGAAGCGAAGGTGCGGTACAGGGACCAGACCGAATCGGATGTTGTCAGGGGAAACTTTTATCTGGTGAGGTAGTATGGTGCAAAAGAGTTTATCCTGGCTTCTGGTTATCTGTCTGTTGGGACCTTTTGCGCGCGGACAGGCGCCTCAGTTTTCGCAGTTCAATTCAGTGCCTGCGTATAATAATCCTGCGCTGGTAGGCGACGCTAAAGTTCCGAGGCTGGCAGTGAATTTTCGAAACCAGTGGGCCACTCTCGGGACGGCCTTTAATACTGGTGTTGTCGCGTTTGATTCCTATGACGAAAAACGGGATATCGGTTGGGGCGGGTATGCGATACAGGACCAGCGGGGCTCAATCCTGCAGAGCACCATGCTGGCAGGCCAGCTGTCGAAGCTCACCTATATAAACAGCAACCGGCAGTTACGCCTGATCGGGGGTATCCAGGCAGCCTGGGTATCCAACAGGTGGAATGCCGACAACCTGGTTTATGTTTCCGATCTTATGGGTTTGCCCGACCCTATAGCGCAGAATGCTCTTTCGGAAAACCGCCTTTCATTCTCCCTCGGAAGCGTGCTTGAATTCGCACCCCTGGATAACGAGCTGGCTTCATGGTGGCTGGGAACCGCCTGGCATCATGTAGCGGTAGATACCGATAAATGGATGGGCCAGCGTTTCGGTATACAGGGAGGGTTGAGGCTTCCTTTTGATTCGCCCGGGATATTCGGGAATAATCTCGGTCATGACCTTGACAGGGAAACTGCGCTGAACCTGGGTTTTCATGCCAGGAAGCAAGGGAATCTGTACCAGATGGAACTGGGAGCCAATATGGTTTATACACCGCTGATTGTAGGACTGTGGTATAGAGGGCTTCTTACGGGCAACCGCAGAGATGCTGTCGTTCCTACGCTCGGTTTTATCAGCGCTAATGTCATGTTCCAGGTCAGCTATGACATCCCGGTGTCGAGCCTGGGCCTGAATACAGGTGCGCTGGAGTTGACTTTATGGTATGGTTTCAGCGACCTGGTATCGTTCAGAGGGAACAGCAGGAACGTCCGGAATTTTCTCAAATTTTGAAAATTCCGGACGCACGGCTACTTGGAAAGGTGGTAGAGCTCATACCAATCCTCGTATGTCAGGTTGATAGCGGTAGCGCTGGCGGCATTCCTGATCCGGCTTTCGAGCGTAGATCCTATAATGGGTAAAGTGCCCAGGCGGATAAGCCAGGCTACTGCTATCTGTTCGAGGTTGGCGCCGTACTTTGCGCCGATTTCGATAAGCTTTTCCCGTATAACCACAGCCCTTTCATCGGTACCTTCCATGATTCTTCCGCCTGCCAGCGGCGACCATGCAAGGGGTTTGCTGAAGCGCTGCTTGATAAAATCGATCCTGCCGTCACTTATCGCCGAAGTATTCATCAGGTTCAGCTCAATATGATTGGTGACGATGGGCTTCCTGAGGTAAGAGGCGAGCAACTGATGCTGGAAGACCGAAAAGTTGGCCACACCGATGTGCAGCGCCTTTCCGGAATTGACTATTTCAGCCAGGGCCATAGCAGTTTCTTCCGGATCAGCCAGGAGATCGCTGTGATGCAGCAAAACAATATCCAGATAGTCGGTTTTCAGTCTTTTCAGCGATTCGTCTATGCTTTTATGAATGTTCTTCCCGGATGTATCGTAAATGTAGAATTTCCCGTTGGAAGATTTCCGGATACCGCATTTGCTGAAAAGGACGAGATCCTCCCGCTTGAAGGCGTTGTCCCGGATCACCTTTCCGAAGCATTCTTCAATGGTAGAATCGCCGTATACACCGGCGTGATCAAAAGTATTTATCCCCAGATCAAGACACAAACGAACTGTTTCGTCGATTTTTCTGATCGTTTCGCCCCCCTCGTCCTGCCACCTCCAGAAGCCGTAAATGGCTTCCGAAACTTTTGGTCCTGAATCGCTTAGACTGACTTTCTTCATGGATGAATCGCGCAATGGTTATAATGGCTGCAAAATACCCTATTTTATCAATGGGAAACAAATACTAAGGAAATATGACCTTTTCCGTTACGATCCTGCCGGGGCTTACCAGGCGGGCGATATAGATACCGGAAGGAATATTTCCCGCGTCGAGTGTGATCTCTCCGTTCCGGGACTCCAGCCCGAATTTTTGGATAGTTTGCCCCGAAAGGCTAATGAGCTCAAGCCGGTCGAACGGCTCGGCAAGGCTTATATTGATCTTACCCTGTTCGATAATATTGGGAAGGATATAATTTTTGGCGGGGGACTTCTGATGAATTCCTGTCACGGGGGCCGAAAACGCGGTGATAGCAGAATAAAGAAAAGTTCCGTCAATGTTCAGCGCCCTGATCCTGTAATAAGACCGCTCCGACAACCTGCTTTGGGTATCCTCAAATGAATAGTGGACGATCTCTCCTTCTGGAGCTTCCTTTTTATCCACCGTTCCGACGACAGCAAAATCGATTCCGTTAGTGCTGCGCTGAACTTCATAGCCCTGGAGATCCGGGCTTTGGATCACCTCCCATTTTATAAGCGCGTGATGGCTTTCGCTGACGGAAGTGCTGAGACCTACAAATCTTACAGGCAATGCGGGGTCCGGAATGATGCGGTATAATGTATTGGTTAACCTGTTTACGGCGTAGATTTCACCGTTTTCGGCTTCTCCAAAATCGGCGATGCCCGTTGCTGTTGCCTCGCTTTCATCATTGAAGACGAAGCTGTCCCCCGTTTTTAAAATGATATGGATTTTATCGTTAAAATAGTCGGCTCCGAAATAATAGCCGTAAAGCGCGGGGAAAGCGCTTCCCCGGTAAACAACTCCGCCAATGACCGACTTAGTGGTATTGGTGATCTCATAGGCTTTTACCGGGAACACGTAATCGTCTTCGGAGCCGCAGCCCTGCGTAAGGTAAGTTGCATTGCCTTCGTAGCAGCGCCAGCCGAAATTAGCCCCTTTCAGATCGCTGAAGGCAATAGAATTGATTTCCTCGTAGGCGCCCTGGCCTACATCCCCTATCCATACATCGTTGTTCAGCCTGTCGAAGCTCCAGCGGAACGGATTTCTCAGCCCGTAGGCATACACCAGGCTGTTGGGAAACGGGTTGTCTGCAGGAATGAGGTCCGCTTTGTTTACATCCAGGCGGAGTAGCTTCCCGAGGTAACTGCCGGTGTTCTGGGCGTTATTTGAGGGATCCCCGCCGCTGCCCCCGTCTCCCGTAGAAGCATACAGAAAGCCCCCGGGGCCGAAGTGCATTTCTCCTCCGTTGTGGTTTGAATAGGTAGGGTGCGGAATTGTGAGAAGAATGTGCTTTGTCGTTATATCGGCCCGGTAAGGGTCGTCGCCTGTTTCATATCTTGAAATTTCAAGATTTCCGTCAGGATTTGTATAGAAGACATAGAATCTTTTATTGGCGGAGTAATTGGGATCAAAAGCCATGCTGAGCAGTCCCTGCTCGCCGGTATTCGGGATACTCCCGATATCAAAAAAAACGCCCTGGTCTACAAAAGTCTCGTCGTCGGTCCTGTCGAGTACCTTGATCGTACCCTTTTGCTGCACGATGAAAAGCCGGTTGGTGCCATCGCCCGCATTGATTACCTGAAGAGGTTGTTCAAGACCTGTTGACATGACCGCCCTGGTGATAACCTTGGGAAAGGATTGCGCTTTGCACAGGTAAGCAGATCCGTGGAAAGCGCTAAGAAACGCTGCAAAACAAAGAAGTGTTCTCAAAACTGAGTGGTGTAAGGTTTTCATAGCAATGTTGAGTTTGAAGTTTGAGAAAGTGTAAAAAAGTAAGCAGGCTTGCCTGCCGGTGCGCAATAAATAGTAGTGTATAAGTACTATTATAAATATTCCGGCTGTTTTAACCAAATTTCAGTATCTTACATTTTAAAAAAAGAGGCTTTTACGTAGGTTTCAACGGGTGCGAACACCAGGATTACCAACTCGATGATGTCTGATGAAAATACAATAGAAACGCTGTGCCACCAGCTGAAGGTAAAAAGAGAAGAGGTGCGTTTTGGAGGAGGGCTCGACAAGCTTGCAAGCCAGCATAAAAAGGGGAAGCTCACGGCAAGGGAAAGAGTAGCCTACCTCCTTGATGACGAGGAAAGTTTTCTTGAAATCGGGGAATTTGCCGGCGATGGTATGTACCCGGATGAAGGAGGATGCGCTTCGGGCGGTGTCGTTGCGGGGTTGGGATACGTGGCCGGCAGGCTTTGTATGATCGTAGCCAACGATGCATCCGTAAAAGGAGGTGCCTGGTTTCCCATTACGGCAAAGAAAAATCTGCGCGCACAGGAAATTGCGATGGAGAACCGGATCCCCGTGATCTATCTGGTTGACAGCGCCGGGATCTACCTGCCGTTACAGGCCGATACTTTTGCCGACAAAGAGCACTTCGGGCGGATATTCAGGAACAACGCCAGGATGACATCCATGGGCATTTTCCAGATCTCGGCCGTCATGGGGAGCTGCGTGGCCGGCGGCGCCTACCTTCCGGCGATGTCGGACGAAGCGCTCATGGTCGAAGGAACGGGGTCCCTTTTCCTGGCCGGGCCTTATCTGGTCAGGTCGTCAATTGGAGAGGAAGTAGACCAGGAGCTGCTTGGCGGGGCCAGGATGCATAGTGAAATATCGGGAGTGATAGACAACCGCTATCCCGACGACAAATCCTGCCTGGAGGCGGTGAAGAAACGGATCTCTACCCTTGCCGGGCCGGCAAGCGCGGGATTTGACAGGATTGCGCCCCGTTCTCCCGTTCTTCCGCCCGAAACCCTTTATGAGCTGCTTCCGCCCGACCGCCTTAAGCCGTATGATACTTTTTCGCTGCTGGAATGCATAGTGGATGAAGGGGGAGCGGATGAATACAAGCCCGATTACGGGAAATCGCTTGTTTGTGCATACGCAAGGATTGACGGCTGGAGTGTAGGGATCGTGGCAAACCAGCGAAAAATGGTGAAATCGGGAAAAGGAGAGATGCAGATGGGCGGCGTTATCTATTCCGACGCGGCCGATAAGGCAGCCCGTTTTATTATGAATTGCAACCAGAAAAAGATCCCCCTGGTTTTTTTCCAGGATGTTACGGGTTTTATGGTAGGCAGCAGGAGCGAGCAGGGCGGCATTATCAAGGACGGCGCCAAAATGGTAAATGCAGTGGCGAACTCCGTCGTACCCAAATTTACCGTCATTATAGGGAATTCCTATGGAGCGGGCAATTACGCCATGTGCGGAAAAGCATATGATCCCCGGCTGATCTATGCCTGGCCTACCGCCCGGATCGCGGTTATGAGCGGCGCTACGGCAGCAAAAACCCTGGTCCAGATACAGGCAGCCACCCGGAAAGCGAGGGGTGAGGAACTGTCGGCAGACGAAGAAGATGCCCTCTTACAGACAATTTCCGACCGGTATGATGCCCAGCTTTCTCCGTACTATGCAGCGGCAAGATTATGGGTGGATGGCATTATCGACCCGGCCGAAACCAGGAAGGTAATTTCTATAGGCATTGAAACCGCCAATCATGCTCCTCTTGAAAATACATTTAATGTAGGTGTTATACAGGTTTAGCATTTTTTATGCGGATATTCGGGGACCTTTTAAACCCTTACCGAGCTCGGAGTTTTATGATCAGGAGAACGTTGTTGTTACTGATGCAGGTTGCCTGGCTGCCCCTTTGCGGACAACAGACCATGCCCTGGAAAGGATTCGAAAAAGTCAGCTTTGATTTTCACGGGCGGGAAGCCTGGTATGTCAGGCCTGCGGTTGCCCTTGAAGGAAAGCCCTGGATCTGGCGTGCGCATTTTCCCGACTGGCATACCGATATGGACAGCATTCTGGTTTCCAGAGGATTTCATATAGCGTATGTAAACACCAATAACCTGTTCGGACATCCTTCAGCCTTAAACGTCTGGGATGATTTCTATAACTACCTGACCTCGGAAAAGGGATTTGCAAAAAAAGTAGCGCTTGAGGCAGTCAGCCGCGGAGGCCTCTATGCTTACGGGTGGGCAAAACGCAACCCTGAAAAAGTGAGCTGTATCTATGCCGAGGCGCCTGTTTGTGATCCGCGTAGCTGGCCCGGTGGAAAGGGAACGGGAAACGGGGCTCCCAAAGATTGGCAGCGATGGCTTGAGCTATTCGGACTGGACGAGGAGTCGGCCCGGGATTTCAGCGATATCCCGATCAATAACCTGGAAGGACTGGCAGCGTTTAAAGTCCCTGTTTTGCATGTCGTCGGGCCGCGTGACAAGGTCGTACCCAACGAAGAGAATACCTGGCTCCTGATCCGGAATTATATAAAGGCGGGTGGGCCGGCTACGGTTTATACCTTGTCCAGAAGCGAGCAAAAGAATGACGGGCACCATTTTTCAATCGAGCATCCCGAAGTTTTTGCAAATTTTATTCAGCAAAACAGCTACCCGGTCAAACCGTTGCTCCCAAGCGCAGGCTATATCCAGGTAAACGGCGGGTTGGGTAAGTCTACCGGTAAATTTAAAAACCGGAAAACGGGAACGGTTGCATTCCTGGGCGGGTCAATTACGCATAACCCGGGCTGGCGGACAAAGACAATCCAGTATTTACAGGAGCGGTTTCCGGAAACGAAATTTAATTTTATTTCTGCCGGTATCCCGTCTCTGGGTAGTACGCCCCATGCGTTCCGGTTCGGCAGGGACGTTTTGAGCCAGGGGGTTCCCGATCTGCTCTTCCTCGAAAGCGCTGTCAATGACCGCGGGAACGGTTTCAGCGAAAAGGCGCAGATAAGAGCCTTAGAAGGGATCTGCAGGCAGGCCAGGGCGAGCAACCCCGATATGGACATCATTCTGATGGCTTTTGCCGATCCGCACAAGAATGCAGATTGGGATGCCGGTAGAGAGCCGGTAGAGGTGAAGGTACACGAAAGAGTGGCCCGGCATTACGGTTTGCCCTGCATCAACCTGGCCAGGGAGGTGTATGATAAAATAAAAGCCGGAGAGTTTTCCTGGGAATATGATTTTAAAGATCTTCATCCCTCGCCCTTCGGGCAGGAGATTTATTTTGAGGCCATTAAAACATTGCTCAGGACTCCGGCGCAGCCTGCCGCGGCAGAGGCCTCTCCTGAGCTTATCGACGAATTTTCGTACATAAAAGCGAATTATGAAGAAATCGGCCGGGCAGAGAAGCTGAATGGTTTCAGGTATGTAAACGAATGGAAGCCTTCTGATCAGAAGCCGACCCGGAAAGGGTTTGTAGAGGTGCCTGTGATGGTTGGCGAGACAGAAGGCGCCTCGTTTGAATTCCCGTTTGAGGGGCGGGCGGTAGGTATTGCGGTGGTCTCAGGGCCCGACGCCGGTGTGATCAGCTACAGTATCGACGGGAAAAAGCCGCGGCAGCTCGATCTGCGAACCCAATGGAGCAACCAGCTGCACCTGCCGTGGTATCTTATGCTGGACGATGAGCTGAAACGGGGAAAGCACAGGCTTAAATTAACGCTCCTGCCGGGTAAAGATGCTTCCGGGACCGCCTGCCGGATAGTCTATTTTCTCGTGGCGGACTAATAATTTTTGCCCGCTCTCATCAGCGCGTCGGCGACAACAAGGTCTTCAGGCGTAGTAATCTTGATATTCCGGTAGTCGCCTTCGATAAGCTGTACGGGGTAACCTGCATCTTCTATGACGCTCGCACAGTCTGTATAGGAAGATTTGTATGGTCTTTCAAAAGCGGTTTTCATCCATGATACTCTGAAAGCCTGAGGCGTTTGGACAAGCCTGAACAGCTCACGGTCGGCCGGACAGGAAGAATCTCCGGTAGTCAGCTTCCGTATACTGTCCTTAAGGCCCACGGCCGTCACTGCAGCGCCGAACCGGGAAGCCGCATCGTAGCAGCGGCTGATAAGAGCAGGAGTTACCAGAGGGCGTACTCCGTCGTGGACGGCTACCAGGGCATCATTTTCCGGAATTGTATCAAGTCCGTTCTTCACCGAATGAAAACGGGTTTCTCCTCCTTCTACGACCCGCAGAGAGGCAGGCAGATCTTTTTCTGAAACGATATCGTCCCAGGTCCGGATCTGGGAGGCCGGCAATACCAGGATGATCCCGA
Organism: Spirosomataceae bacterium; assembly: GCA_037191015.1. Classification (GTDB taxonomy): domain Bacteria; phylum Bacteroidota; class Bacteroidia; order Cytophagales; family Spirosomataceae; genus Ravibacter. Next base: position 60,024 of record JBBCKD010000006.1, read on the forward strand.
TATTCCCTGCAGACTCAAACGCCTCCAGCGTATGAAGCAAGACGGGCTTTCCGCAAAGTGGAAGGAACTGCTTCGGTATCTCGCTTTTCATCCGGGAGCCGCTGCCGCCCGCCACTATAATTGCATATCGTCTCATCCGTAAAACTGGCAATTAATTGTATTTCAATTATTTAATTTCAGGCTTGCGTGCGCAGACCTAACAGCTGCCATAAAAAAAGTCCGGGAATATACCCGGACGAAACTTTTAATACCAAGACTTTTAAAGATATTTTGGTTTGGCCTGTTAGAGAATAAGCATGACGTCTCCGTAGGTAAAAAACCGGTATTTTTCCTTCAAAGCCGTTTCATAGGCTTTCATAACGATATCATAACCGCCGAAAGCACAGGCATTCATTAAAAGGATAGACTCCGGCAAATGAAAATTGGTAAGCAGGGCCGACCCGATTTTAAAATCATACGGAGGAAAAATAAAGCGGTCAGTCCATCCTTCTACCGGCTTGACATGGCCGCTGGCGGAAACCGAAGATTCGATAGCCTTCAGCGATGTGGTTCCGATAGCGCACACTTTCTTGCCGGCATCCAGCCCTGTATTGATAATTTTGGCCGTCTTTTCTGTTATGGCGAAATTTTCAGAGTCTGTCTTGTGCTTGGTCAGGTCTTCCACGTCTACGTTGCGGAAAGTTCCCAGCCCGACGTGCAGGGTTAAAGGGGCAAAGTTGACCCCTTTCAGCTCCAGTCTCTTGGAAATAACTTTGGTAAAGTGCATTCCGGCCATAGGAGCGGCAACGGCGCCCAGCTTATCCGCGAAAATCGTTTGGAAAAGCTCGCGGTCTTCGGCAGTTACGGCGCGGCGCGAAATAATTTCCGGGGGCAGGGGAGTTTCTCCGAGCTCGTTGACCATATTCATGAAGTCATCGTACGTCCCGTCATACAGAAAACGGATCGTACGCCCGCGGGAGGTAGTATTGTCGATCACCTCTGCAACCAGCTCGCTGTCTCCGAAATACAGCTTGTTCCCGACCCGGATCTTGCGCGCGGGATCTACGAGAACATCCCACAGGCGCATTTCCCTGTTGAGCTCCCGGAGAAGGAATACCTCTATTTTGGCGCCCGTTTTCTCTTTTTGTCCGTAAAGCCGGGCGGGAAAGACTTTGGTGTCGTTGACTACCATTACATCCCCGTCGTCGAAATATTCGATGATATCGGAGAAAGACTTATGTTCGATAGCGCCGGATTTACGGTGAACTACCATCATCCGCGCTTCTCCGCGCTCTTTCGGGTGAAGCGCAATTAAACTCTGGGGTAGATCAAATTTGAATTCCGATAATTTCATATATGTGGAGCGACACGACCCTTCACAATGCTATCCTGATATAGACTTATGAAGGGTTCAAAATGAATTTTCACAAAAAAATAAGACCGCAAAAATAGTTTATTTTTTGGTTATTTGTGTATAAGGAAAGTTTTTTTTTGGCCTTCCGAACAGGTACGATTTTTTCGGGCAGCCTGCCGGATGAAGGTAGTCAATAGGCTTCGGCATAACAAATCTCAAGGAATGAAGCCTTTGAAATTTGCAAATTGCCGTCATACGGGCCAAATAGGAATAATCGCACATTACCGGCGATGTATTGCTGTTGGTGGTTTGCTGGTTTAAGATAAATAATTTGTTAAATTTGCTGGCGATCAGGAGGTTTGACCCTCTGTTTTTCCTACGTAACAGTATACAAAGAAAAAGTGGATATTTTTGAGAAACTGCGTAATAACTGGGGCGCAATCGGGGCTTCGGTTCAGTTAGTGGATGGTCATCATTATTTTTCGTTTCCCAAGCTGGAAGGAGAGTTGGGGCCCAAAATGCGGTTCAAGGGCCGGGAGGTTCTGAACTGGAGCCTGAATAATTACCTCGGCCTGGCCAATCACCCGGAGGTCCGTAAGGCGGACGCCGAGGCTTCTGCAGAGTGGGGGCTGGCCTATCCAATGGGAGCCAGAATGATGTCGGGCAACTCGGATCTTCACGAGTTGTTTGAAAAAGAGCTTGCCGAATTTGTCGGTAAGAAAGATGCTTTTCTTCTGAACTACGGGTATCAGGGGGTAGTTTCGATTATAGAAAGCCTCGTCGATTACCGGGATGTCATTGTCTATGATGCCGAATCGCATGCGTGTATCATAGACGGTATCAGGCTGCATAAGGCTAAGATGGGGACTTATTATAAGTTCAACCATAACGACATGGACAGCCTGGAGAGAAATCTTGTAAGAGCGACCAGGCTTGCGGAGGAAAAAGGAGGGGGCGTATTAGTGATCACAGAGGGAGTATTCGGGATGTCCGGCAAAGTGGGAGACCTCAGATCGATCGTTGCTTTGAAAGAAAAATATTCCTTCAGGTTATTTGTAGACGATGCACACGGGTTTGGAACAATGGGTTCCACCGGGGGAGGGGTCGGAGAGATGCTGGGAGTCCAGGATGGTATCGACCTCTATTTCTCTACTTTCGCCAAATCAATGGCTGCGATAGGGGCTTTTGTAGCGAGTAATGATCCCGAGATCATTATGTATCTGAAGTATAACATGCGGTCGCAGACATATGCGAAGGCATTGCCGATGCCTTACGTCGTGGCGGGAAGGAGAAGGCTGCAGCTGATTAAGGAACTTCCTGAACTGAGAGAAAGGTTATGGGAAAATGTTAGAGCGCTTCAGGGTGGGCTCGTCGCCCGGGGCTTCGATATCGGAGAAACTGAATCGCCGGTGACTCCCGTATTTCTTCAGAGCGAAGGAGGCGTGCCGGAAGTGACGAGGATGGTACGCGACCTTAGGGAAAATTTAGGTGTATTTTGTTCGATCGTGGTGTACCCGGTGGTTCCGAAGGGGCAGATTATGTTAAGACTGATCCCTACGGCTGCTCATAGTCTCGAAGATGTGACTTATACACTGGATGCTTTCAGTCTATTGGCTGAGAAGCTTGCAAACAGGGAATATCGCTCGGAGGAAGTGAAGCAGGAAGCATAACTATAAACCTGCCGGATTTTAAAAAAAGCCCTCAGGGCTTTTTTTATGGGTAGGAGAGCGCAACGCAGGCAGGGTTAAAATAGCTAACTGGCTTATTGACAAACTGTTATGCTTTTTATCAAAAAAAACGTGGATTATTTAGTGTGTTTTTTTGATAATTTCAATTGGTCAATACGTTTAAATTGTTAAATTTCGACAAAAACGCCCTTTTTAGGGAAACAGGCCATTTTTTTCAACTAAACAACCATTAATAATCATGGCAAGATTTGATGAAGTAAAAAATCTAGTTTTGTCTCTAGAAGGAGATTTTGACAAGTTCTATAATAAGAACAATCAGGCTGCAGGTACTCGCGTTCGTAAAGGACTTCAGGACCTGAAGAACTTGGCACAGGAAATTCGTACAGAGGTTCAAAATAAAAAGAACGAAGGTTAGCAGAGTTCTCTCGGAAAGAAATAATAAGTGCGCATTTGATAGCCCGGTGGCTCCGAATGCGCATTTTATTTTGCAGGAATCAGAATTTCCCGGTATTCATCAGAGTAGCCACACCTACTGTACACCGCTTCCCGGTTTCTTTATTTTTTATTTCCCCTTTTATTTGGGCTGTATGTTTTACAGGATCGATACTTTCGATTGTGAAGACCGCTTCATAGTCGGTATCTACAAACATAGGACGCTGAAATTCAAGTGTTTGACCTAAATACACAGACCCGAAACCAGGGTAGATCGTACCCAGCACTTTAGTAAAAATGCTGGCGCCGAGCATGCCGTGTATGATAGGTCTTTTAAAAGGGGTACCCGCAGCGAAATCCGGGTCAAGATGTAGAGGATTGTTGTCGCCGGTAACGGCGGCAAAGCGCTCGACGTCGCTCTGAGAAAATCTGAAATTGTGTGAAAACGAAGTGCCCGCTTCTGCTTTGATATCCATTATATTGTCATTATTCTATTCCGCCCATCCACTTTTTGATAGGCTTGTAAAAAACTAAAAGTAAAAGCGCCAGTCCGCCCGTGACCAGGAATACCTGGTTGAACAGGTGCGGCATCTGCGCGACATTTTCCTCGTCGAAATTACTGGCAAAGAGCCCGGAAATCAAATTCCCCAGCGAAGCAGCCACAAACCATATGCCCATCAGCTGGCTTACATACCGTTTAGGCGCGAGTTTTGTAAATGAGCTGAGCCCGACAGGACTCAGGCAAAGCTCTCCGATCGTGTGCAGGAGATAGGTGATCGCCAGGAATGCAGGCGACACCAGTTCTCCGCTCAATGCTTCTTCAGCGGCAAACCGCATGATAAAGAAACCCGATGCAAGGAGCAATAAGCCGAAAGCAAATTTGACCGGGATGGGCGGGTTGATGTTACGCTGGGCGAGAAAAATCCAGAGGGCCGCTACGACAGGGGCAAGTGTTACGATGAAAAGCGGGTTAAAATTCTGGAACCAGCTCGAAGGAAATTCAAAATTCCCGATCGTCCGGAACGTGTGGCGTTCTGCAAAGATCTGGAAGGTCGTACCCGCCTGTTCGAATCCCGACCAGAACAGCGCTGCCGCAAAGAAAAAGATAATGAGAACACCTACTCTTTTCTTTTCGACAGGCGAAAGTCCGCCTGCGAGCAGGATATAGAAAAAATAAACGAGCGCTACCGAAACGATGATGACCCCCATGGCCTGTGCGAGCCCCTGGGCAGAAGTAACGTTGATATAGCCTGTAAGCTGAAGGACGGAAAGGAATACAACCAGTAAGGCGACCAGGCCGTACCCGAGCATTTTCTCCTTGCTGTTAGCTGATGCTGCGGCGGTATCTCTGGCCTTTTTAGCCGGCGGCAGCCCTAATCCGCGGAGATATTTGTCCCCGGCGAATTTAAACACAAGCAGGCCGAAAAGCATTCCTACGGCTGCAGCTCCGAAACCATAGTGCCAGTTTACCTTCTGACCCAGGTAGCCGACAATGAGCATGCCGAGGAAGGAGCCGAGGTTGATACCGATGTAAAAGATCGAAAACGCAGCGTCTCTGCGTGCGCCTCCTTCAGGATAGAGCTCACCTACGATCGAGCTGATATTCGGCTTTAATAAACCGGTGCCCAGCGCCACAACGCCAAGCCCCATAAAGAACAACGTGTCGGTGCTGGGGATAGCCAGTATGATATGGCCGATCATGATAACAATACCCCCGTAAAAAATGGACTTTTTCTGCCCGAGGATATTATCGGCTACCCATCCGCCCGGGAGCGAAAGCAGGTAAACGGAAGCCGTATATAACCCGTAAATGGCACTTCCCTCTGCTACGCTCAGCGCCAGTCCGCCCCTGACCTGGTCAATCAGGTACATGAGCAATATGGCACGCATGCCATAATAGCTGAAGCGCTCCCACATTTCGGCAAAGAAAAGTACATACAAGCCTTTTGGATGCTTTTGCGAAATAGTTGTGTCCATATTGCAGGTGTAAAGATTTTACAAAGGGTGTTTTAGCTGGTTCGGCCAGAAGATGGTTTTCTTGAATGTAACTGCAATATAATATAAAAGTAAAACAGGACACCAAAGAAAGGGAGGCTGCCTTTTCAGAAGACAGCCTCCGGTAAAGGGGCTGATAGTCATAAAAACCGTCAGCCAGGCTACTCGATTCGGATGGCCTGATGGTATCTTTCGCTGATATGCAGCTCGTTTTGCGTTTTGACATATACGCCCGCCCTTACTTCATAATCGCCGGCAGGGATATCGCCCGGGGTATACTGATAGTAAGGTAACGCGCCTATTCCCCTGAATATGCCGGTATGCTGCGGTTCATACTCCTTACCGGTCGTAATATTCTTAAGAAAAAGCCTCACTTCCACATTTGTAGTGTTGCCGATGTCTTTAGGGTAACCAGCCACGTGCATGATCAATTCGTCATCGCGGCTGAAGCTTTTTGCCGGTTTGAAAAAAGTATGTCCGGCCATGAGCACATCGAACCTGTTCGATAGTTTGGAAACAAGGCCAATGGCAGGCTGAAATTCGTCTCTCCGGGCATAAACGAGGTAGACGCCCGTGCTGAGATTAGAATATTGCACCGCTTCATCATTTACATAGAGCGTGGCTTCATAGTTGCCCGTGGGTAAATCGACCGGAAGCCGGGTCTCAAGGGAAAGGTGATTGACCGGGGTAAGATCAAATTGCCTTGCCGGCAGAAAATCATTTTTTAGCTCAAGTCGGTAAGTATTTTCGGATGTAAGGTTGTATCCGCTGTACTTGACGGTATAACCGGCATTTTCAAAAGCATTTGCCCAGTTGTAAAGAATACCAGGTTGTCCGTAGCGGAGTATAAGCCGGTCCGGAATGACCGCCTTCCTGTTCCCCCGCTCGATGGTGATTTCATATTCTCCCGCGGTGAGATGGGCCGGGATTGAAAGGGAGGCCCGGGTTTCCGTGGGTGTATTTGATGAGAAAGAAAGCCCGGACTCGGTAGTCTCTCCTGTAGCCGTATTACGGATGAAAACCCTGCTGCCGGAAAACCTGTCGTCGAAGGTTCCCCAGTTAGAAACCGGTACCGAAAAATAAACGTTCTGCCCGTTTTCCAGTGTAAATTCGTAGCTGCGACCTGTAGCAGCTACTGTAATAGGACTGGTCGGATTAACGCTGATATGGATATTCTGATAAAACTCCCCGGAATTCATCAGGGTGATCGCCCGGCTTTTTCCGTCGTAGTCGCTGAGGTCCAGGATAGAACCAGATTCGTCGATGGAATAACCTTCTGCCAGCTGAAACCTGAGCTTTATCGTTGCGTTTACCGGGTAATCCTGCGGCAGGGTGATGGCTATACGGTTGGGATTTCTTTCCCCGTCCGACATAGGGAAGCTAATATTTTCTTTTGGGATCCCAGCCGCTTCTACGCCGATTATTCCAACCGGCTTTCCATGGACAGGCATATATGGTTCGGGTCCGCTTTTCTTGTTGCATCCTGCTGCCAACAGCAATACCAGGAAGAGGTAGCAATATCTCATAGCTTTTTTGAAAAAGGCGATCAAAAAACCACCGGCTAACAAAATTTAGATAGAAACAAGTTCAAATATAAATTTTTCTTTTGCGCAAAAGAACATTTTCGAGGATTTCTCTACCGGGCGTGAATAAAAAGAAAACCTCCGCAGCCCTATCGGATTAATAGTTAACTTTGAAGCCCCTGCTATAAGGCGGGATACAGGTTGTATGGAGCTGGTTGCTTTCTATTTTTTTGCAGGTTTGGCTATCGTTTCCGCGCTTTTCATTCTTTTTACAAGAAACCTGATGTACGCGGCTTTCGGGCTGTTCCTGACTTTCATGAGCGTAGCGGCCCTGTATGTTTTCGCTATGGCCGATTTCTTGGCGGTTAGCCAGATCATGATCTACGTGGGCGGAGTGCTGGTGCTGCTGGTGTTCGGGATCATGCTTACACACCAGCACAAGGCAGGGCAAAGTACGCAGGCCAACTATGTCGAAGTTGAAAACGGGGGAATGCCGTTTCGGGTTGCCGTTTCCGTTGCCTTTTTCCTGCTTTTGATAAAAGTAATCACAAATGCCGATTTTGAGCTGGAAGGGAGCTACATTGAGCATAAATCCACGCTGCAGCAACTCGGCATCCATCTTATGACTTCCCACCTGCTGCCATTTGAGATCATTGCCGTTCTATTGCTGGCAGTATTGCTTGGAGCAGGCTATATGGCGTTTAACAGGATTAACAATTCAGGATCATGATCCCCGTCAGTCATTTTCTGATCGTAGCGGCAGCTCTTTTTTGCATCGGTCTGGCAGTAGCCCTGACCAAGAAGAATGCGATAGGGGTTCTGCTTGGGCTTGAACTGATGTTAAATGCTGTCAATATCAACCTGGTAGCTTTCAGCAGGCACGACCCTGAGCTGATCCGCGGGCAGCTGTTTGCGTTGTTTGTACTGGTGGTAGCGGTTTGCGAAATAGCAATAGCGCTGGCTGTCATCCTGCGGGTTTTTGATCACTACAAGACAATCGATCCGGATCATATCGATAACCTCAGAGGCTGAGTCCTCCGCAAGGAACTATGCCGACAGCTGACTTGTGATAGCTGACAGCGATTTTATGAAGTACAAAGTCTATCCTACGCTGCTGAACCTGTATGCCCGTTTCGAGAAAGGACTGGCTTCTGAGCAGGAGCTGCTGGACCGGATCAACCGGGTTCCGGTTCCGCAGACGGAAGCCCAGGCAAAGGGAGTATCTTTCGAGAATGCAGTGCTGAAAGGGACTGGTGAAGAGCTATTCGATCCCGATATCATCATAAGGTCCCGCGCCCTGCTGCCGAAGCCGGTCGTGGCGACGCAGGTATATTGTGAATCACTGATAGGGGAGGTGCTTTTTTACGGTTTCGTAGACGTCCTGGGGCAAACGATGGCCGCAGATCTGAAGTCGACCTCATCTTATACGGCTCACCGGTTTGCAGAAGATCACCAGAACCTGTACCTGCCGGCGCTCGGGAGGAGCAATATCACTACCTTAAGGTATATCATCACTGATTTTTGGGATGTATATGCAGAAGAGTATGACCTTCGCGCCGATTTTTCTCTTCAATACAGGCAGATCGAGGCCTTCGTAGATTTCCTGGAGACGCACCGCGGGCAGATAACAGACCGGCGGATATTTGTGTGCTGAGCTTCAGTTTTATGGCTGTTTGAAACTATTCCTTCTTCGGCCGGAAAGAGACCGGATTTTCAGCTCATTTGAAATCTCACTTTTAGGAAATAGCTGAGGATTCGACTGTATCAGTTTCAGTTTTTTGTCGAGAAGCCGGGTAAAGTTCCGTATCTCGCGCTCCGTCCACCTGTACTCAAGATAATGAATAATCCCCTGTAAATTGCTGATGGCTTCTTCTGACCAAACAAACTTATAGGTATTTTTCATAAATCTTCCGGGCGGCGTCGTGCGGATATGTCCGGCCTTCTTCAAAGTCTTTTAATCCCCGGATAACGGACTCTCTCTCCGCTTTTTCGCGAAATTCATCCGACTGGTCCTTAATTTCTTTTAATCGGGTTATAACTGACGTATCATTCAGCCGGGTGATCCACTCAATCAGGTTCAGTTTTTCAGTTTGAATGTTCATAAGCCTCATTTTTAACAAAAATGCACAATCAGCGAAATTCATTAATAAGACTCCGTTCCTCAGGGATTTTCAGAGACAATTAATGATAAACTTACTCAAAGATAAGAGGAATGTATCAGATCTGATACCCGAACAAGGAGTATGTTACTCTTTCATCCAGTCATCCAGCATGTCCTTATAACCTGCTAAAAACGTTTCGAATGCATCGGCAAGCGCAGGGATTGCGTGTTCCAGGGTAGAAGTATCATTCGTTTTCAGCCTTCCTTCGGCATCTTTTGCTATGTCGGCGATGGTAGTTGCCCCTACGGTTCCGGCGCTCCCTTTAAGCGTGTGCAGGTGGCTCTTGATGGTAGGAATGTCTTTTTGCTCCCATGCCGCCACCGATTCGCTGACCAGTTCGGTCGATTCATTGATAAAGTCCTCATATACCGACCATACAAGGTCAGCGCCACCGATCGACTTGAGCTGGTCTACAATTTCGCGGTCAAGCACCTGCGGGCCGGTAGTTTCGTCTTCGACTGCCCCGTTGCCCGGCTGGCTGCCTGTTTCTCCGTTGCCTTTTTTTGTAAGCTCAGCTACTTTCTGAATGAGCTGCAGTGCCCTTATCGGCTTGGCGAGGTAGTCGTCCATACCCTGCCTGATAAACCGTTCCTGATCTTCTTTCATCGAGTAGGCCGTCATGGCTACAATAGGCGGAAGCTGTTTGCCGAACTGTTTACGGAGCTCCGCCGTGGTCTGGATACCGTCCATGTCGGGCATCTGGATGTCCATCAGGATGATGTCATACAAGGCAGAGAACCCCTCTACGAGTTTTTTAACGCGCTCTATAGCCTCAAACCCGCTGGCTGCCGCATCCACGACAGCTCCCGCTTTTTTGAGGATCTCCCCGGCGACCTTCCGGTTTACCGCGTTGTCGTCGACCAGCAGCACAAAAGGCTTTTGATCGCCGAAGGTATTTTCAATTGATTTTTCGCTTTCCCGGCCGCCTGAAGATTCGGGAATCCGGCTGGTTTCTTCCGTTTCGAAAGTAAACCAGAACGTGCTGCCTTTTCCCTGTTCCGAGTTTACGCCTATATCTCCTTTCATGAGCTTACAGAGCTGCTTGGAAATAGCCAGCCCCAGACCCGTACCGCCAAATGATTTTCTTGACGAATTGTCTACCTGCGTAAAGGAAGTGAAAAGCATTTTCTGGTCCTGCTCTGAAATCCCGATCCCGGTGTCGCTCACTTCGACCTTCAGCTTAAGCCTGCCTTTAGGCGGCGTGATGTCAGAGATCACGATATTTACCTCGCCGTTTTCCGTAAATTTCAACGCATTGGAAGTGAGATTCGAAAGGATCTGCAGCAACCGGGTAGGGTCTGCAATGATATACTTCGGAAGCTCGGTCCGTTTGGTAAAGCGGAGGCTGTTGTTTTTGTTTTTTGCCGTCTGTCCAAACAGGGCGAGAAGCTTGGCGATAATGTCGTCGAGCTCTACCGGTACCGGGTGCAGCTCCATTTTTCCCGCCTCTATTTTGGAGAGGTCGAGGATGTCGTTGAGAATATCGAGCAGTGTTTCCGACGATCGCTTGATGGTATGCACGTAGTCCTGCTGCTCTGGGTTAAGCCGGGTGCTGCCGAGAAGGTCGATCATCCCGATCACCCCGTTCATGGGTGTGCGGATTTCGTGGCTCATATTGGCCAGGAAGTCTTCCTTGACCTTGAGGAGCCGCTCCGCCTGTTCTTTTGCTTTTCTGAGGTCAAATTCATTTTGTTTCAGTACCGTGATGTCACGGGCCAGCACGGCAATTTCTACCATATCGCCCTTTTCATTGCTGAACATCAGCATATTGAACATATACTGGCGGATAGACCCGTCTTTTATCCGGAGCTCCCCTTCCACGTTGCGCAGCCCACCCAGGCGTTTCAGCTTCCGGAAGGAATCGAGCATCAGCTTCCGGTCGGTGAAGAAATCCGTGATCGGCTTATTGAGGACTTCGGCAGGCGTATAGCCGGTTCGTTTGAAAACAGACGGGCTGATCATGGTGATGATCCCCTCGCGGGTCATCCTGCAGTAGATATCCTGGAGGTTTTCAAAAATTCCGCGGAATTTCTCCTCGTTCTGCCGCAGGCTGATCTCCGCCTCCTTCCTGCGGGTAATGTCCCGGGCAATGCCCGATACCTCTTCGATATTCCCTCCCGAGAGAAGGATAGGGTTAAGATGAAACTCCAGCCAGAGCTCACTGCCCGTTTTCGTGTTGATTTTCATCTCGAAATACTGCGGTATCCCTTTAAAGGTCTGGCGATAGTGATTTTCCAGGCTCCTCCGGTTTTGTATGCCCAGCATCCTCCATCCCAGCTGAGCGCTGTTGCCGCTGGTGACCGTCCGTACATTTGCATTCTGTTCGATCAGCTGCAGGTAGTTTTTATTGAAGGAAGTCAGCTGGAGATTGCGGTTGACAGACCATATCATGTGCGAGGTGCTCTCAAAAATGGCGTTGAGACGGGCCGCATATTTATTCAGCTCTTCTTCGTGCTGCTTTCTTTCGATAGCCAGCGCGATCTGTCCCGAAATAAACTCCAGGAGCTCCAGGTCCCTGCGGTCATAGGTATTCGGGCTGGTGTAGGACTTCACCCCGATTATCCCGGTGATACGGTCCCCGATACGAAGTGGGACGCATATCATTATTTTGGGCGTGACGCCGTACAGGTACAGGCTGTTGGTGCGGGCAAGCTCCTCGATATCGTTCTCGTACAGAAAAAGCGGCTTGTTTGATGCGATCGCATATTCGGTTACTCCTGTTCCGAGCTTTCTGCGGGTAAATCTTACGCTTTTCGGGAAATAGGCATCGACGTAATAGGGGAAATAAATGTAGCTTTCCCTGGCGTCGTAAAGCGCGATGAAGAAGTTATTGGCGTCAATGATCTTCCCCAGCTCCTGGTGGATCTTTTGATAAAAGTCGTCGAGGTTGGGAGAGTTGATGGTCCAGTTGGCAATACTGTAATAAAGGCTCTGCGCCTTTTCCGCACGGTTTTTATCGCTGAAATCGTGCAAAATGCACCGGAAGGCGGTCGGTTTCCCGTTGTCGTAGCGACAGTTGACGCTCCCGGAAAGGAATATTTTTTTTCCTGACCTGCTGAGGAATACCGTTTCGAAGTCCGGCATCGCTTCTCCTTCCCTGATACGGTCGAGCTGATCGTAGGTCTGATCGCGGTGATCGGGATCGAGGACATCGTCGAGCGTAAGGGAGTTGATCTCCTGGAGATTATAGCCGAGGACGTCACACCACTCCTTATTGACAAATATAAACCGGCCTTCGAGGGTGATCAGGAAAATAATATCGCTCGTGTTCTCCACCAGGTCCTGCAGCTGGCTGTTGGATTTGGAAAGGGCCGCTTCCATTCTCCTCCTCCTCGTTATATCGTCACCGACAATCGTAAGGAATTTCTGTTCGTTGTCCGATTCAAACTGCCATACCGAGTTGACCACCATCGTGCGCAGCGCCTGGTGCCTGTCGTAGAAGCTGATTTCATTTCTTTCGAGGCGGGTATGCCCCTCGATCCCGTCGGTCAGCAGGAGACGGATGTCTTCCCGCTGCTCTTCCGGGATGAGAAAGTCGACAAAATTCCTGCCCATGAGCTCTTCGGGCGCCCAGCTGGTTTTCCGCAGGAGGTAAGCATTCACCGACCTGATATCAAAATTGGTATCAAGCGTGAAGCCCAGCATGTTCAGGTAGGCAAGAGAAGCGTTGGCAGTTTGCCAGGTGTGTATATCTGAAATCGTTTCCATGTAAGGCGGATTGCAATAGCCAATAAATCTAAGAATTAAAACCTATTTTTGTCCAAATATTTGAAAGGAACAAGTAAATAGCACCCGGTTGAAACCCGGGGGGATCAGGGGATAAAGTTGTGCCCGGATACAGCATAATGATGAAAGTAAGAGCAAAAAAACATCTTGGCCAGCACTTCCTCAAGGACACCCCTACTGCCGCAGCCATTGCCGGTGCGCTGACCGGGCATAGGGGCTATGACAAGGTACTGGAGATCGGTCCCGGAATGGGCGTGCTTACGCGCCACCTGCTGGAAGATTCCAGGTTCGCGACCTGGGTGATAGAGATCGACCGCGAGTCGGTCGAATATTTACAAAAGCATTACCCGGAGCTCGACGGGCGGATCATAGAGGGTGATTTCCTGAAATGGCAACCTGACGCTATGGACGATGTGTTTGCGGTTATCGGGAATTTTCCCTATAATATTTCCTCACAGATATTTTTCAGGATACTCCATTACAGGGACAGAGTCCCGGAGGTCGTCTGCATGCTGCAGAAGGAAGTGGCGCAGCGGATAGCCTCTCCTCCCGGGAATAAGGATTACGGGATCCTGAGCGTACTGCTGCAGGCTTTTTACAGGATCGAGTACCTGATCACCGTACCGCCCGGTATGTTTGTTCCGCCGCCCAAAGTCCAGTCGGGGGTTATCAGGTTGACGCGGAATGAGAAGATCCGGCTGGATTGTGATGAAAAGCTGTTTTTTTCCGTAGTGAAGACCGCCTTCAACCAGCGCAGGAAAATGTTGCGGAACGCATTGAAGCCGCTTGGAAAGCCGCTTGGAAAGGATATTCCCGAGAATCGTTTTCTGGATCAGAGAGCCGAGCAGCTCGACGTAAAAGATTTTGAAGAGCTGACCCGGTTACTGTCAGGGGAAGCCATGGACTAACGACCAATCGCACGAAGGTATGTCAACATTTGAGTTAAGCAAGGAATACCTCGAACATGTTAATGAGCTGATAGCGGCCGAAGATCCGGAATCTCTCCGGACGGAAATGGAGGAGCTCTTCCCTGCAGATATCTCGCTCATCCTCGATGAGCTGGAGACCCAGAAGGCAAGATACCTGCTGAACCTGCTCGATACCAGGTTGGGTGCTGAAATATTGGCAGGTATAGACCGGTCGGAACGGAAAGAATTCCTGAAACATTTTACTTCCGAGGAAATAGCGCGGTACGTCAATCTGTTCGATTCGGACGACGCCGTGGATTTGCTGAACGAACAGCCTATCAGGGTCAGAGAGGAGGTGATCGCTTTGCTGGAAGACAGGGAGCAGGCCCGGTTCATTCTCGACCTGCTGCACTACGACGAGAACGTGGCAGGTGGTCTGATGCAGAAGGAGCTGGTAAAAGCCAATATCAACTGGACCGTAAACCAGTGTATCGAGGAAATCAGGAAGCAGGCGGAAGACGTTCAGAAGGTATACGCGGTTTACGTGGTAGACGACAATAATATTTTAAAAGGACGGCTGTCGCTGAAAAAGATCGTACTGGCCAACAAGAATACGAAAGTCGAAAGCCTGTACGACCAGGATATGATCTATGTAGAGACGTACCGTCCGGCCGAGGAAGTCGCCGAGCTGATGCAGCGCTATGACCTGGAGGCGCTTCCCGTTGTAAACGTACAGGGGAGGCTGCTTGGCAAGATCACGATCGATGACGTGGTGGACGTGATCAAGGAGCTGGCCAGCTCCGATACCATGGCCATGGCCGGTATTACCGGTGATGTGGAGGAAGACGATACGATCTGGAAACAGACCAGGGCGCGCCTTCCGTGGCTGCTGGTCGGAATGATCGGCGGGATGCTGGCGGCGAAGTTTATCGGCCTGTTTGAAAAAGACCTTTCGCTGGTGCCGGCTATGGCGGCGTTTATCCCGATTATTGGCTCTATGGGCGGGAATGTAGGTATACAGACTTCGTCGATCATCCTGCAGAGCCTGGCAGATAAATCGGGGCTGGATGAGTCGCTGGGCCTCAGGCTGATCAGGATGTCGATGGTGGCCCTTATCAGTTCGCTCATCATCAGCACCATTGTTTTTGGCTTTAATATGCTGATGGGAAACGGGCTGCATCTGGCGATAGTCGTATCGCTGGCTTTGATCGCGGTGATCTTCCTGGCGTCTTTCATGGGAACCGTCACGCCTATTTTACTGGATAAGCTTGGCATTAATCCGGCGGTCGCTTCCGGCCCTTTTATCACTACGGCCAATGACCTGATCGGTTACGGCGTCTATTTCGGGATCGCCCATCTTCTGCTCAAGCTATGATAGCGGTTATACAGAGAGTTTCGGAAGCAGAGGTCCGGATCGAAGGAAAAGTATACGGAGCCGTTCAGGAAGGCTTCGTCGTGCTGCTCGGCATTACCCATTCAGACACGAAGGAAGATCTTGAATGGCTCGGCAGGAAAATTGTCGCGCTCCGGGTATTCGGGGATGAAGACGGGAAGATGAACCTGGACCTCGGCGGTGTCGGGGGTAACATCCTGCTCATCAGCCAGTTTACACTCCATGCCAGCACCAAAAAGGGAAACCGTCCATCGTTTATAGAGGCGGCCCGGCCTGAAACCGCCATACCGTTATACGAAGGAATGAAAGCTTTTCTGTCGGCCGAATTGGGGAGGGAAGTGGAAGCGGGAATTTTCGGCGCCGATATGAAAGTGAGCCTGGTGAACGACGGCCCGGTGACCATCATCATAGATTCTAAAAACCGGATTTAAAATGGAATTATCTGAAGCACAACGCGAGGTAGATCAGTGGGTCAGGACTTATGGTGTCCGCTATTTTTCGGAGCTCACCAACATGGCAATCCTTACTGAAGAGGTGGGAGAGCTGGCAAGGATTATGGCGCGGACCTATGGTGATCAGTCGTTTAAAAAATCGGAGCTGGGAAAAGACCTGGCCGATGAAATGGCCGACGTGCTGTGGGTGCTGATCTGCCTTGCCAACCAGACAGGGGTAGATCTTACCGAGGCATTCAGGAAGAACATGGAAAAGAAGACCGGGAGAGACAAGGACCGGCATCGGGAGAATCCTAAGCTGTAGCTGCGGGATTGGAGCGTCTTGTGATAGAAAAGCCCGGCTAAAACCTGATCAGAAGCGCCATTTCGCACAATTGTCACATTATTGACGCAAGCGAGGGGAGAGCATACATCCTTTTTTCCCTGAAATTTGCAGCATGACAAATCAGAACATTTCAGAGCAGATAAAGCAGGCCCGGAAACGGGCGGGCCTGACCCAGCAGGACCTGGCTAACGAAACAGGGCTTTCGCTGCGCACAATTCAAAGGATAGAAAAAGGAGACCAGGAAGTAAGCGGCTATAGCTTACGGCAGCTATGCGCAGCGCTGAATGTTCCGCTCGAACAGCTTATTCTGCCCAACGTTAACCAGATGAGGATCGAAACCTCCCCTGTTTCTGCAGTGAAGGCGCTCTATTTATCGTCGTTGCTGTTTGTGATCAACCCGCTGCTGGGGATTATCGTCCCGGCAATCCTGGGTTATTCCAGGCCTTATAAGGATGCCTTTTATAAAAAGCACCTCAGGTTTATCATTACCTATTTTGCGATATTAAATGTAGC
This sequence comes from Spirosomataceae bacterium, assembly GCA_037191015.1. Taxonomy (GTDB): domain Bacteria; phylum Bacteroidota; class Bacteroidia; order Cytophagales; family Spirosomataceae; genus Ravibacter. The sequence continues at coordinate 76,474 of JBBCKD010000006.1, forward strand.
TGTGTACGGCCTTGTCGTGATTTTTGCGATACAGGTGGTTTTACGTACCAGCATGTTTTTAGCGGTGAAGTCATTTATTCTCGAATTCAGTATCCCCTTGATCCTTTTATATTACCTCGGCACCATAGTTGTGATGCTATACCGGTTTTTTACATTGGGAAATGCAGACGGTGCGGGAGAATAAATAATACGCTATCAGGATTTTCTCCGTTGCGGCGGGGCCACCCATTAATTCTATTCAGATGAAATACTTCATATTCCTGGGGATTCTCTTTTTGTCCGGCCAGATGTCCGGGCAAACAAAAAATGTGACAAAGCTCGACGGTAGCACTATTTCACCGGCTGAAATTGACAAAACGGTAGCGAGGCTCATGAAGGAAGCCGATGTACAGGGGTTGAACCTGGCTGTTTTGAATCACAATAAAACCGTATTTATTAAGTCTTACGGCTTTAGAAACAAGCCTCAAAACAAGCTGTCGGACACCTCTACCATCGTATATGGGGCCTCCTACAGCAAAGCGGTTTTCGGGTACCTGGTGATGACGCTTGTGGAGGAAAAGGCGATAGATCTGGACACACCGCTGTATAAATACCTGGAAAAGCCAATTCCCGATTACGAATATTTTTCCGACCTGAAGAACGACGACCGCTGGAAATTAATAACGGCGCGAATGTGCCTGAGCCATACGACAGGCTTGCCGAATGTAAGATGGTTTCATCCCTCAACCGACGTAATGGACTCGCTCGGTATCATGAGGGTTTATTTTACACCGGGCAAAAAATACGCTTATTCGGGCGAGGGGTTCAAACTTTTGCAATTGGCAATTGAAGAAATTACAGGTAAGAATGTAGACGAATTGGCTCAGAAGAGAATATTCAAGCCCTTTGGAATGACAAGGACCGGGTACATATGGCACGATTCATTCGGAGATGACAATGTGGCCGTAGGACACCTGAATAACGGGGGCATAGACTTTAAAAGAAAGCGTACGGTGCCTGTTTCAGGCGGGTCGCTGGTAACCACCATTGCCGACTATGCAAAATTTATAGAGAATGTGATGCAGCAGAAAGGAATCAGCAAAAAGAGCTACGAAGAAATGTTGTCGCCGCAAATCGCCATACATTCCAAAACGCAATTCCCGCCCATAACAGATGAAACGACAACAGAAAACGATGCGATCGGTTTATCCTACGGACTGGGCTGGGGACTTCTGAATTGCCACTACGGCCGAGCTTTTTTCAAAGAAGGGAATGGTGGTTCCTGGAGAAATTACAACATTAACTTCAGGGATAAGGGCATTTCGGTCATTATTATGACCAATAGTGACAATGGAGAAAAAATTTTCCAGGAGCTCCTGGAAACCGTAGCCGGCGACACGTGCATACCCTGGAAATGGCAAGGGTATATTCCGTATAATTACAAGAAGGGATAGCTGCCGCTGAAACGCGGCCTACCGGGATTCTATTTCTTATCAGCAGGAGCATTCTTTTTAACCAAACCCTCCGTCAGGGCGTTGAGCTCTTCTACCTTCTGCGCAAAATCACCCTTCAGATATTCCCTAACGGCGTTGAGCTGCTGCATCGCGGTTTCAAGGTTATCGGGCAGCGATTCTGTCAGTACTTCCCGCAGCCGTTTGGCCAGGGTGGGAGAGAGCCCGTTGGTAGAAATCGCAAGCTTCAGGTTGCCCTTCCGGACAATCGAGGACAGGTAAAAGTCGCAGAGGTCGGGTGTATCTGCCACGTTAACCAGCAGGTGGCGCGCAGAGGCGAGTTCTTTTATGCGGCGGTTCAGATCGGGGACATTTGTGGCCACAAAGACCAGGTCTTTGTTGTCCAGGTCGTCTGGTTCAAAGGGCCTTTTTTCAACCCGGATTGCCGGCCTGGAATGTACCAGCTCCAGGATATCCTGCCGGATCTCAGGCGCTACGAGCGTAATGGTCGATTCAGGGGCATTTGCCAGTATGGCGGTTAGCTTTTCATGTGCAACATAACCTCCCCCTACTATAAGACTGTGTAGTTTTTCGAGTTTCAGGAAAACCGGAAAAAGGGTATTCATTCGCTTTCTTCTTCTTCAGATGCCCCGAAAAGGTAGTTCTCCAGGTCATCGGCGATGCTGGCATCATGAGAAATGAAAATCTCCTTAGTGCTTTTATTGGACTGCGGCCTTACCGAAGGGAACTCCCGGAGCTGGTCGTCGGTGATAATGTCGAGCTGAAAGGCCCGCGCTGCTATTTTGTTATAAGGTACCTTAAAGAAATCAGACATATCGCCCGCCAGTGACGGGGTAAGCGGTGTATCGGAATCCGGTAAAAATGTTTTCATGTCCTTTTCAGGCATGAGCGCGTCAAGAACCAATTGCTCGGAGCGGGCGCGCAAAGAATCTTCGACCGTATAGGTAGTGTAAAGGCCCAGGGTAGCGGTCAGGAAGAAGATGGAAAAACGGCGCTCGTAGCTTTCGGATTCTGCATTGACAAACACCCATCCTTTCCCGTTGTAGATAGCCGAAAAACCCAGAAAATCAGGAGACTGGTTAAACACCCGGGCTATTTTAACCTGTTCGGGATAGAGAAGCCGGTGCCCGATAACCCTGATTTCTTCCTGTCCTGACGAGATATCGGCAGTTTCACCTGCAGGCTCCAGCTCCCATTCGCGTCTCAGCAATTTATCGAACAACTGCCGGGATATGTCACGGTTGCTTTCGTCATTAATCACATAAATCATACGGTCGCCCCGTACGGAAAAATCAAGTCCAAGCTGATTTTTAGGTTGCTTTTTGGCCATAAGGAAAGCTAAGCATTACACAAACAAATATACATGTAATCCTGTCGCAAATCAATCGGCGTCAACGCACCTGCCTTATAAATTGAGCTCACGATAAGGGTTTTACTTAATTTTTCCAGGAGAGGGTATTAATCAGCTCCATCATGTCTGTCTTCAGGTAGTCGATTACCGGCGCAAGGGAGTCGCCTTTATCGGCGGCGGGGAAGTACATGGCGCCGCGCAGAAAATGCCTGGCCGAATCGGTCGTATAGAACTGGTAGGGGCTCGGGACATCGCCCAGGAGGCGGAAGACCGTCACTGTTTTTCCTTTCGGCGTTACCAGTACCTGTTCCTGTATCGCGGTAGCATGGGTCTGGTGCTTGGCAGCCAGCTTGTAGCTGTCGTCGATATACTCTTTCAGCAATTGCGGGTTATTACGGACCTTCTTATAAGTCAGCTGAATATTAGCCTTGTGCTTCGGATAATCAATGAAGATCCAGTCGGGCTCCGACGGTGCGAAAGAATCGGGCAGTACCCGGGCATATTCGGAGATCAGGAAAGTGTAAGGATGCTTGTCAGGCAGAGTTACATACGAATGTTCGGGCAGGTCGATCCGGGGATAGCCCTTGGGCTTTGGAACGTACCCTTCGCTGCCCGATGAAGAGCAACCGTAATTCAGGCCCGTCAGCAGCGCGACAGCAACGACAAACGCGAAGAAGGATGTTGATTTAGTCAACGGGATAAAAGTTATTTTGCCAACGACCGGCAGCCATCTCACAGAAACCACGCAGGAGGAAAAGTGACTGCCGGCCGGACTTTGTAACGGAAAAGCGCGGCAAAAACGTATAAAACGAAAGCTTTACTTTTCTGTTAACGGAACCCTGTTACAGCGGGTATGGTCATTTACCGATCATTCTTCCAAGGCTTTTGCCAAGCACGGCATAAGCTTCCTGGATGCGGGTACCGGTATCGTAGTCGTATCCGCCGAAAGTTCTCCCCGGCGCGTTGACAAACGAAATGGTGGCAACGGGATTGGCAGGGTCGTCCGTTTTGACGATATAGGCTTCTCCGTCGATCCTGGCATTTTTCCTGGCGACATATACGTTGAAACCAGGCTCGGTAAAGGTCGTCTTGATAACCAGGGTGTATTTGGCGGAAGGATTCGAGCCTACCTGGATCCCCTGGGAATGCTTATTGAAAAGCTCTTCAAACTGGGGCTCAAAGCGTTCTTCCCTGTCGCTTACCCATGACTGGGCCCATTTGTCGCCTCTTCCCGCCTCTTTTTCATTGTATTCGGCGGTTTTCTTTGCTACATAATCTTCTTCGCGGTCAAATTTTCCTATTCCCATCGGGCCGTACTGGTAGGTAACATTCAGGGATTTTTCCCCTTCGAGTGCCTTCAGGTCTCCCTGGGTAAGTTTGAGCTTCTGCGCATAGGAATATTGTATTCCGGCAAAGAGCGCGAGTACGGCAAAAAAAGTGCTTAACCTGGTATTCATTTTCTGTTTCCTGAGTTTAGATTAGAATCAGACAAATGTAAGCAATTTCATATATACGTTATTTCCCGTTCGCTAAAGAACCCTCTGTGACGACGAATGCTTATCCGTGACGACGAATTATTTAACGAACGGGAGCCTGCGGGAAACGGAGCCTTACTCTACGGTAACGGATTTAGCCAGGTTTCTCGGCTGGTCGACGTCGCGGCCTCTCATTACAGCGATATAGTATGACAGCAGCTGCAGCGGTATGACGGAAAGCAGCGGGCTGATCATTTCATGCGATTCGGGGATTTCGATCACAAAATCTACCATTTTCGGTATCAATTCGTCGCCTTCCGTCACAATAGCGATGACACGGCCTTTGCGCGCTTTCACTTCCTGGATATTTGATACGATCTTTTCATAGGAGCTGTCGCGGGTAGCGATGAATATCACAGGCATATCTTCGTCGATGAGCGCGATCGGCCCATGCTTCATTTCCGCTGCCGGGTAGCCCTCCGCATGGATATAGGAGATTTCCTTAAGCTTAAGGGCTCCTTCCAGCGCTACCGGGAAATGTAAGCCTCTTCCCAGGTAGATAAAATTGCGGGCATACGTGAAAATATAGGCTATCTCCTTGATCTTCCCGGCATTTTCGAGTACCTGTCCTATTTGTTGCGGAAGGGCTGACAAGCCTTCCAGCAGTTCCGTAAAGACATCATCCCTGATGGTGCCCTTATGCCTTCCCAGGGCAATAGCCATAAGGGTGAGGACCGTCACCTGGGAAGTGAAGGCCTTGGTGCTGGCTACTCCTATCTCAGGACCGGCATGGGTATAGGCTCCTGCATGGGTAGCCCGCGCAATAGACGATCCGACGGCATTGCACACCCCGAATATGGTAGCGCCCCGCTCTTTTGCAAGCTCTATCGCTGCCAGCGTATCGGCGGTTTCACCCGACTGGGAGATCGCGATGACCACGTCGTCGTGATGAATGACCGGGTTCCTGTACCGGAATTCGGAAGCATATTCTACCTCCACATTGACCCGGGCCAGTTCTTCAAAAAGATACTCGGCGACGAGTCCGGCATGCCAGGAAGTACCGCATCCTACGATTATGATGCGCCTGGCTTCCACCAGTTTATCGAAGTACCCGGTGAGCCCGCCTAGCTGAAGCATACCCGTCGAAGGCTGTACCCGGCCGCGCATGCTGTCGGCCACTGACCGGGGTTGTTCGAAAATCTCCTTCAACATGAAATGAGGATACCCTCCTTTTTCGATAGCCTCCAGCTCCAGCTCGATCGTCTGTACATACGGCAGTTTTTCCGTTTTGTCGAGGTTGACGATTTTAAGCCCCTGCGCGTTTACGACGGCGATTTCGTAATCGTCGAGATACACGACATCTTTGGTATACTCGACAATCGGCGTGGCGTCGGAAGCAAGAAAGTATTCCCCTTCGCCGATCCCGATCACAAGAGGACTGCCTTTCCTGGCTGCGATGAGCTGGTCCGGGGCATCCTGGCTTAAAATGACGATGGCGTAGGCGCCCACTACCTCCCTGAGCGCAATTCTTACGGCTTCCTCGAGGGGCTGACCGGTTTCCCTGCGGATATCCTCGATAAAATGAATGAGCACCTCGGAGTCGGTGTCACTCAGGAAGACGTGGCCTTTCTTTTCAAGGCGCTGCTTGATAGCGGCATAATTTTCGATAATGCCGTTGTGGATCAGCGCCATTTTCCTGTCGGAAGAGAAATGCGGGTGCGCATTGACGTCGTTGGGTTCTCCGTGCGTTGCCCAACGCGTATGGCCGATCCCGATCGTAGCAGTCAGGCCGGCCACCGAAGCCTCTGCCTCAAGGTCTGCTACTTTGCCCTTTTTCTTGAAAATGTTCAATGATCCATTTTCAAATACCGCTACTCCCGAGCTATCGTAGCCGCGATATTCCAGCCGTTTTAAACCTTTAATAATTAAGGGGAAAGAAGGTCTTTCTCCCAGATAAGCAATAATTCCACACATAACGTTTTTTAAAAAAATTTAATAAGTAAGCTGTCTATAGTACAAATAAATGATGCTCAATAATACTATCCAAATCAAGATAGTTCGGGTACGTACACGGTCCAAAAGTTTATTCTCATAATGCAATACCCGGGTAGGATTTGTTCGGACTGGAAGTTGCGATAGCCCTGTCATAGAGATCGCGCGTGTATGGCGCTGAATTCTTTTATCTCCAGCGTTTTGTACAAAAGATATAATTACTTAATTTTGCAGTCCGAATTTTTTTCGGGATGAATAACAATAGTTTCATATTTTATTTGAAATTGTTAAAAATCAATCAATTAAATGCCTACTATTTCACAATTAGTCCGTAAAGGAAGAGAGAAACTGACGTGGAAGTCCAAGTCTCCGGCTCTGGATTCTTGCCCTCAGCGTCGTGGGGTGTGCACAAGGGTGTACACAACCACCCCTAAAAAGCCGAATTCGGCTTTGCGTAAAGTTGCCCGTGTAAGGTTGTCAAACCAGAAAGAGGTAAACGCCTACATCCCGGGAGAAGGTCATAACCTTCAGGAACACTCTATCGTACTGGTACGCGGAGGCCGGGTAAAGGATTTGCCTGGTGTGCGTTATCACATCGTACGTGGAGCTTTGGATACTGCCGGTGTAAACGGCCGCAGACAACGTCGTTCGAAGTATGGTGCCAAACGTCCGAAACCGGGACAGGTTGAAGCACCGACAAAAGGTAAGAAGAAGTAAAAGCAATTCTCTCAGGCATTATAGTGAATTAGTAATTTTCTATAAAGGGAAGTAATCCTGGAATCAGGGTGAAAGAGTTGCCAAAACGAAACCTAATTTCAAAACATCATTTTCAGTAATGAGAAAGGCAAAACCAAAAAAAAGATATCTGTTACCAGATCCTAAATTCCGTGATGTACAGGTTACCAAGTTTGTGAACAACCTGATGTACGACGGTAAAAAGAGCCTGGCATATTCCATATTTTATGACTCGCTGGCTGTTGTGGAAAAGAAAACCAGCGAAAACGGGCTTGAAGTATGGCGTAAGGCGCTTAACAACGTGTCCCCGTCTGTGGAAGTGAAAAGCCGCAGGGTAGGTGGCGCTACATTCCAGGTGCCTACTGAAGTGCGCCCGGAGCGTAAGCAGTCCCTGGGGATGAAATGGTTGATCAACTATGCCCGTAAGCGCGGCGAAAAAACCATGGTAGACCGTCTTGCGGCCGAGATCATAGCGGCTTCAAAAGGCGAAGGTGCTTCCGTGAAAAAGAAAGACGATACGCACAGAATGGCAGAAGCCAACAAGGCATTCTCGCATTTCCGTCTGTAACAGTCTGCAAAGCATATATTCAGAAGAAAGCCTCCGGAAACGGGGGCTCTCTTGTTTTGTACGGAGTGCTGCTCCGTTTCCGGGATATGCCCGTTTGCCGCCACTTACCAATTGAGTCCTGCCAGATATAGGAACCTGCTTGAGGTTGCAGAAAGTTCGGGCCAGATTTGGACATCGACATGTTTCCGAACCATCTCGCCTGATGAAAAATTTGCTCAACCTCTCAATTTTTACCTGTCTGTTTTCTGCAGCGTTGTATGCGCAGGACTCTCCGCCCGCAAACGATGACTATACGGGTGCGGTTGAGCTGACGGTCAACCCGGCGTATACCTGTGACAACCCGGCTTCAGGAACTACGGTCGGGGCTACCAAAAGTCCGCAGACCGCCTTCTATAACGCCCTGAACTATCATGACGACGACGTCTGGTATTCCTTTACGGCGACCCATTGGTCACATTTAGTAAAATTATCCAATTTTACGGCCGTAGAAGGTGCGACTGCTTCCCGGTTTATCGAGGTTTTCGAGGAAGGTATCGATATGGTGATCATTGAAGGAGAGGAGGTACCGGTTCCTGTTCCGAAAACCAGGTTATACTGGTCGAATGAAGTCAGCGCGGTCACTGAAAAAACGCTGGCATATCTCACAACCGGGAGAAAATACTATGTAAGGGTATATACGTCCAATACGACCGCCCGCATTACTTTCGACATATGCCTGCTCACCCCTCCTTCCCGGCCGGCCAACGACGAGTTCACCGGAGCGGCGGCATTACCCGTCAATCCTGCTTATGAGTGTACACAAAGCCTTACCGGCAATACTACCGACGGAGCCGGCCAGAGCAGCCAGGAAGCCTATTACAACAGCCTGAATTATCATGACGACGACGTCTGGTTCAGATTTACGGCAGCCGGCCCTGCGCATCTTGTCAAAATATCCAATGTAGCGGCTGTTTACGGTACCGGTACCTCCCGCTTTATCGAGGTATTTGAAGAAGGGGTCGATATCGTGATGATTGAAGGAGAGGAAGTACCTGTTCCTGTCCCGAAAACCAGGTTATACTGGTCTAATGAAAGCAGCGCTGTCACTGAAAAAACCCTGACGCATCTGATTACCGGCAAAACCTATTACGTGCGGGTATATTCATCCGGGCCAATTACCAGGATCACTTTCGATATATGCCTGCTGACCCCTCCTTCCGCGCCTGCAAACGACGAGTTCACAGGAGCCCTTCAGCTAACCGTAAATCCCGGCTATGACTGTACTTTTACTTCCGGCGGAAATACCGACGGCGCCAGCCAAAGCAGCCAGGAAGCTTATCACAACAGTCTGAACTATCACGACGACGACGTCTGGTTCAGATTTACGGCAATCAACGCGTCACAGATTATCCGGCTTTCCGATATTGTCGCCGTATATGGTTCAGGTACCGCACACGCTGTTGAGATATTCGGTGAAGATGAGGGCGAACCGGTAACGCCTGGGATAGATTACCATTCGTCGCCTGCTACCGCTTCAGAAATGACATTGACCGGGCTGACCCCTGAAAAAACCTACTATATAAGGGTTTATTCTCTTCATACCATTACCCGCATCTCTTTTACGCTTTGTGTGCTGACCCCGGTTGCCCCGCCTAACGATGAATGTGCTTCGGCTGCAGATATCTCCGACGGCGGGCCCGCGACCGGCACTACCACAGGAGCTTCTGAAAGTATGGGCGCCGGCGGATGCGCCGGTGGGAGTGCATATGATGTGTGGTATAAGGTGACGCCTGTGTCGACCGGCGACCTGACCGTTACTGCGAATTCAACGGACTTTGACCTGGTGCTGGAGGCCTATGCAGGCAATTGCGGAGAGCTTGTTCCGATCATGTGTAAAAATGAATCATCAGGTAGCGAGAGCCTGACCATAGCCGGCGCTGTAGCAGAAGCCACCTATTATTTTCGCGTATACAGCCATATTCCCGCATCCGCGCGGACGGCCGCGGAAACGGGGGCGTTCACCATACAGGCAACGGGAGGATCTTTGCCTGTCACCCTTTCTTCCTTCAGCATTTCTGTCGAAGAAAAAAGGAATGTCCGTCTGGACTGGACGACTACTGAGGAAGCAAACAGCAGCCATTTTGAAATAGAGCATCGTACGGCAGAGAGCGGATGGATCCCGATAGGCCGGGTGAAAGCGTCAGTTAGCAGTATGGGGTCAAGACCATATTATCATATTCATGTCAACCCTTCCTCTTCTGTTCATTATTATCGCCTCAGGATGGCAGACCTCGATGGAAGCTATACCTATAGCGGGATCAGGCGTGCAGATCTTACAGGTATTGCAAATCCCGCGGTGGTTTATCCTAACCCGGCGGGAGAATATTTCATGCTGGACCGGCTCGACAGGAGCAGGGTGTCTTCTCTCAGGTTGTTCAATATGTCAGGAGCAGATGTCCCTTTTACGGAAGACCGGGCAAGCGGACTGGTCAATACAGGCCATCTTCCCGCCGGTGTCTACCTGCTGCATATCAATAGAAATGATAGTTCCGGGCAGGTGCTGAGGATAGTGATCAGAAGGTGAGACGGAAGAGGGAGAAAATGCAGATAGTTCCGGTAGAGGGGGGCTCCGGGTGAAAAAAGCAGGCCGCAGCCGAGGGTATTTTACAACCAAACCGGGTCGCGGAGTATCCTCTCTATCTGAACATGCATTTTTATGGGTAAGAACTCTATCTTTTTGCTATCGGGTGTTTTGGGTCTTTTGTGTTCTTTGTCCGGGAAGGCGCAGGAGCGGCATCACCAGTTCAATGCAGGAGCCGGTATGGCTTCAGCGCGTTATTTTGATGCCGCCGGCGTCTGGGAGGAAAGGCGTGAAGGCGCCGGAAGCACATCCGTCGGTTCCTCGGGCGTGTATCATTTCGGGTACCGGTATACGGTAGCAGGGCGGCATTCGTTTGGTATCCAGCTAGCCGGTGAAAGGCAAAAGGTAACGAAAAGCGGCGGAACGCAGCACCCTGAGGCATGGAAACAATATATAGCCTGGAAGGACATCTATCTGACGGTATTGCCGGACTACCGGTACAACTGGGGACCGAGCCCCGGCGGCAGGTGGTATTCCGGGGTAGCTGCCGGTATTTCCCGGCACCAGCGAAAGGAAACACATAACGATTTCAGTCTGGAGAAAAAGGAATATAGTAAGACGGGATTTGCTTACCAGGTGACAGCCTTAGGGGTGGAATTCGGTAAAAAGCTCGGCGGGTATGCAGAGTTGGGTTATGGATACAAAGGCGCCTTATCAGCAGGCGTAAAGTACGGGTTCTGAGAGGAATCTTATTGGCAAAAGAAGGCCCGGCGTTCAGTTTTCTGAACGCCGGGCCTTCTTTTGCTACAGAAAAAACAATAAAAAATTGTTGCAGTTATAAATTTATTTTTACATTTGTTCATTATAACCAATATGTAGGGCATAATGAAAGAAGATTTGAAAGCGATAACGCTTGTAGACCAGCTCGAGGAAAAGCTTTTGCAATACATTCAGAGCTCGGATCTGAAAGAAGGTGACTCCCTGCCTTCAGAGTTTTTTTTTGCCGAGAAGTACAACGTCAGCAGGAATCTCGTACGGGAGAGCCTCAGCCGGCTGAAAATGCTGGATATCATAGAATCCCGCCGGAAAAGAGGGATAGTGGTTAAAGAGTCCAATCCTATGGCCAATTTCGTCAAGGTGGTCAAGCCCAATCTCCTGAGCGAGCGTTCCATGCTGGATCTGATAGAGCTGCGTTGTGCGATGGAGATCGGCATAGTGCCGATGATATTCCGGAACATTACGGACGAAGACATAAACGACCTGGAAGAGATCGTCAATAATGAATCGTATTCTAATGGATACCGGGTCGGACCGGAAAGCGAAGCGAAGTTCCACACCCGGATCTACAAGATTGTGAATAACCAGGTTTTGCTCTCGTTCCTGAATGTGGTGGTGCCTATTTTCGCCTATACCAGCAATAATTTCTCACAGTACGAGAAGTTTACGGAAGAGCTGAAAAAGGCGAATAAAAACGTCAATCATAAAGATTTACTAAAGCATTTGAAAGACAGGGACGAGGAGGGCTATAAGGTTGCGATCGAGCATCACCTGCTGCCCTATGTAAACTATGTCCATGCAAGGAAGCAAACAATCGGCTAAAAAATGAGTGAGGATGGCGGTCCTCACTCATTGAAATAGATTACCCATTCTTAACTCAAACAGATAAAATGCAAAGTTATGAATTCCCGTTTACTTTCAAAAATCCCCCGGGTGTCATGGATACCCAATCCGGTTTTTCGAATGCTTCTGACCTTGCCGTGCTGTATGATCGCATATATGCTATCAGCGCAATCGGTACAGGTAAAGGGCAAAGTAACCGATAGTCACGGCGAGCCCCTGATAGGGGTTAATGTATTGAGCGAAAAATCCGGAACAGGTACCATTACCAATCCGGAAGGTTTGTTTGGGCTGGCTGTCGAGACCGGAGACTGGCTGACTTTTTCCTTCATCGGCTACACAGCGCAGCGTATACAGGTGCTGAACCGTACCGAGCTGTCGGTCGTGCTTGAGCAGCAGGCGAATGCCCTCGATGAAGTGGTGGCTGTAGGCTACGGTCAGCAATCCCGGCGCTTTGTGACGGGCTCGGTCTCGAAGATTACGCCTGAACTGATTGTAGACAGACCCGTTTCCAATGTGGTTTCCGCTTTGCAGGGAAAGGTGGCAGGCGTCAATATTTTCAGTCAGAATTTTGCGCCGGGCTCCACACCCAATATCCGGATACGCGGCGGGTCGTCTATCAACTATTCCAATAACCCTTTAGTCATTATCGACGGCGTTCCCAGATCGATGACCGACATAAATCCCAATGACATTGAGTCTATCGAGGTATTGAAAGATGCCTCTGCCACCGCCGTATACGGAGCCCGGGCCTCAAACGGGGTTGTTTTGATCACTACCCGGCGTGGCAAGGTAAGCCAGAGGCCGGAGATCGTCTTTCAATCGAGCATGAGCTACCAGCAGCACCACAAAGGGTACCCGCTGGTCAGCGGAGAAGAATTTATCCGGCTGATACGGACCAATGCGGTAGGTTCCCCTTTTGAAAGCACGTTGTATGAGGACGGCCCGGCCAGCCACGTCAACGGCGACCGGTCGGTTTTTACACCGAGATGGCTGGAAGCCGGTGAAACCGTTCCTGCAGGATGGCAGCGTATGACCGATCCTATCTTCCCGGATAAAACGATCATATTCCAGGAAAATGACCCGGCTGATCTTTTATTCAAGCCCGGTTTATGGCAAAATTATCACCTGGGGGCCACGGGTGGATCCGAAAAAATCCGGTATGCCGGAAGCGTCGGGTATACCAGAGACAATGGTACGGTGGCGGAGACCGGCTGGACCAGGCTGAGCATGGCGTCGAATGTGGACATAGATATAACAGACAAGCTGACATTTTCGTCCGGGGTGGGTTATACCAATACCCGGAACCCTACGGAAGCATCCTGGATCAATTCGATAGGAAGGCAGCTGATTATGGCGCCGACATGGCGCATAAGATACGAAGACGGGACCCCGGTGCCCGGTTTTAACGCGACCGCAACCCCGCCCCCGTTCTGGCGCGAAACCCGGGATTACGATCAGTACCAGGCAAAGCTCAATCTTGACGGAAGCCTGATATTCAGGCCATTGGAGGGGTTGATGCTGAAAGGGAATGCATCTTATTACAGATCGGATTTCGAAGACGAATATTTTGAAAAATCACACTTTTTTGCCCAGAACAGGAATGCCTATACCAACCAGAATGTGGGCCAGACCCGGCAATTGGAGGCCATCGCCTCCTACAATACCAAAATCGGCGGAAGCCATGATATCTCGTTCATGGCTGGTATATCCGATCTCTTCATATCATCGAGAGACTTGAGCCTGAGGGCCGACGGAGGTGCTACCGATATTATCCCTACACTGAATGCCGCTCCGAACAAGATAAATGCTTCTTCAGTTAAAACGGAGGAGTCGCTGATCGGGATGTTCGGCCGGATCGGATATATTTATGAGGGCAGGTATCTTTTACAGGCATCTCTGAGAAGAGATGGCTCCTCCAAATTCGGAGCAGGGAAAAAGTGGGGTTACTTCCCTGCGGTTTCTGCAGGATGGATTGTGAGTGAAGAACCTTTTATGAGAGACGTCGCGCTGGTTGACAACCTCAAGCTTCGCGCCAGCTACGGCTTTACAGGCAATAACGCCATCGGCGCCTACACGGCCCAGGGGGCGTATAGCAGCGTACGTTATGCCCGTCAGGCGGGTCTTCGGGCTACTGCCATTCCCAATCAGAACCTCGGCTGGGAAAGGACCGGCCAGTTTGACATAGGCGTCGATGTGGGCGCTTTCAGGAGGAAACTGAACATTTCCTTCGACTACTATACGAAAATAACCGATAATCTCCTGTTCAGTAATCCTTTGCCCAATACATCAGGCTTTTCTTCCATCACTACCAACATCGGCTCCGTAAAATTCTACGGAGTGGATCTCAGCGCGGAAGGTACTCTTGTGCAAACAGCGAATTTCAGCTGGAATCCGCGGCTTGTCTACAGCCTGAATAGAAATGTCGTTCTGAAGCTTCCTGAAAATGACCGGGATAGAAACCGGATCGGGGGGTATTCCGTTCCGGGCGGAGATGACTTCGGCGGTATTGCCGAAGGGGAGCCGCTCAACAGCATCATCGGTTACAAGGCCGACTACATTATCGATAACCGGCAGCAGGCTGAAAATGCCCGCTACGACGAACTGGCCCTGGGTATCAGCCTGGAGGACGGTACTGCCGTTAAAGGCAGGAAATTTCCCGGTGATTATGAATGGGTAGATCGTAACTCCGACGGCATTATCAACGAGTACGACCAGTTTGTGCTGGGATATACAGTCCCGCATACTACCGGAGGTTTCGGCAATATGTTTTCATGGAAGTCTTTTTCGCTGGATATTTTTATGGATTTTGCCTTGGGACATTCTGCCCTGGACAGGTATTGGATGTATTACAACGGCAATGGATTTATAGGCAGGACCCGTCCGACAAAATATGTGCTGACGGATTCGTGGGAGAAAGAGGGAGATGCGGCCACCGCTTCCTTGCCTAAGTTCTACGTGCAGGATCAGGGAATGCAATCCAATTATTACCGCGACAGCGACCAGCGGACCTGGAAGCTGAATTACCTGTGCCTGAGAGAGGTGAAGCTTTCGTACGACCTTCCCCGCAGCTGGCTGACCCGGTCAGGGATCAATAGCGTCAATATATTTGTGGCAGGCAATACCCTGGCTTACTTTACGAAAGAACGCCATGCGAGAGAGATCAATCCCGAATGGGGAACGGCCAATACCTACGATGCCGGAGCAGGGTATCCCGCGGTAAGAAAATTCAATTTCGGACTTAGAGTGGCACTATAAAGGAATTAAGCGCGATGAAAAAAATAACAATATTAGGCTTGTCGATAGCACTCCTGATTAGCTCTTCCTGTTCAAAGATAGAGCTGGCTCCTATCAGCACCATTGCAACAGGATCGATGTGGCGGACTGCAGACGATGCTCTTTCGGCGAAAATCGGGATGTACAACCTGTTCAGAACGGCATTTGCAAACAATTACCAGTGGTATACCGAATCCCGCACGGGGTTCTATACATTCGGGAGGTCGTTTTATGAGCGGTACAGGTCCCATTTCGATAATCGCCTGGATGCGGCTTCCCTGGGTTCGGACTGGAACGACTTTTATACGTTAATCAACCAGTGTAACCTGATCCTGAAATACGTTCCGCGTATAGATTTTGCCGATGTGCAGCAGCAAAACCAGATTTTGGCTGAAGCCTATTTTATCAGGGCCTACACTTATTTCTGGCTGGTGAGAATATGGGGAGAAATCCCGGTATTGACCGTCCCTTTCGAGTCTGATGACCAGGAGAACCTGTATCCTGTCAGGGATCCCGAATCAATGGCATGGGACCTGATCAGGAGCGACCTGACGGAAGCCGAATCGCTGTATCCGGCAGGGCGGCCCCAACCTGCTTACCTGGCGAATCTCAGCGCGGTCCAGATGCTGAAAGCAGACGTTTATCTATGGCTGCACAAAGTAAGAGAGGAGGCAGGAGCGCTCACAACGGCTGAGGCAGCTGTTAATTCCGTTTTGTCAGGCCAGTCGTACCAATTGGAAAGCAGTTTCAGAGCGGTGTTCCGCAACGAATCAAACCGCGAGAATATTTTCACTATCTATCGCGAAGCAGAGGAAAGCGGCAGCAGCTGGTTTAACCTCACCATCTGGAGGGATGGAGATGTGCCGGTACAATATCATAATAATCCCGTGCCGGTAGGGGCGGACAATGTATACGCTTTTTCGGACCTGGCCTGGAACCTGCTGTATGAAGATCCTGCAGATCAGAGAGCCGGTGAAACGATAGACAGCCTGGTAATTCCTCCTAACAGGGTTTTTCAATGGGGTGTGAAATATTCGGGCGAATATACAAGCCAGAGAAGGTGGGACCAGGATCAGCATTTATACCGCTTTGCCGAAACCCTGATGTTTAAGGCGGAAATAGAGAATGAAAAAGGGAATTCCGCTTCGGCGGTTGAGTTTATCAACCGCGTAGCCCAAAGGGCCTACGGGAAAAGCACCTATTATGATCCCGCTTCATCGAAAGAAGAGATCGATGAGGTGATACTGAAGGAAAGAGCCAAGGAATTCTTTTTTGAGGGAAGGTACTGGTGGGACCTGATCCGTTTCGGCAGAGTTTTCGAAAAAGTGCCGTCTTTAGCGGGCCGTGAAAATGAGCTGAACGTGTTACTGTGGCCCGTAGCCTACAATACGATCAACAGGAATAACAAGATTGTTCAGACTCCCGGGTATTAGCAGCTTAGAATATTTGACACATGAAGATCATAAAAACAGCCGGATACTTATTGATGCTGGTTTTCCTGGCAGGTTATTCCCGGACGGGCACTGCGCAGGCTACCCGCGACAGCATACAGGTCAGGAAGATCTGGAGCAACGGGTTTCACAATGCATTTACTTCTCTCCTGTATTTCGACAAGCATTTCTATTGCTCTTTCCGGCAGGGAAGCGGCCACGTAGGAGGAGACGACGGAGTCATACAGATCATCCGGTCGAAAGACAGGGTCAACTGGGAATCAATAGCTGTGCTGAAAAAAGAGGGTTATGACCTGAGAGACCCCAAGTTATCCATTACGCCCGACGGCAGGATCATGGTAATAATCGGCGGGTCGGTTTATGAAGACCGGAACCTGGTGAGCCGGCTTCCCCATGTATCTTTCTCCAATCGCTCGGGCAGCAATTTCTCGCATCCGCAACCCGTCGGCATAGATCCCCGGATTAAGACCGATACCGACTGGTTATGGCGGGTAACCTGGCACGGAAAAGCAGGTTATGGCGTGATTTACAGGTTACCCCGGAAAATTTCTCTGGTAAAGACCACCGACGGGATCAATTACGAACTGGTAAGGGATTTCGGGGAAGTGGACCAGGACCCGAATGAAACCACTGTCCGTTTCGCCCCGGATGGGGAAATGTTTATGATGGTCAGGCGGAGGACGGGAAAAGGGCTATGGGGGAGGAGCCTGCCGCCTTACCAGGATTGGAACTGGACGGATACCGGAATAGATTTCGGCGGGCCGGACTTTGAAATTATCCGGGATGACCTTTTTATTGCCGGAACAAGAGTATACGAGAAGCCCGTTTACACCGGTATTTACCTGACCGATAAAAAGGGGCGGTTCCGGAAGATTTTCCGGCTGCCGTCGGGAGGAGACAACAGCTATCCCGGATTTGTAGTGGCAAAGGACCGGATATATATGTCTTATTATTCTTCGCATGAAGGTAATTCTTCCGTCTACCTGGCGGAGATACCGATGTCCGTTATCGATGGAGCTTTAAGTCCTCCTCCCGTTATCGAATCAGGAATGATATGGAACCAGGCGCCGCATAACGCGTTTACAGACCTTGCCCGCTTCAAAGGTAAATTTTATTGTGTATTCCGCGAGGGAGGTTCGCATGTGAGCGGCAACGACGGCAGTATCAGAGTGTTAGCTTCAGGTACCGGGAAAGAGTGGGCGTCTGTCGCCCTGATCCGGGAAGAGGGGATCGATCTCAGGGACCCGAAATTGTCAGTCAATCCGGACGGCAGGCTGATGATCATGTGCGGAGGTTCAAAATATGAAGACAAAGCGGTCAGAGAATGGCATACAAGGGTCCTTTTTTCCGGAAACGGCACTGACTGGACTCCCCCGGCGCGGATCGCCGGAGTCCCCTCCAATAACTGGGCTTTTGGGATTACATGGAAATCAGATACCGGGTTTATAGCGCCCAGAATATGCAGAACTGACCCCGAAACCAGGGAGGTGGATCAGAGGGGTACCCGGATAAAAGTGTATAAAACGTCAGACGGATTGAACTATGAGCCTGTGAGCGGGGATATAACCGCCGGTAACTTTGAATGCGGCAAAGGATGCGGAGAGACATCTATAAGATTCAGGGACGACGGATCTATGGTGATCCTGGCACGTCTGCCTGGCAGAGGAAAGTTCCTGTTCGGAGCTCCTCCCTATACCGGGCAATTTAATACCGTGAACATTGAGCACGGAATGGGGGGACAGGCTTTCTTACCGCTTGAAAACGGGTATTGGCTTATCGGGACCAGGGAATATGCAAATGAAAGGCCGGGAGGCAGAGCCGGCACCGCCACTGTCCTGCTGGCGGCAGACGAGGACGGTATTTACAAAAGAGTAGCCGAGCTTCCTTCCGGCGGAGACACCGCCTACCCGGGTATGCTGGAATACAACGGAGATTTGTGGATGTCGTACTACTCTTCACACGAGGGTAAATCGGCCATTTACATTTCCAAAATTCCGCTTGCCAGGCTACGGCCGAGATAAGAACGCCTAAATATCTGAGCATGTTAAAACGATCATTAAAGATTCTGGCGGCTATCATTACGTTGACAGGTTGCACCGTAGAAAAAAAACCGCGATATGATATCATTCTCTGCATCGGTCAGTCCAACATGGCGGGAAGGGCGGAAATGACGCCTGCCGATACAATCCCGTTACAGAACGTCTTTTTGTTTAATGACAGGGATGAGTGGGAGCCGGCAAAAAACCCGTTGAACCGGTATTCTACCATCCGCAAGGAAATATCCATGCAGCGACTCGGGCCTGCCTGGACTTTTTCAAAAAGCCTGATTAATGCATATCCCGGGAAAAATTTCGGACTTGTGGTAAATGTGCGGGGAGGAACGTCCATAGACCTGTGGAAAAAAGGCAGCCACTACTACAATGAGGCCGTCATAAAAGCGCTGAAAGCTCAGAAAACAGGGACTATCATAGGCATCATCTGGCACCAGGGTGAGGCCGACAGGAACAAGTGGGAAGGCTACACAGAAAAATTCTCCGAAATGATCGGGCATTTACGAAATGATCTGGGAATCCCCGATCTGCCCGTCTTAGTGGGAGAAATAGGAGACTGGAAAGGCAACTCCGGGTCTATCAACGCACAGATCCGGTCTATCCCTAACAAGGTACCTTTTACACGGTGTGTGAATGCAGACGGGTTGATGCACATGGGAGACTCGCTCCATTTCAATACCGAAGCCCAGTATGAATTAGGGAGAAGGTATGCAAAGGAGTTCATTCAGCTGATCAGGATACGATAAAACAGCTGACCGCTAATAACTTTTATACATATGAAACATCTAAAAATCTGGCTGGTACTTCTCTCCGTTTTCGGGGTAGCCTTGATCTGGCCGCAGCGGCTCCCCGTATGCTTTTTGATCGGAGACAGCATCTCGGTGCACTATGGGCCTTACCTGGAAAAGTTCCTGGAGGGGCAGGTGCGCATAGAGAGGAAAAACGGGGATGAAGAGGCCCTGAAAAACCTCGATATACCGGCAGGGGCGAGCGGCGGAGATTCCAGGATGGTGCTCGATTTCCTGGAAGCAAAAATAAAGGATCCTTCGTTCAGTCCGGATTTCTTCCTTTTCAATTTCGGGTTGCACGACATTAAACGGAATCCGCCGGACGGGGGCCTCCAGGTACCTCCGGAACAATATGAAGCGCACCTGAAAAAGGTAATCTCCCTCCTTAAGTCGAAAAATATAAAGCCCGTATGGATCAGGACGACGCCTGTTGCGGACAGCATCCATAACAGCAGGCAACCCTCCTTCAGGAGACACGCGAATGACCTCGAATTGTACAATAAGATAGCCGACCAGACCTGCAGGAACGAGCAAGTACCGGTTATAGATCTATATTCCTTCACAGCCAGGCATATTCCCGGGCACTATACAGATCACGTACATTTTGACGAGGAGACACGCGCTTTGCAGGCTGCCTTTCTTGCAGGCGCTGTTCTCGGGATTGTGGCAGACAAGTGATTCCCGGGAAAAAGTTTCATTGAAATAGTAACAGTATTTAATAAAACATACATGAGAGACAACCGTTTTACGGGGTTGATCGTGGCGACATTCTCGCCATTTGACCCAAAAGGAAATTTATATCTGAACGGAATCGGCGACTATGCGTCCTACCTGGTATCAAAGGGTGTCAGCGGGGTATTCGTCTGCGGAACCTCCGGGGAAGGCTTGCTGTTGTCGGTGAGCGAGCGCAAACAATTACTCGAAGCGTGGATGCCGTTCCAAAAGCATCTGAAGATCATTGCCCACGTCTCGACCCCGAATTACGTTGAAGCTTCTGCCCTGGCCGGGCACGCCGGGCAAGTCGGCGTAGACGCCATCGCCTGCATGGGGCCGTGCTATCTCCCGCCGAAAGACCCGGAGGAGCTGGTTGAATTCAATCGTATTGTCGCTGCATCGGCGCCCGATACCGCCTATTACTATTATCATATGCCCCTGGTGTCGGGGGTACACATTAAGATGAACCAGTTCCTGAAAAAAATCGGGGACAGGATCCCGAATTTTTCAGGCATAAAGTTTACCGCTCCCGATATGATGGACATGCAGGAATGTATACTAATGGATGACGGGAAGTACGATATCCTCCACGGGAGCGACGGGATTTTCTTAAGCGGGCTCAATGCCGGGGCAAAAGGCGGGATAGGGACTTCCTTCAATATCATTCCCGATGTCTTTCACGAGATCATACAGGCATACGAAGCCGGTAGTATAGAAGAAGCCCGGGAGCTGCAGATGCAGGCTGTCGGCATTTTGAAAATTCTGCACAAGTATGGCGGCTCGGTAGTCAGCACGAAGGCGATACTGAATATGATGGGTTTCGAGCTCGGGCCGTGCCGGCTTCCCCTGAAGAACCTTTCCGGCGGCGAACTTCGGGAATTAAAAGGCGAATTGAACGCCGCGGGTTTTTTTGACCGGTTGAAATATGCGGAAAATAGCTAGCGTACTCACTGTCTTTACGGGATTAGGCAGCTTCGACTGGGTAGTCATTATCCTGTTCCTGTTGTCAATGGTAGGGATAGGTTTCTACTACTCCGTTAAATCAAAAAACAACGAGGACTATTTTCTGGGCGGAAGATCCATGAACCCGTTTATGGTCGGGCTCTCTCTTTTCGCGACAATGCTGAGTACGCTGAGCTACCTGGCCTATCCCGGCGAAATGATCAGGTACGGGCCGATGATGTTTTTCGGGATACTTTCTTATCCGCTGGCATATTACCTTATCGGGAAGTTTATCATTCCCCGGTTCATGGATCTTAATGTGACCAGCGCCTATGAAATACTGGAACTAAAGCTGGGGCCCAAGGTCCGCGACCTGGGAACAGCATTTTTTTTACTTCTCAGGTTTTTGTGGATGGCTACCATCGTCTATGCGACCATCAATACCGCGCTGATTCACATCATGGGTTTCGGCAAGGACTTTGTACCCTGGGCCTGCCTGCTGCTGTCGTTGATTACGGTCTTGTTTACTACCCTGGGAGGCATGAAAGCGGTTGTGGTTACGGATGTCATTCAATCGGGGATCATGTTTGCCGGGGCGATACTCACCATTATCATCATTTCTCTTGATTTCGGAAGCTTAACAAATTGGTTCCCGGAACAACGGCTGCCTCATTGGCAGGAAACGGTATGGAAAGTAGATTTAAACCAGAGAATGACCGTCGGGAATATATTTATTATGGCTCTCCTCTGGAAAGTCTGTACCTCCGGTTCAGACCAGATGGCTATACAGAGGTACCTGTCGACCAGGGATATTCATTCGGCAAAGCAGACGTTGAAAGTATCGTTATGGTCCAGCGCAGTGCTGCAGATCATCCTGGCCGTGCTGGGATTAGCACTGGCATCTTATTTCCTGAAGCATCCCCAGGCCCTGGCGCACGGGACCACCGTATACGAGAATGCCGATACGCTTTTCCCGAGATTCATGCTGATCGGGCTGCCGACGGGCGTTACCGGCCTGGTTGCGGCCGCCCTGATGTCGGCAGCGATGTCGAGCCTGTCTTCCGGGCTCAACTCGTCTGCGTCGGTCATTTACGAGGACATATGGAACAGGTATTTCCCGGGTTTTATAAAGAGAATGTCGCCTCTGAGAAAGGTACAATGGCTCTCTGCAATTCTGGGTGTAGTCGTCTCCGTTTGCAGTATGTTCGTAGGACAGGTAGAAGGGAATCTGCTGGATCTGGCCCTCAAAGTAGTAAACCTCGTGGTCGCACCCCTGTTTGTATTGTTCTTTATGGCTCTGTTTATTCCCGGGGCAACTGAGACGGGGACATTCCTGGGCGGGTTGTTTTCCCTGCTTGTAGCTGTTTTAATAGCTTTTTTCAATTTGTTCAATCTTAGCGTGGTGACGATCATGCCCGTTTCGTTGATAGCCGGGATCGTGATGAGCACCTTACTAAGTATCCTGAGCCGCTTTTGGGGCCGTACCTGAGGTAACTAAAATGAGCTGCCGGTTCCGGCAGCTCATTTTAGCTGTAAAAAAGAGTTTGGATACCCTACCGGCTCAGGTACAGGTTCCTTTCTCCGTATACTTTCTGGAAGAAGTCG
The DNA here is from genome assembly GCA_037191015.1 of Spirosomataceae bacterium. Lineage (GTDB taxonomy): Bacteria > Bacteroidota > Bacteroidia > Cytophagales > Spirosomataceae > Ravibacter. The sequence continues at coordinate 99,050 of JBBCKD010000006.1, forward strand.
TCGGTGAGGTCTTCTATAAAATAGATCGCTTCTCCCGTAGACTTCATTTCAGGTCCGAGCTCTTTATTTACGTTCGGGAATTTATTGAAGGAAAACACCGGTATTTTGATAGCCCAGCCGTTTTTATAGGGATTGAACTTGAAATCCGATATCTTATTTACGCCCAGCATTAGTTTTGAAGCGTAATTGACGTAAGGTTCGCGGTAAGCCTTGCTGATGAAAGGCACGGTACGGGACGCTCTCGGGTTGGCCTCGATGACGTATACAATGCCGTCTTTCACCGCAAACTGTATGTTGATCAGGCCTTTGACCTCCATAGCCTTCGCGATTTTCTTCGTGTGCTCTTCGATTTGCCTGATCTCATCGGCGGAGAGGCCGAAAGTCGGCAAGGCAGCATGGGAATCACCGGAGTGGATCCCGGCCGGCTCGATATGCTCCATGATCCCGATAATGTAGGAATCTTCCCCGTCACAGATCGCATCGGCCTCCGCTTCGATAGCCCCTTCCAGGAAATGATCGAGAAGGATGGTGTTGTCCGGGATATCCTGGAGGATTTTGATGACATGCTGTTCAAGCTCCTGCTCGTTGATGACGATCTTCATGCTTTGTCCGCCCAATACGTAGCTCGGCCTGACAAGCAAGGGGAACCCGAGTTCGCGGGAGAGCTCGGCTGCGGCGTCGGAAGTCCTGACGGTACCGAATTTGGGATAAGGAATATCGAGGTCTCTCAGCAAAGCCGAAAAGCGGCCCCTGTCCTCCGCCCAGTCGAGGGAATGAAAGCTGGTCCCTATTATTTTTATACCGTATTTGTCCAGCTTCTCGGCCATTTTCAAAGCTGTCTGGCCCCCAAGCTGCACGATGACCCCCTCGGGTTTTTCGTGCTCTATGATGTCGAAAACATGCTCCCAGAACACCGGCTCGAAATAAAGCTTGTCTGAAATGTCGGGATCGGTAGATACCGTTTCGGGGTTACAGTTGATCATAATGGCCTCGTAACCGGATTCTTTTGCTGCAAGCACCCCGTGTACGCAGGAATAATCAAACTCGATACCCTGTCCGATACGGTTCGGCCCTGAACCCAGTACTACCACCTTTTTCTTGTCAGATACGACCGATTCGTTGTCGGGCGACTCCGGGGTAGCGTTGAAAGTGGAATAGTAGTAAGGGGTTTGTGCGGTGAATTCGGCCGCGCAGGTATCCACGCATTTGTATACCCGTTTGATCCCCAGCTCTTTCCTGCGATTGTAGACGCGGCTTTCCTTCACGCCCAGCAGATGCGCGAGCTGCCTGTCGGCATAGCCTTTCTGCTTTGCCTTAAGCAGCAGCTCCCTGGGAAGCTCTTCCAGCTCATACTGCTCTATTTCCTTTTCGACCTCTATGAGCTCCTCGATCTGGCGGAGGAACCATTTGTCTATCTTCGTGAGATTCTGAATTGTATTGAAAGACAACCCGAGCTTGAAAGCGTCGTAGATGTGGAACAGGCGGTTCCAGCTGGGGTGTTTGAGGCTTTCTTTGATGGCTTCGTGGTCGCGCAGCTCGCGCCCGTCGGCGCCCAGCCCGTTTCTCCTGATTTCGAGCGACTGACAGGCTTTTTGCAGCGCTTCCTGGAAGTTGCGGCCGATGCCCATGGCTTCTCCTACCGATTTCATCTGCAGGCCGAGCGAACGATCTGCACCCGGGAATTTGTCAAAGTTCCAGCGCGGCACTTTAACGATCACGTAGTCGATAGTGGGCTCAAAAAAGGCGGAGGTACTTCCCGTAATAGGGTTGATCAGCTCATCCAGGTTATAGCCGATAGCCATTTTCGCGGCAATTTTGGCTATGGGGTACCCGGTGGCCTTGGAAGCAAGCGCCGATGACCTGGACACCCTCGGGTTTATTTCGATGGCGATGATATCGTCGTTTTCGGGATTGACGGAAAACTGTACGTTACAGCCGCCGGCAAACTGGCCTATGCCGTTCATCATTTTGAAGGACAGATCCCTCATTTTCTGGTACAGGGTGTCGGGGAGCGTCATGGCGGGAGCCACGGTGATGCTGTCGCCGGTGTGCACGCCCATCGGGTCGAAATTTTCGATCGAGCAGATGATGATCGTATTTCCTACTCCGTCGCGCAGCAATTCCAGCTCATATTCTTTCCAGCCCAGCACACTCTGTTCAACCAGTACCTCATGTACCGGAGAGGCGTGAAGGCCATTGGTAAGCGCCTTGTCGAAGTCTTCGGGTTTCTCTACAAATCCGCCGCCTGTCCCGCCGAGCGTAAAAGAAGGACGGATAACCAGCGGGAAACCGATTTCCTGCGCAATCTCCTTTCCTTCGAGGAACGAACGGGCGGTCCGGCCTTTGCATACGCCTACTCCCAGCTCCAGCATTTTAAGCCGGAATTTCTCCCTGTCCTCCGTGGTTTCAATAGCTTTGATATCGACCCCGATGATCTGGACATTGTATTTTTTCCAGATGCCGGCCTTGTCACAGTCGATGGCAAGGTTGAGTGCAGTCTGCCCGCCCATGGTAGGTAAAACAGCGTCTACCCTATGCTTTTCAAGGATTTCGACAATGTACTTCTTCTCAAGCGGCTTTAAATAGACGTGATCCGCATTAATGGGATCGGTCATGATCGTCGCCGGGTTGGAGTTGATCAGGATGACCTCGATACCCTCTTCCCGGAGGGAGCGTGCAGCCTGGGAGCCTGAATAATCAAATTCGCAAGCCTGACCGATAATGATCGGACCCGAACCTATGATAAGTACTGACTTTATGTCTTGATTTTTGGGCACTTTGTTATGGCTTTGAAATGGGTGTTTAAAAATTACGCAAAGTTAGGGCGTGTTTACCGGAAGTACTACTATTTTTTAATTAAATCTGTCAGCCCGGCCGGCAATGCCGTAACGATCTCTTAAAAATGAAAAAAGTCTCATCCAGCGCACTGAATGAGACTTTTTTGTTGGCCGACAAGTTTTTTTTATCTCTCATTATCAAGCATATAAATTTCGATTGGGAAAAAATTGGGAAAAATCACCTTATTGCTTCGATTATTTCTCGTTCAAGTCAAGTCTACTAGTGGTTTCGGTGGTAGCATATTCTTACCAATCGTCCTTTTTTTGGAGATAGTCTTCTAGTGACGCTGTGAGCTTACTCCATTCTGATCTCGCTCTCTCTATTCCTTTTTGAGTTTCCAAGGGATCGTACGTAGCATTGGGGTACCTTTCTCCCATCCCACTTGTTGTCTTATAAAGTGGATTATTTATGACTATCCTTAACTTATTGTCCTTTATAGAAATATCTACAGTTTGTATGACACTATAAGTGTACACACCCTCTGAATAACTAAAAACATATTTCCCCATAATTTTTCCCGCCTCTTTGTCCTGGAACTCAATGACGGATTCGGCAGAATTGAACGTCTCCACAAACCAACCATTCGCTCTAATGTAAATCTGGTCTTTATTTTGATTTACAATTTCAATAATCTTTTCAAACGTTTTCATTTCTGGTGTCGCTTTCGGCCCCATCATCGTCGCGCAACCCATTGCTACATACAAAACATATGCTGTGTAGAGTAAAATTGTAAATCGTTCTTTCATACTTTTAATTTTAGACGCTTGGAAGAGGAAACGGTACCTCCCTTTACCGGGGAAGATTACCGGTTTTAGAAGGTTAGACGATTCAGGTTAGAGGACTGGTATTGTTCTTTTATATATTGGTATTGTTATAGTCAATTAGTCTGTTCTACTAGCCCCCTCAATATTTTTTAGCCGGTTAGCTTGGGCTTGACTGTTACCCAGGGCTGCTTCCAGAAGCTCTATATATTTGTCTTTGGGAATTGATATCTTATCAGGGGCGTTTTCATCGGCCTTAGTTGGCTCCTTTCCTGTGTAGAGCCAGTCCAGAGTGACGCCGAATACTTCACATATTTTTAATCCGATTTCAACTGAAGGAAGAGATAGGTCTTTTTCCATCCGAGATATGTGTTGCCCACTGACACCTATCTTTTCGGCAAAAATTTCCTGTGTATCGTCTCCACGTAGTTTTTTGATTCTCTGTCCTGTCGTCATTTTTCAATTAAAAAGTGGTAGAGAGAAATATATTTCTCTTAATACTTGGAATATTCACTTAATGAGTGAATATTTGTTCCGTATTAATTACTCCCGGACAAAATACGGAAATAATGGACATAGTAAAACAACCGTTCGCTCAATCAGTAGTTGATAAAACTACGCTATTGGGCAGATTTCGCGATGCGAGGGGGCGGCTGGGTGGCCGGTGGAAAAAGACCATGGCCGGCGCTTATCCCTTTTACGACAGCCGTGACGGCGAGCTTGTGATGTCTGCAGCAGCAGATGCGCTACGCGATGAGCGGTACATCTCCCGCGAAAGGCTGGAGGCCCTCGTGATTGCAATGGAAACTTTAATAGAAAAGCAATGACCATTTTCACCAACATCCCCCTCGATCTACATTTGGAAATTCCCCTGCAGCAGCGGCGCGGCCGGGGCCATACGCTCCAGGTGGTCAACCGGCTTCACGATTCCCGAGCTGATGCCTGGCATTTTGAGAGCGACGTCGTGTTTGCTAAATCAGGCTCCGGGATCCGGATATACCTGAACGAGCCGGATCCGGAAAAAGCGCATCAGGTCCGGGGCTTATTTTTTGCCGAAGGTAAGATTGACCTGGACACCGGCAATATCTATCAGCGTGCAGAGAGCATCTGCACGGTAAACCCTGATGCTCAATACAGCATCACGCTCTGCTCTGTGTCATCCCGGATATTTTCAGCCGGCAGGTGGCATTTTCTTACGGCAAACGGATGGAAATCAGACCTTCAATCTTAAGTATTCGATCATGAACATTTTTTGGATTATCGCCGCCCTGGTTTTGGTAGGTTCAGCTGCAGGAATATATGTAGCCAGACGAGCTCACCGCGATGACGACAACTATTATCATCCCAGAAGGCAATGAGCGCGATAGAACGTTTCGCCTACCTGCTGCAGATCCTGATCCTTATGCTATGCGCCGGCTGCCTGCTGTACCTGGTATTCTCATTGCGCATTCGCATGCCTTCCGCCTGGCGGCTGCCACCCGGCCGCCGGATCCGGAAGAGATAAGCAACACCAATTTAATCGCATATGACCATTCACGAAATCATCCTCGCATCGCTGAAAGGGGAGCTACCTCTTGAAGTAGAAAAGCTTGCGTCCGTACAGGCGAAAGTCGACGACTACCTGCACCAGGCAGGAGCCACGCTCGACACCCTTGAAAATGATATCAGCTTTCCAATTGCTACTACCCGCCTTGCCAAGGCTGCTTACCGGCACCAGGTCGCACTCTACCAGGAGCTGGCTGAGACCATCGCCAACCGGGTAACTGAGGCGGTTGAGGTATCCAATGACAGGAAACAGTTTCAACTTTAAACAACCATATATTATGATTTCACATTCATTCCATTCATTAAATCAAATTCCCCCTTTAAGCAGTTTTTTTGCGCGGGAATTCGCTAAGAATTTCGACTTTGAAAGCCTTCTTTCGCGCCTGGAAGCCGCTCATCCGAAACAGGGGCCCGAAAAAAGCTATTATCTGAAGCTTCCCGGATGGGCAGTGGATAAATTGCTTGTGCTTATCTATGAAGCTGTGGTGCAAACATCACAAGGGGATGCTGGGTTAGGCTCGGAAATAGAGTCGGCCATCCGGAAAGCAGGTGCTTTTCGAGATGCTTACGCTGACAAAATCGTTGATCAAATTCTGGCTTCAAAGCCTGGAGGGTTCTGTCTGGAAGTGAAGAAAGAGGATCTGCTTGTACTGGTTGATTTTCTTCTCAAAATGCTTGTGCTTTTTAAGCTACAGAAAGCAAGGTTTAGCAGCGACCTGATTGGCTTGAATGACCTGCTTTCGCTGTTCTCTCTTATACGTATGCAGCACAACGTATAAATCAAAGCGTCACCGTTTTTTCTCATCACTTTTTACGATTATTCACATGGAAAAATTAACAATCACCCGCGAGAACGCCGTCAAAGTGTACCAGGCGGCAAAACTGCTCTCAGACCTGCTCGGTGCCGGAAATCTCGACCTTGACATCACTGAGCTTGTAGGCTCATACGAGGATGCCTGCCGGCTCCGGGGAGTGACCCCTCTTTCGCTTTCTGATTTCGCTTTTCACGGTCCAAAAAGACAAGAGCAGAAATATGCTGATCACCAGCTTGACATTATTATCGAAGCGCTTAATGAAGGGCATGTTTTCGACTACGATGACGATGATGAACGAAAACACTATCCTCTTTTCAAGAAGACTGGTTCCGGGTTTGCGTTGCACGCTGTCTACTGCGATCGCACGAGCACGGACGTCGGGCCCCGCCGCTCGTTTCGGAAGGAGGAGACCGCGAGATACTGTGCTACCAAGTTCATTCATCTCTATAATCAATCATTTCAGCAGCAATGAGTATTATCGATCGTATCAATTCGTATGAGGATGCCTGCCAGATCAAAGGGATCCAGCCCCGGGCTATTTCCGACTTCTCTTTCCTTCCGGAGGAAGACCGCGAGGCCCAATTTGCGAGCCACCAGCTAGACGTGATGATACGCGTGGTCAATGGCGAGAAAGGTTTTGACTACAACGACAGAAATCAGCGCAAGCATTACCCTTATCTGGTTTGGACTGGTTCCGGGTTTGCGTTGCTCGCTGTCGGCTGCGGTGGCACGCGCACGGTCGTCGGGCCCCGCCGCTCGTTCCACAGTGAGGAGGCGTGCAGAAAATTCGTCACCAAGTTCATTCATCTCTACAATCAATCCTACCAACAATGACAATCACCGAACGAATTAAATCCCTGGCTGACGCCTACGAATACTTTGATTTGAAAAGGGACGACCTGCTGTTTCCTGATCCGAAACACCCTTACCAGATAGCGGCAAATCATTTCATCGATGCCCAAGTGCTAACAGATGCCCTTAACGAAAAGCACGAGTTCGATTATGATAATTACGGCCAGGACAAATATGTTCTTTGGTATAATTTGAGGTCTTCGGCTGGCGGTGGTTCCGGGTTTGCGTTGGACGATGTCGTCTACGCTCACGCGAGCGCGAGCGTCGGGCCCCGCCTCACGTTCAAGTCGCGAGAACTTGCTTATCACGCGTTCAAAATAGCTCCTGACACCTTCAGAGGCTTCATAAAAAAAGACTGATCCCATTGGGTTGTGCCCTGGTGGCTGGCGGTGGTTCCAGGTTTGCGTTGAACGATGTCAACTACGATAACACGAACACGAACGTCAGGCCCCACATATGTAATAAATCATTCCAGGGTAAACCTTGGCTCTTGCCAAAAAACGACTCCTCTAAAATTTATGGGCGCTGGTACCGGCAGGGATGGCGACCACAAAACATAGGCTTTTTATGAAACGAATCGGGAATCTTTTCTGGAAAATAGTATCTCCTGAAAACTTACTGCAGGCGGACTATAATGCCTGTAAGGGGAAATATAACCAGGTCGGTGTCGTGCAGCATATAGCACGCCGACCGGAAAACCTGGCTGAGATTCACCGCCTCCTCGTGAGCGGTGAATTTCAAACCTCCTTGTATCAGACCTTCTTTGTCTGGGAGCCTAAGAAGCGGGAAATATACCGGCTGCCCTATTACCCGGACCGGATTGTTCATCATGCGATTATGAACATCATGGAGCCGATTTGGGTCGGATGCTTCACGGCCGACACGTATGCATGCATCAAAGGGCGTGGCATTCATTCGGCGCTATTGAATGTGCGGAAAGCGCTGAAAGACGGTGTCAATACACGGTATTGCCTGAAGCTGGATGTCCGAAAATTCTATCAATCGGTCGACCATGACGTTTTGAAGGCTATCATCCGTAAGAAGATCAAAGATGCGCGCCTTCTCAGCCTGCTTGATGGTATCATCGATAGCGCTGAAGGGCTACCGATCGGCAATTACCTGAGCCAATACCTGGCTAACCTCTATCTTACCTACTTCGACCACTGGCTGAAGGAGGTCAAGAAAGTGAAACATTATTTCCGCTATTGTGACGATATGGTAATACTCGGAGCAGACAAGGAGTACCTCCATCAGCTCAGATGGGATATCGCTGCGTACCTGCGAGATGAGCTGAAGCTCTCCCTTAAAAGCAATCACCAAGTCTTCCCGGTCGCATCCCGGGGAATTGATTTTGTGGGTTACGTGATCTACCACACCCACACGCTGTTGCGCAAGAGCATTAAGAAGAATTTCGCGCGTGCTGTTGCGAAGAGAAAGCCGCTTTCCTCCTTGAATTCCTACAGAGGCTGGGCCAAATATGCCAATTCGAAAAATCTACTGCGAAAACTGACTCCTGATTATGGCCAAGCGGTTTAGCGACCTCGGTATCAAGCTTTCTTATAAAAGCTTTGACGGGGATAAAATAAAAGTTGACAGGGTATTGAATAAGGAAATCACAGTGTTGGATTTCCGGATTGAGAAGTCGAAATACCCGGAAAAAGGTAACCCCGAATGCCTGTACATGCACATCGCAATTGAGAATGAAAGGCATGTGCTTTTCACCGGTTCGCGGGCCTTGCAGGAAGCAATCAAGCAGGTACAGAAAGAAGACTTCCCTTTCACTACCACCATAGTCCGGGAAAACAACCGGCTGGAATTCACCTAAAAAAATTTCTCTATGAACATTCATCAAGTAGTCGGAAACATTGGCCAAGATGCGCGGCATATTACTTCAAACGGATCCGATTTCATCTCTTTCTCCCTGGCCGACACCGAGCGTTGGAAAGATGCATCCGCGCCGGACGGGTACAAGGAGCGCACCACCTGGTATAGCGTGACGACCAGGGCAAAGTCCCTGCTGCCCTACCTCACCAAAGGGGCAAAAGTGTGGGTCGTAGGACCGCTAAGAGCCTCCCTGTATCGGTCTGAAAAGGACGGACAGACCCGGATCGATCTTGCCATTAACGCAGATAGAATCTCGCTTGAGGGCAGGCCGAAAAATTCAGAGGACGCTTCCGGCGCTGCAACTGATGGTCACTCAACAAGCCCAGCGCCTCAAGCTGGCGAATCAGACGATCTCCCGTTCTAAATCAGTAGCCCTTAACACCGAATGAACCTCAACATCAAAGAAATCCTCGCAATAGACGGCGGGCTTTCCTTCATTCAATCCCGGTGGCCGCAGACACAGGGAGCTGAAACCAGTTCCCGAACCCGCTTCAAGCTCCGTGACGAAGAAAAGACCGCCTCAGGAGCGATGAAGCAGACTAAAGACGGGCATTGGATCGTCACCGACTTCGGTGGTGACCAGAAGGGCCGCAATGCCGTTGATCTGCTCATGTACATGGAGGGGTTCGACTTTCCTGAAGCGCTCCGAATTGTTGCCGCTTATTACGACATTCTGCCCGGAGTGACCACCGGTCCGACAGCAGAATACAATAAGTGGCCGGCAAAGCCCGATGAAATCGAAGGACAAACTACCTATCAGGCTAAAGAGCTCACGGAAGCTGAAGCGCGCGTTGTTCTTACAGATTCAGCCTGGAAGGCGCTTGGCTTTGATCCCTCAAAGCGCCTGGAAAAAGCCAAACACCTTTTTGCCAGATATCACCTAAAATCCCTGGAGTGGCGCCGCTTCACATCCAAGGGCGTAACGCACGAGTTTCGCAGCACTGAGCACTATCCGATTTTTCTTTACGAAGAGGTTAATCCGGACACCAAAGCATCCTTTGGCCGATTCTATGAGCCGAAAGCAGGTAAAAAGGATCGGTTCAGGTATCTCGGGGAAAAGCCGCGTACCTACATACATGGCTTAGAGCAGGCAAAGACAAAGCTCGAATCAAAGCGCGAAGAGGAAAGGGAAAAGCTCCGGGAAGATGGTAAGCTTGAGGAACGGGAAATCTTTTCGGAGGCCGATAAGGTAAAGCTTTCCGAAATTCTGATTTGTTCCGGGGGGTCAGATGCTCTTAATGCTGCAGCATGTGGCTTTGAAGTCGTTTGGCGGAATTCGGAATCCGAACCCTGGCTCCCGAAAGAGATCAAGGATCTGCAGAACATTGCCGAAGTCGTGGTCAATGTCCCGGATATAGACGCCACCGGCCTGGAGCAGGCGCATAAGCTGGGCTTACAGTACCTGGATATCCACACGCTTTATCTGCCTGACTACATTACTTCCGCCAGGGGAGCCAACGGGAACCCGCTCAATAAGGACCTGAGGGACTACCTTCGGTCGGCAAAGCCAGCGGCCAACTCCGTTTCATATCTTTCCCCGGTTGTTGGAAAAGAGCGTGTCGCTTCGGTGGGTGTGGATTCTTACAGTTCACATACCGCTTCGGACTTTAAAAAGCTGGTTGAAACGGCCATGCCTTATGAATTCTGGGATCGGGACATCAAGCTCAACAAAAAAGGAGAACCAATCCGCCGGCACGGCCGGACCGTTATGCTGTACACCCCCAGGATAGAGCGGATGCTGCATTTCCTTTTCAGGTGCGGGTTCTGTCAGATCCCTTCTGATCAATCGAAGGATGGCTTCCAACCAGTCTATATCGAGGGAAACATCGTGAATCCAATGGAGCACATTTCCACCGTCGCCAAGTTTGTCAAGGAATTCCTGAAAAGCCGATATGCGTCGGAGGATCTGCTGGATGCTTTCAACCGATCACCTGCGCTTTCCGATACTTCACTGTCAAACCTTTACATCCGTCGTCCGGACTTCAAGCATTATGGCGCCGATCACCAGTATTTCTTCTTTGAAAGTACGGTCTGGAGAATCATGCGTGACAAAGTCGAGCAACTTACCCCTCTGGCTTCCGGAAAGCACGTTTGGCGGGAAAAAGTACTCACTATGCCGGTGCGCAGTGGGCGTCCTGAAAAGCCTGAGATTCTCCCGCCCCTCTTCAACCAGGAAACACAGCCCAATGGCCAGGTACTTGTAAGGGTATTGGACAACTCCGGGTATTTTTTTCAGTACCTTATGCAGACCTGCCGGGTCCACTGGCGGACTGAGCTGGAGGAGCGCCTGTATTTTTTCGAAAAGTTCAACACGCCTGAGAAACAGGACGCCTATATCGAGGCCAACCATATCGACGACGTCACCCTGGAAGCGATCCGGACCTATGCGCGTTCTGAAGCCTCCAGGGAGGAGTACAGGAGACTATATCACGTATCTCTCGAAGGCCCCGTATTGACACCAACTGAAAGGGATGAGCAATGCGGCCACCTGGCCAACAGGTTATATGTCATCGGCTATGCCCTGCATCGATACAAGATATCATCCCGTCCATGGGCTGTTTGGGCTATGGATTATAAGCTGGTCGATGAGTCAGCCGCTCATGGCGGCACGGGGAAATCCCTGGTTACAACCGCTCTGAGCTTTTTCCAGAAGCAGCTCGGCGTTAACAGTCGTTCAGAGACATCGAAGAAAAACGATTTCCAATTCGAAGAGCTCTCAGCAGCAACTGATCTGATCCTCTTTGATGATTCGGACGCCTACATCGATTTCACGCAATACTACGAACAGCTCACGGGCAAAACGAAGGCAAACCGGAAAAATATCTCAGCGATAACGTTAGATTTTGTAGACTCTCCGAAATGGTGGTTCAACTCCAACTTTGGCGACCGGCATACTGACCCCTCGTCCCTTCGCCGGAAAATCTATACCGTGTATTCGGATTATTACCATAAGGATAATGGAGAATACGGCTCAGACCGCACGCCCCGTACAGATCTTGGCGTAGAGCTCTTCAATGATTTCGATAGTGACCAATGGAACGCATTTTACAACCTATACGCTCAGGCGTTGCAGTTTTACCTGCGGCAATCGGACCCGGTACTGGCTCCGGGGCAAAACATCACCATGCGGAACCTCATCGCAGCCATGGGCGATAACTTCAGGGCGTGGGCAGATGTTTATTTTCATCCGTCGTCACTCCGCCTGAACGTGGAGCATCCCCGGCAGGAAGCATACGAAGATTACCAGCGCAACAATACGAAGCTTTCTCCGCAAGGCTGGATGAAGCGTCTGAAGGCATGGTGTCAATACAACTTCTATACGCTTAACCCGGCCGACAAATGTAACCAGGGCACGCGCATCGTACGGTACCTAAACAGCACGACAGTAGAGATGCTCTATATCTCTGCCAAAACCAATTCCGAATCAGAACAATTAATGGTTTTCTAAATACTCAAAATCGATGAGATATAACCGAAATCAGATGCCAATCAGCTTCACGGATTCGTCCGTGCCTTCTACAAAAGAAAAAATTACGTGTGGGGAGTTTTTTGCAGGCGGAGGAGGTTGGACGCACGGACTGCACAAGGTGCCTGGAATGAAAACAAAATGGATTCTCAACCATGATAAGGTTGCAATTACTACCAATGCATTTCATCATCCTGACGCTAAGGTTTATTGGGCTGACATATACGCTCAGGATGAACACGATCTCGAATATGTCGACTGCATCCATGCTTCGATAGAGTGCCAGGATCACAGTATAGCTAAGGCTGGGAAAAAAAAGCGGATAGGATCGTATATGATGGGCTGGGAGTTGTACAGGTACATCAAGTACCTTGTGCCTCTGGTCTTAACAATTGAAAACGTCCCGGAATTCAAAAAATGGGCACCTCTTGACGACAACGGAGACAGGATCAAATCTCGTCAAGGAGAAGAATTTGAGAGATGGAAACAAGCGTTTCTTGACCTCGGCTACAAATACAAGGAATCGATCAGAAACGCCGCTGATGACGGGATGCCCACCCGTCGGAAAAGATACTTCGGAGCTTTTTTTCACCCATCTATCGAATTTAAGTTCCCTGACTTCACGCATTCAGAGCGAGGCACCGACGGTAAACGACGCTGGGTTCCCTGCAGGCCCCATATTGATCTGACAGATGAAGGGATCAGTATTTTTGGAAGAAGATTTAATGAGGCGCTTCCGAAACATAAGCGGAAACCATTGGCAGACAATACACTGCGGAGGATCGCATATGGCGCGCTTCGCTACTCACCAGGCTTTAAGCATTTTGTTGCGCAGTTCTACGGGGGAGATCCGCGCCGCTTTCAGTCTCTTGATGATCCATTGTACACTATCACCTGCGAGAACCGGCACCAGCTGGTTACAATGGAAAAAATTCAGTTCATTATGGACTATTGTCGCACCGATATTTTACAGGATCTCAACGAGCCTCTCAGAACACAACTGACCCGCCAGACCAAGCAACTGGTGTCAATAGACCATTATATATGTCAATATTACGGGAGCCTTCAGGCCCAGGGGTTAGGCTCTCCGATCAACGGAATCAACTGCAGAGACCGGCATCAGCTAATTAGGATTGAGAAAGTACAGTTCATAGCGAAGTACATGAGTAAAAATGGAAGCCCGTGCAATGTAGAGTCTCTTGAAGATCCACTTTCTACGATACTGACCGAACACAAACACCAGCTAATCACAGTCTTAGATGGGTTTGATATTAAAGCGCGATTTCTTCGACCGGATGAGCTGGCCAGCTGTACTACTTTTCCGAAGGACTATTTTAGAAAACCAGGGTTAAAAGTTTCCGGGAAAAATGCAGTCAAAATGATAGGAAATGCTGTCCCGCCAGACTGGGCAAGAATTATCCTTAGCCCTAATCTAAAAGAAATCTGGTCTCTCAAAGCGAAGATCATAGAAAGCGCCGTCGCCTGACCACTTTTATTAGCAACAAAAAAGGTAATCATGAAAAACGTAAAACCATTCCTTTCCGGCTTCTTGCAGGTATTCCTGGTTACAGCCACCACTTATTTCGTGGCCAACGGCAATTTGCTGGCTGCAGCCGCTACCAGCTTCTTCATTTCACTTGTCTGGACGTTCAATGTCCGCCATGCATTAGGAGACTGGCCTACCCGGCTGGCCTATTGTACCGGTGCGTCCTCTGGAACGGCGGTGGGATTTCTTTTCGCTCAAACAATCAACTCCATAAACTGATAATCATGAAAAAAGCTATTCAGAGGCTTAAGGATGCTGTTACCCGGTTTTTACAGGAAGCAATCCGTCCAGTGGTACGCGTCGAGCTAAACCACCTAATCCCGCCGATCAGACCATGTATTATTGACGCCAGGGACGTGGAAATGCTGGTTTGCGAGTTCACCATACCTGAACAAGGACGAAGTTTTGATCCTATGTCCATTCCACCTGGATCGATCTACGAAGACAGGCTTCGACGTGCAAAGGATCAATTGTTTCAAGAGGTCATGAGGCGTGTTGAAATTGATGCCGAGGCTATGTTAGGTGACTCTCACTATAGAAAGCGAATCGTCAGGCTTTCTCTTTACGTGAAAAAGCCATGAATCGCCCCCGATTTCTCCCAGAACCTCAAAACGTAATCCGGCAGCACGAAGCTTACAACGATGTAAAGGGCCGAGTAAATGTCATCCTGGAATGGCAAACAGACCTGGATGGCTACGTGATTAAGCTTCTGGTTGTACAGGGTTTACGTTCTGACGGGAGCCGGCCAATGAAAATAGTTTGGCAGCCTTGGCAGACGATACATGATTACATCCAGGAAGGTAAATTACAACGAATGCCACTATGATCACTCTCACACAACTCGCCCAAAAAGTCCGTGCTGTACGCTCACTGCAGACCAGGTACTTCCGAACACCAAAGGATCAGCCGGCAGAGCGGCAGAGCGCGCTACGTGCAGCCAAAGCTTGCGAGGCTGAACTCGATAAAATGGTAGATAATATTCTTAACCCTACCGACGGTAGGTAATCTTAATAAAATGATGATGCAGCCCCCCCCACACTTGATTCTGGACGCCTGTTGCGGTAGCCGTATGTTTTGGTTCGACAAGCACAATCCGATTTCTCTTTACATGGACATCAGGTCCGAAGACTTAACTGCATGTGACGGTAGAAGGATCAGTGTGGCTCCGGACCTTATCGCAGACTTCAGGGAAATGCCTTTTGAGGATGGAGCTTTCAAGCTGGTTGTTTTTGACCCCCCGCACGATATGTACGCCGGTCATAATAGCTTCACTTGCCAGAAGTACGGGAAGCTGGATAAAGAAAATTGGCGCACAGATTTGAAAAAGGGATTCGATGAGTGTATGCGGGTACTATCCCTGCACGGGATTCTGATTTTCAAGTGGAATGAGCTTAGAGTGCCTGTCACGGAGCTCATAAACGTGTTCGGACGCGAGCCCCTTTTCGGCCATAAGTCTGGGAAAGCCAACAATACCCATTGGCTTACCTTCATGAAACTATAAAACGGCGCAATACAATGAAAAAGACATGGCCCGGAGAAATCCTGGAGGCTATAACGGATAAGTCCATGAGCGTCGTAGCCACACCCGACAAGGCGCGAAAGATGATCGCCCCTCTCTGGAAAGGCCAGGGAGGTTTGTAAAATAAACACAAAAGGATATGTATAAAGGGTTAGTTTTTATTGGTCCTTCCGGAAGCGGAAAGACGTCAAAAGCGAGGCAAATTGCGAGTTTGCACGATGAGAAAAATGTTACATGGATAGACGGCAAGAGTAAGCGAAACCTAGTTAAGAATGATTTTAGGTTTGCTTCTTGTCATGAGAATACCGAACTGATTATTATTGATGATGTAATTTCTACGGTCGGAATCGGTCTTTTCTATGAATGGATAACGAGCGGGGTATGGGTTCATGCTCCAGGCAGCCCGAGTTTTCAAATAAGCCCCAAGTTGATAATAATCTACGATGAGAAGAGATCCCTTGAAGACTTTGACAAAGTCCCTTCGACTCTACGAAGATTCGATTTTATCGATTTCTCCACCGGTGTTGCGGATCATCTGGATATCACAAACGCTTTTACTCCTTTGATTCCAGTCCAAGCGCCGTAAGGCACTCTCTCACCGGCCGAAGGCCACCTATTATTTCCAGATTCCCGGCGCCAGAGCGAAGCAAGGCTGCCGGGAATCTTGCTTTTCTCCTATGCGTATGTGCCTATCATGCGCGTTATGAACTCCCCACACCCCACAAACTATAAAAATCGTGAAATTTTTGTAATTCTGTAATGAACCCAATAAATGTAATGTAAAGTCCTCAGGATGAGAATTATAAATATTTTATTCTTTTTGTAATTTTCTTACAGAAATTACAAAAAAGTAGTAATCTTACTAATAAAAAAAAGCCGCTTCTGGGGCCAATTACAGACCTTACAAAAAATATACCCGAATTTGAGTCCCTTCATTACAAAACTGATTTGAGTTAATATATTGATAGTCAGTTAGTTAATTTCTAATTACAGAATTACAAAAAAATGTGGCCCTCAGCTCACTGCTGAACGAAATTTCACCTGCTTCAAAAAATTCATCCTATACCAACTATCTCAGATAAATACAAGGTTGATAAGGTATTGTAAATCACCGGAAAGGTTACCGGAATCGTTGTAAAAACGCATTGAAAGTGCTATATTGCATCAACTTCCACCTATCGTTCAATTCTGCACGATGCCCTCAGTTTCAATCAGTATTCCGGTCTCCCGGCCCGTCAGGCAATACCTTGCGCGTTTGGCCCCAGATCATGACAAACCATGGAAAGCCAGGATGTCGACCTTCCTGGGAACCTGGTTGATCAACTCCCTGGTGAAGAAATCAATCACAGTTAGGGAAATGAGTTCCAGGGAAGCGATATCGCGGGGTTACACATCATCATGGCGGTTTTCTGTTTCTGTAGCCAGAAACGTCATCCTGATGCCGGCTGAGCGCGTTCGCGAATTCAATCTGATGATGACCAGGTTCCTGTATTTTGAACTTTTCCACGAGCTGGAAGAGGCCAGGAAAACAGATGATCCTTTCAACATTCATGCAGTTATGAATACGTTCAGGGATGCCCGTGGCATTTCAGACAACGACCTGCCTGACGATACGCTCCGGAAGCAATACCAGACTTTCAGGCTCCGGGGCCGGGATCTTATCACAGAAACGGGCCATATCCTGGGGCCTGCCTTGGTGAGCGATAACATTTACTTTCGATTTAAAAATCAGCCCTCCCGTAATCTCCCCTATCCAATGAACGACCTTATTTCAGATTTTTGTGACCTGCCTACAGGTGTTTTTGACATGGAATTTATCCCTCGACATGAGGTCGACGGATGGTCCGGTAATACCCCGATACCGAAATACCGCTGGTATAAGGTCAGGGCTGCGAAAGATTCGTTTGAATTTTCTCCAGGCACATCGTCAACGGTTCACGGCTCACCGGTGAATGTAGAAGTCGGTTGCCTGATCATCACTGACAACCAGGCCATAGCCAATCAGCTGGCAGCGATGGAAGGCATGCGGTTTGTTCTCCGGATCAATAATTTCAACGGCAAAAAGCGGATTATCGGCAAGCCGGGGGAATATTGTGAGCTCACGTCTACTCAGCTGGAGCTCCCGCAGACTAAAGGAATTGGCGGGCACCGTATCACATTTTCGGGAGTATTTACGACCCGGCCGGTAGTCGTTTCTTAATCCCAACAGCCAGGGTGGTTCCGGTTTTAGATTTGCCGGAAAAAGAAATTGTATGGCCACATCACGCCCTGGTGTATACCAATCTGTTTTTGAGCGTAGCTATCGGGATCGGTGCGAACTTGCGTTTATACTGCTCCGGGATGGTCAGGTGTATGACCTTTCAGAACACAGCTATAAGCTCCACTTTTATCGTACGAGTTTTTTTCACCAGCCTCTACTATCCGTTGATCTGAGTGTTTTCGGGAGCAAAATCTCAGTAGTATTAACTGCTGAGCAAAAGAGTCTCCTCCGCGAACAGGATGTGTTATTTTCTCTGACCAGGTCAGACGATAAGACACTTTCTGAAGGGATACTTACCTGGAAAGTGAAAAAAGACAGCAAGGTTTTTAACCCGCCAGATATCATTATCAATTTCGATACAATTTCCGGGGAGGCCATCTTACAACTGGGCTACCTATACATCGATGGATCTAATGTCGAAATTGTAGAAAGCCTTACCCAAGAAGCGAAGCAAGCAAGAAACGAAGCAGTAGATGCCCGAACCGGTGCTGAAAACGCCGAGACAGGAGCTGTTGCAGCCAAGACAGGTGCGGAAACAGCGAGGACCGGTGCCGAAACTGCCCGAACCGGTGCTGAAAACGCTGAAACTGGCGCCATTGCAGCCAAGACAGGCGCGGAAGCAGCGAGGACCGATGCCGAAACTGCCCGAACCGGTGCTGAAAACGCTGAAACTGGCGCCATTGCCGCCAAGACAGGCGCGGAAGAAGCGAGGACCGGTGCCGAAACTGCCCGAACCGGTGCTGAAAACGCTGAGACGGGAGCTGTTGCCGCCAAGACAGGCGCGGAAGCAGCGAGGACCGGTGCCGAAACTGCCCGTACTGGTGCCGAGGACGCCCGGGATGAAGTTTCGGCAATTAAGGATTCTTTCATACGTAACAATACCGACGTTTTCGGTGCGAAAGTCACGGCTATCGTCAGCCTGACACAGACCGAATTCGACGACCTTCCCCTGAAGCTCAATACAACAATGTATGTCGTTTCAGATGATCCGACAGGGGTTATCCTGCAATTGGTAGGGCTAACCCAGGCAGAATATGATGGACTACTGGATACAGACGAAGAAACATTGTACTTAATCGAATACGCAGCATGATAAGGATCGGAAGCAAACAGGTCGGGAGGGCGATTTTGAATGATCTTAATGTCTCCGGCATCTACCTCGGTCCGAAACTGGTCTGGGGAAGGGAAGTAGAGCTGTTGCAGATGTTCAAGGCTTCTGTGATCGCTGACGGCGGCACTTACGACGAAGAGCTTTTCACTTCTGAGTTTTTCCGGGTTTATCCTACTATCCGGAACGAGGCGATTGTCCTAATAGTTTGCGGGGCTTATAAGGCGGGCGTCATCTACGGGATCAACTGTATCACCGGGCAAGCGGTACCTTTCATGTTTGGCAGGGTCGGTATCGGTACGTATATTGACAAGAACGGCATTTTGCAGTCGGCTGGCAACAATATTCCTCGGATTAACTACGATCCAGTTGGTTTAGGTCTAAAGGGGTATTTGTTTGAAAATGGGGTTACTCAGCTAATTAGCAACAGTCTCCTAAATGGTAATACTAATGGATGGGTCGCAGTTCCGGATATGATTGTAAACTATAATGTGGGAACAGCGGCAAATGGAAGACCACTTAATTCTTTAGTTCGAAATTCGACTACTCCATCAAGATATATAAGAACTAATAACAATCAGAGCGTCGCTAATACTACTTACTCTTTTCGAGTGATATTCAGAGCGGGAACTTCAAATAAAGTCAGTATCGGAATAGGTGCTTCAGTTGATCCGGGAGGATCTAATACTGCCTGGGGAGGTGCGGACTATACAGGATTCAAGTTGATCAGCGGTCCGGCTACCGTAACACCTCAAATAGGTACTGCCGCAGGCTCTTTTTGGATTGAAAATCTATCAGAAAATGAAGATACAATAATAGAAATATATCGCAGATACATTGACCCGAACATAACTGTAGCTGCTTACATATATCCGGATACAGCAGCATCCACCGATATAGGTGCGAGTATATTATTCTCAACCCCTCAGCTTGAAATTAACGCCCTTGGTGTATGCACTTCCCAAATAGATTCTAACGGCAGCCAAGTGACGCGCTCAGCTGATCAGCTGACAAGCGAAACGGATTTTGTCGATAATGCCGCTTCAGGATTTTTCGTAGAAGGGATAATGCTGAGTAATGGAGTATCCGGCAACATAATGTTTAGGAGAAACAGGCTATCGAGTGCACAATCATCTTTTTTTGTGTATAACAATGCGCCTCCTAACATAGTTTTAATGTATGATGGAACTACTACTAGAGCCATCAACAACTTGGCTTACTATCAATCTGGTATGCCTTTCAAAGCCTCCGGCAGCATAGGCCCGTCTGGCATGAACTTTAAAGTGAATGGATCTCCTATTGTAAAGGGGCTGTACGATGGGGTCTTCGGTAATCCAGGCGGTCCGCTTATATGTGGATCACAAGCTCAAAGTATTGGACGCGTCCAGAATCATCTCCGTGTTCTTGCTATTATGCACAGGGAGCTGTCCGACGCCGAACACATAGCCCTTACACAGTCATGAGCCAATACACAGACCTATATCTCCGCTGCGAATCGAAAGACCAGGCGGCTGAGCTTCTACCTGTCACGGAAGAGCAGCCTTTCGACAACTATTTCGAAAACGACTCATTCATCGTCGACTGGATAGGCCAGATCCCGTCAACTTTCGACGAAGAAGGAAACGTTACAGCCTGGGCGGAGGGGATGCACTTCAACGTGTATGCCAAGCCTGGATACGAAGCAGAAGCAAACCTATTGTTCAACCACTTCGAGAGGGCGTTTCCGTACACGCCTTTCAGAAAATTAGCAAAATCAGAGATGCAAGTAGAATTCGAAGTACAGCCGTTTGACCTGGTGTACGAAAATATTAACAAGTTCAACATTCAGAAGGTAATCGGCCCTTATGGGGAAGAAAACGACTTGAAAGTGGAGGTCTTTTACGCACTTCGTAGAACGGAAGGGGATTACAAAATCAAGGATGTCGAGGTTAGCTCTGAGGTGATGCCCTACACCCTGGCGCCAGGCTTGGACATTATGTCGATCCTGGACAAGGTCAAGTCCGGAACAGCCACTCAGTTCGAGTACGGGGTCATTAACCAAATCCTACAGCAGTTCAATGAGAGGATAACGGTGGTGCCATGATATTCAGAAAGCAGAAAGACGGAGACAAGTCAACCAGGTTTGAGCTGGCAGCTCCTTATATATTCAGACATATTGACGGGACTGAGATAACCATACCTCCCGGATATACTTCCGACTTTGCTAGCGTTCCCAGAATCCTTTGGGTATTGATACCTCCACATGGCAGAAGTGCAGAGGCCTCTGTCGTCCATGACTATCTGTACGACAATCGCATCGGTACCCGGCTCGACGCGGATTTGCTATTCTTCCGTGATTTAAGTCCCGTTGTACCATCCTGGCAGTCGCTGGTTATGTTCTTGTCTGTACGGCTCTTTGCCCGGAGGTGGTGGGAGAAATAACAAAACACCCGGCTGCAAATGCGTCCGGGTGTTTAACTATACATACTATACTGATGCTAAGATAGTAGCTTCATTTCAAAAAGTCAACCCTCTTTCCCCTTCCCACTGAAGACGGTCATTACCGAAAAATCTTTGTGTCAGGATTTCACACACCATGACACAAAGCTCTCTCATACCTTTCATTATCGCCCGGGTATTTTCCGGTGAGTGGCTCATCGAGCCTAGCTGGCCGC
Source organism: Spirosomataceae bacterium (assembly GCA_037191015.1). Lineage (GTDB taxonomy): Bacteria > Bacteroidota > Bacteroidia > Cytophagales > Spirosomataceae > Ravibacter. The sequence goes on from JBBCKD010000006.1 coordinate 120,298, forward strand.
TTTTCAATGCCGACCAGCTGGCCAGGATAGAAGAAGGTAAGAGAATTACCGGCAGAAATCTCTCTGTATCACTCAGCGATCCTTCAGGAGAGACAATTGAAACCATCCTTCTCGCAGAAGGTAAATCTCAGTCAATCTCAGAATCGGGTGTCTTGGCGAAAGCTCCTGCTAATTCTATCCAGGCCACTGTTTCCTACATTGGGCCGGTATATAAGTATGGCTACTACTCCGGAAGCAAAGTAATCGGATCTTATCTCCAACTGCTGGCAAAGGAGAAAGCGGTCAGCTCTATCAGGCTCATACTTGATTCACCAGGAGGTGAAGTCGCCGGAACGCGCGAGCTGTACCAGGTTATTGCTGGTTCTCCGAAACCGGTGCTGGCGGTTGTCGACGGCCTAATGGCCAGCGCAGCTTACTATTTGGGCTCCGGGGCCGGCCGGGTAGTAGCTACTCAGCCTACTGACCGTATCGGGTCGATCGGGACCATGTGTACCGTCGCCGACATTATCGGCTTCTACCGCTCGATAGGACTTGATATCTACCAGGTCTTTGCGCCGGACAGTACCGAAAAAGGCGCAGATATCCGGAAGCTTTTCGAATCGAAAGGAAAGGATACTGCGGCTATAGAAGCTTCTCTGAAAGTCATCAACGATCAATTTCTTGCCGATGTACGGGCTGTCCGCCCAAGCATCAAAGACGAATCCATGAAAGGAGCCGTCTACTACTCCACTGAGGCCCAATCACGCGGCCTTATCGACGACATCGTCCCCCTTGGCCAAACGCTTTCCCTACTGGCCGACATGCAAAACACGCAATCAAAATCCACCCATAACATGAGTTTATTTTCAAAAATCAAAGCTCTCGTCCAGGAAGAAGAGGCTCAGAGTGCAGAGCCTACGGCAGAAGAACAGCTGACACAGGCGCAGTCCGATCTTACCGAGACGAAAAACAAGCTTACACAAGCTGAAGCAGATCTTACCGCTGCTCAGGCAACGATTCAGACCCTTACCTCCGACAGGGATGAATGGAGAGAGAAGGCAGAAACGTATGGGGAGCAGCCCGGAGAAATGCCGACCAAAGTGAAAGCTGCAGCCGATAAAAACGACGAAAAGGAAGAGAAAACCCTCGAACAGATTTTAGCGGATTTACCTTCCGAACGCGCTGCTGCAGCCGCCGGTTACTGAAAGCCCCTGTTGTTGGCCTGATCCCGCCTCTCCTCAGATCTGCCGGCTTGCCCCGATTGAACATCCACACACATTTCACACCCTCCCAATGACTATTACCGAAGTAATTACCGCCTTTGGCGCGTACTACCTTAATCATGGCCAGAACACGGCCAGCATCCGAAAAAAGCTCATCCAGGGCTTTGAAAGCCATCAGGCTTTCACGCATATCGTTACCGATGAGCACCGGTGGCGTGCATCGGTGGCGCAACACACGCGCATTTTGCAGCCTTTCCAGATTCAGTTCACTCCGACCGGTACCTCTGAATTCACGCCTGTTGAGATCCAGCAGTACCACCTGAAAGCAGACCTGATTGAAACGCCTGATACGATCGAGGCAAGCTGGCTCGGTTTCCTTTCCAGCAACGACGTCAAGCGCACGGAGTGGCCGTTCATCCGCTATTGGATGGAACAGCTTGTTGTTCCGAAAATCAATGAGGACTTAGAGCTCAACGAGTTTGGCAGGGGTATATATGCTGCTCCTACACCTGGTACAGCCGGTGCAGCCGGGACCGGTATGAACGGTATCCTGAAAGTAATTGCAGACCACGTGACTGCTGGGAAGATTACTCCGATCGTATTGGGGGCTGTTCCGACAACGCCTGCAGACTTTGTAACATACATTGAGTCGTTCCACGCTGCGATACCGCTTCTGTACCGCCACGTACCGATGAACGTATATGTGCCTCAGGATTACGTTTTGCGATACAAGCGTGGTTTCCGTATCAAGTACGGTACCAACAGCGGTTTCTCTGAAAACGACTTCAAAAACAGTACTGTGAAAGTGCTCGACACCAACCTTACGTTGGTCGGACTTGCCTCGCTGAATCTGAAGGCCAACGGTAGCGCAAATGACCGCTTCTTCTGCACTCCCAAGTCCAATGCCATCATGCTTTCAAAACGTCTTGGCCACAAAGACGGAACGTTCGACATCCAGGCTGTTGACCGCTCGGTTAAGCTGCTTACCGACTTCTGGATAGGCCTTGGCTTTGTGATTCCGCAGTTAGTTTGGGTCAACGACGGAGCATAGTCTTCAAATAATCCCTTCTCTTAATCCTTGCCGGTGCGGCTCACTACAGGTCGCGCCGGCATAAAATCTCACAAGAAATGTCAAAGACATCATCCGAACCAACAATCGACGAGCTCAAAGATCAGTTGGCCAAATCGAAAGCAGATTTCGAAAAGGTAAATTCTGATCTGAAGGAAGCTAAATCCATCATAAAAGATCAGGAAAAGGCACTTTCAGAAGCTGTCCCCGCCAGCGAAGCCGCTTCCGTGATTGTCTCTCATAAAGGCAAACGCTACGCTTTTACCGCTCCTTCTTTTAATCTGGATGGCGCGATCGTAAACGCTTCAGACGCTACCAAAGAGCAGATTGCTATCCTGGTAGAAAGGAAATCCTCGTTGCTGCGCGAGATTTCATAGCTCTCACAATTACCACATCCGACGCTATCACCCCCCTCATTTATCAATTATGTGTAACGTTTTTGACACACTTATGGGCGACCAGTGCAACTCCAACATGGGAGGTATCGCCCAGGAAATTTATTACGCCGGCCTGGAAGACTTTGCAAGTTTCGGCGCCATGAAAACGCCTGTCACGCTTCCGATCGATGAATTTACGATCACCGGCCCGCACGTATTCAAAACCGGGAAAGCCTGGAAGCGTATCCAGCTTCTCAAGAATACTGGTACCAACAATTTCGAACCCGGAGGGGCCAATTCTGGAGCCAAGAACCAGACGGCTGTCTTCCGGATTCCATCCAAGAATAAGGATGCTGTAGCCCTGGCCAACAAATTTGCCAACGGCGTGTACCCGATGGTATTCCTGGTCCGCGACAACAACATGCCGGCGGGGGAATTTACCCAGCTCGGTACCAAGGAGTACCATGCTACCATGACTGTATCGAAAAATAACGGTACGTCCGAAGGAGATGGGTCTGTCCTGGAGTTCACCATCAATGTGGTCGCTCCTGCTGTACTGATCTATACCGGAGCGGTTACCACAACCCCTGCAGCATAATGTCGAAAGGTCCCGCAAAAGTGAAAACGCCGACAATTCCTGTACTGCTGGGCACCCAGGCTGATCATAGAACTCACAAAATTGTAGGCCTGGAACTGTCGGATTATATGCCGGTTGAATATGCCGGCAGGTGTTATAACCTGGCTACTCTGACCGACTCCGAAGCGGAGTTCCTTTCGATAGTAACGCCCTGGGTTGAAATAGTTTGAAATGATTAAAATGTTTATAAAACAAATAGCCTGGGCGCCTTGCATTCAGGCTATTTTCTTTCCTGAATAACGTATGTCACCTTCTCTTTCCGCACAAATACGCAACTGGCTCATTACAGAAGATTACACCGAAGGGCTCAGGCTTTTCAGGGACAGGTTTGGTGAGACGATACGTTACCAGGCGCTCTCCTACGGGGATAGCCAACACAACCGGGAAAAACTCAAAGAATTGCTCACGGAAGGGCTCACGGATCCTGTAGATACGCAGGCGGAGCATCCCCTTCAGGATACATCCCCTGATATCATCGAGCAGTGGCGGAAGTCTACCTACGAGTTGATGGATGAGCGGATACTGCTCAAGCAGCGCCTGCGGGATTCAGGAGATGATGAGCTGGATCGCCGGAAGCAAACCGCTTTCCGGATACTTGAAATTACAGCATCACTCGACCTGCTTTTCAATAAGCTGGATTACTTCGGAAAATACGGGCGGGTGCCGGAAGCGGAAGCAATAAAACCTGACTCCAGGCAACTTCCGCAGGAAGTGCTCAACCTACGATCCTACATAAGCCGTACGCAGAAGCAACTTCATCCAGGGGACTGCGAATGCAAGGGATGCATCAAAAGGAAAGAGAAAATTCAAACGTGGTTTTTGAAGATTAGGGAAATAGAAACCGAGCTCAATCGATGAAAAAGAGACGCCCGGCGGGATTTCGCCACTATGATCAGGAAGAGGATAACGAATTTGACCTTCCACAAACACCTGAAAAAAAGCAAGAAAAACTTTTCCGGTACAAGGGGAAGACAAAAGCAATAATCCAGCGCCGGTTTGACGACGATTACGATGCTATATATAAAGCGTTTACCGATCCGAGAAAGAAAGACCGGCTGACTTTCACCCAGCTCAGACAGTTGGACCGGTGGAAATTTGCCCGCCAGTGGATCAGCCAGTTTGAGCCGGCTACCGAGCTTGAGACGATCAACGCCATGAGGGAGACATTCGGCATCAGCCATGAGCAGGCGCGCGTGGATATCGAAAATATGAAGCGGCTGTTTGTGAACATCTACAAGGTGAATGAGGAGTTTGAAAAGGCCATGTATATCGAAAGCATTAAACGCCTCAGGCGTAGGAGTACAGAGCTGGGCACAGCAAAAGGATTCGACGTTGCCGCCAAATGTGACGCAAACCTGGGCAAGGTAATGGGCTACGATAAGACAAAAGAAGCTCTACCGGAGCCTAAGATTGTGCAGGTATTCATTAATGCGGACCTACAGTCGCTGGGGCTGCCAAAAATTGACAACCTGGAGATGCACCTGAAGGCGCTCCGCAAGAAAAAAGAGGATAAAGCCCGTGAGGAAGCCCAGGAAATCAGTTTCGATGAGATCCTGGATAACCCGCGTAACGAGCGTTCCCTTTCCCAATAGCCTGGAGCTTTCTGAGCCAATATTTGTAGGCAAACACACCTATTCATGATCATCGTAACCCCTCCTGAAAGGATTGCCTTCTCAAAAGACCGTATCACCTGGAAATTCCAGGATGACGGCTCAGGGACGCTCGCCCCGGGTGTCGCCGTCAACGTGATCAAAGTTACCGGTCCAATTGCGGGCGGCACCCAGCTTGTGATCAGGTGGGGGAGTGGTGATCTCCGCCTGAGAGCTTCAGACAACCCGTCTACGACCGGCGGCGAATTCCCGGCCGGCGACGGCTCTTTGGCTTATGTGCAGCAACTGGCCGCCTGGTTTGAGAAGAATTATTACATCTCAGAAGACTTCACTGTAGTTCAAGCCGCGTACCAGGGGATCCCTTCTATTTTCCTTCATGCCAGGCAAGGCGGGACTCAGTTCTCTTTTGCACCGACGACTTTCATCGGTGGGGAAGTAATAAAATATTCCGCGGGATCCGACGGGTCGCGCACGCTCAATAACAGCGTGTTTGTGGAGGTGAAGGTGAGGGCGGACAACGCCTGGGACTATGTGACGGCCTACAAAGGGAATTTACAGCTTGACGATACCCGTTCAGCTTCTATCGATCTGGGTGAGATACTGGAATCACATTTGAGACAGGAGCTTCCATCCTACGGCATGCCGGAAGCTTTGAAGTGTATCTTTTCCGCCCGTAATTATTACGTTCGCTATGCGCATGCCGGTGGAGAACCTTTTTCAATCGGTCAGGTAGAAACGAGTGAAAAATACCACATCATCGTCGGCGGGCACAGTAAAACCGGTGCTGAAATAAAGTCTGTTATCGGATCGCTGAAAGGTGCGACACCTGCAGCTGATAAGTTTCTTACCATTCATGACCGTACCAGGTATATAAGGGTTGACGAATCGCTGTACGTCAGCTGGGTCAACCTCAGGGAAGCCAAAACACAGATATCGGCTCGTGCGAACGTAACCTTCGAAGATGGCAGCTCAACCACCACTAATACCAACGTCATAAATAATGTACAGCCGTACGAAAAAATACGATTTGCGGTAGGGTATGGGCAGCTTAACATGGCGGCTTTTCCGAAAAGAGTTCGTGAATATTCGGTTTACCTGGCTGACAATGCCGGGCAGCCTATTTCAGAAACGATCCGGTGTATCATTGACTATTCTCACAGGGAATATCTGAGATACCTATCGCATTTCAATTCTTTCGGAGGCATCGAGGTCCTGAAGACCTTCGGAAAAGCGAGCACAGAATATCGCATTTCAAAGGAGTCTGCAGAAAAATTGCTTCCTGAACCATTTGCAACCAGGGATGCGCAATTTACTTCCTGGGGGGCAAACCTGGAGGAGTCTGTTGAAGTAGCTTCAGGGCACATCCCTTCCCGGTATGTGGGCTATTTCCTGGATTTTTTTCTTTCTGATCAGCAGTTCAGGGTCTATAATAATTCCGGTTACGGGATTCAGGTAGACACTGAACAGATCCAGAAGGGGACAGACGGTGACAATTTCGCAGCCCTGGTCTTTCAATTCCGATATGCCCGGAAAACCGACAGCATTGGCTTTTCAGATCTCGATCGCCTGACTGATACTATTGGCCTTGTACCGCCAGGCGTTCAGGTGGTTGGCGAAGTGGTCATTTCTACTCCTGGCGGCGGTTGGTCAGGGACGATAGATCCGTACCCAATTTCCGGAAGCGACAACCCGGTAGCTTCCGGAGGAGTCTGGGCGGCTATTCAAGTCCTGCAGCCGCTTATCGCGACCGGTACCCCGCTGCAATATTTCAAAGGCGATTTTTCGCTCGGTAACCTGGCTACCGATGTCCCTTTGTACGAGACGGATCCCAATGTCCCTGATTTTGCCAAATCACTCAGCAGCCTGTCTTTTCTTTTCGGGCTGTTGAAAACTGTTGACGGCTCCGGATCCGGGCTTGATGCAGACCTGTGGCGGGGACTCGCTCCACTGGAGGTCACGGTGGGCGGCGCTCTGAAATGGGATGCTCCAATCACGTTATCTCTTTCGGGCGCTGTTACCGGCAGTATTGGCTTCGACGGATCCGGAAACGTAACGATAGCGACGACCGTCAATCATACCCACTCCTGGGGATCTCTTACTGACAGGCCTACGACCGCCGCAGAGATGTTGTTGACCGATGTTATACTGCAGGGCGGCAATACCTTCGGTCAGGAGCTGGTGATCGGCACAAAGGATAATTACCGTGTTCGTATACAGGTGAACGATACCGCTGCCGCGTATTTTGAAATGGATGGCGCTGGTGATCCGCTGTTCTATCTGGGCTCCGGGTCTTTGGGCCTCCAAATAAGGAAGGATTCGCTCGTATTCAATTCCAGCAACGGCACTGCCGTTATCGAGCGATTACCTCTTTTCGGGGGTCTGATAATGGGGCTGAATATCACCAACCATAATGGCCGGATCTCGATTTCAAGCGGAGAAATATACCTGAAAACGCATGTCAAGGACATGATTCGTATCGCGGTTACGGGTATTACTGCTTACGATCCAATCACCGTTACACATACGACGTCAGCCCCGTTCATCATATCCTCGCCCTACCTGGTTGAAAATCTTAACGTTGAATTCCTGAACGGGAATCCCAGCAGCTACTACCTTTCCAGGGCCAGCCACACAGGTACGCAGGTAGCATCTACTATCTCTAACTGGGAGGAAAGCGTATTGGGTCAGCTCCTTACCGGGTTACCGTCCGGATCCAATTCAGCCATTTCAGCCTCAGATACGATTCTGTCTGCTATGGCAAAGCTGCAGGCGCAGGTTGACTATCGTGTCGGCAATTCATATGGAGAGGTCGGATACATTCCCAGGTTCTTAAGTTCTAACATTCTCATTGTATCTCAGATATTTCAATCTGGAAGCAATATAGGAATAGGTACCGATGAGCCATCAGCAAAGCTGCATGTAGTAGGATCTGGAAGGTTCGGGACTCTTTTTGATAGTATTACCATCGGCGGGTGGACAAACGGGCGGATGATTTCGTTTACCGAGTCCTTCTTTGCCTGGAGTATCCGAACCAGGCATACAGAAGGGAATCGTTTTTTTGTGATCGGCGCCGGTGAAGAGTTCATGTTTACCATTTTGGAGAATGGAAAGGTAGGTATTGGACTATCTTCTCCTGGTGAAAAACTGCATGTTTCCGGGAATGCTAAGGTTTCAGGCAGGCTTATTATCGATCAGACGCTGGGGACCTCTCCTTTGAGCGTAGTCAGCACCACCCTAAATGAAAATTTCAATGCTGACATGGTCGACGGGCTTCATGCCTCTGAGCTGGCCAGGAAAGCAGAAGACGAAATCATCACCGGCTCCTGGACTTTTGGGGGCATCTTGCTGGCCTATGATGCTGTGATAGGCTCTGTTAACAGTGGGGGAACGATCAATATCGGGACAGATAGCAATACCAACGTTGTCAATATTGGCCGACCGGGAGGAACGGTTAATCTATACGGCACGGTCAATAATTCCTCCTCGAACGACCTGGAAGTAACCAACAAAACGATACTGCTCAACAACGGAGGGGCTGCCAGTTCTGGTTTCGCCTCAGGGATATTGATCGAAGAGGCCGGTGTAGTGACTGGGTCACTGCTTACGAACGCTGCCCGGAACGGCTGGGAATTGAAAGCTCCCGGCGTAACATTCAAGGCGAACTTCGTTTTTTCGGCTCTATCGGCAAATCGCTCTTATACCTTGCCTAATGCCAGCGGGACCATTGCGCTGGAATCGTGGGTTGATACCAGGCTTGCCGGCTATTCGCCTACAGTACACAACCATACCGCGTCTCAAATTAACGACTGGGCTTCAGCGATAAGCTCATCTATGGCAACCCTGAAAACAACGGGCGTGCCTGAAGGAACCAATCTCTACTTCACCAATGCGAGGGTTTTGACCGCAACGCTCGATAATTTTGCCCCCGGTGCCAATTCTCCAGTTCAGGCAACAGATACAATTATTCAGGCCCTTGCTAAGCTGCAGAAGCAAATAGATGAAAAGGGGATCTCTCTTGCCGGGACACAAAATGTAATTCCGAAATACGGCGCCGGAGGGACCATTCTTGCTAACAGTATTCTTCTTGACGACGGAGCCGGCATCGGTATCGGAGGGCCGGTAGTAGGAGGCTACAAAGGGGCAATATATGGCCGCACCTTGATTCGCCGGAGCACAACGGATCCTACGCGGTTTGATTTCGCCTTCGACGATAATGGTACCTACCTGTGGAGCCGCTCCGGAGAAGGCGCCGGGTTCTACGTCTTCACGCGTCTTGCCGAAGGGCAGTATTATAGCATCGCGCATACCGCCGGTGGAAGCTTGCTCCGTATCCTGGAGGATGGAAAGGTAGGTATTGGGGTATCTTCTCCCGGTGAAAAACTGCACGTCTCCGGGAATGCAAAACTTTCCGGGAGGCTTATTATAGACCAGGTAACCGGTACCTCACCTTTGAGCGTTGTCAGCACCACGATGGTCAACAACCTCAATGTTGACCGGTGGCACGGTATGGTTCCTGGTGAGGCTACCGTTTACCAGGCCGACAAATGGACTCAGGCCAGAACACTTACCATAGGCGGCGCGGTAACGGGAAGCGTTGCTTTCGACGGATCAGGTGATATCAGTGTTACCGTTACGCCCAACTTCACAGTTAATCCACTCATTACGATAACAGGGGATGCTACAGGCTCGGGTGCAGGTACAGTAGAAATAGAACTCATTGACCGTGTAGCCGCCGGCACCTATTCGAAAGTAGGGGTCAATCAGAAAGGGCTTGTTGTCTCAGGGGCGGCTCTGTCCGCCGGGGATATCCCACAGCTCACCACATCGAAGATAACCGGGTTTGTTGCCGCTGTAAGAGATACGCTGTTGACCGGCCTGGCTGTTCCTTCCTCACCTACGCCCCTGGTTGCCGGGCATACCGTTCTACAGGGATTTGGCGCGCTTCAATCTCAGATAGACAGCTTTTCCGCCGGTACGCCTTATTATGTCCCCCGCTCCGGAGTTGACGGATATTTTACCGATGGAACGATCCGCGATTATGGTGGCCGGGTCCTGATCGGGGAAGGGACCGAAACCGGCATATGGATGCTGTACGTAGAAGGGACCATCATTACGAAGTCCGGCTTCGTCAGCACCGCTCCGCAAGGAGTGGAGCCAATATCGGTGATCAGCACGACGATGTGCAACAACCTGAACGCCCACATGCTGGGGGGATTCCAGGCTGCTTATTTTCTTAATGCTTCTAACATACAGTGGGGGAGCCTCAGCCCTACGGTCCTGGCCAGTACCGGTGTAGATCCGGGTGTTTACACGAAAGTTCAGGTAGACTCGAAAGGCCGTGTAATGGCTGGAGAAGTTATCGCTTTTGCCGATATCCTTCCTGTTTTACCAGACTATATCCGCCACGATTCCCGGCACCCGCGCTTCTTCCGGTTCAGCAGGGTATATGTGGATGTTGGCGTCCCCATTACCCCGACGTTGACCTTTGACCTTGCAACACGCATCTCCTCTCACCACACACCTCAGTCTTTAACCGTGAAATTTATTGCGAAAAATGTCATCTCCAAAGGGATTGAAGTAGCCAATTCCGGGCTTGTGATCTCCCTTAGCGGAGTGCCGGAATTTACTTTTGACTCTGATGAAATAGCGGTCGTAGTAGAAGATCAGAACGGAAATCAAACCATTGTTCCGATTGATCTTTCCGTTATTTCTTCCGGCAGCTCAACGCCGGCCTGTCCTGTAGGCTATCCTTCAATTACTACGATTGTTGAAGCCTCTACAACCGGGATCCGGCCCGAAATCCAGTATTCGTCCATCCAAACACTTCGGTGGCGTGTTAAGTCCGAATCTACCGTCTCCGCACAAGGATCGCTTAACACCGCTGATATCCCGGCTCCAACCAATAAGCCCTGGATACCTTTCCCGGCTCCGCTCCCGGCCGGGCCGTATACATTTGAGATAGAAGGGCAGTCTTGCGCCTCAGGGATAGCTTCCAGGTCGTTTAATATCACTGTCGAGCAATCCAGCTACAACATTCAGCTCAAATACTTTGATCTGACTTCTGGCTCTCCGGTTTACATCGGCGATATTGTACCAGGTACTTCGCTGCCCTGGAAGGAGAAGTATAATGTGCAGGCTGTCATCACCGGGCTTCATAACCAGGTAAGCATGCAGCTCACGGCCGGCAGCACCAACCTATTCGGTTGGGGCCCGGAGAATATCGCCTCCGGCGGTTCAAGTGTCAATTCTTCTTCGCCGTGGCTTTTCGGTCCTTCCAATCACAGTGACGGCCGCCAAGGGGGGCAAGCGACCATCAGCTGCAGCGCCTTGCTGCAAGGGAGCCAGGTGGCTTCGGTAACGATATCGTTTAACCTGGAAATCGAATCTCCTCCCGAATACACCAGCTTCTTCTATGGGCGGATCGTTACTGAAGGAGGAAACACCTCCCTGGCCGACCAGGTCGAGCTCCATAACAATACAACACGTGTGCTTCCGGCGGCGCCTGAAAAATGGGGGCTTCGTAATTACTTCACTATCGGGCCTGCTTTCAACCGGTACGTAGTATACATGCAGGTGCTGGTGCAAGGAGAATGGCAGTCCCTGAAAACCGCTGCGGCTCCCTCGCATGACCCTTATGTGATGCAGCAATCGGTAGCCCTGGCAACATCATTCGATAAGGTTCTCCACCTGGATAGCCAGCAGCTCATCAACTTATCTACCGGTCTGAACTATAATATCCAGCAGCCAGGCACATACAAAGTATGGATCACCTTCTTTAACGGCGAGTCGCTTTCCGGGGCTCCTGAAGTAATCCTGACCCTGGTTTCAAACAACAATCCGAACGGGCTTCTTGAAAACCCTGGCGTCGAATCGGCTTTGGTGTCCGGGAAACTTCACGAAACGATATCGGAAGCGCAGGCATATCTTGAATCACTGCCTGACGGGAAAGTGAAGCTTCACGCGCTGGCCACCAGGTCGAGCTTTGACGGTACCCGGACCTGCAACCGGTTTATCACCGGCGGCAACGATTCGCAAACACTGGAGCCATCCGATGAAGCAGCTCTTGTAGGTGCGGGCCTTGCCCTTCCACCTGGCCTCCACACATTCTGGGTGCATTACTATGCTGCCTCCAGCATGCAGCAGGTCTACGACAATCCATGGCAATATGCCATAGAAGAAAACCCGGTTTCTGCCGGCTATTGTAGTTCAGTCTATCGCCTCGAAATATCCATCCTCTAAATCATGTCTGAAATTAAAGTCCCCTCCGACCTGTTGCGGGTAGCCTATAAGCTATTTCCCGGGTCTCTTCCATACCGGCTCAATCTTCCATCCAGCAGGGGGTTAGGGGTCAGCCAGGTTATGGAAACCGATAACGCGACAACCCTGGTACCTGGTTTGTACACACACCTGCAGCTTCAGATTGCTCACCCGCTCAATATCCCCGCAAAAAATTACTGGTATAATGTACAGGCCTTGAACGGTGGCGGCGTAGCAACCCCTGAGTGGCTCATCAGTAACCAATACCTTCACCCGGAAACAATCATTGCCTCTGAAATGATTGAAAACTGGTATAACCACGCTATGCCTAACCGTTCGGAGGAAGTCTACCAGGGATGGTACAACCGGATGAAGTCCCAGTTTGGAGTAACCAGTCCCAATCAAACCCGTCTTTACAGCGACTATTGGCTTTTTGTAGTGGGGGGTGATATGAGCGCTTCCTTTGTCGGCATGACACCGTCAACTCTGAGCGAGGGCCTCAGCAGCAAGGCAAACGCAAGAAAGATTAATAATGACGGTGTTTGGGGCAGTACTTCCAGCTACTTCTCCGGGCCGGTGAACTACCGGAACCTGCTTTTATCAGGATATCAAAGCAACCATTGGCGATGGAGGGAAGGGATCCCGGTCTACAACATGATCTACGATATCGAAAAGAATAATCTCGCATTCGATGAGTACAGGCGTATGCTCAGGTTCGGCTGGACCGGAATGGAGGGTATCCAATCCCGCCCGATCAAAAACGGCTTAACCAACCTCAGGATAAAATTCCCTGCAGGCTCTATCATAAGGTCAGCGATGCATAGCCTTTCTCCGCAGACGGTAATGCAAAATACATTCTGGCACCTGCTGTTGGCCGATGATATCATCTATTGGAACGTATCTTCAATCCTGAGCGATAATATCCACAAGTTTGCAGTACCTGAAGAAGGGCCTGGTCATAATTCCGGGTCTTACGGAAACATCAGGTGGCAACCGGATGGAGGTTCAATTGTGCAGTATAACCCGTCCAATCCTGCTCACCCCAACAATATCACTTCAGGAAATCGTTTTCCTTACTCACCGATGCACGCGGAAACAGCAGCCTTTGCCGGTGGATGGCTCTATAGCCAGATATCAGGAGTTAGCGACCGGGTTTCTTACGGTTTACGTTATGCCCCTTTCCGCTATCGCATCGGGTCCGGATCCTGGCAGAGCGGATACAGTGACGGGAATAATCCGAAAAACGGCTCGCTTGGAAATGCCAGGGTCTCTGAACACGGCACTCAGAACTACGGACAGGACAACGTTGTCAGAAGCTTCTCTGCCAATAAGCCGATATATATGTCTGGAACTGGAGCAGCCGGCGGTAGCGGTATATTCTACATTCCAAAGGCTCCGCTCAACGAAACGATCACGATTGAGGATTATACCAATGGGACACGTACCCACACCTGCGTTGGCCCGGGGACCCATGTTTTTTACAGTTAATTATCGGTTTCCCCTTCCCACTGCCAAAGGCCGGCACCGCCGTAAAATTGTTCCCAACAATCACTCAATCACCAATTCAAACCGGTATGGAACTCAATATTGTCAGCGCTCGTCAGTATGCTTCAGGAGTAGAAGTAATAGAAAACTCAGGCATCGTCAAATTTGGAAAGTCGGTAAAGTTCGCTGTACTGGCCGCTAAGATCAAGAAAGATATTTCCGCCGCGATCGGAGCTGAGGAAGAGGCCATTCAGAAGAAGGCTGAACCGGTGGTCGCCGAAATCAGGACTTATCTGGAAAAAGAGGACTTTGTCGGCGATACGCTTCAGCATGAGCTGAACAGAAGACTGCAGGGAAGCCAGGCGTATAAATCGATTTCCGAAGAGCTTGGCGAGCTATACAAAAAGACAATCACTGTAGAGGATGGCGCCATTGTCCTCACCGAAGCGGATATCGTCGAAAACAGGGAACCCGTACCGGTTACTATCGCGGGGGAATCCAAGGCGATCGATCCCTACGCTCAGCTGCGTTTTTTTATCAAGGAAGGCCTGATTATCTACAATGACTAAGGTGCGTCTGCTTTTATTCTTCTGCGTTTTACTGCTGGCCGGCTGCCGGACGACAAAGCAAAGTATAGCTGTTACTCAGGCAGATACTTTGTCGGAGGCCGTCGCATCCAATCAGTCCAGAAGTTGGAATCGTGAGCTCATCACCGAGTTCTTGCTTCCGGGGCTACCTCAAGATTTCCTGTTTGCTCTACCTGTAACAGGGTGGCAAGCAACGGGAACCCTCGGAGAAGTGAGCGAAAGCAATGGTTTGCCTACTGGCGGGTCTATAAAACCAGGCCCCGTGCAAACTCCTGTTATCATCAGGCAGATCATCCGGGAGTCATCTGCCGATACCTCTTCTTTTCATTCTGAGAGGAAAGCAGGAACTGAATTTAAAACTATATCCACACCCTCCCCGCCCACCGCACGACCCTGGCGTATATTCTGCGCCGGGGTCCTCTGCGGGATTGTACTATCTGTGATCGTTTTTCTCCTGCTATGGAGGCTATCTCTTTGACTTATGTCTACCTCTGAAATATTAGCGGCGTTTTTGGCCGTAACCAACACACTTGCCGGCATCGGCTGGTTTCGTACCTGGCGCGATACCCGCGCTGCTGATGTCGCTTTTTGGAGAGACACCATTGAGGAGCAGAATAAGATCATTGAAAAGCTTCGGGCCGAGCTTCAGGATTTGAAACAGAAATACAATAAGCTGAAGGATGAGGTTCATTCGTTCACAGGGTTCGCGCCACAACAGCGTAACCGGGTAATAAGAGCCAAAAAAAGGAATGATGAATGAGGAACGCGACATATCAAAGGCACACCCCAGGCTGCAAACTGTTTTCAATTACCTGGTTCGGGAATACCCGAAGCGGTTTCCGGACGATCCGGTACCCTTCCTTACCCAGGTTTACCGGAAACGAGAGACCCAGGAGGCATTCTACTCCCAGGGGAGAGAGAGCCTGACATCGGTTAATGCAAGGAGAAAGAAAGCTGGCCTAACGGCCATAAAAGACGCTGAGAACAAAATTATCACGAAAGCGAAGCCCGGCCTGAGTAAGCATGAGCGAACCCCTGCTGAGGCATTTGATATCGCATTTGTTAAAAAGGGAACCAAAAGCACCCTGGACTGGTCCGAGCGGTTGTTTGCCCAGGCGTACCAGATCATCAAAGAAGTCGATCCATTGGTCCGCTGGGGTAAGTACTTCTCCAGCATAGTGGATCTCCCACATTTTGAAATTTAGGGATCATGCTTAAAATAGCGCGGAAGGGTACGACTTATACGCTTGACCTGCCTGAAGGCCAGACGATCACCCTTGAACTGGTTTCGATGCTCCTCGGCTCAACTGAAGTGCTGCAGGGATCCTATTCCTATCCTTTCAAATTTCCGCTCAACGAGGCAAACCGTCAGTTCATCGATAACGGCCATTTGCCCGAAGCAAATGTTCCGGCTGAGCTGCCGGTACTGGTTTCGGAAGGGACTTTTTCCTTCCAGGCGCTGCTGGGGTATACGATCGACGGGAAATATGCGGATGCGTATCTTCTAGTCGATCTGGGAGAAATCGCGGATATCATCAAGAATGAGCCGATACGGGAGTTTGTTTCTGAGACTTTTTTGGTTTCTACGATTGATAGCCTGGGGAAAGGGCCTACAATGCGGGAATTAGCGGAAGCGGAACCGGGTATTTATCCGATTGTTTTCGCGCCTTTCCTTGCTGAAGACTTTGTCAGTGACTCTTTTGAGCCTGGAGTTGGATATAAAAGGCCTAAAGTGATTAATCCCTGGATTTTGGCAGAAGGCCCCACCGGCGGCAATTTTTTAGATGTCGTCGAGGGAGAGTATGGATACCACGTCGGTGGCAGCTCCATTGATTACAACGTGGTGCACGTTCCGTGTGTATATCTTATTTGGCTACTTAAAAGTATCTCGATCAAACTGGGATTTCGACCAGTCGGGCCTGCCCTTAATGATGAAAATTTGAAGCGTCTGGTATTGTTTAACACACAAACAATACCTGGTCATGTTAACGGGACTTACTCCATTCAAATTGAACGGCATTTGCCCTTTGAAAGTATCGCTACTTTTTTTTCGGCTTTACGGGACTATTTAGGGCTGGGTGTTTTTTTTAATGCCTCCGATAAAACAGCCTATTTTGCTTCGTACGTACACATCAGGCGTGAGGAACAGGTCATAGATTTAACTGAATCATATATCCCCGGCGCCGATAAAATTGAGAAAGGCGAATGGAAAGGCTTCAGAATCATTAATGATGAAGGTGGAGGAGATAAGAAGTTGGAAGGGATGCTTGACTTCATCCGATCGTTTAAAATAGGAGACCGTCCAGACAAAGATATTTCGCTTTCAATATCCACCCTTGCAATGGAGCGGATTGTTGTTTCGGACTCATTAGGGTCTTCGCCTCCTCCGGGCGGATGGCCAGATACCGCCATACGATGGTTTTTGCCATCTACATCTGTATCGGGAAATCTCTCCAACACGTTTTTTCAAGAGCATTCTTCTCCAGTTTATGAAGCTGCCGCAAACTATGTAGAATACATTCCGTCAGTAGCGCCTGATATGGTGCACATTGCAGAGCTTGCTGAAGCTGACAAAGTTTCTAGTCAGTGGGGGTTGAGGTTACTTCTATACTACGGGCTGCAGCCAGATACTGCCAATCGGCTTTATCCTCAGCTCTCGTCGGTAAGCTACGGATCAAAGTACCAGACTATCGGATCTCTTTCGCTACTACCTGGTCAGCCCGATGATGTTTTCAGGAAGTATCAGCGCTATTTTTTTGAAATGCTCGCCTATTCTCGAAGGCTTGAACTTCCAGTAAAATTAAGCCTTTCAAACGCCTATAAGATTAAGCCAGAGATTCCCTTCCGGATTCGGCTTTCACATCAGGTGTCAGGGAAATATTTGCTGGTGAAAGCAAATATGGAATTGCCGGCAAAAGGGGGCTACATAAAATCTCGAATTGAAGCTCGTCAGCTTGTACCTGTATTTGATAAGCCAAATTGGTCTGATCCGGATGTTTACGGGGCTAAGTGGCTCGAACTTCGGCTGGAAAACATCACTCAAAACGTTGAAGAAGGTATCAACTATGGTGACATAGTGATTTACGTTTGGGAGGATGGCGGAAAGTCAATTCCTTTTAATTCTCTGTCGGTAACCGCCAATATCGGAGTTCTTCGGAAGCGCCTGGTTAATGCAACTGCTACTTTAGGATCATTAGCAACCTCCCGATATTCAGAGAACAAGCATGCTGCAGGCTCTTTCCAGCTACTGCAACATAGGAATACAATCTTTGCTCAGATTAAAATTTATGAGGGCAGGGATTTGATTTTTGGCGGGCAATTCAAAGAACACCAGACCATTCTTTTCGATCGCTATTACCTCCAGTACGGCGAAGGATACCGAATCATTCTCGATTAGGCACACACTTTCCATGCAATCCCTCTACTATAACAAGCCGCAACTGCTTGCCAATACGATCGATGCCAACGAATCCTATCTCGTATGGGGCCGTGGTACCGGTAAGTCGGAGGGGGCGCTTGCTCCCAGGGCGCACCGGATGTTAACGGACATGCCGCGCAGCAGCATTGTGAACGTTGCTGAAAGCTATATGCAGCTTCTCGACAGAACGCTGCCCCCGATGCTGAAGCGCTGGCAGGAGACGGGCTTACGTCGCGATGTGGACTTCTGGGTTCGTCGCTTCCCTCCAAAAGTAGCCGGCATCAATATGCCGTACATGACCCCGGAGACAGCTGAACATTCTATTTTCCTTCGTGTCGACCGGTACGATATTTCCGTTATGCGCCTGGTCTCCCAGGACAGGCCCGGATCTTCAAACGGGATGTCCATCGATGGATACATCGGCGATGAGGCAAAGTATCTGAACATAGAAAGGTTGGATTCCGAGCTTGCACCTACCAACCGGGGCAATGAGCGATATTTTAAGCATTCTCATCTGCACCACGGCGTAATGTTCACAACGGACATGCCGGTGTCAAGCTCAGCGAAGTGGATCCACAAATACGAGGAATTCAATGATCCGGAAGCCAATGCCGCCATTGTTGCTATCGAAATCAAGCTTCAGGAAATTCGACTGCTGGGCGCAAAGCGGGGTGGGGTAGACGGTCCGCGCTATACATCCCGGGAGCTGGCGGCGATACGCTACTACAGGAAAGAGCTCTTCGAGCTTCGCCGGCACTTGGTTTTTTACTCAGAGGCGAGCACGCTGGATAACATCGAGGTGTTGGGAGTCGACTTTATCAAAAAGCTCCAACGATCCCTCCCCGAATTTATCTACCGTACCAGTGTTCTCAATGAGCGCCCCGGGAAGGTGGAAAATACTTTTTACCCGGATCTGGCTGATCATCATTTTTACAATGCAATCGATTATTCTTTTGTTGATGGACTTCCGGAGGGGGACTACGGCAAAGGCAAGTTATCAGACTGCCGGAAGGATTCCGATATTGATAAGACGGCTCCGCTGGAAATTGGAATTGATACCGGCGGCCGTATTAACACGCTGAGCATAGGACAGGGAGACAGCCACATCTTTCGTATTATCAATGCCCTGGATGTTCTCCATCCCAAACGTATTAAACACCTCGCCCAGGAAGTACACCGGTATTACACCAAGGGATATCCCCGCCGGGAGGCCGTCGTATACCATGATCATACCCACGTGGCAACGAATCCGGTATCCGACAAAAATCCAATTGACGAGTTCTGCGATGAGCTGGAGCGCCTCGGCTGGTCGGTTATTAAGTATCATATAGGTGTTACTCCGAGCTTCCGGAACCGTTACATACTATGGGGAGCTGTCCTGAACCCAAATACGTCAGTCCTGGACGAAGAGCCTTACTCTGTACTCTTCAACAAGGAAAATACCAAGACTCTGCGTACGGCGATGGAAAACACCAGGATTGCGCTGGGTGGAAAAACCGGGTACGAAAAAGACAAGCGCATGGAAAGGGATGAAGAGGCTGATCAGCGAGAGGCTCCCCACTATACCGACTCTGCCGATATACTTTTGTTCGGAATGATGAAAAGGCGCAGAAATGGCCGGCGTTTTTCATCCAGCCTCATCGATTTTTGACAGAATTGCACATTCAGGGAAGGTTTTGTAGTGGCTTTGCCACTTTTTTTTTGATTACAAACCTGATTGTCTGCCTTTTAGGAGAGGGGAAGCGCAGAAAAGCGCACTCTGTCACAGAGTTGACCCCGCCGCACCCTGTCTCGAAATGCAATTGCATCGACGGAGGAGCCCGCGGTATATGGCAACCCCATTGCAGTATACGTATGGGGTCTGGTTGCTGAGGCCGCTTGCTTCATAACGATCTCTTTGATTAGATTGGAGTCAAAAGATTGACACTAATCATGACAAAGACTGCAAAGGGAAAGTGCTATTCTATAGCTGCACACTTAATACATTCCAGGATACAGCTTGTGCCAAAGCGCCTTGACACACAGTGCAAAGCCGATACAGAGTCATTTCGTCTTTTCAATTTCGCCATTATTAATGCTGCTGTGGAAGCTGTGCGGAGGGAGCATGGAATAGTAGCAACAGAAGAAGACAAAAAGGAAGCAGCAGAGCTACTGTTGATTGCACATAAGAGAGAAATGGAGCGTCCGTATTATGTCCTGGAGAAAAAAGAACCAACGGATCTTAAGCCCATACGTGTAACGTCGAAGGATGGGGGTAAAACCATTGTTACCGCTACAGATCTGGATAGGTTTCGCACTCAAAGAGGAGCAACTGCTGTGTTGGATTCAATGCACTCACACCATCCTAAGATAATTAATACAGTGAGGGTGGTCACCAAATGGGAGATTAGTGAGTACTGAAGGGGAAAAAATGCAAAATATTTTTGAATTAGTATTGTATTAATCAAAATGGTTTGTATCTTTGTTAAGTACTTAAACAATCAGGAAAATGAAAAATGTAGCAAAACTCTTCAAAGTGATCCAACAATACGGCGAAATAACAGTTGGTAATACCTACACTAATAAAAATGGTATCCCTTATCGCTATGATACCTATAAGATTCCAGCTGACAAAATTCAAAAATGGATGATCCCAACATTTTACGAAGCTGTTTACGAGGTTAAAGGGAATAGATATGAGGCCGACTTTATGGAAGGAAATATATCTTTCTATTTAGACAGGCCGAAATTCAAAGGGATGCCAATGAAATCCATTTCAGCGACGATATTGTTAAAATTTTAAAACTATAGGGCCTCGGCCCCTTCTTTTTTATTATGGAAAAACAGAAATCTCACGGCGGCAGCCGCCCAGGCGCCGGCCGGAAACCGAAAGGGGCGGCCAATAAGATCCGGGTAACTTTTTCCCTCGACCCTGAAATAGTCGAAGTGATCCGCTCGCAGCCGAACCAGGCAGAGTTTATCGAAGCGGCGGTGAGGGAGAAGTCGGAAAAATAAATTTGATTTAGTATTGCATTAATCAAATTTGTTTGTATCTTTACATAAGCAAATTAATTAATCACAGGGTCTAATCAACCCAAATTGAAAGTAAAATGAGCACCTTTAACCAGAACTTCTTCCAGCCGAAAAGGGAATACACCCGCGAAATGGCCGAGGCTCGTCTGGTTGAGAAAGGCTTCTCCGACTTCACCTTCACCGGATGCTCATTTTCAAGCGGTGCGTCGTTCTACTTCGATGGACCTAAAGGCGAGAAGATCCGGGTGTCAGATCACGCTTTGACCGGAAACCGGGCTTTTGATGTTATTCAGGTTCGGTTTGAGGAACCAGTTGTAATGGATAGCCCTTTGAAGGTTCGCCAGCGTTACCTGGAAGGCGAAATCACAAAAAAGGAGTATCGCCAGATTTGTAAGGAAAAAGGATTTATTTTTAAGCCATGAAGCACGAAAATGAGGTTAAGGTCCTGAAAAATAACTACCAGAGAGTAGAGTACATGATGCACTGGTAGTTATGAAGTGCCCCGTTTGCGGAAAGGTGGTGGCCTCGGCAAGTGAGCCTTCGCTATTGCCTCATTGGGCTTATTGCATGGGAGAAAAATGATATATTTGCACGAGCGGATATGTTTTTAGCTAGTCGCGAAATCGGGTTTACTGATCTCACAATAAGGAGCATTCCGTAGCTAGCGCACACGTTTGCCGTCGTACGTTAACGACGGCTTTTTTCTCCTATTCTACAGCACTATGAAACATACATTCACCCGATTCAACATCATAGCCCTCATCGTCATCCTGCTGATCACCTGGATAGGCCTTGCTTTCTTTCATCCAGGAGACGGGATGAGAGGTTTTTGGAGGTAGGGGAGTTGGTTATCGCCTGACACCGACTCAGGGCCTTTCCCCTTCCCATTAACTACGACAGTAGCCCCGCGAAATTAGCGTCTTAACAGCCCTGTTAAGACCATGCAACCGCGCCCTCCAATCCGCCTTTCACAGGCCCTCGATATTCTCAATTCCAGCGTAGCCGGCCACCGGCCGCAGGCGTTTCACCTGGTTTTCTGTACAGCCAATCCTACCGAAGGTACCGGAGGTCAGCGTATAGTTTTTGACAGGGCCGTCCTCACAAAGCAGCTGAATGCCTCGAAAAAAGGTAGCGAAGAACAAAATACCTCCGTTCGTACGCGCCGGTACCCCATCAATGTAAAAAATCTCACCTCCAGCGAGATCCGTAAAGTTCATCTTGACCTGATCGAGTCGGTTAATTTTCATCCCGTCCTCTAAAGATGTCGAATCTCATTATCGTCGAGCCGGACGCGTACCTTCTTAAGGACTCCCAGGTATTCCTACAAACAGAAGACTTCGCTTCCCCTGGTGCCCGGCCTACCCAGGTGATTGATAAAACTGAGCGGGACCATGGATATGTAGATATCGTTCCTTGGGGAGCGGCCAATAATTTCCCTCAGCGGGTGCTGGTCGACGGCGAGCGCAGCACGATCATCCCGACAGCTCTGAAATGGCAGGCAAACCTCATTTCGAAGCCCGTTCTTCCTTTTCTGGTCGATTATGATGATAACGGGAACGAAGTCCTCCAGCATTGCAAGGATCCGGAGATATCCACATTCCTGGACAGCCGGCATTTCCGACGCTACCAGCGGGAAAGCGCCAATGATATTTTCTGGTTCCTGAACATTTTCCCGGAACTTATTCTGAGCAAGGACCGGAAGAAAATCACTCATATACACCCTAACGAAGCGGCACATTGCCGTTGGAGCAAACAGAACGCTTCCGGCACCTGCGATTTCGTATATATCAATGCCAACTGGCCGGACGCTTCCGCCGGCGATCCGGAGACGATCAAGATCAGATCGCTCGACCCGTATCACTACGACCTGGTTGACTGGGCTCGGGAGGCAAATACATCGACCTACAAGTATATTTTCCCGTCGTCTTATCCTACGCCGGGAAAAACATTCTACCAACTCGCTCACTGGAACGGTATCCGCAGAAGCGGCTGGCTCGACGTGCTCGCCTCTGTGCCTAAGCTAAAGAAAAGCCTTTTCGAAAACCAGATGACCATCAAGTATCACATCAAAATTCCCCGGGAATTCTGGGAGAACGAATATGGTGCTGAATGGCAGAAATGGAGTGCAGATCAGCGGGACGCAGCCCGGACCGCATTGATATCGAAGTTGAATAACCGCCTGATAGGAGTAGAGAAATCCGGCATCACCCTGGCGACCGAGTTCGGCACCAGCTCCATCGATGGAAAGACTATCGAAGCCTGGGAAATTGAGGCTGTTCCAGACAAGCTGAAGGACGGGCAATACCTGGCCGACAACATGGAAGCCACAGCGCACTTGTTGTATGCCCTTGGCCTTGATCCGACGCTGGTCGGGTTTGCTTCGAAAGAAATGGGTTCCCGCTCCGGAGGTTCCGACAAACGGGAGTCGCTGCTCATCTACCTATCCCAACTGGAGCCTTACCGTGATGTCCTTTTCGAGCCTCTGAATTTCATCGCCGAGTTCAATGGTTGGATAAAAAAATATCCGAAACTGAAATTCCGGATTCCGCAAACGCTGCTTACCACGCTCGATACAGGAGCTTCCACCAAAGAAGTCGCATAAAAATGCATTTCATTCCCGACATCCCCACACTTCAGTCTTTTGTCCCGGTCGCCGCCGATCTCGACCTGGCCATTATCCACTCCGATCTTTCACGGGCAGTTCGTCGCCACATCCAGCCATTGCTCGGCAGGGAGTTTCTCGGGGAGCTTTTTGCGGATTACAAAGATTCTACCCTGGATGAAAAGCAGCTTGAGCTGGTAGACTATATCAATGCCGCTGCCGCCCCACTGGCCTTATGGATACATTCGAAAAAAGGCGGGGTAACCTTCGATAGTTCCGGAATTTACAAGCGGAAAAATGAAAATCGCTGGAACCTGTCAGACACCGAGCAGCAAAAGTTGGAAGCGTCCTACCTCTCGGATGGTATCGATGCACTCGACGACTTACTGAACTACCTGGAGGATTCTCTGGCAGACTTCCCTACTTACGCTGACGCTCCGGAGCGTAAAGCTGAGCGCCTGAGCCTGATACCGTCAGCCTCCGTAGTCCTGGATGTTTTTCACATGCTTTGTCCCCGAATCACCTTCTGCGCTATGCGTGAGGGGCTTCGCTATATGGAGCGTACACGGGTGAAACCACTCCTGCAGGACTACTATTCCACACTGATCGGCACATCGCCGGCAGAGGGCTCATTTGACAACACCTGCCTGATACTCGCACGCCGAGCGGTAATTTATCTCGGTACTGGCCGGGCCCTGGTTACGAGAGGGGTAACCCTAACCACGGAGGGGCTGCGCGTTATGATGGATAACAAAACTCAGGTTTCAGATTCAGAGAATGCCAGGATAGAAGCTGCAGCCCGTGAATATCTGCATTCTGGAGAAGTCGAGATTGCCACGCTCGTGAAGCTTTTGAACGACAATCCTCCAGTCGGATATACGCCTCCCAGCCTCGCGATTCTACCCGCCCGCTGCAAATCACTCCCCAACTCAAAAATCCTGCTTTTATAATGCACATTATACAAATAGACGGAAAGGGCTATACAGGCCCAGATAAATTCGAAGAGCTTACCGAGGAGCAGTTCATTGCGGTTGTTACCATCATGCAGCAATCGGAGAAGAATCCATCTGCTAAGTGGGCGCTGCTGCCTCTTCTCTATCGCATCCCTGTGAAAGAGATGGAGCGTCTCAACCCGGTTCAGCGGGTGGAGCTGCTGGCCGTGACAGATTTTCTTTACGATGAAACCAAACTCCCATACAAGGAGCTTATCCACAAAATACCGGTGCAGATAGGAAAAGCGCTCACGCTTTATACGCTTTATGGGCCTGGCGACGGCCTGAAAAACCTGATTTTCGGGGAGTTTATGGCTGCTGAGCTGAAGCTGGAAGCATTCAACAAGGGGGCATCCCCTGAGGCGCTCGACGAATTTTGCGGGATTCTATACCGTATCTCTGACAGGCAGTCGAAGAAGAAAACAGATAAGCGGATCCCTTTCTCTGAAGCCTTGATAGGGCGATATGCCGAGAAGGTTGTCAACCTCCCTGTACCCATCAAAACAGCTATCATGCTCCAGTATCATGGGGCCAAGAAACTGTTCCCTCGCCTTTTTAAGTACGTATTTCCTCAGAAGGAAGAGGATGAAGAGGTAGAGAAAGGACAGAAGAAATCCGGTCAGAGCTCTTCAATGACCTGGCTCAACGCAGCCATTTCGATGGCCAATAACGATGTGACGAAAATCTCTTTGGTTGAAGCCACACCGTTGCATCTCACCCTCAAGGTTCTCAACGACACGATCAAAGAAAACCAGGAGTTGCAGCGCAAGCTGGCCGCTCACCGGAAATAGCCATGTATTCTTCTTATACATCGTTTTTCAAGGAAGTAGCCGCCCGGTTGACTTTGCTGGGAGATACCCCCGGGAAGGCAAATCTTATGTTCATAGACAGTCCCGAAATCGCCGACAACCTACTCAGTTCCCTGAGCGCAAAAGTCTGTTACCCCCTTCTCCTGGTCGAATGGTATGATGAGGAGACGGCCTACAATGGATCGGGGTATCATCGGGAACTGACTGGATCTTTTGCAGTTGTGGCTCCGCAGGAAAGGATGACGAAAGGGCACGAACAGAGCCTGAAGGTTATCTATGATACCACCAAACCGGCAGCTGATGCCATATTTTCTTTAATGCGGCAGCGTGCAGATGTCGGGCTGCTGCTTCATAACGGGCAACCGATTTCACTCGGAACCGTTGCTCCTGGCAATTGGGTCGGCCCACTACACAATGACCTGTACGGCTGGCGGATCGAATTTACCTGGAAGCTTCCCGGTACTACGTGTTTCAATCCTGATCTCTGGAGGCCTGAAAGCAATGAAGTATAGTGATCTGGATATCCATGGCCGAATCAATCTGAAAGGCACCTACGCATCCTTTCTCAGGATCGCTGTTGAGCGCTTCCGGAAGGAGCAGGATAAGAAGATCTACCGCTACAAAAACCCGGTCGTCAAACGGAAAGGCCGCTGGGTCCCTGGGAAGCCACGTACCAAAGCGCTTTACGATAGCTTCGATACCAGTTATCGCGCCGGCATCACCGGCTCAGACACTCTTACCATTCAATTCCTTATGTATGGCCGTATGGTTGACATGGGCGTTGGCCGGGGCGTCTCCGTAAACTATGCTCTTGTAAGGCGCCGGTTCGGGGCCAGAAAAACCGGTATCACCCGGCGCCCGAAGCGGTGGTACTCCAAGCGGAAAAGGTCTGAAGAGCTTCGGTTGGGAGAGATCCTGCAGGAGCGGTACAAAACTGGCCTGATACGGCTGGCCGAGTCCCATTTAAACCACGTAATCACCATCCCATTTTCATAACCATGACATCAGATTTGACCGGCGAAACTGAGCCGCAAGTAACAGAAGACATATGGTTCGAAGAGCTTCAGGCGCTCTCCGCCAGTAAGGGGCTGCCATCCGGAGTAAACCGCGAACGCTGGATAACCCACTACCATCACGGGCGTTCTCCCGAGCAGGCAATTCGTTTCGTATTGGGCGACGAAGCTTTTGAAAGGTTATGCCGCCAGGGCGTCCATTGTCAGGGGCTTTGTCAGTGCCCTGATCATTCTCACTAATCCGATTCCTGCCGGTAAATCTCCGCCGGCAGGCACCCTTTATCTCCCTCCACACACACCATGGCAATTAAAAACAAGCGGGAGCTCGCGACCATTGATCTTATTATTAACGGGCAGCAGGCAAAATCCACCCTTAAGGACGTGCGCGCCGCCACCGTTGCTGTTGAGCGTGAGCTCAACAATATGAAGAAGGATGACGACCCTGCAGGGTGGAAAGAAATGATCAGAACCCTGGATAAACTTAAGAAAGCCCAGACTGACATTACTACTGAGATCCGCGGAGGTGAAGGGTCTCTTAATCGGTTTAAAACAAGCTGGAAAGATATAGCGCAGGGTTTTGTAGGCGGTTCGCTGCTCATGCGTGGTATTGACATGCTCCGTCAAGGATTTCGACGTGTTGCCGAAATGGTTTATACTGTGTCTGATGAGCTAGCCAACGTTTCCAAAACGACCGGCCTTACTCAGGACCAAGTGAGGGGATTGAACTCTGAACTACAAAAGATCAACACTCGTACAGCTACATCTGAGCTCAGGAGTCTTGCAGAAGAAGCTGGGCGTCTGGGATACAGCGCGGAAAAGGATATTTTGGGTTTCGTAAGAGCATCAGACCAGATAGAAGTAGCATTGGGGGATGCACTCGGTGAAGGGGCTACGCTCGACATAGCGAAGCTTGTTGAGATTTTTAAGACTGATGACGTGTATGGATTAGAGAGCGCCTTGCTCCGGACTGGCTCTGCTCTCAATGAACTTGGAATGGCATCGACAGCTAATGAAGGTTATATGGTCGACTTTGCAAAGCGGATGTCAGGTATTGCCAACGTAGCGAACGTAAGCATAGAGGAAACGCTTGCATTGGCTGCTACGTTGGACTCATTGGGGCAAACGGCGGAAGTTTCGAGCACTGCTCTCAGCAAAGTACTTGTAAAAATGGGCTCGGATGTTCCTACCTACGCGAAGATGGCCGGAAAATCAGTCGACGAGTTCAGGGAAATATTGAAGCGTTCGTCGGTAGAGGGGTTGATGTTGGTATTAGAAAATGTCGGCAAAACGACAGACGGGATTGAAAAGCTCTCGTCCACACTCGGAGATCTTGGACTTGATGGAGGGCGGGTCACAGGCGTTTTTGGTTCCTTATCAAAAAATATTTCTACGTACAATAGCAATCTGAAGATCGCCACAACTGGTACAAGGGAAGCGACCTCTGTTACGAACGAATTCAACGTGAAAAACGCGAATGCGGCTGCTATTTGGGATAAGATCGTAAAGAAAATGGTCAATTTCGGAGAGAATGTCGCTTTGTCTCTTGAACCAGCAGTTTATGCGCTGGGGGTGCTGACTGGTGCGATAACAAAGGCGGAAATCGCAGTATTGAAATTAGGCAAAAAGCAGGCTGAAATAGCAGAGATGGACAAAACGCTTGTCCCGCTGATGACGCGATACGGCGAACTCGCAAGTGAAGTCGATCGAACGGCCGGTGAAGAGAGTGAGCTGCAGTCGCTAATAAAGCAAATTGGCGAAATCGTTCCGTCCGCTGTTTCCGAGTGGAGCAAGTATGGTGATGTCATGTCTATAAATACACAGAAGGTTTGGGAGCATATTACTGCTGAAAGAGAACTGCTCAAGGCGCAGAAGGAAAGAAGCGTTGAAAAGATGAACCAGGAGTTGGAGAGAAACCTTAATAAGCGCCAGGCTATACTCGAAAAGCTACGAAGACAGGAGGCGACGGAAGTAGTTGTCGGGGGCGAATTGGGGAGTACGGTTGTGACGCGATCTGCGACTTCGCTTGAGCTAGCTAAATACCAAAGCCAACTGAAAGAAGTTAATCGTCTTATTCAGGAAAATGAAACAGGACTCTATCGGCTATTAGGATATGGAGGGCATTCTGACTTTAATGCGCCCTCGATGAAATCTCTTTTGTCGAAGAAAGATACAGAGACTGAAACAGAGCAAGAAAAAAAAGCCAGGGAGGCGAGGGAAAAAGCAGAAAGAGAAGCGGCTGAAAGAGCGGCTGCTGAGCGCAGAGAGAAGAATAAAAAGGACTACGAATCACTCCAACAAGCAATATCTGACGCCGAGCACAACATTCTGCTCTCGAAAATGTCAGCCTTCGAGAAGGAGATTCAGCTTACTCACGACAAATACAATAAGCTTCGTGAGATGGCAAAAGGGCATGCCGATTCCATTGCCAGGATCACAGATCTGGAGAATCAGGAGCTTGCAACCATCAATAATAAACACCTGATAGAACTTCTTGAAGAGTCAGACAAGTACATAGCCGATAAAGAAAAGTCTGAACAGCTCTATGCGGAAAAGAGAAAAGCATTTGAGCGCCAGCAACACCTCGAAAATCTCCAAGCTGCCGATGACCAGTTCTCTCTCATCAACCTGAAGTACCAGGAGTTGATGGATCAATATGTCGAATACGGCATGGATACGACCCAGCTTTTTGAGCGATGGTCGAAAGAGATCGGTCAGATAATCAACAAAGGCCCTGAAGAATCAAAGAAGACTCGTCGTGAGCTGAATGAACAAATATCTGCTTACTATGCACTTGGTGATGCTATTACCGGTGTGTTGCAGGTGTCGGCCGCCAATCGCGAAGAAAATGCGAAGTTTGAGGCGCAAATGGCCGTTTTCCAGGTTGCTGTCGAGTCTGGTGTTGCCATAGCGAAGGCCGTTACAATAGCCGTCAGTAACTCTAAAACTGTATGGACCATGATAGCCGCCATTGGTGCAGCGATTGCTACCGTCACTACTGGTATTGCAAGGGCAAAAAGCCTCATTAACGAAGCTAAAGCTCCGGAAGCTCCGGCCTTCCGGGCTGACGGTGGTCCTACCGACCTCCGATCTATATATATGGATAAGACCGGGCAGCCAGAAGGATACGTCGACCGTCCTACCTTTTATCAACTCGGGCGTCGCTCTTACGTTGCCGGTGAAGCAGGAATAGAATATGTAGTGAGTGGGCCTATGTTGAAAAATCCCGCAGTGGCCGACTTTGTTTCAATGCTGGAAGCCCTCCGTCAGCAGCGTTTTTTTTCTAACGGAGGTTATACCGGGACGGTTGCCATACCTGATACTAATAAGGCAGCACCATCGACTGATCCAGCTATCCTTTCTACACTTATCGAGCAGAATAGGCTTTTAAAGCAACTTGTAGCAAAACCTACCGGAATAAATTATCGCGTTTTTGAGGAGTACGAAGAGAAAATTAATGATATCCGTTCTCGGGCCAGCGCTTAAAGAATAATTTGCCATCAATGCAAAAAGGACTTTCTAGCTTTCGATTGTCCTTTTTTTTGTTTTCGAGCCAGGAGGCTATTACAGATTACAGAATTACAAAAAATCCCGGGTTTAACCCGCCCCCATGTAGAAGCTGGCTAGTCTTCCCAGCTCCTCCTCCTTATCTGCATCAACGATATGGGCATATATCATGGTGGTATTGATATTGCTGTGGCCGAGGATTTGCTGCAGGTTGGTCAGCTTTCCACCTGCCCGCAGGTAGTTGGTGGCAAAGGTATGCCTGCCTGTATGGAAGTTGATGTCCCTTTTTATACCCATCTGTCCGGCAACCTTTCTGAGTGCCTTCCGGCTATACGCCTCGCTGATTCGTTTCTCTTCCTGCCTGGCCTTACGTAATAATTGAATATAGTCCTCAAGGTAGAAAATCGCCATTTCATCCAGGGGCAGGTAAATCGTTTTCAGCTTCTTTGTCTTTACCTGTTTCTTGGGGTGGAATGCCAGGCGTTTGGCTTTCTTCCATTCTTCTACGTTACTTTCGCTGATTTTCAGAATATCTGAAATTCTGAGGCCGAGGATGCAGGCAATCAAAAATCTGACGATGCTGATCTTATCGCCAATGGGGAGGGTCGTCGTATAGTACCCCATCATCGCGCGTACATCCTCAGGGTTCAGGTACTCGACCTCCGGAACATTTTGAGTTGTTTTTACATCCGAGGCCGGGAAAGGATTGATGATAGGTATCCGGTCCTTGTTAATCGCAATGTTGATGTATGCTTTTAGATACTTCATAATATTTGCGATAGTATTAGGGTCGAGTCCCTTCCCTGTGTTGTTGCGCCGGTTTTGCTGGCTTGCTAAGAAGAGCTCGAAGTTTTCAACAAACTTCGGCGTCAGCTCTGCAAATGAAATTTCTTTCCGATACTTCTGAAGCCATATCAGGCTGTTTTGGTGGCTTTTCCAGGTCCCTTCCGCAATTTTCTTTCTCCGGTACCGGTCGTTCATTTTTTTTCTCATGTATTGTACAAAGCTCCTACGTTTTTCAAATTCCTTATATAAGGATAGGAACTTTGTAATACTGAGTGATTCCCCCGATAGCCGGTGCTCTACAAATATTTGGTTCGCCTTCGCAATCTCATTCCTGATGAGCAGGTTATAGTCGGCGCATTCCTTATCCCCCTTTCTCCTGGGAGTAAGTTCGTTGTCTTTCTCGTTTACCAGCTCGGCCGGCCAATCGAGTTTAAGACTCAATTTACAGCTCTGTCCGTCCACGACTGCCCGCAGGTATAGCGCTGAGTAGCCGTTTTTCTTCGTGTAATCTGACTTACACCGAAGCCCAATCGCAGTTTTCATCTGGGAAGAAATTGGGAAAATATGTCCGGAAATTTGTGTTCCCAGGGGTTGGGAAGGAATTGGGAAAGGAAAAAACCGCTTCTGAAGCGTTAGAAGGCGGTTTTTTGCCCTTTTTGTTGGCCGACAAGGACTCGAACCCTGAATAAAACAACCAAAATGTTCTGTGTTACCATTACACCATCGGCCAATCCTTTATTGTGGCTGCAAAAATAGCTGATTCATTTATTGCTGTCAAGATATTCGGTAAAAATTGTGAAAATTATTTCCCGGCTTCCATTACCTGCACCGGCGCCGGAAGACCGGCAAGAAGCTTCGACAACCTGAGATATACCCCGTTTGTCCAGCCGAAGCCGTCCTGGTTGGGATATTCGCCTTCCTGGGCATCTTCAAACCTGCTGATCATATTGTATTTTTCAGTGAGTTTGCCGGTTTTCTGAAAAACTATCCGGTTTACTTTAAGCCACCTGCCGATACCTTCTTTCACCAGATCCCGGTACCCGTAGTTTTCAAGACCTTTAAATACGATCCAGTGAAGCGGGGCCCATCCGTTGGGGTAGTCCCATTGCTGCCCGCTTTCCGTCAGCGTGGTAACGAAGCCGCCGGTTTTGAGAAAGCGGCTTTCCAGCATCCGGGCAGTTTGAGCGGCCTGGAGAGGGGTAGCCCAGCCGAAGAACATCGGGTAAACCCCGGCCAGGGAGAATACCGGCGTCCGGCATGCGTCAACCCAATCATAGTCCATAAAAAAATGGTTAGTGTCATTCCAGAAAAGCCGGTGCAGGGCGGCCTCCCTTGCAGCAGACCTCCGGGAGAGGATCCCGGCAAAAGCAGCTTTTTCAGGATTGCCGGCGTATTGGGCCAACAGGGTTTTCTCTATGTTCAGTATCAGGCAATTCAGATCTATGGGCAGGATGTCGGTAGTATGGATGTGCTCCATCCCGCAGCCATTCTTAAACCACCTGCTGCTGAAGTCCCAACCCGACTCCGCCCCGGCCCTGATATGGCGGAAAACCTCCCTGGAAGTTCTCCCGGAAATTGCTCCTACCTCTACATCTTCCTTGTAAGATTCCGGGCGGGGCGCGTCGTAATGATCCCAGTAACGGTTCATCAGGGTGCCGTCGGGCAGGCGTACCACACGCCGCTCGGCAGGGTTGTCAGCCGAGACGGTATCGGAGCCCTTCATCCAGAAATCATACTCTTTTTCTAAAAACGGGAGATATTTTTCCCAGGCTGCCGGACCGGAGCGGCTGGCCAGAAGCTCGATCATCAGGGCAAATACCGGGGGTTGGGAACGCCCGAGGTAGTAGGTCCGGTTGGCATTGGGAATGAAGCCGAGCTGATCGATAAGGAATACGAAGTTATCGAGCATATTTTCGATCAGGTCGAATCTCCCGTTTTCTTCAAGCCCCAGCATGGTAAAGTACGTATCCCAGTAATAAAAGCCCCGGAATCGCCCTCCCGGGACTATATAAGGGTGTGGAAGAGGTATCAGCGAGCTGCCGCTTTCGGTATGATGCTCCCTTGTGAGGATCTGCCAGAGTGAATCTATATGCTCTTCAATGGTATGATCGGGATTTGTTTCGTAGTGCTGGGGCGCAAAATCCGGCAGGTCAAAATGATCCAGCAGAAACTCCGCCAGGTCGAAGGCCGGCATCTCCTTTTCCTTTTCATAATTATCCAGGATCACTTCCGGGGGGTATTTCGGAACGCAGTCGTTGAATGTAATGGAATCGGAAAAGATACCGCTCATCTGGATCGCTTTGAAAAGAGGACCAAACTCGAGGAGGAAATCTGTTTTATGTGAGATCGATAGTCCGGATTGCATAACGGAGTCGTGATTTTGAAAGCTCAGACCAGTTGTTTTAAAAAAGGCAGCACTTCTTCCTGCGTAGGAAGATGGTTACGTGCGGCAGACAGGTCTTTTCCTACTTTTACGGTAAATGCCGACGCCGGCAGCATCTCGAACATATCTTCATCGGTCGTGTCGTCGCCCATAGCGAGTATGAAATCATATGCGTCTTTTTCAAGAAAGCCCAGCACGGCAGTTCCCTTGTTGTAGTGGGTTTTCTTTACTTCTATCACTTTGTTGCCGCTGATGATCTGCAGGTTCAGCTCCGGCTGCAGAAGCCTTCGCAATTGCCATGCCAGCTCGTTGGCCCGCCGCTGCGCATAGTATTTATCGGCGGCAACCCTGAAATGCCAGGCGAGCGAGGTCTCTTTTTCTTCGACAAGGGCGCCGGGGCATCGGGCGACGAACAGGTCGAGTATAGGCCGGATAGCATCTTTCCACTCATCCTGGTTGGGATGGCTGAGCGTCCATTCCCCGGTTGTCATGTTTTTTACAAGCGCGCCGTGTTCAGCTACGACGTGTACCTGCAGGTCGCCGATCTCCCTTTCCAGGAAAGCCCTGTCACGACCGCTCACGATCACGACTGTATCCCGGGCTGCTATTTCCGCAAGGGTTTTCCTGACGTCCGGCGGCAGCCTGACCTCCGCCGGGTTTTTCTCGAGCGGAACGAGGGTGCCGTCGAAATCCAAAAAGATGATCCTGTTTCGGGCGGCTTTGTATTCTTCCTGTATCTGCTGCATTGCTCTGCCTTTTAAATAAGTGTGGCTCAGACGCTCCTGCTCCTGCCCGAGCACGTTGAGCTGTAAGAAAAAATCATTGGTCCACGCGTTGATGTCGTAAATCTTTAACCGGCGGCGCATCGCTTTCATCCTGGTGGCCTGCTCAGCCGGGTCCATTTCCAGTGCCTTTTTTATTGCCGACGCAGTGTCGCTCCGGTCAGTCGGGTTGATCAGGACCGCCTCGGTGAGCTCTGACGCCGCTCCTGCCATTTCGCTCAGGATCAAAACTCCCAGGTTATCATGCCGGCTGGCCACGTATTCCTTGCAGACCAGGTTCATGCCGTCGCGTATGGGCGTGATCAGCGCAACGTCGCTTACGGAGTACATGGCGGCCAGGTCTTCAAAGGGGAGCGACCGGTACTGGTAAATGACCGGCTGCCAGGTAATCTCCCCGTAGCGGGCATTGATATGCCCTACCAGCTTGTCGATCTCCATTTTCATCTGCTGATACTGGCCTATGGTATCCCTGGAAGGAACCACCACCATGATAAAGGAAACCTTACCGTGCCACAACGGATTGTTTTCCATGAAAGTCTCGTAGCCGAGCAGCCTGTGCAGGAGACCTTTGGAGTAATCCAGGCGATCGACAGAAAAAATGATCTTGTGCGGGATGTGCTGTTTGATCTCAGCGCGAAGCCTCATCACTTTTGCGCTTTTACCGGCTTCATCGAATTTCTGAAAATCGATGCTGATAGGAAAGGAGTCGATTTTAACGAGGCGATGGCCGAGATTCAGATAATGCAGGCGGTGGTCATACCGCGGGTACAGTCGCTGCACGGTGCTTAAAAAATACTGTACGTAGTCGTCGGTATGAAAACCGACCAGGTCGGCGCCGAGCATGCCGTCGATCAGGTATTTGCGCCATTTGACCGGCAGCAGGCGAAATATCTCGAAAGCGGGAAACGGGATATGGAAAAAGAAAGCGATCGAAAGATCAGGATGCCGTTCACGGAGAAGGCAGGGTACCCCCATTAGCTGGTAGTCATGGACCCATACCGTATCACCGGGCTGAATTATCTCCGAAATGGTGTCAGCAAATCTTTCATTTGCCTCCAGGTAGGCCTCGAAATACCTTTCCTCAAACTTTGCTTCAGAAGGGAAATAGTGAAACAGGGGCCAGAGGAGGTCATTGCAGAATCCTTCGTAGTAGAGAGAATTCACCTCTTCCGGGATTGAAACGGGATGAGCGCGGATATTGTCTGTTTCCGGCGGTAAAGCGGCGAATTCCTCGGGGGTATTTTCAGCATATCCTACCCACTGGATCTTATCGCGGAACGCAGTATCGCTGTTTTCTGTCAATGACAATACGGCGGAAACCAGCCCTCCCGAATTCTGAAACAATTTCGGCCGTTTGTTCCGGTAGGTAATTTTAAAAGGCAGCCGGTATGCGGCGATGATAAGTCTTCCTTTCTTTTCCTCCATCTCTGCTTTGATTGACACCGGTAGCTTGCCGACGATTTTTTAATTTTACCCGGGTACATTCAGGTACCATCTGCTTTAAAATAACGGTTCCGGAAGGATATTATTGACATTGCAGGGCAGAAATGGCTTTTTTTTGGGAAGCACGTGCAGCCGGCGTCTTCAAACGGCGGAGAGTTTAATTTCAATAATTTGGGAATTATTGAAAAACCCCTGATCTTTAAATATCTGTTGCAGGGCGATTTAAAGTAACAAAAAATATGAAGCGCGTCTTATGGATTCTGGCCGTTTCGGCCACATTGCTCGGCACTGTTTTTTCCCTGGGGCCCAGAACGCCCGATACGATGCTAGATCCACAATTACCCCAAGTCAATCCCGTCCTGACCGAGCTGGAGCAGGAAATTGCCATAACCGAAAAGGCTGTACCCAATCTCAAACCGGACAATGAAGCCAGGATCGTCTGGGCCGATACGGGTAAAAAAGAGAAAACGCCTTACAGTATCGTATATATCCACGGTTTTGGTGCTAGCTGGGCGGAAGGAGAGCCGGTTCATACCACCCTGGCGAAACGCTACGGCGCGAACCTTTACCTGGCGCGCCTGTACGACGCGGGAATCAGCGATCCTGACGCGTACCGGGACCTGACGCCCGAGCTGTTCGTGGAGGGCGCAAAGAGGGCGCTGGCGATAGGAAAGGTATTGGGAAACGAGGTGATATTGATCGGAAATTCTGCAGGTGGGCTGCTGAGCGTTTTCCTGGCGGCTACAAACCCCGACCTGAAAGGGCTGATTTTATATTCCCCCTGCCTCGATATCTATAACAGCGCATTGAAAGTAGCTACCGGCCCGTGGGGAGAAAAGGCGATAAAGACGGTGATCGGCGACAGGATGCTCAACGAGTACACGCCCGAAAGGCAGAAGTACTGGATGAGCAGCTACAGCTCCAACGGACTGGTTACCCTGCAGCGTGCGATAGATGCGATAGCGAGGCCGGAGCTGTACAAGGAGATAAAGATGCCGGTGTTCTTGGGATATTACTACAAAGATGAGGAACTGCAGGATAAAACGGTTTCGGTCGAAGCTATGCGGGAAATGTTTCCGTTGCTGGGAACACCGGCCGGATTGAAAAGAGAGGTCGTTTTTCCCGAAAGCGGCCATCATGTCATGACAAGCTATATGACTTCTTCCGATCTCGGGGGTGTATTGAGTGAAACGGAGAAATTTTTTGAGGAGATCCTGAAAATAGAGCCTGCAGAAAAGTAGAAGAGTCCTAATTTTGCAGGTTGTAATATAGATTTTTTGCAAAAGTATGTTTGAAGTTACTTCCGATAACCGGTTAAGACGCCTTCTGGTGGTGGGCGACAGGGTGCTGATAAAACCCAAGAGCCCGAACGACCGGACTAACAGCGGTCTCTATTTACCTCCTACTGTAACAGAAAAGGAGCAGGTGCAGTCGGGATATGTTATTAAAGTAGGCCCCGGGTATCCCATACCCTCGGCTATGGAGGATGAAATATGGAAGGAGACGGAGGAAAAAGTGAAATATATGCCCCTGCAGGCCCAGGAAGGGGACCTTGCCATCTATATACAGCGGAATGCGATAGACCTCGAGTACGATGGCGAAAAGTACGTCATAGTTCCCCAGTCGGCTATCCTGCTGCTCGACAGAAGTGAAGATCTATCCTAGCAGCTTTTGTTCCGATGGGGCTGGTCAGGCTAAACACGCATAAACCTCCTTTGTGGTTGCCCGGCGGTCATTTGCAGACGGTTTATCCGGCTCTTTTCAGGGAGGTCGGCGGTGTTGATTACAAGCGGGAGCGTTTAGGTACCTCCGACGGTGATTTTCTGCTGCTGGACTGGCATACGGCTCCGGCAACGGAAGGAAACCGGCCTTTGCTTATCCTGTCTCACGGATTTGAGGGAGACAGCCACCGCCCTTATATCAAGGGTATGGTGAAGGCGCTCGGCCGGGTTGGTGTCGACTGCCTGGCCTGGAATTACCGGAGCTGCGGAGGGGAACTGAATCATACGCCGCGTTTTTATCACAGCGGGGCCACAGACGACCTGGATGCCGTTGTCAGGCACGCAGTCAAGGCCGGCTATCAGACCATATTCCTGGGCGGGTTTAGCCTCGGCGGAAACCTGACTCTAAAATACCTGGGCGAAGAAAGGGCCAGGCCGGCGGAGATAGCGCGCGCATTGTGCTTCAGCGTGCCTATGGACCTGGAAGCATGCAGCCGGCACCTCGACAGTCCCATGAATCATGTTTACCAAAAGCGGTTTCTCAACAGCCTGCGGGTCAAAGTAAAAGAAAAGGGAAACAGGCATCCCGGTGCTATAGACGTCTCGTTATTGCCCGCGATCAGATCGGTATACGCGTTCGATGATGTTTTTACCGGGCCGCTGCACGGGTTTCGGGGAGCGTCAGATTACTATACACAATGCAGCGCGAAGCATTATATCTCTTCGATCAGGGTCAGGACGCTGATCGTCAATGCGGCCAACGATCCGATGGTCCCGGCAGGCTCTCTTCCTCTCGCCGAAGCCGGCCATCTCAGGGACGTAGACCTTTGGCTTACTTCCCGGGGCGGTCATTGCGGCTTCCTGGATAGACACGGAAGGTACTGGTCGGAGGAAATCGCGGTACAGTTCTTCAGAGGGTAATCCGGAGGGCACGGACGAAGTTGCCGGCCGTTCCGAAATCCGGGCGGAGGAATGAACATTCTCCCCCGGCCGGTTGTTGGTTAAGATATAAGTCGTCCGGTGAGGGCGATCTCCTTTAAATCATTCTGTCTCTTTTAGCTTCAACTGTAATGAAAACCAGAAAATTAGCCGGTTCGGACCTGAACGTATCTCCTATTGCCTTTGGCGGAAATGTATTCGGATGGACGCTGGACGAAAAGCAGTCGTTTGAAATACTGGACGGATTCATTGAGGCCGGGTTTAATTTTATCGATACGGCAGACACTTATTCTACCTGGGTTCCGGGGAACAGCGGAGGCGAGTCGGAAACCATTATCGGCAAATGGATGAAAAGCAGGGGTAACAGGGAAAAGCTGGTGCTGGCCACCAAGCTTGGAGGTGATATGGGGATAGGGAAAAAGTGCCTGAAAGCAGATTATATGAAAAAGGCGGCAGAAGATTCTCTCAGACGCCTTCAAACAGACTACATAGATCTTTATCAGGCTCACTATGACGACCCGGAAACGCCTGTAGAAGAAACCATCACGGCTTTTAATGACCTGATAAAGGAAGGTAAAGTAAGATATATCGGCGCTTCCAATCTCGAGGCTTCGCGGATCAGGGCGTCTAACGAGTTTGCCAGGAAAAACGGCCTGGCAGGGTACATAGCGCTGCAGCCTCTCTACAACCTGTATGAACGGGAAAAGTTTGAGACCGGGTACCTGAAGCTGGTGGAGGAGGAAAACCTGGCAGTATTAAGTTATTATGCGTTGGCCAGCGGATTTCTGACCGGGAAATACCGCAATGAAGCCGATTTCGGCAAGAGCGCCAGAGGCGGCGGAATAAAGAAATACCTGGATGCCCGCGGTTACCGTATCCTGAGCGCAATGGATGACGTAGCCGCAGAAACCGGCGCATCCCTGGCGCAGATCGCGCTGGCATGGCAATTACAGAAGCCGTTTATAACAGCGCCCATTGCCAGCGCTACCAGCAGCAGTCAGCTCGCTGATCTCGCTGCGGCAACACGCCTGACGCTGACGGAAGAGCAGGTCGGTCATCTCGACAAGGCAAGCGCTGTATAACCACATCGATTAACACCAAAAAATCAATAAAATGAAAGTAGAGATCTGGTCGGACATCATGTGTCCTTTTTGCTACATCGGGAAGCACCATTATGAAGCAGCACTCAGCGAGTTTCCTGATCGCCGGTACGTAGAGACCGTCTGGAAAAGCTTCCAGCTCGATCCGGGTATACCGCGGCATGCCCCCATAACCGACACCTATACCTATCTTTCCGAACGGAAAGGCTTTTCTGTAGATCAGGCTAAGCAAATGACCGATAACCTGGCAGAAACGGCCGGCAGGCAGGGAATAGTCATCAACTTTGATAAGGCAGTGATAGCCAATACATTCGACGCCCATCGACTGATACACTTGGCACAATCGAAGGGATTAGGGAACGAAGCGGAGGAAAGTCTCTTCAAAGCTCATTTCGAAGAAGGAAAGGATGTTTCAGCTCCTGAAACGCTCGCAGATCTCGGGGAGTCGCTGGGATTAAAGCGGAATGAAGTCTCTGAAGTGCTCGATAGCGGCCGGTATGCCGAAGACGTAAATTCGGATATCCGGGAGGCAGGCCTTTTGGGCGTCAGGGGCGTTCCCTTTTTTGTATTTAACAGGAAATATGCTGTTTCCGGAGCGCAGCCCAAAGAAGTTTTCCTGCAGACCCTCGAACGCGCTTTTTCGGAATGGAGGGCCGAGCATCCCGAACCTGCTTTTCAGACAGTAGCTGAAGGCCCGGTTTGCGATCCGGAAACCGGTTGCGACTGAGACGCAGGGTATTGTTTCCGGCGGCATTGTCCGGCCTCCGGCAGGGCGGTAAATTGAGGTGAAATCCCGGAAGTTGCTCTTTTTTTCGTAACTTTTGAAGAAGTATCAGAAAAGAAGCTACTACCATGCGTAAAATAAGAACTTCGACTACTGTTCAGCCTCAATCTACATCCAGGCAGTTTATGATAAGGCCTTCCGGGTTCGGCTTTAACCGGGAAACTGGGCCGACGAATGCTTTTCAGCATTCTGCTGATCTTCAGGGGGACATTTCCCGGCTGGCGAGGGAGGAATTTGACCGTATGGCAGACCACCTGGTATCGTCGGGGGTGGAAATAACGGCATTCGAGGATATAAACGGGCCGGAAACGCCCGATGCGCTATTCCCCAATAACTGGATCTCCCTTCATCAGAGCGGGAAAGTAGTGCTTTACCCAATGATGGCGCCGAACAGGCGGAAGGAAAGACGCCCTGATATAATCGAGAGCCTGCGTGAGCGGTTCCATGTAGAAGAAATTATCGATCTTACCCATTTCGAAAACGAAGGGAAATACCTCGAAGGGACCGGGAGCATGGTACTTGACCGCCGCTATAAAATTGCTTATGCCGCCCTCTCTCCCCGCACGCATCCCGAGCCGCTGCAGGCGTTTTCCGAGGCGCTGGGCTACGAGATTGTGCAGTTCCATGCCTCAGATAAGAATAATGTGCCGATCTATCATACCAATGTGATGATGTGTGTCGGCGACAGCTTTGCAGTAGTTTGCCTGGAGGCATTAAACAACAAGGATGAGCGGCATAACCTCCGTAGTGTCCTGGAAGAGACGGAAAAATTTGTAATAGAAATCTCCCTCGACCAGGTAGCCGCGTTTGCGGGGAATATGCTGCTGGTCAGGAATAGCGCCGGGCAGAAAATGATGGTCATGTCTACGACGGCATTTGAATCGCTGGGCGATCAGCAGAAAGCAATGCTGGAAGAGTTTACTTCGAGATTGGTTTATGTTG
The DNA here is from genome assembly GCA_037191015.1 of Spirosomataceae bacterium. Taxonomy (GTDB): domain Bacteria; phylum Bacteroidota; class Bacteroidia; order Cytophagales; family Spirosomataceae; genus Ravibacter. Next base: position 160,752 of record JBBCKD010000006.1, read on the forward strand.
ATATCCCCGTAATTGAAGCTGCCGGCGGCGGTTCTGCCAGGTGTATGCTTGCCGAAGTTCATTTACCTTTGAAATAGAGGATTGCCGGACTATATGCAGGAAATAACGATCCGTAGAGCTTTACCCGGGGACGAGGAAGTATTTTACCGGCTCAACTGCGGTTTATCGGAGAAGGAACTATCCCGGCACGGATTTTCGGCCGCGTTCAGGGAAAATATTGCGCTTCCGAATGCATGCTACCTGGCAGCCGATAAAGATGGGGAGATCATAGGAATGGGCTCCTGTCATGTGCACCGGCATTTACATCATGCGGCCCCGGTTGCCGAGATCCTGGAATTGTATGTCGTGCCCGGGCATCGTTCGGATGGTGCAGGGGCATTGCTGCTCGAAAACCTGGTAGAATTTGCAAAGTCTAAAAATGCCATCCAGCTGGAGCTGTCGACCCATAAAAGGCGGGTGGATGCACACAGGTTTTATGCCCGCGAAGGCTTTGACTGCAGCCATTTCAAATGGGTAAAGGTTTTGGGTACGGACGAATAAAAAAGCGGACCGCAATTTGCAGACCGCTTTTTGTAACACCTAAACCTTCAACTAACTATATCAGTATCTTTTGGCTCTTACCCATCCGCCTCTTTCGCCTTTGTCAAACCTGACTGTCGAATATAACTGCTGGACCAGGCCTTCTAAATCTGTTCTTATCTCGGCCAGCTTCCGTTCATTCAGCCGTTTCTTCCTGTACAGCCTGATCTCACGTGAAGTTATTTGCCTGTATTGCTTTAAGACCTTCCTGGCCTCTTTCCCCGTCAGCCGGCGGTTTTGCCTGCCCGACTGAACATTCTCCAGGATCTCCCGCTGCAATTCTTTGATCACTACCTGATCCGCCGCTTCACTGGTGTATGTGTGACGCTCACGGGAGAACCTTTGAGCATGTGCCGTCTCCGACACGATAAATATCAGGAAGGAGACGGCTAGGATTTTTTTCATGGCCAATAGTTCTAACGCTATTTGTACCATTAGAACGCAAGAATGCGTCAAAGATTAATACGAGACTTGTTAACGATTGTTAAACCGTCAGATTTATTCCTCAGAATAGAATTTTTCGGGGAATCCGGGCAGAAAAATTACCTCACCTGGTCCTGTCGAGCTCGGACCGGATCGCGTTTTGCACAAGGTTGGTCACTTCTTCCGGTGTCCGGCCGGCGGGCTCGATTCCTTCCAGGGTCGTCCATGAGAGACGGGAAAAGGAAACCAGCGGGAAAATACCCCGGGTAGGGTTAAGCGCCCCGGTACCCTGGATGGCAAGCGGCACCACCAATGCCCCCGGAGCCCGTTTCAGCAGGGTGCTGATCCCGCCGACGGCAAAAGGCTTCATGATACCGGATTGCGTACGCGTACCTTCCGGGAAAATGACGGCGGAATAGTTATGTGCCTGAATATGCCTGGCGAGGCGGGCAATTTCCGTGACGGCCTGTTTTCCGTCTTTCCGGTTGATAAGCGCAGCTTCGCTTTTTCTCAGGTTATAGGAAACGCTCGGGATGCCTTTTGCCAACTCTATTTTTGATACGTAGATGGGAGTATATTTCCTGAGGAACCAACCGATCCCCGGGATGTCGTAGGTGCTCTGGTGATTGGCAACGAAAATGATGGGGCGATCGGTGGGAATAGGGGCTTTTTGGAGAAATTTAATCGATGCGCCTGTCCAGAGCAAACCGTAGGTAAGGGAGAAATTCAAATGATCGGCGGCTATTTTCTGGGCTTTCCTGCCGAAAAGCGTAAAGGCTATTACCTGGTAAACATGGAAAAGAGCCAAAGTCGCTCCGAAATGAACCATGTAAATAATACTGAGGAGATAATCTAAGATGCGCTTCATCTGCAAAAACGGGTAAACGAAAGTGCAAATAAGCATTTTTGGGATGAAAAAGGGTACTTTTTGTATTTGTTTCTAACATTATCACGAACTTTACCAGAGGATACGGATTGACCAATGTCATTGTGATAATTTTGATACAATTGTTATTTTGCCGTAGGGGAGTATCCTCAAACATGAATTTATCAGCGCTAGCATTTAATTATCGATATGGAATTGTCACCGCACAGAATAGAGGTCATGAATTTCATCGGCCAGGGGATAAATGAAGTGATTACCGATTACCTGAGACCGGTGGAGGACTATTGGCAGCCGGCTGATTTTCTGCCGGATTTTTCAAGGGAGGATTATATTAAGGAGGTAAAGCTGCTCCAGGAAAGCTGCAATGATTTGCCGTATGATTATATAGCGGTCCTGATAGGAGATACCATCACGGAGGAGGCGCTGCCTACCTATGAGTCGTGGCTGATGGACGTTATCGGGATTAACCAGCAGGGAGAAGAGCCGAACAGCTGGGCAAAATGGGTAAGAGCATGGACAGCCGAGGAAAACAGGCATGGGGATCTGCTGAACAAGTATTTATACCTGTCGGGACGGGTCAACATGCATGCGATGGAGGTATCTACTCATTACCTTATCCAGGACGGTTTCGATATCGGAACGGGGCAGGATCCTTACCGTAATTTTATCTATACCTCTTTCCAGGAGCTTGCGACAAACGTGTCGCACCGGCGCACCGCTACCATCGCGAAGAAATACGGGAACCCCCACCTGTCCAAGATCTGCGGGGTGATAGCATCGGACGAAATGCGGCATGCCAAGGCCTATAAAACATTTGTTGCCAAAATCCTGGAGGTCGACCCCAGTGAAATGATGCTGGCGCTGGAAGATATGATGCGTAAGAAAATCGTGATGCCGGCCCATTTCCTCAGGGAAACGGGTGTTAAGATGGGCGAAACCTTTTCACATTTTTCGGATGCAGCCCAGCGTTTGGGCGTGTACACGACCATGGACTATATCGAGATACTCGAAGGTCTCCTTGATGAGTGGAAAATAGACCAGGTAGGCGGGCTTAACGACGCAGCCGAGAAAGGGCGTGATTACCTGATGGCGCTGCCGGCACGCCTTCGCCGCATAGCGGACCGGACGAGGATCCCGGAATTGAGCTACCAGTTCAGCTGGATCAAATAAGAAGATGTCCCGAAACATCTTCGGTAATGCTGAAAATTAGCACTTTTTTGAGACAATCTCCTCGAAATCAGTCTATCCTGTCAAATCCTGTATAAGGTACCAATACTTCCGGCAGAGTTACCGAACCGTCGGCATTCTGGTTATTTTCCAGCAGCGCCGCTACGATCCGCGGCAGCGCGAGCGCCGAGCCATTGAGGGTATGCAGCAGTTGCGTTTTACCGTCGGCTTTGAACCGGAGTTTCAGGCGGTTCGACTGGTAAGTTTCAAAATTCGATACGGAGCTGCATTCGAGCCATCTTTCCTGGGCCGAAGACCATACTTCAAAATCGTAAGTAATGGCCGACGTAAAGCCCATATCTCCGCCGCACAGTTTCAGGATACGGTATGGCAGCCCCAGCTTTTCCAGTAGCTGTTTTACGTGGGCAATCATTTCGTCCAGGGCGCGGTAGGAGTTTTCCGGCTTTTGAACCTGTACAATCTCTACCTTGTCGAACTGGTGCAGCCGGTTGAGACCGCGGACGTGCGCGCCCCAGCTGCCTGCTTCACGCCTGAAACATGGGGTATGCCCCACATTTTTTACAGGTAGCTGATCTTCAGCCAGGATGGCATCGCGGTAAAGGTTCGTGATCGGCACCTCGGCAGTCGGGATCAGGAACAGTGAATCGGCTGTTGCTTCGTACATCTGTCCTTCCTTATCCGGCAGCTGGCCGGTACCAAAGCCGGAGTCTGCGTTGACAAGCAGCGGAGGCTGAATTTCAGAGTACCCCGCCGCAATCGCTTCATCGAGAAAAAAGTTGATCATGGCGCGCTGAAGCCTGGCCCCCTTCTTTTTATAAACGGGAAAACCGGCGCCCGTGATCTTATTGCCGAGCTCGAAATCTATGATGTCGAGCTTTTTGATAAGTTCCCAGTGGGGAAGCGCTCCTTCCGGCAGCGCGGGCCTGTCGCCCCATTCGAACACAATTTCGTTATCGTCGGCAGATTTTCCCGGAGGAACCGACTCGTGAGGCACGTTCGGGATCTTCACCAGTTCCTCGAGCAAAAGTGCCTCCGAAGACTTGAGCTGAACCTCGAGCTCCCTGATCCGGGATTTCAGATCTGCGGTTTCCTGCTTCAGCGCTTCCGCCGCCTCCTTATCCCCGGTTTTCATCATCTGGCCGATCTCCCTGGCTTTAGAGTTGGCCGCTGCGAGCAGATTGTCAGACTCGGTCTGCAGCTCCCGCCGGCTCCTGTCGAGTTCAAGAACCCGGTCTATAGCCTGCCCGGGATCCGGGAAGTTTCTTTTCTTTAAGCCCTCAATTGCCCACTGAGGATTTTCACGTATACTTCCGAGCTGTAGCATATTCCGGTTTTACGTTGATTTTGTTTTGATTCGCTCCAGGTTCCAGGCCGGCTAAACCCCCGGGCTGTTTTGAAAAAAAAGGCTTTCGTTCAAGGCATCCAGCGCTTCTGCTTTGTAAGAACTGTGTACAAGCAGAGAGAGGTTATGCTCGGATGCACCGTAAGAGATCATTCTTACCGGGATGTGCTTGACCGCGTCGAGCACCTTCCATGCAATTCCCGCTTTATCGGCGCTGAAGTTGCCCACAATACAGATAATAGTCTGATCCCGGTCGTTTTCCTCCAGGTCTGCGAATTCCCGTAATTCTGCAGAAATGGCTTCAAGATGAGCCGGGTTGTCAATGGTTACGGAGACTGATACTTCCGAGGTAGTGATCATGTCTACCGGGGTTTTATAGTTCTCAAAAATGCTGAAAACCCTCCTCAGGAAGCCGTAGGCATTCAGCATCCTGGTAGAATGGATGTAAATGGCGGTGATATTGTCTTTAGCGGCAATAGCCTTTACATCCTGCTCGCCGGAGGCTTGATTTGAGATCAACGTGCCGGGCGCATCGGGTTGCATCGTGTTTTTGAGCCTGACAGGAACATTGCGGATCTTGGCCGGTGTAATAGTGCTCGGGTGCAGGATCTTAGCCCCGAAGTAGGCTAACTCGGCAGCTTCTTCGAAGCTCAGTTCACGTACAGGAAAGGTGCGTTTTACGATCCTCGGATCGTTGTTGTGCATCCCGTCGATATCCGTCCAGATTTGGATTTCCTCAGCCCTGATCGCCCCGCCGATAAGAGAGGCAGTGTAATCGGACCCCCCTCTTTTCAGGTTATCGATTTCATTCCTGGGGTTACGGCAGATAAAGCCCTGGGTAATGATAATTTTTTTGTCGGTATACTGATCCAGGATGGTTTTCAGTTTATCTTCGATTATCCCGCTTTCCGGTTCGCCGTCGGCATCTATCTGCATGAAATCCAGGGCCGGGATCAGAACCGAATTCTCATTCTGCTCAGCCAGGTAGGCGGCAAAAAGCTGCGTGCTGAGGAGCTCTCCCTCTGCTACCAGTTCCTTGTCTTGTCTGGAAGTAAAAGGCCTGATGCCGGTCAATGACGTTATATGGGAAAATTCCGCTTCAACGATTTGCTGTCCCTGGCGCAAGCCGTCTTCTGTTTTATAAAGCTCACTTACGAAGGCGTCATAATGGGCTCTGAGGACAGCTATTTTTTCTTCGACGGCCGCGATATCATTTTGAGCGGCCGATTCGCCGAGGCTTATGAGCGAGTTGGTAGAACCCGAAAGTGCCGACAGAACGACAATTTTCCGGTGCGGATCGTTTGTCAGTAACTGTTGAATAGACTGCATACGCTCGGGTTTTCCTACTGAAGTACCGCCAAATTTCCAGACTTGCATATAATATAATTGGGATTCTTTTTGAGATGTGTTGCTAAACTGAGATAGGTCAGGCCGAAAAGCTACCGGGAGATCTGTTGTTTAAGAGATACCATTTTAAGTACCGTAATAGCGGCCTCGTCGCCCTTGTTGCCATGCTTTCCGCCGGCCCGGTCGATGGCCTGCTCCATATTGTTGGGAGTAAGCACTCCGAATATAACGGGCTTATCGTACCTGAGGGATACGCTGGTGAGCCCCTGCGCTACCGCATGGTTGATGTATTCATTGTGGAGGGTTTCACCCTTGATGACAGCGCCGATCGCGATCACGCCTGCGATATCCTCCCGTTGGGCAAACCACTGGGAAGCGAGGGTCAGCTCATAGCTGCCGGGGACGTTTCCACGTACAATATTTTCCTTTTTTACACCGCAGCTTACGAGGGTGTTAAAGGCCCCTTCGAAGAGGCGTTCCGTTACATCCGTATTCCATTCTGCTACCACGATGGCAAACCTGAGGTTGGAAACGTCGCCGAGGCCGTCGGTGCTGAATGTGCTTAAATTCTTATCGGTACTGGACATGGCAGGTTTTTGCTGCTTTTGAGGCTGATTTTTATTTTACATTAAAAAGGGATAAAACCGAGTCGGCTTTATCCCTTTGGAATGGCTGTAAGTTTTTTCTACTCACCGACTTGGCCTTCGACAACCCCCAGGTATTTCTTGGCATTCATTACCTCGCTCGACATAGGGAAGTCGTCAATAATGCGCTTATAGGCGGAAGCCGCGTCTTTCGGCTTATTACTCTTTTCATAAGCCAGGCCGAGCTTCAGCAGGTACCCGGGCGTGAAAAACTGGTTGGATTTATAGTCGGCAGCACGCTTGTAGTAATCGATAGCCTGCTCTGCATCGTTTTTCTCAAGGTAAGCGTCGCCGATCAGGGAGTAGGCACGAGCCTGCAGCAGAATGTCGGAAGAGCTGAAGGATTTGAGGCGTTGAATGGCCTCGTCCAACTGTCCCTGCTTCAACAGGGCAACTCCGGCATAAAAGCTGGCCAGGTTACCGGCGTCGGTACCTTTATAGGTATCGGCAATGCTCAGCAGTCCTTCGTTCCCGCCTTTTCCTTTTAGAGCCAGGTCCAGCGAATCGCTTTCGAAATCATAGACAGCCTTGTAAAGCGCTTTTTGTCCGTCAGCTTCCCGGCCGTCCTGGTAGTAACGATAGCCCACGAATCCGAGTATACCGGCAAGGAGCGCGCCGCCTATAATAAGGAACAGCTTGTTATTGCTCTGAAAAAAATTCTGAGCTTTGTCCAGTTGATTGGCCAGGCCATCAGAGCTTTCCAAAAACTCTAGGTGGGTGTCTGCAGATTTTTTGGCACACATGTTATGCTACACTATCGTTCTGATTTCGGAGTGCAAATTTAGAAAAACTTCTTATATACAAGCGGGTTAAGGTCAAAAAGTTTGAAGTTGTCTAAAAAGCACACAAACTGCTGCGTTGTTTTCGGAATTCGGTCTCAGTCACATACTCAGGTATGCTCCTTCGTCCTCATCCTCAACGCCTTGCATTTTGGTACTTTAAAACAACTTCGGTAGTTTTAATCAGGAAACACTTTTTAGACGGCGCCCGGCGGCAGTAAAGACAGGGAAATCAGGGAGAGAGTTTGTAATTTTAACAGGTGAAATAACTGTCGGAAACCGGCTACCGGAAATCAGCCGGGGCTTGTGCCGCTGATGAATAGGAGCTTAAAACACTAAGACAATTACAAAGCGATGTGGAACGAAGAAGATAATCAACTGGTCAGGCGTTTCAGTTTCCGGGATTTTAAGGAGGCATTCCGGTTTATGACAAAGGTTGCCGAACTGGCGGAAGAGCTGGACCACCATCCGTGGTGGTCGAATGTATACAGCGATCTGACGATTAAGCTGTCGACTCACAGCGCCGGAAACCGCGTGACGGGGAAAGACCGGGATATGGCTGCAAAAATTGATCTCATCTGGGAGCGGTTTCAGGACCAGTAAGCTGCTTTGTCCCGGGGAGGAATGGGACGACCTGATCCTCAGTTGCTTCGTTGCTGACAGTGGAATTGACCTGCAGCGAGCTGCTGCGGGCTGGCCTGTACCAGGTATTGATATATTTATTTTCAAAAACGTCGGGAGAAATATTACTTTTGTACGCTGTTTGAACTGGAAATATATTTTTAATGATTATACTTGGTATATCCGCGTTCTATCATGACTCTGCGGCTGCTATCATAGAAGATGGCGTTATCATCGCTGCCGCGCAGGAAGAAAGATTCACACGAAAGAAACACGATCCCGGGTTCCCGTCAAATGCAGTTGCATTCTGCCTGGAATATGCGGGGACAACACTTAACCAGCTGGATGCCATTGTCTTTTATGACAAGCCCCTTTTAAAGTTCGAGCGGCTTCTCGAAACTTACTATGCTTTTGCACCGAAAGGGGTGAGATCTTTCATAACCGCCATGCCTGTATGGATTAAGGAAAAAATGTTCCTTAAACGTATGATCAGGGAAGAACTGGTCAAGCTGGGATATGATAAAAAGAAGCCGGTCCAGATGCTCTTTCCCGAGCACCATTTGTCTCATGCAGCCAGCGCTTATTACCCGTCTCCTTTCGAGAAGGCGGCGATCCTTACCGTAGACGGCGTAGGCGAGTGGGCAACCGCCTCCATCTGCCTGGGCGAAGGGAAAGATATCAGCATACTGAAAGAGCTGCGTTTTCCGCACTCGCTCGGATTGTTGTATTCCGCGTTTACCTATTTCCTGGGCTTCAGGGTGAATTCGGGCGAATATAAGCTGATGGGGCTTGCTCCTTACGGCGACCCGCTTTCGCCGGATGTCGATCGGTATGTGGATATTATCAGGAAAGAGCTGATCGAGCTTAAAGAGGATGGCTCGGTGTGGCTTAACCAGGATTATTTCGACTATGCCACCGGTTTGAAAATGGTCAATGAGCCCAAATGGGAAGCATTGTTCGGATTTAAAAAGCGTAACCCGGAAGATAGCCTGGACGCGGTGCATTGCAACCTGGGACTTGCCATCCAGCGGATTACGGAAGATTCGATGATACTGATGGCAAAGGAAGCCCGCCGGCTTACCGGGGCAGAGTACCTCTGCCTGGCAGGAGGTGTGGCATTGAATTGCGTATCTAACGGGAAATTGCAGAAGGCAGGTATCTTCAAAGATATCTATATCCAGCCGGCGGCGGGCGATGCCGGTGGTGCGCTTGGAGCTGCCCTGGCCGCCTACCACATATATTTTGAAAAGGAGCGGATCGTTGACTGGCAGCCGGATGCCATGAAGGGGTCGTATCTCGGCCCGGTTTTCAGCGACCTGGATGTGGAACTGACCGCAAAGAAATATAAAGCTGCCTATACCCGCTACGACGATTTCGGAGAACTTTGCGGGGAAGTTGCTAGGATCCTCGCTGAAGGCAATGTTGTGGGCTGGGTACAGGGCAGGATGGAATTCGGTCCGCGCGCCCTGGGAGGCCGGAGTATCCTGGGAGATCCCCGGAACCCCGAGATGCAGAAGAAACTTAATCTTAAAATCAAGTACAGGGAATCTTTCAGGCCATTTGCCCCGTCGGTACTGGCGGAAGATGTGAGCACGTATTTTGATTATGACGGTATTTCACCTTACATGCTGCTGGTGCACCCGGTGGCGGAAAGCCGGCGCAACCCCGTACCGGAAGGATACAATTCTGCCGACGTAAGGGAAAAGCTGTATTTCCTGAGATCGGATCTTCCTTCCATTACCCATATCGATTATTCGGCAAGGATCCAGACGGTACATAGGGAAACCAACCCGAAATATCACCAGCTGATCAGCGCTTTTAAAGATTTGACAGGGTACGGGGTAATCGTCAATACGAGCTTCAACGTAAGGGGAGAGCCGATCGTGCATACTCCGAATGATGCCTACCGGTGTTTTATGAGAACGGAAATGGATTACCTGGTGCTGGGTAACTATGTATTCTGTAAAACGGATCAGCCGGAGTGGACGGAGAAAGACAACTGGAAGGAAGAATTTGTGCTTGATTAATGGGGAATTTCTGTGAGCCCCGCAGACCTGAATCACTATGTTTTCAAAACTGGTAAGCAGTTTTATCCGGCTTTTCCTACTGGGAATTTTCTTTGTATTCCTTTTTTTCCCGGATAAGGCCGGTATCTCGTTTGTTTACCCGTTGGCTCCGTTGAGCGACAGCCTTTTTATCAGGGTTTGCAAGCTTGCTTTCTGGATGCTCGTTTCGGTCGAGCTGCTGCGGTGTTTCTATTACGGCGTGGTGAAGGCAAAAAGCAGGGGATGGGCAGCTAATCTGCTGACGGTCGTATTCCCGGTCGCGTTATTCCTTATTTTCCTGGAAGCTGTTTTTATGTTCGTGCCGCAGAGCCATGAGGGAGTGCTTTCGAAAGCGTCGCAGATCTGGTGGCAGAAATACTGGAGGCCGGTTAACAGCCTGGGCTACCGTGATGCGGAACCGGCTCCTACTGCAGGTAAAAAGCAGGTATTGGTGATCGGCGATTCGTTTTCTGCCGGCCACGGGCTGAAACATACGTCAGAGCGCTTTTCAGATTTACTCGGAGAAAAGCTCGGAAACGGTTATGAAGTGCGGAATCTCGGGGTTTCCGGCTCCGATACGGGCGATGAGGCAAAACGTTTGCTGGAATACCCCGTCAAGCCCGACGCGATCGTCCTGCAATATTTTCCGAACGATATCGAAAGAGTGGCGCAGGCAAACGGCCTGAAGATCACGGGCGGACAGCCTTTTGACGATATTGGACCGGTTGTTCACCAGGTGGTGAGCAGGCTGTATTTACCGAATTTTATTTACTGGCAGCTCCCCCATGCGCAATTCAGCACATTTGATGAATTTGTGAGCAGCGCCTATTCGGATTCGACTGTATTGCGGGATCATTTCGCCGACCTCTCCAAAATTGTATCCTATGGCGACAGTACAGGGGCTGAGGTATATGCGGTATTTGTACCCTTCCTGTTCCAGCTGGATAAAAGCGAGGGTTACACCCGGGCCGTGACGGATTTCTTACTGGAAAAAGGCGTTAAGGTGGTGAACGTAAACGGGGAGATTGCGACGATCCCTGAAAAAGAAAGAATAGTCGGCCGAAATGACGGGCATGCCAGCGCTTCGGTGAATTCCGTTATCGCAGACAAGCTGTACGAGGCGTTCAAGAGTAATTCGAAGTAAATATTTTTCCCGTGAGACGGCCATAAAGTACAGGGTTTAAGGCCATTTGACAATCAGATATTTAAAATTTTATTCAGATATAATATTTAATCAAACAAAGAGATGGACTTTTTAAATGATTTGCTTGCTTTCCTGAAAGAACGGAAGAAGTGGTGGCTGGCGCCTGTCATTCTTGTATTGTTATTAATCGGTATCCTGATCGTGATCGGCGGAGGTTCGGCGGTTGCTCCGTTTATCTATACCTTGTTTTAACATAGAAACTCTGCAAATGGCTTCAGAAGAGAAATCCAAAGCGCAGCTGGTCATCGTGACCGGCATGCTTGTGTTGTATTTTATATTTAAAAAGGACTGGCTGCTTTATATCGGCCTTTTCGTCGGGTTGGCAGGCGTTTTTGTACCTTTTATAGGCGATTTAATTGTAAAGGGCTGGTACAAGCTGGCGGAGCTCCTGGGGTATATCAACAGCCGGATATTGCTTTCCCTGATTTTTTTCGTAGTTCTCTTCCCGGTAGCCGTTCTGGCGCGTATGGGAAGAGGCAAAAATCTGCTTGGGCTCAGGAAGGAAAACAGGCAGTCGGCGTTTACGGAGAGAAATCACCGGTATGAAGCTAAAGATCTGAAGAATGTGTGGTAGGGCCCAGCGGCGGTAAAAAAAGATCCCAAAATAAAATGCCCCGGTTCAGCACCGGGGCATTTTATTTTGGGATCAGAAAAGAGAAATCCCTTATCAGAATTTAAAGGCGATACCTGCTTTCAGAGGTGAGGCGTTATATCCTACCTCGGCAAATACACCAAGATTTTCTTTGAAATAGTAACGGGCGCCTGCGAAACCTCCGAAATGAACACCGCTATCATACACGGTTCCAACCCAGCCTATATCAAAAGGATCGTTTGAAATTCTATAACCTAAAGCAAGGCCACCATACAGGTCAAGGTTGTCGATTGTGAGGAAATGCTTCCCGAAGTGGTACGAACCACGGGCACCAATTGTCAGGAAATTATATTTCCAGTAAGAGGTCCATTGAACCCAGTCTATCTGTCCCCCTACACTGATATAGTCGTGGATGCCACCCTCAAAAGAAGCTCCAAGTCCAAACCCTCCTCCCCAGGGTCCTCCCAGGTTGATACCGGCATTCAGTAATTTATCGCCTTTTTCAAATTGAGCTTGGGCATTTGTGCCGACCATTACTGCGGCTGCCAGGACAAAAATTGTGAATAATTTTTTCATGTTTTCGAAAGTTTAAACATACAATGTGATGCAAAGCAACAATATTAAAACAAATGTTTCAATTATTGAGAGCTAAATTTTATCGAATGTGGAAACCGGTTACTGAACGGTCATTTCCGTTGTATGAATGGTTCGGATCACTGTTTTTTTAGCTTATCCCGGAACACTTTGCGAAACTTATCCAGCTTGGGCGCGATCACGGCGGCGCAGTACCCTTGTTCCGGGTTGTTTGCATAATAGCTCTGATGATAATCCTCGGCAGGATAGAAAGTTTCTTCGGCTACGATCTGGGTTACGATGGGCGCCGGGTAAGCCCCTGACGCATCCAGCTCTCTGAGAATCTCTTCCGCCAGCTTTTTCTGGCCGGCGTCGTGATAAAAGATAACGGAGCGGTATTGCGTGCCTACATCCGCCCCCTGCCGGTTGAGGGTGGTGGGATCGTGGCTCCTGAAAAAAGCCTGGAGCAGGTCGGCATAGTCTATCACCTCCGGGTCATAGTAGATCCTTGTGCATTCGGCATGACCCGTCCGGCCGGTGCATACTTCTTTATAGGTCGGATTTTTCACTGTCCCTCCGGAGTAACCGGATACAGCCCCATATACCCCTTCCAGTGTTTCAAAGACAGCTTCAGTACACCAGAAACAACCATTGCCGAAGGTCGCAACAGCTACCCCTGGAATTGCGGCCAGCTTATTGATTTCCATTTTTGTTTTTTTAGTGTCACTTTTGTCGGCCTGAGCACATGACTGGATAGCTCCGCTCAGCAATGCTGAAAGCAGAAGCAGGAGCTGTCCCGGAATATATCGCTTATGTCGGACCGTCATACTTCCTTAACGGAAACCGGTGTTCAAAAGTTTGTATTGTTTCCAATAATTGTAGCCTTTCTGCAGATGTATCTTTACGTAAAAGCGATCCATATTATTTCGGTAGTCAGCTGGTTTGCGGGCTTGTTTTATCTACCGCGGCTGCTGGTCTATCATACGGAAGCGCAGCAGCAGAAAGGGGAGACGTTGCAGGTGATGAACGCCCATTTCGAGCGTTGGGAACGGCTTCTCTTCAATGCCATCATGACACCGGCAATGTGGCTGACGCTGGCGTCGGGCGCTACGATGATCTATCTTGCTCCCGATTGGCTTTCGCAGGGCTGGATGCACCTGAAACTGGGATTTGTGCTGGTTTTGCTACACTATCATTTTTACACCCGCAAATTGCTGAAAGAGATGCGCAAAGGCGTATTCCGGTGGTCTTCCCTGAAGCTGCGGCTCTGGAATGAGCTGGCTACCATTTTGCTGGTTGCAATTGTATTCCTGGTTGTTCTGAAGAGCTCTGTCGACTGGATCTGGGGGGTATTTGGAGTTATCCTGTTTGCCGTATCGATCATGATGGCAGTGAGGCTGGTGAACAGGAGGAAGTGAACCTCTCCCTGAACGATATGTCTGTATCGGAGACGACTCCCCTCCTGCGAAGGAGGGGTCGGGGGTGGTTAAAAATCCAGATTACAATTAATCCATTCATCGTCAAAGCTGGTGCCGTACTTGCGGTAGAAATTCACTGCCGAAGTGTTCCAGTCGAGCACCTGCCACATCATACCCGTGCACTGCATTTCCTTAGCGATAGCTACCGTGCCGTCGAACAGCTTCTTGCCTATGCCGTTTCCCCTGTGCGATTCGGTGACGATGATATCTTCCATATAAAGACGTTTCCCTTTCCACGTAGAATAGCGGAAATAATAGAGGGAAATGCCTACGATCCCGCCGTCGAGATCTGCGACTATAAAATCAAAGAGCTTGTTTTCCATATCACGGGCCATACGCTCAGGTGTATTGACCATTATCTCGAGCGCTCTTTCGTAAATGGCCAGCTCTTTAACCAAGCCAAATGCCGAGGGAATATCTTCTTTTGTTCCTCTTCTTATTGTTACATTCATGACAGCGATAATCTAAAGAACCGGGCTATAATCATGATGCCACTTCGTGGTTAAGTCCGGAGCGGACGCCGCGCGGGGGTGGTATGATTATAGAAAATTGTTAAATCATAATGTCAGCAAAGCCGCGGAGCTGTAACCTGACCTTAACTAGTAAAGCGGTTTTTTGCCAAAGGATACTTAGTTATAGTTGAGGTAATTCTCCCATTTTTCGATTACCTGCGCAAGGTCCTCCGGAAGTTTGGTTTCAAATTGCATCCATTCACCTGTCCTCGGGTGCTCCAGGCCAAGCGACTTGGCATGTAAAGCCTGCCTGGGCAGCATTTTGAAGCAGTTTTCCACGAATGTCTTATAGCTCCCGCCCTGAAGCCCCCGGAGAATACGATCTCCGCCATAGGCCGCGTCGTTGAATAGCGGGTGCCCGGTAAACTGGAAGTGAGCCCTTATCTGGTGCGTTCTCCCGGTTTCAAGGTTGCATTTAACCAAAGACACATACCGGAGAGATTTCAAAACCTCGTAATGGGTGACTGCATGTTTGCCCTGCTCGCCTTCCGGATATACCGCCATCACTTTGCGGTCTTTCACGCTCCTCCCGATATGCCCGGTGATAGTCCCTTTCTCCTCTTTCATTTCTCCCCAGATAAGGGCTATATAGGTACGTTCGGTCGTATGGTTGAAGAATTGATTGGCGAGATGCGTCATCGCATACTCGCTTTTGGCAATTACCAGCAGACCCGAAGTGTCTTTGTCGATCCTGTGGACCAGCCCCGGCCGTATATCGCCTCCGGACGAGGCCGGCAGGTTCTGAAAATGATAGAGGAGCCCGTTAACAAGCGTTCCCTCCCAGTTGCCGTGGGCGGGATGAACCACCATGCCTGCAGGCTTATTTACAACCAGGAGGTCATCGTCCTCAAATACGATATCAAGAGGGATATTCTCGGGAATGATATCGGTATTGCGCGGGGGTTTCGGCAAGGACATGGTCACGATATCCCCCGGCTTCACCTTGTAGCTGGCTTTAGCGGGAAGATCGTTTACCCTGATCGCACCTGCATCGATACCGTTCTGTACTTTATTGCGCGAAGCATTCTGAACATGCAGGCTGAGATACTTGTCGAGACGCATCATACCCTGGCCCTTGTCGGCCACGAGCCTGTAGTGTTCATAAAGCTCGTCTTCCTCCTCTTCAGGTACCGGGTCTGTATTCATTGCGGGGTCATTGTTGAAGCCTGCAATTTACGGCAAAACCAGGGGGATTTACGCTACCAGGTCCGGTTTTTCATGAATTCATCGAGCTCCGACCGTTTCATGGGAATCTGGTCCGGGTTTTTGTCCAGCCAGTTGAGAAAGTCTTTTTTGAGCTGATCGGTCCATTGGCTGTCGATCTGCCCCGGGGTATATTTCCCTTCTCTCAGCATCTGTATACCGAATTTGTCACGGATGGCAATAAACTCGGCCGTCAGCACTACCTTTTCCGCGAGGTGGGCAGGTATGAAGATAACTCCTCCCCGTTTGGCAAGAACAAGATCGCCGGGCAGTACAATAGCCTGCCCGATCCGGATAGGCGTGTTAAGGCCGGTTAAAACGACATCTTTGAGGTAGGAAGGATGCCAGTCACGCACAAAAGCGTTAAAGCCCTCGATTGCAGACAGGCCCTCGAGATCCCTGGACGAAGCATCGAAAACGACCCCGTTCCCCGTTTTCGAGAAAATTGAATTTCCGAGGTTATCCCCGATAAGGGTTCCGTCGGCGATCTTGCCGAAGCCGTCGGCTACGTATACATCTCCTTTTGTAAGGGCATCTATCGGCCAGGAATTCGTGTTACCGATGCGGCCGTTTTTATGCCCCCGTTCTTTTATATTTTTTTCCACATCGGGGCGGGAAGGCATGAACTGGGCGGTCAGCGCGCGGCCGGCTACCGTCAGGTCCTGGTGGATCGTTTTCCAGTTCCCTTCGAACTGGCAGTTATAGCCCTCGTTTTTCAGCACGACCCACGCCTCTTCTATCGCAATTTCTTTGACCCTTTTGATCAGGTCGTCAGGAATTTTCGGCCGTCCGTCTGCAAATCTTTCTCCCTTCCATTCCGAGGTGAGGAAGATAAGCTCCTCCCGGGAGATAGTCTGCGCATGAGTATAAAAAGGCAGGAGAGCAGCAAGCAGGAATGTTATGCGGGGGAAAAGTTTCCCCCGGATTCTGAATGTCATTTATCAACTGTTTAAGTAAATCCCCTCTATACGTAAGCAATGCAGTCTATTTCGACCAGCGAATTTCCGGGAACCCCGCCGTAAACAGCAACTGTGGTCCGGACGGGAGGCTTGTTCCCGAACCGGCCGCGGTAAGCCTCGTTCATGGCTTTATAATCGTTGAGATCGTGAAGATAGACATTTACCTTGAGTACCTTTTCCATAGAGGAGCCTGCTTTTTTGAGCTCTTTTTCTACTTCGTCCAGGACGTGTTTTGTATGCGCGGTGATGTCTCCGTCAAAATGCGCGCCTTTCCCGGCCACGAAGACAAGATTATTGAATTTTGTATGACCGGAAAACAGAGGTACGTCCTGGTGCATCACCACGTCTCCGACTTCCTTTTCCGGCGCGGCTTCCGGGGCCTTTGCGGCGTTGGCGGCTGTTCCTATTCCGGCAATACCTGCCACCGAGGCAACGAGTCTTTTGAGCAGCGATCTTCTTTTTTCAGTATTCATGGATTTGCGATTTATTAAAAATATTTACTAAATATAAACTCTAATATAGCCGGTATAAAATCATCGCAGCTACATTTTTTGGAAAAACGGCTTTAAAATCTCTATTTGGAGTAGATCGGATTGGCGATCCCGTTCAGGTCGTAGACAATCTTACCACCCATGATCGTCATTTCGCATTCCAGCTTTTCTTTCCCTTTTACTTTGTAGCCTGTTTTGTCGTAGAACCCGAAGTCTCCCTTGCGCATGGAGAAAACGGCTACGTCGGCGATGGCTCCTTCCGACAGGTGCCCGAGGACGTCGCGCTGAATGGTTAGGGCAGGGGTCCAGGTACTGGCTTTGATGACGTCTTCCAGCTTCATTCCCATATTATAAAATTTGGACATGATAGAAAGCATATCCTTCATGGAGCCGTTCATGCTGCCGGTATGCAGGTCGGTACTGATGGTAGAAGGCGTGAATCCCTCCTTCATGGCAGGAATGGCCTGCGTATAGTTGAAGCTGGCGCCTCCGTATCCTACGTCGAAAACGATCCCTCTTTTCCTGGCCTCCCATACGAACGGCTTGACCTTGCCGGCTGCTTCGTCCACGATTGTTTCCCTGACCTCGTCGGGCAGAAGTGTGTAGGTATGCGTGAAAATATCTCCGGGTCTGAGGTGCTTCAGGAACAATTCTTCGAGTGAAAGTGCGGGGCGCGCGCCTCCGAAGTCAATGATGACCGGCATTTTTGCGATTTCGCCTGCTTTTACCGCATTATCAACCGGTTTCCAGTCCCGTCCCTGGAAATGGGCTACCTTAAACCCGACGATATCGTTACGGTGTTTGACCGCAATGGCAGCCGCCATAACAGGATCCATATCGGTAGTGTCCTGTTCCCATTGTCCTCCACGCATCCCCTGGCCTACGATATTGAGGAATGACAGCACCCTGGTCCGGGAGTTGAAAATAATATTCCGTTTGAAAACGTCGAAGTTGCTCCAGCCTGCGCCGCCGCAATCGACGATGGTGGTGACGCCCACCCTGAACGTAAAGCCGTCGGGAGGAAGGGCCGTGAACCCGTCGCTCAGGTAATGGTTGGGTTGGGTCCCCGCGAACACGTGCCCGTGAATATCAATTAGTCCCGGTGTGACGTACATCCCTTTGGCATCAACCACCTGTCTAGCGGTTGAAGGGTCGATATTCGCGGCAATTTTCTTTACCTTACCTTCAAATATACCCACATCCATGGGACGGCTGATGTTGTTTTTGGGGTCTATCAGGTGCCCTCCTTTTATCAGAACGGTATATTCCTGGGCCTGTATGACCGGGAGTTGAATGACGGAAAGCAACAGGGTTAACAGTAAAATTCTCATAAGATCAGATTGGGGACTAGGTATTGGAAGAAAGATTTTTATTTGAGAGCGCCCTTTAGTATATCCTTTATTCTACTTGCCACCACTTTTTCCTGCCCGTTTTTAAGCATCCAGGTGGTTACGCTGATCCCGTTGGGGCCGGCCGACATGACTTCGATGGAGGGAGATCCGCTCCTTAGGTTTTCGAGGAAGCTTTTCGAGCTCATATCTATTTTTTCCGTGTCCCAGGTAATTTTCAGAGTGGGGGTATGATTACCGAGCTCAGGCCTGGTTACGGTCGTACTCACCCCGCTGACGCTTTTGGCAGCGCTTTCGATCAGCGCAGTGCGCTGCTCCCAGGTATCCCACTCTTTTTTCTGATCCAGTTTGACAAACCGGTCGAGCGCTACGTACATACCGATAATTTCCTCTTTGTTTACCTTCATACCCCGCCCTATCGTAGAACCCCTCGGCGGCATGCTGAGCCTGGCCGCCTCGATGAAGTGCTTTTTCCCCATCAGGATCCCGGCGCTTTGGGGGCCTCTCATGGCCTTCCCTCCCGAAACGCACACCAGGTCAAAGCCCATGTCGTTAAATCTCCATAAATTTTCTACCGGGGGTACATCGGCGGCAATATCGATCATGGTAGGGATCCCGTGCTTCCGGGCGACCGCAACCCAGTCCTGGTGGTTGATTTTACCCTTGTCAGACTGGATATGTAGGAACCACATAAGCGCGGTGTTCGGGTTTATGGCCTTTTCCAGCTCTTCCGCGGTTTCTATATAGACAATTTTACAGCCCGTATTGGTAAGCGCATGGGAGTAGCCGATGGAGTGGCCTTTCTGCATGATCACTTCCGACTTCATCCCTGTCCCTGCCAGGTGGGGGAGGGCCTCTACCTTCGCCTGGTCGGTACCGGTAAGCACTCCGGCAAGCCCGAGCGTAAGGGCAGAGAAGCAGCCCGCCGTAACAACAGCCGCTTCGGCGTGAGTGATGGCTGCTATACGTTCGCCTACTCTCGTCTGGACGTCGTCGAGTATCATGAATTCTTTTGATGCTGCCTGTATAGCCTGTACGACTTCATCGGGCATAAGGGAGCCTGTCATAGAGGTATAGGTACCTGCGGCATTGATAAAGGTCCTGATTCCCAGCTCTTTTACCCAGTCAGGGGCGGCGGGTGGCGTAGAAATTTCGGCGGCAGTTATTCCCCCGGCCAGAGGGATAGCCGAGATTTTTTTTAATAGCTCTCTTCTGTTTAACATATAAACTGGCGGTAATTTTGGTAGTCAAATATCAGGTTAAAGATGCATACAGTATGGCAAAATACTCTTTTTGCAAAAGAATTTAATGGTAAAACAGCCTCACCTTAAAGGTAGATTTTGTTTCGGACAAAAGCATTATTTTTATATAACATTAAGAAATTAAGAGCATTAAGCGCCATCTTAACCAGCCTTAACTCCTTAATGGCTAACTCTTTTACAAAAAATCAGTGGCCGATCCTGTGAAGCGAATGAAGACCCTCCGACAGGAGACGGCAGGCGAAGTCGTAGCCGGTCCGGAAAATAGACTTCGATTTGTGAAAGTCAAAGATACTGAAGGCCCGCATCCCCGGGGGCTCGATCAGGAGGTCGCATTTTTGCAGGCGTTCGATGTTCTGGTTGTGTACGGCGAGCAGCAGCGACCGGTAGGCGACCTCAAAAGAGTTTTTGAAAGGACGATCCTGGAAAAAAGGATTGCAGTGTGCGCCGACAACCCGGTCCGCTTTTCCCTCGAGAAATTCGACCGGCATGTTGTTCAGGACCCCGCCGTCGACAAGTTCCCGCCCCTGGTACCTGTACGGTTCGACAAGCCCCGGGATCCCGCAGGACGCGATCATTGGCTGGATTAACTCCCCGGCGTCGAACACGACGGTTTCAGCAGCTACTATATCGGTGGCGGTAATGGTCAGCGGAATCTTCAGCGCAGAAAAGTCGTTGTCGGGAAAGTACCCCGAAAGGATTTTTTCCGTTGCCGAAATACGTAGCAGTCCAGGTCGGCCGAATGCAAAACGCACGGAACGGAACAGGTCGGATTTCGAAAGGATACCCAGGCTTTCTTTCGGCGTATAACCGCCGGCATAGAGCGCCCCGACCAATGCCCCGGCGCTGGTGCCGCTGATAAGATCTATTGTGATGCCATGTTCGTCCAATGCCTGCATGACGCCCAGGTGCATAAACGCCCTGGCACCTCCTCCCGATAATACTAACCCGGTTTTCATACCCTTTACAGGTAATCGGCCAATCTGCCGCGTGTGTTTATTTCGATCCCTCTTTCTCCCTGTTTTACCGTGCCGGCTTCGTAGCCGGCATCGTGTTCGAAAATGAGCGTGATCTGCTCGTCCGATACCTTCTGAAGAATTTGTTTCTTTTCGTCCATGGTAACCAGCGGCCTTACATCGTAGCCCATGACCCAGGCAATCGGGAGATGGGCAGAGGAAGGCAGGAGGTCTGCGGCAAAGAGATATTTTTTTCCGTTGCAGTCGATCAGGGGGAGTATCATCTCTTCCGTATGTCCATTGACGTGAATGAAAGAAATACCCGGGAAGGGCGAATTTCCGTTTTCAATAAACATCAAATGTCCGGATTCTTCGATCGGGAGCAGGTTTTCGGATAAAAACGAGGCCTTTTCCCGCGCATTGGGCCTGATAGCCCATTCCCACTGCCCTTTCGCCGACCAGTACCGGGCATTGGGAAAAGTAAGGACAGGCTTGCCGTCCCTGTACCTGACTGCGCCTCCTGCATGGTCAAAATGAAGGTGTGTAAGTACGACATCGGTGATTTCTTCGGGCGTAAATCCTGCCTTACGAATCGATGATAGCAGTGTGGCATCGCCGTTCCGGTAATAGTGGCCGAAGAATTTTTCACTCTGCTTATCGCCGAGGCCGGTATCTGTCAGGATAAGACGGGAGCCGTTTTCGATAAGCAGACAGCGTGCTGCCCAGTTACAGAGATTGTTCCCGTCGGCGGAAATATGCCTGCTCCAGAGCGTTTTAGGTACTACCCCGAACATGGCTCCGCCGTCGAGCTTAAAAAATCCGGTATCTATTATGTGAATTTTCATTTGTTAAGAGACGATGAGACAAGATGATGATGAGCAATTAGATAATGAGACGATGAGCTCCGATAGTTGTCGGAGGTGCTCCGCAACTAGCCGGAGGCGCCCCGATTTAAGCCGGAGCGTGTTAACAATTTTAAATAATTTGCGAGTATAAAGCGAGTATAACGTTGCACAATATTTATTTTCCTAATTTTGGAGTTGAACAATAACAAAGATATAGTTCCCGTTTTCTTCAGTAACATCCGGGCAACGATAACGCTTAAGACTTAAAACTTAATTTTCTTTTTTTCAGAATGGTAATTCTTCAGGCACTTTCCGATACCACCCTTGCTGCAACATCTGACCAGGGACTTACATTATTCGGTTTATTAGGCAAAGGTGGTTGGGTGATGCTACCCCTCGGCCTGCTTCTGCTGGCAACTCTTTTTCTGATCATTGAAAGATATCTTGGCATCAATACAAGCGGGAAAGTCGAGCAGAATTTTGTAGATAACATCCGGGACTTTGTGCAGGAAGGCAATCTTAAGTCTGCCGAATCTCTCTGCCGTAACCAGCGGAACGCGATAGGCCGGATTTTTGAACGGGCGATCAGCCGTATCGGGTACCCTATTAAAGATATAGAGACGACCATCGAAAACGCCAGCCAGATCGAGCTCCAGCGCCTGGAAGGAAATTTGTCCTACCTCGGGGTCATTGCCGGTATCGCTCCGATGCTTGGTTTCGTGGGTACGATCGCGGGTATCATCAGGATTTTCTATGATATCTCGCTTTCCAATGATTTTAACATCAGCACGATTTCAGGCGGGATGTATGAAAAAATGATCACTTCGGGAACGGGTCTTATCATCGGTCTGATCGCCTATGCAGGGTACCATATGCTCAATATGAAAATAGATCGCTTTGCGCTGCGTCTCCAGATGGCCGCATCCGATTTCCTGGATGTGCTGCAAAAACCTGTAGGGAAATAATGCAGCGCCCAGCCCTTTTCAAGATTTCCAAGAGAACTGAATAAGTAATGAAGATACGCAGAAAGAGCCGGTTCGCCCCGGAGGTTTTTACACATTCGCTGAATGACATCATGTTCTTCCTGATGCTGTTCTTCCTGATCATCTCTACGATGGCCAACCCGAATGTTATTAAACTGATGCTGCCCCAGGCGGAGGCTGCGCAAAGGAGCTATACCAAGCAGATGACGTTGTCGGTAGATGCGGACAGGAACTATTTCCTGGACAAGCAGCCGATTCCCGTCGACCAGCTCGAAACTACCCTGCATAACACCTTTTTGAATGTACAGGAGCGTACTATTGTGCTCAGGCTCGATAAGAGCCTGGCGGTCCAGGATCTGGTCGACGTACTCGAAATAGGAGCGAAGGAAGACATTAAAATGGTAATGGCCACCGCAAAATAAGAGACGGGCTAAAGACCTGTCCTATTCACCGAGCAGCTTTGTTTTTGCTATTTCCGACCGGTCTCGGATCTCTTCGCTGACGTGAAGGACCAGCGTGTCGCCTTCGCTGAGATCCCCGATAATCTCCATATTCACGGCATCATTCCGACCTGCAGTCACCGGCTTCCAGCGGGCTTTGCCATTTTCTAATCTGATAACATACAACCCCAGCGCCGTGTTTAACACCGATTGTATTGGGACGCTGAAGGAAGAATCGGAAGTCGTCATAGGAAGCGTAACTTCGGCAACCATGCCCGGGAGCAGGCTCTTGTCCCTGTTGTCGACATCAAGCTCGGTACGCTGGGCCCTGAGCTTCGGATCGAGAGCGCCCGACAGCCGGTTTACCTTTGCGTAGAAAGACCGGCCGGGCGATGATCTGACGGTAAATTTTGCCTGGGTCCGGTAGTTGACATACCGCGTGTAAGATTCGGGAACGCTGACTACAAGCCGGAGCCTGTTCTGCTCGACAAGTGAAAACAACGGGAATTCGGACCCCTTACCGGAAGGGCCTACGTAAGCGCCCGTGCTCACATGGCGGGAGGTGATGACGCCGGAGAAGGGCGCCCTGATCTCGAGGTAATTGCGGTTATCGCTGATCTCGTTAAAAGTAGCCCTGGCAGACTGGAGCAGGGCGGCGTCAGACTGCTGCCTGGCAAAAGCGAGCTCGAGGTCGTTGGGGGAGACCGTGCCCGGCGTTTTACTGGTTTCGAGCAAACGCTCGTAGGTAGATTTGCTGGAGAGATACATCGCTTCCTGCGCCTGGAGCCTCGATTCGGCGCCGGCCAGCTGGGAGGCCAGCTCCGGGGCTTCGAGTGTCGCCAGGAGCGCGCCTTCCCTTACCTCCGATCCGACATCTGCATATAATTTCCTGACAAAGCTGTTTACTTTCGCATACAGGTCCACATTTTGAAAGGCGATCAGCTCGCCGGGTAGTTTCAATTCGGAAGATACGCTCCCTTTTTTAAGACTGAATACTTCCACAGGTACAGCCTCGGCTTCTTCTTCAGTTTCTACTGCCGGCGTTTTTCCGCAGCAGTAGAACAGGGTAGCAAGAATCGCTGCGGAGAGGGTGGAAAATACGGGTTTTATTGATTTCATAGCAGTTTAAAATGGATCTGTTATCGGCAGACAGGGTAAAATGCGCTGCTGTCAGTTTGTTTTCCTGGTTGTCGGGATATAGAATTTGCTTTGCTCGTCTTCAGGATCGAGCGATACGCTTTGGGTAGAGGTTTTTCCTTGTCCCCAGGCAAATACCAGCGGAAGAATGAACAGTGCGGCAAAGGTCGAGGTAAACAGCCCGCCGATCACCGCCCTTCCGAGGGGAGAGGCCTGGTCTCCTCCGTCTCCTGATCCTGCTGCCATCGGAATCATCCCCACGATCATGGCGAGGGCCGTCATCAGGATGGGCCGTAAACGCAGAGAAGCTGATTCATAGGCTGCGGAAAGGGCATTCCCGCTTCGCAGGCGTAGCTCTTCGGCGTTGGTAATGAGAAGGACGGCATTTGAGATGGAAACCCCTACGGACATAATGATCCCCATATAAGACTGCAGGTTCAGCGTCGATCCGGTGAGCAGGAGCAAAGTGAGCGAGCCGACGATAACAGCCGGCACAGTGGCCAGGACAATCGCCGATACCTTGAAAGACTGGAAATTGGCGGCCAGCATCAGGAAGATAACCACGATCGCTACCATGAGACCGCCTTCGAGGTTATCCAGTGTACTGGTCAGCGTTTCACTCATCCCAATGAGCTGTACGGTAAGCCCGCGCGGAAGCTCTCCCAAAGAATCAATCACGTCACGGACGGCTTTTTGCGCAGTTCCCAGGTCTTTTTCGTTGAGGTTGGTGGTCACCGACAGCGCCGGCAGCGCCCCCAGGTTATTATTTTCCCCGTACGTCGTATCCGGGACAATGGTCGCTACGTCGCCCAATAGCGGTCGGCTTTGACCTTTCAGGATTGGAATTTCGGAGATATCATGAATGGAGCTCATCTGGTTTTCAGGAACAAGCACCTGTACAAAGTAGTTGTTGCCGCTTCTCGGGTCTACCCAGATGTTTTTATCGGTATAGCGTGATGACGAAGTAGAGGCTATCAGCGACCGGGAAATTTCAGCTACATCTACCCCCAATTGGGAAGCACGCATACGGTCGATCTCGAT
Source organism: Spirosomataceae bacterium (assembly GCA_037191015.1). Lineage (GTDB taxonomy): Bacteria > Bacteroidota > Bacteroidia > Cytophagales > Spirosomataceae > Ravibacter. Next base: position 185,628 of record JBBCKD010000006.1, read on the forward strand.
ATTGACGGCAGGGTATTTATTTGACTGCCCCAGCTGGACATCCCTCAGGTAAGGGATTTCTTTCAGCTTTTCGATCAATTTGCCGGCATACTGCTCGTTGGTTTTTTTGTCCCGGCCTGTCAGCCTTACCTCTATCGGCGTGGGGGAGCCCTGGCTTAGGATTTTATCAGTAAGCTCTATCGGCTCGAACGAGAGGCTGATACCGGGAATGGCAGCTTTGGTCCGCTTCCTGATCTTTTCTTTCAGCTCATCCAGATCGGCATGGAATCCCTCTTTTAAAGCCACCTGGAGTACTGCTTCCTGCGGGCCGGACATCCAGAGGTAGATCGGGCTGACGGAGAACGGTCCCGGGTGCTGGCCGACGTAGGCGGAGGTAACGGCCACGTTCTCAGGCCCCGTAATGTCTTTAATAATACCGATGAGCCCGAGCGTCTTTTCTTCCGTACGCTCGATCCGGGTTCCTTCCGGGGCTCTTAGCCTGACCTGGAACTGGCGGCCGTTTACTTTAGGAAGCACGTCTTTACCGATGTGATTCAGGAGCAAGCCGGCCAGGGCTGTGGAGGTCAGCAGATAAACAACGACGATCGGGCGCCTGTAAGGCATCATACGGTTGATAAACCTCAGGAATCTTATTCTCAGCCGTTCGAAGAAACTTATTTTACCATCCCGGTTGCTATCCTCCCGTTCGCTGAGCACTCTTTTCAGTTCCCCGGTATCATTTTCCCGATCGGGGCGCGCAGCGGCCTTAGAATGCCCTTTCATGAGCCAGTTAGCCATCACCGGGACGAAGGTCTGCGACAGGAAATAGGAAGCAATCATACTGAACCCGATCGCCAGCGCCAGCGGCATAAACATCGATCCGGGAATTCCTTCCATTGTAAAAGCCGGCGCGAAGACTGCGAGGATACAGAACAGGATCAGCAGCTTCGGGAAGGCAATCTCCTTACAGGCTTCCCATATGGCCAGGGCCTTCGGTTTCCCCATGTCCAGGTGCTGGTGAATGTTTTCGATCGTGACGGTACTTTCGTCGACCAGTATCCCTATAGCCAGCGCGAGCCCGCTGAGGGTCATAATATTGATCGTCTGGCCGAGAAGGTTGAGAAACAGTATACTGATAATGATCGATGTGGGGATGGTCAGGATAACGATAAGGGCGCCGCGGGCATCGCCCAGGAACAGCAGTACCATAAGCCCGGTCAGCACAGCTCCTATCACCCCCTCCTCCACAAGGCTTTTGACCGCGTTCATCACGTATTGGGACTGGTCAAACTCAAAGCTCAGCTTTACGTCCTCGGGCAGTGTGCTCTGCATTTTCGGGATATACCTTTTCAGGTTTTGTACAACTTCCCAGGTAGAGGCATCGGCGCTCTTGGCAATAGTCAGGTAGACCGAACGTTTGCCGTTAACCAGACCGTAACCGGTGGTGATGTCTGCGCCGTCTTCTATGGTTGCGACGTCCCTCAGGTACAGGTTCTGTACCCCATTGCCTTTATACAGCGGGATATCCCCGAATTCGGCGATGGTTTTGATGGTTGTATTGGTGGGTGTGATATAATTTTTGTCACCGATCCTTACGTTTCCCGACGGGGCGGTCTGGTTGTTAAGGCGTATGGCTTCTACCAGCTGATCAGGAGTGAGGTTGTGCGATCTCATTAACCCGGGGTCGGCTTTTATCACCACAGTCCTGATGTTTCCTCCGAAGGGCGGGGATGACACGATCCCGGGGATTGCTGTAAACGATGATCTGACGTATAAGTTGGCAAGATCCATCAACTGGTTGTTGGTCCGGACGTCGCTCGATAGCACGAGCTGTCCGACAGGCAGAGTAGAGGCATCGAACCGGATAATGAAAGGCGGGTTGGAGCCGGGCGGGAAAGCGGCCTGGATGCGGTTTGAAAAAGCGCTCAGCTCGGCAGATGCCTGGGCCATATTCGTGCCCGGGTAAAACGTAATTTTCATCAGGGTCAGGCCCTGCACGTTTTTTGTCTCTATCGCTTTGATACCGTTTACAAACAACAGCGTGTTGACGTATTGCTTCCCGAAAAATGTCTCCATCTGGTTAGGCGTATAGCCCCCGAAAGGGTGGGCGATGTACATAACCGGAAGATCGAGCCTGGGAAAAATATCAATCTTAATTTTTCTGACCGCGCTGATTCCGAAGAAGAGCAGACCGGCCACAACAACCATGATGGTTATCGGCTTTCTTAATGCAAAGCGAATCAGGTTCATGTGGTTACGGGGTGCAGCCCGCCGGAAGCGGACAGGGTAGGAATGTAACTGGTTATAGTTGATTTTCGAAAACAGAATAGTCGCCCAGCGCGGCAGCTTTCATCAGGAAGCTCTGCCAGACATGATTACCGGCAATGTCGCGATCTGTTTCCGCCCTTATAAGAGCGTAAAGCGTCTGGTTAAGCTCCACGAGATTAGCGAGGCCGTTTTTGTACATTACCGATTTCTGAAGGTAGGCGTCGGCAGCGGCTTTTACCTGTATGGGAGCTTCCCTGTAATTCTCGAGCGCGTTACTGATCTTGTTGCCGGCGAGCTCCAGCTGAGCGTTAAGGCGTTGACTGGCAAGATTGTATTCTTCGAGGAGAGCCCGGTTGGTAAGCTCCTGGCTCCTTACCTGGTGGGAATACCTGATCGGCTGGGTCAGATTCCAGGTTACGCCCAGACCCATCAGGAAATTGCTCCTTGCCGGTTTGAAGCCCTCCCAGGCGCTATGCGTAAAGTCGGTCCTGTCGGTTGCATAGGAGCTTCCGAAACCTGACGCCCTGGTTTGAAAAACTCCTACCAGGGAGAAAACCGGGAAATAAAAGGTTTTGTAGTAGCGCTGCTGGGATTCTCCCGCGAGGATACGGCTTCTGAAAAATTGAAGGGTAGGATGCGATTCGACCGTACCTGCCGGGAGCTCGTCAAGCAATGCCGGCAGCCTTGCTATAAACAGCGTGTCGAGCGCGAATTCCCCGGGAGGGATTCCCATCAGGACGGCCAGGTGGTTGCTTTGCTCCTGCTCGAAGTCACGGGCGCGGGTAATGGCGATGCGCGCATTTGAAACTTCTGCGTTGGCTAGGAGGGAGTCGACGCCTGCGATCAGGCCGTTCCTGGCGCGGGTAGTCACCACTGTTTCTACGGCCCGGGCCCTGGTCAGGTTCTTTTCATACGACAGCCTTAGGCGTTGGGCAGTGAGGAGGTTGAGGTAAGCCGCTGTTACCCGCACGCTATGCTCAAAGATCTCCTGCTCAAGGTCTTTCTGGTCGCGGACCGCATTGGCTTCGGCGATATTGATTTTCTCTTTCACTCTTCCGAAAGCGAAAAAATCCCAGTTTACATTGGCAAGGTAAATAGCGCCGAAGGCAGCGTCCCAGCTCTGGGTCGGAGAGGGAAGACCGGAAGAGGCGACTCCGAGCCCGCCGAACCCGTATCCAGGGCCAATTTGCCCGTTTACGGTCCCGTAGGTCCATTGGCCGGCTACATTCATATTGGGCAGGTATTCGCTCCGGGTAAACGACGCGGCGGATGTCGATGCGGCAGCGTGGCTGGCTTTCGATTTGATAGTGCCGTAGTTATCCAGCGCTGTTTTTACGGCCTCCTTCAAAGAGATCGTTGTCTGAGCGGGAAGTCCTGTGGAATAAAAAATGAATAGCAGAGGGAGAAGGCGTTTTCTTACAGGTTTAGTTAACATATATAGCGTAATCTTTTGATAAAGAGAGACCCCATGTTACCTAAACATATTAGAAATGAAAAAGTTAAAAAACCTTTGTTTATTTATATAAATAATTTGACAGATGCAAAATGATTTCGATGTTTCGCATGTAAATTAGATGCGGCATTTGCCCCGGTTTTTTTGAACCGTATTCTGACTACCTATCATACGTATCTGATACAAATGGCATTCATTGATTATTACAAAATTCTCGGGCTAGGTAAAGAGGCCAGCCAGGAGGACATAAAAAAAGCTTACAGGAAGCTGGCCCGGAAACTGCATCCCGACCTCAACCCTGATGACAAAGAGGCGAAGGTTAAGTTTCAGCAGCTCAACGAAGCTAACGAAGTGTTGAGTGACCCGGAAAAAAGGAAAAAATACGACGAGTACGGAGAACACTGGGAGCATGCCGAGCAGTTTGAGCAGGCAAAACGACAGCAGCGCGGTTCGCGGCAAACCGGTCAGAGCAGCTGGCAGGAATATACCGGGGACTTTGACAGCGGAGATTTTTCGGATTTCTTCGAATCTCTTTTCGGCCAGCGCGCCGGCAGGTCGGGAAGGACCGAGCAGAGGTTCAGGGGGGGCGACTACCAGGCGGAGCTTTCGTTGTCGCTGAGGGAAGCAGCCCAGACGCATCCGCGTGTTTTAACGGTAAACGGGAAGAATATCAGGATCACTATCCCTGCCGGTGTGGCCGACGGGCAGGTGATCAAGCTCGCAGGTTACGGTGCTCCCGGGGCAAACGGAGGGCCGAACGGGGATTTGTATATTACATTTACGATTAGCCCGGATCCGGGTTTCAGCAGGGTGGGGGATAATCTTCACATGACGAAAGAAATAGATCTTTACACGGCGGTGCTGGGTGGGGAAATCGTGCTGGATACGCTGAACGGCCAGGTTAAGCTGCAAGTCAGCCCCGGTACGCAAAATAATACCAAGGTGCAGCTGAAAGGAAAAGGTTTCCCGGTATATAAGAAAGAGGGATCTTTCGGAAACCTTATCGTGACTTACCAGGTGAAGATCCCGGTAAATTTGTCGGAGAGACAAAAGGAGCTTTTCAGGGAAATTGCAAAATCCTAAACCACCGGAACTATGAGTACTGAAATGATAAGCATTACGAGCTATTGTCTGAAATATGATATTGAAGGCTCTTTTATAGACTCGCTGGAAGACGGCGGGCTGATAGAGATTGTCTGGGTAAATAACGAGCGGTTTATTCCTTATTCGGTGCTGCCGCAACTGGAGCGGTATATCCGGTGGCATTACGAGCTGGATATCAACCCTGAAGGGATCGAGACTATTCAATACCTGTTGTATAAAATAGATCTGCTCAAACAGGAAGTGGCGAATTTGAGGAGCAGGCTGGAAGTTTACGAGGGAAGGGGATAAGAAGAATTCTTTCATTTTCCTGCAGGCGATACCGGCAGAAGAAAAATCAAAAAATTTTCGGGTTTAGGTTTAGGGGTTTGGCTGGTAAAGCGAACCTTTAACAAAATGAATCGGATGCGATACACTGATCTTACCGATGAGTCATTGGTTTTGCTGATGAAAAAAGGTGAACCCGAAGCCTTCGCCGTCATCTACCGGAGGTATTGGCGGCAGTTGTACGGGTTTGCATATCAGCAATTGGGTGTGAGGGAGGATGCGGAGGAGATAGTGCATGACGTGATGGAGAGCCTGTGGCAAAACCGGGGGTACTCGAATATACAGAATTTGAAAATCTATGTGTTCATCGCCGCGAGGAACCTGGTCAATAAAAGTATCAAAGCCCAGATGAACCTGAGAAAATACCTGGAATTCCAGCTGCTGCAGGAAGTATTCGAAAATTCCAGGGTGAATGAAATACTTACGAATGAAGAGCTCAGCAAGGCGGTGGACCAGGCGATGAGGCAAATGCCGGAGAAAACGGCGACAGTTTTCAGGATGAGCAAATTGGATGAAGTACCCGTGAAAAGGATTGCTTTGGAACTAGGGCTGACCGATAAGGCAGTGGAATACCATATTACAAAATCAATAAAAATGTTGCGTCAACATCTCAGACATTTTTACCACGAGAACTAACAGGGATTGGAAATGACACAACATGAGTTTGACAAGCTTACCGAGAAGTACCTGGCCGGGCAGTGCAGCGACGAGGAAATTGCCTTGCTGGAGAAGTGGGCGAGACTTCATTACGACGAGCAGTCGGCCGGAAGGTTATTTGATTCCGAGAAGGCCGAGCAGGAAACCCGGGAGAAAATCTGGCAGCTGCTGAAAGTAGACAGCCATTCCCGGAGAAGGATAGTTCCGGTAAAATGGATCGCCGGCATAGCCGCATCGTTTTTGTTTTTAGCGGCCGGGTTACAGTACCTGCGGCATATGGACAGCCATCCCGGAAAGCAGGTAACTGGAGTCGTTTCCGATACGATAACCAGCCACCCGAGCCGGATTACCCTGCCGGACGGCAGTTCGGTTGTACTTGGGGAAGGCGCCGATATTGTAGCAGACGAGCATTTCGGAGTGGAAAACAGGAAGGTATGGCTGGAGGGGGAAGCCTTTTTTGAAGTCATGCCTGATCCGAAGAAACCTTTTATCGTACAGACGGGAGACCTGGTAACGGAAGTACTGGGGACCAGCTTCCGTATCAAGCCGCAGGAAAGCCAGAAGAAGATCGAGGTTTCGGTGGTTTCGGGTAAAGTATCGGTATATACTGCGGAGTCTACAGGAAAAAATAAGAAGGATGGCGTGATCGCTATGCCTAACCAGAAAGTTTCTTACGACCTGATATTAAAGACGCTGCGGCAGGATCTTGTCGATGCGCCGCAGCCCGTTCTGAAGACGGAATCTTCTGCCCGCTTCCTGTTCGACGAAGTTCCTGTCGGCCAGGTGCTGGACAGGATCAGCGAGATATACGGGGTGCAGCTGATAGCCGGGAACCCGGATATGCGGCAATGTATTTTTACCGGTGATCTTACCGGGCTAGATATGTACCGCCAGCTGGATTTTCTATGCGAGGTGACACGGGCCAGGTACGAGATACGCGGCACTGCGATCTTTATTTCCGGCCCCGGTTGCCGGCCGGAGCAACGATGACCGGCCCGTGATTTAACTCCCCCAATTCTTTATTAATCAAACCACAATTTAAAGCAACGTAGGACATGATGTCAATGTTACGGATTCGCCCCGGCCTCAGGAAAATGGCGGCACTTGCCTTCTGTCAGGCTCTTGTTTTTGTAGTGTTCTCCGGGATGTCGGAAGCCAGCACACTAAGCGGCCAAAGTGTTCTGGAGACAAAAATCACGCTGAACGAAGAGGGTCAGCGGTTTAAAAAAGTACTCGGATTGATCGAGCAACAGGCCAATGTACGGTTTATCTACAGCCCGAGCTCGATTGACCCGAAGCAGAAAGTAACGATCAGGGCAAAAGAGCAGCGTCTTGACCAGATACTGAAACATCTTTTTCAGCCGATATCGGTCGACTATTCTGTAGTTGATAACAGGATTCTGCTCAAAACGGTATCCAGGGAGGAAAGCTCTACCGTCTTTCCCGAAACGGAATTACAAGCAGCTGTGCCGATACCGGACCGGACGGTGCGTGGAAAGGTTTCGGATGAAAAGGGAGAACCCCTGCCGGGGGTTAATATTTTAGTGAAGGGTACAATGCATGGCACGATCAGCGGCTCAGACGGCACTTACTCAGTTGCAGTGCCCGATGAAAATGCAGAGTTGATTTTTTCTTTCGTGGGTTACCTCAGCCAGGAAGTGAGGGTAGGGAACCGGACCAGTATCGAGATCTCTTTAAAAGTAGACCAGAAATCCCTGGAAGAGGTCGTGGTCGTTGGCTACGGGTCGCAGTCGCGGGGAGATATTTCCTCTGCCATTTCCTCGCTGTCTGTCTCCGATAAAAAAATAGCGGAGCTGCCCATCACCGGCCCGGAGCAGGTATTGCAGGGAAGGCTTAGCGGGGTGAACGTTACGCAGAATGCGGGAACTCCCGGCGGGCGGTCGACTGTCCGGATCAGGGGTGCAAGCTCTATTACCGGAGGGAATGACCCGTTGTATGTAATCGACGGAGTACCTATCAATACAGGTAGCTACGCATCCGCTTCAGGGGGCGCCGTAGCGGAAAACCCGCTTTCATCACTCAGCCCTGGGGATATCGAGTCGATGGAAGTGCTGAAAGACGCGGCTGCAGCGGCCATTTACGGGTCGAGGGCATCTAACGGTGTGATCCTGGTTACGACCAAAAGAGGAAAGGCAGGCACGCCGCGGATCAACTTTAATACCTACTACGGCGTTCAGAAAGAAACGAAGCGCCTTTCCCTCCTGGACGGCCCGGGCTGGGGGGAGCTGGTCAATGAAGCAAGGACGAATGTCAACATGCCGATTTATTTTGAACGCCCTGACACACTGGCAACCACCGACTGGCAGGATGTCATTTTCAGGAGCGCGGCTATCCAGAGCTATGACCTTTCCGTTTCCGGAGGCAGTGAAAAAACGCAGTTTATGGTATCAGGGAATTATTATGGCCAGGAAGGAGTGGTGATTGGCAGCGGATACAAGCGCGGGAACGTAAGGATCAACCTTGACCAGACCATTAACAGCCGTCTCAGCGCCGGGCTTAACCTTACCTTAAGCCGTTCAAAGACCGACAGGATAGATGCCGGGACGAATACCGGTATCGTTTCGGCTGCGATTATCAAGTCGCCGGCCATCCCGCTGTACCGCAAAGACGGTACGCTTAACCCCGAAGACCCCTATATCGCAACCAGCAATAACCCGGCCATTATGGCCAGGGAAATCACCAATTACGCGTTCAACAACCGCGTGATCGGGAATACCTTTCTTAACCTCGAAATACTACATGGCCTTAATTTACGGTCTTCGATAGGTATCGATTACATGGGCCTGGATGAAGTCCTGTTCATTCCACCCAATAATCTTACCTATGAGGGGCGCAGCACCAACGGGTCGGGCACCAATTCCCTGACGCAGGACAGGGGTTGGATCAATGAAAACACGCTTAATTATTCGGCCAGCGTTGCAGACAAGCATCGGTTTAACGTGCTGCTGGGATACTCGCAGCAGGAGTCGCACATGAGCCGTACAACGGCCTCAGGGACTAACTTTGCGCTGGAATCGATCTCTACCCTCGAATCGGCTTCGGTCCGTAATTCCAGCTCGGGAGGAAGCAGCTGGGGGCTGGCTTCTTATTTCAGCCGTCTCAACTATACTTTCGACAACAAGCTGAATGTTGCCGCCAGCTTTCGTGTAGACGGATCTTCCAGATTCAGCAGAAATAACAAGTACGGAACTTTCCCTTCCCTATCGGCTTCCTACCGGGTTGACAAAATGGAATTTATGAAGGACGTTTCGTGGCTGGACGATGCCAAGATCAGGGCAAGCTGGGGGAGGACGGGTAACCAGGAAATCGGGAACTTCACATCAAGGGGGTTGTCAAGAGGAGGATTCAACTACCTTGGTCTGAGCGGACTTGCCCCGGTACAGCTCGAGAACCCGGATCTTACCTGGGAAACTACCGAGCAGACCAACGCGGGAGTGGATCTGAGATTTTTTGGCAACAGGCTGAATTTTACGTTTGACTACTATATTAAAAAAACGCACGGGCTGCTTCTCGAAGTACTGCTGCCGACATCGTCCGGCTACGGAAGCTCGGTTCAGAACGTAGGCAACGTCCAGAATAAAGGAATAGAGCTTCAGTTGGGGTCAACGAACATTGTCAGGAATGATTTCAGCTGGCGGACAGATTTTAATATTGCATTTAACCGTAACAAAGTGACCAGCCTGCCCGACGGCGACGACCGGCCGCTGGGGTTCAACGGTTATGCTTCCGTATTGAAGGTGGGATACCCGCTGGGAACCTTATTCGGCTGGAGAATACTGGGTGTAAATTCCGAGACCGGTAACTACGATTTTGAAGATGTGGACGGCAACGGTAACGTGCCCTATGCGTCTACCACCACCGACAACACCGTCCTGGGAAGCGCGCAGCCCAAGTTTACGGGAGGGATGACGAATACACTGACCTACAAAAATTTTGATGCGAGCATTTTTATGCACTTCGTGTACGGCAATACGATTTTCAACCACCCGAAATACTCTTACGGGCGGATGCATACCTGGTTTAACTCCTTTACGGATGCGAAGGACAGGTGGAGAAAGCCGGGCGACGAAACCTGGCTGCACCGCGCGGCCTGGGGAGACCCCACCCGGAACGGATCTGTTTCGGACAGGGTTCATGAAGACGGATCATTCCTGAAGATCAAGTCCATCAACCTGGGGTATACCTTGAAGGCAGATAAGCTGAAGCAGATAGGCGTGCAAAACCTCAGAGTATATGTGGTCGGGCAGAACCTGTTCACATTTACGAAATACACAGGTTTTGACCCGGAGGTAAATTCTTACGGGAACGACGCCCAGTTCGGCTTCGACATGAATGCTTATCCGCAGATAAAGTCGTATACGCTGGGACTGAATATAGGTTTCTGATCTTCAATCAAAATTTTAACCATCTTTTGTTCTGATGAAAAAATTCAAATATATATACCTGGCGGGAGTCTTGTTGTCACTGGGGGCATGCGACGTTATCGACCAGGAGCCCGTCGACGCCGTTTCGAACGAGCAGCTGTTTACCAAAGGAGCCGACGCCCAGGCTGCCATTATCGGGGCCTACAAAGGCGTGCTGGACAACGGGTTCAACTACATGGTGATGGCTGAGCTGCCCACCAAAAATGTAAGGGGGAATGCGCTCAACAGGCAGTTTGAGCAGATCAATAACCTGCAGTTCCTGGATGACAACGGGTACTACAACCAGCTCTGGACGCAGAATTACCTGATCATCAACCGGGTAAATGTGATCCTGCAGCGGGTGCCCGGGATTGAAGATCCTTCTTTTTCCGCGACTCAGAAAGCGCAGATCCTGGCCGAGGCACGTATGCTCAGGGCCCATGCCTATTTTAACCTGATCCGCTACTTCTCCGATGTACCGCTGATTACCGAACCTACGGCATCGCCCGACCTACCCTCTCTGCAGGTATCGCGCGATAACGCCAGCCTCATCTATAGCCAGGTATTTGAGGATCTCGAGATTGCCAGGAGGGATTTGCCGGAGTCCTACGGCAATGCTTTACAGACGAAGGGAAGGGTTACGAAGGCTGCGGCGCACGCCCTGGCGGTCAGAATTTTCCTTTTCAGGAAGGAATATGACAAAGCAATTGCGGCTGCCGACGATATCCTCCAGAAGAAGAGCACGCTGAACAATACGTATGCGGCGCTCTTTGAGGATAAGAATGCGGACGAATCGATTTGGGAGCTGCAGTACGATAACCTGAACCCGAATACAATTGCGGGAACCTATTTGCCTCCCGCTCTCGGAGGTACGCGTATGATCCAGGTACATCCCGATATTGTGGCTGCTTATGAGGCCGGGGATTTGCGGAAGGCTGCCACCTTCGGATTTGCCAACGATGAGGAATATGTGAAAAAGTATACAAGAAGGGTTTCAAGGGATGATAATTTTATCATTTTCCGACTGGCGGAAGTGCTGCTCTCCAAAGCAGAAGCTCTTGCCGAGACTTCCTATCCGAATCCGGCGGCATTGTCCTTGCTGAACCAGATCAGGACCCGTGCCGGGCTTGCTGCGTTAACTGCTGCCGATGTGCCTGATCCGGCTTCGTTCAGAGAACGCCTGTATAAAGAAAGAAGGCTGGAGTTATGCTATGAGGGCCATTCCTGGTTTGACCTGGTACGGACTGACCGCATTGGCGCTGAGCTCGGCCTGACAGATCCGAAATACAAGCTCTGGCCTGTGCCGGCAGTCGAAATCCTGAGAAACCCGAACCTGCTTCCGCAGAATCCGGGATATGAATAGCTAGCGATAGATAGGGTAAAAATAGGGGTCCCTGCGCGAATCGCACAGGGACCCCTATTTTTACCCGTTCACGCTGCCTGGCTTCGCGTTTCAGCTGCGCATACTCGTCCCCGTTCATCATTCCCGGATAAAGCGCTTGCGATTTTGGGGTATAACGAGATCTTTCCACGGAACGTGCCTGTCCCCGGATCCTGCCGACGGGAAGACCGGCAGTGACGCAATGTTAAAAAATAAAAGAAAATGATTATCCCTTGAGTTGTTCCCGGATTCTCTTTACAAATCCGGAAGGTACCGAAGCTATTGCAGCGATCTCCTTGTCGCTGAAACGGCCGGAAGCAATAAGATTACGGATGACTTCTGCTTCTTTTTGAAGTATAGCTTCTCTTTCCTGAAGTAAAGCTTGCTTCTCCTGGTGTATCGCTTGTCTCTCTTGGTGTACCGCTTGCTTCTCCTGATGTACCGCTTGCTTTTCCTGGTGTATAGCTTGCTTTTCCTGATGTATAGCTTCCTTCTCCTGATATATAGCTTCCTTCTCCTGATGTATAGCTTCTTTTTCCTTTTGTATTGTTTCCTTTTCCTGGCGGGCAGCTGCTTCCTCTCTGCGCCTCTCTTCCTTAAAGGTGTAGGCATCCCAGCGGCGTTTCTGGCTTACATCATACATAGCTCTCTCTTTTTTGCTTAGTTGACTATATTCAGCTATATCAAACAGCTTTTCAAATACGGGCTTCCGGAGAAATACAGGCAATTTATCCAGCTGCGACAGGTTGGTCAGCACGTACAACCATTTATCAAGATCGCTTTCCAACGCCGTTTCCTCTTTCACAAAATTAACCAATTCGATATAGAAAAAGCCCAGCTCCCGGTAAAAAACCTCGCCCGACTCCCTGTTGCACAGGGCTATATCATGCAGGTACCGCCCGTCGCTGCCTCCCGGCATGGCAAAGCCGTCCATGAGCACGATCTGGTAGACCTCGCTGACCTGGTAGTTCCATTCTGCACGCCGTCCTTTAGGCGCCTGGTCGGCTATAAGCTTGCTGACGTAATAGAGCATCCTTTTCTTGAATGCGGCCTGGTGGCTTCGCTGCACCTCGATCAGGAACCTGGCCCCGTCATCGCCGGTGCAGGTCAGGTCGAAAACTACCGAGCCGATGTCTTTTGCCTCGCCGGGATGTTCGTTTTTGTTGTAGACCAGGTCGACGACTGTTTTTCTGCCGCAGAATACACTGTTGATGAAGCTGATGAGCAGATCTTTGTTGGGCTCTGTGCCGAAAATACGCTTAACGGAAAAATCCGTTAGCGGATCAATGTATTTTGTCATGACGGGTAGTACGTATAGTTAGCTAATAAGCACAAATATAGCGCTGATATAACCAAAGATGTTGAAAAGAGCATTGGATTTTTCTTGTTTTATTTGTTAAATTTGACTCTCATAAGTCTATTGCAGCATTTGCCCCGGCCCGCAAACGGGTTCCGGGGACGTAACTACCGGTTGGTATGGAGGTAACAGAAAAAGAGTTACTTAGAAGAAGCGCCTTTGGCGACAGACATGCCTTTTCGGTATTGTATACCAACCATTTGTCCCAGCTTATCAGGTACCTCTACCTGTTCAACCCGGTGCGGGAGGATAATGAGGAGATTATCCAGGATGTCTTCCTTAAGATCTGGGAACGGAAAGAAGTGCTGGCAGAATTAGACTCTTTCAAGGCGTACGTGTTTAAGGTTTCAAAGAACCTGTTGCTGGACAGGCTCCGCCGGAATAAGATAGAAAAGAAAGTGCTCTCGCTGATGGCCCCCGATACGGAAGACAGCGGCGTGAGGCTCGACGACGAGCTTTGTTATAAGGAATACCAGTCGGTAGCAGGGCTGGCGCTGGACCGGCTCACAGAAAAGAGACGCTATATTTTTGAACTTCGTACAAAGGAAGGACTATCGCTGGATGAAATAGCGGATAAGCTGAAGATCTCGAAATCCGTTGTCAAGAAACAATACTATGCTGCTTCTTCTTCAATTATGGAATATCTCCGGAACAGGGGGGAAATGACAATCAGTATCGTCGTTTGTCTTATACTATTCTGACAATCTGATTTTTACAGAATTTTTTTTCCGGTACAAAGGGGTGCTGGCCGGGGATCTGTACGTCTAAGCAATTCCAAAGAGACTCCAACCGGGGCTTCAGTCTTGTAGTTTATCACGACAGGCTACAGTTGATTTAACATCAGGCAGATCTCTGTTGTTAAAAAAAATGCTGCGCAGAGGTAGGGGGTTGGAAGAAAAACTTTACATCCATAGTAAAGGAGTATAAAATATTCTGCAGAATGAGTCACCCGCCAAATGACAGAAAACCGGACAGAAATGATGACCGGCGGAAAAATGTAGCGATGAGCCAAACACCGGCACGGAATCCGGCAGCCTCAGTTGCCGACAGGGAATTTTTTATCCGGCAGGCTTTTGAACGTGACCCGGTCAGCGGTTACGAGCTGCTTTTCCGGCGCTACTATGGGGTTTTATGCAGCCACGCAGTGAGATATGTTTATACAAAGGAGGTAGCGGAAGACCTTGTTTCCGATATCTTCCATTCGTTCTGGGAGAAAGCCAGCTATAAAAAAGTTACCGTCTCATTCCGGGCCTACCTGTTTGAAGCCGTAAGGCACAAATGCTTCAATTACCTCAAGTGGGAATTCAGCAGGGAAAGCAACGAGGAGCTGCCAGGCTACGATCTTGAATCGCCTGCGCTTCAACCGCATGATATAATGGAATTTGACGAACTCTGTATGCGCATTGAAAAAACGATGGATTCGCTTCCTCCTCAATGTAAAAAAGTATTCCTGATGCACCGGTTTGAAGGCAAAAGCTACCCCGAGATCGCGGGAAGCCTGAACGTATCCCTGAAGGCGGTGGAGGCCCATATCAGTAAGGCGCTCGCCATATTCCGGAAAATATTCCTGATTTCATTATGAAACCTACCTTATCAAAAGACATGCTGTTCTCCTATTTTTCGGGGCGCGCTACTTCATTGCAAAAAAAGCTTATTGAGGAGTGGCTCGGGGAGGCGGGAAGTTTGGAATTGTACTATGAATGGCTCGAGGAATGGGAAAGATCCCAACCTCATTTTTTACCGGATACGGAGCGGGCGTGGAAGAAAAACAAGGAGCGGATCAATGGAGGTGTTGCAGAAGATATCCCGGCAAGAGTCGTCAAAACTTCAGTCAATTCTTTCCGGGCCTGGCTCTACCGGGATGCCGTCTGGAAAACAGCGTTGTGCCTTGTAGTATTAGGCTTAAGTTTTTACAGCTTTCGCGATTTCATATTGTACCGTCAGTATAGCACAGCCTACGGAGAGCTTCGTACCGTAACCCTCGAAGACAACAGCCTGGTCGTGCTGAATGCAAATTCGAAGCTCCGCGTACCACGCCTGGGCTTTGGTTTACGGCATCGCGAAGTTTTCCTTACCGGAGAAGCAGAGTTTGTAGTAAGCAAGACGGCAGATAGTAAAAAATTTACCGTACACACGCCCGACCGGAGCAAGATCACCGTGCTCGGAACGGAGTTCGTTGTCTACACGCGGGAAAGAGGAACGAGGATCGTGCTGAATAAAGGGAAGGTGCAGCTGACCTCTTCCGATATCAGCCAGTCTTCGGTGACATTATCGCCCGGCGATAGGGCGAGTATCTCTGCCGGGGGTAAAATAAAGCTGGAAAAACTGACTGCAGAGCAGCTAGACGCCCAGAATACCTGGAAGGAGCACAGGTTTGTGTTCGACCGGACACCCCTTCCGGAAGTAGGCGTACGGCTCAACGAAATATTCGGCGTACAAATCACAATAGCCGATAAAATGCTTTCCACTAAGGAAATTACCGGATCATATAAAGCCCAGACGCTGGATGAATTTCTGGATGTTCTGTCCGAGATGATCGATATCCGCGTTGCCCGGAAGAATAACGAAGTCCTGTTATTCTCAAAATAAAGTAGCAGCGATTGCTTAGAAAAATGTTCCTAACTGTTCCTAACCCTGAACCTTTTATCATATGGAAAGAAAACCAACTTTTTTCAGAATTCTGTGCTGCATTGCCTGGATAGGGATATCCCCGTCCCTGGCAACGGCCCAGGCGCTTGCTTTTACCCGGCAGAGCCCGCCCAAACAGGAAAGTTTCCAGGCAAGCTCTGTCAGTCTGAGGGAAGTACTGCTGCGTCTCAAGGAGACGTATAAGGTCGATCTGCTCTTCGAGGAGCAGCTCCTGGAGAACCGCAGCGTACCGGGAAACCTGATAATCCCTGCCGCCACCCTGGAGCAAAACCTCGACAGGCTGGTACAGGCAGCCGGGTTGCGTTACCGGAAGACGAAGGAGAAAACCTACGTGATACTGGCTTCAAAACGGAAAAATCACAACGAATCGCCGGATGCCCTGCCGTCTTCCGGCTCCAGGCAGCGGCATAGCGCAGGTCATCCTGCGTCAGAGTATTCTGTTGAGCCGCCTGCTCTGGAAAGAAACGTTATCGGGGTCAGGGGGACGGTAACCGATGAAAAAGGCGACGGTTTGCCGGGCGTAAGCATATTGGTTAAAGGTACCCAGCTGGGAACCGCCACCGACGGGAAGGGGAATTTTACACTGGATGTGCCGGATGAGAATGCTGTGCTGGTGTTTTCTTTTGTAGGGTACGTGAGCCAGGAAGTGGCGGTAGAAGGCAGGACTTCTATCGAAGTATCACTGAAAGCGGACGAAAAGGCGCTGGAAGAGGTGGTAGTGGTAGGCTACGGAACCCAGAAGAAAGTAAATCTTACAGGCGCCGTAAGCCAGGTAGGCTCTGAAAGGCTCGAAAACAGGCCCGTCAACAACATGGACCAGGCTCTTCAGGGAGTTTCACCGGGTTTGAATGTCACCACAAATACCACAATGGGGGGAGAACCAAACGCCAGGATGGGAATTAACATTCGCGGCATAGGCTCTCTTTCAGGCGGCGCACCCTGGATACTGGTAGACGGTACTCCCATGGATATGAATTCGATAAACCCTGCTGATGTAGAATCTGTTTCGATCCTGAAGGATGCGGCATCAACGGCCATCTACGGTTCCAGGGCGGCTTACGGGGTGATACTCATTACGACAAAGTCGGGAAAAGGGTCCGAAAAAATAAAGACCGACTACAGCAACAATTTTTCCTGGGCGCAGCCGACGAATATGCCGGGATTTGTGAATTCGCTGCGATTTGCAAATGCCATCAATGAAGCAGCTACGAATTCGGGTCAGAATGCGATATTTTCGGATGAAACAATAGAGCGGATCATCCAGTACCAGAAAGATCCGGTCAATACGCCCTCTATGGTAGCCGACCCGAGGGATCCCAACGGGTGGGGCTACTGGAATCAGGGCAACGCCAATACCGATTGGTGGGATATGCTCTATAAGGATTTCGCATTTTCACAGAGGCATAATGTAGGAATAAGCGGATCGTCAAAGAGTACGAATTTTTATGTCGGTATGGGTTGGCTCAGCGATGCAGGTAAGTTCAATTTTGCAAATGAAAAGTTCGACCGTTTTAACCTGGCTTCCAATCTTTCGCTAAAGGTATCAGACCGGCTCACCTTTTTTCTGAAAGCGAAATTTAACAGGAGCTTCCAGAATTATCTCATCGCGCAGGATGTAAACAACCGTCACCAGGTATTCGGAATGATGGCGATCTCGTGGCCGACCGACCCGGTCTATACTCCCAACGGTGACTATGCATTGGATAAAAACCTTCCCGGGGTGCTTCAGAACGGCGGAAGCGACAAACAGTATACGACCGATTTGTGGTTTAATCCTTCCGTTCAGTTGCAGCTTAATAAAGACTGGAAGGTAAATGCAGATCTCAGCTACAACTTTTATGGCTACAAAAGAGGACACCACCGTGCCGTAGTGTGGGGTTTGGCTACCGACGGCGTCACACCTATCAGGCACTACAGCCAGAACTGGAACAGGATGAGTCAGCAGGTGACGCACAATGAATATATCACCTCTAATATCTACACCGACTACTCCAAACAGCTGGGCCGTCATTATTTCAGTGTTCTGCTCGGAGGGCAGGCTGAGCTGTCCAATAACATGCTCCTCAGCGGCTGGCGCAGGGACCTCGTAACCGAGTCGGTACCTGCTATACGGACTGCGATAGGTGCTATGGACGTGGCGGATAACATGTCCCACTGGTCGACGCTGGGTACCTTCGCGCGGGTTTCGTATAATTTTAACGAAAAATATCTGCTGGAGTTGAACGGCAGGTATGACGGTTCCTCAAGGTTTCAGAAAGGCAGAAGGTGGGGGTTTTTCCCTTCGGCCGCGATAGGATACAATATCTGGAAGGAAGATTTCTGGAGACCGATCGGAGATGTAATCAATACTTTTAAGCTGAGGGCCTCCTATGGTGTGCTGGGTAACCAGAACGTGGCCAACTACCTGCACGAAGAGACGATCCCGATTGTTACGAACCTGGCCTGGATTATGGGAAGCAGCCGGCCGGTATATTCGACGGTTCCGTCAAACAGGAGTATCGGTCTGACCTGGGAGAGCGCCGAGACCGTGAATTTCGGAGTGGATGCCGAAGCCCTCGATAACAGGCTGACTTTTACGGCGGAGTGGTATAACAGGACGACCCGCAATATGTTCGGGCCCGGCGAAACACTTCCCGCTTCCTACGGGGCGAGTGTTCCTCTGAAGAACAATGCCACCCTCTCGACCAAGGGGATCGAGCTTTCTGTGGGGTGGCGCCAGACCGTCAACAATAACTTCGGTTATAACGTCAACCTGATTTTTTCAGACAATAAAACGATCATTAAGAAATACAATAACCCGACCAGGCTGATCTCCAATTTCTATGAAGGACAGACTTACGGTGAAATCTGGGGCTTTGAAACGGAAGGCTTGTTCCAGACAAACCAGGAGGCAGTTGAATGGGCAGATCAGTCGCAACTGTACAGCATATGGGGGGCGGGCGATGTCAAATACAAAGACCTGAACGGAGACGGGAGAATAACCCGCGGCAACCAGACGGTCGACGATCCCGGCGACCTGAAAGTAATCGGCAATACCTCTCCCAGGTTTCTCTACGGGCTGAACCTGTCCATGAATTACAAGCTTTTCGACTTTAGCATGTTCTGGCAGGGAGTAGGCAAAAGGGATCTCTGGATGGGGAGCCAGGTTTTCTTCGGATACGGCGCGGCCTGGACCGCTGTAGTACTGCAGGAGCACAGTGTTAATTTCTGGAGCCCGGAAAATCCCGGAGGTTATTTCGCCAGACCCTACCTGACGGCAGAGAACAACAAGAATCAGCAGGTCCAGTCCAGGTTCCTGCAGGATGCTTCTTACCTCAGGCTCAAGAATATGCAGCTGGGATTTAATGTTCCCCAGCAACTGACAAAAAAGGTCGGCATAGAAAGAACGCGTTTGTATGTGAGCGGAGAAAATATTCTGACTCTTTCGAAGATCATGAAATCTTTTGATCCCGAAGCGAATGTCAGCGGGAGCTCGTCTCCCCTCGTATACCCGCTATCAAGATCCTTTTCCCTGGGAGTAAACGTTTCATTTTAATAAGGAACTGACATGAAAATTTTAAAGATATTCATTCTGCCCGCTTTCCTCCTGGCTCTCTGGTCCTGTAGCGATTTCCTGGAAAAAAAGCCGCTGGATGCTATTTCGAGCTCTGATTACTGGAAGACCCCGACCGATCTCGAAATGTACGTAAACCAGTATTACACGGTGTTTCCCAATGAGACCCGCAATGATTTTAACCTGCTCGAAGGAAACAGCGATAACCTGGTTTTATCAAGCTTCAATGCTACCCTGGCCGGAACCCGGGTGGTACCTGCTTCGGGAGGAAGCTGGAATACCTTCTGGACGCAGATCAGGAGCGTAAATTATTTTCTTGAGAACTATCATACCGTAACCGGGGCGCGCAGTCTCTGGGAGCAATACCTGGGCGAGGCCTACTTTTTTCGCTCCTACTTTTATTTTTCATTGCTGCGCGATTTCGGGGCCGTGCCCTGGGTCAACAAACCGCTGCAAGACGAATCCGAAGAGCTGTACAAAGCCAGGGATCCCCGGAATGTGGTGATGGATTCGATCGTGGCCGATCTCGACAAGGCCATACTGTATATGAAAGGAAAGGACCAGGCAGCCGCCTCAAGACTTAACAAACAGATCGCTTTGCTTTTCAAATCACGTGTCTGTCTTTTTGAAGGCACCTGGCAGAAATATCACGCCAACACACCTTTCGGTGTGCAGGGTTCAGACGGAACCAAATATCTGACGCTGGCAAGAGATGCTGCCAAAGAACTGATCGACAGTGGTTTATACGGAATCTACAGGAATGGCGACCCCCAAACCGACTATTATTACTTTTTCGGTCAAAAAGATTACGGCTCCAATCCGGAGGTATTGCTATGGAAGAAATGGGATGAAAGTCTCGGGCTGGTCCGCTGGATGCCCAGTATCTGGGGCAACGATATGGGAATAACAAAGGAGTTGGTAGACAGCTATTTAAGTATAGACGGGCTGCCTGTTTCCAAAAGTCCGCTTTACCAGGGAGACGGGAACCTGCTGCAGGTTATTAAAAACCGGGATCCGAGGCTTGCACAGAGTATCTGGGTGCCCGGCGACGCAGTCAACGTCCTGGGGAGCGGCGATACCACCTTATTTGAAAGGGCAGATATCCATCAGACAGGTTCTTACCGGTGCGTTACCGGCTACCAGCTGAAAAAGTACTCCAATGCATGGGGCGATAACCTGAAAACCAATTACTATCAGTGTGAAACCGGGTCGATCATTTTCAGGTATGCAGAAGCCCTGCTGAATTATGCTGAAGCGCGGGCCGAGCTGGGGGAGATTACACAGGCAGATATAGATATCACCGTTAATAAGCTGCGCGACCGGGTGGGAATGCCTCATCTGACGATCAGTAACATAACGTCTGACCCGGATTGGGACTATCCTGACCTGTCGCCGCTGATTAACGAGATAAGAAGGGAGCGGAGAGTAGAAATGACATTTGAAGGGATCCGCCTGTATGATTTGCTCAGATGGCGCGCCCATCATACCTTTACAGGAAAGCGGCCGTTGGGAGCTAAGTTTATTCAGTCGGACTACCCCGAAATGGTCGTCGGAACCCATATATTCCTCGATGGGAACGGATATATCGACCCATATCAGCGGTCACAGCCCAACGGCTATGGATTCCGGCCGGAAAGAGATTACCTGAACCCTATCCCAAGTGTAGAGCTTACTTTGAACGATAAATTTGTACAGAACCCTGGGTGGTGACCTCTCCCCCCGGCCCCCTCTCCTTAGCTGGAGAGGGGGAGGGCCTTCTAAAGGAATTTCGCGAATTGTCGATAATAAAAGCCTGAAAGGCTGACATGACTATAGATGGGATGGCATAACAAAATAGAAAACCCTGAAGGGGTGATATGATCTTCTATGTATAAATAATAAGATATGCGATTTTTATTGATGCCGGTATGCGGCTTGTTATGGATTACGTTAGGAGTATTTTCCTGTACAAATAAAAAAAATAGCAAAGACTGGCCTGAGTATATGGGAGGGCCTGAGAAAAGTCACTATTCGGAATTGAAGCAAATTACCCGTGAAAATGTTGGAGAACTGGAAAGGGCCTGGGTGTACAATTCCGGCGATTCGGGGGTGTGGCAGTGTAACCCGATCATCATTGAGGGCGTGCTTTACGGGCTGACGGCCGCGAGCGAAGCATTTGCGCTCGACGCGGCTACCGGGACAGAAAAGTGGCGGTTTGCCCCCTCCGAAAAGAAAAATTACCTGAAAAACAGGGGTGTTGCCTATTGGGAGGAAAACGGGGACAGAAGGATTCTTTTCTCGTACGATGAATGGCTTTATGCCTTGAATGCCGATACAGGTCAGCCGCTCCCGGGATTTGGCAAAGAAGGGCGCGTAAGCTTGCGTTCCGGGCTGGGAGAAGGGGCCAAAGGCAAGTACCTGATGTCGAGGACTCCGGGGACAATTTTTGAAGACCTGATCATCATGCCTACGGTTATGATGGAAGATCCGGGGGCAGCTCCCGGTTTTATCCAGGCGTTCAACGTCAGAACAGGAGAACTCGCCTGGATTTTCCACACCATTCCAAGGAAAGGGGAATTCGGCGCCGATACGTGGCCCGAAGATGTTCATACCAGGGGAATTGTCGGTGCGGCCAACAACTGGACAGGGATGACGGTAGATCATAAGCGGGGTATCGTCTACGCTCCTACCGGGTCGGCGGCTCCCGACTTTTTCGGCGGCAGCAGGAAGGGTCAGAACTTATTTGCCAACACCCTTCTTGCGCTCGATGCAAAGACGGGGAAGAGAATCTGGCACTACCAGATTGTAAGACACGATATCTGGGATATGGACCTGCCGGCGCCTCCCAACCTGATGACCATCCGGAAGGACGGGAAAAAGATCGATGTAGTGGTGCAGCAGACAAAAAAGGGGCATATTTTTGTTTTTGACCGCGATACGGGAGAGCCTGTATTCCCGGTCGAAGAAGTGAAAGTGCCCGCTTCGCCCATTCCCGATGAATCGGCCTTTCCCACCCAACCCATTCCGAAGATTCCCCTGCCCATTTCCAGGCAGGAGATCTCGGAAGCTGATCTTAACATTCATTCGCCGGATTATGATTCGTTGAAAAGGATATACCACACCTACCGGAAAGGGATATACATGCCCGTGGGAGAGATTCCCACGATGGTGGTACCGGGCTTAATGGGAGGCGCCGAATGGGGCGGAGCCGCCGTAGACCCGGATGGAATCCTGTATGTGAACTCAAACGAAGTTCCCTGGATATTGTCTTTGAAGCCGACCTCTGAAGGTGAGTCGAGGTTTACCGGAGGGGAAAAAATATACCGGAATTTTTGCGGCTCATGCCATGGTGTCGACCGTTTAGGGAATCCCGCCAGCGGGTTCCCGTCTCTGGTATCAGTGAAAGATAAATTAACCCGCGACGAACTGATGGACCTTGTGCCGAGGGGCAGGGGTATGATGCCCGGCTTTCCGCAGATATCGCCTGCCGACAGGAAAGCGCTGGTCAGCTTTTTATTGGGCGAAAAGGAGGTGTTGGAGGAGAAGAAACAGGCTGACGGAAGCAGTAGCCCGAAAGAGTCCTGGGCTTTCAGGGGGTACACCAAATTCCTGGATAGCGAAGGAAGGCCGGGGATCATGCCGCCGTGGGGAAGGTTTACAGCCATTGATATGAATACAGGGCAACATAAGTGGCAGGTACCCCTTGGGGAGATAGCGCAGTATAAAGAAAGGGGAATACCCAACAGCGGTACCGAGAATTACGGCGGCCCTATCCTGACCGCGACGGGAGTCCTGTTTATCGCAGCTACAGAAGATGCCAGGTTCCGGGCATTCGATAAAGACAACGGAGCTTTGCTTTGGGAGACGGAGCTGCCCTTTTCCGCATTTTCGACCCCCAGCACATACGAAGTAAACGGCGAGCAGTATGTCGTTGTGGTTTGCGGCGGGTCCACGCTTGGCACTCCTAAGGGTGATGCGCTGGTGGCGTTTAAATTAGGCAGGAAGTAAAACAACATTTTAACACCTACTACTGATTCTGATGAAAAAAATGAAACCGGCAGGGTTGTTATTCCTCTGCTTTTTTCTGCTGACACAGGCCTGGTCCCAGGGCCCCGCATGGCTGGATTTTGAACCGGGCCCGAGGCCGGGCTCGCAGCCTGGCTCCGGACTTAACCGGAATAAACACATTGTCCTGATTGCCGGCGATGAAGCCTACCGCTCGGAAGAATCGCTTCCTATGCTGGCAAAGCTGCTGGCAACCCGCCACGGCTTCAGGACTACGGTCCTTTTTTCTGCTAATCCTGAAACTCATTTTGTAGACCCCGATGAACACCAGCATATAAAGGGACTGGAAAAGCTTGCGGACGCGGACCTGGTAGTGTTAGCCACCCGGTTCAGGGAGTATCCTGACGCACAGATGGCTTATTTCGACCGGTACCTGAATTCAGGAAAGCCCATCATCGGTATCCGCACCGCGACCCATGCATTCCGGTATACCAGGAACCCGGAAAGCAGGTTTGCGAAGTACGGCTTTACCAGTAAGCATAAAGGCTGGGAAGGCGGATTCGGAAAGAGGATTCTGGGCGAGACCTGGGTGAGCCACCACGGCGCCAACGGGAAGGAAGGCACCCGCGCGCTCATAGACGGGATCAGGCAGTCGGCCGGGCACCCGATATTGAAAGGTGTGAGGGAAATCTGGGGGATCACGGATGTATACGGTATCAGGGATCTCCCTTCCGATGCGGAGGTCCTGCTCTGGGGGCTTCCTGTCGACGGGCTTGGAAAAGAGAGCGGGGGAGTCTGGGGAAAATCTGTCATGCCGCTGGCCTGGACCAGGGAGTACACCGCCGATTCGGGTAAGAAGGGCAAGGTATTTGTCACCACAATGGGCGCTTCCATGGACTTTCTTAACGAAGATCTGCGGCGTCTTTTCATCAATGCCTGTTACTGGGCTGTAGACCTGGAAGGCAGTATCCCGGAACTGACCGACGCTGCGATCGTGGGAAAATATGAACCCACCATGTTTGGCTTCGATATGTATCAGAAGGGAAAAAGGCCTGAAGATTTTAAATAGATGTGTTTTTGAAGTTGAAACTTTCGCCATTTTTCATCCCTGTAAAATTTTTTTGAAATACCAGGGGTGCTTTTGAAAGACCGGTACGTCTTTTAGGAGTATGAGAAGAGCAGACTACCATAACTTTTTCGGAAACTATCTCAGACAGCAGTATACTGAAGAGGAGCACCGGGCATTTGTGTTATGGTTCGCTTCATTGGATGCTGAGCAGGCCGGGGAGGTCATGAGAGAGTACGAAGAAATGGCGTTGGAGCTGGCGCATGAGGGGACATCGCCGACAGACCTTTTGCTGGTTTCGAAAATAGAGGGGCGCCTGGATGAGTGGGAAGACCAGCAACAGGAAAAAGAGAAAAGTTGGTGGTCCGTGCGGGTATGGCCGCGTGTGGCAGCCGCAGTAGTGCTGGTTCTGGGGTTGTATTTTGTATATTATGGCGTCTATCAGAAACCGGGGAGTTCCGTAGAGAAGCCGGAGTCCGTACAGGCGGATGTAGCTCCGGGCGATAATAAAGCCCTTCTCACGCTTTCAGACGGATCCTCGATCATTTTGTCAGATGCAGGGATGGGAGAAATAGCGAAGCAGGCCCTGGTTCGGGTCGAAAAAGATGAGGACGGACAGCTGGTTTACGCACCGACGGAAAATTATAAATTCTCTCCTGAAAATCTGAAGAAGGAGTATAACACGGTGGCTACCCCCCGGTCGGGTCAGTACCAGGTGCTTTTGCCGGATGGCACAAAAGTCAGGCTGAACTCGATGTCCTCCCTCCGTTTCCCGGTTACTTTCGACCCGGTAGAGCGGAAGGTGGAGCTATCCGGAGAAGCTTATTTCGAAGTGGCGAGCGCTATGTCTGCAGGCCGGCGTATCCCTTTCAGAGTGGTCAGTAACGGACAGGTCATAGAGGTAACGGGTACGAAATTCAATGTGAATACCTTTTCGGATGACTCTTATATCAAAACTACCTTGCTTGAAGGCGGGGTCAAAGTGAGAGAGCAGGCTACAGGCAGCTCCGTACAGCTGAAGCCCGGAGAACAGTCATTGGTACGTATGAGCAGTTCGGCGCGCGCAGGCGGTTCCGCCAGGAAGGATATTATTTCCGTACGGAAAGCAGATGTAGAAGGAGACCTGGCCTGGACCAACGGCTATTTTCATTTTAAGGATACAGAGCTCAGGGAGGTAATGCAGCAACTCATCAGATGGTATGACATCGAAGTGGAATACATAGGCAATCCGTCTTCCGAGAGGTTTAACGGATATGTATCGCGCAAGGTGTCGCTGTCAAACGTGCTCGCCATATTACAGCATGGCAGCGATGTCAGGTTTGAGCTGACCGACAGGGCGAAAGTAAAGATATTCTCCGCCATTGAGGTATCTTCCGGCGTTGAAGTTTCTCATTAAGGATTTTTCTATTTCAAACTCTTAACAAGCTTTATTCTAACATGGTAAAAACGGAGAGCAATCATCAGACGGGGTCGCCCAGACGGGCTGAAATAATCAGTTAAAGTAGTATATTGATTTAAGGTAACGTGTTGAACCTGTACCATAAAAAAGCTGCTTCGGGGCCTAGACCGAAGCAGCAGGAAATCTGTTGTCTGTGGACAGGTCAATTTTATCACGCTGTGTCATGTAAAACAAACCTTCACTTAAACCTGGTAAAAGTATGAATTACTTTTCACTTAACCAATTTGTGCCTCTACTGCGGAAGCGTAGCAACAGGTATTTGTCCTGTGGTGTCTTCGGTAAGATCCTGAAATCATTATTAGTCATGAAGCTGACAGCATTGATAATTCTGGTAACGATGATTCAGGTAAACGGGGCCGTATACTCACAGACCGTTAGGATGAACGTCCGGAACAGCGGCCTGGAGAAAATTTTCATGGAAATTCGCTCCCAGACAGGGTACGACTTTCTCTATAACAGCCGGCTCCTGAAGGGGACCGTACCCGTAACGTTCAGTACGAGTCCTGCGGGGGCTTCGCTGACGGAGATCCTGGACGAGGTTTTTAAGAATCAGCCCATCACCTATTCCATTATCGAAAAGACGATCGTTGTCCGGAAGAAGGGCATCTGGCGGAGGGACAATGGGGAAAAGGAGATCCTGAATGAAGCGAGAAAGCCGGCTGCTGCGAATGACGCGTATTCCGCACCGAAGCTGAATACCGAGTATCTGCTTCGTCAGCTGGAAAGCGCCGGTCCGCAGCTGCAAACCGTAAGGGGAAAAGTAACCGACGAAAAAGGTGAGGCTTTACCGGGCGTCAACGTGCTGATCAAAGGCACCCAGCAGGGGACGTCGACCGACGGAAGCGGTAATTATACCATTAACGTAGCCAATGGAGACGCCACGCTTGTCTTTTCTTTC
The DNA here is from genome assembly GCA_037191015.1 of Spirosomataceae bacterium. Classification (GTDB taxonomy): domain Bacteria; phylum Bacteroidota; class Bacteroidia; order Cytophagales; family Spirosomataceae; genus Ravibacter. The sequence goes on from JBBCKD010000006.1 coordinate 212,184, forward strand.
GTGGGATACCGTTCGCAGGAAATAGTGGTGGGCAACCGGACAGAAATAAACCTTTCGCTCGAAATAGATGAGAAAGGGCTCGAAGAGATAGTCGTCGTTGGTTTTGGCGCGCAGAAAAAAGTCAACCTCACCGGAGCGGTGGCAAGTATAAGCAGCGAGGATCTGGAACGGCGTACCGTTACCAAAGCTTCGCAGGCCCTGCAGGGACAGATGAGCGGGATTTCAGTTCGCCAGACATCGGGTAACCCCGGAGGAAATTCCGCCTCGGTTGTGATTCGCGGGCAGGGGACTTTCAGTGCGGCAGGCAACAGCCCGCTCGTCCTGGTAGACGGGATCGAAGCGTCGATGGATGCAGTCGACCCGGCGGATATCGAAAGTGTATCCGTCCTGAAGGATGCTGCGTCGGCGGCAATTTTCGGATCGAAAGCGGCAAACGGCGTGATCCTGATCGAAACCAAAAAGGGCGTTTCCGGTAAACCGGTGTTTAACTACAACATGTATGTCGGCCGCTCGCGCCCGACCACGATGCCTGAGATGGTCAACTCCTGGGAGTATGCCGAAATGGTGAACGAAGCCTACCAGTATACCGGGCAGCAGCCGCGCTATACGGAAGCGGATATCCAGAAATTCCGTGACGGCTCCGATCCTATTAACTTCCCGAACTTTGATCACATAGGGTACCTTTTCGGGTCGGGGAGCGGTATGGAGACCAAGCACGACGTGTCGATGAGAGGGGGGACAGATCAGACCCAGTATATGTTTTCGACCGGTTATTACAGGCAGAACGGCCTCATTATGAAAAACAATGCAGACCGGTATAACGTGAGGCTGAACCTCGACAGCAAGCTGCATGAAAAGCTGAAGCTGAGCGTAAGGCTTGCAGGGATCAAGACCAGCAGTAAAGAGCCGTCAGGAGCTTACGCCCCCGGTTTGGGCGGGATTGTGGGAGGCGCTATGAGAAACTCGAACGCCCTGCACGGCCCTACCCCTGACGGATTCTACAGCAGGAACGAAACGCTGCACCCCGAGGCGGATCTGAACAGCAGGTCGTTTGTGCAGAATGGGGCCACCAATATCTACGCGAACGCCAGCCTGATATGGAACATCCTGAAAGATCTGAAACTGACAGGACAGGTGGGCTATACACAGAACAATTCCGACTATAAGGCTTTTATCGCGACCTACCCGATTACGCCGTCGTATGCTATCACACGTAACAGCCTGAACACCTCGTGGGGACAAAGCACCGCGCTTACCCTGCAGTCGATGGCTGAGTACAACAGGTCGTTTAATAATCATCATCTGACAGTGCTGGCGGGGGTACTCGGACAGTCGTTTGAATCGAGGAGCATCGGGGCCTACCGCGATGATTTCCCCAACAACAGCATCTATGAAATCGATGCCGGGGCTACTGTAAGGGGCACGCAGAGCGGGAGCGCGTCGCGTAACACGCTGGCTTCCTACTTCGGCAGGGTGAATTACAATTTTAAAGAAAAATACCTGCTGGAAGCGAATTTCAGGTATGACGGGTCTTCCCGTTTCCCGGCAGACAACCGCTGGGGGCTTTTCCCGTCCTTTTCGGCAGGATGGAGAATTTCGCAGGAGTCATTCTTCGCTAACGCCGTAAGCTGGGTCTCGGATTTAAAGCTGAGAGCTTCGTGGGGTAAGCTGGGTAACCAGTCTATAGGCAACTATCCTTACCAGGATCTGATCGCCCTTGGCCAGAATTATCCTTTCGGGAATACGTTGCAGGCCGGCGGGGCCGTGACGACGATCGCGAACAAAGCGATCACCTGGGAAACTACGAAAGTAACCGATGTAGGGATCGACCTGGCGCTTTTCGCGAACCGGCTCAACTTCACGGCCGACTATTTTATCAAGGAAACTTCCGATATTCTCTACAATGTTTCTGTTTCCAATATGCTGGGTGCATCTCCGTCAGCGACCAATGCAGGAGCGGTGGAGAACAGGGGCTGGGATTTTAACCTGAAGTACAGAGGTAATGCCGGCGCGTTTACCTACGGGGTTTCAGGCGTATTCTCCGTTGTCCGCAACAAAGTGACCAAACTGGCGAACCTTGAAAGGGATATCAACCGCGGTCTCTTTATAGGTCACCCGATCGGCTCCGCATACGGGTTCGTCAGCGATGGCCTGTTCGCCAACCAGAGCGAGGTGGATAATTACGCGTCACAGCCTTTTGCTTTCCTGGCTTCGCCCGGAGGGATCAAATTTGTGGACCTGGGTGGGCCAAACGGGACTCCCGACGGCGTAGTAGATAATACCTACGACCGGCGGGTGATAGGGATGCCGCTGCCGGTTACCACCTACGGCCTGTCGCTGAACGGAGGTTACAAAGGATTCGACGTGAGCCTCTTCTTCCAGGGAGAAGGCGGACGGAGAGACATGATCACGATCGGGCAGTTTTTCTTCCCGCTTGAAAACAACGGGAACGTGCAGCGGGAAGCTTACGAGAACAGGTGGACCACCGCAAATCCGGACCCCAATGCGACCTATCCCAAAATGTCTTTCATCACCTCCGGCTTTTACAATACCAACAAAGTGGATTTCTGGTACCGCAACGCAACCTTTATCAGGCTGAAAAACGCGCAGATCGGGTATTCTCTGCCTAAATCGCTGCTTGAGAAATCATTCCTGGAGAATGTAAGGATATATGCCAGCGGCGAAAACCTGTTTACACTGACAGGCTACTATAAAGGCTGGGACCCGGAAATGCAGACCGGGGGTGCAAACTGGTTTTACCCGTTGACCAAGCTGTATGTGGTAGGTTTGAACGTAAGGTTTTAAAACATAATCAGAGAAGATCATGAAGAAGTTTAAAAATATAGGTTTGACCACGGCTTTTTTTCTTACCCTGATGTTGATTCTGCCCGGCTGCAGCAGCGAATGGCTGGATGAGCAGCCGCTTGCCCAGCTCTCCGAATCGTCGTTCTGGGCATCCGAAAGCGACGCCATGCTTGCCCTTACAGGCGTATACAGAGGCGGGAACGTGGGGAATAACGGGTACAACAACGAGCTGCTGATCATGGCCAGCCATACCGACGACTCCGGCTATAAGCAGGGAGCGGTGGGCGTGATTTACAGCGGGTACCTCAACCCCGGAGACGCCCAGGTGGTGCAGTCGATATGGCAGAGGGCCTATATCACGATTTTCAAGGCGAATTATTTCCTGGCCAATGTCGATAAGGTCGAAATGGACGCGGCGAAAAAGGCGCAGATGAAAGCGGAAGTCCGCTTCCTCAGGGCGTATGAATATTTCTATATGTCGGTGCTGTACGGAGGCGTTCCGCTGGTTACCAATGTTTTGTCTGTCCAGGAAGCTAATAATCAAACCCGCAACTCGCTGGATGAGATAGTCAATTTCTGTCTCGCGGAGCTTACCGAAGCGGCAAACGATTTACCTGCCACAAGACCTGAAAGCGAACGGGGGAGGATCCTGAAGGCTGCGCCGCTGGCGGTAAAAGGCCGTCTGCAGATGATCCATAAGAAATGGGCGGAAGCGGCGGCTACCTTTAAGGAGATCATAGACCTCGATGCGCATATTATCGACCCTCGTTATAAGGAGCTGTTCGAAGAAAAGGGAGAAACAAGCAAGGAGATCATCCTGGCTACCAATTGCGTGGCAGGGCTCTACGGCAATCCCCAGAACCAATTGGTTTATCACCCGGAGAGTTTTGGCGGATACCAGGAAGACAATGCATTCCAGGGGCTTGTCGATGCTTTCCTGGTGACCGACGGCCTGCCTATCGAAGAGTCGCCCCTGTACGATCCGAAAAAACCTTATGAAAACAGGGATCCTAGGTTGCATGCGAGCCTGTTCCTCCCGGGATATACCATGTTCAGGGGAAGACTATGGAATGAAAGCCCCGTGGGATCGAACCTGTTGGGAGCTACCGGTTTTGGCTGGAAAAAGTATGTGACCGAAGACTATACCGGGGCTCAGAACTCATCAGGCGACGACATCATTCACATCCGTTACGCCGAAGTGCTGCTGAGCTACCTGGAATCTGTCCTGGAAGCCGGACAGCCGGTAACCCAGGCGATCCTGGATGCGACCATTAATAAGGTAAGGGGTAGGGAAGAAGTCAAAATGCCGGCTGTTACCGAAACCGATGCGAATAAGCTGAGGGAAATAGTAAGGCGGGAGAGAAGAGTAGAATTTTGTCTCGAGCGGCTCATCAGGTATATGGATATCAGGAGATGGGGGATCTTTGTTGAGGTAATGAATACGAAGTTCTACGGGATGAAGCTGACCGACGACCCGGAAAACTTTACCGAGAAAAAGGTTGAAACTGTCGGGAAATACCGCGGACACTATATCCCGATAGATAAGACAGGCAGCATCAAACCCGAGCACGCCCTGCTGCCGATACCGTTGTACGAGATTAATATCAACCCGAATTTACAGCAGAACCCGGGTTATAACTGATCGACGGGATGGTCTGGTAACAAACAGTAAAAATGTCATTGAATGAATCAGAGCATTATTTTTATAGTTGTGTCCGGTCTTACAGGGTTATGGTGGGTTTCGCCCGCCATAACTTCTGAAGTTAACCGGCGTTCTCCGGAGGCGGAGAGCAGGACGACGGCCGAAAGTAAGAAAATCGATCTCGGGCAGGGGATTACGCTGGAAGTGGTCAGGATCCCGGCCGGGAAATTCATGATGGGCAGCACTCCCCAGGAAAAAGCATGGGCGACGGGTATCGAAGGAGGTGCTACTCCAGGTACGGAACGGGAATCTTACGAAGGTGAAAAACCCCGTTCTATGATGGTGAAGGACGAATTCTGGATGGGTCGTACGGAAGTGAGCGTAGGGCAGTTCCGTCGCTTCACGGAAGAGACCGGGTATGTAAGCGATGCCGAAAAGCCCGGCGGGAAAACCCAGGTATTCGATCCGAACTGGAAGATCACTGCCAAGGCGCCTCCCCATCCCTGGATTTCGGTACCGGGCAAGAGCTGGCGTGACCCGGGCTTCGGCTTTCCCCAGAGAGATGTTTACCCGGTAGTATGTGTAAGCTGGAACGACGGTAAAGCTTTTTGCGAATGGCTGACCAAAAAGGAAAGGGAAGCCGGGCGCCTGCCGAAAGGGTTGGTCTACCGCCTTCCTACCGAGGCCGAGTGGGAGTATGCATGCCGGGCTAACGACAAGAGTAATTACTTCTGGTGGGGCGATGATCTTGCAGACGGGGAAGGAAGGCTCAATATTTCGGCCATCGACTTCCTGCCCGGGCGCAATAAAACCTGGCCGCTGGCCAAAGCGCCCTGGAGCGACGGTTTCGCTTTCGTATCGCCGGTCGATCATTATGGGGATAAGGGGCGGAACGCATTCGGGCTCGCAGATATGTGCGGGGGTGTATGGGAAATCGTGCTCGATCATTTCGACCCTAAGGGCGGGCATGAGGAGCTGTACCTGACCGACGGGCATTACAGGCCGGTATGCAAGGGCGGTAATTATTTTGATGTTCCGGGGAATGCGCGCTGCGCAGTAAGGCTCGGGCTTCAGGGAGTAGCGTATTCGGATTCCAGGGATGGTTTCCGGATCTGCCTCGGGGTACCTAAGTAACAGCCCTGGAAGGGCTTCATCCTATAGCCCCGCAGGGGCGACACATACCTAACCCCGTGTAAGCACAGCGTCACCCGGGGACCTTAACCATATAGAAGACCCTATGTACTTAAAACGACGAAAATTCCTTAAAAAGACCATACAAACCGTGGGAGCGGGAATAGCGGGCGCCTACGCTTTCCCGGGATTCTCTGCGCCGGCCCCGGCAGCCGATATCCGTGTCGGCGTGGTAGGGCTTTCCGTGCACAGCGCGGCCTTCTCGAAAATCCTGAACGATCCTCAGAAAGGAACGGACCTGGAAGGGTGTCGCATCGTGGCGCTGTATCATCCGAAAGGTAACCCCGACGTGGATTTTACACCGGAGCAGCTGGCGGGATTCGAAAAGGAGATAAGGGCAGCCGGCGTGAGGATCGTGGCTTCGATGAATGAGATGCTCGCCCTTTCCGACGTCGTCATGATCGAGACCAACGACGGACGCCCACACCTCGCTGAGGTGATGCCTGCCCTTAAGGCCGGTAAGCCGGTCTTTCTCGACAAGCCTGTTGCGGAGAACCTGGCTGCGGTACTGAAGATCTATGACGCGGCCGCTAAAATGAAAGTGCCGGTGTTCACGTCTTCTGCGCTGAGGTATGTAGACAATTTGTCGAAAATCGACAAAAGCCAGGTGCTGGGCGCCGATACCTATAGCCCTGCCGCACTCGAGAAAAGCCACACCGACTTGTTCTGGTACGGGATACATGCCGTAGAGCCGCTGTTTACCGCGATGGGGGCCGGGTGCAAGGAGGTGATGCAGGTGCAGCACAGCGAAGGGGAAGATGTCGTGGTCGGTTTCTGGGACAGGGAAAGGGTAGGTACCGTGAGGGGAATAAGAAACGGAAAAAGAGGTTTCGGAGGAACCGTATTTACGGAGAAGGATATCATTACGCTTGATACGTTTACCGGATATCGTTCCCTTGTGGTGCAAATTGTCGGATTCTTTAAAACGAAAGTACCTCCCGTGCCGGTGGAAGAGACCATTGAGATCTATGCCTTTATGGAAGCTGCAATGGAAAGCCGGAAAAAGGGCGGCGTTAAAGTCAGTATTGCCGACACAATCAGGAAAGCAAAAGGTAAAAATCACTAAACCATAATCTGTTAATAGTAAAAATCATGGAAAAATTGAATGTAGGAATCATCGGGTACGGATGGGTGGCAACAGCACACATTGTCGCTATCAATGCAGGTAAAGGCGCACAAGTAACCGCTATTTATTCCTCACGTCCGCAGGATGACAATGCGCTGAGCGAAAAATGGGGGAGTCCCATCAAGTCTTATACGGATCTGGGAGCGATGTTATCGGACAAATCGATCGATGCTGTATCTATTTGCAGCTATACTTACCAGCACAAAGAACATGCGGTGGCAGCGGCCAATGCCGGCAAGCACATCATTCTCGAAAAGCCGATGGCGTTGTCATGGGAGGATTGTCTTGAAATTGAGGCGGCGGTCAAAAAAGCGGGCGTGAAGTTCTGTATTTGCTTCGAGTGCCGTTGGTCCAACCAGTTTATTTCAACCAAAGCCATTATTGACCAGGGACTCGTAGGAGAGCTGCATTACGGGGAAGTGGACTACCTGCACGGCATTGGTCCGTGGTACGGGCAGTTCGAATGGAATGCCAAGAAATCGGGCGGCGGCAGCTCGCTTCTTACGGCCGGTTGCCACGCGCTCGACGCCCTGCTGCTTTTTATGGGCTCCGATGTGGAAGAAGTGACCAGCTACGATACCAAAACGAAAAGCGCGATTTTCGATCTTTACGAGTACAAAACCACCAGTGTGACCATACTGAAGTTTAAGAGCGGCAAGATAGCGAAATGCGCGGCCAGCGTAGATTGTCTTCAGCCCTATTATTTCCACACCCATCTTTTTGGCAGCCAGGGAAGCATACTCGACAACAAGATCCACTCGGAGCTCCTGAAATCGGATAAGCACAAGTGGAGCGAGATGTCGATGAAAATGCTGGATTCAGGCGATGTGGCAGATCATCCGTACCAGCTGCAGTTCGATACCTTCTTCGAATCTATCCGCAACGGCGCCGACATGCCGCTTACCGGTCTGAAGGAAGCGATCAAAACGCACGAAATTATTTTTGCGGCTGATCAGTCGGCGGCTACAGGAAAAAGTGTAAGGCTGTAGCTATGGCAAAGGTAGCGCTTGCAATAGCTGCCCATCCCGACGATATTGAGTTTGTAATGGCCGGAACGCTGCTGATCCTGAAAGAAGCAGGTTACGATATCCATTACATGAACCTGTCGACAGGGAATTGCGGCAGCACGGTATACGATTCGGAGCAAACCGCCGCGATCCGTCTGCAGGAAGCCCGGGCTGCGGCCCGGCTGCTGGGAGCAGAATTCCATGAGCCTATCTGCAACGATTTCGAGATATTCTATTCTCCCTTCCTGCTCAGGCAGGTAGCCGAAGTGGTCCGGAAAGTAAAGCCCTGTGTGATCCTGACGCATTCCCCGGTCGACTATATGGAAGACCATATGAATACCAGCAGGCTGGCGGTTACCGCTGCATTCATTAGGGGTATTGCCAACTATCCGACCGACAACCCGCCCGGCGGGAATTACAATTGTGCCGTATACCACGCCACACCCCACGGGCTTCACGGTCCGCTCGGAGAGCGGATCGAACCCGGCTTTTTCGTGGATACTACCTCAGTACACGAAGTAAAGATGGAGGCGCTCAGGGAGCATAAGAGCCAGCAGGAATGGCTGGAAAGCAGCCAGAAAATGAATTCCTACCTGCTGTCGATGGATGCCTTTTCAGCTGAGCTGGGCAGGATGTCGGGGAAATTCATGTATGCGGAAGGATGGCGGAAGCATTCGTACCTCGGGTTTTCGGAAGAAAGCTACGACCCGCTTCGTGAGCTGGGTGATTATATCCTGGAGAATGTGAAGGATAAAATTTAGTTCACGGCCTGTGTTCTCACAGGCCGTAAGTAACACGGATAATATAAAAACGGGCTGTGAAGACACAGCCCACGGAAGCAAAAAAAGTTTAATTCTATTTCTAACCTCTGATGGCTGACCGGCTGAAGCCGGCAGCTGCAAACCTGATTATCGCAATGAGAAAAGTAAGTTCAATAGCACCCGATTGGTGGGATTATACGACCCTTGAGCTCGACAGCAAGCTGACCGACAAGATAGCTGCCATGACGGCCGAAGATATGATCAAACTTTCTAGGCCGGGCTTCAAAGTGGTGTTTTACGATACCGTCGAAGAATTCTATGCTGCCGAGGCGCTGGAATATGTAAGCGTATGGCAGCAGTCGACCGAGAGTAACCCCGTCGGCCTTTGCGGCCCGATCGGCCCGACCGAGCAGCTCCCGATCGTAGCGAGGATCATCAATGAGCTGGGCATTTCGGTAAAGCACGCCCATTTCTGGAGTATGGACGAATGGGTAGTGGATGGCAAAGAAGTGCCCGATACACATTCTCTTTCGTTCAAAAAGACCTTTAAGGATCTCTGCTATAACAGGATAGATAAAAAGTTTGCCATGCCGGAAGAGAACCTGCATTTCCCGAAGGCCGACACTTCTGCCTTCAAGGAAAGCTGGAAACATGCAAAATGCCTGATCATGCAGGGTGGACAAGGCGACGTGAAGCACTGGGCCTTTAATGAACCGCCCAAAAGAGAAGGCGTTTACAAGGACAGGCCCATGACGGTAGAAGAATATAAGCAGCTTGAAACCAGGGTACTCGACCTTCATCCCATTACCGTACAGCAGAATTCGAGGCTGCACTGCGGTGGAAACGTCCCGCTGATACCGACGCAGGCCGTTACGGTAGGTCCTAAGGAAACCTGGGAGACCGAAAAAGTCTCTATCTGGCACGCGGGTATGCACGACAATCCCTTCGGGCAGCGGCTCACGACCTATATGATCTCGAACCGGATTCCCGACACGTCGGTGCCTATGTCCGTGCTGGCAGATCACCCCAATGTGCAGTTTAACTTTTTGAGGGCCGGGTTAGGCACCTGCTCGATCGAAATGCATTAATTTAACCCAACCTAGTGTTTATTTATTCGGATGAAAATCAGGGCAGTGTTTCGCATATTTTTTATCGCAGGTATTTGTAGTGTTTTCTTGTGGAGTTGCGGGGGAGAAAAGCTGGAGCTTAGGAAAGGCGACCGGATTGCCATTATCGGGAATTCGCTGGCAGAACGGTTTCAGCACGACGGGTGGTTTGAAACCTATTTGCAGGCGGCCCGTCCGGATTACGATCTGACGGTCAGGAACCTGGGGTATTCGGGCGACCAGGTGCATTACCGTCCCCGGTCGCATGAAGGGTTCGGGAGCGCAGACAGCCACCTTACCCGGCTTAAGGCGAATGTCATTTTTTCTTTTTTCGGCTACAATGAATCTTATGAAGACAAGCCCGAAGAGTTTAAGCTGCAGCTGAAAGCCTGGATCGATCACACGCGGGCACAGAAATATGATTCTGTGAGCGCACCCCGGATCGTGATGTTCTCGCCCATCGCCCATGAAGACCTGAAGTCGCCCGACCTGCCTGACGGCGCCGGAAACAACCGGAGGCTGGAGGCATACACGAAGGCGATGGAAGAAGTAGCCGGGGAGATGAAAGTCGGGTTCGTCGATCTCTTCACCGAAAGCAAAACACTGTATGAAAAATCGGAAAAGCCACTGACTATCAACGGGGTGCATTTGAATGAAGAAGGGAACCGCCAGATAGGAAAGTATATTTCTCAAACCCTTTTCGGCCGGTCGGGCGCTCTTAAAGAAGTGGAGATGGACTCGCTTCGCAGCGCAGTGGTCGACAAGGACTGGCACTGGTTCAGGCGCTATCGTACCACAAGCGGCAACGATGTATGGGGTACCCGTTCGATACAGGACGGGAATAAAGCCACCCTGAACCGCGAGCTGGTGATGATCGATACCCTTGCCGCCAACCGTGACCGCAGGATATGGGCCCGGGCAAAAGGGAAGGACATTGAGATAGACGACAGCAATATGCCGGAGCCGGTCATCGTCGGAACCCACATCACCAGGGACGTGAAGTACCTGGATCCGGTTGAAGCGATCAGCAGGATGACGGTCCCGAAAGACCTGCAGGTCAACCTCTTTGCCTCCGAGAAACAGTTCCCGGAGATTGTCAACCCCGTAGCGATGCAGGTGGACGGCAAAGGGCGGACCTGGGTTGCGGCCTGGGGCGACTATCCGAAATGGGAGCCGGGAAGAAAGACAAACGACCGGCTGGTATATCTTACCGACGAGGATGGCGACGGGACGGCAGATAAAGTGAACACTTTTGCCTATGTATCCAATCCGACGGGTTTCGAATTCTGGAACGGCGGCGTGATTGTCGTTTCGGCGCCGGATATCCTCTTCCTGAAGGATACCGACGGCGATGGGGTAGCCGACTATAAGGAATACCTGTTCGGCGGGATAGGATCGGACGATACGCATCATACCGCCAACAACCTGATCTACGGTCCCGACGGGTATATTTATTACCAGAGGGGGATTTTCATCCTGGAGAATGTCGAGACGCCGTACGGACCCGCCGAAGAATCGGGTACCCCGGGACTTTATCGCTTTAATCCCAGGACCTTTGAGTTTTCCTTTGTCGTAGAAAACACACCCAACTCGCACGGGATCAGCTTTGACCGCTGGGGAAACCAGTTCATCACCGACGGGACGAGCGGGAAGGCGTTCCAGGTGTATGTCGACCGGAAGGTGACATCGACTACCGATGTGTCGGTATATGCCAAAAGACCGCTCTTTCAACAGACTGTAAGGCCCGTATGTGCCAATACCATACTGGCGAGCTCGCATTTCCCGGACGACTACTGGAATAACTTCCTCCTGCTCAACGTGATCGGTTACCAGGGGATCAAACGCTATTACCTTGATTACAAGCCCGAAGGCGTGATTGAAGGCCGGGAGGCGGAAAACTTCCTGTTTACCGGCACCGACCCGGCGTTCAGGCCTAACAGCGAGGCGGCTCCGCGCGTGGTAGATGCAAATTACAAGGGCGACCCCAATTTCAGGCCTTCCGATGCACTGACCGGGCCAGACGGAGCCCTTTATTTCTGCGACTGGCAAAATGCGGTCATTACACATTCGCCCTATAACCTGCGCGATGCTTCCAGAGACCAGGTTCACGGCAGGGTCTACAGGGTTACGGCGAAGAACCGGCCGCTGCTTACGCCTGCTAAGATTGACGGCGAACCGGTCGAAGCGCTCCTGGAGCTGTATAAAAGCCGTGAAGACGAAACGAGGTACAGGGTGAGGGTCGAGCTGAGCGGGCGGGATACCAAAGAGGTGATCCCGAAAGCAAAGGAATGGCTGAAGAACCTTGACATCAATAAGGAGGAAGATGTATTGCCCATGCTCGAGATCTTATGGCTTCATCAGCAGCACAACGTCAAAAACCAGGACCTGCTGAGGCAAATCCTGAAAGCGCCGGTGGAGCAGGCCAGGCTGGCCGGGCAGAAGGTGGCCTGGTTATGGAGCGACAGGAACTCCCATTTCAGGGGATCGTCCGAGAATACGATTTCGGGAATGCAGTTCAGGACTTATTACGAAAGTTTCTGGACCCATCCCGACAGCGTAAAAACGGAAGAGCCGTCGCATACTCACCAGGGGCACGGAAGCGCCGACGCTAAGCCGGTAGGTACTCCCCCGGTGGTGCTGGACCTTACAAAGGAAGCGGTTGCAAAGGTGACGATCGAAACGGCCCTGCTTAAGTTTTCTGTCAACCAGTTTACCGTAAAAGCCGGTCAGCAGGTAGAGCTTACGCTCGATAATGTCGACCTGATGCAGCACAACCTCCTGCTAGTGGAGCCCGGCGCGGCCGATGAAGTCGCCCAGCAGGCGATAGATCTTGGCGATAAAGGGCTCAAAATGGGTTTTATACCGGAGAACAAGAAGATTCTTCACGCAACCAGGTTACTCGACTCGAAGCAGAAGGAGGTATTGAAGTTTGCAGCTCCGAAACAGCCGGGCGATTACCAGTATGTCTGTACCTTCCCCGGGCACGGTCCGGTCATGAGGGGTATTATGAAAGTAGTGCCGTAAGACCATCCCCCGACCCCCTCCTTGAAAGAAGGAGGGGGAGATGTAAAAAATATTCCCATGAAAACAACCGCCATAGGAATCATCGGCCTTTCGGTTCATAGCGAGGATTTCACCCGGATCATCAACGGGACGCCGGGACAAAACGGCAGGCAGGGTTGCCTGGTGACGCAGCTTTATCACCCGCCCGGCAACCCGGACGTGGAATTCAGCACGGCTCAGCTGGAGAAATTCTCGAAGACCATCCGGGAGCATGGCGTCGCCTTTGCAGGTTCCATTGAAGAAATGCTGCCTCACGTAGATGCCGTGATGCTGCTGACCAACGACGGGCGTCCGCATCTGGAGGAAGTCCTGCCGGTGCTGAAAGCCGGAAAGCCGGTTTACATCGACAAGCCTATGGCCGAATCGCTGGCGAATGTAATCGCCATCTTCAGGGAAGCGGAAAAATATGGAGTGCCTGTATTTACCTCGTCGGCCCTGCGGTACGTAAAAAGAGCCCAACAATTTGCCCGGGGTGAAACCGTCGGAAAAGTACTCGGCGCTGAAACCTGGGGCCCGGCGCCGCTGCAGCAGAGTCACGTGGATCTTTTTTGGGACGGTATTCACGGTGTAGAGCTCCTGTATACGGTGATGGGACCGGGTTGCCAGTCTGTTTCAAGGGTGTTTACGCCCGGGGGAGATGTGGTAACAGGCATCTGGCCGGATGGCAGAACAGGGATTTTCCGCGGGTTGAGAAAAGGGCGTATCGGCTTCGGCGGCACTGTATTCGGCGCCGAAGGCATCGAGGCCATAGGAGGTTTTGACGGTTACGAAGGACTGGTAGATGCTATCCTGGAATTTTTCAGGTCAGGGAAGCCGCCTGTTCCTGCTAAGGAGTCAATCGAAATTTACACCTTCATGGAAGGTGCGGATATCAGTAAAAGCAAGGGAGGGATGCCTGTGAAGTTGGCAGACGTTCCAACCCAAAAATAAATTACATCATCTATCCCGCCCCCTCCCGATAGCTATCGGGACTATCGGGGATCGGGGCTCATTAAATCTTTAAACATAAAGCATATGAAATCAGCAAGGCTGAACCGATTGTTCAACAGAAAATCGGGGAAATGTTTCGACGTTGCAATTGATCACGGTTTTTTTTGTGAATACACTTTTTTATCCGGTATAGAAAACATCGACCGTTCGGTAAAAGTGCTTATAGACGCGGATCCGGATGCGATACAACTGACGGTAGGGCAGGCGCGTCATCTTCAATCGGTAGCCGGGAAGTATAAGCCGGCCCTGGTGTTGAGGACCGACGTCGCGAATGTATACGGGCCCGAACTGCCGGAAGTACTCTACAGCCGGATGATCGAAGAACCCGTTTTACAGGCTTTGCGCCTTGACGCGACCTGCGTGGTGGTCAATCTTTTCAGGATACCCGGGGCGCCCGAAGTAACAGACCAGTGTATCCAGAATATCCTGAAGCTGAAGCCGCTATGTGATTACTACTCGATGCCTTTGATGATCGAGCCGCTTGTTTTCCGGCCTAACCATGAAGCGGGTGGGTATATGGTCGACGGCAATATTAAGCTGATCTCTCCCATGGTAAGGCAGGCCGTAGAGCTTGGCGCCGACCTGATCAAGGCCGATCCGACCGACGATCCGGAAGAATATCACAAAGTGGTAGAGCTGGCCGGCGATGTCCCCATACTGGTACGGGGCGGCGGCAGGGCGCCGGATAAGGAGCTTCTCGAAAGGACTTACCAGCTGATGCAGCAGGGCACTAAAGGGATCGTGTACGGACGGAACGTGGTACAGCACAAAGACCCGGCCGGTATGACCCGGGCGCTCATGGCCATCGTACATGAAAATGCCCGCCCAGAGGATGTAATCGGCATGATAAAGCCCTGAAAGGGCGCCATATCACAGCCCCACAGGGTATAACGACACTCATATACATGAAAACAATAAACGCAGGCATCATAGGAGGAGGCCTGATGGGTAAAGAAGTAGCCAGCGCCTTCGGGCGGTGGTTCGCGCTTAATGACTTTCCGGTAAAGGTTCAGCTGACAGCAGTCTGCGACCTGAACCCGCAGGCGCTGCAATGGTACAGGCAGATCCCTTCGGTAGAGCTGCTCATTACCGACTATAAGGAGCTGCTGAAGAGGGAAGATATAGACGTCGTATACGTGGCTTTGCCGCATCACCTGCATAAGGAATACTATCTCGAAGTACTGGAATCGGGCAAGGACCTGCTGGCGGAAAAGCCCTTCGGGATTGACCTCGAAGCTGCAGTTGCCATACGGGACAAGGCCCGTGAATTAGGACGATTTGTAAGATGCAGCTCGGAAATGCCGTTTTTACCGGGGGCTCAGCGGGTATATGCGGAAGCGCTCTCCGGTAAGATAGGAAGGATACTGGATATCAGGGCAGGGTTTTTACATTCCAGCGATATGGATCCTGAGAAGCCGATCAACTGGAAACGGCAGGAGGCTTTCTGCGGGAAAATCGGGGTAATGGGGGACCTGGGGATGCATGTAATGCACCTTCCGCTGAGGCTGGGCTGGAAGCCTGCCGATGTCTTTGCCCGGCTGCAGAAGATCGTAACAGAGCGGCCTGACGGAAAAGGCGGAAGGGCGGTCTGCGACACCTGGAACAACGCGACGTTATTGACTACGCTGGAGCTGGAAGGGGAGACGGTCCCGGTGTCGCTGGAAATGAAAAGGCTCGCTCCCGGCGAAACGAACACCTGGTTTATCGAGATCAACGGAACTGAGGGCGGCGTAAAGTACAGCACCAAGGATACAAAGGCATTATGGCGGTTTCACAGGAGCGGGGAGCAGGTCTGGCAACGGACCGACCTCGGGTTCCAGGTCCCGTTTCCTACGGTGACCGGCGGTATCTTCGAGCCGGGTTTCCCGGATTGCTTCATGCAGATGCTGGCGGCTTACTTCGCCGAACGGGAAGGGGCGCTCGGCAACCGGCTGGGCTGCGTCACGCCCGATGAAGCGGTGAATTCCCACAGGGTATTCAAAGCCGCACTCGAATCACATCTATCCGGGTCTGTTGTAAAAGTTGCTTACGATTAGCCGGATCAACCGTCTGTTGTGTCATGAAAACAAGGAATGGTATTATCGCCGGGGGAAACTGGATAGTCGATTTCATCAAATTGATCGATACCTATCCGCAGGAGAATGCACTCGCCAATATTCTCGAAGAAAAAACCGGCAACGGCGGGGCGCCGTTCAATGTCCTGAAAGCGCTCAGTAAGATGGGCGTCTCCTTTCCGTTGGAGGGAGTAGGCATGGTCGGTGATGACGAAACCGGGCGGAACGTGTTGAGGCAATGCGAGGAAATGGGCGTCGACGCCCGGCAGATCAGGGTAGTGAAAGATTGCGGTACTTCCTTTACCGATGTGATGACGGTCGCGGATTCTGGCCGCAGGACATTCTTCCACTACAGGGGAGCAAGCGCGCACCTGCAGGCGGACGATTTCGACTTCAGCTCGTGCAAGGCAAAGATTTTCCATCTTGGATACCTGCTTTTGCTGGATGGGCTCGATCGTATAGACGAAGAAGGTAGAAGCGGCGCTTCCCGGGTACTGGAGCAGGCCGTGAACGAAGGGATTCTCACGTCCATCGATATCGTAAGCGAGCAATCGGAAAGATACCGGCAGGTTGTCCCTTCTTCGCTGCCTTTTGTCGATATCCTTTTTCTGAACGAGTTTGAGGCTGCCGGGCTCACGGGCATCGGGATCCTGGACGAAGACGGCGCCCCCGATTTTGCCCGGATAGCAGATGCGGCTTTCGAGATCACCCGGATGGGAGTACGGAAGTGGATCGTCTTTCATTTCCCGGCGGGCGCTGTTGCTTTTAACAGGGAAGGGCGTTGTCTTTATCAGCCTTGTGTGCTGTTTCCAAGGGATTTGATCAGGGGGACCGTCGGTGCGGGAGACGCCTTTGCCGCCGGAGTGCTTGCAGGGATTCACGAAGACTGGCCGATGGAGGCCGCACTTAAGTCCGGCGTTTGTGTAGCAGCGTCCAGCCTCCTCGCCCCCGATGCTTCTAACGGTATCATGTCGTGGGATGAGTGTATGGCCTTTGGCCGGAAATGGGGATTCTCGTCCGGATCTTCATAGCTGAAAACCGCTTGATCCATCCTGTACCGATGCCTAATACCTAGTTTATACCTCGACAAGGACGGCAGGCCGGATATGAAATTTAATCCCGCCGCATTTGCCGCATGGCTTGCCGGGTTCCTGGCAGGGTATTATTCCCGGGATTTCCTTATTTCGATATTGAACGGTATGGTGGTCACCGGAGTAGTGTATTATGTATGGATGAGCATAGCGCTGAGCAGCGGGACCACACCTGAGAAGCAACTGAAAGGCGGAAGCGAGAAATAAAGTAGTTCCGGCCTGTGAAGACACAGGCCGGGGACACAAAGGAAAAATAGTATCAGTCTTCTAAAATAAAATAGCGGAATGTGGTCAGAATCAAGGCTATTTTTGTCATTTGCCTGAATCTTATGAAAAGAATAACCTTAATCCTTTTAGCTTTTTTCCCCTTTCTGAAGGCTTCCGGCCAGATAGAAAGGCTCTATGGAGGTGTAGCCCAGCTGGACATTACGCCGAAAACCGGCTATCCGCACTACCGCAACTTCGGGACCGCCGTTGACGATTCCCTGTATGTAAAGGCCCTGGTTTTCCGGCAGGGAAAAGCAGAATGGGCTATAGCGGTATGCGATCTGTTATGGATCGAGCGGGAGCTGTCGGCCGACGTGCGTGTGGCGGTTTCGGCGAAAACCGGGATCCCGTACGATAATATTATGCTCACTGCCACGCATACGCACACCGGGCCGGCGTATCACGGGAATATCTATGAATTGAACAACCACATCAGGAAGTTTGACGGAACCGAAGAAGAAGCGATCGGGATGAACGGTTACCCCGCATTCCTCAGGAGCAGGATTTCGGAAGCGCTTGTAAAAGCACATGACAACCTGGCGCCGGTTACCGTCAGGTCGGTAACCGATTCTGTTACGCATCTTTCTTTCAACCGGCGCTTTATCATGAAGGACGGGAAGGTGCGTACCAACCCCGGGAAAGGGAATCCCGATATCGTCAAAACAGCGGGCCCGATCGATCCGGAGCTGCATATGCTGTTTATCGAAAAGGCTTCAGACAAGTCTTTGATCGGGGTAGTCTCCAACTTCGCGGTTCATTCCGATACCTATGGCGGAACGGCCTTTTCGGCGGATTACCCGGGAGTGCTGGCGCGCAGGCTGGCGGAGAAAATAAAAGGCAGCTTCGTCTCGATATTTCTCCAGGGAGCAAGCGGCGACCTGAATCATTTGAACGTACAGAAAGATAGCGAGATGTTGAATACCGATAAGATCGGTTCCGGGCTTGCCGAAAGGGTAGCTAAAAGCCGGTCCGGAGGGAGGATTATATCCAAAACCCGGCTGGGAGCAGCTTCCGAATTCGTATATGCGCCGTTACAGGCCTACAACACAGGAGAGCTGAGTTGGGCCAAGGATGGTGATGCCGAATCACCCTACGGTGAAACCGGCCTGTTTAAACTACGCAGGCCGATGAAGATCAGGTCTCTGGAGCGGATCCGCCGGCAGGAAGCCATACCGCCTACCATCGGGACAGAAGCCTGGACGCTGCCGGTAGAAGTACAGGTGTTCAGGCTGAGCGACGATGTAGCCGTAGTCGGGCTCCCCGGCGAAATTTTTGCCGACCTGGGATTGGCGATCAAAAAAGCTTCTCCTTTCAAAACGACGCTGTTCGTGGAGCTCACGAATTCGCATATAGCTTACGTGCCTACTAAAAAAGCGTTTTCGCAGGGAAGCTATGAAACGCTTAACTCCCGCCTGGCGCCGGGAGGAGGTGAATTGATGGTAGAGTCGGCCATCAGGCAATTGAAAGAGCTGAAGCGATGATAATTAACTGAAATTATTGAAATATGCCCCAGAGGGGTAACATATATCATATCATAACTACGGGCGTGGTCCGTAGATTTAACCCAAAACCTGATTATGCGGTACGAACTGTTATTCCCGGATCAACTGAGAGAAGCTATTAAGAAAAATACACCTGTAGTACTACCCCTGGGAGTACTGGAGTACCACGGTTCACACCTGGTGAACGGGGTGGATACACTGGTGGTCGTCAGGGCGCTGGAGCTGCTGGAAAAGGAGCAGGACCTGATCATATTGCCCCCGTTTTATTACGGTGCAAGCAGCTACGCGGTGGAGCCTCCCGAACAGAACGGATCGGTGCACATCGAGCCGCAGATCCTGAACCCGTTTGCCAAAGCGCTGTTTGACAATCTCTTGCGCATAGGCTTCCGGAACATTCATGTTTTTGTGCATCACCAGAGCGAGAACTTCACCGCCGGGATGCCTACCGATCTGAGCTTTAAGCTGGCGGCACGGCAGTCGACCTTTGCCTTCCTGGAAAAGGAAAGGGGAGAAGGCTGGTGGGGAAGGGCCGATTCTGCCGATTACTACGAGAGTCATTCGCAGGGCGACAACCCGTTCAACTGGATCCGCATACACCCGTTCCTTAGCTCGGAAATACAGCAAACACACCCGATAGATCACGCCGGCAAGCTGGAAACGGCGCTCATGATGTCGCTGTGCCCGGAAGGCGCGGACATGAGCCGCTTTACCAATGACAAATGGTATACACAAACGGCTACGGAAGCCACTCTGGCCTATGGGAACGAGGTGAAAGAGGCTGTCATGAACAATCTGAGGGAGATCCTTTTTTCTGCTACCTAGCTTCGGCTACGCTCAGCTTCCGGTTTCGGCTACGCTCAGCTTCCGGTCTTATATCCAGGCTTCGACTGCGTTCAGTTTCCGGTTTATATTCCGGCTTCGGCCCCGATAGCTGTAGGAGCTGAAGCCGCCCGACACCTAACACCTCATACCTAACACCTTGACCCCTTCATGGAAAGGCCCGGCAAAACCCCGCTCGTTCCTATGGCAATTATCGGTACCATGTATGTGGTACTGGGATTTTCAGTAGGAATAAATGCTTTTTTTATCCCTTTTGTACAGGAGGCTTTTACGGTTTCGACGGCCGCATCCTACCTGATCATGACCGCTACTTTTTCCGCCTATGTGCTCTTCGGAGTCCCGTCGGGCGTTATTATCAAAAACTTCGGCTATAAAGGTGGGATCGGGATCGCCTTCCTGATCATGGGGCTGGGATTTTTGTTGATAGGGTATTCTGCTGAGATCAGGAGCTTTACGCTTTTTCTGTTTGCATTGTTCATCATAGGAATGGGGCAGACGCTGCTCACAGGCGCCATCAATTCCTATGTAACCCTGCTGGGGCCGGAGGAAAGCGCGGCGAGCAGGATCTGCGTAATGGGGATCGCCGATAAGCTGGCGCTGGCGGGTGCTTCTCTCATACTGGGGATCTTCCTGGACCTGACGGAGGTCCGCCTTTCAGATGCCATAATACCGTTCTACATTATTACAGGCCTGCTGGTAGTACTGGCGATCCTGGCCAGGTACTCGCCGCTGCCCGAGCTGAAGGCAATAGGCGAAGACATAACGGAGGAGGGTAACGAGGAATCGGCCTATGCCAATACGAAGACGAGTATTTTCCAGATCCCGCACCTGCTGCTGGGCGCTGTGGCGATCTTCTTTGATGTGGGGGTAGAGATCGTGGCGCTGGGGTCGGCTAACGACTATGCCAAGGTCCTCGGATTACCGTCGCCTGAACACTATGTGTGGTATCCCACGTTCGGCATGGTGGCCGGGTACATCCTCGGTTTCCTGTTTATTCCCAGGCTGGTCAGTCAGCGGACCGCGCTCACTATTTGCTGTATCACAGGGATATTGGTCACGTTGCTGCTGGTATCGGTGCCGGCCGGGATATCGATTTACTTTGTCGGATTGCTGGGTTTTGCAAATTCCCTGCTCTGGCCTGCAATTTTCCCGCTGGCATTGAGCGATCTCGGAAAATTTACCAAGACGGGCTCCTCAATCCTGGTTATGGGGATTATAGGCGGTGCTTTGCTGCCGTTAGGTTTCGGTTACCTCGCCGGCCTCTTTAATCATCAGCAGGCTTACCTGATTTGTATTCCTTCTTACCTGTATATTTTGTATTTTGCCCTTTACGGGAGTAAAATCAGGGTGCATTAGAAGAACTCAGATAATGGAGAAATTGTTGAGAATTCACAGGGACGACAATGTCCTGGTAGTGAAGCGGTTGATAGGGGCCGGGGAAATGATGCGGTTTGACGGAGAAGAGCTGGTATATGACTACCCGATCGGGCTGGGGCATAAGATCGCTGCGGAGTTTATCCCGAAAGGAGAGAAGGTGATCAAATTCGGGATCCCGATAGGATCAGCTACCGAGGACATCCCTAAGGGTGCGCATGTGCACCTGCACAATCTGAAGAGTGACTATTTGCCTACATTCACATTGGATCATGAGTTTATCGGGAAAAAGTGAGATAATCGGGTACGAGCGTGCGGACGGCAGGATAGGGATCCGGAACGTAGTGGTGATCGCCTACCTGGTGGAGTGCGCGCATCACGTCGCGCGACGGATTTCCATGTATTTCCCCGATGACCCGGTGCATGTGATCGGCTTCAGCGGCTGCTACCCGAACAGCTATGCCGATAAAATGATGAATGCGCTTTGTACGCATCCCAATGTAGGCGCTGTGCTTTTGGTCTCGCTGGGTTGCGAAAGCTTTAACAGGAACAGGCTGCTCGCGAATGTAGAAGCCAGCGGGCGGCCCGTCAAGCTGATAGGGATCCAGGGTACGGGCGGTACCGGTCGTTCGATCGAGGAGGGGAAAGCGTTTGTGCAATCGGCGTTGTCGGAGATCGCGCATGTACCCAGGGCGGTCCTGCCGTTTGAGGATATGATCATAGGCGTAGTGTCGGGAGGCAGCGATGCCACTAGCGGGCTGACGGCCAATCCGGCTGCCGGAAGGGCATTCGACAAAATTGTGGAAATGGGAGCTACCGCCATTTTCGAAAATACCGGCGAAATGATCGGCCTTGAGCAGCATATGGCCGGCCGGGCAGTGACTGCGGATCTGGGAAAAGTGCTGATAGAAACAGTGAACAAGGCAGCCCGCTATTATTCTATCATGGGGCATGGAAGCTTCGCCCCCGGTAACGCAGAAGGCGGATTGACCACCCTGGAGGAGAAATCGATGGGAGCCTACTGTAAGAGCGGCTCCGCACCTATTGTAGGGCTGATCAAGCCGGCCGACCGGCCCGGGCGTAAAGGACTTTACCTGATGGATATCGTGCCTGACGGGGAGCCAAGGTTTGGTTTTCCTAATCCCAACGATATATGGGAAATGAATGAATTGATCGCTTCCGGCGCACATTGCGTGCTCTTCACAACCGGGAGGGGCTCGGTCGCGGGTTCGGCGATATCGCCGGTGATCAAGATATGCGCAAACCCCGAAACGTACCGGCGTATGGAGGGGGACATGGATATCAATGCCGGAAAGATTCTTTATGATGAGGCTACAACCGACCAGGTCGCCGACGAGATCGTAGAAAAGATCATTCGTGTAGCCCACGGCGAAATGACCTGCTCCGAGAGCCTGGGCCACCAGGAATTCGTGCTCGGCTATAAATCTTTTGAACCCCTGGGGCCGGCATGCCTTCCGGCGGGATGAGAGGTGGCCGGAGAGCACGGATAAAACGTGTTTTGTTGTTTTTGTAGAAGATTTTACAGGAGTTTTCTGTACAAACATTACTTTTGTATGGAGTAAGGTAAGATATTTACAGTATTCTTAGTGGTATACTTTCCAGGTCACAGCTCAAAAACCTGAAATAAAAATTTTGCGAAGGTGGCTATAGGCAGAGAACGTAGTTTTGATGAGCAGGATACGATGCTTCGGCTTTCCAAAGGTGATGAAGGAGCCTTCCGTGACGTATATGACCGTTATTGGCGGCATGTGTACAGGGCTGCTAAAAGGTATCTGCAGTCGGATGACCTCGCCCGGGATATAGTACAGGAGGTTTTCGCCGCATTATGGTACAAGAAGGAGGCTTTTACGACCATTCGTAACCTGGAAAGCTACCTGGTATCTGTTGCGAACTATCATACGTTCAGATTATTACGGAAATGGGCCGCAGAGAATAAGAATAACCAGGAATATGCATATGACTTCGCTGATTCCGTTGATGATTCCGATCATTTGATCAGGTACAACGAGTATGAAATGCTGCTTTCTGAAGCGGTTAACCTGCTGCCGCCCCAGCAAAAGCAGGTGTTTCAGCTGGCAAGAGTGGAAGGTCTTACCCATGAGGCCATTGCCAGCCGGCTCAACCTTTCACAAGGCACTGTTAAAAATCACATGGTAAGAGCGCTGCAATCGATCCGTAAATATCTTGCCCCCCATGTCAGCCTGTACTTTTTATCCTTCCTGGGGTGATTGTTTCTCCCGCCCGATTACGCTTTTAGAGAAATCCGGTATCGTTTTTTAAGATATGTGCCACTAGGCACTAACTTGTTTGTAGTAGGGTACCGTATAGGATATTGCCCAGTCAGGGGCTACCTGTCAGTCACGCGTCTAAAAAAATCGCCTTTGTAAACTACGGCCTTATACTTTATTAACTGTCTGATATTAAGGATATTATTATCTTTTGATTTGATAGCCTTTTTACCAGAATGTAAATTTTTTTAAATAATTTTTACTTCCACTGTCCCTACGCTTGTGCAATAAGGCACTGTAAGGGTAAGAAGCGGATATAAAATTAACAAATAGTATATGAGTGCCCGTTTTACATATCTGTTACATCGTTACGTGCATCATCTGGCTACTGATGAGGAATTGAAAGAGCTGAAAGCCTTGTTGCTGAATGATCGTTTTAAGGAAGATTTTAAATCAGAATTTTCAGAATATCTGAGCGGTGAGCTGATCAGCGCCGGAAAGGAGGGCGCCGACGGGCAGGAGTCAACGGGCCATATCAATGCGGATGAACTGTACGAGCAGATTATGACGAACGTGCAGCATGTTCCGCGAGGATCGGCTATGAAGTCCGGTAAACGTGCGCTTTGGATCAGGATAGCGGCATCAATAGCTGTTTTGTTGAGTGTAGGATGGTGGTTGTACCGTCCGGCTTATAAATCATCGGACGGCTTTGAAGCAACAACGGCTGACAACGTAGTGCGTTTTACGGCTAAAGACTACATTCACCTGCCTGACGGGAGTACGGTATTGCTGAACCATGGCAGCGAGCTGAGCTACAACGAGGAAACCTTTGGAGATGCCGACAGGGAGGTCACATTGACGGGAGAGGCCTATTTTGACATAGCGACCGACGCAGCGCGGCCATTTGTAGTACATACAGGCAAGGTAAATACCCGTGTGTTAGGAACTGCGTTTAACGTGAATGCACGCGAAGAAAAGATCGTGGTAACCGTAACAAGAGGTCTGGTAGAAGTGGGGGATGATGCAAAGGTCTATGCGCAGGTAAAGCCGGATGAACGGATCACCATTAACACGGCGAGCAATGTTTTTGAAATGGAGGAGGCTAATGTCGCCGTTGCCCTCAGGTGGAAAGAAGAAAGCCTGATCTTTGACGGGATCACGCTCGCTGAATCGGCCGGAATGATAGAGGAGCGCTACCAGGTTAAGGTGCTGATTGCTAACGAAGCGATTAAAAAATGCCGGATCAACGCCTGGTTTCTTAATGGTGAGGGGCTTGATGAAATACTGGAGCTAGTCTGCGGTATCCGGCAGGCCTCGTTCAGTAAGGTGGGGAATATGATTACAATTGACGGGGGAATAGGTTGCGAGCCTGCGCCCTGATACAACGGTTACAAACCTTTAATTAAAAAGAACGCCTATGGAAAATATTTCCGGAAGAAAACAAAATAACCCTTAATAAAAAAAGGAAGGCCGCCCGGGGTGAGAGCCGGGCAGCCCGTTGTTCCTAATACCTATTGAGTTAACTATTAAAAACAACCAAAGTTATGCAATTATCTCTAATGGAACCAGTGTGTTCCGCCGGGAAAGCATTTTCTGCCCGGAAGCACACGATAATTCGGTTTGCTATGCGTGTAAGCCTCTTGTATATGCTACTGTTGGCAGGCACGGTTTCGCTCCTGACCGCGCATCCGGGCAAAAGCCAGGAATTGCACCAGATAACCCTTACCATCGGTGCGGGAAAGGAAAGCCTGGAAGGGATATTAAAGGGAATTGAACAAAAAACGGGTCTTTCCCTAGTCTTTCCGCTGGATGAAGTAGAGAGGTATACAGCTATCAGTTTCCCGAAAGCGCGCCGGAATGTTAAAGAGACGCTGGACCTGGTCCTCCGGGACACGCAGCTGGGTTATCGGCAGATCAACAGCCGGACCATATTGCTGTATGTTTTGAAAAAGGAGAGTGCGATCAAAGAGCATGATAGGTATTCAGATGCTCCCTTATTACAGGAACCTGTACCGGTAGTGCCCGTACAGGTTGTCAGGGGAAAGGTTACAGATGAAAGAGGGGAGGGCCTGCCCGGGGTAAGTGTTTTACTGAAAGGAACGCAGAGAGGTACCGTGACAGACAGAGAGGGGAATTTTTCGCTGGAAGTTCCGGATGAGCATGCTGTGCTGGTGTTTTCGTTTGTGGGGTATGTGGGCAGGGAGGTGACAGTGGGGGACCGGACGTCGGTGGAGATTTCACTGGAGGTGGATCAGAAGAGCCTGGAAGAAGTGGTGGTGATAGGATACGGAACGCAAAGTAAAGAACTCATTTCGACCGCAATAACCAAGGTAGAAGGTAAGAAGCTGGAAGACAGACCGGTAAGTAATGCTTTGCAAGGGCTTGTGGGGCATACTCCCGGTGTATGGCTGCAGCAGGTATCTGGTGAGCCGGGAACGGCGCCCTCGGTTCGTATCAGAGGTAATGGTTCTATTACAAGTAGTAATTCCCCCCTGTATGTCATTGACGGATTTCCAAC
This sequence comes from Spirosomataceae bacterium, assembly GCA_037191015.1. Classification (GTDB taxonomy): domain Bacteria; phylum Bacteroidota; class Bacteroidia; order Cytophagales; family Spirosomataceae; genus Ravibacter. The sequence goes on from JBBCKD010000006.1 coordinate 237,770, forward strand.
TGCTGACGGTAGTCTTTTTAATTCTATTCCGGCCAGTGAAATCGAAAGTGTTGAAATACTTAAGGATGCCGCCGCCGCTGCAATTTACGGGTCAAAAGCCGGGAACGGGGTAATTATTATTACTACAAAAAAGGGTAAAGCCGGAAAAACCAGGTTTACTTTCGACGCGATGACCGGGTTGGAGCGTATTTCCAAGAAGATAGACATGCTTTCTCCCGAAGAGTACCTGGAAATCGCAAGAGAGTCTGTAACCAATCAAGGTATCGCCATGCCGGAATACCTGGTAAATTCCAGCCTCTGGCATTTTACAGATTGGCAGGATGTAATATTCAGAACAGCCCCTGTCAGCCAGTACAAGCTGGGCGCCTCGGGAGGCAACGAGAAGGTTCAGTTCAATATTTCCGGTGGATATACCGATCAGCAGGGAGTTTTGAGAAACTCATATATGAAGCGATATAACCTTCTTGCCGGTTTTGAAACGCAACTGAACAGGTACCTCAAAAGCGGGATCAATGTCAATGTCTCATTTGTTAACGAAAGGACGCAAACCCCTTCCGGCAATAACAGTGTGGCCGGAATAGACGGTGTAATATCTTATGCGCTGAGTTCTCCTCCTATTATTCCTGTCTGGAAAGAGAATGGAGATTACTTTGTAGTGATGCAGGACGCCAAGGCACTGGAGGCTTTCAACGTCGGATTGACCAATCCGCTGAATAAGCTGGATGCCAACAAAAGATACTTCAACAGGTTCAATCAGCTGGCGAATGTATTTTTCGAAGTAGAACCAATAAAATCGCTCAAAATCAGGACTACGCTGAATGCGCAGTATAGCAATATAAAGCAAAATCAGTATATAGAGGCTTTTCTTGCAAAGGGAAATCTAAACAGGGGAAATGTTTCTACGCCGGATTTTGCACAGATTTACGCCCAGAGAGGAACAAATACAGCCCTGGATCTTTATTGGTCGAATATTGCCAGTTATGATTTCTCATTAAATAACAATCACAATTTTTCGGCACTGGCAGGATATGACGTTCAGAAGAGAGATCAGTCGTCTGTTAACGTTGTACCGCGTACCGATGCCAATACACCGGTTGCATTTGATAACACAATCATCAAGAATATCCAGGGGGCGTTGCTAACCAGCGGTACGACCAGTCAGAGTCTCTATGTTTTTGACGGTCTTTTCGGACGATTGAATTACAACTTCAGCAATAAATATATTGTCTCGACCTCTTTGCGCAGGGACCGTTCCAGCCGTTTCGGCCCGGGGAACAGAAGCGGCGTTTTTTCGTCTGTTTCCGGTGCCTGGAATATTGCCAGGGAAGGGTTTTTCAATTCAGAAGGTTTTATTTCCGAGCTGAAACTGAGAATGAGCTACGGGGTAACCGGTAATGATCAGGTTGGAGGAAATTATCCCTGGATCGCCTCGATGTCCAAAAGCAATTATGTTTTTGGCGGCGGCGCAAACCCGGCAAGGGTTATCACCTACCTCCCGGGAGGTTTTACAAACCGTTCGCTTGGGTGGGAGAGAAACAGGCAAACCGATCTGGGTATTGATCTCGGGTTTTTCCGGAATAGAATACATATCTCTGCAGATGCCTACCTGAGAAAAAGTAATACTATTCTTTCTGCGGCTGTCCCGATAATCAACGGAAAGGCTGCTTCAGTTATTCAAAATGTGGGGACCGTGCAAAACAAAGGTTTGGAGTTTGATTTAAATACGCAAAATCTCAAAGGGCAGATCCATTGGAACACAAATCTCAACCTGTCTTTGAACCGGAACCTGATAGTGAACCTTGCAGACGGGCAAACGCAGCTGGGTAACGGGACTGCGGGCAGCGTATTGCCGAATGTGGTTCGAAACTATGTAGGAAGACCAATGGGCGACCTGTATCTGTATATTGTGGAAGGGATTTTTAACAATCAGGAGGAACTTGACAAATACCCTAAATCCGGGACACAACTGGTCGGAGATCTGCGCTTTAAAGATATAGACAACGACGGAAGAATTACGGCATCAGATATGGAGCTTGTCGGGAACTATCAACCCAATTTTGTTTTCGGGATCAGTAATACAATATCGTATAAAAATTTCGATTGCAATATACTTATCGACGGTACTCAGGGGGGTGAGATTATCAATGTCCTGGAACGTCCTCTTGCGACCGGCCGCCACCGTGAAAACCTCATCGGCGCTGCACGGGATCGCTGGAAATCAGAACAAGAACCCGGAAGCGGGAAATTTCCCAAACTGGGTAATCCTCATGGTGTCAATGTAAATGCAAATACGAGGTTTCTGTACGATGCCAGCTTTTTGAGAATAAGGAACCTGAGCCTTGGTTACAACCTGCCGAATTCAGTTTTGAAAAAGGCCGGGATCCAGAGTGCAAGGGTCTTTTTAGTGGCTCAGAATGTGTACACTTTTACAAAGTTTACCGGCTACAATCCCGAAGCGAATGCCCAGGGGAACAATGCTATTAATAATGGTTCGGACGAAGGGAGCTATCCGCTCGCACGAAATTATTCTATTGGCCTGCACCTCTCGTTTTAAGCTTTCACCCAATTTTTGCAGAACTATTATGAGAAAGATATTTATAAAGCTGGCGCTTCTGACCACCTTCCTGTTCAATATCGCCTGCAGCGAAGAATTCTTTAACCAGTTACCGACAGATCAGCTTTCAGAAGATGGGTTTTATAAAGAGGGAATTCATTTCGAACAGGCAATTAACGACGGATACCGCCTGTTAAGGACCGTTTACGGCAATTATTATGTGATTGGAGATGTGGCAACTGACAATGCCTATACGCAGCATAGTAGCAACGCCCATGATTTTATTTCCTTTAATGAATCCAATGTCAACGCTTCAAGTGCCGTGCTTAGCGGGATCTGGAGTGGAAGCTACTCTGTGATTGCCAGAGCAAACATTGTTATGGAACGTATTGAGACAGTTGATTTTGATGCCGGTTTTAAGAGGCGTTTGATTGGAGAAGCCAGGTTTCTCAGATCTCTGATGTATTTTAATCTGGTGCGTATTTTTGGAGATGTGCCTCTCATTTTGAAAGATGTGGCCAATCCTGCAGAAGCTTTATCTTATGGAAGGGAGCCTGTTGCCAGTATTTACTCCCAGATTATTAAAGATCTGAAAGAAGCTGAGGAGGCGCTGCCGGCTAGCTATACTACCAACGAAGATATCGGCAGGGCGACAAAAGTGGCAGTTCAGTCTTTGCTGGGGCATATTTATCTTACCCAGCGAGATTTTTCAGAGGCTTCTAAAAAGCTTAAAGAGGCTTTGGATGCTACTGAATATGGATTGCTGCCCGACTACCGGGACATCTTCGACGCTGATAATGCCAATAACCGGGAGATAATTTTTGCAGTTCAGTATGCCCGGGGCATGGACCCGGATCAAAGCAGCCCGTGGGCCAGAGCAGCCTGGCCCAACGAGAGTGTAGGAACCGGAATACTCAGGCTCGGTGGAGGAAATTTTTTAATGACCGACGATCTGGACAAGGCTTTTGAGCCGGAAGACCTCCGCAAACAAATGAATAATTATGATTTCGAAACCGGGTATTCCAGGAGATATGTCTTCACGAGGAAATATTGGGATAATGGAATGACGGTGAAAATAGATCCGGGAAATGACTGGATCATCTATCGCTATGCCGATATTCTGCTTCTGTATGCAGAAGCGCTGAATGAGCTCAACAGGCCTTCCGAGGCGTGGAACTACCTGGATCAGGTAAGAAAAAGAGCGGGCCTGACGACTGATGAAGCCATTAAGGAAAGCCAGGTATTGATGAAGTCAGCGATACTTAATGAGAGAAGACTGGAGCTAAATTGCGAAGGGCACCGTTGGTTTGATTTGCTCAGAAGCGGTAAGCTTATTGAAGTGATGAACGCGCATTTTCAGGATAAAGCCCTTGACAATAATCAGATAGGTATCAGCTCTTCGGTGGAAACGTATGAGCTGCTGTTCCCTTTACCATTATATGAAGTAAATCTCAATGAAGACAAGCTTATTCAAAATCCCGGTTATTAGCAATGAGGTCGCTTTTGGGCGGGTTTTTAGTTTTAGTGAGAATTTAAAGACTTTGCACAGCTGATGGGTACCCTGAAGATTTTGAGCTTATTGGTATTGTCTGTGTTTTTTCAATCCGCAATAGGGCAATCCCGGAATTATGGAAATTACGATCCGTTGTCTGTCGATCACATACCGGCGCAGCCGCCAAGGCAGTCCTGGCATTTTGTGGAAGATCTGAAGTCCCCGTTCTGGACAAAGATCGAATGGGAGAACAAAAAAAAGACCCGCAATCAGGTTGATCTCAGGGGCGGGATAAAACTGGATACTTTGTTCCCGGACCCAAAGCTTCGGTTGCAGACTGTATATGAGGATCTTCGTAATTTCTGTCTGGCCGGTAAAATTGCGTACGGCAGAGGCTACCGGGTGAAGACCGTTAAGGATCCGGCTTTAAAAGGAGATGAATTCAGAATAGATATAGCTAAGGATTTCGGGCAAATTGCAGCAGGTGACCCCGACGGGATAAGAAGAGGGGTTTTTTATCTCCAGGATGAAATGCTGAAGAACGGGGACCCGTATCTCCCGATAGGCTCGGTGACGAAAGTCCCGATAGTGAAGCGTAGAATTTCCCGCTGTTTTTTCAGTCCTATTAAGCGTCCGGGGAACCAGGCCGGAGCGGGTGATGAGCTTATGGATGATATCGATTATTATCCTGATGGCTATCTTAATCGCTTGTCTCATGAGGGCGTAAACGGACTTTGGGTAACCGTTAGCAGTAAGGACGGGGATGGAAATAGTGTTGGGTTCAGCGACCTGGTCTCAACAGAAATTACGCCGGATGCAGGAGCAGGAGGAGAACGGCGGCTTGAAAAGCTAAGACAGATCGTCAATAAATGTCTCCGGTACGGGATCCGTATCTATATCAAGACTATGGAGCCGCATGTACGCTTCGAGACAGGAGACCCCATCCTGGCCAGGCATCCCGATCTGGTAGGGAGCCGGAGAGGCAATACCTATTTCCTTTGTGCCAGCGGGGCTCCCGGGCAGAAGTACCTCTACCAGGCGACCAACAAAATTTTCTCCGCTGTGCCGGAATTGGGCGGCATAATTAATATTTCTCATGGAGAATTGTATACAACGTGCCTGAGTGCCTTACCGGCTACCGGAGGAGGCGAGATCAGTTGTCCGAGGTGCTCAAAAATGCCGCCCTGGCAAATTCTCCATCATTCGCTTTCGGCAATGAATAAAGGAATGAAAGATGCCGAACCGGAAGCGGAGCTGATCAGCTGGCTGTATATGCCCCAGCCGCAGTTCCAGACGAGGGGAGCCCCCACAACACTGGCAGACTGGGTTTTTGATATTCCATCGAATACGCCGGAGGGTGTTGTGCTCCAGTTTAATTTTGAATCCGGGATCAAAAAGACGGTATTCGGGAAAGAGCTGATTGGCGGGGATTACTGGCTTTCTGAGCCGGGACCAAGCGAGCGCTTTGAGAGGATTGCTAAAGATGCCGTTAAAAAGAATACCCCGGTGTCGGCAAAAATACAGACGTCTACCTCCCACGAGGTTGCTACGGTGCCATACCTGCCGGTGCCCTCCCTTATCTATAAAAAGTTTTCGGCGATGCGCCAATTGGGTGTGACGCATACCATGCTGAGCTGGATTATGGGTTCATATCCGGGTCTTATGGTAAAAGCGACCGAATGGTTATCTTTTGAGCCTTACCCAGACGAAGAAGATTTTCTGAAAGAACTGGCGTCTTATTATTGGAGGACGGAAGACGTTAAAAAAGTAGTGGAGGCATGGAAGCATTTTAGTGAAGCATATGAGAACTACCCGTTGACCAATATTTTCCAGTATTTCGGACCGATGCATGACGGCCCGGTCTGGCCCTTGCTGCTTACCCCCCGGGACGCCCCCCTTTCTCCAACCTATCAGCTCGGTTCAAGAAATACGCTTCTCCCCTGGCCTCCCAGCGGAGACCGCATAGCAGAGTCTTTCCCCGAAATATTATCACTCGGAGAGATGGTCTCGATGTGCAAGCGTATGAGCGATTCCTGGCAGCTGGGACTCGGCCTGCTGGATGGTCTTAGTGACAAATATTCCGGGAACAAAGAGCGGACCCTCGATATCGGCGTAGCGAAGGCGCTTGGAATTCAGTTCCGGAGCGGGTACAATATTCTCAGGTTTTACCAGCTCCGGGAAAAGCTCTTCCGCATGAAAGGAGAAGGCAGGGGCTTGGTACTTAACGAGCTGAAAGATATCATAGAGGAAGAAATAAGATCGGGCAACGACCTTATTAAGCTCTGCCGGGATGACTCCCGGCTGGGATTTCATCCGGAAGCGGAAGGCTACAAGTACTATCCCGAAAAACTGGAGTGGCGGATCAATCAGTTAAAAATGACGCTTGCGCATGATTTGCCGGCTATTCGCAAGGCGATAGATAATAATGAAACGCTATTTCCCGAATACACGGGCGAATCTCCCCAGGGAGCAATCGCCTATGCGCTACCCTTTCATCCTTCCGATTCGTCCGGGTCCTGGAATCGTTTCGAAGGCAGAGCGGAAAGCAGCTTGCGGTGGAGGGCTGATTACAAGGAAGAGACACTGCATATCATGATTGCGGATTTCTCAAAGGAAGGGACAGAAGCAGGAGCCGGATCTTTGAGGTCGGCAGATGTTTGGGTTGAGCCGAAAAGACTTTGGCCTGCCAGGAGGTATCCTATGACGTTAGTTTCAAACGTCCCCGGCGGCATCGGGGTGACCGAAGGCACACTGAAAGCCGAAGTGAAGATCCCTTTTTCAGAATTGGAGCTGAGAACGGACAGCCTTGTACCTGTCAGAATAAATGTCAGGGCATTTTCAGAAGAAGGAAAGAATGTTTTCTGGCGTGAGGAACACCCGCTCACACCCAGGTTAATCCTTGGCACTCATAATTCCGGGGATCTGGGGTGGCTGATTTTCCGGTAACAAATCTTTTGATCCCTCGGCCCTGCGTGCCTTCCGGCGGGGTAGTTTTTTCCCGAAAATACATGAAAACCTATAGGCTATTTACAGGTTTTCACGTATTCCAAAGCCTCTTTTTTTCAGAGAACTTTACAGGACAAACAAAATCGGCAGCATCCTGATTTCGGTTGCAGCATAAAACTGCTTTGTCCGGCTAAGGTTTTATCATGAAAAATTTTCTTCTCTCTGCGTTATTTACCCTTTCCTTTATCGCTCTATCAAGGGCTCAGGCGATCAATCCTTCTTCCGAAGGAATTATCTATGTCAATCATACCTCCTCCGGCGACGGCTCTTCATGGGATGATGCCGCACCGTCCCTGGCTGATGCCCTCCTTTGGGCGTATCAGCATAAGGAAGAGTGGTCCGAAACAAAACCGGCTAAAATTTATGTAGCTAAAGGTGCTTATAAGCCGGCATACAGCCCCGAAGACGGCGATAACTTCGGCACTGACCAGGGCAGGGAAAACAGTTTTCTCATCGGCGCCAACATGCACCTGTACGGCGGCTTTGATCCCGACAACGGAGTAACCGAGCCTGGCCATACTCGTATTTTCGGCCCCGGAGGTTCCATCCTGTCGGGCGATTTCGGGAACAATGACATTATAGAAGGTGAAGGAGCCGGGCTGGCCATTACCCAGAATGATGAAAATGCGTACCACGTACTGACCATTTCAGAAAACTGGCAATACGAGAATGGCGGCATTTTCGGGAAAAACACGGTAGTAAACGGCTTCACCATTACCGGAGGCAATGCCAATGGACCGGCTTCGCCTACCTTCATGGTAAATAAGCAGTCGGTAGGACGGGAGTCGGGCGCAGGGATAACGATCGATGGCTTCCACTCACTCACACTGACCGATCTGATCATTACCGGCAATACGGCAAATGACAACGGCGGCGGGATACGCAGCGGCAACCTGTTCAATGAAGGTGCGCATCGTCCTGTTTTTACCCGGCTTACCATTACCCGCAATTCCGCCGGCTACGGCGGCGGAATGCACGGCACCGTAGCCTATCCTACGCTTACATATTCGACTGTCAGCGGCAATAGAGCCCGCTTCGACGGTGGAGGCGTGCGTAATCTCTGGAGTTCCGCATCGGAATATCATATTGACACGAATCCGGCCTTCTCTGAAGTAACCATCTCCGGCAATCACGCCGGCCGCGATGGAGGCGGAATGGCCAACAGCCTCATGTCGCCCTCTCTTCATACCGTTACGATCCGCAACAACAGCAGCGGACGGGACGGCGGCGGGATGTATAATTATGACAGGTCTGATCCCCGGCTCACCGATGTACAGATTACCGATAATACCGCCGGCGAGAGTGGAGGCGGTATGCACAACTATACCAATTCTTCCCCTGTCATGAACGGAGCATCCATTCTTCGCAACTCCGCTGTAAACGACGGGGGCGGGATATACAACCGCAGCGGCAGTTCCCCCAACCTCGAAAACGTCACCATCGACCGCAACACTGCAGACAGAACCGGCGGCGGTATGTATAGCGAAGGGGGAGCCACCTCATCTTCTCCCGTACTCAACGAAGTTACGATCAGCAACAACGAAGCAGGACAAAATGCCGGCGGGTTGTATTTTTCCGGGCAATCGGTGGCCAGGCTTACAGAGGTGCTTATCACCGGAAACAGCGCCGGAAATTTAGGAGGCGGGACGTACATGCAAAGCGCCCAGCCGGAATTCCGGAATGTAACGATCTCCCAAAACACTGCCGTCGCGGGCGGTGGCGGAATGTACAATGCTTCGAACGCCAGTCCACACCTCCAGGATGTCGACATTACCGGGAATAAGGCCGGTGCAACGCCTACTTCAGGGTCCGGCGGGGGAATATATAACAACTCTGCGTTCCCCTTTCTTCTAAATGTAACGATCAGTGGGAATTCCGCAGGTTTTGGAGGCGGAATTATGTATAACGGCACGTCCGGAGTTCATGTAAACGTGCTTATTAGCGGGAACCTGGCCGGGAGCAACGGCGGAGGGATCTACAACTGGACGAACTCCCGTCCCACCCTGTTCAACGTGACGCTTGCAGGAAATAAATCAGAAGGTGCGGGCGGGGCTATTTACAATAGTGGAAACTCAGGTCTTACCATACGGAACAGCATCCTGTGGGGGAACTCCGGCGGAATCTCCTATGCCTCGCAGGCAACGGCTGCAACCATTACCCATAGCCTTGTGCAGGGGCTGACAGGCACAAGTAACGGGAATATCAGCGCTTCGGGCATACCCGACGACGGAAGTTCACTTTTTACGACTCCGCATTCGTATACCAATGCTCCCGCCCTGAATGGCAACTATACGCTCAGGCCCGGAACCCCGGTGATGAACCGCGGGAACAAAGCCTACTACGAATATTCCGAAACAGATCTGGTGGCACAATACCTGTCGACACTCGGCATAACTACCGACCTGGCGGGTAATCCGAGGCTGTATGGCCCGGAAATGGATATGGGCGCCTATGAACTGATCGACGAATCGGCCCTCCCGGTTACGCTGGTTCGTTTTTCGGTGGAGAGAAAGGAGGGATCCAATTACCTGTCATGGCAAACTGCTGAAGAAACCGGTGCATCCTTCTTTGAAATTGAACGCAGCGCCGATGCCGGGACTTTCGAAGGGATCGGGATGATCCGGGCAAAAGGCGATTCAAAAAGGCTTACATCCTACACGTTTACCGATCCGGATCATTTATCATGGCCTCATGTATATTACCGGCTTCGTATGGTCGACCATGACGGGAGTTTTACCTATAGCCCGATCGTCGTTGCCAGGCGTACGCCGGTATCGGAACCCTTCCTTGTATATCCCAACCCGGCTTCGGACATGGTTGTGGTAGAGGTTCCGGGTTATAACCGCGCTGCTCCGGTGTGCCGGGTCACGGATTTGACCGGTCGGGTAGTGCTTGAGGCTGTCGGCCCCAGGTTAGATCTGAAGAGCTTGCCGGCCGGGCTTTATTTTATTCAACCGGAGGGAAGTAATCTGCCTGCAGCCAAAATACTCATTCAGCGGTAGCCGGGGACATTAGTATTTCAAAACGTGATCGTCAGCCCGCCGTCGACTGTCAGTACCGATCCGGTTATGTAGGAGGCGTCCGGTCCGGCCAGGAACCAAGCCACACCGGCGACTTCTTCCGGTTGCCCGGCCCTTTTCAGGGGTAAATGGCTATATTTGACATAGTTATCATAAAACCATTCCGTTTCCAGTTCGTTCTGCCCGTTGCAGTCTATCGACATCGGTGTATCAATGAATCCGGGTGCGATGGTATTGGCGAGTATATTTTTCGGGGCCAGCTCAAGGGCGAGCGAGCGGGTAAACTGGGTAATGGCAGCCTTTGCCATGCCGTAGGCCGAGCTACCCTGCTCTACGCGACGGTCATGTATGGAGGTGATATGAATGATGCGGCCCCCGTTTTTCATGAGCGGCACCAATGCCCTGCAGCTCCTGACGGTGCCGTAGAGCATAACCTGCAGGGTGTCGTCCCATTCGCTGAAGTCGCTGGCAAAGGCCGGCATGCTCTCTGAAATGCCGATGCTGTTGATCAGTACATCAAAATCATGATGATGCTGACTGACATGCGATACGAATTCCAGTAGCTGCCCCTCCTCCCTGATATCGAGCTGTAAGGCTTCATGACCTGAACCCGTCAGCCCTGCATGTGCTGCATCCAGCTTGGACCGGTCTGACGACGCAATGATCACTTTCCATCCTTCCTTTGAAAAACGTTCTGCAATCGCTTTGCCTATACCGGAAGACCCTCCCAGAACTACTACTTTCTTTTGTTCCATAATTTACCTGATACATGGATCTGCCACCGACATTTAGCAAACAAATCAATCGATGCGGCCCGGTTAAAGTCCCGGCGTCTGGTAAACGACCCGGCCGTTTATCCTGATTTCCGTGTCTACGATGTATTCTTTAAGGCTCCGCAATTGTACTTCCACCCCAAGTCCCGGAGCATCCGGTACAAGGATCTGCCCGTTGGTATCGGGCAGGATCCTGCCGGTTGTAATATCCAGTGCCAGTTGCTTAGGCTCTACCGGGTATTCACAGATCACATCCCGTTCGATCCCGGCATAGGGCTGTAGTGATGCGCTGAGCGCCAGGTGAGACGTGAAGGTATGATTGACGTAGGTAATCCCTTTTTCAGCCGCTTCGTCGGCTACCCGTTTCGCGGGCGTAATTCCCCCGATGCGGCCGGTGTCGATCTGGATAAAGCCGAGGCCTGCATAATCGAGCATTGCGGCTGCCTGCACATAGTTGTTGCAGCCTTCGCCTGCAGCGAGCGGTACGTGCGGCTCACTCACGGAGAGCTGTTTGTAAGGGCCGAGCGCCATATTGGCAAACGGCTCCTCCAGCCAGTACGCATTTACTTCCTTCAGCACCTGCAGGCGCTCGCGTGCAGGTGCGATATTTTCTCTCCATACGGTGCCGATGTCGATCATCAGGTAGGCGTCTGCGCCCAGGCCTTCCCGGGCAGCCCTGAAATGGGCTGCATCTTCGGAAGCATCACCTTTGCCGATCGGCCCCCAGCCGAATTTGACGGCCCGGTAGCCGGATTGTCGTGATTGTATGGCCTTTTTATAAGTCAGCTCAGGAGTATCACCGAATAGCTGTGAGGCATACGGCGTTTTAGGATATGCCTGTTTGTAGCCAAGCAAACGATATACCGGTTCTCCCAGCTTTTTCCCCAGCAGATCCCAGAGCGCGATATCTATACCCGACAGCGTATGGTCGGCCTGGAGCAGGTCGAAGCTGTTGGCATGGACCTTTTCGGCGATCCGGCGGATGTCGTCCGGTTTATTGAGCGGCATGCCTTCGACCGATGCTTTTACCGGCTTGCACGCGCTGTGGGACATCGGGCAGACATAGGCGGCAATGGTAGGCAGCGGTGCGGCTTCACATTCGCCCCAGCCTTCCAGCCCTCCTGCCCTTACCCTCACCAGGGTGGCATCCTGGCTGCCATCGCCGATGTCTTCGACGACGGGCATGCTCAGGTAAAAAAAGTCTACTGATTCTATTTTCATTTGAATAATGTGATGATGAGATAATGACTCTCAGCCGTCTCCCTGCTCTGCGAAACTTGCAGTTTCGCAGCCCTATTATCTCGCTTGAAGCGAGTTTTTCCCAATCTCCGACGAAAGTGCTCCCGCATAGATGGTAACCTTTGTAGTGATTGCTTCTCCGGGTTTCAGTACCATGCATTGTCCCAGCGCAGCAGCTTCGTTGACGCTGACCGGCATGGCAGAAGCTGGTTCCAGTATGGCGGTATAATGTCCTCTGAACTGTCCGTACGATGCGAAATACCACTGGTAGGGAAATACGGCCGGGTCGTAGTGATATCCGAATCTGAAGGTATTCCAGCCCGAGATCATGGACATAGCTCCTTCGGTAGCGCCCGTCAGGTAGAAGAAATCCATTGTGCCGTTCCGGGGAGGAACGACCGATGCGTCTGTTCCTTCAATTTCCGGCCACGCAAAAGATCCGTTATCGGGAAACCGGGAAGAGCCGGGATAGACGATACGCCCTGTGGAGGCAGTAGTCAGAAGCCGGTCACCTTCGCTGATTTGCAGCGCGGCATGAAGTTTCCATAGAAAATGGCGCACGCCTTTAGAGGTGTTGCGGATACAATATGCAGTTTCGATTTCAGGCTTTCCCGCAGGAAGCGATACCGTTTTCTGGTAGGACAACCCGCTTTCGGGCAGCAGGCCGGAGAGCGTAATCCTTTCATCCTTGATTTCGTAATCCAGGGCTGTGGTCCAAAGCTCTCCGTGATCGGGGTAGTTGATGCCGTCGACCATTTCGGGGATATCGTTGGGGATCAGCTCATCGATTCCTCCCCAAAAATTCGTATCGTAATCAGCGCCCGCATCCAGCTTTTCCAAGTCCTGTGAAATATTGTGCCAGAGAAACTCTTTTGCCAGTTTTTTATTATAAACACTGGTGAATTTCCCGCCTAGATCCGGAGCGAGCACCGTGCGTATCAAGTCATTTTCTATAACCAGCAACGCTAATCCGTTTTCTTCTTTTGCTGAGATCACAATTGCGTGTTGGTCGGATAGTGAACAAACCGGGATAGTTCGGCAGCCAGCAGATTGTCTTGCGGGTAGCTGAAACCAAGATGCTGCCGATAGCCTTCCGCATATTTCCTGTCGATGAACTTCCCGTTCCGCTCGGAAAAGGATTGCATAGCCAGTATAAATTCGTCCACTTGGGAAATTGTACGAAGCCAGGAGCGTTGCGTGTCGTGACAGGCCGTCATCTTTGTTTTCGTATCCATAGAAGTAGTAATATCGATCATCATGCTACCCGTTATCTCGTTGCCGAACCGGTCTTTTCCGGAGGCGGCGTCGGCGTAGTAGAGGTGTGGTACGCCAGTAGAGGCCGGCAGCCCGGGGGTTTCGATATTTGGAATGGAGGCGGCTATACAGGCAGTTTGAGCCAGATGACTGGTGATTTCATGGTCGAACATGTAGTCGCTGGGGCTTGCTGTAATCACCAGTGACGGCCGAACCTCCCGAAAGAGTGTGATAACTTTAAGAAGCGTAGGCTTGTCATAGGTGATGAACACATCTTCCGACTCCAGGCAATGGTAGGTTGCGCCGATCACGGCTGCCGCATTGGCGGCTTCCTTCCGCCTGACCACACTGATCTCTTCGGCATTTAACGTGGTGGACCCGGCCTGTCCCGGAGTCATGGTGGCCGTGACGACCCGCCAGCCTGACTGAGCCAGCAACGCCAGTGTCCCGCCGCTCCATATTTCGGGATCATCCGGGTGAGCCATAAGGCATAAGACTGTCTTGTTTTTCATTTATCCTGTGTTTTTAGAGTTTCTACCGACCGCGGGGTGAGGTACTTCACCACCACCAGATATACACCATCCCATAGATGACCGCCATAATTCCCCACCACCACCCCACCGATTGCCACCACGGCCGAAGAGGCTCATTTGCAGGCAAGAGAAGCATAGCCGGGCTCCACATGAGCCTGCTAATTTCTGCTACAGGCCGCCCGGGAGTCAGCAAGCTTACGGTTACCATTAGCACGATGCAGAAAGCCTGCGTAATACCGCCGGTAACATAGAAATTCCCCAATCCGTAAGCGGCGATAAACGCGTCTGAAAATAATGCCGGTATTATGGCCAGCTGTATCAATGCCCCCAACGGGATCCCGGTAAGCAAGACAACCAGCGCGGCAGCTGGAGACGCTCTTTTCCAGAACATACCGGCCAGGAAACAGGTCGCAACCGGTACAGCGAGGTAGGTAGATAGCGATTGGAAATAAAGAAAAATACCGCCCAGCTTCCCGATCACCGGCGCATACAGGACACTGAAGGCCATCAGCCCGAAGGTACACCACATCCCCACCCGTACAAGCTTCCGGTCACCGGCTTCCGGGTCGATCCATTTCCGGTATACATCGTAGGTAAACAGCGTAGAAATAGAATTGAGGAAAGCTGCTACCGTCGACATGACAGTCGCCAGGATCCCCACAATGATCAATCCCTGCAACCCGGCAGGGATCAGATTGGAGATGAGCATGGGGTATACATTATCTATTTCGGCTTCCGTGACCAGGAATTCAGGGTGGCCGGTAAAAGCCAGCGCCCGTGCCATCATACCCGGGAAGATCTCCAGAAAGGGACGTATCAAACCAAAAACGAGCGCGAATACGATGGCCATGCGCACATCCCATTCGGTTTTTGCCCCAAATCCCCGCTGCACCAGCGCCTGGTTGATGCAGGAATAGAACAATTGTAAGTTGAGCAACGAAAGCAGCACGGCATGCCACGGCATCACAGGCGTGTCCATGGGCTGCATCAGGTGGAAACCTCCCGGAGCATGGTCGACGATATCCTGCCAGCCGTTGGGAAGCTTTTCAAAACCGAGGTAAAAAAGAACGCCGCCCGCCAGGAACATCAGCACGAACTGGAAAACGGACGCATTGATCATGGACGACATGCCGCCGAAGATGGTGAACACGCCCGAAATCAGGCCGAGCACCAGAACCCCCTGCCATAACGGGATATCGTAGATTACCTCAAAAAGCTTGGCTCCCCCGTACAGCACGACCGCCAGGCTCAGGAATATATAGCTGACTAGCAGGAGCACACTGAAAACATTGGCGCTCCGCTTGTCAAACCGCTCTTCCAGGTACTGCGGCATGGTCACGATGTTGTTCCGCAAATAAAGCGGGAAGAAACAGAATATGAGGGCAGTAAACACCAGAATCGCATTCAGGTAGGAGTTGACCAGCGGCAGCCCTACGAAATAGCCCATCCCGTTCATACCGATGAGTTGCTCGGAATTAAGGCCCGTCGCTACATAGGCCATCCCGATCGCCCACCAGGGCAGCGTCCCTTTAGAGGTGAAGTAGGCGGCGGCATTATTTTTCCTGCCTCGGCTTGACCATAGCCCGACAGCAATGATGATCGCGAAGTACCCGGCAATGGTAAGGATATCGACGGTATTTCCGTTCATAGAAGCTTTTTTGCGGGTTAAAACTCTACCCTGATCCGGGCGGTTCCGTTAAAATTATCGATGGTGATCGCTTCTGTTACGGGATCATAGGTTCCGCCGGTGACTTTTGTCGGGCGTTTGCTTTCGGGGTGCGGCAAACGTAACGTAACTACACGGGGTTTTCGATCTTCCGGGCATTCGACAGACGCTTCTATATATCCTTTGGCGGTATTCGACTTTGCTTTCAGGCTTATCCCGCCGAAAAAGCTTTTTACGTTGTCAAGCAGGATTTCTTTTCCGTCTTCCATCCAGGCCCGGGGGATCGTTTTGAGCAGGCTGAGCGTATCCCCGTCTTCCATATACAGCATCCAGCGGGTTTCCATCAGGAACCAGGCTTCTTCGTGGGTTTTGTGCTGACTGTTTCGGTAGGTATGCTCCCAGAATGTGTAAGTGCTCCTGTCTGCCTGCCCTGACATGGTATTGTAGTAGGTATTCAAAAAAGGTTTCGCCATACCAAGCTTTGCCTGCAGCCAGTTATGCCGGCTGTAGTAGGGCTGGCTGAACGCAGTGTTTTCCTGGTAAAACAGTTCGCTGTGATAGTCCAGCAGCATTTTTGCTTCCGGAGCTTCAGGGGCGATCACTTCACAGAATACGAGATACATTGGGCCGGTGAGCGCGTCGATTCCTGTAAAAGTCCCATGCGACCAGAAGGTTTCGTTTTTGAGAAGGAGGGCTCTCGGGGCATCTGCCTCTGCCCAGGGCGGCAGCATGGGGGTCCAGCGGCCATCACCTAAAGGCACGACCGGGGAGATTCCCAGCAGCGTTTTGACCGTCTTGAGAATATCCGCTTTCCACAGATCGGCTTCCGCCAGGATACGATCGGAAGCCAGCGGATCTACGGCTTTTAAAACCTCACCTATTCTTGATAAGCCAAGATAGGCATACCCGTTTAACATGAATTGGCGATAGTCATCTATCGGGTCGGCTACTCTTCCGTCGATCATGCCATACCCCCTGCCCACCAGACTATCTTTTTTGTTTTTGTTACGCCATTCCAGAAGATATTCGCAAGACTTCAGAATTTTTTCCTTCGAACTGTTGAGCCAGTTTCTGTCCGCGGTATACCGCATGTATTCTCCCATTGTCCAAAGTGCTGCCCCGGTTTCAATCGTGTATCCCGCATAATTCTGGATATAACCATTCTTCTGCTGTGTATCAAGAAAATAGTTCAAAGTCCTTTTGGCTACATCGAACCACCCCATGGAAAGATAAAATTGAATAATGGGGGAGCTTTCCGTACCGATCGGGGTGAATACACCGATATGAGGTGCGAGCGTTCCGTCGGGTTCCTGACCATAAGTGATCAGGTCCAGGTGGAGCAATCCGGCCTGCAGCATTTCTTCAATTCTTTTTTCCGGCAGCGAGATACTGGAAGCCGCTGCGAGCTTCTTTTTCCAATACGATCTGGCTTCCTCTAATCTACTCCCAAAGGATTGTTTTCCTATTTCGGCAGCCTTTTCGGCCGAAACAGGTGTATGGGGTAAAAAAATATCGTATTCGATTTTCTCACCGGGCTTCAGTAAAATCGAGACTTCTTCATTGGGCGGAGCCGTACCATTTAGCCGCGAGATACAGAATACCCTGTCCTCTGTATAGAAAGAAAATCCCGCTGTGGAGTCGTAATCGTGTACTTTTTTGTAATGCCACCGGGTTCCGGGCCGGGGGATCTTCACCCAGGCGTACCGCGGCACAGCCCCGGTATTTTCGATAGTGGTACGGGCATATAACACCACGTCATCATCGAATTCATAGGCCGTTTTCATTCGCTCTTCTACTTCTTTTGCATGCTCATCGGCAAATCTCCTTCCGCCGCTATGCTTATCCGCGACGGCGTAGTGCGTCCCTTTGTTTTCCGAAGCAGTTAGCCGAGTCTGCGCAAAAGATACGAAGGAGATGGTGTGATAGCGCACGTCATCATCCGTTAGCTCGGAATGATAAACCGGGAGGACGCCGCCATCCAGACGCCTCGTGATATTATTCTTCACGCCTACTCCTCTTCCCAGCGCATAAATGTACGCCTGGTGTTCCGTTTCCGGGAGTTTGACATAGGTAGCGCCACCATACCTTGGCCGGATGATTTTTCCCTCTTGCCCCATATCTTCCAGCTCTTCCGATATTTCAAACATCCGCATGTCGCGGCTCAAACCCAACCAAATGGGAACGCTCATGTTGCGGGTTGTTTGAGCGGCAGACTCAAAGGAGGTTTCCCGCTCTTCCTCTATTCGTTGTATTTTCGTTCGTATTTTACGTTGCAGAACCTCTTTTTCGACTTCTGCATACGACCGGTTATCGTCCGAAGGCAACACCGCTACACCATAATCAGGTATAAAAATCGGGTAGTCTTTACTGACGTCACGAAGAAGAAAAGAAAAAGGGTATCGCGCAGTTTTTATAGAAACGATCGTAGGATTAGGGCCGGGCTCGATAGAAAAGTCAGCAGTTTCTACGGAAACAACGGCTCCGCCTTCTGTGGCAAAATAAAAGCCCTTATCGCTCTTCCTCACTTTTCCTTTCCCGGCATTGACTTTTGAGATGGTACCGCGATCGAGTGTTATGCTGCCCTCCATGTTATTTTCCTTCCACACTACACGAAAAGCACCCGGGTTATGATTCTGCTCGGTAAAACCGATAATGGGTATGATAAAAAGGATTAAAACGACAGGGCAGGTCTTTAAAGGTATTTTCATTTTCGATAACGGGTTATTATTCAACTAATTTTGATATGCCGGCTTAATGCCGCCGAAGCGTTCAAAGAAAAGAGCTTGCTCATAAGGCACTTGTTTAAGCCCTTTTTTTGTCCCGCGGTAGATAAAGTAGCCGATATCTTCGCCGTATTTATGCGAATCATGCCCTCCGTCCGACATTTCAACCAATTCAGCGATACCTCCTGCATTCTGGATAGCATTGACAAATTGTCTGGAAAAGCTGATAGGGACAATATTGTCGTCTAACGGGTGCCATATCCTGATGGGGCAGGGATATACTTTTTTATATTTTCCGCTTTCCTGCGACATGTTGAATACGAATGGATCGTATATCCCCACTTTGCTCGAGTCATACTTAGCAGTAAAAATCTCGTTATATCCTCTGACGTCTTCCATTCCGTATATGCGTATCAGATTAGAACGATTTTGAAATGCGGGGAACTGCCCGCCGCTGTTTGCCCCCAACACGACAGACCAGGCCTGATCCCGGACGTTCAAAACAGGAGAAGATGCCGCGTGAGCCAATATCGGGATGGATGAATGACTTACCACGTTGGTGGATGTGAGTCCACCATTAGAGCCGCCTGCAATGTAGCCGCCGGTTTGGGAAATGTTATAATTCTCTAACACCCACTTATACCCTTCCTTATACGATCTCACTGCTATATAACTCCCCATAGCTCTATTCTGGTCAATCTTCAGGCGTTTTGCAAAAGTCTCGGGCATACCCGCCATATCCATCACGGCATACCCCAGGCTCACCAGGTATAGATACATGTCACTGTTTTCTGTCTGGGACCCATTCGCATGTACGGTGCCGCCACCGCCGTGGCAGGCGATTACAAGAGGGACAGGTTTTCCGTCAGACCGATATTGCCTGGGTAATATCAATACTCCCCAATCCTTTTCGTAAACCGGAGCCAGACCGGATTGAGGATGGTTTGTCGAAACGTTCACCTGGAAACGAATTGGCGCTTCTAAAGGGGGCTGGGGTTTTTTTAGCTCGTGATAAACTGCATGGATATTACTGTGTTTGCCAAACCAGACTGCCTGCTCATAGGCAAGTTGTTTGAGCGCAATATCTTCTCCTTTATAAGAAAAATACCCGATTTTTTCACCGTAAGTATGGGGAGAATGGCCGCCTCCGGTCATTTCAATTAGATAAGCTTCCCCTCCTCCGTTATTTACCGCATCTACAAATTTCCGGGAGAAATCTATTGATAAGATATTATCATCAACCGGATGCCATATCTTAATAGGATAGGGGAGTTCCTTTTTCAATATTCCATTTTCAGATGCTACTTTATAGGTAAACGGGTCATAGTCCTCGACCCTGGCTTCATCATATTCAGCAACAAAAATTTTATTATAATTTGTCACATCCTCCATGTCGTAGATACGCATGATATTTGACCTGTTTTGCCAGGCAGGAAACTGACCGCCGCTGATCGCTCCCGACCGGCTATTCCATGCTTGCTCTCTTAGCGACAATGAAGGAGAAGATGCAGCTATACGGACTATAGGGATAGAAGAATGACTGGCGACATTCATCACGGTAAGTCCTCCATTGGACCCCCCTGTGATATAACATCCCCTTGAATCAATATTGTATCGGTCCATAACCCATCTGTACCCTTCGTCAAAAGACCTTACCGTGATAAAGCTTCCCATACTTCTGTTGTGGTCAATCTTTTTTCTTTTGGAAAAGGTCTCAGGCATACCGGCCATATCCATCACGGCATATCCCAGGCTCACCAGGTATTTATACATATCGAGGCTTTCAATTTGGGAGCCATTTGCATGTACGGTGCCGCCGCCGCCGTGGCAGGCGATTACCAGTGGAACAGGTTTTCCATCGCTTTTATATTGTTTAGGCAAGATAAGAACACCCCAGTCTTTTTCGTAGAGTGGACTCTGATCAGACTGTGGGTGGTTCGTTAAAACGTCTACCTGAAACCGTATAGGTGTTTCCAATGGGGGAGATACCTGTCCAATACCTTGTGCGTGGATTGAAAAAGAAACAACAAAGCAAAAAAGCAGGGTAAGGAATAATCGACTTTTCATGAAAAGCTCTGGTACTTTAAACTCAGCGTATCTCTTATAGTACTCCTTCAAACTCAAACTAACGACCATTTCAGCCATGTTATTGATAACCGGGATTTTGTGCCAGTTTAGGGTTTCGGTCGATCGCAGCCTGAGGGATGGGCAGAAAGTAGTTTCTTTCCGGGAAAAACCTCCTCCCTCCTCCCGGCGCCGGAATAAGGCTATACACCCATTGTCCGTTCTCCCGTTCGATCTTCATCGCCTTCAATGGTTGATTAAGTTTTTCTTCGGCCAATCTCAAACGAAGCAGGTCATACCATCTCTTATCTTCAAAAGCCAGCTCGACCCTGCGCTCGCGGTGAATTGCGTGACGCATTTCATCCCGTCCGAGTCCCTCGGGTAAGAGGGGTAGTTCTCCCCGTCTTCTGACCTGGTTAATTGCCGAATAGACACTTGCGTCAGGGCCCACTGCTTCATTTTGTGCTTCGGCATAGCCTAACAGAATTTCAGCGTATCTGAACCACGTCCAATGTGCCCTGTTGTTCAGATTTCCTATAATGGAATATCTAGGGTCGATCATTTTTCTCCAGTAATAACCTGTATTGGTAGCTGAACCGGCATCTCCCATATCCAATTGAGCGCTGCTGCCTAAACCGAGCCTGATGATTATTTCAACTCCATTCCAGATGCATCCGTCATATACAATCGACTCATAAAACCGCTTTTCTCTTCCAACATATGGGTTTTGCGGGTCATATCCCGACAAGGGGTCTGTTATGGGAAGGCCGTTTTCCATACAATACTCATCAACAAGCTCCTGCGTAGGTGTTGAAAGTGAGAACCCGGTCCGTAGTGTCCCCGCCCAGTTAGTTGCGGCGGTATACGATCTGTTATTTCTGATTGTAGTGTTAGGGTCGCTCGGAATTGCAAAGATTACCTCGCTGTTGTAGTTATTTTCCTCAAGAAACATGGCAAAATAATCCGGGAATAGTGTGTAGCGATTCAACTGCATAATCTTCTGGTACGTATCTGCTGCATTTTTCCACCTTGTCAGATCGTTGGTTGTATTATGTAGCGGGCTTGCGCTAAATAGTTCTATCCAACCTTTAAGCGCCAGGGCGGCCCCCTTTGATACTCGTCCTGCTTCTGCCGGGACGAGCGGCAGATCGTCCTCGATATCGGCAAGCTCCCGGATAATAAACTGTGCTGTCTCGTCAGCAGAAGCCCTTTCCCGGAAAACCCCGTCCCCTTGTTCCGAGATATTGAGAACATCCTCGATAAGCGGCACTCCTCCGTGCGCGGTATATAAGAGATTATAAAAGAAAGCTCTCAGAAACCTGGCTTCAGCTAGCCGTAAGGTTTTCCAGTCTGCTGCTAAGCTGCTCTCATTAACCCGCTCTATAAAAAGGTTGCATCTGCGTATATTTTCATACTGATTCCATTCATGAGCTTTTTGAGAACCGGTATTCTGATAGTTCGGCGTGTAGGCGGACAACGCATAGAAAGCACGACTATACCTGCCCGCAATTGAATTGTGGCCGTTGTCGGAAAAGTTCTCCCTCGGATCCTCCGAGAGTGATCCGGTAAGCGGACTCTGAATGCTACCATAGATCTGATTCAGGAAGAGGTCGGCATTTTCGGCAATATCCCATAAGCTTGTATCAGAAACCCTGTCCCTCGGATCTACGTTGAGATAGTCATCACATGACGCGAAGATCATGAATACTCCGGTACAAATACAGATTGATACTTTCTTTAATTTATAAGTTTTCATGATGGTTTCTTTGTATTTATAATGTCACATTGAGTCCCAGTGAAACTACTCTTTGCTGTGGATAAGCCCTTCTGTCACTTATTTCCGGATCGTAGTTGATCAGTTTAGTCCACGTAATGAGGTTTTGCGCGGAAGCATATATCCGTAATCGCTGCATCTTCAGCTTTTGACTGATGGCAAAAGGCAGTTCGTAAGAGAGGGTAGCATTTTTGACCCGTAGATAGCTTGCGTCGCGGAGCCAGAAGGAAGATACCTGCGTATTGTTTGCCGTGGGGCCGGTCGTTAGCCTGGGGTGTAAAGCATTGAGATTATCCGGGCGCCAATAATCAAAATTATCTCTGTATGCGCTCATATTGTTCCAGAACGGCCAGGCCAACTCCCGGTCAAAGTAAAAATTTGTCTTTGCAGCTCCCTGGAACAGGAGATCCAGAGAAAAAGATTTATAGCTGATTCCCGGAGAAAATCCGTAAATGATCAAAGGAACTGCTGCAGGGTACCCGATTTCTACCAGATCGTGCTCGTTGATGATACCGTCATTGTTGATATCGCTATAGCGAATATCTCCAGGCTGAACTGCACCCCAGGGTTGTCCGGCAAAGCCGGGTTTTAAATTTCCATTCGATTCAAAATCTTCCGGCAGGAAAAAACCAGCTGACCTGTATCCGAATTGAGTCCCCAAAGGCCGGCCGGTCAGCCTGCGATTTGGGTTGTCGAAAGTCGATGGGGTTTCAAATATTTCCAGTACCTTGTTTTTTGCATAGGTGAAATTTCCCCCTATGGATACGGATAAACCTGAATTAAACTTGTTTTTGAAGGATCCGGAGAGCTCTATACCCCTGTTTTCCATAACCCCTGCATTGGTCTGGCCCAGGTTTATACCATATTCCAGAGGAGTAGTCACATTAGGAGCAACCAGCATATTTGAACGTTTTTCATAGAAGAAATCTGCCTGGAAATCCAATCGTCCTTTCAATAGCGAAATTTCCAGGCCAAGGTCTGTTTTTCTCGCCTTTTCCCAGGTGATCTCCCTATTTGGTTCGAGAACTTCTCTTACTCCAGCAACCGGCGCCTCTCCAAATTTATATACACCGCCCTGTACGTTGTAGGAGCTTAAATATTGGAAGGGGCTTCCTGCAAGGGCGCCGACTTCACCGTAGGAAGCACGCAATTTGAGATTATCCAGCCAGGAAAAATTGTCTTTAATAAACGATTCCTCCGATAGGCGCCAGCCTGCCGAAAAGGATGGGAAAAACCCGAACCGCCTTCCCGGTGCAAAGTAATAATGCCCGTCATAGCGCCCTGTAGCCTCAAACAGGTATTTGCTCTTATAATCATAAGACAGACGGTAAACCAAACCTACCTGACGTGCTCTGGATGAGATACCAGAAGTACGCATATCTGCATTGTTTGAGTTTCCCATACTGATTTCGTCAATGTATAGATTGTAATTTATACGGGAAAGGCTGACATTCATGTCGTTGTTTGATTTGGACTCAAAGAGACCGAGCAGGCTTAGGTTATGATCACCGAGGGATTTCGTATAGGTAACGCCTAATTGCGTAGTAAGCTGATCGTATTTGGCCACATTTTGCGTCAATGAAGGCATTATTTGTTCGAATATTTCCAGCCGGTATTCATAAGGCTTTTGGGTGGGATCTACAATTCGCGCAACCTCGACAGGGATCCGCCAGTTTTTTTGGAAATTGAATGACGGGTCGTATGCCACAGTACCTTTTAGCTGTAAACCATCGATCCCCTTAATATCTTGTTCTACGGATAACTGGGTATAAAGAATATTATTATTGAATTTTCTGTACCCGCTTTTAAATAGTGAAGCGCTGACATTGTTTCCGTAAAGGCCGTTGGAATAAACGAGCGCGCCATTCATAGGATGTGCAAATCCCAGTAGCTCGAAAGCTCTGTTTGTTTCGACGGATGGGTAATTCCCATTTTCTACTCTACCGTTTATATTCAGAGATATTTTTGTCGTTTCAGTAGCTTTGATATCCAGGTTTGTATTCAGGTTGTATCGATTCAGGTAAGTGGTCGGCCACATGCCGTTCTGGCGCAGGTAGCCCACTCCTACGTAATACTGGAAGCGTTCGGTACCACCCGACACATCTATACTATGGCTTGTAACCGCGGTGTTCTCCTCAATGATTTTGCTAAAGGGGTCATATGGAGGGTAGAGATCCGGATCGGTACCATCTCTGAAGTGCCGTATCTCTTCGTCAGTGTAGGCAGGGGGTAAACCATTATTGACCGCGGCTTGGTTTTTCAACAACGCAAATTCATATCCATTGACATATTTGGGAAAGACGGTAGGGTTTTGAAAACCGACATAGCCGTTGTAGGAAATGGCCGGACGCCCTGCTTGTCCACGCTTGGTAGTCACCAGGATTACTCCGTTAGCACCAGCTACTCCATATGGAGCCACTGCGGCAGCATCCTTTAAAATGGTAAATGATTCGATGTCATTCGGGTTTAACTGCTGAAAATTCCTTGGGATCCCATCGACAATAAGCAGCGGGCTCGACGAGCCTGTAGTGGAAAGGCCGCGGATGTAGATATTGGAACCGTCGTTTCCAGGCTCCCCGGAGCCTTGCTTTACGATCACCCCTGAAGCCCTTCCCCCTAGTGTATTGCTGAGATTGGCTACTGGCAACGATACTATTTCTTCTCCCTTCATGGTCGAAACCGCGGCGGTCAGGGAGGTCTTTTTCTGTGTACCATACCCTATCACGACCACTTCTTCCAGGCTTTTTTCATCGATAGAGAGTGTGATGTCGATTATTTTCTGGGGTCCTACTTCTATTTCCCGACTCAGGTAGCCTACAAACGAAAAGATCAGTATGGCGCTGTTATCTGTGACGCGGATGCTATAACGCCCCGAAACATCGGTCGTAGTACCACTTTGTGTTCCTTTTACGACTATGTTGACACCAGGGAGCGGCTCTCCCTTGTCATCACGTACGGTGCCTGCTATTTCCTGTGAGCTATTCCGGGCAGGCGCTACAGTAAGTGTTTTGTTCCCCGCGTATACGTTGCCGGTGATGGATACGATCCATACCAGCCAGACCAGGGATAAATGTCTAGGCCATACCGGTGATAAATAATGGTAGTTTTTTCTTTTCATCCGAATAAAGTAAGGTTAGATTACTGATTGTTAATGTTTTGTGAACAAGCGGTAGAGGAGTATCATTGCCTTTTATTTATCTCCTCCTGCGGGCTGAAAACTGATGACCGACTGCTGGCAGCCATACTTTATTAAGTTAATCGGGGTTATGGGAACTAATGATGATTCTATTGTAATGTAAAGATAGACGGAGGAAAAAAGGATTAACACCACTACGCTTGCCAATACCGATACAATATTTGCCCGTTATTGAAAAAACGACAGCGAAACGTTAATTTCATGGAAAAATGAAGGCATGAAAGTAATTTTCGAACATCAGTCGCACCCCTCCGGGCTTGGATTCCTGGTGAAGGAGTATGTGCAGACCTACTTTACTTCACCCTTTCATTTCCACGATCTCTATGAGCTCATCCTGATCAGGAAAAGCTACGGCAAGCTCTATGCGGGAAGGAAAATCACGAATTTCCAGGATGGGGATATCTTTCTTTTCGGACCGGGGTTCGGCCATTGCTTTTACAACGAAAGGTCGTTTATCGCTTCGGGAGAAATGGCGCAGGCCGTCGCTGTTTTTTTCCGGGAAGACTTCCTGGGCAGCGGCTTTTTCGATAATGTAAATTATGTAAAGGTGAAGAACCTGCTTAGAAAGTCGGCCTACGGGATACAGGTGAGGCGGAATGACGGGACGCTGCACGAGCTGTTCTCGAAAATTACGCGGCAGCAGGGAATGGACGAGCTGATCTCGTTCCTCCGCATGCTGAACCATGTGTCATCCCTGACGGACGCCGGGCTGGAGATTATGAACGAAACGCAGTCTGTCATGAAGCTGACCAACAGGGATTCTGCGCGCCTGGAACCGGTCATGAAGTATGTCATCGAAAATTTCAAGGAAGAGCTCGACAGCAGGAAGGCGGCAGAGCTGATGCATTTGAATGAGGCCGCCTTCTGCAGGTATTTCAAGCGGAGGATGGAGCAGACTTTCTCCCAGTTTGTAAATAACGTAAGAGTTACCCATGCCGTCAACCTGTTGCTGACGGAAGAATGGGACATATTGCGTATCTGCTATGAATCGGGGTATAAAAACCTTTCCTATTTCAACCGGCAGTTCAGGGAAATAACGGGGAAAAGCCCTAAGGAATACCGACAGGCATTTAAAGGGACCGATGACAGCCTCGTGATGGATACAAAAGAAGATTGAGATCCGGGTGATTCAGGGAAACCCTTTCTTCAGCAAAGCCGCCAGTTCTTTCTGAACTCCGGCATATTCCTCCTTCCCGGCCAGGTTATAAAATTCGTCAGGATCTTTGTCGTGGTCATATAGCTCTTTTCCCTGTTTCCCTTCATCCCATTCATTATACCTCCATCGCTCTGTTCTGACACTTCTGCCGAAGGTCTGATCCCTTCGCACCTGGGTATAGGCGGGTTTGTCCCAGGCAGACCGCGGGTCACGCAGCAGGGGAACCAGGCTTTTGCCGCCCAGGTTTTCCGGGGCTTTCAGGTTGCATAGCTCTGCCAGGGTAGGGTAAATGTCTAGCAGCTCTACCGTACGTCCGCATGCATCGTTTTTCAGGCCGTCGGGTATGGAAATGATGAACGGTACGCGCGCAGAATTTTCGAAAAGGCTCTGCTTCATCCACTGACCATGCTGGCCGACATTATAGCCGTGATCGCTCCAGAATACGACAATGGTATTGTCGGACAGGCCAAGGCGTTTCAATGCGTCGAGCAGACGGCCTACCTGCGCGTCCATAAAAGAGATGCTGGCGTAGTAGGCGCCGTGCACCGTTCTCCGGTCGGCTTCCTTTACACCCCAGTGCGGAGGTTTGGTAAAAAGCGCGGCATCCGGGATATCGTCAAGATCGTTCTCTATTTCCCGCGCCAGCGGTACGGTTGCCGGAGGATAGAGGTCATAGTACTTTTTTGGGGCTATGTATGGCGTATGCGGACGAAAGAAGCCGACTGCCAGAAAAAACGGGTCATTTTTCTTCTTTTCCAGCAGTTTGATTGCTTCTGTCACGATGAGCCCGTCTGTCTGTTCTTCATCCGTTCCTCCCGCTATATGCCAGGCAAGCGCGCTTCCCAGCCTCCGCTCCGGAGTCAGGTTGATCACCTGGTCTTCTTCTTCCTTATCCCTTCCTTTCGGATTGACTACCTGGTGCCATGCTTCGGGGTCGTCGAGCCCGTCGGTCCCGATCTGGTACGGCACGCCGTAATGAAATATTTTTCCTACCCTGGCGCTGAAATAGCCGCTGTTTTTAAATAGCTGGGGTAAGGTAACCAGGTCGGGATTCCGTTCCCGGAAGTGTTCTTTAAGGTCGTAAATTTTTGTGACGTCCGGCCGGAGGCCCGTAAGCAGTGAAGTCCGGCTGGGGCTGCATAGCGGGAACTGGTTGTAGGCGCGGTCGAAACGGATACCGTTTCCCGCAAGACGATCGATGTTCGGAGACCGGACATAGGTGTTGCCATAGCAGCCCAGGTCATTATTCAGATCGTCGGCGGCAATGAAAAGTACGTTGTATTTCGGTTGCGCGTATCCTGAGCGAAACAACAACGCGCAGAAAAGAAAGAGAATGATGTGTACCCGTAGTTTCATTGGAATTATTGTTAAGCTATTGAATTTGTAAAGACGTATGCCCCGTAGCGGCTACCCCTCCTCGCTAAGCGCCGGTTCCCGGCTATTTTTTGGTCTGGCCTGTAATCATGTAAGAAGGATTTGTTTCTGTGGGTTCCGGGGCCTGTACTTTCTTTTTCCAGGCGGCAAGCTTCCGCGACAATTCGTCTGTTTTGGCAGGATTTGAGCCGGCCAGGTTCGTGGTTTCGCCGATATCCTGCTTTAAATTATAGAGCTCCTTTCGTCCGTCTTCATAGAATTCCAGCAGCTTGAAATTACCGGAGCGTATCACACTGACGGGGGTTGTCCGGAAAGGTTCCTTATGGCTGGCATCTCCTCGGTAAGCCTCAAGATAGGCGGGAAAATGCCAGAAAATATCCCTGTCGGAAGATTGCTTCCCCATAAGTAGCGGAGCAAAGCTCATACCGTCCGTCGAGGTGTTCAGAGGAGCGGCAATACCGGCAAGCTCCAGCAGCGTGGGATAGAAATCGACGCCTGTAACAGGAGTTTCGCTGATTCCCGGCTTTATCCGGCCCGGCCAGCGGACGATGAGAGGGACACGTATGCCGCCTTCATAAAGCATGCCTTTAGAGCCGCGGAGAGGATGCTGGCTGGTAACGACGCCCATGCCTCCGTTGTCGGAGTAGAAGATGACCACGGTGTTTTGGGACAGTCCCCGCGAATCGAGGGCCAGCATGAGCCTGTTTATATTCTGATCCACACTTTCTATCATAGCCGCATATTCAGGATTATGATGAAGCTTGTCCCCTGGTTTCTTCCTGTATTTTTCAACAAGGGCCTCTTTTCCCTGGATGGGCGTGTGCACGGCGAAGTAGGAGAGGTAAAGAAAGAAAGGCTTGCCGGTATGGGCATGAATAAATTTTAAGGCCTCGTCTGTAAGGCGGTCGGTAAGGTATTCTCCCTGGTTGCCGTTATCGAGACCTGCATGCGGGGATTGCGCCAGTTTCCGCTCGTCATAATAAGGGTAGAAATAAGAGGAAGTACCCGGGCTTCCTCCCACGATATGCGCAAAACCCTGGGAAGACGGGTCTGCATGCTGACGCTGGTCACCCAGCTGCCACTTGCCTATCAGGGAGGTGGCATAGCCGGCATGCTTAAATTCTTCCGCTATGGTGGTGAAGCCGGTATTGAGCACAGTCGTGTTCCTGACAGGAACCAGCTTTCTTTTTGTAGAGTCTCCGCGTTCTGATGTGCCTACTGTATAGATCCCGTGTCGCGGTGTATAAAGACCCGTCATCAGGGATGCCCGGCTCGGAGCACAGTTCGGGCCGGCTGAATAGGCCTGCATAAAGCGTATGCCTCCTTTGGCGAGTTTATCGACTGCCGGTGTTTCGTAATAGCGGCTTCCTGCCAGGCTTAGATCCTTCCAGCCCCAGTCGTCGACGTAAATAAACAGGATGTTGGGTTGACCGGAAACCGGGTCGTCTGCGCGTTCTGTCGCTGCGGCGACGCCCCACGACAGGACTGATGTAATGAAAAGCAGGATGCAGGCAGGATAGAACTTCATAGCTGTTGAGTTGATGACTTCCCCGTTAGGAAAACTACTACCGGCTGAACCGTGAAACCGTGCAGGCCAGCCGGTATTAATATCGACTAAGCTGATAGGAAAAATGAATAAATACAAATTCCGGCGAAATCTTCCGGTTGTATTTTTTAGAAAAAGCAGGAAAAAGGAAAGGATTACTGAGAAAATGACAATTAATTGGCAAGAGGATTTCGAAAGCCTTAATAACGGGAGCAGAGAAGAAAAACCAAAATTCGGGTAGAGTTGAGTATATACCGGGTTTTCTAAGGGTAATCTTCTTTAAAAAACCCCTTACTTTTAACCTTTAAGCCCGATGATCCCATTCCGAGCGAATTCCTTCAGAAAGTTGCCGGTCATTTTGCTTCTGCTTGTAACTTCCTTTGCTGTCAGGGCCGGGGAATGGAAGGCGGCCAGCGCCAGTATTGTGATCACGCCGGAACAGCCGATGTGGCTGGCAGGATATGCATCCAGGGACAAGCCTTCGGAGGGAAAGCTGCACGATCTTCGCGCGAAGGTATTGGTGCTGGAAGACAGCCTGGGAAAGAAGGCGGTGCTGATCACGGCAGACCTGGTAGGAATCCCGAAGCCCACTGCCGATCGTATCCGTCAGCAATTGAAGGAAAAACATGGCCTTTCGAAAGCGCAAATTATCCTGAACAGCTCTCATACCCATTCCGGCCCCGTTCTTAAGGACGCGTTATATGACTATTATGCCAAACCTATCGATGGCGGCCAGCTGAGGCTTATCGGAGCGTATACCGACAGGCTTGAGAAGAAGATCGTAGCGGCTGTAGACGAAGCCATAGGCCGGCTAAAGCCGGCCAGGGTTTCCGCTTCAAACGGAATAGCCAGGTTCCAGGTCAACAGGCGAAACAACACGGAGGCAGCCCTTACACCCGAAACGCAGTTACGGGGGCCGAACGACTATGCCGTGCCTGTAATGAAAGTTTCCGGCATAAACGGAGAGCCGGTAGCGATTGTATTCGGCTATGCCTGTCATCCCACGGTGTTGGGCACCTATAAATGGTCGGGTGATTATGCCGGGTTTGCCCAGATCGAGCTTGAAAAGAAATTCCCCGGGTATACCGCAATGTTCTTCCAGGGCGCAGGAGCCGATCAGAACCCGCTGCCGAGGCGTACGGAAGCGCTGGCTGAGCAATACGGTCTTACGCTGGCAGCCGCCGTTTCGGCTACCATAAACCAGGAAATGAAACAGTTGAAGCCGGTCTTGAATACCGGTTACAGGGAAGTGGAGCTAAAGCTGGCGCCGGTTCCGACGAGAGAGGAGCTTTTGAAAACTGAATCTTCGGCAAAGGATTACTCGAAGACGTGGGCCAGGCGGTTGATAGACCAGATCGACCGGGGAGAAAGCCTGATGCAGTCTTATCCCCATTATCCCGTCCAGATCTGGAACCTCGGCGGCCTGAACTGGGTCGTCCTCGGAGGCGAAGTGGTGGTAGAGTATGCCTTAAAAGCAAAGGAAATATTCGGGAACGAAACCTTTGTGCTGGGGTACTCCAACGACATGATGGCCTATATCCCCTCTCTCAGGGTGCTTACGGAAGGCGGCTATGAAGGCGCCCGCTCGCAGGTCTATTTCAAAGGACTTTCCTCGACCTGGGATCCCGGCATAGAAGCTGTTATTCTTTCCGAGCTTGTAAAGCTTGCCGACGAGATGAAAGTAAATAAGAGATACTCAAAAATTTACGGCAACTAGGAATTTACTCCGGCAGCGCCTTACGCGATGACGTCGCGGATTACTTTTCCGGCCACATCCGTCAGCCTGAAGGGCCTTCCCTGGAAAGGATACGTAAACGCTTCGTGATCAAACCCGAGCTGGTTCAGGATGGTGGCCTGGACATCGAAAGCGTCGACTTTCCCGCTGACCGCCGTATAGCCTATCTCGTCGGTTTCGCCGTAGGTAACTCCCTTTTTGATGCCCCCGCCGGCCATCCAGATCGTGAATGCCTCGGTATGGTGGTCTCTTCCTTTGTAGGGATTCTGTATCCCGTTACGGTTCTCCATCATCGGTGTTCTACCGAATTCTCCCGCCCATATAACGAGGGTCTCGTCGAGCAATCCACGTTGTTTAAGATCGAGAAGCAAAGCGGTTACCGGTTGATCTACACTGCGGTATTTGTCAAGGATGCCTACGTTGAGCGCGTTGCTGGCCACATTGCCGTGTGCGTCCCAGCCCCAGTCGAAAAGCTGCACAAACCTGACGCCTTTTTCCACCAGCTTGCGGGCGAGCAGCACATTATTGGCAAAGCAGGGCTTTCCGGGTTGAGTGCCGTACATATCATGGATATACTGAGGCTCATCGTTGATGTTCATCACCTCGGGGGCTGTGATCTGCATCCGGTATGCCATTTCATACTGTGAAATGCGCGACAGTATTTCGGGGTCGTTATAGGTCTCGTATTCCAGCATGTTGGCCTGGTTGATGGCATCGATAGAGGCCTTGCGCAAATCGCGGCTCATTCCTTCCGGGTCTTTTATAAACAAGACCGGGTCTCCCTCGCTCCTGCATTGCACGCCCTGGTAAACGGAAGGGAGAAAGCCGCTCCCCCATACGCTTTTCCCGGCATCCGGAAAGCTGCCGCCGCTGGTGAGGACCACAAAGCCGGGCAGGTTCTGGTTGTCTGTCCCCAGGCCGTAAGTTGCCCAGCTTCCCAGGCTTGGCCTTCCCAGGCGGGCGGAGCCGGTGTGCATCAGCAACTGCGCGGGGGCATGATTGAACTGATCGGTGGTAACGGCTTTCAGAAAGGAGATTTCGTCTACGACTTTCGACAGGTAAGGAAGGTTTTCGCTTACCCATGCGCCGCTTTGTCCATATCGCGCAAAAGAAGCCTGCGGGCCCAGCATCTTCGGAACACCGGTTATAAACGCAAATTGTTTCCCTTCCAGAAACGAAGGCGGGCAGTCCTGCCCGTCCATTTTGGCGAGCTCCGGCTTATAGTCAAATGTTTCAAATTGGGAAGGCGCTCCTGCCAGGTGCACAAATATGACGCTTTTGGCTTTTGCCGCGAAGGGCGGCGCTTTGGGAAAGAGCGGGCGGGCCGGATCGAAGAGATCTGCCGTTGACTCAGCTTTCCGCGAACTGCAGCCGAAAAACGAGCCCATGGCGAGCGCCCCCAGGCCCATGGCGCTCTCTTTCAGAAAATGCCGCCGGGTATGGGCCTTCAAGATCGTTTCCCTGGCTTCCGCTGCCAGCTTGTGCGCATTCAATTCCTGCCGGGTCATAGCGATTGCTTTAATTCTTCATGATCAGTTCGTCGAGATTCATCATGGCGTTGGCTACTACTACCAACGCCGCCGACCGGGCATCCGACGGCTTGTCCGGGCCGCCCAGCATTTGTTTTGTCCTGAGTGTATCCTGCCTGAATTCGGCATAGGCTTTCTGGTACAACGCCTCAAAAACTTTCAGCTTATTTTCCTGCAACGGCCTGTAGGTTGCTATGGCATAACCCTTTTTCAGCTGACCGGCCAGGTCAGGGCCGCCTTCTTCTTTCATGCGGGCAGCAAAATGACGAGCCATATCGAGATAGGCGGAGTCGTTGAGTGTTACGAGCGCCTGCAGCGGCGTATTGGTTCTGATTCTTCTTGCAGCGCATAATACCCTGGGCATGCCGTCGAAAGTGATCATGGAAGGATAGGGCGCAGTGCGTTTCCAGTAGGTATATAATGCCCGCCGGTATTGGTCCTCACCGCTGCTGTTTTTCCAATCGGCCCTGTTATAGGGCGAAAGCCAGATGCCCGGAGGCTGCCAGGGCATTACGCTCGGCCCGTACATCTTGGCGCTCATCAGCCCGCTGATGCTGAGCGCCTGGTCCCTGACCTGCTCTGCGCTCAGGCGGAGGCGCGGCCCCCTGGCGTACCATTTATTTGAAGGGTCTTTTTCAGCCAGTTCGTTTGAAATCCGGGAGTCCTGGCGATAGGTAGCGCTCATGACCATCGCTTTCAGCAATGCTTTGGTGCTCCATTTAAAATCGTTCATAAACTTCCAGCTGAGGTGATCCAGCAGATCCTGATGAGTAGGCAGCATTCCCTGGGTACCCATGTCTTCGAGCGTTTCTACGATACCTGTCCCGAAAAGCTGCTCCCATATCCTGTTAACCATTGTTCTGGATACCAGCGGGTTGCGCTTGTCGGTCAGCCACCGGGCCAGTCCCAGCCGGTTTGCCGGAGTTCCTTCCGGCATAGGGAAGCTGAGGGACTGAGGCACGGCCGGCTCGACGGTATTGGTAACGAGCAGACGGTTGCCCCTGTCAAAGACCTGTGTTTTCCGCCTCATCCAGTCCGGATTTTCCATCATCACGGGTGTTGTAGTTACGTCGTTGGTAGTAACGAGGTCCCGGAATATCTTCCGGTAATTTCCGGCCTCTCCTGCAGGCGCTTCGGGAACGGCAGGCAAAAAGCCGACCCAATCGAAAGTAAGATAGAAGTTGTCTGATTTCGCCGGCAGCGACGGGTTTTCGTAAGTAAGATAAATATCGTGTATGCCTTTCTGGCGGGGGAACTCGATGAATTCTTTCCGCCATTTGTTCATCGGCTGAATAGCTACACTGGCCAGGACCGGCCCTTCCGGCGAATCCATCCTGATTTTCAGCGTCCCGTTCTTTGTATCTGAAAAATAGTTCCAGACCATCTGGCCTGCATTCTCCAGGTCTACATTTTTTAACCTGGCCCGCGCATGGTTGGAAAAGGCAAGCGCCACATTTTTATTGAGCACCAATGCGTTTTCCAGGCTGTCGGCCGAAACCATATTGACCGAGGGCTGCCATGTACGCACAAAGCTGTCGAATTTCCCGGCTTCCTGTTCCGAGCCGTGCCGCCTGATCCAGGATATAAGCTCGGCAAAATGCTGCTTCAGGGTGTCGTCTTTAAATTCACGCAGGAGGGGGTAGTCAGCGGGGATATCCTCGTCACGGGTATTGTTGAAAAACGCCATGAACCTGTAGTATTCCTCGTGGCGGAAGGGATCGTAAGGGTGGCTGTGGCATTGGACGCACGAAAAGGTGGTGCTCATCAGCGCTTCCCAGGTCGTATTGACCCTGTCCATTACCGCTGCTATCCGGAATTCTTCATTGTCCGTGCCGCCTTCGTCGTTGGTCATCGTGTTACGGCTGAACGCGGTAGCAATGTACTGCTCATCGGTCGCAGCGGGAAGAAGATCGCCCGCAATCTGTCCGGTAATGAATTCATCATACGGCATGTCGTCGTTAAAGGCTTTTATAAGCCAGTCACGGTAACGCCATATCTGGCGACCGCCGTCCGATTCATATCCTTTCGTATCGGCATAGCGGGAAAGGTCGAGCCACATACCCGCCCATTTCTCACCGAAGCGTTTGGAAGCAAGCAGAGAGTCAACGAGCTCTTCATAAGCGTCTTCCTCACTGCTTTCCAGGAATTTACGGGCGATGGTATTCCCGGGATACATGCCGGTCAGGTCGAGGCTGACCCTTCTGAGCAGCGTGAACTTATCCGCTTCCGGGGAAGGCGCGAGTTTTTCTTCCTTCAGCTTCGCGTAAATGAACCTGTCTATATCGCTTCTGATCCAGCTGCTGCTCAGCCGTGGAGCAGGTGTTTCTTTTACAGGGAGATAAGCCCAATGGTCGCCCCATTCTGCCCCTTGCCTGATCCATCTTTTGATGAGGCCGACTTCGTCTTTGCTGAGCGGCTCATGCCGGTAGGGCATCCGTTCTTCCGGGTCGTCGGAAAGAATGCGTTTTATCATTTCGCTGTTTTCGGGGTCGCCGGGTATGATGGCAGGTTTGCCCGATTCGGTTACTGCCAGCGCCTCCTCCCTGAACAGGACGCTGAACCCGCCCTGGGCTTTAACGCCTCCGTGGCACGAAATGCACTTTTTATTGAGTATGGGTTTTATCTCGGTGCTGAAATCTACTTTGCTGTTTTTGCGTACAAGGAGGATAAGCACAAACATGGCGACAGATAGTAGCGCCACAATGGCAGGAATCCCCGGTTGAAGCAATCTTTTCATAGCGGCTGTAGTCCTTGTGGGTCAGGGACTTTTGAGAATTCTTACAAGAAATAAATTCTGCAGTAAAAAGTCAATAACAATGCCGTCCTTTTGGGTTGACGGAATTTCAGGCTATATCCGTTATTGTCGCGGGACAAGGGGGCTTTTTTGCAATTTTAAACGTCCTTTGAAACAGAGTAGATTTGTTATTGTAAAGAGTTATTGATTATATGGTAAAGTCCTCATAATATCAAAATAGTAAAAAATGAAAATAGACAGCCACCAGCATTTCTGGAAATACCACCCCATAAAAGACGCCTGGATAACAGACGAGATGGCCGTTATTCAGAATGACTTTATGCCCGAAGACCTGGAACCTCTCCTGAAAGAAAGCGGGATTGACGGCTGTGTGGCGGTACAGGCAGATCAGAGCGAAGCCGAGACTCTTTTTTTGCTGGATCTGCTCGAAAAGCATGATTTCATCAAGGGTGTGGTGGGCTGGATAGATTTCCGTGCGGAGAACCTGGAAGAGAGGCTGGAGTACTTTTCACAGTTTGACGCCCTGAAAGGTTTTCGCCATATCGTGCAGGCAGAGCCTGAGGTCGATTTCCTGCTGCGGGATGATTTTTGCAGGGGGATATCCCGGCTAAAAAAATATAATTATACCTACGATGTGCTGATCTATCCCAAACACGTCCGCAACTCGATCGAGTTTGTAAAGCGTTTTCCTGACCAGCCTTTCGTAGTAGATCATATTGCAAAACCTTTTATCAAAGACCAGATTATCGACGAATGGGCGAAAGACATGAGGCCGTTTCGCGAGCTGGAGCATGTCACCTGCAAGATCTCAGGGCTGATAACGGAAGCGGACTGGGCGCACTGGAAATATGATGATTTTAAGAAGTATATCGATGTCACACTCGATATTTTCGGGATCGACCGCGTCATGTTCGGAAGCGACTGGCCGGTGTGCCTGGTGGGGGCTTCGTATCACGAAACCTGCGAGATATTGCGACAGAACACGCTGCAGCTGTCGGCAGATGAAAACCGGAAGCTCTGGGGACAAAATTGTATTGATTTTTATAAACTTTGACTGAACCACCCCCTCCCGAAGCGCCGGACCGCCTTCACAGGCGAGGGGGAGGCGTTTTTTTACGGACTTAGCGGCTTAATCCAAATACCCAATACCTACCTAATACCCAACCATGATTCTCCCTTCAAAAACAGTGCTTTCAAGAAGAAGTTTCCTGGGCGCTACCGCGCTTCTTACTTCAGGAATGCTCTGGAACAGCTCTCCGCTCAGTGCGGCGGGTCTTCTTCCGGGCAGCCAGAAGCTTCCGGTACCTTTTCCGCATTTCCCCGGCCGCCTGCACGCATTTGTATGGCGCAACTGGAATCTTGTCCCGGTAGAGAAAATGGCGGCGGCAACGGGTGCGACAGAAAAGCAGATACTCGGGCTGGGAAAGGCGCTCGGCCTGACCGATCCCCTGCCGGTGTCGGATGAGCAGTGGAGCAGGAGCTATATCACCATCATCAGGAGAAACTGGCATCTTCTTCCCAAATCCCAGCTCAAAGATCTCCTGGGCTGGACGGAGGAACACCTTGAATTCACGCTCCAGGAAGATGACTTCCTTTATATCAAGCTCGGTAGCCTGAAGCCCGATTGCGAACCGGTCAGGTGGTCGCAGGGCTCGCAGGAAGAGAGAAACGCTGAAGGCTGGATAAAGAAAGTGATAAAAGAGGAGTTCGGCAATGCTCCGACCGGGAAAAAGGAGCCGTTGTTCCATTTTGTAAAAGAGCTGTCGTCTTCGCCCGGCCACACGTCACCGCCCTTGCAATCGGGCTTTTCACCCCGGTACGGGTACGGCTATTTTACCCTTTTCGGCGACCCGCTGCTGGACACCGCCATAGACCCTTACCCGGACGGTTACCTGGAACGGATGGCTGCTTCAGGCCTCGACGGTACCTGGATGCATATTGTGCTGAGCAAGCTGACTCCTTTCCCGTGGGACCCTGAGCTGAGCAGGGATTGGGAAAAAAGGCTTGCCAACCTGAAGCGACTGGTTGAAAAATGCAAGCGGCACGGGGTAGGAATTTACCTTTACCTCAACGAGCCGAGGTACCAGCCTTTATCCTTTTATGAGAAGTACCCTAAGCTGAAAGGAGTAACGAGAGGGAACTACGCGGCGCTGTGCACAAGCCACCCTGAGGTACAGAAATAC
This sequence comes from Spirosomataceae bacterium, assembly GCA_037191015.1. Lineage (GTDB taxonomy): Bacteria > Bacteroidota > Bacteroidia > Cytophagales > Spirosomataceae > Ravibacter. The sequence continues at coordinate 275,342 of JBBCKD010000006.1, forward strand.
CTGGTCGATTCCATTGCCCATATCGTTTCTGTTGTCCCCGATCTTGCCGGTTTCTTTTCGATCACCGCTTCCGAAAATCCTACCAATTGCTGGTCGCATTTCCAGGGTGCTCAATGCCCCCGGTGTGGTCCAAGAGGTCCTGAGAAAGTGATAGCCGAGCTTAATACCTTGTATGAGCAGGGGATTCAAAACGGAATAAAAGCCTACAAAAGCCAGGGTAACGCCGGGTACACCGGCACCGGGCCGCGGCTGATCGCGTGGGACTGGGGCTGGAAAGACGGCTGGGCGGAAGGTATTGTTCCCGGGCTGCCTGGAAATGCATCGCTGATGAGCGTAAGCGAGTGGGACCTGCCCATAGAAAGAGGCGGAATAAAAGGCAAGGTAGGAGAGTACTCGATTTCGGCGGTAGGGCCCGGTCCCAGGGCTAAGCGGCATTGGGCTGTTGCGCGGGAGCACGGGCTCAGGATCATAGCCAAGATCCAGGCCGGCACTACCTGGGAGTGCGGCGGTGTGCCTTACGTACCTGCCCTGGAGAACGTAGCACAGCACGCGGTGAACCTGCGCGAAGAAAAAGTGAGCGGGCTGATGACCGGCTGGACGCTCGGCGGCTATCCCGGATCGCCGAACCTGGAAGTGGTTTCCATCGTAGGGAGCGATCCCGGTATTTCGGTGAACGAAGCCATGACCAGGGTCGCCAAAAGGCGCTATGGCACTGCTGCAGGAGCAATGGTGGAGGCCTGGTACGGATTCAGCAAAGCCTACCGGGAGTTCCCGTATCACATCAGCGTGGTTTATAACGCACCTGTTCATTCCGGTCCGGCCAACCTGCTGTGGGAAAAGCCTACCGGCTATTCGTCGACAATGGTCGGGATAGGATATGATGACCTGAAGGGCTGGCGGGCTATTTATCCCGAAGAAGTCTTTATAAGCCAGCTTTATAAAGTGGCCGATGGATTTGAAGTTTCATTGAAAGTGCTCAGGGAAAAGACGCGGGGCAAAAAGCTTGGTAATGAAGAAAAGCAGGAGTTCGAAAAGGAAGCCCGGATTGCCGAGACGGTAGCCGTATTGTACAGGAGCGTTGCCAACCAGTCTGATTTCATTCGCCATCGCGATATGCTGTCGGCCGGCGCCGCAGACAAAGAGAAAATCCGCGCAAGGCTGAAAGAGCTGCTACGAAATGAGATCAGGCTGGCGAAGCGGCTCTATGAGCTGCAGACTGCCGACTCCCGTATCGGGTTTGAAGCCAGCAATCACTATTTCTATGTACCTGACGATCTGAGAGAAAAGGTGCTGAACTGTCGTTACCTGCTCGAGCACTGGATTGATAAAATTTAGCATAAACCCATAGCCGAAGAAAATTAATGTCTCAAAATTTTTCACGAAGGAAATTCCTGTTGACTGCCGGGCTCGGCGTGGCGGGAACCGCCGCCGCAGCCGGTAATGACGATCCGGTGCTCCCGGCAGAAGCAATAAATAATATATCAGTCCCTGAGAGTCGCTCCGTTACGGAAGATACAGCCGTATTTGCCCGGGAAGTAAAGAGGGTTTTGCCCGATGATCAACCGTATGGCCACCATAAGCGTATTGCGGAAGGGCCGGTGCATGCGTTTTGCCGCGATAAGGAGCTGGTAAAGGGACCGGGAGAATTCTCGCTTGCGGAAGGGCAGTGGAGACTGTGTTATGTGTCGAACGGAAGCGAAGTCGTGGAAACTGCCGTAGCCGATTTTAAGGAATTCATGAAGCTCTCTATGGAAGTAGGGATCGAAACAGAGAAGGTCGACGGCTTTAAAAACCTGAAGAGAAAAGAGAAGCTTATCCTCGCCGGTACCCGGGATAGCTTCCCGCAATACGCCGAGCTGGTAAAAGGACCGAAAGGCTATGCGCTTATCAGGGAAAAGCAGAACCTGGTTGTCGTAGGCTATGATGAGGTGGGGGTATTGCAGGGGCTGTTCAACCTGGAGGCGCAGATGAAGCTGAGGGACGCCCCGTTTTTGCCCGCTACCCTTCGCCTGGTGAGGGAGAGTATCTATGAGCGGAGAATGGTGCTTTCCGGTCTCGGCTGGATGGAATGGCCCGATAACCTGCTCTCCCATATTGCCCATAACGGTTTCGACGGCTTGTTTACGTCGGTATATGCCAACCCGAACGGGGACCGTACCACTGCCGAGAGCTCGACCGATTTTTATGCCCGTCTTTTGTATAAGGTCAGGAAGCAGTCTCCCGACCGCATTCGCGACCTGATCAAAAGGGCCGCGCGCTGGGGTATTAAGGTTTATACGCCGATTATTTACCAGTATACCGGCACACAGGAAAGTGAGGACGGGCTACGCAAGCTGGTCAGGGATATCACCCGCGAGTTCCCGGAGATAGGCGGCTATGTGCTGCTGACGGAAGGGTTCTGGTATAAAAAGTGGGGCGGTCTGCACGGCGCCGACGAAGCGCATGTGATGGAATGGGCCGACAACTGGGGCAAAGCGGTGGGAATCGTGACGGAGGAATGTCATCGTGTCAATCCGGATACGCATGTCCTCGCCTGGGAGTATAACATCGACTTCCGCCCGCAGAACACGAAATTGAAGCGCTATTTCATACAGAAGCTGCCGCAGGACGCCATTCCCTCGCTGACCTGGGAAAACGGGAAAGGGTTTGAGCTCGACGGCATGCAGGGTTTTTTAAGAGATTATTCGCTGTCCCAGGTGGGCCCCGCCGAGGTGACCCAGGCGCAGATAGAAGAGGCCAACGGACGGAAAATGAAAGTATTTTCGAAGGTGGATACCTTTGCGAGCTGGCAATTCGGGACGATTCCTTATCTTCCCTTCCCGGGGCAGTGGCGTAAGCGGTATGATGCGCTCGCGCGTTACGGCGTGAAGGGTACGATCGAAAGCTGGAGCAGCGGTTTTACCCCTAATTTCATTTCTGAGCTGAGGTATTGGACCTGCTGGGATAATTCGCTTCCGTTTGCCGACCTGCTGGGGAGCATGGCTTCGCGTCTTTTCGGGGCCAATCAGCGCGACAACGTGCTGAAGGCCTGGGAGCACTTTGACAATGCCATCAGGATGGTGCCCGATACGGGGCCGAATATGGGAACCAATAACGCGATCGGTAACCCGCTCTTTTTCAAGGAGCCACCGCTCAGGACCGCCACTTTCCACTATTCATGGACTGATCACAATGCGTGGATGAGCTACCTGGGCGGCCAGCTGAATCCCTACTGGCCGTTTACGGTGACGAGAATGGTTTTTTACCCCGATTTTTCAAACAAGGTGAATAAGGCCGAGCAGTATGCACGCGGCGCAACCGGTATTGTCGCATCGCCCGATACGCCTCTTTTGCCGGTTTTCCTGAAATACCTGAAAGGAGCGGCGGAGGAAATGGAAAAGGGGCTGAAGTTGTACCGGGCAGCCGCTTTAGGCAGCCCTGAATGGAAAAGGCCGGGTGCAGTCCGGGAAGTGGTCGTAGCCGAGCACCTGCACCGGATGATGGAGAGCAACATGGCGGTACTTGAGTTTGAAAACCTGAGGCTGCAATGGGTTGCGGCCGGTACCCCCGGGAAAGCAGATGAAATTCTCGGCAAAATGGAGCAGATTCTGCGGGCTGAAATCGGCCGTACGGAGCTCTCCCAGCTGGCAGTTTCAAAAGATTCCCGTTTCGGGTTCCAGTTCGAGCAGGATTATGTATATACCCCGTATTCGCTGAGCGAGAAAATGAAGCTGCTGAAAGAAACGCTCGAGGTTTATTTTCCGGCTGCGAGAAAGGGATAGTATATTGCAAACAAAAAACGCAGGTATTGACCGCTCAGCATACGCTTATAGTAATAGCAGGCCCTACTGCGGTCGGTAAGACAGAATTGTGCATCCGGCTGGCAGAAAGGATGAATGCCGAAATTATTTCGGCCGATTCGCGGCAGTTTTTCAGGGAACTTTCGATCGGTACGGCCAAACCTTCGGCAGAGCAGCTTGAGCGCGTAAAGCATTATTTTATCGATACACACACTATAGCGGAACCTTATAGCGCCGGAGATTTCGAAAGAGATGTGCTGACGCTTCTGCCGGCCTTGTTTGAGCGGAATAACTGCGTGATCATGACGGGCGGCTCCGGGTTGTACATCAAAGCGGTTTGTGAAGGGCTCGACGATCTTCCCCAGCCGGAAGAGGGACTCCGCGAACAGCTTACTGCCAGGCTGAACGACGAAGGATTGGCCACACTGCAGGAGGAAATACGGGAGAAAGACCCGGCTTTTGCAGCTACGGCGGAAATCAATAATCCGCAGCGGGTAGTTCGGGCCCTGGAAGTCTGGCATACTACCGGGAAGCCAATCTCTTCATTTCAGAAAAAAGAGCGGGCACCCCGTCCCTTCCGCCAGGTGCTGATCGCGCTCGACCGCGACCGGCAGAAGCTCTACAAAAGGATCGAAGACCGCGTAGACCTGATGCTGGAGGAGGGGCTGGTAGAGGAAGCAAAAAGTGTCGCGGCCTACCGGAGTCACCATGCGTTGCAGACGGTAGGGTACAAGGAGGTGTACGGCTTCCTCGACGGTTTGTACGATGAAAAGGAAATGGTACGCCTTTTAAAGCAGAACACGCGTCGCTATGCCAAACGACAGCTGACGTGGTTCAGGCACCAGGGAAATTTTAAATGGTTTGATGCCGGGGACGAGGAGGGGGTCTGGAAGTTGATTAGCGCACAATGTAACGCCCCGGTTTGACAGCTATATAAGGTATAATTAGCTTGGTACTAATTATACATTTTTGCCCGATGCCGATGTAAATTGTACCTTTAACCCGTACCTGACTATCAAACTCAATGGAAATCGTCCTGGTCCTAATCCTGGTCATAATGCTCGCAATAGCATTAAACCGGCTAAATCGTGTCTACGATATCATTTCAGGCCTTCGGAGTGATCTGCATGACATCCAATACAAGCTGAGCGAGTTGAAAAAGGCGCAAAACGGGTCTGACCAGGTGCTGGCGGTCATCTCCGAACATATAGCGGCCGGTTCCGCAGGGACAGGAACGGCAGACGAAGCCGGACTTGCTACCGGGGAGATTGAGTTAGCAGATGCGGCCGACACCGCCGTAATCATGCCGCCTGAAGAGGAGGAATTGATTGAAAATGCGATAGAAGAAGCGCTTAGCCAGCCGGTTACGGCACAGGCGGAAATAATGCCGGCCGAACCTGAAATGCACGAGCTGAGCGAAGCCGCTGCAGCTATTGAAGTACCGGAAACAAGATCATGGTACGCCCGCTTTAAGGAAAAGAACCCTGACCTTGAAAAATTTATCGGCGAAAACATCATCAATAAGATCGGTATCGTCATACTGGTTTTGGGTGTCAGCTTCTTTGTAAAATACGCGATCGATAAAAACTGGATCAGTGAACCTCTCAGGGTAGGTATAGGCATCCTCATCGGCTCTGCCGTGCTGTTCATAGCCAATAAGCTCCGTACAAACTATAAGGCTTTCAGCTCCGTCCTGGTAGCCGGAGCGATCAGCATTTTTTACTTTACGATCGCCATTGCATTTCACGACTACCACCTGTTCAGCCAGACCGCCGCATTCGTGATCATGGTGCTGATCACCGCGTTCAGCGTAGCCATTTCGGTAGGCTACGACCGGGAGGAACTGGCTGTGATGTCGCTGATCGGCGGTTTTGCCGTACCATTTATGGTCAGTACGGGAAGCGGGAACCCGGTAGTTTTGTTTTCGTATATAGCCATCCTCAATGCAGGAGTTCTTGTCTTTGCCTACCTGAGGAAATGGAATATCACGGTCTTCCTGGCGTTTGTTTTTACCGCTTTGCTGCTTTGCGGGTGGTTTTACGTGGAAGGCTATGAAAAGAAGCTTTTCACCGTTACCCTTGCATTCGCAACTCTTTTCTATTTCAAATTCAACACGATAAGCATTGCGAATAATATACGCGACAAGGGGAAAGTAACTTATCTTCAATACGCCGTTATTTTGTTGAACACCGGGTGTTACTACGGCCTGGGCTATGTGATTGTGAACAACCTGAACCCCGGCCTGCTCGGGCTTTTTACGCTCAGCCTGGCCCTGTACAACGTGCTGTTTGCCTACATTTTATACAAAAAGGAGATCGTCGACCGGAACGCGATCTATTTGCTGGTCGGGCTGGCGCTCAGTTTTGCTACGCTCACCATCCCGCTTCAGTTTTCGAAGCATTATATTACCCTGTTCTGGGCCGCGGAGGCGGTGCTGCTTTTCTGGCTCGCCGGGAAGTCCGGAATCCACCGGTTTAAGATCGTGGCGGTCGTCGTACAGGTATTGATGCTGATCAGCCTGTGCATAGACTGGCGGCAGGGATACCTGGATGCGGATGGGGCTTTACCGGTGGTTTTGAATTCGGCCTTCGTAACGGGTGTGGCCGTTCTGGCGTCGCTCTGGGCGACCGGTAAGCTGCTGGAAAATGAGCATACACCCGTTCAGGTCTGGAAAATTAAATTCAACCCGGTGGCCTACAGGAAAGGTGTTCTGGCGGCATTGCTGCTGACAGGCTACCTGACCGGGATGTTCGAAGTGGTTTACCAGAGCCATCGCCTGGTATCGAATACGGCTACTGCAGCTTCCCTTGGCCTGTTGTATCACTTTGTCTTTTCCTTCGCCCTGGTAAAAGCCGGTTCTTCCAGCCCGGCGTTTAAAAAAGTACAGGTGATGGCCGGCATTGCAGCTATAGTGCTGTTTATTGTCGTCAATTCTTACATACCCTATAACGAGATATTCTATAACATCAAAGACAACACGTCTTACTCCCTGGCATTTTATACTCACTTTATCAGCCTGTGCCTGGTTTGCGTGCTATTGGCAGATCTTTTCAGAAAACTGGTTCCGGAAAGTAACGGAGAGACACTACCAGCCTTTAACGGGGCTATATGGATATTTGCGTTTGCAGTTGTTTATATACTCAGTAATGAGCTGATGCTCGTGGCCTATTATGTCAACAGGGACATAGTTTCGTTTGCATCGCCGGAGGCTACGGACCCGTCGCAAAGCTGGAACCGTATGAATTTCATCAGGCAGTCGTTTTCAGAAGTAAGAAACCAGGTCGTCAAGATCGGGTTTCCTATTTTGTGGGGAAGTATTTCTTTCCTGTTCCTTATCCTGGGGATTCGTATTTCCCGGCGACCGATCAGGATTGCAGCCCTGGTTCTTCTGGCAGTTACTGTTATTAAGTTGTTTCTTTACGACATCCGGAACGTATCGGAAACAGGTAAGATTATCGCTTTTATTCTCCTGGGAGTAGTAATACTGGTTATATCTTTTGTTTATCAGAAAATCCGGAAATTGATTGCCGACGATCCGACCACCCATGCTGCACCGAATGAAGAGATCAATTAACTGGCTGTTTTTACTGCTGATGCCCGGTTTGGGTTTTGCACAGAAGTATGATGCTGCGCTCGAGGAGCCGGATAGCAGTGGGATCTACAAAATCAGGCTGAGTCCGGCTCTCCGGTCGGCCATGCAGGGAAACCTGCATTTCCTGAGAATACTGGATAAGAAAAACAGGGAAGTCCCCTATATCCGGGTAAAGCCGGAACCTGCCGGGCTGGTGTATAAGCCTCTGCCCTTCACCCGGCATAAAACCGATTCGTCGTCCGTTTACCTGGTTGAAAGGCAGCCGGGTGCCGAATGGGAAAGCATTTTCCTGAAAATCGCCAGCAATGACCTGGTCAAATCTTATAGGGTAAGCGGCAGCGACGACGCTGAAGAATGGTTTGGCCTGACCGGAAAACGCACCCTGGCAGACATGAGGAGCGCCGACGGTTTTGTGAAGAAAGAAATAGAGCTGCCTTCCAATCCATTCCGGTTGATCAGAATTGAATTTGACGACAAAAATTTATTACCCGTCTTTGTACAGTCGATGGAGACGCCCGATTACCCGCAGGGGTCCAGGGAATTGGTCAGACTGGAGGGCGTTTCGCAAAGTGTTGAGGAAGATCTGCAAAGGAAACGGGATGTTATCCGCCTGGTGTTTTCCGAGCCGCAGGTAATTAACAGGATTGGCTTCGACGTTGCGGATCCGGCTCTTTATCGCAGGCAGCTCAGGCTGTCGGTGCCCCAGGTCATTGTCCGCAGAGGAACCCGGACCGAAGGGAAAAGGGAAATTGCAGCCTTTACCCTTAGCTCTGACGGCCCGGCTGAGTTCGGGATACCTGAAGTGTTCACAAATAAGCTTACCGTTGAGATAGCAAACGACGACAATCCGTCTCTCACCATTGCGGACATTGGTTTGTACCAGGATCAGCTATATGTAGCTGCAGACCTGAAAAGGGGGGAGCGATACCGTTTGGCTGTGGATACGCTTTATTCCGTACCCAGGTATGATCTCGTGTATTTCAAAGGAGCCATAAAACCCGGCGCCCCTGAACTCGAAGCAGGAAAACCGGTAGCCGGAGAAGAAAATCTCGCAGCCGCTTCAAAGCCCGGCTGGCTGAACCGGAAAGAATTCATGTGGGCCTGCATTATTTTCGGTATCCTCATTATCGGCTATCTAGCCCGGAACCTGTTGAAAGATTTGGATAAAAAACCGTAGCGGGCTACGGCCGTAGCCCGTGCACATCGTATTCCTAATTCTGCTGCGCCAGGAGATATAGCACCGCCATTCTTACCGCCACCCCGTTTTCAACCTGGTCGAGGATGATCGAATGCCCGGAGTCGGCGGCATCGGAGGCAAGTTCGACGCCCCGGTTGATAGGCCCCGGGTGCATCAGCACGATCTTTTTATCCAGGTCGTCGAGCATCTTTTTGGTGATGCCGTAATAGAGCGAATACTCGCGTAATGAGGGGAAATATTTAAGCTGCTGCCTTTCAAGCTGGATACGAAGGACATTGGCCACATCGCACCACCGGAGGGCGGCATTTACATCGTGATCCACCTTTACGCCGAGATCCCTGATGTACTTCGGTATAAGCGTGCTCGGGCCGCATACCATCACTTCGGCGCCGAGCTTCTGCAGGCAGAAGATATTGGAAAGGGCAACCCTGGAGTGGGTGATGTCCCCGATGATCGCAATTTTTTTCCCTTTCAGATCGCCGTCGAGGTTTTCTCTCATGGAAAAGGCGTCCAGTAATCCCTGTGTCGGATGCTCATGCGTGCCGTCGCCTGCGTTCACGATATTCGCTTTGATCCTTTGCGAGAGAAAATGCGGTGCGCCGGGGCTGCTATGCCGCATCACGATCATATCGACTTTCATCGCCAGGATATTATTGACCGTGTCCAGCAGCGTTTCTCCCTTCTTGACCGAGCTTCCGGAAGAAGAAAAGGAAATGGTATCGGCAGACAGGCGTTTTTCAGCCAGCTCGAAAGATAGTCTCGTACGCGTGGAATTCTCAAAAAAGACGTTGGCGATGGTGATATCGCGAAGCGAAGGGACTTTCTTGATAGGACGGTTAATAACTTCCTTAAACTGGGTTGCGGTTTCTAAAATAGTTTGAATATCGTTTTCAGAAACGTCTTTGATACCAAGAAGGTGCCTAACCGAAAGTTTTGTCATGCCTGTCCAGTGAAACTCGGCAAAGATACGCAGAGATCCGTTCAAATGTTTTGAAAACAGGTAAAAAAGCTGACGGCCGGCTTCCGATTAGTTTGTTTATTTGCGACCATTAAAAAAATATACAAAGTACAGGCAGGCCCGAAAGGCGCTTTTTAACATTGATGACCAGATGCTCGGATTTGCAATTGCCGGCTATATGCTGATTAATCTGGGAATTGGCCTTTGGGCCTCCCGTTTCGTAAACAACACGAAAGACTTTGTGCTTGCCGGCCAGAAGCTGCCGCTCGTTTTGGCTGCTTCCGCCACCTTCGCCACCTGGTTCGGGGCCGAGAGCATCCTGGGTGCGCCGGCCGAATTCCTGAAGCACGGAGTGCTGGGTGTGATAGAAGATCCGTTCGGAGCGGCATTGTGCCTGTTCCTGGTAGGGCTTTTCTTCGCGCGGCATTTTTACAAGCTGGGTATCCTGACTTTCTGCGACTATTTCCGGTATCGTTATGGCAGAAGGGCTGAAATATGGTCGGCCATATTGATCGTGCCTTCCTATATCAGCTGGATAGCCGCCCAACTGCTTGCTATGGGCACGGTCATGAAAGTAGTGCTGGGCTGGCCGATGGCCGAATCTATGATAGTCAGCACCGCGCTGGTCGTGACCTATACCATCTGGGGCGGTATGTGGTCGATTTCCCTCACAGATTTCTTTCAGACCATATTGATTATAGGCGGACTGGCTATAGTGGGGGGAGTTATGTATGTCAAAACAGGCGGAATAGCCCCGCTTACAGGGAGTATACCCGATGGTTTTTTTGATTTTCTCCCAAAGTCAAACCTGATGGACTGGTCGAAATACGTAGCGGCGTGGATCACGATCGGGCTGGGATCGATACCCCAGCAGGATGTCTTTCAGCGGGTAATGTCCGCCCGCGATGCCGACACGTCGGTGAAGGCCTGCCTGCTGTCGGCCGTTATGTACATGTCGGTAGCTTTAATTCCGCTTTATATAGCCTTCTGTGCGCGTTTTCTCTATCCCGATTCCCAGCTCGACGGACAGATGATGATACCCGACATGGTGATGCGCCACATGGCTTTACCGGTGCAGGTACTCTTCCTGGGAGCCCTGTTGTCGGCGATACTGAGCACGACCAGCAGCGCCATTATGGCGCCGGCAACAGTGATAGGTGAAAATATATACAGGTTTTTCAGGCCGGCTACGACCGACCGGGAGCTTTTGAAAGTGATCCGCCTGGGCATTGTCGTGATAGCCTTTGTGGCCGTCATGATGGCCTCCGGAAGAGAGAGTATCTTTGAGCTTGTGGCAGAATCTTCCGCCTTCAGCCTTGTCACATTGTTTATACCGCTCAGCGCGGGATTGTACTGGAAAAAAGCCACGCTCGCGGGCTGCCTCCTGTCGATGGCGCTGGGATTGGGCACCTGGCTTTTATGTGTGATGATGGAGACCGACTACCCGGCGCTCCTGTTTGGCCTGGCTGCAGCCGTTCTGGGAATGATTGCGGGCAGCTATGCTTCCGGATTTTCAGAAAAGGGCCTGCTGAAGAACTCTCGGAAAGGGCTATGATCTTTAACGTAAAAAATGCAATTTAGGAGCCTGAATCCAGAATAAAGTATTTAACAACGTGACCAAGCGACAGATCCTGATCATAAACGGGCCCAACCTCAATTTGCTGGGAAGGCGACAGCCGGAAATTTACGGGAATAAAGGCTTCGAGGACTATTTCAACCAGCTTTCGGGACTGTTTACCGATGCGTCCCTTTCCTATTTCCAATCCAATCATGAAGGAGACCTTATTGATAAAATTCATGAAGTAGGCTTTACCTGTGACGGGATCGTTATTAATGCCGGAGCATACACCCATACTTCCGTTGCCCTGGCTGATGCGCTGTCGGCGGTGACTGCTCCCGCCGTGGAAGTACATATTTCCAATATCCATGCGCGCGAAGCCTTTCGTCATCACAGCTATTTGTCACCGGTCTGCAAAGGGATGATCTGCGGGCTGGGTTTGCAGGGATACGAGCTTGCCGTCAGGTTTTTAATGGGACTTCCGAGGCAGGTATGATCACTTTCTATCCCGGGCCTTCCAGGCTATATCCCCAGATCGAAGTATACCTGGGCGATGCGTTTCATTCAGGGTTGCTTTCTATGAACCACAGGAGCCAGCCTTTTATGAAGATGCTTGCAGCGACTGTTGCGAGCCTGAAAGAGAAGCTGGCGATTCCTGAAGCCTACGAGGTAATTTTTGTTTCTTCTGCAACCGAGTGCTGGGAGATCGTCGCACAATCGCTGACCTCCCGGACCAGCTATCATATTTATAACGGTGCTTTCGGGAAAAAGTGGAAGGAGTACGCGCACAAAATACACGGCAAGGCGGAGGGCATTTCCTATCAATTGAATGAACAGCCGCAGTGGGCCCCCCGGGAAGATACAGGGGAAGATATATTGTGCCTGACGCATACCGAGACTTCCAACGGGACCGCGATCGCAGATTCCGTTCTGTCTTCGCTGAGAGCGTCTTTCGACGGGTTGATAGCGGTCGACGCCACTTCTTCTATGGCCGGTGTCGCATTGCCCTGGATGTCGGCCGATATCTGGTATGCTTCCGTTCAGAAATGTTTCGGACTGCCGTCGGGGCTTGGTGTTATGGTTTTGTCGCCGCATGCAGCCGGGAAGGCTGAGGCTATCGGAGAAGGAGCTCACTATAACAGCCTGGAGTTTGTCCTGGATAATTTCCGTAAATTCCAGACGCCCTATACCCCTAATATTCTCGGGATTTACCTGTTGGGGAGGCTCATGGATTCGCTGGAGCCTGTCGACGTCACAGCCGGGGCTCTTGTGCGCCGGGGCGCCGGCCTTTACGGGTTTCTTGCCGGCCATGGTTTCGGGCTGCCGGTGCATGAAGATGAATGCCGGTCGGCGACGGTAATAGCCGTTGAGGCCGAGAAATCCGTAGTCGCCGGATTAAAGGCATTTGCCCTTGAAAGGGGTATCGTGCTGGGAAACGGTTACGGAGAAAAAAAGGAAACTACTTTCCGGATAGCGAACTTCCCCGCTATAACGGATGCGGAATTCGATATATTAAAAGAATGTTTGCTGGATTTTAAGCGGCAAACAGGTTATAAATGACCCCTAACCTTCTTAGTGTAATAAAGTCATCCTTATGAGCGGAAATCAGAAAGCCAGAATGCTAAATCAATATGATGCCCAGACCAAATGCCTGGTAGCGCTTGATTCTATTATTTTTGGTTTTGACGGTGAGGTGCTCAAAATTCTTCTGGTAAAGAGAGGGATTGAAGAGACCGCCACGACCTGGTCATTGATGGGAGGGTGGCTGCGCCCTGATGAAGACCTGGAGGTCGCCGCTTCGAGAATCCTGACGGAGCTTACCGGTCTCCAGAATATTTATCTCGAACAACTATACGCTTTCGGGACTCCGGACCGCGATAAGATCAGTCGTACGGTCTCTATCGTTTACTTCGCCCTGATCAACGTGCTGGATTACGACGAGCAGGTTTCGGATTCTTTTGAGGCACGCTGGTTTTCGCTCGACGATCTGCCTACTCTTTTGTTTGATCACGGAGACATGATCAGGATGGGGATTGAAAAGCTGCGCTATAAAGCTGCCCAGCACCCGATAGGTTTTGAGCTGCTTCCCGAGAAGTTCACGATACCGCAGCTCCAGAAACTCTACGAAGCGATTTTCAACACTACTTTCGACAAGCGCAATTTCAGCCGGAAGTTCTTGTCTACAGGGCTGTTGAAAAAGCTCAATGAAAAGCAGCGCGGGCATTCAAAAAAGGGCGCTTACTACTACCAGGTGGATACGGATAGATACCACTCGCAGTTTAACTCGTTCCTGAACTTCACAAAAGTCTAGAGAGGCATGCTGCGGCTTTGCTGCATTAGCCTGGTCAGGTAATAGGCTGCTTCCGCAATTCTCTCTGCAGCTTCTTCCTGGGCGGTTTTCAGATCGGTGGGGCGATTTAAGATAGAGGCGGCATAAGTAATGCCGGCTTCCTCCGCCTGTTGTGGCGTGATGGCCAGTGTACCGCAGAGCAGTGCCAGCGGTATACCTGATTCTTTACAAAGCGAGGCCAGGCCTTTCACTACTTTCCCGCTGAGCGTCTGTCCGTCTGCTTTTCCTTCACCGGTGATGACCAGGTCCATCTCCTTTATTTTCCCGGGGATTTCAAGCTGGTCCATCACGATCCGGATCCCCTCATGCAGCTTTGCCCCCAAAAACCATACCGCACCTGCGCCGACGCCTCCTGCCGCCCCTGCGCCGGGGACGTTGTCGAGCGAATTCCGGAAATGAGCGGAAGCTACCTGCGCAAAAGACCGGAGACCTTCGTCCAGCAGGAGGACACCGGCCTGATCGGCCCCTTTCTGGGGCCCGTATACATATGCAGCCCCGTTCGGACCGTAAAGAGGATTCGTAACATCGCAGGCGACGATCACGTTGCATCGTTCCAGGAGATGGTGCTTCCCGTTATCGTCGATGCTTTTTATTTTGCGGAGGTTCTCTCCGTTAGGTGCCACTTCGTCCCCCGCCTTATCCAGGAAGCGGAACCCAAGCGCCCGGGCCATCCCGGTTCCGGCATCGGTGGTAGCGCTGCCGCCTATGCCCAGGATAATGGTATCGACACCTGTTTCCAGCGCGTGGGCAATCATTTCCCCGGTACCATAGCTGGAAGTAAAAAGCGGGTTTTGCTCATCCTTCTGCAGGAGCTGTAACCCCGATGCCGCCGACATTTCAATAAATGCCGTTTTCCCGTTGCCGGCAATCCCGTACACGGCGCGGATACCTCTTCCGAGCGGGTCGCCCGCGGTTATTTCAATAAATTTTCCGTTCTGACTTTTTGTAAGGATCGCCGCAGTGCCTTCCCCACCGTCGGCAAGCGGCGTTTTGACGACATATGCTGAAGGACAGGCCAGCAGAACGCCTTTTTCCACGGCGTCGCATACCTCAGCTGCCTCCAGCGATCCCCTGAACTTGTCCGGGGCTATTAGAATGTTCATGGTTAGGGTCAGTTCAGGATCAGGATTTTTAAAAATGCAGCCCTTCGTCTTCCGACCGGATGGTCGGGATGTAGGTGTCTTCCCCGCTGTAATCCTCTCCGCCGCAATCCAGGAAGAAGTTCTCAGGTTTGCGGAACGGCGCTTTACCGTAGCTTGTCAGCAGCGGATCGGCATACACTTTTTGCATATACATCCCCCATGCAGGCAGGGCAGTGCGGGCACCCTGTCCCAAAGCGAGAGAGCGAAAATGGATGCTGCGGTCTTCGCCACCTACCCAGACGCCTGTTACCAGGTTTTGGGTAATCCCCATGAACCACCCGTCCGACTGGTTCTGGGTAGTCCCTGTTTTGGCGGCGATTTCGTTGCCTGCAGTCACACCGAACCGTCCGAGGCTTTGCGATGTACCGCCTTCTACGGCTCCGCGCATGAGATAAAGCATATTATACGCCATATTGGCGCTTATCTGCTGGTTGGTTTTCGGGAAAAATTCCTGCAGAAGGTTGCCGTACCGGTCCTCTATCCTCAGGACGGCCAGAGGCGTGGTGTGGTTGCCTCCGTTGGCAAACGTGGAGTAGGCCCCGACCATTTCATATACCGAAACGTCGCTGATACCCAGGCAGAGAGACGGCTTGGCTTCCAGCGGGCTGGTGATGCCGACCTTGTGCGCGTAGTCTACCACCGAATTCGCGCCCACCTGCTTGATGATAAAGGCCGACACCGAGTTGACGGAATTGGCCAGCGCCTGCCTGAGCGACAAAGAAGCAAACGAAAAACGCCCGTTGGAATTTTTGGGCGACCAGCCGCCCGGAACGCCATCGGTCAAGCCGAAGAACACCGGTTCATCTACCACATGCGAACATGGAGTGAGAATGCCCCTGTCAAGCGCTGTAAGGTAAACAAACGGCTTGAAGGTAGATCCCGGCTGCCGTTTCCCCTGCTTGACATGGTCATATTTAAAGTATTTAAAGTTTACGCCCCCCGCCCAGGCCTTGATAAAGCCGTTATTAGGGTCCATCGACATCATGCCGGCTCTCAGGAAACGCTTATAATAAGCAATGGAGTCCATGGGGCTCATGGTTACCTCTTTTTCTCCGGTATAAGTGAACACCCTCATTTTATAAGGGGTCTTCATGACCTTCCATGCTTCGGCTTCCCCGAGGCTGCTTTTGAGGGAAATAAAGTGGGGAGAACGCCTGACCGCGTTTTCCAGGAAGTCTTTGATTTCGTTGCCGTTTCGGTCCACCCAGGGATTTTTGCCTTTCCAGTGCTCTTCAAATTTACTTTGCTGGTCCTTCATATGGTTAAAAAGCGCCTCTTCCATATGTTTCTGAAGGCGTGAATCTATCGTAGTATAGATGCGCAGCCCGCTGGTATAAAGATCATAGGAGGTACCGTGGTCGTCGTTGTATTTGGCGAGCCACTCCCTGAGCTCCGTCTTCATCACTTCCCTGAAGTAGGGAGCAGGACCGGTGATATGGCTTTCGAGTGTGAAGCGGATCCCCAGGGGCTTTTCCTTCAGCGCTGTGAATTCCACGTCGTCGAGGAATCCGTACTTGCTCATCTGGGCCAGGACCGTATTTCTTCTCTGGAGGGCCCTGTCGGGGAAACGGAGCGGGTTCCAGAAGGTGGGATTCTGCAGCATTCCGACCAAAAGCGCCGACTCGGTGACGTTGACATCCCATGTGTCTTTATTGAAATAGGTCTTGGAAGCGACTTTTATACCATAAGTATTGTTACCGAATGACACCGTATTGAGATACATCATCATGATCTCTTTTTTGGTGTACTTCCTTTCCAGTACGACGGAAAGAATCCATTCTTTGGTTTTGTTAACGACAGTTCTGACTACAGGGATCTTTCCCAGGAGTCCCTGGTACTCTTTTGTGCGGGTTTTGAACAGGTTTTTGGCGACCTGCTGGGTTAGCGTGCTGCCTCCGCCGGAGCTGGTCTGCCCCGTGACAACCCCTTTTACCACTCTCACCAGGCTTCGGGCGTCAATTCCCGAATGCTTGATAAAACGGGCATCTTCCGTGGCAAGCAGCGCTTCTATCAGCTTGGGCGAAACCTGGTCGTGCTCTACCGGGGCGCGGTTTTCGAAGAAATATTTACCAAGCGATTGATTGTCTTCCGAAATCAGCTCCGACGCGAGTTCCGATTTCGGGTTTTCCAGTGTTACCAGGTCGGGCATGGGTCCGAACAACCAGAGGAAATTGAATCTTACAGCAACGATGTACAGAACAAGGAGGGAAATTCCCCCGATCGCAAACTTCCAGATATTTTTTATCGTTCGTCTGTATTTGCCAGGCAGCAATTCATTCATAATCGATTATCAGCTAATTCTGCAATTTCTACTTTTCCGGCAGCAGCGCAGCCTGTTCGGCCACAGCAAGCATTTCTTTTGTGCGGGGTATATATTTGCTTTCCGGATAAAGTCTCATAAAGTCAAGAATGGCGTCCTTGTACGCCTTTACTCCTTCCGATTTACCGACGATAAACAGGCGCAGCAGTGCGAACCGGTCGATCATTTCGTGCTCGCGGTAAACGGCGATCGCATTATCGAGCTCCTGCAGGGCTTCTCCCGACCTGCCGGAAGTGTAAAGGGTATATATTTTTTCGTATACTTTTTCTGCGGGGCTGTCGGGCGTTCCCGATACGCTGGTATTGAGAAGCCTCACATAGGTGGAGTTCGGGAATTCGGCCGTCAGTTTATTTTTCCAGCTTTCCCTGGAAGGGTCGTCGTCGGGCAGGGCCAGGTAGATGATGTAATACGCTTCCTGCCGGAATTCGGTCTCCGGATATTCATTCAGCAGGCGGGTAAAAGTGGTAACGGCATTTTTAGGCTCTTTCAGATTGGTCCAGTACATCTTGCCCAGGTTGTACAGCGCATCTTCTTTCCTGGCGTGGGACTCGACCATGGCAGAATCGGTCAGGGGCACATTCCTTAGCAGGGAGGCATGAATGGCAAGCCATTCTTCGGAGCCTTTCAGGATCTCCCTGAATTCGGGTCCGGCCGCGACAGCAGTTGAATCCTGCTTTAATGAGTCGGCTACGGCAAGGTTAGGTATATCTGAAATACCCCCCGATTTATTCGTCCGGCGCCAGTTGTCTTCCAGCTTCCGGTTGCCCCACTTCCTGGAAAATTCCGATTTCCCCAGGCTGACCTGCGAGGGGTCGTAGAGCTGCCATCTCGGGCCGGAAACAGGAGCCGAGGCAGCCGATGCATCATCTTTTTTAGCTTTAGCTATCGCCGCCTGCTCTTTTTCAAAGGCGGCTTTCCTCGCTTTCTGCTGATCGGCAATGATCATATCGAGACGGTCGTTCAGCTCGGCGGAACCGAGCGCGGCAAGGACCTGCAGGCTGTCTTCCGTACGGATGACCGTCATATGCGCAACAAACTGGTCGAGGAATTTCTTCCGTTCGGTAAGTTGCTGATAAGAAGGGTCTTTGGGCGGGATGAGGGCCATAGCGCTGTCAAAATATGCCTTTGCCGGCTCGAACTGCATCAGCCTGTCGGTATAGATACGGGCCATTTCCAGGTATGTATAAGGCACCTGGGCCGTGTTCAGACCGGTCGCTTTGGCAGACCTGCCGAAGTATTCCAGCGCCTGCGGGTAGTCGCCTTTCTGCTCGGCGAGCTTTCCCATGGTAAAATAGATCTTGTCTTTGAGGTCGGCATTTTTCCTGTCCTTCAGCATTTTCTGAAAACCGACATCCTCAATGCCTGTAGAGGGGTTAAGCAGGATACGGTTTTGCAGGGAATTCATTTTTGCAAAAAAGGACAGGTCGTAGTGCGGCTTGTTTTTTGCTACCCGCGCATAGTGCTGGTTAGCAGCCTGCTGCTTGTCTAGCAGGTCGTAGAGCTGTCCGGCTATATAGTGAACGCGCGCTTTAAGCGGCGATCTCCCGAGCAGGGGCAGTGTTTCTTCCAGGATGGCCACCGCGGTGAGATATTCTTCCGTTTTCTGATGCAGGTAGGCTTTGGTGAGGTAGAAATCGATAGTGGCTCCGGGCGATAAAGGTTGCTGCCGCAGGTATTCCGCGACGCTCAGCGCATTGTTATATTCCTTTTTTTCAATGTAGCCCCTCATCAGGAAAGTGAGGGCCTCGTTTTTGTCGCTTTCATCGTTGCTTTTCGCCAGCACATAACGAAGCGCTTCTATGCCGTCATCCCACTGGCCGAGATAGAAACGCGCTTTGCCGAGAAGCGTGTAGCTGTTGTCGAGCAATTTGCTGTTCTGGTGCTTTTCCGCGATGATCGAGGCATTTTTGACTACTTCGTCCAGGTTTTTTTTGAAAGGACGGGCCGCGACAGAATCTATGGGGATAAGGATCGGTAAAAGCAGGTTGGGATTCTCTTTGTAGGCCTGCGCAATACCGAGCTCGGCCGAGTCCAGATTGGCCCTGGCAATATAATAAGCGTTGTAATTGGCGGAAAAGTTATGGAAGGCAATACTGGAGGGCTTCTGACTGTATTGCGAGCAGGAAAAAAATACGAGACCGGTAAAAAGAATAATCAGGCAGCGGTTAATCAAACCGTTTCCGTTGCTCCGAAGTTTATCCCTGTTATACAAAGTCCTTTAAAATTTCTACGAAACCAAAACGTAAAAATAGCTAATTCTGTATTCTTACGGCCGGGCAATGCCTAAAAAATCTGATAAACCGGCGTCGTCCGGTACAGCAATCAGCCATCGGATTTACCGTGGACCATGTCCTGAGCATAGCAGGAGTTGAAAGTTGAAAGTTGAAAGTGGAAAGTTATTCTCTCAATTTTCAACTCTCAACTTTTTCAGCTCAGATTCGTTTTGATGAGGTTATACTTATTCCTAACTTGCACCACATTTTTTGTTTGCTCTGGAAATTGCGGCTGGCGCATTTTTTGCAATGTCTTCATTTTTCAGGGTATGTATAACAAATTAACCAGGAATTGCGTAGAAGAGTCTTTGAGGCTCAGCCTTCGGTAAGAGTCATCCGTTGAATGAAAGAACTAATAGATGATAGGAATCTTCCACGACATATAGCCGTGATTATGGACGGTAACGGTCGTTGGGCACAGAAGCAGGGGGCAGCCAGGGTTTTCGGGCATAAAAGCGCTATTACCTCTGTAAGGGAGGTTACGGAAGGTTGCGCGGAACTGGGTGTGGAATATCTGACCCTCTATGCGTTTTCAACCGAAAACTGGAACCGGCCTAAATACGAAGTGAACGCGTTGATGGAGCTTCTCGTGTATACGATAAGAGAAGAGCTGCCCACGCTTTTAAAAAATAATGTCAGGCTGCATACCATCGGGGAACTGGGGAAGCTACCGGAGCGGTCGCGGAAAGAGCTCCTGGAAGGGGTCAGGAAGACGGAAAAAAATACGGGGCTCAACCTGACGCTCGCGTTGGGTTACAGCGGGAAATGGGATATCGTACAGGCGGCAAAACAGATCGTGGAAGAAGTTATTGCCGGGACCATGCAACCAGGAGACATAAATGAGCATCTTTTTGCAGCGAGGCTTTCTACGGGAGGCTGGCCCGACGTAGACCTGATGCTGAGGACCGGGGGAGATTTCCGGATCAGCAATTTTATGCTATGGCAGCTGGCCTATGCCGAACTGTATGTTTATAACGACCTGTTGTGGCCCGACTTCAGAAAACAGCATTTGTACGAAGCAATCATTTCTTACCAGGGCCGGGAGCGGAGATTCGGGAAAACAGGTGATCAAATAAAGGAATTAGTGACAAAAGCAGAATGATAAGCTCAAATAAGAAGTTTTACTCGGGGTTATCGGGGAGGGGTCTGATATTGGTGTTGGTTGGATTGATTGTATGCAGTGACGGTTTTGGCCAGAGGGTGGGGATTGGTTCCCGGAGGCAGGCTCAGGTCCCGCAGGCCGCTCCGACAGTCAACCTGATGGACTATAATAACCCCCAGGAGTATGAAATCGCCGATGTGACGGTTTCGGGAACACAGTTTCTCGATCCGAACTCCATGGTTTCTATCTCCGGCCTCCGGACAGGAGACAAGATCAGGATCCCCGGCCTGCCCATTCCCTCTGCTATCAAAAAAATGATGGACTTCGGAACACTCGATGACGTCGAGATCCAGGCAACAAAGGTAGAGGGGAATAAAGTATGGCTGAATATCCATATCAAGGAACGCCCCCGCCTCTACCAGGTCACTTTTTCCGGCATAAAGAAAGGACAGCGCGAGACCCTGAACGATAAAGTAAAGCTGATCAAAGGAAGGGTTATCACCCCGACGGTGATCAAGAATACGCAGTTGCTCATCAAAAAGCATTACCAGGATAAAGGATACTACAACACAGCTGTTAAAGTTGTGCAGATTCCCGATACCACCCGGGGCCAGGCAACCCTCAATTTTAATATAGACAGGGGGAAAAAGGTCCGTATTTCCGACATCGATATTGAGGGGAATGAGCTGGTATCCGACAAAAAGCTGAAAAAGAGATTGAAGGGGACCAAGGAAAAGATATTTTACAGGTTCTGGGCTCCTTCGAAATACATACCCAAGAAATACGACGAAGACAAGGAGAAGCTGATCGCCTATTACCGGAAAAACGGTTTCAGGGATGCTACCATTGTTTCAGACTCCGTATGGAAGGATGAAAACGGGGCGACGATAAAGGTGAAGCTCAACGTAGAAGAAGGGCCTAAATATTATTACCGGGACATTACCTGGAACGGGAATTACCTCTGGCCCAGCGCTTACCTTTCACAACGGCTCGGCGTCGAAAAGGGAGACGTTTATAATCCAGAGGACCTTGAAAAACGGATCAACGGTATCCCGGGAAATGATGTCAGCTCACTTTATATGGACGACGGGTACCTGTATTTCAGGGTCGTACCCGTAGAAAGAGCCGTGGAGGGAGATTCGATCGATATCGAAATGCGCATGTTTGAAGGAAAGCAGGCGACCATCAACAGGATCATTCTTAACGGGAACACCAAGACAAGCGACCGCGTGGTACTGAGGGAGCTGATGACCCTGCCGGGACAGAAGTTCAGCAAGACAGACCTGATCAACACCCAGCGGCAGCTGGCGCAGATGGGATATTTCGACCCGGAGAAAATCCAGATCAATCCTGTCCCAAGCCAGGCCGACGGAACGGTAGATATCGAATATACCGTCGAGGAAAAGCCTTCCGACCAGATCGAGCTCTCGGGAGGATGGGGCGGCTATATCGGGTTCGTAGGAACGTTAGGACTTGTATTCAACAATTTCTCTATCCGGAATATACCCAACAGGTCGACCTGGAGACCGCTTCCTTCCGGAGACGGGCAAAAGCTTGCCGTCAGGTTCCAGGCCAACGGGCGGCAGTTCCAGACTTATTCCCTTTCATTCAGCGAGCCGTGGCTGGGAGGCAAAAAGCCTATCAATTTCGGGGTGGCGCTGACGCGTACCGTATACCGGATGACAGACTGGAGGAACATGCAGAATATTTACACCGGCGGGCAGATGAGCTACAGGGGAGCCTATTACAATAACGGGATTACCTTCTCTCTCGGGAAAAGGCTGAAAGCCCCCGACCGGTTCATGCAGCTGACGCACGCGCTGTCGCTGCAGCGTTATACGCTCGACAGCCTCGATTTCTTCAGCATCGGCTATAACAACGGAAACTCGAATAACATCACTTTCAATACCACGCTTTCGCGTAATACGCTGAGTGATTTCCAGTATCCCCGTTCAGGATCGTCTTTCAGTCTCGCTGCTACGCTGACGCCGCCTTATTCGGCTTTCCGCAAGAAGGAATTTGTGGATCAGAACGACCGTTTCCAGTGGATAGAATATCATAAATGGATGTTTGACGCCAGCTGGTTTGCCACCATTACCGGCAAACTGGTGCTCAATACAAGGGCTCATATGGGCTTCCTGGGTAATTATAATTCGAAGAACCCGATAAGTCCGTTCGGGCGGTTTATAGTAGGTGGGTCGGGGCTTGCCGGTCAGGGAATGTTTGTGATGGCAGACCAGGATATCGTCGGTCTCAGGGGATATGAGGACAGGGCTGTCGGAGCGCTGACGAATGCTAACAATGTGGTTCCCCGGGGCGGGGGCGGCGTAGTATACAATAAGTACGTGATGGAGCTCCGGTACCCGGTTTCGCTCAACCCTCAGGCTACCATCTTCCTGCTGACTTTTGCTGAAGGAGGAAACAACTGGGATAATTACAAGGATTATAACCCTTTCGATATCAAGAGATCTGCCGGGTTTGGCGCCCGTATCTTTATGCCTGCTTTTGGTCTGCTGGGGATTGACTGGGGGTATGGTTTCGACAGCATACAAGGACGGACAAAGCCGAGCGGCGGTCAGTTTCATTTCACGATCGGTCAGCAGCTGAGATAGTCCGGACAATTTTTTCGGACGATACCCGTTTTTATTGATTCTAAAATAATATCACGAATCATGTATAAAACATTAATTTCACTAGTTTTGCTGGCGTTTTTTGCCGGTACTGCTTCAGCTCAGAAATTTGGTTATGTGGACATGGAGTTTATCATGAGCAAGCTCCCGGAGTATGCTGCGGCGCAGGCGGAAATAGACCGTCTTTCGGAGAACTGGGCGAGGGAGATACAGGAAAAGCTTGCGGCCATCGACGGAATGCAGAGAGAGCTGATGGCGGAGGAGGTTCTTCTGACCGACGAGCTGAAAAGAAAAAGACAGGATGCGATCCGCGAGAAAGAGCTGGAAACCAGGGAATATAACAATAAGGTTTTCGGGATGAACGGGCACCTTTTCCAGAAGAAAAAGGAGCTGATGAAAGATGTAATGGATAAGGTGCAGCGGGCCCTGGATAAGGTGGCAGCCCAGCGTAAGCTTGATATGATCATAGATAAGTCAAGTGATTTTGTGCTGGTTTATACCAACCCCAGGCATGATTATACGGACTATGTCCTGGAAGAATTGGGTATCGATCTTAAACCTACGGCGAATTCGGGTGTCAAAGCACCGCCGAAGCAGTAGCAAGCCGCTGACTGGCAGGAAATACGGGACGGCCGGCAGGGAAGGAGAATTTACGGGATAGCAACCGGCGAAAGCGGATAATTGCGGGAAAGAGATTAACTTTGCAGCTTTTAAGAGTATATTCTGCTAGTTTTGAACCAGTAACAACCATTTTTAGATAAGAACAAATGAAAAAAACAGTTTTTGCGTTAGTGGCACTCGTCGCTTCTTTGGTGAGTCCTTTAATGGCCCAGACGCCTACCAAAATCGGGTATACTGACGTAGAGGTTATTCTGGGCAGACTTCCTGACGCCAAGAAAATACAGAATGAGCTGGAAGTCACAAGGGCTCAGTTTGAAAAGAGTATTTCGGAAAGGATAAAAGAATTTCAGGATAAACTCGATAAATATCAGAAAAATGCGCAGAATATGAACGAGGTTCTGCGTGCCGATAGCGAAAGAGAGTTGCAGAACCTTCAGAAATCGATAGAAGACCTGCAAACCAATTCGCAGCAGTCGCTCATGCAGAAGCAACAGTCGCTGCTGGCCCCGGTATTGGATAAAATCAGTACAGCCATAAATGACGTAGGGAAGGAGCACGGCTACCTGTATATCATCAACAGCGATAGCGGTCAGAACGCTAACCCGATACTCCTTTATGTCGGATCGGAAGAATATAACGTGACTGACCTGGTGTTGATCAAGCTGGGAGTTGATCCTAAAGCCGCTGCGCCTGCTGAAACCAAGCCCGCCGCTACCCCGCAGGGGGCTCCGGCAGCAAACAAGCCTAAGTAGAACGGCAGCTTTGCCGGGTTTTATCCATTGTTGAAAATATTGTTCACAGCAACAATAAAGCGATGCGGTTTTTCGCCTCGCTTTATTGCTTGTTAAGCCTGCTAAAAATGAAGAAAATATCTTTTTTGATTGCTTTTTTTGTGGCGCTCTCCGGAGTGAAGTCTGCTATAGGTCAGGGGGGAGCCGCCGTAAAGGTAGGGCATACGAGTTCCACTTATATTTTAAGTCAGCTACCGGAGACAAAAAAGGCCCAGACCGAGCTTGAGACTGTAAAAACGCAGCTTGAGAAGGTCCTCCAGGAAAAGTCTAAAACGTTTGAGGAAAAGGTAGAAAGGTACCAGTCCAGCGGACAGTCGATGAGCCAGTCTGTGCGGGAGACAACTGAAGCGGAGCTGCAGAAACTGCAGACCGAGCTGCGGGAGCTGCAGGGGAAATCCGAGACGACTTTCATGGAGAAACAACAAAACCTGTTTAAGCCGCTTCTTGAAAAAATTAACAAAGCTATAAGCGATGTAGGCAAGGAACAGGGATATATGTATATTCTCAACAGCGATACAGGATCGGTCGGAAACCCGATATTGTTATATTCGGGATCAGAGGAAACGGATATCACCGATTTGGTGTTAAAGAAATTAGGAGTAACCGTAACCAAGTAACAGCGTTTGCAGGCCCCCGGAGAGGGTTTTGGGCTGGGTAACAGATGGAGAAAGGGCCTTGCATTATGTATTCGTGTTATTGGATATTTACTATTTTCCAGTCTATCAGGACAGGTCTTCATACTTGCATGGACAAAAAAACGTTAATGTGGTGTTAAACTATCCTATGTCACATTTAAGTAAATTCACTATGAGTGCCGGAAAAGCTGCAATTGTTTGTTTGTTGCTTGCGGTCGGATGTTTTGGAGTATCAATAGAGTCTTTCGGGCAGGATTCGGCGGGAAGGGTTAAAGATTCGTTGTCTACAGAACCCCTCAGGCTGGTTTTACCCAGTAACTATGGCTGGAGCACGGTCAAGGAAGGAGATCATATAGGGTTTGAAGTGAAGGCGCTGGGAGGGAAAAGCCGCAGCATTGTTTATTCCATCGCTAAAGGAGAAGCGCCTGGGATGAAGATAGATTCTCTTACGGGGGTATTCAGCTGGACTCCACCATACGATATTGCCGACCGGCTGGTTAATTCCGTTGCGGTTTCAACTGTTTTCGAGGCGCGTAACGCGGCAGATGAGGTAGTCAGCCAGGAGGTGATATTCAAGGTCGTCCATACCAATCGTGCTCCCGTTATCGAGGAGCTGAAAACGTTTTACGTGCAGGCAAAAACCCAGAATACGTATAAAATCGACCCTTCCAGCGTTTCGGAGCCTGACAACGATACGTATGTGTTCGTACCGGTTCTCGAAAGTTTTCCCGAAGGAATGCAGATGACCGAAGCGGGGCAGATTACATGGGAGCCGTCGGTGGCCCAGTTCAATATCCTCAGGACGGGCGCCAGGTATATCGAGTTTTACGTGGAGGACCAACCGTTCAAGGCAAGGACCAAAGGCAGATTGAGGCTGGAGCCTTCCCAGAAAGACCTGGCGCCGATCATTACGGTGGTACCTAAAAGGGATGTATTCCGGATCAAGGAGAACGGCATCGTCAATATTAAATTCTTTCTTTCAGATCCGAACGGTGACGACGACATCGACAGGTTTGACTTTGTATCGTCCAACAAGGATGTGCCTAAAAGCGCCCTGGTTAAAAATACGGAAACGAACTATGAGTTTATCTGGGAGCCGGGATATGAATTCGTAAAAGAGCCCATAGATTCAGTGCGCTTTACAATGACGTTTTATGTGCTGGATAAGGCGCAGAACCGCGACGAACGTGTATTTAACTTCGTTGTTGGAAATACCGTCAATGAGGAGGAACGTAACGATTACTTTTTCAACCTCTATCGCGAAGCGATGGTATCTGCCTACGACCTGATGGAGCAGATGGTAGAGAAGGAAAATGATCTGAAGAAAAATTACAGGAAAGCCAAGAGGGGAAAAGGCCAGCGGTCGGTACTGAACGCCACCATGGGCGCTTCAACCGGCTTGTCGCCCGTAATTGCCAAGGATAAGCCCGACCTGCGGAACCAGATTACGACAATCGGAGGTACGACCGTGGCAACTATCGGTACCCTTGAAGCTACGGAAGTAATCGGGAAATCGCTCAAAGATCTCCTGGACCGTTTCAATTACGTGATCGACAAGAAAAACGACCTCCAGACAAAGGGCGATGCATTTGCCAGGGAGTTTGCATCGAAAACAGCGCGGGCACACCCGGACTTTGTTAAGAAGCTGGATGCTTTCAAGGCCAGTATGAGTGTGAAAGGACTGGTTGCGCTCGAACTGGATGCCAATTGGGTCGGTAAGACCAATGTGACTACCAAGGACATCCGGAAATATTTCAAAGACTTTACCGATATGAAGCCGGGCACCTGACGGGACCCGGCTTCCCCTTTTACTGGGGGTTCATGCTTTCCGCCTGCCCGGAGGAGGACTGGCTTTTCAGATGGCCGCCCGCAGATTCATCGTCGCTATCTTCCGGAGAGACAGGAGGCTGAAAGCCGTTTTCGGGGGTATTATTGTCCTTGTCCTCTTCTGTATTATTTTCCGTAGCACGCTTTATTTCACCCGGGTGACCGGAAGCCGCCTCGGGGGCATTTTCCTCGTATAGGCTCCCCGGATTATTGATTTCCTCTCCCTGGCCGGCTGACGATACAGGCGCTTCCTCTTCGTCATTTTCGGTCATATCTTCCGCCTGTTCGGAATCGTGCGGCGAGTAAAAATGGCCCTGAAAGATCAGCACGATACAAACCCCGATAAAAATACAGGAATCGGCAACATTGAAAATGGGCGTCGAGTAATACTGCCCGCCGAAAACAGGTATCCAGTCAGGTAAAAATCCTTCCCAGAAATCGACGAATATCATATCGATTACCTGTCCGTGAAACCAGGGGGTAGGCGAGCCGACGGGGGCGTTTCCCAGTAGGACGCCGTAGAATGTGCTGTCGATCACATTGCCCACGGCACCGGCGAGTATAAGCGAAAGCGCCAGCAGCAGTGTTTTGGACGCGCCTTTCAGCGACAGGTGCACCAGGTACCACCCGATTACACCCATGGCCAGAAGCCTGAACAGCGTAAGGAAGAGCTTCCCGTATTCATGACCGAGCTGCATTCCGAAAGCCATGCCCGGGTTAAGTACGTAGTGTAATTTAAGCCAGTCTCCCACAAGGACAATCTGACCGGGAAACCCGGGCTCCATTTTGTAGTGGACCAGCATCTTGGTGCCCTGGTCCAGTATGATCAGTAGTAAGCTGATAAACAGATATTTAATTGCGTTTCTTTTTGGATGCATACAATAACGTTTATTAATGCCCTTTCCTTCTCTGCAGCTCCCTCCTGATCAGCAGGAATTCCCGGCTGCTTTGACCGGCGATAGCAGTATTTTCATTGGCTCGCCGGAATAAATAGGGCATGACCGCCTCAATTGGTCCGAAAGGTACGTATTTGGCGACATTATAACCAGCTAACGCCATATTAAAAGAGATGTTGTCGCTCATTCCCAGCAGCTGGGCGAAGTATATTCTTTCATCTTTCCGGTCGATTCCGAAAGATAGCATTTCGGCTGCACACAGCCTGCAGCTTTCTTCGTTATGGGTTCCCAGGCAAACGGCGATGCGGCTGATTTCCGCAAGTGAAAACCGGACGGCCTCGTTGTAGGCCCGATCGGTGGCCTCTTTTGAGGCATGAATGGGGTCCGGGTATTGGTACTCTTCAGCCCGGAGGCGTTCCTTTTCCATGTATGCGCCTCTAACCAGCTTGGCCCCGAGGAAGTACCCGTTCTCTGCGGCTTTTTTAAAAGCCTCTTCATAATTGCCGGACATG
Organism: Spirosomataceae bacterium; assembly: GCA_037191015.1. Lineage (GTDB taxonomy): Bacteria > Bacteroidota > Bacteroidia > Cytophagales > Spirosomataceae > Ravibacter. Next base: position 303,526 of record JBBCKD010000006.1, read on the forward strand.
TCGCGCCGGTAGAACTGGTAAGTATTGTACACAACAGCTTTTTCTTTGTTAAATAAAGCCATCATTTCGTAGCAAAGCAGATCGATTGCGTCCTGGATCCAGCTCTCTTCGGCATCGAAAAAAATCCTGACCCTGTTTTCGTAAGCTTTTTGGCAAAGGAGATGTATCCGCTCCCTTGCCCGGGCAAGCTGCTCTTCTTCGGCGGGAGAGAGCGTTTCCTGTTTTTGAAATTTTTCCAGCAGCGTCGTACTGGCCAGGCCGGTTACCTTAAAAACAGCAAAAGGGATGTTTTCGGATCCCGCTGCGGTTTCGACCGTATTGAGCAGGTGCCGGAGCGTATGGTCGAAGGAGCTTTCGCTTTCTTTTCCTTCCACGGAGTAGTCGAGGATGGTGCCCACGCCTTTTTCCCCCAGCTTCTGAATGGTTTCCCGGCATTGGCTGATGGTTTCGCCTCCGCAGAAATGCTGAAAAACGGTATAGCGGATGAGGGGCTTTACCGGTAAACGGAGTTTGAATGCCAGTTTTGCCAGGAAAATGCCTGTCCTGACAAGCCATGGTTTATTCATGGCGTAAAACAACCAGTAAGCTTTTTTGAGTCGTACATCCGGGTGATGGGAAAATGCTGCGGCCGTGTTGTCGAAATCCGGGCCTTTTAAGGGGTAAATCATGAGAATAAAACAGGATATGGTTTGTTGAATGAAGTGAAGTGGTTCGTTTTTGAATAGTATGGCAAAAGTTAAATTGGCAGCGGCAATTTAAACATTCAGATTATTTCATCTTGTTATATCAGAAATAGTTACTTTTGCAATTGAAAATCGGAGTGTGAACAAAATTACGGTAATTCTGTTAAGTAGGTAAAAGGACTGGCGGGTTATTGTGGGCACTTGAAGGAATCTCAAATAATTTATATAAGTAAATGAAATCGACGCTTGATATTCTGCCATTGAATAGTTGGTTGGAAACCAATGGTAAACCGGTAGTGATAGCTGGCCCATGCAGTGCTGAAACGGCGGAACAGGTGATGGAAACCACTACGCA
>JBBCKD010000007.1:0-190253 GCA_037191015.1 Spirosomataceae bacterium
TCTTACCTGCGTACCTCCTGCGGGCTGATGGCTGGCCTCCGACAGTCGACAGCCCAAAAAATCATCGCTTCAAAAACGCCAGGCTGCCTTCCAGAGCATCCGTAAAGGCCCCGACCTTGGAATTATCCAGCATTTCGAACAGACCAAGGCGTATCTTTTTGAACTCGTGATGAATAGGACAGGGCTGAGACTCGGAACATTGCCTTAAACCCAGGCCGCATCCCCTGAAAATTTTATCACCGTCTACCGCCCGCACGATATCGGCCAGTGAGCGATTCATGGAAACATTGTCAAGATAAAAACCGCCGTTAGGACCCTTGGCCGACTGAACGATCCCTTTACGGCTCAACTCCTGGAGTATTTTAGCGATGAAATGTTCGGGAGAATCTATCCCCCTGGCAATATCTTTAATCCCTATCCTATCGCCTTCCCTCGTTTTCTGAGCAATGAATATCATAGCCCTGATCGCGTATTCGCAAGTTTTGGAAAACATAACACCATTTTTTACGGGACAAATATAACGAAAACAGATAATAAAAGAGAGGAATATCTTTTATTTATTTTTCACCCTTTTCTACATTCCCAACTGCCGTTTTCCTTCTTCCGACAACATCTCGAAGCTCCATAGCGGATCGAACGTCAGGTCTACCCGGACCTCACGACCGGGAAAAGCAATTTCCAGGGTGTTCCTGACGCCGTTGGTAATGGCTTCTCCCATAGGGCAATGCGGGGTCGACAACGTCATCAGCACATGAATACCGTTGTCGGGGGTAGTCACTTTGTAAATAAGCCCCAGGTCGACCACGTTAACGAAAAGCTCCGGGTCTATTACGCTATAAAGCGCATTGATGGCCTTTTCCTTTTCGGGCGGATGAAGAGCTGCTTCTGACTGGTTCATAGTAATGGAGTTGTAAATTTGTCCGTTATAAAGTTGCCGGTTGCGTCGCACCTCCTCATAAACCGCCCGCTTTCGCCCGGTGAAGCAATACCCGCAGCACATTGAACAGGTAAAGGAGTGACAACAGCAGCCACGCGACGGATGCTACCCGGATCACCGCCAGGTTATCCAGCAAAATCCCCGCCGCAAGCAAACCTGAAGCGGTTATAAAAATCCTGTATTGCCATAAAACCACGGTCTCGTTGTAGAGATCTTTAGGCAGCGGAACAGCCACCTTGCCCGTCAGGTTCTTGTAATGCATGTTCCATATGATAAAGGGCAGCGTTTTGAATGTCTTACCCAGGATAATCCCGGTTATCCATCCCATAAACAACAGCGTTCCATATAAGACCGCCCAGCGATAGCCTTCTGCAAATAAAACAGCCGGTATAAACAGCACGGCCGCGATAAGGGCGGTAAAAGAAAAAAAAGTATGCTTCATCTGCACGTCGATGCGTTTTTTCATCCGCTTTTGATAAGCATCGTAAAGATACCCAAGCCAGGCTGCTATACCGGCGGCAATGATGAAGCCATACAGGATCATCCGCCAGCGGACCGGCCCGAAAATATAGCCGTCGGCGATAAAAAGAAGCATGCCGGTATTTTGAAGCGCAAAAGCATACCACAGCCAGGATCCCTTCGACGACCTGGCCACAAGGAACATAGGTACAAGCCGCACACTCACGCCGGTAATCAGCTGCAAAAACCATCCTGCCAGCCCCGCGTGGGCATGAAGCGCCAGGACGTCAAGATGATTTTTACTGAAAAACGGGTAGGTGAAGTTCACGGCAAGCAACAGTCCTATGGATACAGTGAGCAGGAGCCATAACGCTGAATTAACGATAAAAAGCCCTTCGGGAGTGCGGCGTTTATGAATGGATGCCGTGACAATAACATTGACCGCATACATCAGTACGGACAAAATCACCAATGCCCCTCCCCCGATCATCAGCCAGCCGGTGCGGAAATCCCAGAAAGAAAAAACAAGCAGCGCCGTACCGGCTGTAAGGGTATAAAAACAGAAGGTTGCCATGGCCGGACTAAAAAGGTCTCTTTCGAATATAACAGGCAACAACTGGTGCGCCGCTCCGAAAATGATCATCGTACCCCACCCCAGGGCCGCCACATGCACGATAGAAAGCAGATGCGGGTTGAAATGGTGGGTGGTCAGGCTCGCCGGACTGATCAATAGCAACAGGCAAAGCACGAAAAACGCAACTGCTCCTCCGGCAAAAAAAGGAATTACAGCTGCTGGTGGCGTATCTCTTCCCGGACCTGTAATTGTCATAGTATGGCTACAATTTGCATTTTATCAGATTTGAACCTCATTTTCAGACACCGGTCTCTCGTACCTCCTGCTCCTGAACTCGCGTTTATTTAAGCATCAGCCTTCCCTGAACAGAATCATTTTTACATTCCGCTCGTCGATCGTTTGTACATGGACTTCATAGCCTTTTCCGGAAAGCTCCTCCAGAAGGTAAACCGGTATACGCTTATGATGCACAAACAAGATGCGGTCTGACGGGAGATTTTCAAGCTCTTCCAGTATCGTCTGCATAGGAAGCGGCATTTCCAGCTCCCGCACATCAATCTCTCTTATCTTTTCCGGGGGAAAGCGGCTGAAGATCTCATCAAAAGCGCCCGTCTCTTTCCTCCCACCCGGCCTATCTTCATGACTTGTCCCTCCGGCCTGTTTTTTGAGGAAATAGGTATGGAACTCCTTCTCGGAAATCTTCTCGACATAGCTGTCTTCTGCTTTATCCTGTTTCAGGAGATGGATGAGAGGAGTAGGCACGAAGTGATTGATAACGCAAAGGATCCCGCCGGGTTTTACCTGCTTAAAAGCACCGATGATTTCCCTGAGGGGGTCTGTCCCTGATTCTATAATTTCACGTACATCAAACCTTATAACCGACTCTGCCGGTGCGGCTGAAAGCCATCCGGGAACCAGGGCAACGTCTTCTCCTTCGGCTACGATACCCTCATACTCAAATCCTAACGGACGTAATGCCGCAGCGATAGCCTCTACTGTACAGCCACCCATTTTCGCCGCCTCCGCGATAGTCGCCCGGGGCGCCATTATTTTCCTCAGGATCGGGTTCCTCAGCCGTTTAAACGGCTTTGACACTGAAGCCAGGATCTCAATTACCGCCTTATCGGCTTCGATGAGCTCCGATATCCGGGTATTGGCGTTTATTTTCATGCGTATAAAAAAGGGCTTTAGCTATTCGGACATCCCCTCTTCCCTTCTCTTTTTGCAAAAATAATCATTAAACCAAAAATAAAAGATAAATTTATCTTTTATTTTTGAAGCAGTGAGATAGTCAAAATTCGTATTTAAACTTTAAAAAATGACCATTAAAATCAAACGGGCTTATGAAAAAGCCCTTCCTTCCGACGGCTACAGGGTGCTTGTCGACAGGCTCTGGCCCCGGGGTATTTCCAAAAACGACGCACATCTCGATGCATGGGAGAAAGAGCTTGCGCCTGACACCGAACTTCGCAAATGGTACGGGCATGAGCCGGAACGGTGGGAAGAATTTAAAAAACGATATAGGACCGAACTGTCAGCTAACCCCGCGGTGCCTGAATTCCTGGAAAAAAATAAAGCCCGGCAGGTTGTCACGCTGATCTATGCCAACAGGGATGAAGCATACTCACATGCGCTGGTCCTGCAGGAGTTCCTGCAAAAAAAGCTATCCAAAAGTCCCGCAGGGACGACAGGTGAGTAACCACCGGTGGAGAACAGGCGGTGGAACTCCTGGTGAACCGCAGGTAGAACCGGTAGAGAATCGGCGGGATACAGAGCGGCTATTCGCTGAATTCCGGACAGTCTATACGAATGTCCTTCAGGAGGAGCTGTTTGTTCAGCAGGTTGCAATAGTGGGCCCCCGCCTCGTAGTATCGGCAATTATAACAGGTTCGCTGAACACTGATAATTCCTGCCCTGTTGAAAGAAAGGATCAGGCCGGCTATATGCTTCCACAGGTTTTCCTTTTCTTCCGGCGTTATCCCCGCCAGCCAGCCGGTAAAAGGAGCGGCATATTGAGCAGATTTTAATGCGATATCTTCACCTTGCTGCGTAAGCCGCAGGCTGGAACGCCTGCTGTCGCCCGGATCGCCGATTTTCAGTACCAGGTTTTTCTGTTCCAGCGTTTTGACTGCGTCGCTTACAGTGGGCTTGGTTACGCCGAATTCCCTTGCCAGGTTGCTTACATTATTATATTCCGGCCGGTGATACCGGATAAAGATCATGATCTGGATCTGTATGGGGCTAAGCTGGTGCTCTTTGGCCTGATCCCACAACAATTGCCTGAAAACCTGCGCCAGGCGTTCCAGGCCTGCCACAATTTTCTTATCGAGGTCGGTATTTTGTTCAAACAGGTCGAAAACCGGCATAGGTCAGGCAACAGTATCTGGAAAATTATTCAGCATCCCGAATAAGCCGAAGCAAATACCCCGTTTACCGCGACTACGGAACTGATTTCAATCCTGCGGCCATCTTCCATTTCCAGGAAACTATGCCCGTTTTCATCATAAACAGATTTTATCTGCCCGGCAGCCCGGGTCAAACCATTGTCGTCCAGGATCATATCGACCCTTTGCCCCGCCTCCATACATTGAGTCAGCATCCCGCGAAATGTCTCGCTCTCCCCTATCGTCAGTCTGCAATCCATGGTTTTATCGTTTTAATAAAATAATAGAACGGGCTAATAACATGAATGGTTTAAAGCCGCATTCCGATTCAGGCGAATATAAAGAAAAAAACACTGCTGCCGGCTGGTTCAGCGGCAGCAGCAAATTTTTCAGCCTTTTACATCCGCCATAGATGCACCGAAATTGATATGCAGCACATTCCCTGTCGGTGTAACCAACGCGGGTACCGATTTTACCCCGGCCTGCTCGGCCTCCGCAATACGCTGCCGGTCTTCCCCCAGGTGCACAACTTCTACATTGGATTCTCCCACCAAACCGATAATATCATGTTCGGCACTGACGCACACCGGGCAACCGGCATGATAGAAAACAGATTTGCTCATTTGATTGGACAGATTTATTTGTTAAGGCAACATCGCCGCAACAAATATAGTTAGGAATCCTAACTAAATCAAGCTAATTTATTAAAATAGATTTCAACCATCAGTGCGGCGCACAGGACATGTCCAAACTTTGTAGGCAGACTGTTTTCGGGTTATTTCTATGAGCTCACCTCGCCCACATCGGCCCGGTTTCCAGGATCTTTCCATAAATGGGGCAATCTTCCGAATGCGCTCCTTTCAGGTAGCCTATGCTCATCAGGAATTCATTTACGATCTCGCCGCCCGTAAAACGGAAAGTTTTCCTGAACAGCTTTACCCATTCTTCTTTTGTTTTGGGATGATGGCGCTCCAGCCATTTCCGAAAAGACCCGAATTCCTGCTGCAGACCTATGATCACCCGTGCATTTTCTATTGCGGCATTTATCTTGAGCCTGTTCCGGATAATCCCCGGATCTGCCAGCAATCTCTCCAGGTCGGCTTCTCCATAAGCTGCAATCGCCTCTATGCTGAAATTATGGTACGCCTTCCTGAAAGCCCCCTCCTTTTTCAGGATCGTCTCCCAGCTCAGGCCGGCCTGGTTGATCTCCATGATAAGGCGTCCGAAGAGCTCATTATCGTCGTCAATAGGGAAACCGTAGTGAAAATCGTGATAGTTGCTGTGCAGCGCCTTTCGTTCTTCCGGCTGCATCGTTTTTATATAGGAGCAATATGACATAAAGTTGGATTTTTCAGGTTAGAACAGAGACAATTGCCCGTGGTCTGCAGCATGGATGTGAGGCAGCGGGTGATCCATGTGCAGCTCTTCATTTAACTTCCTGATGAAATGAGCGACGAGCGCCGGACATTCTGCTTCTACATGCTGGTGAACAAAAAAATAAAGTTTCTGAAGCCCCTGCTCTTTCCATTGCCCGATCCGAACTACCCAATCATCCAGCCTGCTTGTATCGGTGGGGTGATTGGCTCCGACATACCGTACAAAGGCAACCGGGCCGGTCAGACGCATATGGAGAAGATCACGCCTCCCGGGGCTGTCGACTATAATATTCGCAATTTTTAAGTCCTCAAGCAAGCTGCAATATTCCGCGGTAATCCCTTCATCGGAAAACCATCCGTGATGACGCAGCTCGACGGCCAATGGTATCTCCGGGGGAAAACACCCCAGGATCTCCTCCAGCCGTCGAAAGTTTTCAGGGCCGAAACGCTCATGAAATTGCAGGAATACAGTACCGAGGCGATCTTCAAAATGTATGATCCCGTTGCAATAGCGCTCTACCAGCACTTTTGGATCGGCCAGCTTTTCGTCGTGGGTGATGTCTTTCGTGACTTTAGGAAAAAACCTGAATCTGCCGGGCGTCCGGTCCCGCCATTTAGCGACCTGGTCCGGTTCTGGAAAATGGTAGTAAAGCGTATTGAGCTCGATCGAATTAAACTGTCGCGCATAATAGGAAAGTTCATCTTTCACATGCGGCGGATAAAAGTTCCTCAGGTCGGTTTTCCCCCACTTGGCGCACCCGGTATATACCTCGAAAGCGCGCGACCCTCCGGCACACCCTAAAACCCTTCGGGTTTCCGGGTGGTCTTCCGGTAAAGTGAAATCGATTCCTTCTACGCTTGCAACTGCTCCGAATTTCATAGTTCGTTTATATATTTCTGATCACTCACTCACGGCTATTTCATAAAATGGATCAAAACAAAAAAGCCACCCGAAACTTCAGGAGGCTTTTCGACATATATCCACACCATTAAAAATATGGCAAAGCCATATCTAAAATCTTTAGTTTAAACTTTAATAATATTAAAGCACCAAAACATAGTGCAAATTTAACATTTTTTTCCATAAACAAATCAACATCATCTAAAAAGCTCTCATGAGCTAGTAGAGATCCTGTCCGTATTCGTCATCGCTTCCGTACCCGTCCATATCGCTTTCTTCCAATCCCCTCAGTAACAGGCCTTTCTTTATCAGCGATATCTGTCCTGCATGATAAAGATCATGATGGATCATTCCATGAAGAAGCGTATAAAAGCTATAATTTTTTCCCGGTACAAGCTCCTCCAGATAGGCGTCGCTTTCGATTTGCTCCAGGTGGGTCACCAGTTCATCCTGGGAAAGGCTCAGCTCCATCTGCAAGGTTTCCCATTCAAACTCATCGACCATCCCGAAAACCTTCCAGTCCTTGTCTGCCGTCCTGATGTCGAACTCCTCATCCCCCTGTAGTTTTCTTGCTACAAAAATGCGCCACGTGGTGATGTGGTAAACTATCTCGGCAATGGAATGGGTATTGGGAGTCAGCCTTGCTTCGGCTACAGCGGGAGAGACATCGCGGAGACTTGTAACCAACGACGGACCGTGCCAGGCCTCCTCACTTTCATATGAATCATTAATCAGGTCGATTATTCGCAGGGTCTCGTCTTTAATATCCATATATGTATAAAACTGTCTCTCGCGGGGGGCCGCTCCCGGATCCGTTCCGATGTCTTTCCGGCATCGGGCAAAACCATGGGGAACGCTACCATTTTCCACTAAATTTAGCAGTGTCCGCCATAAAAACAAACTCCGGACGGCGCAATATTACGCAATTATTACAACTCTTTTCTTTCAAAAGTGGTCTTTTAACTATAAATAGCAGCTCAAAAATCAGTACGGTCCGGTTCAAAATGATTTTTGCATATCGTCGTTATATGATTGTTACCAATCGGATCCCGTTAAAAAGTTTCAGATAGCCATGAGAAAGCACACCTTCTTCATTATCACACTGGCGTTCGGAGCATTGCTCGCGGCATGTTCCAAAGACCCGATTTCCGATCTCACTTATGAAGACACCCAGGTGTTTTTCACTAACCATGATAAGGAAGCCAACTTCAAAGAGTACAAGTCTTTCAGTATCGTCGATTCAGTCTACATTATCTCGAACCAGGGCGAAGGGACTTCTCTTTCCGAAACCGACCTGGCCATGATCAGCCGGATCATTCACAACATGCAGCAAATGGGATACGAATATGTAGGTCCCGACGATAATCCTGATGTGGGAATAACGCTGGAGCTTGTAGACAACCGCTATCTCAACCTTGTACAGATCCCGATGGGCGGCTATTGGGGTGGTTACTGGGGCGGATACGGCGGTTGGGGAATGGGGATGCCCAGCTACTATACGTACCAGCAGGTACAGGAGCTCTACTGGATAGTCAATATGCTCGATCTGAAAAATCCCGATACTGTCAACCAGAAGCTGAAAGTGATCTGGAATGCGCAGATCCGCGGCGAAGGGCTGTATGAACCGTCGCTGGTTCCGGCAATGGTCGATCAGCTTTTCAAACAATCCTCCTATCTTAAGACCAATTGATACCCTCGTTGCTTTCTAACCCAAGATATTTCAGAAAGGCCATGAATCGTCATATTTTAGCATTATTTGCTTTACTTTTTATCGGTTTGAGCGGTTCTATGGCTCAAAGAGCCGATCTCTACACGCTCGAGTCTCCTTACCAGCGCTATACCCACAACCTGGCGACCCTTCGCTGGCTGGGCGCCGCTCCGCTCGGATCGATCACGGACGGCTACGTCGATAAGCCCTCGTTTGCCAACTACAGCCTTTCCGTAGAGTGGGTTTTCCGTAATATGCCCATATCTGCCGGCCTGGAAGCCGGGAAATATTATTTTGAACAGCGGTATCCGCGGGCTATCTACACGGTAGGAGAGAACGAAGTCTCCGCTGTAAAAACCAGCACCTATACGGCAGTACCGCTTACCGGGCTGATCAAGTATCATTTCCTCGGTACAAATGCTCAGTTCTCGCCCTACGTGCAGCTGAATATAGGCGCTCACATCAACACATATACCGACTATTTCGGCATTCTCGCCGATGAGAAGAGGCAGACTACTATAGGATTCGGCGGAGGGGCCGGCCTGAAGTACTTTTTCAAAAAAGACGGTCCCGTCGGCCTGGATGTTGCAGTCCGCTACGATCAGAATACTTTCAAATACGGCTACATCACCAATGGTGTCGGTACCCTGGCCGGATCGGTCGGGTTATTCTATCGCTGGTGGTAGATGAGCAGCCTCGCAGAAAACAAAAAATATACGTTTCTTCTGTTTTTTGCAGCAACACTGGGTGCAGCAGCATGGATAGCTTTCGCATTGTTCCCCCGGAACCGCCCGCATGCGGAGGTTGATCTTTCCGGGTTCCCGGCGCCTGAAATTATCCGGGCCGACAGCAGTAGGCATCAGCTTATTATACAGCGTTACAGGCAGACAGGCCCTGAGATCAGGCTGCTTGCATACACCCCTTCCGCCGGCATAGCACCTTTCGCCGCCACCGTCTCCCAGGGAGACCGGCAACAGGAGATCGTCATTCCTCCTTCCCCCGGCGGCTGGCTCCGGCTGACACCCGGTATACTCGAAACCGGCCCTTTTAACCTTACACTCAAAAGCCTTAGGGATTCGCTATGCAGTGTAACGGTAGCATTGGAGTTCGACAGGGAGCAAGCCGGGGAAATTGCGGACACTACACGCTGGTTCAGGCACGGAAGCGACGATGACCTGCTCGATGTGCGCGTAGTAATAAAAAACGACAAGTATTACCTGAAGGATTTCGCAGGATATGCCGACGGGCGAAAAAGATATTATTTCCTGGAAGGAATGCGTACTGACTCCCTCGACGAAGGGCTTGCTGTCCGGCCCGGTTACCTTTATACAGTAGTCGCCAGATGGATCGACGGCTCTTACGACCAGTGGTGGAACACAACGCGGGACCGCACCTCCAGGCTTCAATCGGTCTGGATCGCTCCCGATAGCGCATCGCCCCGCACCGGAAGCGCAGGCAGGCTGTCGCCTGTGCCTGTTCCCGGCTGGTTCAGGCCTTCGCAGACTTTCAATCCCCAATTCGACAGGATATTCCCTGAGTTCGACCCGGTACCGGGCAAGCTCATGATGGCCTACCGGCTAAACCAGGACGTACCCTTTGAAGCGTATTTCAGGAGAGGCATCACGCATCTGCCCCGATGGGAACAGGACGTGCCCGCTGAAAAACAGCACTGGACGGAAGCCCCCGGCTTTTTCGGCGACCGGGACCAGCACTGGTTTGAAAGCCTGAGTCGCAGCGAAGTCGAGGAATATGCCGATAGAGTAGGCAGCATTGGGGCGTATGCGTATGATTTCGAGTTCTGGAATCGTCGTTATTCTCCCGGCGTCAGGCAGCGGCTTCTATGGTTTTCACAAAGGCTGAAACAGAACAATCCCGGGATGTACCTGTTCGACTACTGGGGAGGCAGCGCCTACGTGAATACGACCTTCCGAGACAAGGACGGGAACTTCACCCCCGCCGGCTTTTTTCATGATTACAACGGTCCGCACTCCAACCACTTTAACTTTGAAAAGAATTCCGACGGGGATTTTTTCGGCCGGTACTTCAACATTACCGCGGTCGATGTCTATCCCCGGCCTCCTGTTTCGGTAGGCGCCCGGCACTACAACCTGAATAACTACCTTGTCCTTTCGGCCGTTCACTCGTCAAGGATCAACCGGATGTTCAGCTACCAGCAGAATAACAAGACCGTCTGGTTTGCATGGAACCGCTTCATGCCTATGTATGACGATCCGCCGTTTCCCTGGCACGTCCGCACTACAAACCCTGAAGGGTCGCTGATATTCAGCGGTCTAGAAACCATCCCTGCCAGCCAGGCCCTATCCATTTCACTATTCTCGCTGATCGAAGGCGACGGCCTGTATATATGGAACGACTCACAGGCCTGGGGAAGAGGCCCCGATAATTACTCGATCCGTGACGATACCCACCTGCATGCGGCTACCGTATGGTTGCCCGCGGACGGACGTTCGGAAGTAACCCTGTTTTCGGTAGATTCATCCTCTCAGGAAAGCCCCCGCTACTGGGATTATGCGTCCGATTTCTTTGCACTCGGAAACTGGATGGCTCACCAGGCAGGTGATATCATACACCAGGGAAAACGCGGGGACCTGCCGTTCTGCTTCGAAGGAAAATGGCATGAGCCGCAGAAAGAACAGGCCGTTCTTGCAGCACATTACCGCCTGCCTTTTGTAACCTCCGTCACGAACGGCAACAGGATACTTGTCCTTGCGCTCGATTCCTTCCAGCAGCCCAACCAAACCAGGAACCTGCGTATCAGGCTTCCTGACGGATCCGAAGCAGACATAGCGCTTTACGGCAACTGGCCTTCCCTTTACCGGGGCGTACTCACCCGGTAGCCTATCCTTTCATCGTTACGCTTGCGCTCCTGCAGATCGCGCCGATAGGAGGATTCAGCTTCGAAACCTTCACGCAAACCTCTTTTACCGCCGGGTAGGTTTCTTTAACAGTCGTTATAATATTGAGGGCAAGCGTCTCCAGCAGGCACGAAGAGTTTTTCATTACCCCCGCGACGATCTCGCATACACGTACATAGTCGATAGTATCGGACAATTCATCCGACACCCCGGCCCGGATGACTTCGGCATCGATATGCACATCGATGGAAAACCGGTTGCCGATCCTCTGCTCCTCTTCGTATACGCCATGGAAAGCAAAAAACTCCAGCCCTTCGAGCGATATTACTGCCATCTGGATAAGCTCAGGAATTATTTTCGTTTTTCTTGATCAGCGCCGGGTTACGCGACCCTTTCACCCGCACCGCCTTCTGCTCGTCGTCACCCGGCCCGGCTTCCTGCTGCAACATACTGTCGGCCCTTTCCCGGGAGTTTTCGCGAGGGTATTTCTTCTCATACTTCTCCAGTGTCTCGCCAAGGTTCCCCATCAATACCCGGATCTCGCCGATCAGGAGATCCCTGTGTTTTTCCAGGGCCCTGCACTCTCTTTCATATTCCTTAATAGAGCTGACGGCTTCCTCCTGCAGGTATTTGGCCTTATTCTCGGCGTCCTGGATCAGCATACCCGCTTTCCTCTGCGCTTCCTGCAAAATTTCCTCTGTCTGGGCTTTCGAGTCTTTCAGGTATGTTTCTGCCATCTCCTGCGCCTGTTCCGTAATACGCGCGCTGTTTTCTTCTGCCGATTTCAGCGTACGGAACAGCGACATTTCCACCTCCTTTAACCGGCTCAGCTCCTTTTCCGCTATCTCGAGCTGCATTTTCAGCAGTTTATTGTCGTCAACAAGACGTTCCAGCTCATTTGAAAGTTCCCCCAGAAACGCATGGACCTGCGCAGGCTCGTACCCGCGAAATGCTTTCTCGAATGATTGGTTTCTGATGTCGGCTATTGAAATCTTCATGTCAGGTGTATTTCTTCGTCGGTGCTTAACAGCAAAAATAGGAAAATAAACTTTACCAGGAAGTTCGCTTTCAGAGGGATAAGACCGCGGACCCGTCTTTTTACCATTCCAGCTTTTATTATATCCGGATTTGAAGTAAATAAAACGGAGCCGGCAGAGAAAAAAAAGTATACTTTTAAGATCCGGAACATAAACCGGGTTTTCGGGCGCCTGTCACCCGAACCCCCGGTCTCTGCCGGCAATCGACGTATCTTATGGAGCAGAATATTCAACTCAGGCTAGCCGAGGAGTTCATTTTTCATACCAACAAAAACGTATTCCTGACCGGTAAGGCAGGAACCGGCAAAACCACTTTCCTGACCCGGTTGAAAAGCACGTTACCCAAAAGGATGATCATTGTGGCTCCCACCGGGGTGGCCGCCATTAACGCGGGCGGGGTAACCGTCCACTCTTTTTTCCAGCTTTCCTTCGGCCCCAATATCCCGGGTGCGGCAAGCCCCAACAACGGTATCCTCAGGTTTGGCAGGGAAAAAATAAACCTTATCAAAAGTCTCGATCTGCTGGTCATCGATGAGATAAGCATGCTCCGCGCGGACCTTCTCGATGCGATTGACGGCGTACTGAGAAGGTTTAAGGACAGGAACAAGCCTTTCGGGGGCACGCAGCTCCTCCTGATAGGCGATCTCCAGCAACTATCGCCGGTTGTCAAGGAAGACGAATGGCTGCTGCTGAAAGAGCATTACGATACCGTCTTTTTCTTCAGCAGCAATGCCCTCAGGCAAACGGATCTGATCCGGATCGAGCTGACCCATATCTACCGCCAGACTGATACTGAATTCATCAATATCCTTAACAAAGTGCGCGACAACAACCTGGATGATCATAGTCTCAGGCTGCTGAACCAGCGCTATATCCCCTCGTTCAGGCCAGGGAAAGGAGAAGGCTACATTACACTAAGCACCCACAACGCCAGTGCCGTCAGGATCAACGCACAACAGCTGGCCGAACTCGGGGGAAGCGCCTCGATGTTCAAGGCCGAGATCAGCGGCGACTTCCCCGTATTTGCCTATCCTACCGAAGAACAGCTCGAGCTGAAGCAGGGCGCCCAGGTGATGTTCGTAAAGAATGACGCATCGAGAGAAAAGCGGTTCTACAACGGGAAAATAGGGGAAGTCACCCGGATATCCGCCGACCGGATTTACGTCAGGTGTCCCGGCGATGCGGAGGAAATCGATGTGGAAAAGGCGACCTGGACCAATGTCAAGTACATCCTTAACCAGGAAACCAAAGAAATAGAGGAAAACGTTGTCGGGACCTTCATCCAGTTTCCCCTGAAGCTGGCATGGGCCATTACGATCCATAAAAGCCAGGGACTTACGTTCGAAAAAGCTATTATCGACGCCAACCTCTCTTTTGCCCACGGGCAGGTGTATGTGGCCCTCAGCCGCTGCAAAACGCTCGAAGGCATGGTGCTGAGCACCCCCGTGGAGCCCCACAGCATCAGGACCGACCGCCAGGTAGCATCATTTGTAAAAGAAACGACCGAAAATCCGCCCAACCCGGAGCAGCTGGAAAATGCCAAAACCCTGTTTCTCAAATCCACGCTCTTCGAACTCTTCGACTGGAATGAAACCAGGAGGGCGGTTGAACAGATACAAAGGGTGTTCCGTGAATACCCGGCCGTTGCAACCGATGCTGTGAAAGAAAAGCTGGCCGGCGTGTCTGGTATTTTTGACAGGGACATTGACCAGGTAAGCCAGAAATTCAGGAATCAGCTCAATCATATGCTCACCGGCAGCGGGGCGGAAATAAATGATGAGCTACAGGACCGGATAAGAAAGGCTGCGCTGTATTTTATAGGTAAAACCGATGAAGGGCTCTTACCGGAAATCAGGACCATCGACCCGGAGTCGGACAACGCAGGTTTTAAAAAAGGATTTACCCAGGCGAAGGAAGACCTGACGAGAAGCCTGTTTATTAAAAACGCCTGCCTGCATGCTGCTGCTGAAGAATTCTCCGTAGGTAGATACCTGCGCGCGAAAGCCGACGCCGATATCGACTTCAAAGCTTCGGCAGACAAAGCATCCAAGGGGAGCCCGGCCGCTTCACGTACCAACGGAGAGCTGTACCTGGAGCTGAAAGCCTGGAGAAACGCTATTGCGTCAGAAAATAACATCCCGGAGTACATGGTGCTCCAGGTCAAGACCATGACGGAAATTGCCCGTCAGTTGCCGGTTACTACTGAGCAGTTGGCGGGGATAAAAGGAATCGGGAAAACGAAAGCTAAAAAGTACGGTCCTGAAATTATAGAAATAGTAAAAAGCTACTGCCTGGAAAAAGGGATCGTACCGGAGCAGTCTGAGATCGACCTGCCCGCACCCAAGCCGGAAAAGATCAACACCCGCGAGGTAACGCTCGACCTGTTCAGGGCCGGTAAAAGTCCGGGAGACATAGCGCTCGAACGGAATCTTGCTTTAAGCACCATCGAAACCCACCTGTCGTATTACATCGGCCTCGGCGAGCTGGATATCTTCGAAGTGTACCCGGCAGGAAACATCAGATCGATACTGGACTACCTGGCGGGAAATCCCGGCAAAACACTCGGCGAGATAAAGCTCGCGCTGGATGACAGCATCACGTTTTCCCAGATCCGGGCAGCTATTACATATTTAAGTATCAATCCGGTATAGGGTCAGTTCGCCTATGAAGCTGCGATATGATTGTCGGATTTATCACTGGGGCATTTTCTCTCCTCCCCCGCCGAGACCGGGATTGGCCCTGGGCAGCTTCCAGGCGGGTATCCACGCCAGCAGGATCAGGGCTGCGGCTATCAGGAAGCTTCCCTTCAGCGCATAGTGTTCCGCTGTTTCGCCTGGTAAATTTAAAACGTAATGATCGTATAAGAGGTGATAAAACACCCCGCTCATGGCAACCCCGAGGGAGCCTCCGAGCTGCAGTATAAGGCTGTTCATCGTAGTGGCCGTAGCGGTTTGCTCACGCCTGACTGAATTTAAAAGTGAGGCGGAGACCGGAGCCACCAGGTACCCCATCCCTATTCCCCTGAAAATCATGATCGTAACAATCCACCAGGGGGCCGCATTTTCTCCGATCAGCGCAAACAGGACAAAAGACAACGCGACCATCCCGATTCCCATCATGGTAATGTCCCGTATTTTCCCTCTGTCGGCCAGACGCCCTGCCGCCGGTCGTGTCAGGAGGACCATGAGCGCATTGGGAAGCATCAGCAAACCTGTCTGCATCTGGCTATAGCCCAGCTCGCCCTGCAGCAGGAACGGCAGATAGAACATGCCCCCGAACAGTGCTATGGAACGGATGAAAATAACAATAGCCGACCTGTTAAAAAGAGCATAACGGAACACCCCCAGGTCGAGAAGCGCGTCGGGCTTATCGGCCGATTTGATGTAGGCTATCAAAAACAGCGCTGCCACCGCCATTACAATCCACGGGTAAATACTCCCCGGTGAATATTTTGAAATGGTCCACACCCATAGCTGCACGGAAAGAATAAAGGATGAGAACAGGAAATAGCCGGTAAAATCAAATTTATTCCCGGATACCGGGTGGTGCTTCATGAAAGCCAGGTAGCGGACGGTCAGGAACAAGGCGATCAGCCCCAGGGGCAGATTGATATAAAATACGGAAGGCCAGCCCAGGTAGTGGCCCAGCGCTCCTCCCAAAGTCGGGCCGATCGCCAGACCGGTCACATTCCCTATCCCCCACCAGGCGATAGCGCTCCCTTTTTCTTCGCGCGGCAACGTCTCGCTCAGGATGGCCATTGACATCGGCGTGATAATACCGCCTGCAGCAGCCTGGATCGCCCGACACAGTACCAGCCATAATAAATCCGGCGCCATGCTGCAACATACCGATCCCGCCGTAAAAATACTCAGGCAGATAACGGTCAGGCGGTAATACCCGATCCGGCTTTTCAGCCAGTTCATAAGCGGAAGGACCAGTAAAAAGGAAAGCATGTAGGCCGTTACGACCCATTCCACTTCGTTGATGCCTACCTGGAAATCCTCCCGGATGGCGGGTAATGATACGTTTACAATGCTTCTGTCGATAGAGGCCATTGACGCTGTAAGCATCAGGGCTGCAACAAACCGGGATTTATGAGGAATCTGCAATGTGTGTGGCGCTGTTTTTAACAGTAGATATGTTTAATTTTTGGTTTTATTTGAAACGGGAGACTGCTCTGATAACCCTTTTTTTGCATCATACGGTTCAACAACACATATGAATTTATCTGAAAGACCGGTCTTCACAGCCTGTCATATTCGCTCTGCGGCAGCTTTCCTGCTCGCCTGCGTTGCTTTCTTTTCGTGCTCAACGCGCTCTGCCGATGAAAGCCCGGAAACGGAAGAAAAATGGATTTCCCTTTTTAACGGTAAAGACATCGACGACTGGATCGTGAAAATACACCACCACGAGGTAAATGAGAACTTTGCCAACACATTCCGGGCCGAAGACGGCATGATCAAGGTAAGATATGACGGGTATGGAGATTTCAACGATCAGTTCGGGCATTTGTATTACAAGGAGCCTTTCTCTCACTATCACCTGGTTATCGAATACCGGTTCAGCGGCGATCTTCAGCCCGGCGCTCCCTCCTACACGCTTCTCAACAGCGGTGTGATGTTTCATTCGCAGGATCCGCGTACGATGCCCAAAGAGCAGGACTGGCCTATATCGGTAGAAATGCAATTCCTTGCCGGGCTCGGAGACGGGAGGCCCCGCCCGACCGGTAACATGTGCTCCCCCGGCACCCATATCGTCTACAACGGGAAGCTCGACGAAACCCATTGTATCAATTCTTCTTCCAAAACTTACGATAAAGATGCCTGGGTAAGGGCTGAGCTTATGGTGTGGGGCGATTCGCTTGTCAAACATATTATCGAAGGCGATACCGTGCTGCAATACAGCAAGCCCCAGATCGGCGGCGGAGTAGCCAACCGGTTTGACCCTGCCGTTAAAATTGACGGGAAGCCCCTGAAAGAAGGGTTCATCGCCCTGCAAAGCGAAGGCCAGCCCATAGAATTCCGGAAAGTAATGCTGAAAAAGCTGAGACGTTAGCTTGGAAGCCTGATCATGGTCGTATCTTTGCGTCCCTTTTCGAAGATACCGGAAGGGATAGGCAAACATGCTTGACGAAACCTCAAAAACAGTAAAGCTCGCGCTCCCCATTATCCTGGGAGAGCTGGCCCAGATGGCACTTCATCTTATCGACACGGCGATGGTGGGTGCGGTAGACTATAAGCAGCTCGCTGCTGCAGCATTGGTATTCAACGTGATGAACATTCCGTTTGTGGTCGGGATCGGGGTGACGATCTCGGTATCGCAGATGGTTTCGATGGCTCACGGACAGAATGACGGCCAGAAA
This sequence comes from Spirosomataceae bacterium, assembly GCA_037191015.1. Classification (GTDB taxonomy): domain Bacteria; phylum Bacteroidota; class Bacteroidia; order Cytophagales; family Spirosomataceae; genus Ravibacter. The sequence goes on from JBBCKD010000007.1 coordinate 17,615, forward strand.
GTTTCCCATTACTTTTACAACGGTTTCCTCCTCTGTACCATCTCCGCTCTTTTGATCGCCGGTGTTCTGCTTGGAGGGAAGGGCATTTTTCACCATCTCGGGCAGGATCCGGAAGTGGTGGCTTACGCGATCCCTTTTATGAATTTTATCGGGATATCGATTATACCGATGATCCTCTTCATGACCCTCAAGCAGTTTGCCGACGGTCTGGAATACACCAAAACGGCTATGATCATTTCCCTGTCCGGGCTGCCGATAAATGCTTTCCTGAACTGGTTGTTTATATACGGCAACTGGGGGTTTCCCCGGCTGGAGCTGATAGGAGCAGGATGGGCTACACTGATCACCCGGACGATCATGTTCTTTGCTCTGGGTTATGTGATCCTTAGACACAGGCTTTTTGCCCGGTACATGGCCGTTGGGCGAAATCAATGGAAGCTGCGGAGAAAAACTTTTAAGGAACTGCTCCATATCGGTATTCCTTCCAGCCTGCAGCTGGGCATGGAGTCGGGAGCTTTTGCGGTTTCGGGAATTATCATCGGCACAATCGGGGCTGTCGAGCAGGCCGCTCACCAGATCGCCCTCGCCTGCGCTTCCTTTACTTTTATGGTTTCCATGGGGCTTTCTCAGGCAGCCTCCATCCGGGTGAGCAATGCTTTCGGCGCCCGTAATTTCCCTAAAATAGAGCTGATCGGGAAGAGCACCATTTTTACTGCGCTGGGTTACGGGTCTTTCTGTGCGATTCTTTTTGTACTGCTCAGAGGCTTTTTGCCCACGCTGTTCAACGACGATCCGAGGGTTGTCGAGCTGGCGGCCTACCTGCTCATCTTCGCTTCGGTCTTCCAGATTTCGGATAGCACCCAGGCGGTCAGCGCGGGTATCCTGCGCGGCCTGAAAGATGTCAGGGTCCCTACCGGTTTTGTAGCCGTCGCATATTGGGTTGTAGGGCTTCCTGTCGGCTATTACGTGACCTTTAAGCTTAATGTAGGGCCTCCGGGTATCTGGATAGGGCTTACTACCGGGCTTGCGCTGGCTTCTTTCTTCATGATCAGCCGCTTTTTTATCCTGAGCCGGAAAAAATAAGAAGATGCCCAAAAAGCATTTTAGCGCTTTTCAGGACATCTTCCGGAGTGCTAATCAGGGAACACTTTCCAGACTACCTCTTGTATGGGAGCTAAATCAGTTTTGGGGCTTGGATCCTTTGCCGCCCTTCCTGCCCCTGGCTGCGCCATCGCGCGGCCCCCTGCCTTCCGATTGGGCATTTTTCAGTTTTTCCTGTTGCTCGGGTGTCAGAATCGTATTCAATTCTTTTACGTAAGCTTCACGTATTTCCTGTCGTTTGGATGCTTCTGCCTGTCCCAGCTCCTGGCTTTTCTTTGTCCTTTCGACATTGAGCGCGAGCACTTTCTTTTGCTGGTCGTCATTGAGGCCAAGCTGCTCGGTCATCCTTTTGGTCTGCATCTCAGCCCTCTTTTCCGGGCTCATTCTTTCTCCTCCTCCCCTCCTTTCCTGGGCAAATGCACCTGCTGAAATTGTAACAAAAAAGAGTAAGGCGACGATTGATTTTTTCATGGTATTGCTTGTTTTGGTTATGTGGGTTAGAGTCCCGGCATTACCCTGAGTTTAAACGCTCCCCATAAAAAACCGCTGTTTAACTTATTTTAACAATCATTCCGCCACTTCTGCTTTATACACAGGCAGAGAGCGGAAGCTCCTTACCGCAGCCATCTGACCAGCAGCGCGATGACAATGGCGCAGGTATAACTGAGCAGGGTACCGACCAGTACGTATTCCGATTTTTTGGTAATATAGCTGTGCGGGATATCCGCCGGATGTTTGTCATTATAGCGCAGCAATGACTTGGCCGCTATTAAAAAACCAATGGCGGAATACTGTCCCAGCAGTACAAAAACATAAATAAGCAACCGCTCCGACATCCCGATCCATCTCCCCGCGTTGTCCAGGTTATCTTCGGCGCCCGGGGCAAGCCGTTCAAGCTCTTCCCGCCACGGTTTCGTGAACATCCCAACCAGGAACGACACCGGGGTAAGGCACATGAGAAGGCCCGCTATCGTAGCCGAAACGCCGGGTTGTCTTATATAGTCAATAAGCTTTTCCAACGAAGTCTCCGTCGTACCGGTGATGATCCAGGCGGTGACGATAATGCTTACCAGGTGAAGCAGTTGGTCGTAGATAAACCAGGCGGTAGTTTTCCGGGTATCGAAACAAAGCTTAACCAAATCTATAACGCCATGCGCCAGCCCCAGTCCCAGTGCGATCTGCGGCTGACTCCAGTATCCCAGCAGCAGGTAGGACAAAGCGGTAACGATCAGCACATGGGCGTATAACGCGTTTGCTCTCCAGCCCTTCTCCCTCTTTTCAGCCACCCATTCACCAGGCTGCAGATAGAAGTCCGCCAAAACGTGCGCTGTCAGTAAAGCCAGAAACTCAGTCATAGGAATAAAAAGCTTGAATCAGCCGGTCAAATGTATGTATCAGCGGCTCCACAGCCCACCACTTTGCCGCCTGCGCATGCTGGCTGACAGCCGGCTGGCTGATTCTGAGCGCTTCTGCTATCTCACTCATGCTAACACCTGTCAGCAGTCTCAACATCACCTCGGCCTGTGCGGAAGTCCATTTCTCAACAACGGACTCCAAGAGCGTAAGCACGGCTTTTACAGGCTCCGATGGTACCGGCAGAGCCAGCGCAATCCGGGCTTTTTCCTTCTTCATTACATCTGCCAGCAAGCCTGATAACCGGAATGCCTCGCCGTCTGAAGTCCCCGGCCTGTCTGTCAGCCTCCCGATCTCTCCGATACCGAGGGCTACCCTCAGATCCAGCTCAGGGTTCTCCGCCTTCAGGATCGCCCTGGCCACCAGCGAAATGCGCACCGCCTCTCCGCCCCTTCTCAATACGCCCTGGAAGCTGTCGCCCCGGTAAACTTCAGGACTGAGCAGCCAGTCAGTCCCGGTTTTCAGCCGGTCCAGCATATCCCCGAGCCTCCGCTCCGTTTCTTCCGGAGGGAAGGCAGTTGAATTGACCAGATCGGCAGTCAATACTACTCCGGTACCCGGCTTCTTTTTCGGAATCATTGCTATCTGTATAATGTCCGCCTCAAATATAAGCTAAATAACTTATAGTTTCAAAATATAAGCCAAATAACTTATAATAAATACATATAAGCCAAATAACTTATATTGATACAATCCCGGACAAGGGCAATGTCACCACCCCAGAAAGTATTCTGCCAGCTCCTTCCATTCCTCCTTCAGAGAAATTACCGGTTTTACGGCGCCGGCCCTCCGGTACCAATATCCCGCATTCCACTCGTCGCCCTCTACCCGGTGCAGGTAAGCGTGAAGGCGGTCATAATCCCTGGTTCCTTCCTTGCTCTGGGCGATGTTATGCGCCGCTTCCCAATCCCCTCTTGCTTCATACCACAATGCAAGCAAAAGCTCACCGATTTCCTGCGGAGGCATGGGGGCAGAGGTGCTGTCAACGAATTCCTGGTAAGTCATACAGTTAGATTATAAGAATAAAAACGAAAGCGCGGCTTCTCTTAAATTTACTTTATCTTTCTACTTTCAACCGGATTCAGCCGAGACGCTATTGAGCCGCAAGATCATACATATAGACATGGATGCTTTTTTTGCATCTGTCGAGCAGCGCGACAACCCCGACCTCAAAGGCAAGCCCGTTGCAGTAGGCGGCAGCTCCGAAAGAGGCGTGGTAGCGGCTGCCAGCTATGAAGCCAGGCGGTATGGCGTGCGGTCGGCTATGCCTTCCTCCATAGCCAAGAGAAAATGTCCGCAGCTGATTTTCGTAAAACCCAGGTTCGAGATCTACAAGCAGGTCTCCAACCAGGTCAGGAGCATTTTCGCCAGGTACACCCCCCTTATCGAACCTTTATCGCTCGACGAGGCCTATCTCGACGTAACCGTCAACCTGAAAGGAATGCAGTCGGCCACCCATATCGCCAGGGAAATCAAATCGGCCATCTACGAAACTACCGGGCTCACTGCTTCTGCCGGGATATCCTACAACAAATTCCTGGCAAAGCTGGCATCCGACCACCAGAAGCCCGACGGGCTGTTTGTGATAAAACCCGGGGAAGGAGAAGATTTCGTCGCCAACCTGCCGGTAGCGGCATTTCATGGCGTAGGTCATGTAACAGCCGAAAAAATGCATCAGATAGGGATTTATACCGGCGCCGACCTTAAAAAGCAATCGGAACATTTTCTCAGGAACCGCTTCGGGAAGGCCGGCACCCACTATTACAATATCTGCCGGGGGATCGACAACCGCCCGGTTGAGCCTGACCGGGTCCGGAAATCTTCCGGCTCCGAAAACACCTTCGATAAGGATCTTCTCTCTCTGGCACAAATGGAAGAGGGGCTACTACCGCTGATAGAGGATGTCTGGAGCTGGTGCGAGCGAACCCGGATCTACGGACGGACGATCACGATCAAGATCAAATACAGCGACTTCCGTATTTCCACACGCAGCAGGTCGTCGGCTATGCCGGTTACGGGCTATGCCCTGTTTGAAAAAACCTGCCTCCAACTGCTTGCGGAGAACATCCCGGAAAACTCCGCCGTACGCCTGCTAGGTGTATCCGTATCCAACCTGGAAGACCTGCAGCCACATGCCGGACAGCAATTGACGATTGCATTTTGATAACGAGAAAACTACCTTTATACTGTCACCAATTCTGTATTGAAATGCGTTCATCCATCTATGTGATCCAGAAATTTTTCCTGTTGCTATACCCCCTTATCGCAGCCCAGGCGCAGCTTCCCACCACCTTCCGCTGGACACCCGGGGGCAACGCCTTCTACGAAGTACACAACGGTGAAATCATCCGGGTTACACTGCCGGACCTGTCGCCCGAAACTTTCGCAAGCTCCCGCGAGCTAACGCCGCCCGGTCAGTCTCCCCTCGCCATATCCGGTATAGAGGTTTCGGCGCAGGGAGACAAGATCCTGGTATTTGCAAATAGCCAAAAGGTCTGGCGCTATGAAACACGGGGCGACTACTGGCTGCTGGATAAAAAAAAGAACAGGCTGACCCGGATCGGCGCAGCCCAGCCGGAAGCTTCGCTCATGTATGCCAAACTCTCTCCCGACGGCACAAAGGTGGCATACGTCAGCAGGCATAATATCTACCTCGAAGATCTTGCCACCGGTAAAACCAGAGCACTCACCACCGACGGCACCGACCGGCTCATCAACGGGACTTTCGATTGGGCCTATGAAGAAGAATTCGACTGCAGGGACGGCTTCCGCTGGAGCCCCGACAGCAAAAGCATTGCCTACTGGCAGATCGACGCTACCAGGATACGTAACTTCCTGATGATCAATAACACCGACTCGATCTACTCATTCAACGTGCCCGTCGAATACCCGAAAGTGGGCGAAAAGCCTTCCTCCTACCGGATAGGCGTGGCCGATATTGCCACGGCAAAAACGAAATGGATGGACCTGCCGGGCGACCCGCAGAACACCTATCTTCCGCGTATGGAATTCACGGATAACCCTTCCGAGCTTGTGGTACAACAGCTTAACCGGAAGCAAAACGAGAGCTCGCTCCTCCATATCAATACAAAAACCGGAAAATCACGCATTTTTTACCAGGAAAAAGACGAAGCCTGGATCGAAGTCAAAAATATATTTGAAAGCGATCCTACCGGCTGGGACTGGATAGCCGGGGGCAGGGAATTTGTGTGGATCAGCGAAAAGGACGGCTGGCGGCATGCGTACCGTGTCGCCCGCGACGGAAAAAAGGAAAAGCTGATCACCAACGGCGATTTCGACATAATCAAGCCCCTGCTGATCGACGAATCGACAAACAGCTACTATTACCTCGCTTCCCCTCATAATGCCACGCAGGCCTACCTTTACCGCTCTTTGCTCGACGGATCGGGGACGGCAGAAAGACTCAGCCCGATCAACCAGGCCGGGACCCACGACTACCTCATTTCTCCCGACGGGAAAATGGCGCTTCACACTTTCTCGAATGCGAAAAACCCGCCCGTGATGCAATGGGTTTCCCTGCCCGATCACAAGCCTTTGGTTCCGGGAAATGCCGGCAACAGGCAAAATCAGGATCAACCCGATATGGATTTTTTTAAAGTCACTACCCGGAGCGGTGTGGAAATCGACGCCTGGATGGTCAAACCGACAAACTTCGATCCGTCAAAGAAATACCCTATCGTCTTTTTTGTCTATGGAGAACCTGCCGCCAGCACCGTAAAAGACACCTACGGCACCGGCTTTAACAGGAATTACGCAGGCAGTATGGCCGCCGACGGGTATATATATGCTTCGATCGATAACCGCGGCACACCATCGCCAAAAGGCCGTGCCTGGCGGAAAGCCATTTACCGCAATATCGGCACCATCAATATCAGGGACCAGGCCGAAGCCGCCGAGGCCATGTTCAGGAAATTCCCGTTTATAGATACCGGGCGGGTAGCGGTGCACGGCCACAGCGGCGGGGGCTCCTCCACTCTTAATTTACTATTCCAGTACCCTGACGTCTTCCAGACAGGTATAGCGGTAGCGGCGGTAGCCAGCCAGCTGACCTACGATAACATTTACCAGGAACGTTTTATGGGTATACCGCAGGAAAACCTTGAAGATTTTATAAAAGGCTCTCCCGTCACACATGCGCGCCACCTGAAAGGAAACCTGCTGTACATACACGGCACCGGCGACGACAATGTACATTACCAGAATGCCGAGCTGCTCATCAACGAACTGGTCAGACACAACAGGCAATTCCAGTTTATGGCCTACCCTAATCGTACACACGGCATCCGGGAAGGAGAGGGCACCGTCCGGCACATGTCCACCCTGTTTACCGAATTCCTGAAAAAGCATTGCCCTCCCGGGCCGCAATGACCCGTCCATCGCCTGAAAGCCCGTTTATCCCGTCCGCTTTCAGGCATCTGCAAAAAAAATAAATGAACCTGTAATGAATCATCTGCTCGATCGTCTTTGATGATGTATGGATTTACAAGGTTTCAGCAAACGCATCATACCGGTAAGGCCGCGGCTGTTCAGGATAGCCCGGACTTACCTGCCCCGCCCTGAGGATGCCGAAGATATGGTGCAGGAAACGCTGCTGAAACTATGGGACCGCAGGCACGATCTTGACCGGTATGAAAGTGTCGAAAGTCTTGCCGTACAAATTGTACGCAACTCCTGCCTGGACAGGATCAGGTCGCACGGCTACAGCAAAACGGGAACCACCGAAGACGTTACGGAGAAAAACGCCACCGGGCCGACACCTTACCAGCAGGCAGAAAGCAGTGATAACGGGGTGCTGCTGAAAAAACTGATTTCAGAGCTTCCCGAACCCCAGCGGCTGATCCTTCACCTGAGGGATGTGGAAGAATACAGCTTTGAAGAAATAGAAGCCGTCACACACCTCGAAATCAACAATATCAGGGTCATATTGTCGAGGGCCAGAAAAAAAATCAGGGACGAATACTTAAAGCATCATCAATATGGAACAAGAGATTAGGGAGCTACTGGACTGTTTTTACGAGGGACAAACGACCCTCGCAGAAGAGCAGCGTCTGCGGATTTTTTTCTCCCGGACGGACCTTGACAGTGAGATGACCTTTGAAAAGGACTATTTTATTTTACTGGCAAAAGAAAAGCAAGAGACAGGAAACGGGCTGAGTGCAGAAGAAGTAATTCTGAATGTTGAAAAACCGGCTAAACCCCTTAAAGCAACGCGGCTGATAAGGTTTACCCGCGTAGCAGCTGCGGCGGCGCTGGCGATTGTGAGCTACTGGCTGGGCTATCATACCTCTTACCGGTCGGCTTCTCAGTCGGTTATAAACCACGATCATATTGCCGTGCAGCAGCTTCTCTCGCTCGGTCATCAGGGTGATATTTCAGCCGGCGATCGTATCCTCGCACTGCATAAGCTGGCGGATCAGGGTGAACCCGCCGCCTCAGATATCCAGATGCTGATCAATACCCTGCATTTCGATACGAATGTTAACGTCAGGATGGCCGCCCTTAAGGCATTGAAATCTCTCGCTCCCGAGCCGGTTATCCTCCGGTCTTTCATTCATTCTCTTTCGATCCAGCGGGATCCCGTCTTACAGGCGGCCCTGATTGAAAGCCTGGCCGGACTGAACGACAAGCAGGCTTTGCAGGTCCTCAGGGATGTCTCGGAAGATGAACAGAACCTTGAGCTGATACGGAAGAAGGCGGAAGAAGCGGCCAAGGTCATCACTGCCAACGAGTGGCTGAAAAGTATATAAACCGATATCGGAAACCACAAAACCACAATTCTCATTTCCCATGAAAAAGAATCTCTTTATCTCTGCTGTGCTCCTGTCTCTAGGGAATTGGGCGACGGCGCAGGAGTACAAAACAAAGGTGCCTAATTCTCCCGGGCAAAGTATTTCTATTGAGCTCCCCGCAAATGGTGTCAAAATCGAAGGCTACAACGGTAACGAGGTGATCATCAAAGGATCCGGCAGTCTGAAGCCGGCGCCTGACCGCGCAAAAGGGCTTAAGCCGGTTTACTACGGCTCTGTCGACAATACCGGTATCGGGTTGTCAGCTGTAAAGGAAGGAAACGTACTGAAAATAGAAAAATCTACGCGCCAGGACTTCAAGTACACTTTCAAAGTTCCGAACAAAGTTTCCGTTCAGTTCCATCAGTCGGCATTCCTGGGTAACGGCGATCTGGATATCCAGGGATTTGAGGGGGATATCGAAATTAAAACCAACCAGGCCGGTGTCATGGCCGACAGGATAGGAGGCGCATTTGTAGCCAACACTATCAGCGGGAATGTCGAGGTCCGGTTTGAAAACCTGCCGGTAGAAAAAACGGTAGCGATCTCCTCAATCAGCGGTAATATTGATGTAGCTCTCCCGGTAAGTACCAAAGCCGCCCTTACCCTCGGCGCCCTCAACGGCGAAATCTATACGGATTTCGATATTCAGCAAAAAGGACCGGAGAAAAATACCGGTTCGATGAAAAAAATATCGGTGGGTAGTTCGCTTGAAGGAACCATCAACGGGGGCGGCGGAACAGTTGTCAATCTCAACGTCATCACCGGAGATATCTTTCTGCGCAAATCGCAGCCATAACGGGTCTTCCGCCTTAAAAAAAGGCGAGGGCTGTCTTTTCCCTCACCAAGGCAACCCGGCGATAGAACCTTTTTATGCGGCTGCCTAGCCGAAGCCGTGCCAACCGGCTCCATTACTGTCATCTGAAAGCATAGATTTCTTGTTATCTGTATCAAATCAGCCCGGAAATATCTTTCCGGATACAGGAGCGCTTTAGCTTTCCAAACCATTTAAATCTTCAAAAAAATGAAAATGATGCTCTTATTTGTCCTCCTTTGGACAAACATCCCCGCAATAGCGCAAAAAAAGATTGAGAGAAAGCTGAATCTTTCACCCGGCCAGGAAGTCGACCTCGACCTCAAATTTGCCGATAGCATACAGGTAAAATACTGGGATAAACCGGAGGTATACGTAGTTGCGGATGTTAAAATCAATAACGGCAGGCTGAACGATGCCCTGCTGGTAGAGACCTCGGAAACGAAACAGGCGGTTAAGCTCGCCATCGACCTGGACAGCAAGCTGCTTCAACAGGGAAAGGCTGAAGACTGCCCGGACAATAAAACCGCCATCTCCAAAAAAGGCAATTTACAATTCGTAACGTGCATGGAATTGCGTTACGAAGTTTACCTGCCCCGGCAGGCTTCCCTCAGGCTGAGCACCATCAACGGCAACATACACATTGAAGGTTCGGGAGCTCCGGTTTTTGTAAAGACCATCAGCGGCTTTGTCGACATGAGCTGGCCTGCTTCGAAGGGAGCCGATCTTTCTCTCCAAAGTATTACAGGTGAGGTTTATTCGGATCTCGCGATCCGGTTTAAAGACGAAAAGAAGAAAAATCCTATGGTGGGCTATAATATCAAAGGGAGTGCCAAAGGCGGCGGCCCGCTACTTCATCTCGAGTCGGTAAGCAACGATATTTATCTTCGTTCGAGGTAAGCCTGCAGAAGAAACACCCGCCGGCAGGTTTTACAACACGGAGAGTTTTGTCTATATTGGAACTATTATTGAACAGTCATTTTTTTCCAATCATACCAAAACAAACATAATGAGTACTGTAACACTTAAAGGCAACCCGGTTCATACAGCAGGATCACTGCCCGCAATCGGTTCCAAAGCTCCCGATTTCGCCCTTACCGGTACAGACCTGTCCGATAAAACATCAGCTGAATACAAAGGTAAAAGGGTTATTCTCAATATTTTTCCAAGTATCGACACCGGCGTATGTGCGGCGTCGGTGAGGAAGTTCAACCAGGAAGCTTCAGGGCTGGACAATACCGTCGTACTTTGTATTTCCAACGATCTCCCTTTTGCACTTGCCCGGTTCTGCGGTGCGGAAGGATTGGAAAACGTAGTTCCGCTGTCTGCTTTCCGTTCCTCTTTCGGAGATGACTACGGAGTGACGATCACAGATTCTCCCCTGAAGAACCTGCTGAGCCGCTCGGTGGTTGTGCTCGACGAGGAAGGCGTCGTGACTTATACCGAACAAGTCCCCGAAACAACCCAGGAGCCGGATTATGAAGCAGCATTGGCCAGCTTGAAATAATTCATTCAACGGCTTTCAAACCCCGCCCGGACCAGTATGCCGCGCGGGGTTTTTGCTTTATCTGTCAAAACGATTTTTACTTTACATCATGATGCGTATTTTCAAACATTTCCTTTCGCTTTTCTATCTTATTTACTTCGGTATCCAGCCGACCCACGCGCAGACCGCGCCCGACCTTTCGGTAGTGGCCCATATTGAAGGACATTGGAAAGGACAGTTCAACGGGGGGCCTATAGAAGCTGCCTGGTCCGCACCGGAAGGCAATAATATCGTAGGCTACATCCGCATGGTCCGGGAAAACAAGCCTTTCCTGTACGAGATCTTCGCCTTCGAGCAGACAGAAAAAGGTCCTGTTGTAAGAGTAAAGCATTTTAAGCCGGGCCTCATATCGGTAGAAGAGAAAGAAGACGCAGACACTTACGATTTCATAGAGGCTAAAAAGAACGAGGCGCTGTTCGAGAAAAGCGACAAAAAAGTAAGGATCATCTATGAGCTCCGGAAGCGGGATGTCCTCGTCATCCGGAGAGGTACGCCTAAGGACGGCAGCTGGGAGTTCACCGACCTGTTTGTCTTTGACAGAAGCAAATAGAATCTCGCCGCTTTTCTACCTTTTATACCAGATGTAGTCCGTCGCAAGAGGTTCAATACCCGCCTTCCTGAATTCCGTAGCAATCTGCCCCCTGTGATAAGTGGAGTGGTTGATGATGTGAAAAAAAATATCCCGTATGCTGTTGGTGAATTTAAGCCCCTTCGTGTTACGGTAATGCATTTCTTCTTTCAGTTCCCGGATATTGAGCAGCGACACCGAAAGGTTGTAGTTGGCACTGTCAATTTCTTTAAAATCGTGGATAGAATGTAGCTCCCACACGCCAAAAAGCGGTGTATGGCCTGCAATCCTGTTGTTCCAGATATGATGGGCATTGAGAATATGACTATATAGGCTTACCGGCTTCTCATTGACGTTCTCCTCCGAGGCAATAAAAATATCGGCCAGCTGCTGATTGTAATGATGCCCGTAAGCAAACAGCTCCAAAAAAAAATCTTTCATAGCAAACAGGAGAAGTTATGGATTGTCAAATATAGCTTTTCTATAATAACAGCCCTTTTCTTCGGAATAGCATAAACTAAAAACCATTTGTTTTTGGGGGATACGCGGACTGCCTGTATAAATACTGAAATTTTAAAGTAAAACCAGCGGGGCATACGTCTGCTCCGGAAAGGGCCCTATTGTATTACCTGATAAATCTAAAAACACATGAATCATAAACTCGCATTCATATTGCCCCGCTTTGCAGTCATAACACTGGCCGCAGGACTGGGCGCCCTGGCACTCTTCGTAGTGTTCAAAATACTGCTTGTCGTGATGGCTGTCGCAGCCGTAGTCCTGCTTGTAAAAGCGATTGCAGGCCTTTTCGGCCGGGGCTATCATTCCGGGTATCATGAATTTTCTTTTGAAAATCCCGGGCCGGTACCTGCGCGAAAAGCCGATACCATCGTACCGGTCAGTACCAGGAGCAGGCCCGTCATAGTGCCGGTCGGCTAATCTCAGTTTCATTTTTCAATTCAAAAATCAGAATCAACATGCATTACAGAGAAGCATTCGATAAAAATAACCGCCATAGATTCGCTAACCCCGGTTCAGGGTGCAGAGAAAATTTCCGCTACCATTTGGGAGAAGCCTTTGCAGGAGGATTCAGGGGAGCTCCCTGGGCACGTGGCATGAGGAAAAATATAGCGGCGTTCAAGCCCGTGAATATTACTGAGGAAACTGACCGGTTTGTACTTTCCCTATACGCTGCCGGCCTGGAAAAGGAGCGGTTCGGGATCACTGTCGATGACGATATTCTGACCATCAGCTACCAGCCCGGACAGGAAGAAAAGCAGGAAAGCTTTATCTACGAAGAATACCAGCCTTCCCGTTTCAGCCGCTCGTTCCAACTGAACGGAAAGGTGCTCGCGCAGGAGATCTCGGCCGAATATACAGACGGCATTTTGCGCGTCACGCTGCCGAAAAATCCGGAGACCCAACACCATGCGCAGGAAATAAAAGTCAGCTGACCAGGCCCCTCCCGGTGAATGCAGAAAAGGCTGTCGCATCGCGACGGTCTTTTCTGCGTTAAATCTGTTTTGTTTACCTACTTTCACGTCATAAACCTTAGCCTGAAAAATGGAACCACACCCTATCGAAATCGAAAAGTATTCGGATCTGCTGCGTGGGCAGGTCCTTTCCGTATGGGAAAAATCCGTTCTGGCCACCCACCATTTTCTAAGCCAGGAAGATTTCACCATACTCAAAAATCTCCTTTACAAGCTCGATCTGAACCTATTCGAGATTTACTGCCTGGCGGACCAGGGCCGGGTTGCCGGTTTTATAGCCTTAAGCGGACGAAAAATTGAAATGCTGTTCCTGAGCCCCGAATATATAGGAATGGGCCTCGGGAGACGGCTCATCAGCTTTGCCGTCAGCGACCTGGACGCAAACCTGATAGACGTAAATGAACAAAATACCAGGGCGCTTCAATTTTACAGGAAAGCAGGATTCGAAGTCTTCGAAAGATCGGACACGGATGACCTGGGGAAAAGCTATCCCCTGCTCAGGATGAGGCTGAAAGGTACTAAAGGTATCATCCGCCACCTTCTCGGCGACAAATTTTCCGTATAAAAATGAACTCTAATAAATGCAACAATGTTGCATTTATTAGAGTAAAAGATTTACTCTGCGCTGCGAAAATTTGCAGAAAATGAAGGGCGGAAAATGAGAGAAAACCTGTTTGACGTAATAATTATAGGAGGCAGCTATGCGGGGCTTTCCGCTGCTATGTCACTGGGCAGATCCACCCGCCGTACGATTGTAATCGACAGCGGCGCCCCCTGTAACAGGCAAACCCCACACTCTCATAACTTTCTTACCCAGGACGGGAAAACACCGGCTGAAATTAGTGCTGCAGCCCGGAAGCAGGTGGAGGCCTACCCTACCGTGAAATTTTTGAACGATCTTGCCATACAGGGAAGAAGAACCGGCGCAGGTTTCGAGATCTCAACCGCTTCCGGCCGGATACTGGAAGGGAAAAAGCTCATCCTTTCGACCGGGATAAAGGATATCATGCCTGATATCAAAGGTTTTCAGGAATGCTGGGGTATTTCCGTAATTCATTGTCCCTATTGCCACGGGTATGAATTTCGCAAACGGAAAACGGCTGTTATGACAAACGGCGCAAGGGCCATGCACCTGGCTTCCCTCGTCCGCAATCTTACCAGTGATCTCACCATACTGACTTCCGGCGCTCCCGATTTTAGCAGCGACGATCTCGAAAAGCTTCACAGGAACGGCGTAAGGGTTATCCCTGACGAGGTGACAGAAATACTGCACTATAACGGGCAGGTCCGTCAGGTCGTATTCGCTGACGGCGCCAGGGCAGGTTTTGACGCTGTATATGCCGGCCTGGCCTTCCGTCACCATACCGACATTCACGTCTCGCTCGGGTGTGCGCTGAACGAGCAGGGCTATATCCGGATCGACAACATGCACAAAACAACAATACCGGGTGTATTCGCATGCGGTGACAGCACTTCTCCTTTACGCTCGGTAGCAAATGCAGTAGCTACGGGAAACTTCGCAGGAGCGGTTGTCAACAGCGAACTGGCGCAGGAAAAATTCTGAAAATCGTCGCAGCGGGTACAACCTTTTCACTACTTCCGGGGTCTTTCATATATTACTCACCACAATGAAAAGGACATGAAAACGCCCCTATTGGTACTCGGCTTGTTTTTTTTCGCCATGGCATGTGTGGAAGTAGATGTAGAAAAGCACCCTTGCCAGCCGCCGGTTATATGTACCGAAATATACAAGACAGTCAGCGTGCAGCTGAAATACGAAAACGGGGAAGCAGTCAGGCTCGACAGTTTCCGGCTCATCCGGCTGCCGGAGGAAAAAAATATAACTCCCGAATATTCTGAGCAGCAACTTGATTCTTACAGGAATTACGGCTCATATCCTGTAGCCACCGATTCTGACCTCTCGAAATTCCCTAAATTCACTCCCATCCGGATCCTTTTTGAAGGATTTATTGAAGGAAATAAGGTAGTCTCATCCGAATACGTGGTTAATTTCGACTGCTGTCATGTCGAATGGATATCGGGAGAACGTGACATTGTGATAAAGTAACACTTTCCCGTACCCGCATAATTCCGAACCGGGCAGTCAGTATCCCTTAAACTTCGTCGAACTCTTTCGGGTATCTTACCGCTCCTGATACATTTTCGAGGGCTCCGGCAACCAGCTCCTTAGCCATAAAAACTTCATCGGGTACATCATAAGGACATTTTATATTCCACTTTGACGCCGGTAAAAATCCGAACCGGGGATAATAGGTTTGGTGGCCGAGCACGATAACCGAATCAAATCCCAACGAAGCGGCTTTGAGAAGGCCGGCTTCGATCAACTGCCCGCCTATCCCCTGTCCCTGAAAAGAAGGAATCACCGCAACAGGCGCCAAAGCCAGGGCGGTTGCGGTAGCGCCGGCTTCTGTTTCTGCAATCTCTATCCGCGTAAACAGTATATAGCCGATAATTTCGCCGTTCATCTCCGCTACCAACGAAAGCTCAGGTATAAAAGCAGACCTGTTGTTTCGAAGCAATTCCACAAGCTTCGCTTCACTGTCCTGATTGAAAGCCAGCCTGTTAACCTCTCCTACTGCAGGATAATCACTGACACGCTCCGGGCGGATTATGACATTCATTCTAAAATTTTCTTAATTAAAACAGTCAAACCTTATTTTTATTCATTGCAAGACGCTTCAGTTCCTGCGGCATTTTTTCAACCGCATACCTGAGGGCAGTCCTGGGCATTTCAGATTTGTGGCGCATTATAAAGTCAAATACCGCATCCTGGTGAGCTTCTGCGGCTGTCTTTAGCAGCCAGCCGTAACCTTTCCTGACCAGGTCGTCGTCGTCCTTCAGCAGGCTTTCCGCGATTTCAAAAACTTCCGGGAGGAACAGCCCTCTTCTGGCCGGAACAATAAGGGAAACCGCAGAAGCCCGCCGTACCCACCGATTCTCTGACCGCGTCCATCCCTTTATTCGGCTAATCAGTACCGGGTACTTTTCGAGGATCGCCCCTACGGTATGATTACAAAGTGTATCGCATGATGCCCAGTTGGACACATATCCTGTAACCCATTCTTCAAAAATATCGAAATCCTCCTCAATATACAGCTTTCGCATCCTGTAAGACCAGTCGCAGGCAACGATTGATTCCTCGAAATAACCGGAAGCCCATAATTCCCCGCAAAGCCCGAAAATCTCTGCTTTCGTGCTCTTTTTAAGCTGGTTGAAAATATACGCGCTTATTTTATTTACCTCCGGCAACTTCACACCGTAGGTTTTGATAGGCTCTTTGAAAAAGCGTTGGCCCGATTCCCGTATTTTGTGATCGGCTAAATCCTGTAAAGCCTGCCGGACCTCAGCCAGGCACAAAGTAGTAATGCTATGATGAACAGACATGAAAATTCGTTAGTTTGTAAACCCTGACATGGGTGACTTCAGATAATCAGGAACGAGCACCAGGCCGGCTGCCGGAAGGAATAACTCTAAGGTGATCCATAACCTTCCCGGCGAGCGCCTTCTCTCCCACCGGCTTAAAGCCCAGCTTCAGGTATAATTTCTTCGCCCCCGGATTTTCCTTATCAACCAGCAACCCCAGCCCTCGCCTCTTACAGTTACATATTCATTTATTAAAAATCCCAGCAAGCTGGCACCTATCCCTTTCCCCTGTTGATCGGGGCGAACCCCGAGAGAATCCACATAGTATTCACCGGCTTCCGTCTCGTCCGCAGGATTGAAGTCCGCGCCGAACCGGGACCGGATATACTCCGCAACAGGCCTCCGCAATTCAGACAGCCGGGCTCCATCGTAGACTGCTACGGCTCCTACTACACCGCTATCTCCTTCAGCTACCCAGCAATTTGTATAAGAATACTGGTTCCCCGGCACACTGACCAGGTCCTGCATCACCGTAAGGGCTTCCGTCCTGCAGGTCTTCCCCATAAAATCATAAAGGATCGTCTCCATCGCAAGAAAAAGGATGTCCGCTATACGTAAGGCATCCGTTTCTACAGCTTTCCTGATCAGCATATCATGTTAAATTATACTCTTGTATGCCGGGCTATTGCATCGGCAGGGCTTCGAACCTGTAGCCTCTCTCACAAAAATGCTCCAGTACCCGGGGTAAAATATAAGACATTTTCTGCTCTGCTTTTATACTATCGTGCAGCAGCATGATCGTACCTGGCCGCGACAGCCTGATTGCGCTGCTCAATGCCGGCTCGGGCTGCAGATCAGGTGAGAAATCACCCGTCAGCACATCCCACATCATTACTCTCGTATCCCCCGGCAGCAGCCGGTACTGCGCTTTCCGGATACGTCCATAAGGCGGACGAAACAGCCGTGTATCAGTCTCAAGTATATCCTGGCATCTGCGAAAGTTGTCCAGGTACACGTCATCAGCCGTTTTCCATCCGTTGAGATGGTTGTAGGTATGATTCCCGATGGAATGGCCCCTTCTCTTCAATTCGCCGAATATGTCGGGATACTTTCTGACATTGTCCCCGATGCAGAAAAAGGTAGCTTTCGCATCGAAGCTTTCCAGCACGCCCATCACATGCTCGGTCACAACCGGGATGGGGCCGTCGTCGAAGGTGAGGTAAATAATTTTTTCGGTAGTATCAATTCTCCAGGTATAATCGGAGAGCATCCATTGAAGCCAGAAGGGGGAACGGTGCAGGAAAAAATTCATCTGTCATATATATACACCCCGGCCGGCTTCGACTGCCTGAATTTGCCGGGAGAAACGCCTACATGCTTTTTAAACAAAGTACAAAAGTAATTGACACTTTGAAATCCCAGCCTGTAGCAGACGTCGGAAACGTTGTTTTTTGATTCCATCAACATCTTTTGCGCCTGTTTCATCCTTTCCCGGATCACATAGTCGACCGGGCTCAGCCCGAACTCACGCTTAAAGCTCCTGAAAAAATGGGGTTTGCTCATACACGCCACATCGCTCAGCCTGTCGACCGTCAGGTTTTCATGCAAATGTTCCTGGACAAATTCAACGACCCGGGCAAACCTGCGTGAGGTGCTCAGCAGCTTGTAGTTTTCAAAAATAAGGCTTCGCGCCTGTGTTTGCATCAGCCTCAGCAACAGCTCCTGTATAGCCATATTCACAAAAACGTCCTTGACGGGATTGGTCTCCCGTGCCAGCCGCATCAGGCGGTCAAGGGTATGAGATATCTCGCGTGTATTGTGGATATGAAACTGCCCGGAGCTGATATTCCAGGTTTCCTGCTCGTCGGCCTTTCCAAACTTGTCGTTCAGCAGCTCGACCGTCTCCTTTATTTTCCCTTCGTCAATAGCCAGCGCTATGCACTGCGCAGGGGTATCGGGGGAGGCCTCCGGGAAATCAATCACCATGGTCTCGTTAGAAGGCATGATCACAGACTCTCCGGGCAGGTAATCAAAATGGTGCCTGTCGCCAAACAGGTGCATCACCTTTTTCCCCCTCAGCATGGCCGTGTAAACCAGGTCCGGGAACTGAAGGCTTACCCGCTCTGTACGCTGGTAGGTTTCGAAAACATTCATTTCGCAGTGTTCCATTGTAAAAACGGAACGGTTCTCTACCAGGGTCTGAAGTTTCCCCGAAGGTGTAAGCTGGTAAGGGTCCGGGGTGTGCCTGCTCTCCATCATTGTCGGGGTTTCCTGCTTAATGTCCGCTAATATCCAAACGCCGGGAAGCAATTAAAAGTTTGTATGAAAAGAAGATATTTTATTGCAACAACCTGATACCATATTGAAATATCCCGGAAAAATATGAGACTATTTTTGTCATGAAACTAAAGTCCGGTTAAAACAAACGCTAAACACTTTTCTTGATATGGCAACTGTAATGGAAAAACCATCTAATCTTGTAGCGAGACCTTCTTTTAAAACGCGTTATGAGAATTTCATCGGCGGCAAGTGGGTAGCGCCTGTAAAAGGCGAATATTTTGATAATATTTCCCCGGTAGACGGAAAAGCATTTACACAGGTAGCCAGGTCTACCAAAGAAGACATAGAGCTGGCCCTGGATGCGGCGCACGAAGCCTTTAAAACATGGAGCAAAACCTCCGCTGCCTACAGGAGCAACCTGCTGCTGAAAATCGCGCAGCGCATGGAAGACAACCTCGATTACCTGGCTGCGGTAGAGACAGTGGATAACGGGAAAGCGATTAGGGAAACGAAAGCAGCCGACCTTCCGCTTGCTATCGATCATTTCAGGTACTTCGCCGCAGCGATAAGGGCGGAGGAGGGGACTATTGCCGAGCACGATCCCGATACGGTCAGCATCGTACTGCACGAGCCCCTCGGCGTGGTAGGGCAGATTATCCCCTGGAACTTCCCTATCCTGATGGCTGTGTGGAAGCTGGCGCCTGCGCTGGCAGCCGGTAATACCGTTGTGCTGAAGCCCGCAGAGCAAACGCCGACCTCTATCCTTGTGCTGTTCGAACTGCTCGGGGATATCCTTCCGGCAGGGGTAGTCAACATTGTAAACGGGTTTGGGGTTGAAGCGGGAAAGCCGCTGGCAACATCACCCAGGATAGCCAAGATAGCATTTACCGGCGAGACCACTACCGGGCGGCTGATCCTGCAGTATGCGTCGGAAAACATCATTCCGGCCACTATGGAGCTGGGCGGAAAATCGCCGAATATATTCTTTCCGTCGGTTTTTGATGCAGACGACGAGTTTCTTGACAAAGCGATAGAAGGGGCCGTGCTGTTTGCGCTGAACCAGGGAGAAGTATGTACCTGTCCTTCCCGGATGCTGATCCACGAAAACATTTACGAAAAATTTATAGCAAGGGTCATTGAACGTACCAGGGCCATCAAAACCGGCCACCCGCTCGACCCGGAAACCATGATGGGCGCCCAGGCATCTAACGACCAGTATGAGAAGATCCTTTCCTATATCGCAATCGGGAAAGATGAAGGCGCCGAAGTGCTCCTTGGCGGCGAAGCCAACAAAAAGGAAGGAGATGAAGCCGGTGGATATTACATACAGCCTACCATCCTGAAAGGACACAATAAAATGCGGGTTTTCCAGGAAGAGATCTTCGGACCGGTTGTATGCGTAACTACTTTCAAAACCGTGGAAGAAGCGATTCAAATCGCCAATGATACACTGTATGGATTAGGCGCAGGCGTATGGACGCGCGACGCCCACGAGCTTTACCAGGTGCCCAGGGCCATCCAGGCCGGTCGGGTGTGGGTCAACAACTACCACGCTTATCCGGCCCATGCACCGTTCGGCGGCTACAAAAAATCCGGGTTCGGACGCGAAAACCACAAAATGATGCTGGATCACTATCGCCAGACCAAAAACATGCTCATCTCCTATAGTAAGAACAAACTGGGCTTTTTCTGAGGTGAGAGGCCGGTGAGCAGCGTCGCGCTGTGGCGATGCCGGCAACCGATTTCCGGAAAAGCTCCTAGCCGATACAGCATGATGGCGAAACGTGTTTTGATAACAGAAAAAGCAATTGAAGTAGTCGACAAACTGACCGATCGCTACGGCCCCGTTATGTTTCATCAGAGCGGCGGCTGTTGCGACGGTTCGCAGCCTATGTGCTTCCAGGAGGGCGACTTTAAGGTAGGCAGCAGCGATGTATGCCTGGGAAAGATCTACGGATGTAACTTCTATATGAGCGCCGACCAGTTTGAATACTGGCAATATTCGCAGCTCACCATCGACGTTACAGAGGGCCGGGGCGCGAGCTTCTCACTCGAAATACCGCTCGGCGTCCGGTTTGTTACTCGTTCAAGAGTGTTTACGGAAGAGGAGCTGAAGGATCTTGAACCTGTAGTGCGTTGCGAAACCGGTTAGCAAGCGATGACCGGCATTTCGCTTTTTTTAAGCAGGAGTATGGCATGCTCCTGCTTTTTTATTTGCTGCCGGCAAATTCTTTAGGTAAACTCCCCAATTAAACTGGTAAAGTAAAAATTGAATTTCATACGTTTGCGCACCATATTAACACATCCGAAACCATGCTCGAAAAGCTTAAGCTTACAGGAGGTTACCTGAACCGATGTCCCGTCTGATTTTCTACGGGTCCTGCGAAATCGCCGTCTGAAGACCTGACCAGTAACCAATCACCACATTGACCATCAAATCTGACAGCTTAATTATGAAATCGTTTATTAAATCTATAATTTCTATAGGATTACTATTTTTACCACTTTTTCTCAAATCACAAGACCAGGCTACCATTAACGCCAATATAGTAGGGACTATCCTTGACAGCCAGACGCGCACGCCGCTCACGGGCGCTTCCGTTACGATCAAAGGCACTACCAACGGAGATATTGCGGATGAAAACGGGCAAATTTTCCTTAAAACCGGCCAAAAGCTGCCATTTACACTGATTGTAAGCTTTGTAGGGTATGTCAGGAAGGAGGTGCTTATCCACGAGGAAAAAGTGACCATCCTGCTCGAACCGGCCAGCAGGAGCCTGGAAGATGTCGTCATTTCTTCCCGGCGCAGGCAGGAAGCCTCCCAGGAAGTGCCTATCCCCATCTCTGTCATCAGGGGGGCCAGGGCCGACGATGCCGGCGCCTTCAATGTCAACCGCCTCAAAGAGCTGATTCCGACAGTGAACCTGTACGCTTCAAACCCCAGGAATACGACGCTGAATATCCGCGGGCTCGGCTCTACCTTCGGGCTCACGAATGACGGTATCGATCCCGGTGTCGGCTTTTATGTCGACGGCGTCTACTATGCGCGTCCTGCGGCCACTGCGCTCGATTTTGTGGATATCGAGCAGGTTGAAGTGCTGAGAGGTCCGCAGGGAACTCTCTTCGGGAAAAATACTACGTCGGGCGCATTCAACATTACGACCCGTTCTGCCAGCTTCACCCCCGGTGCAAGCTTTGAGCTGAGCTATGGCAACTACGGGTATATACAGGCCAAAGGCTCGCTCACCGGTCCCATCAGCAAAAAGCTTGCAGCCAGGGTCTCGTTTACAGGCACCCAGCGTAACGGCTTGTTCCTGAACCACCATACCCAGCTCCCGATCAACGATGTCAACAACATCGGGGTAAGAGGCCAGTTGCTCTATACACCTTCCGAAAACGTAAAGATCACGCTCATCGGCGATGTTTCCGACCAGAAGCCAAGCGGATACGGATGGCCGATAGCCGGTGTGGTCACTACGCAGAGAGCCGCGTTCAGACAGTTCAACGCTATCATTGGCGACCTGAATTATACCGTCCCTTACAAGAGTGCTTTCGAGCGGATCATAGATCTCGATACTCCTTCCAAAGCCGATAACCAGTTGGGCGGCGTCTCGGCGAATGCCGATATTAAAATCGGGAACGGCACGCTTACCACCACATCGGCATGGCGTTACTGGAAATGGATTCCGCTTAACGACAGGGATTACATCGGCTTACCTGTATTCACCGTCTCTGCCGGGAATTCATACCACGACCAATGGTCGCAGGAAATAAGGTATTCGGGAAAAGTTTCTTCCAGGCTCAGCGGTGTGATCGGCGTATTCGGTCTATGGCAGGATCTCACGACCGATCCTGTTCATACGGAAGAAGCAGGCTCCGCGCAGTGGCGTTTTGCCCAGAACAACAGCAACCCGCTGTGGCAGACCCCGGGACTTTTCGACAACTTTGGCATCCGTACCAATTACGGTATACGCAGCACCAGCCTGGCTATTTTCGGACAGGCGGACTGGAACATTGCCCGGAACATCCATCTGCTGCCCGGCATACGTTACAACTATGACAAGAAAGTGGTCAACTATGAACGCCGTACTTACGGCGGGCTGCAGACGACCGACCCCGACCTGCTTGCCTTAAAAAATGGCATTTACTCAAACCAGGCATTCGGCACCGATTATTCGGAAGGTAACTTCTCAGGTCAGCTGTCGCTCCAGTACAAACCCGGCAGCCGGGTCAACGCCTATGCGACATATTCCATAAGCTACAAACCCATCGGCGTTAACGTGGGAGGGCTTCCGACCGCAAGCGGGCAGGTTTTGCTGGACCTGGCGAACGTAAAGCCGGAGTTTGTCGACCACAAGGAAATCGGGATCAAGACAAAACCAACGCTCAATTCCACACTTAACGTAACCTTCTACCGCACCGATATAGACGATTTTCAAACACAGGTACAGACACCGGAGCCCGGCGTGAACCGGGGATACCTCGCCAATGCGGAACAGGTACGTGTAAGCGGCGCAGAGCTTGACGGGAGCATACGCTTCGGTCAGCACTTCACATTCAATACCGCCCTGGCCTACACCAACGGGAAATACATCAAATTCACGAACGCCCCCGTGCCGCTCGAAGAAGTAGGGGGAGCACAGGCTTTTAAGGATATTTCGGGAGGCGAGCTGCCGGGTATCTCGAAATGGTCGGGGTCGTTTGGGGGAGAAACTACCGTAAAAGGAAACCTGCTGGGTCTGAAGGGTAACTACTTCGCGGGAGTCGATGTATTCTTCCGGTCGGGCTTTTCTTCAAGCCCGTCGCCTTCACAATACCTTAACATCGACGGCTACTCGCTCACGAACGTACGCGCAGGCTTCCGGGCTTCCAACGGGATCACCGTCTTTGCCTGGTCCAGGAACCTGTTCAACAAAGATTACTATGAACAATTGCTGGCCGCCCCGGGGAGCTACGGACAATATGCCGGGATTGTAGGGGACCCACGCACATTCGGGATTACGCTGCGATATGTTTATTGATAATAAATAGAACCGGGCTGATGCCCGGTTCTATTTATCCTCTCTATTCTATTGATATCCGATTTTCTTCCCGATCGTCTGATTTTTATCAGATCTTCCGCCGTCTAGTCTTCAACCCGGATTCTATACTTTCCCATAAATTACCGGGATCGACTTCAATATATTCCCCTTTTTCAATCCTGGTTTCAGCATCTTTAACCCTTTTCACAAAATCAGCACTATAGGGGCTCTTTCCCGGACTTTCCGAATATGACACACCATAGCCTTTCAACAAGGCCCGTACTGCCTCTATCACACTCTTATCTTCCGTATCTATAGTTATATTATGCATCTCAATGTTTAGCTGATTCAAAGATAGCCAGACGACTGCAATAATAAAAACGGCTTAAGATGCAGAATTAGTTTCATCTGTTGGTAATTAAAGTATGCAAAACAAAAATGATAAATTCGCTTCGTTCTTTACGTAATCTTACATGATAGAAACGCACGCGCATATTTATGACCTGCAATACGAAGATGATCTGAATGAAATGCTCGGACGGGCATGGAATGTAGGGATAGAACAGATCTGGATGCCTAATTGCGACTCGGCCACGATAGGCAGAATGCTCGAAATTGCGGATATGGAACCGGAACGGTGCCTTCCCATGATAGGGCTCCACCCGTGCTATGTAAACGAAAACTTTGAATCGGAGCTCCGTATTGTCGAAGAATGGCTGACGGAAAGAAAATTCATAGCCATCGGGGAAATCGGGATGGACCTGTATTGGGATAAAACATTCCGTGCGCAGCAGGAAGAAGCCTTTCTTTTCCAATGCGGGCTTGCAGTAAAAAACGGGTTATGGATAGATATCCACAGCCGCAATGCATTCCCCGAGACAGCGGCATTGATCGAAAAATTCGGGGATCCCGGGTTGACCGGTATCTTTCACTGCTTTACCGGAAACCTGGATGAAGCCCGGCGGGCAATTGAAATGGGTTTCAAGCTCGGCATCGGCGGAGTAGCTACCTTTAAAAACGGCGGCCTCGATAAAGTGCTGCCCTACCTGAACCCGGCCGACATCGTACTTGAAACCGATTCGCCTTACCTGGCTCCCGTTCCTTATCGGGGCAAAAGAAATGAAGTGGCTTATATCGACCTGGTCGCGCAGAAAGTGGCGGATCTTGTGCAGATGAGCAAAGCGGAGTTGGTGAGGATAACGACGGGGACGGCCAATAACCTCACCCCCCGGCCTCCTCTTCGCAGGAGAGAGGGGGGCGATTCTTAACAGAATCTCTCATTATCTAATTATCACATTAGCTCATTATCACATTGACTCATCATCTCACTCTTCAAACTGCCCTTTTTTCCCGGTTTTTGCCTGGTGCAACCTGTAGTTGAGCGTCAGGTTGATCTGCCTGACCCGTCCCTGCGAATTGTTATAGGTGTAGAAGTTTGCGCCTTCGGTAATGGTTCTGTAGCGCCTGGAATTGAATACATCCAGCACGTTCAGGGTTAAAGTCCCGTTTCCTTTCAGCACGTCGCGGCTTACCCCCAGGTCGAGCGCGTAGATAGCCTTCCTTTTTCCCTGCGGTAAAACCTGCGGCGCCTCGTAATTGTTCCTCAGCTGAAAATCGACACCTTTCCAGTTCAAACGCGCTGAAAGCCGTCCCAGCCATGTGAACGTCTCGCTTTTATAGGTATCGTCGAGATTGCTCCCGTCGATTACCGATCTGAAAAAATTCAGGTTTCCATCCAGCTTCAGGCGATCGGTTACATTGGAAGAACCGGTAAACTCAAGCCCGTACGCATCTTCGGTAGCCAGGTTCTGGGGTTGCGAGTAGGCAAACCCATTGTCATCCACAGTCCTGATCTGCAGGATCTTATCAATCGTATGGCGATAATAAACCGAAGTCGTAACCGTTCCCCTCTCCAGGTATTTCACATGTCCCAGCTCAAACGAATCGGTAAACTCGGGGTTGAGGTCCGGGTTGCCGCTCCAGTAATTCCGGTTGTCCGTAAAGGTCATAAAGGGACTCAGATCATTGTAAACAGGACGCCTGATACGCCGGCTGTAGCTGACCTGCATGGCGTTCTGGCCGGGAAGGTCATAGGTGATGTGCGCGCTCGGGAACAGGTTTTTATAGCTGCGGTTATTTACTTCGTTTTCCTTCAGCAATTTGGTAGTAAACTCGCTCCATTCCGCTCTCAGGCCGCCCTGGTAGGAAAGCTTGCCGTGCTTGTTGCCGTAAATCCCGTACACCCCGTGAATATTTTCATCATAAATAAAATTATTTGTAAACATCGGGATGTTCTGAAGGCTACCGTCGGGTAATACATCGGCTACAAAATAATTGTTGGTCATATCGCGGAAGCTGCTCCTGAGGCCGGTCTCGAACTTCCCGTCCTTCCCGAACGGCTGCACATAATCTACCTGGAACAGCCACTGCTTCTCTGTTTCGTCATTGATGGAGCGCTGCAAAGAGCTGACTTTTTCTCCACCGCTGGGTGTTACCGTTTCCGTGAAGTACTGGTCTGATTTTTCCCAGTTATCCAGGTGTCTCAGGTCGATCAGCAATTCATGGCCTTTCCGGCCGAAAGCCTTTTTGTACGACAGGTTGTATTCGGAATTCGGCTCGGTTTCGGTTTCGTCCTGTGTACGGTACGAATGGCTCAGAAGATTGGAAGAATTCGTCAGGTAATCATGGTAATGGATATGGGAATATCTTTTCCCTTTGGTCCGTCTCCAGGTGTAGGCAGCCGTCAGGATGCTTGTTTCGCTGAAAAAATAATCAGCGCCCATCCTGAGATTGTTATGAAAAGCCCTGAGCTCGCGATCGAATGTCTGGTCGGTGACAAAAACGGAATCATTCCTGTAAAGCTCCTGGTATTGCTTCGTATCGCCGATCGTGCTCCGGTAGGTGAGCATGTAGTTGGTAAAAAAATTGAATTTCCGGTGGCGGAAATTCAGATTGGCTGCGCCCCCCAGATTCATCGGGTAGCCGGTGATCACATCGAATGATCCGTTCAGCCCCTGCTTCTGCTCTTTCTTCAGGACGATGTTAATAATTCCTCCCATCCCTTCCGCTTCATATCGCGCCGATGGATTGGTGATCACCTCCACCCGTTCGATCATGCTTCCCTGCAGCTGCTGCAGCCCCGCTCCCCCCTTGATCGAAACCAGCCCGGAAGGCTTACCGTCTACCAGGATACGGACACTACTGCTTCCCCGGAGGCTTACATTACCTTCAAGGTCTACCGCAACACTGGGTATATTGTTCAGTATCTCTATGGCGTTCCCCCCGGCGTTGGCCAGGTCCTTGCCCACGTTGAATATCCTTTTATCGAGTGTCAGCTCATAAGTGCTTTTTTCGGCCTGCACCACTACTTCCTCGAGGTTCTTCGAAGAAGCTTTCAGCTTAACGATCCCGATATCGTTGATCCCGGCGTCGGCCTTTATCTTTCTCTGCATGGGCTGGTAGCCCATAAAATCAAATTGCAGCAGGTACTCTCCGGGCGCTGCCGCCAGCTCGAATTTTCCGTCGAGATCGCTCACTTCTCCTGATATAAAGGTACTGTCGGGCCAGGCAAACAATCTTACGCTGGCAAACGGCAGCGTGGCGTCCGATGCTTCATCCTGTATGATTCCCCTTACCTTAGACGCCTGTGTGAAGCCGTCTGTAGCAAAAAAAAGGAAAGTGAGTATAACGAATAAGTGCCTGGCAGAAGTTCTTCCCATTTTCAGGAGGTTCAATTTGGCTGATTGTGAAGAAATAGAAGATTATCAGCGGCAATTTACCGGATATCTGTCACATTTACACTATTTAAGAGGGTGAAGTTGGGGACAGGGCCCTCTCCCGCACACACGATGCTACGCGTTATCCTGGTTAAAATGCAGGCCGACGTTTTCGCGCCGGGCCATTGCCATCTTGATGACGAGATACGACACATTGATCATATTCCTCAGCTCGCAGATAGGTACCGAAACTTTAGATTCGCGATAGAGCTTTTCATGCTCGCGATAGAGCAGCTCTACACGGTCGTAAGCCCTTTTGAGACGCCTGTAGGTCCTGACAATACCCACGTAGTTTGACATTACGCTGTTCAGCTCCCTCGTCATTTCCGTCACCAGTACCTGTTCCTCCGGATGGGTTGTGCCTGAATCATCCCATTCGGGGACGTGATCGGGCACGACTATATCGCCGTAACTCTCAATGGTATGCAGATAGGCGCGGTGGCCGAAGACTACCGCTTCCAGGAGGGAATTGGAGGCCAGCCGGTTGGCTCCGTGCAAGCCTGTGCACGCGCATTCTCCCACTGCATATAGCTGCCTGATATTGGTTTGCCCCCATTCGTTTACCCTTATGCCTCCGCACAGGAAATGGTGCGCCGGTACCACAGGAATCATGCTCTCTCTCACATCGACGCCGTGATCCAGGCAGTATTGGTTGATATTCGGGAAATGATCTCTGAACTTTTCATAGTCCAGATGCCGGACATCCAGGTATACGTGGTCTACCCCTCTTTTTTTCATTTCCGAGTCTATCGCACGGGCTGTAATATCGCGGGGAGCAAGCGACTCCCGTTCATCGTACTTAGCCATAAACGTGCTTCCGTCGGCATGCTTGAGTATCCCGCCGAACCCTCTTACGGCTTCCGATATGAGGAAAGAAGGCTTGCGGCCGGGCAGATAAAAGCTGGTAGGATGAAACTGGATAAATTCCATATTGTCACAGATCCCTTTTGCCCGGTAAGCCATCGCAATACCATCGCCGGTAGCGATGGTAGGGTTGGTCGTGCTCTGGTAAATGCTCCCTATTCCCCCCGTAGCCAGCAGGGTGGCTTTCGAAAGAAATCTTTCTACAGCCCCGGTTTCGCGGTTAAGTACATAAGCGCCGTAGCACTGTATGTCGTCCCTGTACCTGTAGACCGTCTCCCCCAGGTGGTGCTGGGTGATCAGCTCGACTGCGTAGTAATGGGTAAAGATCTGTATGCTCTTATGCCTCCCCGCCTCTTCCAGCAAAGCACGCTCTATTTCAGCCCCGGTAATATCTTTAAAATGGAGTATCCTGTGATCGGAGTGCCCGCCTTCCATGGCAAGGTCGTAATCACCGTCGGGCACTTTGTCGAAACGGGTCCCGTAATCGATGAGCTCCTGGATCCTGCCGGGAGCTTCCCGGACTACCATTTCCACGACGTGTTTATTATTGATCCCGTCGCCGGCATCAATCGTATCGGCTATATGCTTTTCAAATGAATCAGATTCGGCCCACACGGCAGCTATCCCTCCCTGGGCGTATTTCGTGTTGGTTTCATCGGCCTGCACTTTCGTTATGACCGCAATAGACACAGGCTGACTTTCCCTGTCAAAATGACGAGCCAGCTTGACAGCATAACTTAAACCGGCGATTCCCGATCCTATAATAAGAAAATCGTAGTTGGCCATCTCTACCTGTTTTGAATATCCTCGTTTATTTAATATTACCGCAGGGCAAACATATCAAAAAAAGAGGTTCAGGAAGAAGCGGCCTTTTTCCATTTCATAACATTTTTTCCAAACGGCTGCCGGAGGACATATGTCACCGCCGCTCAAGGTGCTGCCCACCTGCGCTGCCAGTTAGTATTTGTCAGAAGGGCCCTGGAGAAGTAATGGTATCTGCCCTCAAAGCAGCGCCGGGCATCTCGCCGCGGATCCCTTTCTGTTTAAGCGCCTTACCGGTTTCGCGATGATACCAGTCCCGGGTAACAGAGTCCGGGAGGGTATCGCCCGTTTCCTCCTGCCATTGGCGGAGAGTCCGGCGAAGCTGTTTCGCTGCCTCCTGATATGCTTTGTCTCCGATAAGATTGTAAACCTGGGCAGGATCCTTCCTGTTATCGTACAATTCTTCCCGGGGGCGAGGGTTTATATAAGCTTCCCGCTGGACCGGCGTCAGTTCCTCCCCTGCCTTGCGCGCCTTCAGAGACCGGGCAGCAGGGCTCTGCACGGCATCAATCGGCCCCTCATTTGTGTAGCTGCTGCGTTCATTGAGCACATACAGGTAATCGGCGGTACGTACGGCGCGTTCATACGCCTCGTAGTCATGCCAGTTATGCTCGGCAAATACATGTTGCCTGAAAGGGCGTTCGGGCGACGATATCAGCCCGAAGAAGCTTTTCCCCTGTATTCCCCGGGGAATCTGAACGCCCGCTGCCTGCAAAAGCGTAGGTGCGATATCAATGCTGCTGATCAGCCCCTCTGCCACATGCCCGGCTTTACGGATCCCTTTGGGCCAGTGCATTACAAAAGGAGTTCTGATACCGTTGTCCCGAAGCCTGGTCTTGCTCCCTGTAAAAGCCCTCGGGTTATCTGAGGTAAACACGATCAGCGTATTGTCGAGCAAGTTTCTCCGCTCCAGCTCACGGGTAAGCTTACCTATGTATTCATCCATACGGGTAATTTCGTTGTAATAGGAGGCAAGGTCCCTCCGGGTGTCGGCGTCGTCCACAAGTATTTCCGGAACGTATACTTCTTCCGGCTTGTACGGCCTGGTGAATGCACTATCGGCCGACCAATCCCGGTGTGCATCATAGGGAGAAAGCCAGAAGAAAAACGGCTGGTCGCGGGGGACGTTCCTCAGTAAAGACAGCCATTGCGCCTCGCCGCCCTCACCATTCGCCTTCTTGTCGACCAGTAATGTATCGTAGGCCCTGGCAGAGTGGCGCCCCTCATGCCATTTCCCGGCCAGGGCGGTAAAATAACCGGCATTCTTAAGAACTTCAGGAAAGAAAACCAGGTGGTGCGGCGCCTCGGTATGCAGCTCTGCCGCCCCGGTATTGTGCGGATACCGCCCGGTCAGGATACTGATCCGGCTGGGGCTGCAGGAGCTGGCGGTCAGGAAAACGTTGTTGAAACGCAGGCCTTTACCGGCCAGCCGGTCTATATGGGGCGTACGGATGTGCTTGTTCCCATAAACCCCTATATCTTCCAGGCTAACATCATCTGCAATAATAAAAATGATGTTTGGAGGCGTTTCTGCGGGCGTCATCCCGCTGAATGACGCCCACAGAAAGAACCCTGCAGCCAGGCCGCCGATAACGAATCGGTTCATGGAACGACTTTCAATGTTCCCTGCATTGAGAAATAATGCCCGGGATAGGTACATACATAGGTGTATTCCCCCGGCTCCGACGGCGCTATAAAATAGATCGTATCCGCACCGCCGGGCTCGATCAGCTTGGTATGGCTGAGTACTGAGGGCAGATCGGGAACATAGCCCAGCTCATTCCCTTTCAATCCCAGGTTGATGGCGGCTTCTCCTACCGAATTTGCACTGCCCTTGGTCACAAGCAGGAAATTATGGGGCATGTCGTCTGTGTTGGTCATGGTAAGCTTAATCCGGCTTCCTGCTTTCACCACAAGCTCTTTTTTATCGAAATGCAGTCCCGGCTCCGTGCCCAGCACAAAGGTCTGATCGGGACCGCCGGTCCATTCGTCAGGCTGCGTAACAGTGCGCTTGGCGAGCTTCGGCATATGTCCGTGCACATGCGCAGCGGGCGCGGCTTCCGGAACCGCCCTGGGAGTAGCCTTTACCGCTTTGTATCCGGTCAGTTTCGCTCCGTCGGGCACGGCATTGAGCGTGTAGTAGGCCGTGTTGTGCAGCAGCGCACTTCCAGCTCCGTTTTTCAGGCCCTGAAGCTTGATCTCATGGATATACTTCTCTCTCAGCCCTTCTACCAGCAAACGGACTTTTTTCCCGTCGGGAGAAACCCTGATCCCCCTGACAGCACAGTTCTGATCGTCTATGACAGGACTGCCGTATACCGGGTGATATTTATAGATAAATCCAGTGATATCATAGCCGTTCACATCTTCCGCCGACGCTTTGTCGACCGGCTGGGTAAACTCTATTTCAAATCCGTCGGGCTGAGCAGAAATTTTCAGTATCTCGAAAGGGTTCCTCCCGGTATACACCAGGCGCTGCAGCGCATAGTCGTCCGGACCGGTAGAGCCCCACCCCCTGTTGGTCTGGCCTACGTACAGGGAGCCGTCATGTCCCCATGTCATGCGCATCACGCCCGAGCGGAATCCTTCCCTGAAAAGGACCGCACCACCCTGGTACTGTCCCTTTACTTTTTCAAGGAAGACCCTTGCGATCTTGCTCTGACCCTCGTCGCCCACCAGCAGCTGCCCTCCGAAAGGCCCAAAGCGGTTGTCCTTCGGAATAGTGACAATATCGGAAGTAGAGATCCCGAGTATACCGTGCGGCAGCCATACGGCAGGCGTCTTGATGCCCGGTACTTCCTTTGCGACCTCGAAAAGGGCTTTTCCTCTTTCGGGCAGGTTTTCGGGCTTGACATAAGGTCCTCCTTCCGGGCTTATTCTCGGGTCTACCCGCGAATAGATGTCATCCTGCCTGACTTTTACCGGCGACTCGGGCCTGTCGGCCCATCTCAGACCGGCCGGATGCCCCAGGAAATCTCCTTTTTCCACATGAGTGATGTACCCCGACCCCATCCAGTCGCCCTGGTTTTCGCTGTAAAAAAATTCTCCGTCGACAATACCTATCCCTGCCGGCGACCTGGCACCGGCTGCCCAGGGCTCCATCTTCCCGTCAGGCGTTACCCGCATCGCCCAGCCTCTCCACGGTACCCTGCTTTGTCCTGCCCACCAGTCGTTATCTCCGAAAGCCACGTTACCGGTCACGATCATACTGCCGTCGGGTAAGAACCGGGGACCGTAGCTGTACTCATGGTAGTGCCCGCTGATAGGCCAGGAATAGACGGTTTCGTAAACATCCGCCCTTCCGTCCTTGTTGGTATCCTTTATCCGGGTAAGCTCGCCGCGCTGAGACATGAGAAGGTCTCCGTCATGATAGGCCAGTCCCAGGATCTCGTGCAGGCCGCTGGCAAATTTGCGGTAGTAAGGACGGGTGTTGTTGCGGCCTTCGGGATTTTCAATAATCCAGACATCCCCTCTCCGCGTAGCAAGTGCCAGCGATCCGTTCGGCAGCGTTACGAGCCCGCCGGCCTCCAGGACGATCCCTTCCGGGATCGGCAGGCGCTGCATGCTGTAATAGTCATCTTCCGTTGCCGGCAAAGATTGATTCTGGGCCGGAAGCTGAGAAAATCCGAGCGAAAGCCCGATAAAAAACAGCTTGAAAAATTGTTGTCTTATATCTGTCATGATTCTGATCCGATTTGTCGGTTTATGCCTTGGAAACTACCAGATAACGGAATAGGTCAGCCTGTCGGAAGCGTCGACTGCCAGCAGCTTCACCCCGTCCTTATTTTCGACCACGGCGCGCCCGCCTTCCTTCACTCTGATGAAAAACTGCCCGTCGACCAGGAACAGGCCGCCCGGCTGCTCCGCTATTTCATTGCCCCTGGCGAGAATGAACCGAAATGAGGTACCCTTCTCATCTGCCATGACTGTACGGTCGAGGTACCTTCCTGAAGAATCGGGTACGATCCTGTCCTGGAACCCGGCGCCACCGAAAGTATACAGAAAGGTAGGATTGTTATTGTCATCTACCTTGTAGCCCTTCAGCAGGTAATCTCCGGCAGCTTTCCCTCCTACTCCCGATACCTGGGGCGCATCACTCAGATTCAATACGCTTCCCATCGGTGTGGAGGTACCGTTTCCGCGGCTGAGCCACATGGGCGTAACGTTCAGGAAGAGGCCTCTCCAACTGCGGATGAGCGCTCCGTTTGCAAGGTTTACCGAAAAATTCACGCCGCTGATGCTCCCGACCGAAACACCATAAGGCAACACTTGTCCTCCGAAATTAATAAAACTGCGATGAACAGCCGTTTCGCGTTCGGGTTCCAGGCTGATCGGGTCGGAAACCTGCGAAGTACCGACAGATCCGACCTCGTTAAGTACAATCTGCCTGATCCCCGGCCCTGAAACCGACAATCCGAAGCCGGGTTTATCACCCTCATTCACCTTTGCATAGGAATACTCGAAAGGCAGGTCGCCCGCCGGAAGCTCGACTTCCCGGCTATCCCTGTGCCAGGCAAACGGGAAAACCACCTGGTCGCCGACCTTCAGATTCCCGTAACCGCCCCGGAAATCGCCGGAAAAGCGGTATTTCCCTTTTACGGGAATCGCGATCTTCCCTTTATACCTGATTACGTAATTGTTGGTCAGGGAAGACACCGAGTTATCGATCAGGGATGCCTTGCCTTCCTTTACCGGCTTCAGGCTGCCGAGCTCCTCCTGCTTGAGCACGCGGCCGTCATGAACGATATAGCCCAGCTCCTTGAAGAATGGTTTCGGGCTGTCAAACGGCCGTATGATTATATTCCTGAAAGCCACCGGGCCATGATCGCCCTGGAAACGAAGCGGTCCCTTGGCTACTTCGTCGTTGTTCATACCGCCTCTGGTAGGTCCCGTCAGCTCTACGTTCTCATGGATGAGCAGGTCATTCAGATAGATGCTGAGAATTCTCGCATTCTCTGTTTTTTTACCGTTCCTGTCGAACCTGGGGGCCTGAAAAGATATCCTGATCTTCTGCCACACCCCTGCTATCCGGCTTGCGTTCTGACGTGGCGCATATCCCTGGTAGCCTTTCTCGCCCTGCGGCCTGCTTTCGTCCCAGCGCTCGTAAATCCCGCCGCAATCTCCTGCCGCCGGATGCTTTTTCCCCCAGCTGTCGAGGAGCTGGATCTCGTACCGCCCCTGGAGATAGATACCGGAATTCGACTCCTTGGCCATCATAAACTCCATTTCAATATCCGCATCGCCGTGTTCCTGTATGGAATAGATATCTTTGGACTGTTTGGGGTCTGCCGGCAGGTTTACAATTATAGCCCTCCCCTCGGAAATTTTCCGGAGATCGTATTTAACGTCGGGATCAGCCCGGACGCTGCCGGCGAGCTGCCAGTTCGGAGAAGGGTTCCTGAAAGCGGAGAGATCCTGAAGTGCGATCGACTGGGCATTAAGGCTGCCCGTGCAGACCGACAGCGCCAGGATACCTGCCAGGTTTTTCCTGAAAATTTTGAAATAGTTTTGCGGCATTTGATAATGTTATAGTTAGACGATGAAATAATGTGTCTTTGATGCGCTCTTCGGGACTTGCAGTCCCGAAGCCCTATTATGTTGCCTTTGGCAACTATTTATTTATTCTGATTAGTCCTCTTAAACAATTTTATCATTTATAGTCATTTCGTTTACCGGCAAAGTACTACTTTTGGAAGAAGAGTAAGCCCCCGGGTTTCCTACTCTAAAGAGCCAAATGTATAAATTAACTACCATTTTTTAATATTTTTTAAAAATATCTGACACATGAAGCGAATAATCCTTTCTGCGATGAGCCTGTTAACCTTGTCAGGGGCTTATGCTCAGCTCAAACCCGAAAAAATGACTCCCGAGTCGAGCGAGCTTTGGGATCCCGAACCGAGAGTGGTGAAGCCGGGCACGCTGACCGGCAGCCTGTCAGGCACTACGGCTCCTTCGGATGCGCTGGTCCTTTTTGACGGTTCCAACCTCGATCAATGGGTTTCTTCGGAGGATAGGAAGTCGCCTGCTCCGTTTACCCTGAAGGATGGGGCTATGACGGTAACTCCTAAAAAAGGCGGCATCCAGACCAAACAGGAATTCGGCGATTTCCAGCTTCATATCGAGTGGCGCAGTCCCTCGGAAGTAAAAGGCAGCGGCCAGGGAAGAGGAAACAGCGGTATTTTCCTGCAGGGTATTTACGAACTCCAGGTACTCGACAGCTACAATAACAGGACTTATGCCAACGGGCAGGCGGGATCTATCTACAAACAGACTCCGCCGCTGGTAAATCCTGTCAAGGCTCCGGGGGAATGGCAGTCTTACGACGTTATCTATACCGCTCCGCGCTTCAACAAAGACGGTATGGCTACTGTGCCTGCCTATGTAACGGTCATATTGAACGGAGTCGTTGTACAGCATCATACGCAGATACAGGGTACTACTCCTTATGTCGGCAGACCTGTCAATAAACCCCACGGGAAAGGCCCTATCAGCCTGCAGGACCACGGCGACCTGGTGAGCTTCAGAAATATCTGGATCCGCGAGCTCTGATCTTTGCGACATTCTCTTTAAAAAAGCAGGCCGGTAACTGAGAAATGTACCGGCCTGCTTTCTTTTTCCGCCGATTCTACGGCCGGAACTACAGCGGGAAACCGGCGGAATCTGCTTTTGGCAAATAGGATGAGCTGACTTTGATAATTAAAATAAAAAATACACTTTACATGTATGCAATTATAGTCATTCTTACCTGTCTGCCCTAATATTATTTGCACTTATCTTTGATTTTTTTTAACTCATATCAGCTCAACCTTTCAGCATTGTCCCTGACCAGGTCCTGCCATTCTTTTAATTCCGGTATTCCCGGCTTCCTCTTGCCGAAGAACTGAACGATCATTTCCCCTTCTTTGTCAAAAAACTCGACTGCAGTGACGATGCCGTCAACGGTAGGCTTGATCACTACCCAGGCTTCGTCGATCGCGTCTTCCCGGAGGTGCAGGTTGAACTCCGGGTCCATCACGTTATACCATGGTCCCATTTCAAATAGTTT
The DNA here is from genome assembly GCA_037191015.1 of Spirosomataceae bacterium. Lineage (GTDB taxonomy): Bacteria > Bacteroidota > Bacteroidia > Cytophagales > Spirosomataceae > Ravibacter. The sequence continues at coordinate 53,546 of JBBCKD010000007.1, forward strand.
TTTTACAGGTCCCGTATGGATCTGGATGCACCCCTGGTTGCCTACAAATACCATGATAGACGTACCCGCCTCAGCAGCCGCCTGCAGGATCTTCCGGCACGAAGATGGTTTTACCCGGTATGCCAGGCCTTCAGGTGCGAACCTCATGGCTTCCCTTCTCGGAAGATCGTACTTACGCAGCAGGCCGAAAAAATCGTGCGTATCCTTCAGATCCGTCCATTCCTGCTGAAATAGCTTTTTCGACTCTTCGTCGATCCCGTCAAATGTGTAGCCCTTCGGCCTGGCCGGCCCGATATCCAGAACCGCCGATTGCGCCGGGTCGGTATACCTGGCTACCAGTTGGTCGAAGGCTTCGCGGTTGCTTTGGTCGGTAAGATAGATTTTGTGAATTGCCTCCCCGTCCTTACCGAAAAACTGCAGGCTGTGCCTGTCGCCTTCGCTTACTGCGAAAACAAATGACCATGGCCCCATAAAGAGCCTCAGATCGATGTCTTCGCCTACAAAAAGGCCGACGTGCGGGTTAAAGGTAGGATTAAGGTAAGTCCCTTTTCTTTCATGAACCACCGAATCGTTCCTGGTAAGGGCCATCACGTGCCCGAGCGATTCCACATCCTTCAATATGGCCTCAAATTCGGGCCGCAGACGGGTAACGCCGCTTCCGATACCCGTAGCGACCAGCTCAGCTTCAGTAGTACTGAGCGCACGGGCTGCATCCCTGATCCTTACTTTGGGGTTGGAAGTTCTGAACTCTTCCCACCTGGACTTCAGATCTGCAATATTCTCATTTTGGGTTAACGCTGCATTTGCCATTTCTATCTCGTTTTTATTACGAACAAATATGAAATTCTTTCTCTAAAACCGCGAGGCAGGGACTATGATGTTCCCCTCCGCGTCCGGCAGCTTCATCAGCCGTACCGGAACACTGAAAACGTCTTCGATATTCGCTGCCGTAAGCACTTCAGCGGGAGTTCCCGACATCCTGATCCTCCCGTTTTGCATAAGGAGCACTTCATCCGCATACTGGAGCGTCATGTTCAGATCGTGCAGCACTGCCACTACTCCCGCCCCTTTGTCTGCGAGCTGTCTTGCTATATCAAGCGCATGATACTGGTGAAGCAGGTCCATCCCGTTCGTAGGTTCATCCAGGAAAAGAAAGGCTTTTTCAGTCCCCCATATCTGCGCCAGCGACTTGGCCAGCTGGACTCTCTGCTGCTCGCCGCCCGACAATGTCGGGAAAATCCGGCGGGCGAAAGGAAGCATTCCGACATTGCGCAAACATTCCTCTACGATTTCATAATCTCTTTCTTCCGGGGCATTCTTATGAAAGGGATACCGCCCCATCATCACAACATCCTGTACTTCGAAAGGCAGCGACAACTTGTTTTGCTGGGTCAGCACAGCCCTTTTCCGTGCAAGATCCAGGTAGGTGTACCCTGTCATATCCCTGCCGTCGAGCGTAACGGTACCTTTCTCAGGCGAAAGCTCACGGGTCAGTATCTTCAGCAGCGTAGATTTTCCGGCGCCGTTCGGGCCGGCTACCGCTACCAGCCGCCCGGTCTTCAGCGTTACGCTGATCTCTTCCAGCAACCTGCGGCCCCTGACCGAATAAGATATGCCATTTGCCTCGATCATATCCTACGCCTGTGTTCGTTTAAAAGGATATAAATAAAGACCGGGGCGCCCATCAGCGCGGTGATAACGCCCAGCGGTAATTCAGACGGTGCTACCAGCGTCCTGGCGATAGCGTCGGCAAATGTCAGGATCGCGGCCCCTCCTATGGCAGCCCCCGGTAAAACGATACGGTGATCGGGACCGAAGGCCTTCCTGATAATGTGAGGTACGATCAAGGCTATAAATCCTATATTACCGGCCATTGCAACGCATGCCCCTACAGCAAGAGTAGCCAGGATGATACAGCTCTTTTTCAGCTGCCTGATATTGATGCCCAGGTGTAAAGCCTGGTTTTCTCCTAACGCAAGCAGGTTGAGCGCCTTCGAGAGCTTTGTCCCGTAAAGTACCGTGACCAGGACGAACGGGAGAAGCGTCAGAACATTTATCCAGGTAGCCCCGCCGAGGCTTCCCAGGTTCCAGAACGTCAGGTCTCGAAGCTGCTGGTCGTCGGCCAGGCTGGTAATAAGGCCTGTCATCGCCATTACGAAGGCGTTGATCGCTATCCCGACAAGCAGCATGGTACTGATTTTGAATTCGCCGTCGGCCTTCGAAATCCGGTAAACGATGATGGTTGTGATGCAGGATCCTGCAAATGCAAAAAAAGCCAGGGTATAACTGGCCAGGTATCCTCCCAAAACGCCCAGGCTTATGTTAAAAACAATCGTCAGCACTGCCGCCAGCATTGCCCCTGAGGAAATCCCGATCAGCATGGGATCGGCGAGCGGGTTCCTGAAAAGCCCCTGCAGAAGTGCCCCGGCAACTGCCAGCCCGGCTCCGACCAGCATTCCCAGGCATATACGCGGAAGCCTGATAAACCAGAAGATAACTTCCTGCTCATCACGGAAAGGAATAGTACTTGTCCACCCGAATTTACGAACCACGATGGACCATAGCTCGGCCGGAGAAATCGAGACGGCGCCCACTCCTACCGACACCACGGCGGCAGCACAAAGAAGCAGTACCAGCACCCCTAATCCCCATACCCGCTTTCCGGCGTCCGGCCGCTTTAGCGCCTGCGGTTCCGCAGCCCTCCGCCCTTCCTCAACCGGGATCTCATCTGCTATCTGTTCTTTTGACATAGCGGCTATCTTACCTTCGTGGCGAGTTCTGATAATGCTTCTCCCATTCTCGGCCCGAAGCCCATGAGGTACAGGCCGTCCATTGTGATCACCTTCCTCCCCTTACCGGCGTTGGTGTAGGCTATTCCGGGTATCTTCAGCAGCCCGTCGACCCCGCCGACACTTTTCAGGCCGTCCTCAAACAGGAGCAGGTAATCGGGATTTGCAGCCAGGAGCGATTCGCTCGTCAGGGGCCTGAACTCCTTAAACCCGACGGCGGCGTTCCTGTTGCCTGAAAGCCTGATCATCTCGTCTATCTGCGTGCCTTCCCCCGAAACCATCAGGGTTCCGGCGCCCCTTGCATATATAAAAAGCACTTTTTTATTCGCGCCGGACCTTGTGGATTTCTTCAGGTCGCCTTCTAATTTTTTCACCATTGCTTCGGCCTCCTTTTCCTTTTTAAAATAGGCGCCGACCTCAAGGATAAGTTTTTTTGCTCCTTCAACCGAATACTCATGATCGAAATCCACCACTTTTTTCCCTGTCTGCTGCAACTGCCGGACAAGCCCCGGGTTGATCATCGCCTTTTTATTGACCAGTATGAGATCCGGGTTAAGCGACAATATCCCTTCCGCAGAAATATTGCGGTTGTGCCCTATCTGCTTCAGCTTTTTGAGCGATTCGGGATAGGTACTGGTAACATCTACTCCTACCAGCTTCGATTCCATCCCCAGACCGCATACTATCTCGCTCAAAGTGCCGTCGGTAGATACTATTCGCTGTGCCTCCGCAGCGAAGGAAAACAGCAGGATGAATACAGTTAAAATCTTTACGGCAACCCGATTCGGAAAATGCATATTGAACGCTTTGATATAATCTGCACCTACTATTTGAATACGCCTGAACCGTCGGGCTGGTATACATATCTGAATGTATAATAACGCCCGGGTGAATCGGTTTCGCCTTCGACATCGCGGTAATAACTCAATATTTCCACTTTAGCGAACTTCCCGTCGGCCGTCCTTACGAACAGCACGCGGTTGGGAAGAGGCTTGATTTCATGGGTAGTAAAGACGTACTCATACCAACCGTTTCCTGACCCGGCCGGAATAGCCGTTTTCCCGTCCGGCTCATCGGTAGCCCAGGTCAGACCTTCGGGAAGCCTGTCTACGGCGTCAAACACGGCGGTAGTCAGAGAAGCCCCGCCTTTCCCTTTCCGCTCTTTGCCCCCGTTTACAATAATGCTGGTTCCTTTGAAGCCAAGATCCCACTGGTCGCTTTCCAGCTTTTCAACCGGTACTATCGCCCCTTTGGAAAAGCTGAACAGCGTGTAGCGATCAGCCTGGGGCTCGGGATCGGCAGGCAGATTTTTATAGACTAAAACTTTTAAATCCTGGGACCTGACCGTCGTCGCACCCGAAAGGAGCGCTATACAGAGGCCGGTATATAAAACTACCCGAAAAGACATGACAAATACCTGTTTGGTTAAATCGCTGCAAGATAGCACCAGTTTAGAATTGATTCAAATTAAAAATAACTTACCTTTTATATCTCAAAAAAAACCGCTCAACATTATTCGCTTGCCGTTCCGCTCCCGAAAGCTGTAATTGATCTTTATAAACAACTGAACGCCATGCCGGTAGGGACCCTGCGGGCCGGGAAATTAAAACGTGCCCGATCCATACGATTGCAACAGCCTTTCCGTTAGAATGACGGGTTGAAATAAATCTTTGAGTAATACCTCCGTTCGCCATGAATTCTTTTCGGAATTTTTTCTGGTTCTGCTCCGGCGCCAACCGTGCACTCCTGACACGCTGTCCAAGCGAGTCGGAAAAATATGCCGGCATCGGCGCCACGATATTTTTTACCGGCCTGTTTGCATCTCTTTCGGCAGGCTACGCGCTTTTTACAATATTCGGCAACGTATGGACGGCCGGCTTTTTCGGCCTTGTATGGGGTACCATGATTTTTAACCTGGATCGCTATATCGTATCCAGCATGGTGAAGAGAGACCGGTTCTGGCAGGAATTCAAGCTACTCCTTCCCCGGCTCGGCCTAGCAATCATACTGGCGTTGGTGATTTCAAAACCGCTTGAATTAAAAATCTTTGAAAAAGAAATCAACCGGAAGCTGGATGTAAAAAAATCGGAGGAAGTAGTCCTCGCCAGGGAAGCTATCCGCAAAGGGCTTCCTGAATATAATGAAATAGAAGGGAAAATTGCAGCGCTCAAGGAAGAGGTCTCAGCAAAAGAAGCATTCAGGGACAAAAAACAGGAAGAGTACGACTTCGAAAGATTCGGCACCAAAACTCCGGGCACCACCGGGATCGCGGGAATAGGTACCAATGCACGCAAAAAAGAACAGCAGCTTAACGACGCCCAGGCTGACCTCCGGCAGACGGAAGAACGTGCGAACCTTCAGATCAGCCAGCTTGAGCAGCAAATCCTCGAGGTCAGGAAAAAAGGAGACCTGGAATTTGAAAGCCAGAAGACAACGATTGATCAATACGACGGGCTGGCGGCCCGTATAGATGCCTTAAGCGTACTGACAGCCGAAAGCCGGGCTATGCATTACGCCAACCTGTTCCTGATCCTGCTCTTCATTGCCATTGAAATCGCCCCGATTTTCGTCAAGTTCATCTCATCCAAAGGGCCGTATGATGAATTGCTTGAAGCCCATGAAAAGGAAATAAAAGTATACAAGGAAGAGCGCCTGACCAAAACAATACAGAGCAGCGAGGCCCGCCTCCTCCGCTTTACGGATAAGGAAAAGCTTCAGAACGAGGAAAATGTAGCCCGCTCGCAGAGAATCCGCAAAAAGTTTGACAATGCGGAAGACGAACTGCTCGATGAAACGATCAGGCACTGGAAGGAGGAGGAAAAGGAAAAAATGAATCGTACCAGCTTCGGATGGTAATTGATAACCCCGTCTTCATGAATTAGCCAGCTACCTGTCCCCAGTGAATTCTCCCGGGAAAACGATATGCTTGAACCCAGCCAATGTAACTACGTTCACTTTAGGGAATTCTATATTTTTCAGGATATTAAAATCTTTGTTATATATCTTTTTGAAATCCGACTTCCTATTTTTGCCACCCGGTAAAAAAGATGCTTAAATTCGCCGCAAAAGTATTTGTCATGCGGTTCATTTCGAAAATTCCATTTTTCCTGTTGCTCCTGGCTTCTTCCTGTACTTCCCCTTCTTCTGTAGGCAGCCTCGACCTGGAAATATGGCGCGGCGACCGGGGAGCCTGCAAAGGACAACGTGCGGCGTTAACGGAAGATCTTATCTCGGTCAAACCCGGGCTTCTCGGAAAAAGCTCGAATGAAATAGGCCGGTTGTTCGGCGCACCCGACGTTCAGCAGCTCGGGAAACGAAACCTCAAAACCTATATTTACTTCCTCGAAAGCGGGCCGCATTGTACTGATAAAAAGCTTATCTCGCAATCCAAAAAAGCCGTCTTCAGGTTTAATGCGGTAAGCCTGCTGACAGAAATCAATATTCAGCAGGCAATGCCGGAATAGGCAGGTATACCTTATCGATCATTTCCTGGTATTCGGAGCCGGCGTCGCTGAGGCCCGTTATGCCGCCGCCGCTTTTAAAAACAAGCCCGTCGCCGGTGCGTTCTATAAAGCGTATCATTACGGCGCTCTCAAAGTATGTTCCGTCAAAATAGCCCATTACCCCGGTGTAGTAGCCCCTGTCGTATCCTTCAGCTTCCTCGATGATCTGGATAGTACGCGGTTTGGGAGCGCCCGTGACAGATCCCGCCGGCAACATTTCATATAAAATGCTGCCGAAAGCATTCTGAAGCGATGCGGGGATTTTCCCCCTGATCTCGGAGCTGACCTGCAGCAAGGTTTTGCTGAGCGTCCGGATCGTGTCGATATACCTGTACTTCTCTACCCAGACCTTACTGGCAGTCCGGCTTATGTCATTCCTCAGCAGGTCCACGATCGTGGCATGCTCTGCCGCTTCTTTCGGATTTCGGAGCACTGATGCGGCCGCGTCGGGCAGAGAAGCATCGATGGTGCCCTTCATAGGATAGGTAGCGATCTCGTCGCGGTGTATGCGCACAAACGTTTCGGGAGAAAAGCAGACGAACTGATCTTCGAAGCACAACTTGTATGCCGCATTGCTCCTTAAAAATATTTCCTGCAGCGAAAGATTCGTTTCCACGGGGGTCGGGGCGGAAATGTTGACGAGAAACGATTCTCCCCGCCTGATATTTTTCTGGGCCAGCGCAAACGATTTCATGTATTCGCCGAAGGCCATGGGATATTTCCGGAATACAGGAGCCGGGCCGGCGGGAGCTTCACCTGCCGGGTGATTGGTAAAGCCCGAAAAATCATAAAGTACCCCGGGCGGGACTTCCCCGACTTCCCATATCAGGGGATTCCGGCATTTGTAATCTATCACGAATACAAACGGGATCTTCTGTGCCCCCAGGCGATCCATCCTGTCACAAAATTGAGCAAAAGAAGGCTCAAATAGTGTTTTTCCCTGTAATGCCATTATGAATTTTCGAACACGCCCAGATTGCAAAGCTATGCCTCCTTCTCTTATAAAAAAAGATGTATTTTTGAATGATCACGGATTTTGTACCCCTAAAAAACGGCACGTTGCTTTACGATGTTATTATAGTCGGAGGCGGTCCCTGCGGACTTGCGATGGGAGTGGAAGCCTCCAGATACGGTTTAAAACATATCATCCTCGAAAAAGGGAGCCTTACGGAATCCCTCCGGAAATACCCCAGGAATATGCGGTTCTTCTCGACAGTCGACAATATTTCTATCGGCGGGTTACCTTTCACAATTGCAGATTTTAAAGCAAACAGGGATGAAGCCCTGCAGTATTACCGGAAGGTAGCCGGCTATTACGGGCTGAATTTCCAGCTATTTACAACTGTTGAGACCGTCCGGAAGCTGAGCAACGGGCTTTTCGAAGTAGTCGCTTCGGAAGACAGGGTTTTCAGGGGCAAAAATGTCGTGCTCGCTACAGGCTATTTCGACTTTCCGCGGAAATTGAATATTCCCGGCGAGAACCTCGCGCACGTCTCCCACTACTATGACGAAGCATATAAATACTCCTACACCGATGTGGTGCTGGTTGGAGGCGCCAACTCGGTCGTCGAAGCGGCGCTGGAGCTTTACCGTACCGACGCCCGCGTCACGATCGTCCACCGCGGCGACAGCTTCAGAAAAACAGTAAAATACTGGCTTATACCCGATGTGCTGAACCGGATCAAAGAAGGACGGATCAATGTTCGGTTCAATTCGGAAGTTGCGGAGATCGAAACCGGCAGGATCCATATACGCAACAGGGAAACCGGCGGGAAAGAAAGCTTTCCTGCAGATTTCGTATTCCTTCTCACCGGCTACCTTCCTGATGATAGCCTGCTGACCAGGTGCGGGATCGAACTGGATCCTGAAACCAAAGTCCCGGTAAAAAATCCCGAAACTTTCGAAACCAACGTAAAAGGCCTTTACCTCTGCGGTACGGTAACGGCCGGGATCTTCACCGAAAAAGTCTTCATCGAAAACGGCCGGGAACATGCCGCCGCTATCGCAGACCACATCATAGGCCGCCCGCCCCGGAAAGTAAACGAACTGATCGACAGGATCTAAGGAGTATCTTTATACAGGCAGGATAATTAATTACACGGAGGGCCGCAAAGGTTATAAAGAGCGCCGCAGAGAAGCATAGCTTATTTCTCTGCGGCGCTCATTTTTTTTCTGAGGTTCTTCACCACATTACGTTTACTCCCCCCTATTTAAGCCTAACGCGAGATAATAAGCCTTTGCGAAAACTTCCTGCCGCGACTGTCAGACCAACTGACCAGGTAAGCTCCGTTTTCCAGGCGGCTCAGGTCCATTTCCTCATTGTTTTCCATTCGCGCCGCCCGCGATATAGCCCTGCCTGTCAGGTCATACACAACGACATCTCCGGCATGATCAGGCACCTGCAGCTGAACCTTGCCCCTGCTCGGGTTAGGGTAAAAATAGGCTTCCGTCTTTCCTGCATACCTGGAGGAATGTTCTACCCCGATTATCCCGGACACCTCGAACGAGCCGTCCTGGTCTGTTATTTTGAGACGATAGTAATTACGCCCGGCAGAAGCCGACCCATGGAACAGATCATATGTCGATAAGCCTTCAAAATTACCTTTGGCTGCTACCTGCCCTACGGCATTCCAGGAAGCCCCGTCAAGACTGTGCTGAACCTCGAATGTTTCGGAATCCGTTTCATTGGTCGTCTGCCAGTTGAGCGCTACCCCGGTTTCTGAAGACCGGCCCGAAAATGCTGAAAGCGTAACCGGCAGGCTTGGAGATTCGAAAGTCAGAATGGCTGCCTCTATCTTGAAATAAACACCGTCCTGGTTACTTGTTCTTTTCATCCTGGCTTCAACACGGACCTTCCTGGCTCCCTGGGGAACTTTATTGCCCAGGCTGTATTTCTGCAGGCCTGTCGGTTTCTTCGAAACTTCCTTCGCTACACTTACCGTCTGGGTTTCCCCGCTTATTTCCTGTCCGTTGCTCCGCAGAAAAATAAGCTTGAACTCAGCATTGCATTTATCGTGTACGCCGCCCCAGGCGGTCAGCTTAACAGAGGTTGTTCCGTCTTCGAGCGTTACGTCCTGGTAAACCCTGACCGTATTGTTATAGCGTCCGTCATAATGCATCAAACCGTAATAGCTTCCGCATACTTCATATCCGCTGGAACGCGACAAAGACACGCCGTCTGTTATCCAATCGGTAATACCGTTTCTACCGGTCTCAAAAGAACCGTTCTTAAGCCTGTTATTAGAAAAGTCGCAATCATTTGCCTTTACCACTTCAAATCCGGAGAAACCAGATACAAAGAGGCATGAGAGAATAATTCTTAGTGCATTCATCTTGAGTTTTGTTTTTGTTAACACCAAACGCTGCACGAAACCAGTATTCAAGCATGTTTTTGCTCCTCAAGCATATGTACTCCTGTCGGGGGGGGATGACAGGTCTGGTACAACATACTACAGCCGGATACACCAGGACTATATACCGGGCAGCGCGACTGGAAGAAAAAAAGATGCTAAAAAATATGGGGCAGCAAAAGTACAGACCGGACCGAGGGGGGATTCGGTTATAATCCGTACAACAGATTATCAATACAGTTCTTTCATAGGAAAATTATAGTGGTTTAATGTTGAAAAAAAGGATAAATGGTTTTAAAATCAACAGGTTAAAAGAGTTACAAAAAAAATTTGACAGCAAATATATTTCAAAAAGATCAACAACTACAAAGAAAATAGAAAATCTAACTAAAAAATTCGTAGATGTACGTATAGACATATATACCGGTTTACTATAAACCTTGTTGCCGTTACTTACTATTCTTTCTATCTTTATTGAATAGTTTCGGATTAAAAACCATCTCTATGACCGTAGTAATTGCAATCGCCATCGTCAGTATCCTGATTTCCGTTTATTTTATACGTACCTTTCTCGTACACAGAGAAAAAGTCTCGGCGCTATCAGTAAACGGGATCAATACCCAGGGGCTTCTCCTGGAAGTCAGAAACATCGGCCTTCAGCACAACAATACTCCTTCGAGGATAAGCGAGATTGCTGTCAGATTCGCTACTATCGCCGGAAAAGATCATATTATACGCCATAAGAAAGAGCTGGCTGAAGGAGAGGTAATCCCGGTAGGATCAATGATAGACCTCACTTACCTGGAAAGCGATCCTGACATATTCAATATCCCGTCGCTGGGCCTGGCTGCACAAAACAAATGGACATCGCTTGTTTCCGGGATCGTGATCCTCGTCCTCGGACTGTTTATCGCATACATCGTTTTTATCAATATCGGTACGGTATAACAATTGTACCGGCTGCTGCGAAACCGTTACCTGTAAGCGCCCAGGTCAACGTGATATTCCGAATCTGATATTTCTTTCAGCCGGATGAGGATCTGCTTACCGTCTGGATATATGGTATTATCTTCCAGCAGCAATTTTCCCAACGGGATATCCGTAGGAAAATGGATGGGCAGCTTCACGTCTCCGTCAATGAAGTTGAAGTATACGATCGGCTGGAAATCCTTTCGCGTTTCGGCGATATAGCGGAGCGTCACTTCGTTTGTTTTCAGATGCTCCATTTTAAACTCCTGCCCCGTTATCACGGGCCAGCCATGCTTATTTTCCCCGAACAACTTCGTATTCCCGGTTGTTTTATTATACTTTCCGAACTCTTCCTTTACTATCCCGTCGTCATTCCGGGAAGCAGGTATTTCGGAGACGCTCCTGATCGTCTTTCTCTTCTTCCCTTTTTCGTCCCGGAAACAAAATATAAACTGGCCCTCGTAATTGGCAACGATGAAATCAAACCCCTCGCCCGAATTGCCGTAAGCTTCCTTGTTAAAAAGCCAGGTATTGTTGACGCTGTCGTGGTAAACGACCATTTCGCCACGGTAACCAGCCTCACCCTCAGCTATCCAGTCGTTCCGGTACTGCCAGACCCACGCCTGGGTAAACTTATATTTCGTACGGTTCTTCTCCGTTTTGCCGGGTTCACCGGCCGGCTGAAGGAAATTTGAGAACCACGAAAAACTCAACAGGAAAAGCAGGGTCATAGCTTACTGAAAGTTTATTTTACTTCATATATCCCTGTGACCTGAGCCACATCTCCAGCGCCTGAGGCCAGCCTGCAAGAGAACCTTTTCCATCGGTACGTAACCCGTAGCCATGTCCCCCTTCCGGGTAAAAATGCGCTTCGACCGGTATCTTATGCTTTTTGAGCGCCAGGTAATAGTTGATGCTGTTTTCTACAGGCACCGCCTTATCGTCTTCGGAGTGCACCAGGAAAGCCGGGGGCGTCTTTTCATCTACCTGCAATTCATTGGAATAGTATTCTACCAAAGCTGCGGTGCTGTCTTGCCCGAGCAGGTTCTTCCTGGACCCTATATGGGTGTTGAGTTTGGAAAAAGTAATTACCGGGTACATCAGGATCGAAAAGTCGGGCTTAGCTTCTGCCGTCCCTTTTTCACCTTTGTGATAATGGGTGGACAAAGTAGAAGCGAGGTGTCCGCCGGCTGAAAAGCCCATCACTCCTATCTTGCCCGGATCGATCTGCCATGCCGAAGCATTCTTCCTGATAAGCTTCATGGCCTGCATCGCGTCCATCAAAGGCACTTCGTGCTGGCGGGTCATCGCCCTCGCATCGGGCAGCCTGTACTTCAATACGATGCCGGCAATCCCCCTTTCATTGAACCACCTTGCCAGGTCGCTTCCTTCATGGCTGGCGGCCAGGATACCGTATCCCCCGCCCGGACATATCAGGACGGCAGCACCGGTGGCCTTGCTCTTTTCTGGGAGGTAGACAGACATGGAGGGTATCGTGACACCGCTGATCCTCAATATACCGCTGGCGTCGACGGTCGACTTCTCTTCTATATTGCTGGCAATAAAGTTAGGCACCTTTCCTTCGGGCCACAAAGGGATAATATGATCCTGAGCCATAGCTCCTGTCGTAAAAAAGCAGCTGATTAAACCGGTGAATATAATTTTATTAAGCATTCTTCGCTGAATTCAATATAGTGAAAAGGGGCCAGCATCGCCCGGACTTAAACTCTCCCGGCACCAAATGTACAAAATAGGAAAAGGAAAAGATAATTCATAACGCATCCCGCATCCCTGAAATCACATTTACTCATACTTTTGTCTTTCAGGCCAAACCGATTCCCGTTTATGAACCCGACAGACCTCACGACTATCCGATTGTCCAAATTCTCAGGTGAACTGGTTCCGTTTGATAAGGAAAAGCTAAAGGGTTCTCTGTATAAATCGGGAGCAAGCCGCGACGAAGTCAGTCAGGTGATCGACGAAATTATCCCCTGCCTGTATGACGGCATCACTACGAGGTCGGTATACCAGCTGGCTTTCAAGCATTTAAAAAAAGTCCGCGACTCCCTGGCTGCGCGCTACAGCCTGAAGAGGGCATTGCGGGATCTGGGTCCGGCGGGGTATTATTTCGAAAAATGGGTCTCGAAATTTTTCCACAACTACGGGTACGAAACCATGACCAGCCAGCTCATCGAAGGCGCTGCGGTTACTCATGAAGCCGATGTTATTGCCAAAAAAGGCGAAGATACTTACTGGATTGAATGCAAATTCAGAAATACCGTCGATGCCAAGATCAGCGTCACTACCCCTATGTACCTGCTTTCCCGGATTAAGGATATATCGGTAAAGGAATACAACCTGTTCGGAAAAAAAACCACGTTCTCAAAGGGATGGCTGGTTACTAACGCCTACCTGACGACAGACTCCATCCATTTTGGCGAATATTACGGGATCGACCTCCTGGCGTGGGACTATCCAGAAGGACGGAGCATCAAGAACCTGACTGACCAGAAAGCGCTTTACCCGGTCACATGCCTTACCACCGTGTCGCAGAAGGAGAAGGAGATCCTGCTTTCCCTGAACTGCATCATGGTCAAGGACCTGATGGCCGATATGAGCTTCCTGGATAAGCTCAATCTTTCCCAACATAAGAGAAAGGTTATTTACAGGGAAGTAAGCGAGTTGATGGAAAGGCCCTACAAAGCGGATTAACCCTTGAGAAAAAGGACAATTGACATTAAGTTATTAAATTGCCTTCCGGTATCGCGCCATTATTGCTATGAACGAACTCATCACTCCCGATCTCTCCGACCAGCTCCTTGACTTTTTACTGCAAAAGGTCAATTTAGGCGACTATGAAGAATTCAAGTCGCACGATTTTCCCCAGTCCGACCAGCTCAGCGTAGATGCTGTAGATGTGCTGCTCGACGATCTGAGGGAAAAAGGGTTGATAGAAATTCTCTCACGCGGGCATTCGGGGTATGACTATACCTATGAAATATCCGTTAATAAGACAGCTATCGATTTCCAGAGAAGAGGTGGCTTTAAGGGCCAGGAGCTTCTCCTGAAAGACTGCCTGAACCGGCTTCTGCTTGAGCTCGAGACCCTGCAGGACGTCCCGGCCGGCAAAAAAGAGACGATACGGCACCTGGTTTCCCAGATCCGGATCTGTCTGACCGGTATAAAAAGCCTCTAAGCCTTACTAACCGGCTTATGTAAAAACTGTTTGCGGATTTATGAGGAGACTGAGCAGAAGACTATTTTTAAGAGAGGCCGCTTTAGCCGCTGCTGCGCCGGCATTCGGAAACTACGTCCCGGCCGGCCATGCATCGGGGGCGATGCTGTCGCGCGCTATTCCCTCTACAAATGAAATGCTCCCGGTGGTCGGCCTCGGGACCTGGCAGCAGTTCGACGTCGACCCGGGCAGTTCTGAAGCCGGGCAGTTGCTTGAAGTACTGAAAAACGTAGCCGGCAAGGGTGGAAAAGTAATAGATTCCTCCCCTATGTACGGACGATCGGAAGCTACGGTGGGAAGCCTGGCCCAGGCAGGCGGACTGGCCGAATCTTTTTTTTACGCCACCAAAGTCTGGACCAGCGGGCGCGAGGAAGGCATCAGGCAAATGGAGGAATCCATGAGGAAAATGAGGCGCCGGAAAATGGATCTCATGCAGGTACATAACCTCCTCGACATACAAACCCACCTGAAAACACTGGCCCGGTGGAAAGACGAAAATAAAATCCGCTATACAGGCGCTACGCATTATTCATTGTCAGCACACGATGAGCTTGAACGCTTAATTAAAAGGGAAAAGCTTGATTTCCTGCAGTTCAACTACAATATCAGGGAACGAAATGCTGAAAAGAGGCTTATCTCTGCCGCCGGCGACAACGGGGTGGCGGTGATCATCAACGAGCCGTTCGACTCCGGCGCGCTGTTTCGCCGGGTAAGGGAGAAAGCCCTGCCCGAATGGGCATCTGAATGGAATATTGCCAGCTGGGCGCAGTTTTTCCTCAAATATATACTTTCACACCCCGGCGTTACCTGTGTGATACCCGGAACCTCCAACCCCAAGCATGCGCTCGATAATATGTCGGCCGGTTATGGTCCGCTGCCCGACGAAGCAGGACGTAATAAAATGGCTGCATTCTTTGATGCGCTCTAAATGTCCGGATATGAGATTCCTTTTCATCTGCCTTTTATCCTTACTTTGCCGGAGCCCGGAGCTTAAAGGCCAGCCGGCCCGCATCACCGGCGGCATAAAAGGGAAAATAACCGATCAGCAGGGAACGCCCCTGCCCTTCGCAGGGATCAACGTCAAAGGCACAAACCTGGGAACGCTCTCCAATTCGGAGGGCATATACGAGCTTTCCCTTGAGCCGGGAGCATACACCGTGCATTTTCAGTACCTGGGCTTCAGGACCGAGACCAAAGAGATCCAGGTAACCGGCGGAATGGTCCCGCTGGATATTTCCCTTCATGAACAGGCGCTGGCGCTCAGGGAACTGCAGGTTGGAAAAGACCCGGAAGACCCTGCCTATACCATCATGCGCAAGGCGATCTCCAAAGCCCGGTTTCACCAGCTCCAGGTACAATCTTACTCGGCTTCGGTATACGCCAGGAGCACGGCCCTTCCTACAAAAATCCCCGTGCTCATGCGGAAAAGGCTAAAAAAGCAGGGTATAAGCGAGGGAGTCGCATTCGTAAATGAGAGTGTCACCAAAGTCGACTACCAACGCCCGAGCTCCTATAAGCAGAAAATAATCTCCACCCAAAATAACCTCGACAACAGCACCCCGACGCCCAACGAGTTCATTTTTGCAAGCTTTTACAACCCGGAAGTAGGCGGAACAGTCACCCCTTTGTCCCCAAAGGCGTTGGGTATTTACAAATTCGAGTACGAAGGATATTTCGAAGACAGGGGAGAAATCGTCAATAAAATAAAGGTTACACCGAAATCCTTCAAACAAGGTGTTTTTAAAGGCAGCATCTATATTATCGACGGTAAATGGTCTATCCACAGCTTTAACCTCGAAACCATCTGGCAGGGCTTCAACATCCGGGTCAGGCAGCTGTTCACCCCGTCGCAGAATGTCTGGATACCCGGAAGCCAGCATTTTGATATCAATGGCAGTTACCTGGGCTTTGCCGGGAAATTCACCTATATCGTTTCCATCAAATACGACAATCTGCGGATCGATCCTACCCTTAAGGAAAACGTGACAATCGTAGACACCAAGAAAGAGCCTGAATCGAAACCGGAAATTCCCAACGTAAAAAAACTGGAAGAGCTGTTGTCGGACGGGCAGAAGGCAGACACAAAAAGCTTCCGGAAAATGGTGAAGCAATATGAAAAGGAGCAACGGAAGGAAGAAAATCCCGGTCTAAGCGCGAGGGAAACCAGGCGCGATTCCATCGTGGTGGAGCCGCTCGCCAACAAGCGTGACTCCACCTATTGGGCAGCCATGAGGAGTGTTCCTCTTACCCAAACAGAAGTCGTCAGCTATGCAGTAAGCGACAGCCTTACGGCTACGCGGGCGGGCAGTAACAATAAGCCTGCCGACAGCACAAGCTTCAAGCCTCAGCATCTGCTGACCGGGGCGCGATACCGGTACGGACGCGGGCGTTCCTTATCCCTTGCTCCGCCGCTCAGGTCTGTCGGCTTCAACCCTGTCGAAGCTTTTCACATAGACCTGAGTGCGGAATGGCAGGAAAGGTACGACAACAAAAACCGCTTCAGCATCATCCCCGCGCTGCACTACTCCACCGGGCGAAACCGGGTCAGCCCGACGCTGAAGCTGCTGCTTGACAATAGCGTAAGCAGCCTTTCTTTTTCAGGAGGTGAGCAGATAGCACAATTTAATCCGCAGCAGCCTGTTCACCCGACCGTCAATTCCTTATACTACCTGTTGTTCAACCAAAACCATATCCGGCTATACAGGAAGCAGTTTTTCAATATGGAATTCCGGCAAAGACATTTCCTTAACGTCGTCGACCTGGCAGCAAGCATAGAAACCGGGAAAAGGGCCCTGCTGCATAACCTCAGCAGATCCGGCGAGCTGTTATGGGGAGACCCCTATCTCGACCGGAATGACAATATCCCGGACAATATCGAGAACCCGTTATTGTTACTGTTGCCCGACGAAAGGTATACGGTGGTTTCCCTGCACCTCGATATTCGTCCGTGGCAAAGGTTTTCAGTCCGCAACGGCCGCAAACGCTTTTTCAACAATAACCGGCCGGTATTCTCTGTTCAATACAGGAAAGGGATCTCTCTTTTTGACAGTCATGTCGACTATGATTTCCTGGAAGGAGGCATCCGGTATGAGCCTAAGGTCTTTGCCGCCTCCACTTTGCAGATGTCGGTATCCGGCGGCAGGTTCCTCAATACGAACGCTGTGTTTTTCCCTGATTTCAAGCATTTTATGGGCAACCGGGTTATTATCCAGACGGGCGACCGTCTTTCCGGATTCCGGATGCTGCCTTACTACCGGTACAGCACCTCCAAACAATATACCCAGGCCCACGTATCCTTCAATTCACCCAAGCTGCTCCTTACGCAGCTACCGTTACTTCGCATGGCGGGACTGAAAGAATACATTCAGGGACATTTCCTGCGCACTCCCGACACCGGCTTTTATTCCGAACAGGTATACGGGATGGACGGTATATTCAAGATCTTCCGTGCCGAGCTGGTCACGCATTTCGACCAGGATTTGTATCTGGGGCTGGGTTTCCGGATCGGGACGGTTTTTAATTTTTAGCTTTATTTCAAAAGCTATTCATTCACGCTACTTCTTCACTCCTTCCAGTACCGGCAGCGCCTTTTCCTGTGTCAGAGCCGGGTAGCGGTTGTTGGAAAGATCCATATCTGCCATGCGCCGGCTGGGATCAATCTCTACCGACCTGATTTCGCTCAATGGCTTGTTGACGGTAAACGCGTATTCCGGGTAAGTCCAGCCCCAGTCCGACAAGACGATAGCGTCGCGCTCCTTTTTCTCTCCCCGCATCAGGTCCAGCGGGATGTAATACCACTCTTCCCTGCCGTCCTGGTAAGTAACCCTGATATCGAGAGGCATCGGGATAGTACCTTTCCTTGAAATTACGACCCTGGCCCGGCCGTTATCATCTCCGGGTACGCTCACACCGTAGTCGATGGTCTTGGTAGTGCCGATCCAGTTTTCAAAATACCAGTCCAGCTCCAGGCCGGACACTTTTTCCATGATTCTCTTAAAATCATCCGGATTCGGATGCTTGTATTTCCATTCGTTAAAATACCGTTTCATCCCGGCGTCGAAAGCCTCTTTTCCTATAATATAGGATAGCTGGTGAAGAAAGATCGCCCCTTTCGAATAGGCGGCAACCGAATATGCCCTATTGGTTTCGAAATGATCGGCATGGGTGGTCAGCGGTTCTTCCAGGCCCGATTTTACAAGATCCCTGTAGGCCGCATATGTCCTCACATGAGGGTCCAAAGGAGAAGGCATCAGCTTAGCCATGATCTCGCTTTGGGTGTAATTGGTAAACCCTTCGTCCATCCAGCCATACTTTGACTCGTTATTTCCCAGCAACATCTGAAACCAGCTGTGCACCGCCTCGTGCACCGTCACGCTCACAAGCGCCCCGAGACTCCTGCCGCTGGTGATCAGGGTAGCCATCGGATATTCCATTCCCCCGTCGCCGCCCTGGATAATCGAATATTGCTTATATGGGTACCGGCCGTATTTTTCATTCATCAGCTTGAAGCAGTCTATGGCATAGGACTGCAGTTCCTTCCAGTTTCCGAGCGAGTCATGCTGGTAGAAAAAGTGCAGCTCGAGGTTATCGTCCACCTTGGCGATGTCGTGGGTATAATCCGGGTCGGCGGCCCAGACAAAATCGTGTACATTGGGCGCCTTAAAATGCCAGGTCAGCATCGAACCCGGCTTATGAGCCACCTTTTTAGCAGAATATCCATGACCTATCTTCTCAGCATTCTGGAGATAACCCGTTGCAGCGACCACATAGGAAGCATCGAGTGTAATTTTCACGTCATAGTCACCCCACACCCCGTAAAACTCGCGGGCTATATAGGGGTTTGCATGCCATCCTTCGTAATCGTATTCGCTCATCTTGGGATACCATTGCGCCATTGAATAGTCGATTCCCTCTTTATTCATACGGCCCGTTCTCCGGATCTGCGCCGGTACCCGGGCATCGAATTCCATATCAAATACATGACGGGAACCCGGCAGTATCGGAGTTGGCAAATCCACTTCCAGGATAGTATCTTCTACATGATATCGTGCCGGCTTGCCATTCTGCTTAAGGCTGTTGACTTTCTGATAACCGGTTTCGTCAGGCTTCAACGCCGCGATCCGGTCCATTACACGGCTATCGGGGTCGGGAAGAGTCCTCGATCTCACATCCATCAGGCTGCCCGGCTGAAACGCATTCAGGTAAAGATGATAGAATACCCGGTAAAGCGTGTCGGGCGAATTGTTAAAATAAGTCAGCTTCTGGGTCCCCGAATAGCGATGTGTTTTCGTATCAAACCTGATATCCATTTCGTAAGCAACCTGTTGCTGCCAGCGATCCGGCTGCGCCGGAAGGTTCAACATACTACTACAGAACAGGCAAATCAGTACTGTGATTCTCATCTTCAGGTTGGCTACAATTAATATAAAGGAACAATGGAAAGCCGAAAAATACGTTTTTATTAACAAGGGACAAAAAGCCCGGAACAGTACCTACACAACTAACCTCTTTAATATTATGCTTAGATGGTCAATTATTTTTTTGGTGGTCGCCATAATAGCCGCTGTATTCGGCTTTGGCGGCATAGCTGCCGGGGCAGCTGAAATGGCGAAGATTCTTTTTTATCTTTTCCTGGTCCTTTTCGTAATCAGCCTGATCTTCGGAAGAGGCCGAGGTTAACGCTGCTGCACCTCAGCAGTGCATATAGCTGATAGCAAACGGCTGTGGTATAGTAACAGCCGTTTGCATTTCAGGCAAGCCTGCTTAAAAATCTCATTACATCCGCTCTGTCAGCATAGTCATACAACCCGGGGCGCTGCGTTTCGCCAAAAGGGATCATCTGTTCATCCGGGATATCGTTACCTGCTATACACTGTATTTTCTCCCGGTGCGGCTCAAGGGCCTCCTTCAATTCACCGGGCGCATTGTATTCCTTATAATATAACATGCTGAGAGGAGAGACAAAGCCTTCATTCTCCCTGATCAAAAGGAACCCGTTGTCAAGATGGGGGTCCCCGTTTACCAGCAGGATCGACTTATTGTATTCATAGTTGTTAAAATACTTGTGATGGTTGGCGGCATAGTCCCGGTAGGCTTCAGCTCTTTCATAGAGGCCGGTGAAGTCATAGCCTGCAGGAACAAAAAGCTTGGAGACATTCCTGCAGCCTAACCCAAAGTAGCGGAAGATGTCCGCACAGAGGCCATCCAGCTCCTGCTCCGTTTCCCTGCCTGTTAAAACAGCTACCGATACCCGGTTCTTCCTGATTATATGGGGCTTGGAAGAAAAGTAGTACTCGAAATAACGCGCCGTATTATCGCTGCCCGTCGCTATATAGGCATCAGCTTCATTGATGCGGTCCACAAACTGCACATAATCTGCAAATGCAGACTCGAGCTCACAGATTTTCCGGACGACCAGGTTTACAAGCGCGGTATCGTCTTTGCTCGGCTTTACAAGAAGATGATGGCCGCTGATCAACACGCACAACAGATCATGGAATCCTACCAGCGGTATATTGCCGGCCATTACTACACCTATTTTAGCAGGAGCTCCTGCTTTCTCATAGGAGGCATACCAATCCAGCAAGGCAACAGGGTCGCCCAGCATCAGCGCAATCGATTCAAGCGCATACCGGACATTAGCCGGCGTGAACCAATTATTGGCCCGGTAGGCCTGTTCCACCCAGCCATCGATTTCCTGCTCATTATCCGGGGAGCGTAGAAACTCACTTAATCCAACAAAGGCCGCAATTCTGTTATCTGTCGAAATCATGTATTTTAAGGTAATTCCCTCAATAAATTACTTACCGGGTAAATTATTAACCATTTGTGAACCTAAAAATAATTACATTTGTATTTTAGTTAGTAAAAAGAGATAAATATATCCTAAATAATCTGGTCGATCATGGCTATTATAATCACGGACGAATGCATCAACTGTGGAGCCTGCGAGCCTGAATGCCCCAACACAGCAATTTATGAAGGTGGTATAGAGTGGACGTGGGGCGATGGAACTACCCTGGATGAGGTGGATTTCGGAGATGGCACTGTTGTAAGTGGCAAAGAAAAGCAGGTTCCTATATCGGACGAATTTTATTATATAGTTTCAGATAAATGTACTGAATGCGTCGGTTTCCATGAGGAGCCGCAATGTGCAGCGGTATGCCCGGTCGATTGCTGTGTCCCCGATCCCGATATGGTAGAAGATAACGAAACCCTTCTTGCCAAGAAGGCATGGCTGCATAATGAATAGGGCTGTACAGGTATTAATTCCTGTATAGAAATTATATTCCAATAAAAAACTCCTGAGATTCCGTTGAAGAATTCAGGAGTTTTTTTTTATTACTGTTAAAAAATACCTGGATATCTACAGATCCCGGTTATCCCCTGAACCGTCTTTCGCAGAAGTAAAGCTCTCGGGAGCATCATCGTCCTTTGGTGCTGCAGACTGCTTACCAGTCTTATAATTTTCCGGAGACTTCATAGGGTTTACATTCACACCTTTCCCTTCAACCGGCTTTTCGGCTACGAGTGTAGCATGGCGTGTCGAATACTTGGGTGTAACAACCTTATGGGTCATTTTCGCATTTTCCTGCTTTTTCACCTCGCTCAAGGTGGGCACCTCGAATGAGTCCTTCTCGCTGGCAGCCCTTTTGGCTTTAGCGGGGTGTTTATAGTTATGTGTTGATACTCCCGGATCCGCTTTCACCTGAGCATTTGCGTCGACACATATCGTGACAATCGCTGCAAACAAAAATCCTTTCAATATCGTCTTCATGATAAACGGAGTTTTTAGTTCTCAAAAATTATTATTGATGGCTTTTTCACTTCAACAATATTACGAATTTAATTTTTAATGGAATTTTACCGTTTTTAATAAAAGTGTATCAAAAACAGAGGGTAAAATCACTAAAAAACATAGAAAGCATCAAAATAGGTTTCTATTTTGATGCTTTTCGCTCAAAAAATGACAAAATCTGTTGAAAGTAGTTCAATCTACACCCTTAAGAATATTTTCAACTTTTTTCAAAAAAATGCAAAAAGACTACAACTTACTCACAATGAGGTTGTTATAAGCACTCCTACTCTGCCACATCCACTCTTGCATTCTTAAATTCGGTATTGTATCGGGTCCACCTTCCCGAATGCTTCCATAGAGGTACAGATAGCTCACGCTATTGCGTATACCTCATGGCTACAAGCGGCAGGGCAGATACAAACGCTGCTAAATGAAGCCGGATACGGTTTTTGAACCCTTCAGGCACGGTAATCTATTGAACTTAACCAATAAATACTTCTAAAGCAACAAAATACTATACATGGTAATATTCTGCAATAACTAATATATACAGAATTTTTCTTACAAAATCTAATTTTAACTAAAATTCACATTTTTAGTTAAAATTAAGTCATTTAATATAAATTATTAATGATTTTAATAAAATCAGATATTTTTTCTAACATAATACTTTGAAAAAAACTTCTATTATCTAATATTTGCCTCGATCTATCTATCATAAAACAAACAGTTAAACAAAATATTATTATGAAAAAAACAATATTTACGCTATTATATTTGTCTACACCTTTATTGGGTTTATCTAAGGGAGAGAAAAATAACGCAGAAACCCTCCGCACCTCCCGGAGAGCCCAGTCAGAAACGGTGTCAGCGACTGAAGACGAAGAAGAAAAGAAGGGAGCCTTTTCATTCTCGGGGTATATTGACTCTTACTTCTCAGGCAACTTCAACAAACCGCTTTCACAAAACAACCTGGGCGCGTCAGGGACAGCGCGCGTATTCGATCAGCGTGCCGGACAGATCGCCCTGGGTCTCGCCCAAACCGTAGCCACATACACCAACGACAAATCGGAGGTAGTAGTCGATCTCGCCTTCGGCCCCAACGCCGACCTGGCCAACTATGCCAACATCGGTACGGCGCTGGCTATTAAGCAGGCTTACTTCAGCTACAATATTACCGATAAATGGTCGGCCACGATCGGTCAGTTCGGAACCCATATCGGCTACGAGGTCATCGATGCGCCGGTCAACTTTAATTACTCGCTTTCCAACCTGTTCGGCATGGGACCATTCTACCATACCGGGCTGAAATCTACCTACGCCTTTTCCGACAGGGCTTCGCTGATGCTGGGAGTCGTCAACGCGGTAGACGGATTCGGAGACAACAACCGTAAAAAAGGCGTGATCGCACAGCTTTATTTTTCACCCGCAGAAAACTGGGACGTCTACCTGAACGGGATCAACACCAATGACGAGGATCCGGATGACGCCGGCAATGTACCGGAAGCCCACTATCGCATGCTCGATCTGGCTACCTCTTACCAGTTGTCAGAAAAATTTCTTCTCGGTCTGAACGCGGCCATCGGATCGCAGCAATACGCCGGCACAACTACTTCCCAATCCTGGGGCGGCTTTGCAGGATACGCGAATCTTGCTCTCACAGATCATTTCGGGCTGGGCGCACGCTACGAATATTTTGACAACTCCAACGGGGCACGGGCGCTGCTGGATGCCAATGAAAACGGCACTTCGGTTAACTCGTTTACCCTCACAGGCAACATTTCACTCGCCGATGGGCATGTGCTTCTCAAGCCCGAGTTAAGGATAGACAGCTATGCCCAGAGAGCAAGCGGCGCCCGCCAGTTTGAAGACTCCAACGGAAACATGACCAAAAACTCACAATCTACCCTCGGCGTAGCTTTCATTTATAAATTCTGAATCTAACATCAAACTCCATTTTAAAGCAGTACAATTATGCAAAAACCTAGTTACATCCCGATTATTATTCTGCTCCTGGTTAGCGTTCTCGGATTGTTGTTCGGCCAGACTCCCGGGCCTATTATTACCGAAGGGCTCGATACCGGAGACACCGCCTGGCTGATCGTGGCAGCAGCCTTTGTATTACTGATGACTCCCGGCCTGGCGTATTTCTACGGCGGGATGGTAAACGGCAAAAACGTTATTTCCACCATGCTGCAGAGCTTCATCGCCATGGGCGTAATCAGTATCCTTTGGGTGGTGTTCGGGTTCAGCCTGGCCTTCGGAGACGACATAGGAGGCGTTATAGGAAACCCGTTTACCTACTTCATGATGAACGGCGTGATGGAAGCTCCCCTCGCCGGCACGATCCCTTTTCTCCTGTTCGCATTTTTCCAGCTGAAGTTTGCGGTCATCACGCCGGCGCTGATCACCGGCTCAATGGCCGAAAGGGTTAATTTCAAGTCTTATGTACTTTTCATTATCCTGTTCTGCGTCTTTATCTATACCCCTCTTGCCCACATGACCTGGCATTCTGACGGTATATTGTTCAAAATGGGCGTATTGGATTTTGCAGGCGGCACCGTTGTGCATATGTCGGCCGGCTGGGCCGCGCTCGCCGGAGCGCTTTTCCTCAAAAGCCGCAGCCAGTATATCGGAGAAAACGGTCTGCCTCCGGCCAACATTCCTTTTGTGCTTCTCGGCACAGGATTGCTGTGGTTCGGCTGGTTCGGATTTAACGCCGGCTCAGCTCTGAGCGCAGGCCCCCTGGCAGTCTCAGCTTTTGCTGCCACCAATACTGCCGCTGCCGCAGCAGGCATCGCCTGGGTGCTTGCAGATGTAGCGAGAGGCAAAAAAGTTTCGGCGCTGGGCTTCTGCATAGGAGCGGTTGTCGGCCTGGTGGCCATTACTCCTGCAGCCGGCTTCGTCACGATCCCTGCTTCCCTTTTTACCGGCGTAGCTGCCGCCATTGTCAGTAACCTCGTTGCGCATTTCCGCACTTCCAGGGGTGTCGACGATACACTCGATGTGTTCCCCTGCCATGGCGTTGGCGGGATGGTGGGAATGCTTGCAACCGGGATCTTCGCAACCAGCGCCGTCAATCCTGCCGTAGAGGTACAGGGGCTGGCCTACGGAGAGACCTCCCTTTTCATCAATCACCTGATCGCCCTTGTCGGATGCTCGGTGTTTGCCTTCGGAGGTTCGTATCTCCTGTTTAAGATAACCAACCTTATTCTCCCGCTGAGGGTAACCGCAGACGATGAAAAGGTTGGCCTGGATATCAGCCAGCACGACGAGCAGCTCCTTGAAATGGCTTCCTGACAAACACCACCTTCAATTGACTATCAGAAACAAAATGGCCGCGGCTTTCGCTCGCGGCCATTTTGTTTCTGATAGAAATCTAATATCAACCTCTATTATCACATCGCCTCATCAATTCATCACCCCAACCATCGCCGGCTCATCTACCTGCATCACCCCATCCGCCCCGACCCCGGTCAGGAGGACTTTCCTTGTCTCGTTGATCAGAAGCGGGTCAAAAACGGCGCTGACCCGTACATAATTCTCTGTCAGTCCCTGCATATTCCCCTCGTGGTCTCCTTCCTCGAACAGCGCCGTAGCCAGCCTGCCAACCTGGCTGTCGTAAAAAGCCCTCCTCTTTTTATCGCTCAGTATGTGCAGCATCCTCGACCTTTCCGCGCGCTCTTTCATCGGCACTACCGGCCTGATATTGACCGCAACGGTATTAGGACGCTCCGAATAGGTAAATACGTGCAGATAAGATATGTCCAGGTCGTTTAAAAACCGGTAAGTCTCAAGGAAATCCTCCCTCGTTTCTCCCGGATGTCCGACAATCACGTCTACGCCGATACAGCAATCGGGCATCAGGGACTTGATGCGGGATACCCGGTCGACATAAAGCTCTCTGCGGTAACGCCGGCGCATAAGCCCGAGCATCTTATTGGACCCCGACTGCAGGGGGATGTGAAAATGAGGCACAAAACGCTGCGAGCCGGCTACGAAAGATATAATTTCGTCGGTAAGCAGGTTCGGCTCAATGGAGGAAATTCTGAACCTGTCAATCCCTTCAACTTCGTCCAGCTGCCTGATCAGGTCGGAGAATGAGCTCGTACGCTCCCCGTTGACGATCCCGAAATCACCTATATTTACCCCCGTAAGCACGATCTCCCTTACTCCTCTTGACGCTATTTCCCTGGCTGATGCCAGTACGTTGGCTATCGTATCGGACCTGCTTTTGCCCCGGGCCAACGGGATAGTACAATAAGCGCAGGGATAATCGCACCCGTCCTGGACCTTCAGGAAAGTACGCGTACGGTCGTTGAGAGAATAGGAAGTGTGGTATTCTACCGCCTCTTCGATAGGCGAAGCGAGCACCCTGCCCTTTCCGCCTGCAGGTTCTTTTTCGAAAGTGTCTATCAGCTCAAGGAGCCGGAATTTTTCCGCAGCTCCCAAAACCACGTCAACCCCGGGGATCCCGGCTATTTCATCGGGCTTCAATTGTGCATAGCAGCCCATTATCGCTACAAATCCGTCGGGGTTGATCTGCTGGGCTTCCCTTACGATCTTCCTGCATTTCTTATCCGCATTGTCCGTCACCGAACAGGTATTGATAATAAATATGTCCGGATCCTGGTTAAAACCCACCTTCTCATAGCCCTTCATTTCGAACATCCGTGAAATAGCGGAGGTCTCCGAAAAATTGAGCTTGCAACCCAGCGTATAAAAAGCTACTTTTTTCATGTGCATAAAAAGCTTTCAGCGGCCGGCTATCAGCTTCCCGATAGCTGATTGTCCATGGCTGTTCCAGGCCAACCGGCTGGAAAACTGCAAAGTTATGAATTATTAAAGGGCAGGCCATCGCCTTTGGCAAAAACCGGAAAAAAACACGGGGCAATTTCCCTAAATTGTACAATAATTAAACGGGTGAACAGATTTTGAATTATTTTTGATTTTTGCAATAGGCCGTTCCGTTTCAAGCCAGTATTACCTGTAATGGCAACAGCCTGCAATATCTTGAAAATAGCCCCATAAGGCGCAATTACAAATCCTTTTATATGCGTTTAGAGAACAAAACAGCGCTTATTACCGGCGCCAGCAGCGGAATAGGCCGTGAAACCGCCCTTCTGTTTGCGCGTGAGGGCGCACGCCTGGTCATTGCCGACATCAATGAAACGGGCGGACAGGAAACTACCGACATGGTAAACGCCGCCGGCGGACAGGCCTTCTTCATCAAAACAGACGTATCAAAAGCCGCTGACAACGAAGCCATGGTAGCGCTGGCGGAAGAAAAATTCGGGAAGCTGGACATCCTTTTCCTGAATGCCGGCATTATGCACAGCAACGATGACAACGCCATGACCACCGAAGAGGATATCTGGGACCTGACGATGAATATCAATGCCAAGGGTGTTTTCCTGGGATGCAAATACGGTATCCCGGCCCTGAAAAGAGCGGGAGGCGGATCTGTTATCACCACAGCTTCCTTCGTAGCTATTCTGGGAGCAGCCACTCCCCAGGTTGCCTACACGGCAAGCAAAGGGGCAGTTCTTGCCCTTACCAGGGAGCTGGCAGTGATCCATGCGAGAGAAAACATCAGGGTCAATGCGCTTTGCCCCGGACCGCTCCGGACCGAATTGCTGATGAAATTCCTCGATACGGAAGAAAAAAAGCAAAGACGGCTTGTTCATATCCCTATGGGACGCTTCGGAGAAGCACGTGAAATGGCGTCTGCAGCCCTTTTCCTGGCTTCGGATGAATCTTCCTTTGTGACCGGCACGGATTTCCTCGTCGACGGAGGGATCACGTCCGCGTATGTTACACCGTTGTAGGTAATTATGAATGATGAATGATGAATTTGATATGCAGGTTCAGCGGACTATTTCTCCCGTCGATGGGAGCATTTACCTAGAGCGCGGTCTCTCCTCCGGCGCTTCTATTGAACGGGCGCTGGAAGAGGCAGCAGCCGCGCAGAAAAAGTGGAAGCTGGTTCCCCTCGAAGAGAGAAAGGCGGTCTGCAGGAAAGCGCTGGCCTACTTTCTCACCCATGCCGACGAAATCGGCTCCGAGCTGACCTGGCAGATGGGAAGACCGGTGCGCTACACTCCCAATGAAATCAGGAAAGGTTTTGCCGAAAGGGCCCGCTATATGATCGATATTGCGGATGAAGCCCTTGCCGATATCGCGATCCCGCCTGCCGACGGCTTTCAGCGGTTCATTAAAAGAGAACCGCTCGGAGTGGTCTTTGTCGTCGCTCCGTGGAATTATCCCTACCTTACTTCGGTCAACTCGGTATTCCCCGCTATCCTGGCCGGAAACTCAGTGATATACAAACCTGCACAGCAGACACCTTTATGCGCCGACCGGTTTGCCGCGGCATTTGCAGAAGCAGGGCTCCCCGAAGGCGTCTTTCAGCACCTGACGCTCGGTCACGACCAGGTGGCGGGAATTATAGGCGACAGCAGGATAAACTACGTTGCCTTTACGGGCTCTGTCGCGGGCGGACAAGCTGTACAAAAAGCCATAGGCGAGCGATTTATCATTGCCGGGCTCGAGCTGGGCGGCAAAGATCCTGCCTATGTCCGGGCCGACGCCGATCTCGGAAACGCCGTTGAAAACCTGGTGGATGGTTCTTTTTTCAACTCGGGACAATCCTGCTGCGGTATTGAGAGGATCTACGTACATGAGTCTGTTTTTGAGGACTTTACAAACGCTTTCAGGAAGCTGACGCTGACTTACAGGTTAGGCAATCCCTTTGATCCGGAAACGACGCTGGGCCCCATGGTCAGGCCCTCTGCCGCTGCATTTGCACGCCAACAGGTAAAAGAGGCGATCGAAAAAGGGGCAAAACCCCTGATAGAGCCTTCCGATTTCCCGGCATACCCCGAAGACAGCGCCTACATGGCTCCCCAGGTACTGATCGACGTCGACCATACCATGTCGGTCATGACCGAGGAAAGCTTCGCGCCGGTGGTGGGGATTATGCCGGTGAAAGATGATGAGGAGGCGATCCGCCTGATGAATGACAGCAGGTACGGACTGACGGCCTCAATATGGACGAAGGATAAGGAAGCGGCTCTCAGGATCGGAGACCAGGTTGAGACCGGCACCTGGTTTATGAACCGCTGCGACTATCTCGATCCCGCTCTTGCGTGGACAGGCGTTAAGGATACCGGCAGGGGCGTCACGCTTTCGAAAATAGGCTACGAGTCGCTGACAAGGCCGAAGTCGTATCATCTGAAGCTGTAGATCCCCGAAACCGGACGTCAGGCAGGGGCTTTTCAGATACCCCTGCTTGCATTTTATCAAAAAAAAGGCCAAGTTGAGTTGTAGTAACCCAAACGACCTGACGCCATGGCTATTCTCTCTGAAAACTGGATCACGGAAGGCAGGATAGATTTCGAGCTGAAGAAATATGTCCTGCTCGCTTACGAACAGCATGTAAAAAGTCAGTTTAGGGAAAGAAAACTGTTTCCTGAGCTGAAAGAAGCGCAAAAGCATCATCAGAATTGCATAACGCTTCATAAGCAACGTTACGGCTTAAAAAGTGCCCTTCCGAAGGACCTGATCTCCTTTGACCTGCAGCAGATGAAAGCTATTTTCGGGGAAATATACCGGGATAGCCCCGAAATGCTTGAGATCGACGATATACTCATGTTTTCTATCCCGGTATTATCGGGTATCGTCGAAGAGGGACAGGAATTGAAAAACGAGGCCTACACACAGCTGAATTTCGGCCCCGTGGGAATACTCCCTCTTCGCACTGACGAAGGATATCTTTTCCTCTACAGGATGATCTCGCGGGAAACTTCGGTATATGAATACCGGATCACTTTATTCGCCGGGCAGAAAGAAAGGCTGATCCGTACCAGGCTCATCGATACTCTTTACAAAAACCATTCAACAACCTTCGAAAACCTGAAGGTTAACCTGACCCGGAAATATACGCACCTTCCGAACCCCGCCGCCTATGTGGTAGAGTCCCGGATGGAATACCCGGTAGAAGAAGCGCTGCTCCCGCTGGCAAAAGAGCTGATGCTGAGGAAGCTTAACTATACGTAGCCTGCAGCAATGCGGCCGCTATGCCACCGCTACCTTCTTTCCCATCCCTGGATAATCCGGGTGAGCGGACCGTAGTCTACCAGGAAACCGTCGTGGCCATACAACGAATCTATTTCCTGGTAGGTAGCATCGGGTATGTGCATCTGCAGGAAATGCTGCTCCCGGACGGGGAATAACAGGTCTGAAGAAATCCCGATAATAAGCGTCGGCATAGTGATGACCTGCAAAGCGTTGACCAGGCCGTTGCGATTGCGTCCCACATTGTGGGAATCCATCATTTTAGTCAGCGTCCAGTATGAGAATGCGTTGAAGCGTCTCCGGAATTTTTCGCCCTGGTACTGCTGGTAGCTGGAAGCCCTGAAGTCGTCTATCTGGTCGAAATTGTCTCTCGCCTGGGAAAAGTTATAGGTGTCATAATGCCTGTACGTCAGCATAGCGATAGACCTGGCAGCCTTCAACCCTTCCGAACCGGCAGACGGACTGTGGTCCGCCCAGGTTTTGTCGGCAGCTATGGCCATTCTCTGCGCCTCGTTAAAAGCTATCCCCCACGGCGAATGGAGGGCGTTTGTAGCTATCAGGATAAGCTTCCGGATAAGGCCGGGACATTCGATAGCCCACTCGATAGCCTGTTGTCCGCCTAAGGAGCCCCCGATGCATACCTCGATGCGGTCTATGTCCAGGTGCTCGCGCAGGAGCTCCATAGCTCCTACCACATCCCTGATCGTGATCAGCGGAAAATCATGGTAGAAAGGCCTCCCGGTTTCCGGGTCGACAGACAACGGGCTCGTACTGCCATAACAGGACCCGATAATGTTGGCACAGACGATATAATGCTCCTTCGGGTTATACAGCTTTCCCTCTCCTACCAATCCCGACCACCAGTCGCCGGGGTTGGAATTTCCCGTCAGCGCATGGCATACCCATACTACATTGCTCTTATCCGGGTTCAGCTCGCCGTAGGTAGTATAGGCGAGTTCAAAGCCGGGGAGGTATCTCCCCTGTTCCAGGTTATATTGAAACGGATACTTAAAAACTCTGGTCTCCGGTTGCATTCTGTTAAATGGTATAAAGATCCGGGTCAGCAAACCCGGTAACGGGTGGGATTGCCCTGGTCGGGCAATCCCACGAAAAAACTATCTGATTGCGGCAAAAGCACCTTCAAATTCGGCTTTAAGGTCGTCGATATGCTCAATCCCGACCGATACCCTCAGCACGCCCGGCGTGACGCCTGCCGAAAGCTGCTCCGCCTCCGAAAGCTGCGAGTGAGTGGTGCTCGACGGGTGGATGATCAATGTTTTGGAATCGCCGAGATTGGCCACGTGGCTTATCCATTTCAGCGAATTGACAAACTTGTCGGCTGCCTCTTTACCGGCTTTCAGCTTAAACGACAACACAGAACCGAAAAGCCCGCGCTCGAAATATTTCTTCGCCAGGTGGTGATACTTATTCCCTTCGAGCCCGAGGTATTCTACATACTCCACATCCTCATGATTAACCAGCCATGCTGCAAGCTTCTCCGCATTTTCGCAGGAGCGCTCTACCCTCAGGCTCAGCGTTTCTATTCCCTGGAGCAAGAGGAAAGAGTTGAAAGGGCTCTGGCAGGGGCCCCAGTCCCTCAGCCCTTCCACCCGGGCCCGGAGCACAAACTGGATATTGCCAAACGGCCCGTTTTTGCCGAAAACATCATTCAGTACGAGTCCGTGGTAGCTCGCCGACGGCTCGGTAAACTGCGGGTATTTGCCATTGCCCCAGTCGTAGGTGCCGGAGTCGACAATTACCCCGCCCATACTGTTCCCGTGGCCCCCTATCCATTTGGTGGCAGACTCCACGATAATATGCGCTCCCCATTTAAAAGGCCTTATCAGCGCACCGCCTGCTCCGAAAGTATTGTCTACGATTATCGGCAGGTCGTACTTTTTAGCCAAAGCGGCAAACGCCTCAAAATCCG
Organism: Spirosomataceae bacterium; assembly: GCA_037191015.1. Taxonomy (GTDB): domain Bacteria; phylum Bacteroidota; class Bacteroidia; order Cytophagales; family Spirosomataceae; genus Ravibacter. Next base: position 85,196 of record JBBCKD010000007.1, read on the forward strand.
GGATGCTGTAGCTCGGGTTAGCCGATGCCTCCAGGTAGATCGCTTTCGTACGGTCGTCGATAAGCTTTTCAAAGCTGGAAACATCGTCGCCGTCTGCAAACCTGGCTTCGACGCCAATATTCCGGAACGAATTTTTGAACTGGTTATAGCTCCCGCCGTAGAGGAACGAAGTGGTGACAAAGTTATCGCCTACGGTCGTGATATTATTGATCGCCAGGAACTGCGCGGAATGCCCCGATGCAGTCGCCAGGGCAGCTACCCCGCCTTCAAGGGCGGCTATTCTCTGCTCAAAAACATCGCTGGTCGGATTCATGATCCGCGTATAGATATTCCCGAACTCTTTGAGCGCGAACAGGTTGGCGCCGTGCTCGGAGCTGTTGAATGTATAGGAAGTCGTCTGGTATATAGGGACTACACGTGAATTGGTAACCGGATCAGGCTGCTGACCCGCATGCAACTGCAGGGTTTCGAAGTTTAACGATTTTTCTGACATAACAACATTATTTTAATTAAGATCGGTGAATTCAATAATAAAGGAGGAGCGCTGCCCCGGAGCCCGGTAAACGGCCTTCACATGAGACAGGACATACCCGGAAAAGGAGGACCAGGGATCACACCAGAAGTAAAAGTACCGGTAAGGTAAACCAGGCTTTCCCGGGAAGCGGGAGAAAAAGATACTGTTTTCATCTGCACTGTTTTATATTCCCTAATTACTTAGGTGGGAGTTAGCACCTTGTCGCTACAACAGGTTGCCAGAGGATCGCTGAGCCCATTCTCTTCCCTCTTCTTTATAAACCAATCGCCGAAAACACGGAGAATTGATTGACAGCACAATAATAAATGCAAAATCCCTTAAAAACAAATATAGTCGCCGAATCGGGATGCGGGCGCCCGCATCTTGCCGTCTTCAGGCATGCCGGGAGAACTTTTTCTCTCTTCTTCCCGGATATCAGGCATGTTGTTATTAATTTTGAGAGCAGACAGCGTAAAACATGAACAAGTCCAGGCCCCGTTACACCGAAAGAACCAGGAACCAGTCCACTTCATCCGTAAAGGAAGTGCTGGAAAAATACCTGGAGATCTACCGTCTGAAAGAGAGCTTTGACGAAACCTATGTCACTGCTCACTGGGAAAAAATTATGGGCAAGCCCATTGCTTCCCGGACTACCTCCGTATTTGTAAAAGGGAATACACTCTATGTACAGCTGGATTCGGCGCCGCTCCGGGAAGAACTGGTACGGGCAAAAGGCAAAATACTTGAAATGGTCAACACTGAGATGGGGAAGACCCTCGTGACCGATATTGTATACTTTTAGAAAATCACTTTCTGATGATCTTCCCGGAACCTCTCCAAGCCGGTGATAAAATAGGCGTCGTAGCTCCTGCAGGATGCATCTCCTACCCGGACGATATCATGGACGGGCTCCGGCTGCTGGCAGAGTGGGGACTCTCGATAGCAGAGGGCCGAACGCCGTCGCTTCAGCATTTTCAATATGCCGGCACCGACGAACAGCGGCTCGCAGATCTTCAGCAAATGCTGGACGATCCCGGCATCAAAGCCGTGATAGCCGTAAGGGGCGGTTACGGGTGCTCGAGAATAATAGACAGGATCGATTTCTCCGCCTTCGGCCGGTCGCCCAAATGGGTAATCGGCTTCAGCGATATCACGCTTCTGCTGTGTCATCTTGAAAAGCTCGGCTACGCCGGTATACACGGGCCTATGGTAAAGCAGCTCGGCAGCGAAGGAAGTGAGGACGCATCCGAATCCCTCCGGAAAATCCTCTTCGGAGCATCCGTCCGGTATGAGGTTCCACCGCATTCTTTTAACAGGCCCGGAACGGCGGCAGGACAACTTGCGGGAGGGAACCTATGCCTGCTGGCCCATTCGATAGGGTCGTTTTCGGAAACGGACACCCGGGGAAAAATTCTTTTCCTGGAAGACGTGGGCGAACAGCTTTACAACCTGGACCGCATGATGTGGCAGCTCGGACGCGCAGGCAAGCTCAGTAGCCTGGCAGGGCTGGTTGCCGGGCATTTTACCGAAAACAAGGGCAGCCCCGAAGTATTCGGCCAGGATGCCTGCGACATTATTGCCGATCATGTAAGAGGATACGACTACCCGCTGCTCTTCGGGTTCCCCGCCGGACATGTAGCCGATAACCGTCCCCTGGTGATTGGTAAAAAAGCGGTTATGAAGGTTGACGAAAACGGGTCGTCAGTGAGTTTCTGATTACCTGCCGAACAGGAGCGAGGTACAGTTTCCGCTGAAGCCGAAGGAATTGGACAGGACGTAGTCGACGCGCTGGTCCGGCAGCAGGTCCAAAACAGGAATTTCCCCAAACTGTAATATAGGGGTCTCAAAACGCAGATTAGGATAGATTTCGCTGTGGCTCAGGCTGAACAGGCTGAATATGGCCTCTATCGCGCCTGCCGCGCCCAGCGTATGGCCGGTATAGCTTTTGGTCGAGCTGAAGTACGGCAGTTTCCCGAATATCCTGAGCATTCCCAGCAGCTCCATCTCATCGTTATTGAGGGTGCCGGTGCCGTGCATGTTGACATAGCTTATTTCATCGGGAGCGATGCCCCCCGATTGCAGGGCGCTCCCGATCGCCTTTACCACGCCTGCGGCCTCCGGCGATATGGCGGACGCATGGTAGGCATCGTTGCTGTTCCCGTATCCCAGCACCTTCCCGTACCTGCGTTTATTCCCCGAAACCGATTCATCTTCCAGTACAAGATAGCCCGCGCCTTCGCCCAGGTTCAGTCCTTTCCGGTTTTCGTCAAAAGGCAGGCACAGATCTTCGCTGAGTATCCGGAGCGAATTAAAACCGTTGACGGTATACTTGGCCAGACTGTCTACCCCACCTACGATCACCCTTTTCAGTCTCCCGGCCCGGATCAGGCGGTACCCCAGCGCTATAGCATTGGCCGACGAAGAGCAGGCCGTATTGATCGTATCGGAAAAACCATGAATACCGAAATGACGGGCTATATGTCGCGTATGTGCGGAAGCTGAGTAAGATTGCACAAATTCGGAAGCCTTGCCTTTCGCGTTTGCATCTACATAAAGCTGGTCGGTATAGCACATCCCTCCGACGGTCGAGGCGCTGACGAAACCGGTATCAAAGCGGCTGAGCTCGCCTGCTTCCAGGCCGGCGTCCTCTACAGCCTCGCGAAATGCGAGAAAAGCCAGCATGCACGTCCGCGTAAACCCGCGAAAAGATCCCGTACCAAGCAGCGCTCTTAATTCCTGGTCTGAAAATTTGACTTCTCCGAAAGGGAAAGCCTCCACATAACGCGTTTCAAAATAATCGGCCCGCGAAAGGCCGTGCTTTTTTTCACGGAGGTTTTTAAGGTTATGACCGGCCCCGATCCCGAGGGGAGACACAATCCCGATACCTGTAACCACTACCTCAGTCATAACAACCGGACGCTATGCGTCCTGTTTCTGGTGACCGACAATAAATTCGGCCATGCGATTAACATCTACAAGTATTTTTCTGCCTTCCGCCGGGTTGTTGATCTTAATCCCGTACTCCCTTTCCAGGAGCACCACCAGCTCGAGCGAGTCGATAGAGTCAAGGCCCAGATCCCCGCCGAACAGCGGTTCATCGTCTCTGATATCCTCCGGCTTCACGTCCAGAAGATTAAGGTACTGTACAATTTGCTTCTTAAGGGTTTCTTTCAAAGCGGCTGTATTCAATTCAGACATAAAATATTGTAACGGATAAGTCTAAACTAATTTTTCTGAGCGGAGCTTAAGGTATATTCCTGCCTGGCACGCAGTAACAAATGCCGCAATTGACAAAATTACCCACTTTAAGTCTACCCAGCTTCCTTCTTTTAAAAAAAGAGTATAAAAACCTTGCAGGCACCACTGAAGAGGTGAAAACATGCTGATGACCTGCATGAATTCCGGCATGATAAAAGTCGGTACCCATATTCCTCCCAGAGCGGCAAACAGCACGATAGATATGGCCCCGAAACCGTTGGCCTGCTCGTGGCTCCTGGCCAATGTCCCTACCAGCAGCGCGTAGCTTACCGCCGCCAGGGCACTCAGGAGGACCACCGTTATAAACGCCCCGTAGTTACCCGGGATCACCAGCGCCGGCAACCCTATCTTCCCGAACAAAAAGATGCCGGTCGAAAATATAAGCGCTACCTGCAGAACGGCAAGCAGCACATACACCAGCATTTTGCTGAAGATAACCAGGAAAAAGCTCGTAGGCATCGTTTTCAGCCGCAGGAAGCTCCCGCTGTTACGCTCCTTCACCACATTGCTGCCCAACGACACCACCATAAAGAACATTGCGAAAATGGTCCATGCCGGTACATTATGCTGGGTGCTGTTAGGCCGCAGGCCGCTTCCGCCGCGTCCGGTGGCAAACATATCTATCTTCACCCGGTTGGCGAGCATCCTGTCTTTCAGTTCGTCGGGCCTGGCTTCGATCTCAGTATCCTCATAGAGCTGGTCGATCACCAGCGCCGTCTCTACCTGGGTAACATAAGCTCCCACTATATTCTGCACCGATGTCGTGAAATTTTCCTGTAATACGGGATCGAAATAAAATGAAACGTTGGGTTTGGGCGGTGAGCCGACCACGCTGTCTCCGTGCTCCATCCCCAGGTCTCTCAGCATCAGGGAACTGATCTCTCCTGCGCCCCCGGTCAGCTTCGAGGTAAAATCGGGCGGGATGTAGAGCGCCATCAGTATTCCCTTGCTTAACATCTCCTGGTTAACCTCCTCCCTGGCCAGCTCATTTCTCAGGGTAAACTCAAACATCCCCGAAGCAGTCAGCTTTTCAAGCAAATCCTTTCCTGATCCGCCTTCATCGTGGTTGACTGCCAGGATACTGATCCTGTTTTCGGAAGCGATCCTGGTAGCGCTGTCCTGTATGATCGTGATGACGAAAACCAGCAGCAACGGCATTGCGAACATCAGCAAAAGCCCTGCTTTATCGCTCCACAACAATAAAATTTCTTTCTTTAGCGATGCAAGAAGCTTATACATTGACTTACTCCGGCAATTCAATCCCTGTAGCTTACGCCCGTAAGGCTCAGGAACAGGGATTGCAAGTCCTTGGAATTATTGGTTTTTAACAACGAAGAAACGTGATCGAAGGCTATCACTTTCCCATGGTCTATCATGGCGATCCGGTTGCAAAGCTCTTCCGCCTCCGACAGGTGATGAGACGTATAGACGATTGTAACGCCGGCCCGGTTGAGTTCTTTAAGAAAATTCACAATGGCGTACTTGCTCTGTACGTCTACGCCCACCGTAGGCTCATCCAGGAAAATGACCCTGGGCCCGTGAAGAATACCGATCGCAAGATTAACCCGCCGTTTCATACCTCCTGAAAAGGCTGAGACCTTCTTGCCGGCTACATTCGATAACCCCAGCACATCGAGCAGCTCACCGGAACGTTTCCTGATGCCGGAAGCGCTCATATTATACATAGCCCCGAAATAAGCCAGGTTCTGCAAAGGAGTGAGCTCAGGGTAGAACGCGTAATCCTGCGGGACATAGCCGATTATCCCGCGGATTTCCTGCCTGTCCAGCAACCTTTTACCATCATAATAGCTGATGCCTCCTTCATCGGGCTTCAGGATCCCGACCATAATGGACATCAGCGTAGTTTTACCCGCCCCGTTTGGCCCGAGAAGCCCGAAGATATCTCCCGGCAGTACCGAAAGCTGAACCGATTTCAGCGTCTGGTCTACCTCGTTCTGATACCGGTAGCTTACCTGGTCGATGGCTATCCCTACACTCATTTTACTCCCTTTAAGAGTGAAAGCCTTTGAAACGCCCTTTTCTCCAACTCCATTATTTCTTCCATCCTGTCGGCTACTTCATCAAAATCTGCCTGGGCCGTTGTCCGGCCTTTATAGATCCCGGCCATTTTCACGGCGTTACTCCGCCAGAGATCGCCCGCCCTGGTAAACTCCTCCGAAATACGAAGCAGCTCATCGTCGGGCAGCAATGCATGCGCTTCCTGCAGGAAGGCTGCATACAAAAAACGGAAGCCTCCTCCGCCTGTCCCTATTTCCTCCTGCATACGGACGATCTGCCCGAGGAAAAGGCCGGCTTTCCGCACGCCCAGCTTCTCTCTCCAGTTCCGCACCCGGTTGGCGGTATACTTAATTCCCTTAACTCCTGCAAAGCCGCCCGGGATCTGCAGCATATCCCGGATATTTCTTTTAATTCCCTTGATAATCGCTTTCCTGATCACATTTTCGTCGATCTCCCCCTGTATAATAGGATAGTAGGCCTGTCCTTTGGGAGAAAGCGGACCTTTCGCAAATCGTACCCGGGTCAGTTCAGCAGGGCTCAGGCTCGTGGTAATTTCCATGACAGGGTCGCTGACCTTGTACTGCCCGCCTTCCTTTCCGAACACGATCAGGTTATGCGCGTTAAAGTGAAAACGGTATTCAGCCGGGAAATAAGGCAAATGGAAAACACCCACCTGGCATCCTACGGGAACCCCCTCGCCTACCAGCTTTTCCACGTATGCTTCCGCCTTGTCTTCGCTGCTGAACTTCTTTCTCACCACTTCTATCCCCAGCGACTTGCACGTGCGGCTGAAAATAGCGCCCGGCATGGTCCGGAAAGAAATGGCCGGACCGTTGTTGACGGTAAGAAAAGGTATCTGTATATAAAATAAACCCGAGCCTATGCCGAAAGCCAGCGGCTCGGTAATAAAGCCAATGCCGCGATGCCGGAGCAGGGCCGTTGTCACGCCGTTTTCACAATGTGCCGACTGAATATGTTCGAAACGCTTCTCCAATCTTATCCTTTAAAATTTTTCAACTCATCGACCGTAATCCCGAATGCCTTTGCATATTTTTCAAGCTTTCTGTCGCTCAGGCCCCTGAAAACGGAAGGGCGCAGATGTCTTTTTATAAAAAAAGGCCAGAAGCCGGTATAATCGGCGATAACAGGCATGTCCATCAGGTTGAGCGCCATGAAATAATAAATCGGGCTCTTCCCGCCTTTCGCTACGGCGTCGCGCGCTTCGGCAACGCGTTCCTTCACTTCATCCCATGCATTATCCAGCGCCACGGCCTTCACCTCCCAGCCTGTGCTCAGCACGGTCTCATATTTGCCGTCGGCATTCCTTACGTAGCAAACCTCCCTGGTGAAGTTGGCAAGCGCGCTTTTGTCCTGAGGTACTTCTTCCTTTTTCATATGTAATGATGCATAATAAGCTCTCGGATTATTGCTTTGCGATATGGAAGCCGCAGGCCCTACGGCTCTGCAGCGCCTTCCGCTACACCACCGTCAGATACCCGTATACATAAGAAAACCGCGAGCTTTCGGGTACCGATATCAGGATCTTCTCCCCTTTGCGGAGACGTCCGGAATGGAAAAGCTCCTCGAGCATCAGGTAGATGGAGGCCGCACCTACGTTGCCCTTGGTTTTCAGGTTGGTAAACCATTTTGACGGCTCCAACTCATAGTCCTTCTCCTTCAGGTAATCGGCAATTTTGCTCTCGAAAAAATAGCTGGAAAGATGCGGAAGGAAATAATCGATATCACCGGGTGAAATCCCTTTTTGCCGAAGTATCGCGATCATCCTGTCCACTCCTACGGTTACGATGTTATTGCCGAGCAGCTTCACGTCCTGCTTGATGCTCATGACAGACTTCTCGATCAGGTCATGCGAGTTATAATCCTTATAAGACCTGAGCGTACCGTCCTCCATCTTATCGCTTCCCATATACATGCAAGGTTCCAGCTCATTGGCGAACGAAACCGCTTCCAGCCAGTCCACCCTCAATGAAATCCCTTCCTGGTTGGGCTTGTTTTCCAGGTAGAAAGCGCCCGCGCCGTCGGAAAGCATCCATCTCAGGAAGTCCTTTTCAAACGCCAGCACCGGGTTCTTTTCCAAAATAGCAAGCTTGGTTACTTCGTCCTCGAACTGGTCGGACTTCAGCACGGGAGTAAGCCTTTCGGAAGCCGAGCATACTACGCGGCTTTTCTCTCCGAGCTTCACGTTCATCCAGGCATATTTGAAAGCATGCATTCCGGCGCAGCAAACACCCGAAGGCGATACTACTTCAATGGGTCCCGTCTCAGGCAGCTCTCCGTGTACCATGACGGCATGAGAGGGCATCAGCTGATCGGGGCTGGAGGTCGCGCATGCCAGCAGCTCCACGTTTTTCAAAAGACCGGGATCATCCTCAAATAAGGCCCGCACCGATAACGCTGCCATTCCGGCATTGGTATGAGTCGGCACGCCTTCCCGGGTAAGCGCATAGTAACGGGTTTTGATCCCGTTATTACGTAATACAATAGCTTTGGATTTGGAAGGCTTACCGTTGATTGTCCCCAGGTAAACTTCCAATTCCGAATTATCTATAGCCTCATTAGGCAAAAATTTGGCAATTCTGGTAATATAAACTTCCGACATCTTAACTTTTTACACTTCTACTCCACAAAAGTATTGTTTTTTCCTCAGTAGTTGCTTCCTGGTAAAAGGCCACACCGTGATATAATAAACAGTTAAAAGAAGCGGGGCCGCTACAAAAAGAGCGATCAGCAGGTAATATTTGAACAATGTCACCCACCGCCTGCGCTTTTCCCTCGTAGTCCCCCTGGCTTTGATCAGGTTTGCCCAGATCCTGAACAGGCGCTTCGCCCGCTCTTCGATAAACAAAATATCGGTAGGTACCGATATTTTACCGTACGAGAGGATCTGCTTCTGCAAACCTTCCAGCCGGCCTTCCTCCAATGCCCGGCGTGTCGCTTCTCCGTAGCGGCCCGCAAAGGCGATATCTTCCGGGCTAACCCCCGGCATAGGAAATATTCCCCATTTACGGTCCTTTTTCCCTCCTATCAGCCAATGTATGATTGTAATTACGCTTATATGGTTGGGATTGCGGTCTACCAGGGGGATATTGGCTACCAGTCTGCCGCCTGCGTCTTTTATGTGTTTTTTTACACTCTCCTGGGCGTTCAGCCACATATTCCGTCCGCCGGATATGGTAACGACCGGGGTTCCTGATAATCGCTTCCTGAATTCTTCGCGCTGCAAAAGAGAGGACACAGGCAGGGAAGGCGACAGGAACCAGGGCTGATAACCTAATACAATAAGATCGTAAGTCTCCCGGCGGAAAGAGAACGGCTCCAGCCCGACAGGCTCCTCCAGCACTGTCTCGGGCATGGCGTCAAAGAAATCGGCGGTCGGCCAGGGATACGGGAAGCGGGGGCTTGCCTCTATCCTGACCCAATCGATATCGGCTCCTTCCAATGGCTCCAGAAATTTCCGGACTATTTCATCTAATTGCCCGGTTTGCGAGTAGCTGACAGCTAGGATTTTCAATTGTTTCGGTTCTTAATCTTCCTCGTTTTTCCTGCCGGTTAGAACGAAGAGCAGGTTATTTTTTTTGCTTTAATTCATCGGGCATCAGGACATTTGACGACTCTGCATAGTCGAGAATATGCTTTCGTATATCTGCCGGCAAAGAGGCGAAGCTTTTAACCACATAAGCTTTGTCCTCTTCTATTTCATTCCTGTATTTAAGTACCTTCGGCGCATTTTCCTGGATACAGAGCCTGATAAACCGGAGCTCTGCATTGTCGGGGTCCGCAGCCAGTTCGCTTTCAAAGATCTCGTGCCCCTTTTTAAACATCTTCAGCTTTTCGCCGGGGCCTTTTATTAAATCGGCCTTCTTCATCAGGAGCGCTCCTTCATATGCACGCGTCATCTTCCCGTCTGCACCTTCGAGGATTTCCAGGACCTGGTCTATCTGCTCCGTGCTTCCCGAAGAAAAAGCTGTAAAAAACTGTCCTCTCAGAGAGGTGGCCATACTTCCGCTGAATGCGGTCAACACAAACAGCGCTACGATCCGTAAGCCTGCCCAAACTATACCCTGTGATTTTTTCATAGCATTATAACACGCTGCTTACCGGTATTCCCTGATCACTCCGGCCGGCAGCAAGGGGTCTTTTATTGGTTACCGGTACAAATACCGGGCGGGCGCCGGTAGCATCCCGGCTATTTCCTGCATTTCAAAATAGTGTGATAGCTGTCTCCTATCAGCGGAAAAACTTCCTCTATCGAAAAGCCTGCTTCTTTTACAAGGTCCTCCATAACTTCGACGCTATACATCTTGCTGTTCCCGTTTGCCATAATAGTGAAATACAGGGATGTAGCCACAAGACTGTATTGGGCGGCCTCATAGCGCTGGTTATCAAAAAACGGCTCCATAATGTAAAGCCAGGTCCCCGGACCCGCAGCCTGGTAGGCATTTCTGAGTATCTGCAGTATCTCTTCCTTGGAAAAACAATCCAGGAACTGGCTCATCCAGATGGCATCGGCGCCTTCGGGTATTCTTTGCGACGGATCCAGGAGGTTGATCTGATGGAAATCTATTCTCTCCGCCAACCCGCTTTTTTCAGCATTTTCCCTGGCTACATTCAGCTGTCCCGGCAGGTCCAGGATCGTAACGTTCACGGCGGGGTCATAGCCGCAGCAGGCTATTGCCCATTTTCCCGTATTACCCCCCACATCAAATATCCTCGCGGGCTTCTCCCTGAAAACGATTTCCAGCGCATAGGGAAAGGCATCGTCGGAGTAATAATGATCAAAATCAAACCAAGCCTCCCTGACCTTGTCGGGAAACTGGGAGAGCCCTTCGTACAGGGTAGGCCAGTTACCCAGGGTCCTGAGCCCTAAAGGTTTCCCTTCCACTATGCTCTCCTTCATGAAGTTGGCGCCGTTATAGCACACATACTTCATATAGTTGAGATTTACCCGCGTCATCTCATCCTTCAGCAAATAAAAGCCGACCTTGGTAATATTGTAACGTCCCTCTTCATTCTTCCTGACCACATCTATGGTTTCGGCCGCTTCCATCAGTATCTCCACCCCGTATTCCGAAATCCCGCTCTTTTCACAGAGCTCCCTGATACCAATACCGTTACGGTGTTTCCCGACCAGTTCAAGAATCCCCAATTCAAGCATAGCCATTACAGCCTGAAAATATAGGGGGCCGAAAGCAATTTTTTGAGCTTCAAACTTGGCGTCAAGCGCAGATATTTCTCTTTTCAACGGTAAATACTATATAAGGATTAAGTAAGCGCCGCAAAAATACGGCAGCCGTCGGAGGTTTTCCAAACATACAAAAGGAGAAACGGGTAAATAAAAAAGGCACCGCCCGTTCCGCGCCGGGTCGCTCTCATTTGAATTGCTTAGTCCATTGCTTATAATATTTGGACTCGATCAGCTTGTTGACTTTGTAAACTGCCCCGGCCCAGTAGTTTCTGAAGCCAAAACCTCCGGGTTTTGAAACCAACCGCTCTGTGTAAATTACCTTGCCCGCAGCCAGGTCTATGAAAGTTACCCAGGCCGTAAATTCTTCTTTATTCTTATCAAGATTTTCTGCTACATACACCACGCCTACGCCGTCGGAAGGAGTAAACTTATACTTCGAAACTATCCTGTTCACGTCGGCTTCGGTAAGTAAATGCTGTTCCTCGGTGATATTGGATTCCACTTCGGCAGCAGCGTTAATCCGTGTCACATCGTCAATATCGGTTGCATACATGCTGTCATCCTTGATTTTAAAAGGACCCTGCAAGGAGAATTTCTTCGGCTCCAGCACCAGTAGCGAATTCCAGCTTTTGATATGCTGGTTTTTTATCGACGACGGATCGGTGAAGCCGGCTGCTCCTACGTATTTGGCGTTGGTAAAATCGATTCCCAGGAACGTCAGCTTCGTGTTTCCCGCAAACAGCCCCTGCATCGTATTCTGGGCCTTCACACCGGTCGCTGCCAGCAGAAGTATCCCCAATATCAGGTAGATTTTTTTGATGTGCATATAAATTGTAGTTTAATAGGATTCGAATTTATTCAAAATCTCCCGGAAATTAAGCTCAAAAGCTCTCAAAGTCGCGATGGGCCAGCCATCGGGCCGGGCCGGTTAGCTATTGGTAAGGATCCCTGTTTTCCCCGCCGAGGTAGACGAGCTTTTGCGGTTTTCTCTTTTCGGCAATGTGGACTTTATCACGCAGCAATGACTCGGGGAGAAATTCCAGCCGGGGGGTAACCCTCAGCCGCGACCTGAACAGCGAGGAAACCTTTTCTGCGAACGAGTCCGACCGGAGCTTGTCGGGCAAACGGACAGCCAGATCGTCGTTCCCGTATTCGTTGGCCGAAACCACTACCTGGTAGAGGGTTATTTCCGGCAACATATCCAGCACATCGAAAATGGCAGGGGGGAAAAGAGTGGTGCCCTTGAACTTGATCATTTGCTGCTTGCGGCCTACGACCGGGCCAAGCCGCGGCGTATTGCGGCCCGAGCAGGCATCGTAGTGTACATGACAGAGATCCCCGGTTTTATAGCGCAGCAGCGGCATACCTTCCACACCGAGGGTAGTGACCACCACCTCGCCCAGTCCGCCATCGGGAACCGGCTTCCCCGAATCATCCACTACCTCCAGGATCAGCAGCTCCGGGTTAAGATGCCCCCCCCTTCCGGCTTCGCACTCAGTAAAGGCAGCGCCCATTTCTGTGGAAGCGTAAGTGGAGTATAGTTTTACATCCCACTTTTCCGCAATCCGGCGTCCCAGCTCGTTGAGCGAAAAATCGGAATTACGGACAGGCTCCCCGATACAGAGGACCGATCTGACCGTACTGTTGCGATAGTCGATCCCGTTTTCCTCTGCATACTCCAGCAGGCGCGGGATGAACGACGGAATAGCGATCAATACAGTAGACCCGAACCGCTCTATAGATTCCCATTGTAAAAAAGGGGCTCCGGGCCCTACCCTGACCATACCGGCGCCAAGCTTGCGCGCTCCCATCCAATAGGCGAGCCCGGCCATAAACCGCCTGTCTATTGTGGTCATCAACTGGTAAACGTCTCCCGGCCCTCCCCCGGCCAGCCTGAAGGAGGCGGCTTCGTTAACGGCCAGGCGCTCTATATCAGAATCTGTCAGGTAAAAGGCTACAGGATCGCTCAGCGTCCCCGAGGTAGTGACATAGTCTGCTATCCTGCTCCTGGGTACACAAAGAAAATCTTCGTTATGAGCCGCCAGATCGTCTTTGGTGGTAAAGGGCAGCCCGGCCAGGTCCGCGACCTGCCTGATATCGCCGGCAGCAATGCCGCTCTTTTCAAACATCTCCCGGTAGAACCGGGAGTTTAGGGACACATAATGTATCAGCTCACTGAGCCTGCGGCCTTGCCATGCCAGGATCTCATTTAACGGAGCCTGTGATAACTCGCTCATCATGAGGCTTGGGATCGGGACGGATAATGAACCTCAGGGATTGATCTTTGGTAAAATACGCCCACGCCCAGTTGTATAGGGTTGCTAATCGGTTCCTGTAATTGATCAAACTCATCAAATGTACGAACAACCACATGAACCAGGCAATAAACCCTTTGAAATGCAGCTTGAATATGTCTGCCACTGCCCTGTTGCGGCTGATGATCGCCATGGAGCCCTTGTCAAAGTACCTGAATTCCGACAGGGCCCGGCCGGACAATGCATTCTTAAAATTACCCGCAAGGCTCTGCCCCTGCTGTATAGCCACCTGCGCCACCTGCGGATGGCCTTGCGGAAAGCCGGGATCCTCGGTCGAAATACAGGTATCGCCTATTGCATAGATATTTTCACCGCCGGTGAGCCTGTTATAGCGGTCGACGATCAACCGGTTCCCCCGGCCGAACGCTTCGGGCGGCAGGCCTTCAAACCGGGTAGCAGTTACCCCCGCCGCCCAGATCACGGTATTCGTTTCGATCGTTTCTCCATTCGCAAAAGTGACGACCTCTCCGTCGAAGTCTTTTACCTGCATATTGAGCTTCACCTCCACTCCTATCTTTACCAGGTCCTCATAGCTGTCGTCCTGCGATTTCTCGCTCATTGCAGCCAGTACTTTCGAACCTCCGTCTACAAGGTAAATTTTCGCACCGACCCCTTCAAACCCGGGATACTCTTTAAGAATTACGTTCTTCCGCATTTCCGCAAACATCCCTGAAAGCTCCACACCGGTAGGACCGGCCCCGGCTACGACGATAGTCAGCAGTCGTCGTTTTTCCCCCGGATCTTCGATAACTGTAGCCCTTTCCATCCGCTGCAGCAGGACGTTCCGCATCGAAACCGCGTCGTTGATGGTTTTCATCGGGATCGCATTCTTCCGGACATTCTCCATCCCGAAATAATTGGTTTCGGTACCGGTAGCGAATACCAGGTAATCGTACGCCAGCACCCCGTTCGAAAGTATCACCTTATTTTCGCCGGCGTCGACCCTCAGGAATTCCGCCATACGATAGGATATGTTGCGCTTCCCCCTGAACAATTTCCGGAAAGGATAGCTGATATTGGAAACTTCCAGGAAGCCCGTTGCCACCTGGTAAAGCAGCGGTGGAAAAAAGTTATAGTTATTCCTGTCGACGAGTGTTATATGAAAGCGACTGTCATCGGCCAGCCTGTTGGCGAGGTTGATCCCGGCAAAGCCGCCACCGATGATAACTATTTTTTTGGGGTTCATAGTAATGCACGAAAACTGAAAATGTACAAATAATTATCCAACTGTAACCATTTTTTAACGCTATCAGTCCATATCGCTTCAAAAAAGGTGCAATCAGAGTCCTATTTATTTGAACAAAATAGAGTGGGAAAGAATTCACAGGTACAGCCCGGTATGAAACCTGCATCTCTCTGCTGCCGATAAAATATACCACAGAGACTGGTGCCCGTAATCTGCGACGAATAGGATGTCGTGGTATTATTAGTGGTCATTTCGCAACTGCTGCCATAAACCCAGGGCTTTATTTACAAGAATTCTCTGTATTTTTATGTCTTTATAGCGACGCGGCACAGTTAAAATTATCGAATCGGGTAAAGAAGCAGGGCTTCCCGGACCCGGATTGACCGAAATGAATAAATGATCTCAGGTTTGGTAAATAAGTATTGGATATACGTCGTATTCCTCCTCTGCATGATTTCTTCATGCAGACCGGAAATGCCCGAAGATGTTGCCATGGCCTATGAGCAGCTATCGGAGCCTGTAGATTATAACATCCATGTTAAACCGATCCTTTCCGACAAATGCTTTGCCTGCCACGGTCCCGACGAGGCCAAGCAAAAAGCCGGCCTGCGGCTTGACATAGCAACAGCAGCTTATGGCGAGCTTCCCGAAACGCCCGGCAAATTTGCCATCAAACCCGGGAAACTGGCCAAAAGCGAGTTTTTTCACCGGATCGTCTCTGCCGACCCGGACTATGTCATGCCCACACCCGACTCACACCTGAGCCTGACCGCACGGGAAAAAGCCATATTGATCAAATGGATCAAGGACGGAGCGGGATACAAACCCCATTGGGCTTTTACCAGAATCGGGGAACCCAAACCGCCGAAAGTAAAAAACCAGGCCCGGATCGAAAATGACATCGACCGGTTCATCCTGGCAAGGCTCGAAAAAGAACAGCTTACACCTGCCGGCGGCGCCGAAAAAGAAATGCTGCTGCGCAGGCTTTCGCTCGACCTCACGGGGCTCCCGCCCACAATCTCCGAAATAGACAGGTTTCTTGCCGATACCTCGGAAAATGCATATGAAAAGCAGGTGGACCGGTTGCTGGAATCTCCGCATTACGGCGAAAAAATGGCCTCCGACTGGCTGGACCTGGCCAGGTTCGCGGATTCGCACGGCTATACGGTAGACAGGCTCCGTGACATGTCGCCTTACAGGGATTGGGTGATCGGGGCCTTTAACCGGAATATGCCTTATGACAGGTTCCTGCAGGAACAGCTGGCCGGTGACCTTATGCCCCATCCGACCAGAGACATGATCATTGCTACGGCTTTTAACCGTAACCACCAGCAAAACATGGAAGGCGGCATTATCGAGGAGGAGTTCCAGACAGAATATGTCGTGGACAGGGTCAATACTTTCGGCGACGCCATGCTCGGGGTTTCGCTGAGCTGCGCTAAATGCCACGACCATAAATACGACCCCATTACCCAGAAAAACTATTTCGAGCTGTACAGCTTCTTCAATAATGTCAGGGAAGCCGGGCAGATTTCATGGGATGACGCGCTCCCAGCCCCTACGCTCCTGCTGCCTACCGCCTCGCAGGAGATATCCCTGAAAGAAATCCGCAGCCGGATCGCCGGGCTGGAAAGCCGGCTTAAAGAAGAAACCGGCAGGCAGGACGAGCTTTTCTCCGCCTGGCTTAAAGATAAGCACCACATTCAGTTGGGCAGGGAAAAAGTCCCCCTGAGCGGCCTTCAGGCTTTTTTCGACTTTGATTCGAAACACCTGGCCAGCAGGACCGGGAAAAAGACTGCCGGCGCACTCAAATATAACGGGGGGCCTGTGAAAATCCTTCCCGACTTTTTACCGGGCAATAACGGAATGGCGCTCCGTATGGACGGCGATACCTACCTGGACTTCGGCGATGTGGGCGTCTTCCGGAAATCTCAGCCTTTTTCGGTAGGTATCCGCGTCCTGATCCCGAAAGACCTGAAAGAAGGCGTAATTTTCCATAAAAGCGATTTTGAACGGCTCTATAACTTCAGAGGATACCACCTCTACCTGAAAGACGGGAAGCTGGAAACCAACCTGGCCTATGTCGCCCCCTCCAATGCCATTACCAGGGTATCGGAAATCAAAGCGCCTACCGGGAAATGGATCCATCTCACGATGACTTACGACGGCTCTTCGCGGGCTGAGGGACTCCGCCTGTATATGGATGGCGAGCCGCTGGCTATGAACACTGAAATTGACCAGCTGACAAAAGATATCATTTTCTCCAGGAAAGTTCAGCCGGGACTGCAGATCGGCGGCTGGGGCCGCGGCCTGGGTTTCAAAAACGGTTTGGTCGACGATATCGCCGTTTACGACAGGGAGCTAACCCCCTACGAAATACAGGTGCTTAGCGGGCGGGCCGACTGGGGTAGTATCGTCGAAACCCCGGCTTCCGGCCTGTCCGGGCTGCAGCTATCCCGGCTCAGAGACTATTACCTGAGCGCTGTATCCCGGAATATGCTTGACATACGGAAAGAGCTGACGCAGTGGCGTACTGCGCTCGCCGATTCGATGCAGCAGGTCAAAGAACTTATGGTCATGCAGGAATATCCCAAACCCAAACAAGCCTATATCCTGCAGAGGGGAGAATATGCCAATAAAGGAGAAAAGGTCTACCCCAACACCCCGGCGTCAATTCTACCCTATCCCGAAGATCTCCCCAAAAACCGGCTCGGACTAGCTCAATGGCTTACCTCACCCGAAAATCCGCTAACGGCGCGTGTAGCGGTAAACCGGTACTGGCAGATCTTTTTTGGTACCGGGCTTGTCAAAACTTCGGAGGACTTTGGCAACCAGGGAGAAATGCCCAGCCATCCCGAGCTGCTGGACTGGCTTGCTTTTGAGTTCCGTCAATCAGGCTGGGATGTGAAACACCTCCACAAGCTTATGGTCATGTCTGCTACTTACCGGCAGGATTCCCGCGCCACGAAAGAGCTGCGGGAAAGAGACCCGGATAACCGGCTGCTGGCCAGAGGGCCTTCCGGGAGATTATCAGCGGAAATGATCAGGGACAACGCGCTGACGGCCAGCGGTCTGCTTAACGAAAAGATAGGCGGCCCCAGCGTAAAACCCTACCAGCCTGAAGGACTGTGGGAGATCAACAGCGCGCGTTATCAGCAGGACAGCGGAGGAAATGTCTACCGGCGAAGTTTATATATCCTGGTTAAACGTTCGGTCCCGAACCCTACCCTTTCTTCTTTTGATGCAACCGACCGGAGCTATTGTGTTGTGAGACGCCAGCAGACCAACACCCCCCTTCAGGCGCTTGTCACGCTCAACGACCCGACGTTCGTCGAAGCTGCCAGGAAAATAGGCGAACGTATGGCACAGTCTGCCGACGACCGGCAGGCTGTAACGGAGGCTTATCGCAGATCGACCGGCAGAACCCCGGCCCCAAAAGAGCTGGAGCTGCTTCTCAGCCTTTACGAGTCCGAATATACCAGGATGAAAAAAGCACCCGGGAAAGCTGCCGGCTGGCTCCGCACCGGCCAGTACAGGGTAGATCCCGCTTCGGATCCTTCCCGGGTAGCAGCATTTTCGGTCGTAGCCAGCACCATACTCAATTCCGACGCAACCCTTACCAAAAGATAAGATGCATCACCACCACGACGAACCGTTCAGGCTGCATTCTCCGGAATTCAATTCACTTCATGAAAAGCTCGACAGGAGGAACTTCCTGGTAAAAACATCTTTAGGGCTGGGCGCGCTTACGCTCGGCTCTCTGCTCGGCTGTGACCGGGCGGTGAACAAATCTACCTTTCAAAATACGGAAGACGCAACGAATTTTGAAGAAGAAGTGCTCAGGGCGTTACCGCATCTCGCCCCGAAAGCCAAACGGGTCGTTTATCTTTTCATGAGCGGGGGACCGTCCCAGTTTGAGACCTTCGACTATAAGCCGAAGCTGGTAGATCTGTTCGGGCAGCAGCTTCCCGATTCTGTCCGTCAGGGCCAGCGACTTACCGGGATGAGCGCCAATCAGAGCTCGCTGCCCGTGGCACCGTCGGCCTTCAGGTTCAACCGGCATGGTGCCGGCGGTACCTGGGTAAGCGAGCTTCTCCCCTATACAGCCGGTGTGGTCGACGAGCTTTGCATCGTAAAATCCCTCTATTCGGAAGCCATCAACCACGATCCGGCCATTACTTTCCTGCAAACGGGCAATCAGCTACCGGGAAGACCTTCTATCGGGGCATGGGTAAACTACGGTCTGGGTTCTATGAACGACAACCTGCCGGCTTTCATCGTGCTTGTGTCGAAAAATGCGCCAAAAGACCAGCCCCTGTATGCCAGGCTATGGGGCAACGGCTTCCTCCCTTCCAAATACCAGGGGGTACAGTTCAGGTCGGGAAAAGACCCTGTGCTGTTTCTCAACAACCCCGAAGGGTACGACGGCGAAGACCGGGCTGAAATGCTGGACTACCTGACCCGGATCAACCGACTCCAGAATGAGCCCTACGGAGACCCGGAAGTAGAAGCCCGCATTGCTCAATATGAAATGGCCTACCGGATGCAGACGTCCGTGCCGGATGTGCTCGACGTCAAAGACGAGCCGGATGAAGTTTTTGACCTCTACGGCCCCGACAGCCGCGATCCGGGTACCTATGCCGCCAATTGTATCCTGGCGCGGAAACTGCTCGAAAAAGATGTAAAATTCGTACAGCTCTACCACCAGGGCTGGGACAACCACGGACAGCTTCCCCAAACCATCAGGACGCAATGCAGGCAAACCGACCAGGCCACCGGCGCCCTTATCATGGATCTGAAGCGCCGTGGGCTTCTCGAAGACACGCTGGTGATCTGGGGCGGCGAGTTCGGGCGTACGGTCTATTCACAGGGCCAGTTATCTCCCCTGGAGTACGGCCGGGACCATCACCCCAGGTGCTTTACCATGTGGATGGCCGGAGCGGGTGTAAAATCCGGGTTTTCCTTCGGTGAAACAGACGATTTTTCATATAACATCGTCAAAGATCCGGTACATGTGCATGACTTCCACGCCACCCTTATGCATTTACTGGGCGTGGATCATGAAAAGCTGGTTTACAGGTTCCAGGGCCGTCGTTTCCGCCTGACGGACGTGCATGGCAAGGTCGTGAAGGAACTTTTGGGGTGATTGCTTCCTTCATTGATTGACAACAAATAAAGAGATTTGATATATATTAGTGTTAGCGAAAAAACTGTGACCTTTCTCACGATCTTCACCAAATCCGTTCGGTGTCAAACCTTTTTACTAATTTTGTCGTTATTAAAACGCCAAAATCCCGGAGTTGTACTCCGGGCAGGGTTTTACCATCGTATTTTTAATACCTGATTATGCTCCGTTCCCGTTTCATTGTAATTGCCATCGTCGCCATTATACTTGAATCGTGCAAAACAACGCCTCCCGCTGTCACCAATACCCCCGATCCGGGACCGGCTGAAGAACCGGTTTTAGTCAGGCTGGGCGATCAATCCTATACTACCAGAGACTTTGCCGCATCTTTTGAGAAGAACAAATATTCCCTAAATTCGGAAAAACCGCTGAGCGCTCAGGAATACCTTGAGCTTTTTACCAATATGAAGCTCAAGGTGCTGGCTGCCAGGAAAGAAGGTGGTGATACGACCGAGAACTTCAGGGACGAAATCTCGTCCTATAGGGAAATCCTGTTGCAGAACTTCCTGAATGACAAGGATCTTGTCGAGAAATTTGCCAGGGAGGCATATGAAAGATCCAAAACTGAAGTTCACGCTTCCCATATATTGATCCGTGTCCCGGAGTATGCAGCGCCGTCCGACACGCTCAAAGCCTATGAAACGGTGCAGAAAATATGGGCGCAGCTTCGTGATGGCGCCGATTTCGGAGAGCTGGCGCTGAAGTTTTCGCAAGACCCCAGCGCAAAGTCAAACAAAGGCGACCTGGGCAGCTTCACCGTTTTCCAGATGGTATACCCTTTTGAAACGGCAGCCTATCATACGCCGGCAGGGCGATTTTCGGAACCTGTCAGGAGCGTCCATGGATATCATATTATAAAGGTACACGACAGGAAGCCAAACCGCGGGAAAATCCAGGTAGCTCATTGCATGGTCCCTTCTTCAGAAAAAGACGCTCCCGAACAACGACAGGCGGCAAAAAATAAAATAAACCAGGCTTATAACCTCCTGAAATCCGGCGAAAGCTGGGATTCAGTGGTGAAGAACTTCTCGGAAGATCAGCGTTCGGTTCAAAACCAGGGGCTCCTTCCTGCCTTCGGGATCGGAACGATGGTAAAGCCGTTCGAAGATGCCGCTTTCGTACTGACCAGGCCCGGAGATTATTCGGAGCCGGTGCAGACACCCTACGGCTGGCATATCATCAGGCTGGTTAAAAAGATACCGGTAGAAAGCTACGAGGAAGCCGCGCCTGCCCTCCGCCAGAAAGTAAGCCAGGACTCCCGCGGAAAGCTTATCGAAAAGACGAATCAACAGAAAATACGCGCCCGGTACCCCATCACCGAGAACCTGGATGTGCTGCAAAGGATAGGCTCCCTGGTAGACAGCACTTTACTGAAAGCGCGCTGGACTATCCCTTCGCCCGTACCGCAGGAAATTGAGGAAGCCCATCTTTTCGTGCTGAACAGGAAAGCCTACACTGGCGGAGAATTCCTTAACTATCTCAAAAACAAGCAAAAACCATTACCTCCCGGTTCCTCGTCCGAGGTTGCTTTACGGCGTTACTACAACGATTTCGTCAACGAAAAGCTGGCCTTGCATGCAAAAAGCCTGCTGGAAAAGGATCAGCCGGAATTCCAGCACCTGATGCAGGAAATTACCGATGGTGTACTGCTTTCCAACATGATGGAAAAATATGTCTGGGGAAAATCCCTGACTGATTCCTTAGGACAAAGGCAGATTTTTGAAAGCAACAGGAATAAATACCAGTATCCGGAAAGGGCATTGGCAACACTTGCCATTGCCCAGGACACCGTGCTGCTGAACCGGGGCAAAAGAATGCTCTCGGGCTATCCATACAGCCTTGAGCTGCGGGGAGAAGAATTACTTTTTGAAGACAATGAGACGGTGCTCAGCGCTGAAGCTGCCCGGAAATTAGGAAGGATAGTGACTGCTATGGGAGCCAATCCGCAATATATCGTGGAGATAAACGCCCACCGTGACGAAAAAGAAAACGGGGGAGTCAGTGATTCCAGGCTCAATAATGTAGTAACCTTCCTGAAAGACAATGACGTATCGTTGAACAGGATAGTGGAAAAGAATCATGACGCACTGAAAAATACGTCTGATGCGGCAAGAAACAGGAAAGTCACCTTCGTATATTATTCTACCTCTGCCCGGGATGTCGCAAGAGTATTGAACAGCAGCCTGCCCGGAGGAGAAGAAGTGATTACCAGGGACGGCTACATTTCCAAAGACGACCCGCTGCTTGGCGGACTCGAATGGAAAACCGGAGAACAGCTCCGTGCAACCTCCAGGGATAAAAAATGGATCTATATAAAAGAGATCCAGGCGCCCCGCCTCAAAACGTTTGAAGAAGCGCGGGGAGCTGTGATTAATGATTACCAGCGGGTACTCGAACAGCAATGGCTCGAAAAACTGAAGAATGAATATCCGGCTACAGTCAACAAAAACGAGCTAAGCAAAGTAAAATAAGGAAGCACAAGTTATCAAATCTGAAAATTATCATGTCGTTTAATTCCCTGTTCCGGCTTATTCACCCCAAGTTCCTTATTCCTGCATTGATATTGCTTGCCGGGGCTGCTGCGGAGCTATCTGCCCAGGCGCTCCCCGTCAGTATCGATAAGATCGTAGCGCGGGTCGACAACTATTATATCCTGAATTCGGAAATAGAGGAAATGTACCAGGGCTATCTCCAGCAGAATCAGAATAATGTAGACAAATGTGACCTGCTCGAATCTCTTATCATTAATAAGATGCTCCTGGCAAAGGCCGAGATCGACTCGGTCGAGGTGGAAGAGAAAGATATCGACGCCCAGCTGAATGGCAGGATGAACATGATGATTCAGCGGTTCGGATCGGAGCAGAACCTGGTCGAGGCTTACGGCAAGAGCATCGACGCATTGAAATCTGAACTCCGGCAACAGCTTAAAGAGCAGCTTACCGTTGAGACCATGCAACAGAAAATAGCGGGAGACGTAGCTATTACGCCGAAAGAGGTTAGGAAATTTTTTAACGGCATCCCGAAAGACAGCCTTCCTTTTATACCTGCTGAAGTTGAGGTAGGCCATATCGTCAGGCTGGGTACCGTCACGCAGGAGCAGAAGCAAAAGTTGCGTAACCAGCTTCTCGATTATAAGAAACGCGTAGAGCAGGGTGAGGACTTTGCTATCATTGCCCAGATCCACTCCGACGATGTCGGGTCGGCCAAAACAGGCGGCGACCTGGGTTTTGCAGGGCGGGGAGCTATGGTACCGGAATTCGAAGGCGCAGCCCTGGCACTGAAAGTTAATGAGATATCCGAACCGGTTGAAAGTAAGTTCGGGTTTCACCTTATACAGCTTCTCCAGACCCGCGGCGCTGAATACAGGGCTCGTCATATCCTGTTGCGCCCCGACTACAACGAGGGAACCGACATCACCGATGCCAGCCGTTTTCTGGATAGCCTCAGAATCCTGATACAGGCCGATTCCCTTTCGTTCGCAAAAGCAGCCAAAGAGCATTCGCAGGATGAGATGACAGCCGAAATGGGCGGCCTGCTGCAGGACATGCAGACGCAGACCAGCTATCTCGCGCTCGACGCTACTATGGACCCTGTCCTCTATTTTGCCCTTGATTCCATGCAGGTAGGACAGATCAGCAGGCCGATCGTGTACCGTACCGATGAAGGACAATCGGCAATGCGCATCGTCTGGTACAAAAGCAAAAAAGAGCCTCACGTAGCCAACCTGAAGGACGACTACGAAAAGATCGCCAATATCGTGCTCTCCAACAAAAAGAACACGGCCCTGGAAAAATGGTTTGCCAAAGCACAGGGTGATGTGTTCATCCGGGTAGAGCCGGAATTCGGCAGTTGCAGGATACTATCGGAGCTGGCTTCGGTCGAGCAGTGAAGTCCGGAGATAACATAACCATCTCCGGCTCATTTCATACGCTTTAACGTAATCACCGCGATTTCGGGCCAGATCCCGATTCTCCCTTTCAGCCCCAGGAAGCCAAAGCCCCTGTTGACGTACAGGTACTTCCCGTCGCGGTTATACAGGCCCGCCCACTGCCTGTACACATATTGGATGGGGCTCCATTTCAATCCGAACAGTTCAACGCCGAACTGCATCCCGTGCGTGTGTCCCGACAGGGTAAGATGCACATGCTGCCGGTGATCCAGCACCACTCCTTCCCAATGCGACGGATCGTGCGACATCAGGATTTTAAAGGTATTGTCAGGAACGCCGGCTATGGCTTTCTGCAGGTCGCCATACCGGTGAAAGCCGCCTTTGCCCCAGTTCTCCACTCCAAGCAGGGTAATACGCTGTCCGTCCTTCTGCAGGTTGATCGCCTCGTTGAGCATCAGGCGGAAGCCGATCTCGGCATGCACGTTTTTCAGGCGGGCCAGGTTAGATCGCTTGGCCTCGGGGCTTTCCCACTGGATATAGTCCCCGTAATCGTGATTACCCAACACCGAATATTTCCCCAGCGGCGCCTTCAACCCGGCAAAGGCTGGTATCCATCGCTCCATTTCGGAAGCCTGGTTATTGACCAGGTCGCCTGTAAACAGGATCACGTCGCTGTTTTGCGCGTTCACCAGGTCAAGGCCCTTCTGCACGCCTCCGGGCTCGCTGAAGCTTCCGGAGTGTATGTCGGACAACTGGGTGATCGTAAAGCCGTCGAATGCCTCCGGCAGGTCAGGGAAATGAATGGTTTCCCGTCTTACCCTGTAAAAATGCCTGCCGCGCGTCAGACCAAAAAGAATGACCAGCAAAAATAACCCGGAAAGTACGAGCGCCACCTCGCTGATATAGATATTCCTCGGCGGAAAGCCCCGGAACAACCGGAAAACATCCTCTGCCAGCAATACCGGCGCCGAAAACAGCTTGGGAACGAATACTACAAGCATCGCCGCCATCAGTATCGCCATAAAACGCTGTACCTTACTGCCCTTCCTTCGTATAAAAGCTACGGAAATCATCCCAAGAACCAGGAAGACATCAATCAGCCAGTAGCCGGTATGCACCAGCGGGTTGGAGGTAACGGTCGTAACCGCCTGGAAAAAATAGATATCGCTTACCAGGAAAAGCAACAGGATTAAAAGAAGTCTCGCAGCCATACCAATCGAACGCTTTTACAAGAGTAGACGAATGGTTAACAAAATGACTTTAAAAAAAATCGCTCTTTGTCCTGTATTTTGATCAGCCGGCTTTCCGATGCGGCACGCATGTACCTGCTTTCCATAATTCCCTTTCCCGGAAAAATCGTAGCTTTACGCGATGGAAGAAGAAATGAAAACATGCCCTCTCTGCAGCTCACCCTATGCATACGCCAGCGGTGACTATTTGTACACCTGTCCGGAATGCGGACATGAATGGAACCCGTCCGAGGTGCCCGAAGAGGCGGAAGGGACCATAGTGAAAGACGCCAACGGCCAGGTACTCCGCGACGGCGACACGGTGCTGATCGTAAAGGATCTTCCTGTTAAAGGAGCTCCCAAACCCCTCAAAGCCGGCACGAAAGTAAAAAACATACGCCTGACTGACGGTGATCATAACATCAGCTGTAAAATAGACGGTTTCGGCGCCATGGCGCTCAAGTCGGAGTTTGTCCGGAAAGCGTGAGGAAATTACAACTAATCAGCCCGCCGGGAGGTCTATTCTCCAAAAGGTCTTCATACTGGCCGGCGGGATATCAGCCGCTCTCCCTCGTCTCCTGACGATGGGAGGGTGAACACCGGTCTCCGACCGGATCGGGAAAATGCCGGAAAATATGACGGTTAAAAAATAAAGAACATGAAAAAGCTATTATTTACTGTTGTTCTTATATCTGCTGTTTCCTGCCAGACCGGCAGTATCAATCCTGAGAATATTGATTTCGGAAGATTCACAATGAAAATCCCCGGGAAATGGAAAGAGACAAAGCAACAGGGATATGACTCGTATATCTGGGAGATCAGGATAAACAGCAAAGAAAAATTATCTATCGATCACGGCTGGTACTCCAACCGGCTGGAAGTTGATCCTGCCACACACGATATCAATTTTGTCATTATTGATAATAAAAGAGCAAAAATTGTAAGTCCCAGAAACTTTGGGAAGGGAACTACCGGTGTCTATTTTGACAGTCTGGAGACTACCAAAACCAACAGGTTTCAGATGAGCGGGACCAATTTAAGCCCAAAGAACCAGCGACAGTTTCTAAATGCTGTTGGTACTTTAAAGTTTAAAAACTAAGGTATAAGGAGGCAAATCCGTGGTCTGTGAGACAGACCGCCAACGTCCGTCGCCCCGTTCTCCCTCGTCTCCAGACGACGGGAAGGTGAACGCCGGTCTCCGACCGGAATAAGCAATAAGGTCTTACCGGTCGCGAAATGCTTGTTTATTCTTGCACCTGCGCAACCTGATCTGTGAAGACACAGACCACCAAGGGTCATCACCCCTCAATAACCGCTTTCAGGTAAACACCCGTATGCGAGCCGGCATACCCTGCCAGATCCGTGGGCGTACCTTCAAATACGACCTCTCCCCCCTTATGGCCTCCTTCAGGCCCCATATCGATGATCCAGTCGGCATTTTTGATCACCTCCAGGTTGTGCTCGATCACGATCACCGTATTGCCCTTGTCGACCAGCCCGTCCATCAGCCCGATCAGCTTTCCGACATCTGAAAGGTGCAGGCCGGTAGTAGGCTCATCCATGACGTATATGCTTCCTTTCTTATGCAGCTCGCTGGCCAGCTTGATGCGTTGGCATTCACCGCCCGACAACGTGCTCAAGGGCTGCCCGAGCGTCAGGTATTCCAGCCCGACCTCGATCATGGTATCCAGCTTTCTGCTGATGTCCTTCGCGGTGAAAAAGGCCGCTGCTTCACGCACCGTCATGGCCAGCACGTCAGAGATGGATTTCCCGTTTAATTTGTAAGCAAGCACTTCTTCCTTATAGCGCCTGCCTTCACAGACCTCACAAGGCGTTTTCACCCCTTCGAGGAAGGCCAGGTCGGTGTAGATCACCCCGGTGCCCTGGCAATTTTCGCAGGCGCCTTTGGAATTGAACGAAAAAAGGGAGGCATCCGCCTTATTGGCTGCGGCGAATGCTTTGCGGATCAGGTCCATCGTACCGGTATAGGTGGCCGGGTTGGACCGGGTGGAGGTACCGACGGCCGACTGGTCGATCACCACCGCCTGCGGATACGCTTTCAGAAATGCCTGGTGGATTAGCGAGCTTTTACCCGAGCCGGCCACACCCGTCACCACGGTCAGCACGCCTTCCGGAATATCGACATCCACATTTCGGAGGTTGTTTACATTCGCCCCCCTGACGGCCAGTTGCCCGCGCGGCGAACGGCAGGCGGTCTTCAGCGGCAGGCTGTGCTTCAGGTACCGGCCTGTCAGGGTGCCTGAGCCCAGCAAGCCTTCCAAATCGCCCTCGTACATGATCTCCCCGCCTTTGGTACCCGCGTGCGGCCCTACATCCACCACATGGTCGGCAATACGGATCACATCCGGGTCGTGCTCTACTACAATGACGGTGTTGCCTTTGTCCCGGAGCTTTTGCAGCAGGCCGTTGAGCCGGTACACATCGCGTGGATGCAGGCCTACGCTTGGTTCGTCAAAAATATACAGCACGTCGATCAGGCTGCTGCCCAGGTGCTTAACCATCTTCACCCGCTGCGATTCGCCGCCGGATAGCGTGTCCGTTTCCCGGTTCAGGGTAAGGTATTCCAGGCCCATGTCCACCAGGTTCTGCAGCCGCCCGGTCAGCGTGCGGATCATCGGTGCGGCTACGGCGTCGTCTATCTCTTCCAGGAAAGCAATCAGCTCTCCCACTTCCATAGCCGACAGTTCGGCGATATTCCGTCCCCTGATCCTGCAGGACAGCGCCGCTGCGTTTAGCCGTGCGCCCCGGCACGCGGGACATTGCTTTTCCTGCAGGTAAGGCATGATCGTTTTCTGCGTACGGTCGGAAAGGGTTTTGATGTCACGCCGGATGTAGGCGCGCTCAAACTTTTCGATCAGCCCCATATAGGTCGCATTCATGGTGCCTTCGCCGAGCTTCAGCTTGAACTTCCTCGGTTCGCTGTAAAGCAGCAGGTCCATTTCTTCCTCGCTGTAATCGGCCAGCTTCTTATCTACATCAAAAAAGCCGCTGTGCGCGTACATATCCTTTTCCCACGAAGCCAGTCCCGGCGCTTGCACTGCGCCTTCTTTCAGCGATTTGGAGAGGTCTACAAATTTGGAAGCATCAAATCCCAGCTTGCGGCCGCGTCCATTGCACTCCGGGCACATACCCTGCGGGTCGTTGAAAGAAAAGGCATTGCCATACCCTACCCAGGGCTTCCCGATGCGGGAAAACAGCACGCGCAGCACCGGCGATATGTCGGTGATAGTTCCCATTGTAGAATGCGACCCGCCCCCGAGGCGTTTCTGGTCTACCACCACGGCCATGCTCAGTTGCTCGATGGCATCGGCATCAGGCTGGGGAAACCGGGGAAGCAGGTTCCGGATGAACATGCTGAAATTCTCGTACAGCTGGCGCTGGGCTTCCGTGGCGATGGTATCGAAAACGATCGACGATTTGCCGGAACCGGAGACCCCCGTAAAGATGTTGATCTTCCGTTTCGGAAGGCGCAGGTCAATATTTTTCAGGTTATTTTCCCGCGCACCGCGGATTTCGATATATTCTGGATTCATAACCGGGACGTGAGTTTTTGAAGGGCCGCAAAGTTATCAAAAAGAGCCCCCTAAACCAAGCCAGGGCCCGGAAGTATTTTGGTAACTCCTGCTAAGAACCGGTTGAGAAGGCCTCTAGTACTTCCCTTACAGAGGCCACAAAATTGACGTGTTTCCCTTTGTTGCTTTCGTAGATAAAATCCTTCAGGCTTTTACTTGAGAACGCTGAGAAGTCGCCTACTATAGCTAGCCGCACGCGGTAATTGGAAAACTTCTGAAGAATATCCCCCGCCATTTTATTCTTTAAATCGAAGAAATCTGTCGTAATATTTTTCCGGTGAAGGATAAGGCAGTCGAATCCCTGGTAATAGATATTGCCCAGCAGATCCAGCGCGTCGTCAGTGTTATGAACGATGATATCGTCTGAAACTACTTCCGCAATGGCTTTGCCACCTGTTTTGTGAGATTGTATGTCCATTAACTGTAAGTTCGTTTTGTACTGGTGCCCGGCGCTGTCTTCCGGGAAAGATAACGCTTTTACCGAACAAGGCCCTGATCCTTCATGTCCGTAGGCAATACCGGGTTCTGAAATTATCAGATCACGCTCGATGAGGATCATGGGCTTTTATTTTACACAGACGAACCCGACACCATCGCAGCCAGGCACCTTCACCTTTCCAAACGATCATCTTCCCTGAACCTGAACGACGGGATTCCGGTCAGATCGCTTGAAGTGATGGTCGGACAGAGGTATTGCTCGATATACCCTATCATCAGACCCAGGCCGTTAAAATGGGATACGTAAGGCCATTGCCTCGAATCGTACATTGCATCCGTGAGGTCCCGGACGAGCGCAACGTTGTATCCCTGCCGCTTCAGGCTCCTGATCCCGAAAGAGCGGCCGATCACACACATATTGGTATGTACGCCTGCTATAAAGACGTTCCTGATACCCCGGTCTTTGAATAAAGCCGCTATTTCGGAGCCGGAATCGCTTATGGCGTCTTCGTCTTTGATCGTAATGGCGTCGATTTGCCTGGTCCAGGCCCTTCCCGGCGTACAATAGGGAGTGTCATTACAGCCTTCCGTCAGGGAATCGATGGGCCAGCGGTAACCACTTTCTTCCCCGGTCTTATACACCCATCGATCGAGCGCCGCGTCGCGATCGACATACCGGGCAGCCCGGTTTCGCGCCGGCGTACCCGTATAGTATGCTATGCAATCGCTTGGCGCATGCACAATCAGCACTCCCTTTTCCCTCGCGGCAGTAATAAAATGATTAATCGACGGCGCCAGCTCCGCCACTCTTTCGGTAGCTCCTTTGCACCAATGCCTGTCCCACATGTCACAGATGATCACGGCAGTTTGTTCCGGTATCACATACAGTGTATCGTATACATCGACCGTACCATCCTTCCCGGTCACTTTTTTCTTTGGATGAACCGTGATACTTTCTCCGCCGGGAGGCGCTGCCCGGGCCGGCAGGTTTTGAGCGAAGCCGACATTCCCAATCGCTAAAAAAGCCATCAGCGTCCACACTCTGCCCATCATCATTCTCTTATCAGCGGATATACTCATATTTAAAGAATTAACCAGAGCTGCTCCAACGATACGTGTAG
Source organism: Spirosomataceae bacterium (assembly GCA_037191015.1). Classification (GTDB taxonomy): domain Bacteria; phylum Bacteroidota; class Bacteroidia; order Cytophagales; family Spirosomataceae; genus Ravibacter. The sequence goes on from JBBCKD010000007.1 coordinate 115,149, forward strand.
GCTGCCTCCCCGGGGGGGGACCCAAAGTCTCTTCCCGCGTCTTGCCTGATAAAACATGTACTGCCAGGGAGCGTGTATCTGAATAAAGGTAAGAATTTTCACGGAAACTTTAAATGTATCGCTCCTTTCTCACCCGGAATCTTTATCTTTTCCTTATCAATCCTTCGACAGGTTCTGGAGGCACTATTTGCTTACACGAAGGCCGCAATATGGGTAAGACTTAAATAAACCAGGTTATGAAAACGATACTAATCATTTCTCTTCTGCTCACAATAGTTGCCTGCAATCCTGACACAAGGCAGACCACCAGTGACGACACCGATTCGGTTAATGGCGATACCGCCAGGGTTACCATCCAGATACCTGAGACGGGATGCTATGTAAATATCTCCGCCAGAGATACGGTCAAATTAAAAGTAGAAACTTTTCCCAATGTAGTCACCGGGACACTCCTTTATAGCTTCTTTGAAAAAGACAAAAATACAGGGGAAATAGAAGGGAGACTAATGGGGGATACATTGCTGGCAGATTATACTTTTATGTCGGAAGGCAAACGTTCGACAAGGCAGGTGATATTTCTTGTCAGGGATAGTATTGCCATAGAGGGATATGGCGCAATGGAAGAGAAAGAGGGCAAAATGGTATTTAAGGATATAAGAGAGATCGACTTTGATAAGGGAATGAAACTGGTAAAAGTCTCTTGTGTGGAAGATATTCAGCCATAAGACGTGGCGGGAAGACTACTCCTCCAGCACACGCAATTCAAAATTTTTCAAAAAAACACTTGACTCTAACCTTAAAAAAGGGCGAAGCCGTTACCGGCTTCGCCCTTGCAAAATAGCCTGCTGCATTTTACCTTTCTTCCATCGCCGACTCATTAACAAAGCTTTCCGCTATTCCGGTCAGCTTCTCATCTGCGGCCTTTTCTTCATCCAGGATCTCTCCCAGCAATTGTTTGGCTTTCTTATGTCCCATTATTTTGGCGTAGGTAGCCAAAGTTCCGTAAGTAGCAATCTCGTAGTGCTCGATTTTCTGCGCACCGGCTATCAGTGCGGCATCCCGCACCATCGTGCCTTTAGCGGAATCTTCCAAAAGTTCCTCCGCCTCTTTGAGCAGCCCTGCCATCGCCTCGCATTTAACTGCCTGGGCCTTTTCATCGACGCTTTCAAATACCTGCTTCAGGCGCTCAATATGTCCGGCAGTTTCCTCGCGATGTCCTTCAAAAGCATTTTTCAGTTCCTCGGAAGTTGCCGCCTTTGCCATTTTCGGCAGGTTTTTATAAAGATGCTCCTCAGCCCAGAGGATGTCTTTCAGCCCATCGATAAACAGCTCGTGCAACGCATTGTCCATTGACTCATTTTTCCTGGTGTTCATAGTTCTGGCTAGTTTAAGTTGATGTTTCTTACTGAATTATTAACGAGCCCGCCAGCGATCCTATTGCCGGTACCATTCAATATTCTCCCGCTATGATCCCGGCAGGCTATCCCACACCGGTCCCAAGCCTGCTATTGAAACGTATATTGTAAATCGAACGAACCGCCGGTCTCTGGTTTCCTGTCGCGAAAAAGAACATCGTATCCCTCCTGCCCGCAAGTGCGGAATGTGCTCCGCGGATGTTGCGCCGGGTATCATCAGGGAAAATATGCCCGATGATCGCCGCGGCGACAGTACAGGTTCGATCTTTTTTTATGATTTTTTTCCCGGAAGCATCAGGCCGTGCTCAATATTATCATTGAGCAAAAGCCGGAATAACAAGCGGGAGACCCGAATACGGCGGAATAAGCCAGCACCATATCACATTCCGTCTTTCCCGGCTTCGGTCGGCTGATTCAAACTCAAAGACAATTATTCACAAAGTACCTTGCATTACATAGTACATTGCAATATATTTGCATTGGTAGTATGAGCAAAACCGTCGTTGCCAATAAAATACAGCAACCGGCCGGCGCTGCCATTTGATTTTACTGTCCCCGATTTACCGCTAAAGGGCGCAAGCCCTGAAGGATATCGTTTTGCCTTTTGAAAAATCTATTAGCCACCGAACCGAGGTTCACAATTAAACAAGAATGAAAAATCCAGCACATGTTATCCTGCTCCTTATAGCGCTTATCGTTTCATCTCTGCTACAGAAGCAGGCATACGGACAGGCAGGCACCCGGACCGGTACGATCAAGGGCATTGTGACCGATTCCGTGTCGGGGAAGAAGCTCGAATTTATGACCGTCAACCTCATGAATCCCCAAAATGAAGCGGTAAAGACCGGGTACACCCAGGCAGACGGCAGCTTTCTCTTTCCCGACCTGGCTCCGGCTGCCTACAATGTTGTAATAGACGGTGTAGGATACAGGCGAAAAACCCTTATGGCCGACCTTTCGGGAACTTCAGGCAAGGTACTGGAATTAGGAGAGATCCAAATCAGCCCCGGGGTGGTCGCGCTGGACGAGGTGTCAGTAACCGCCGCAAAGCAGATTGTCAGACAGGAGATCGACCGTATCTCGTACGACCTCCAGGCCGACCCTGAAAGCAAGGTCTTCAACGTCCTGGAGATCATGCGGAAAGTACCCTACCTCTCGCTCGACGCAGACAATAATCTATACCTGAAAGGCAACGCCGACTTCCGTATCCTGATCAACGGAAGGCCGTCGAGCATGGCGGAGCGGAATTACAAGGATCTTCTGCGGAGCATGCCGGCCTCGTCCATAGAGCGGATCGAGGTCATTACCAATCCGCCGGCAAAATATGACGCTGAGGGCCTTGCCGGGATCATCAACATCATTACCAGCAAACGCGTCGATAACGGCGTCGGAGGCTCGGTCAACGTCAGCGGGCGGTTCCCGGTTGGTGGGCCGGGCACAGGCGGTTCCGTTTCGGCGAAGCTCGGCAAATGGGGCATGACCGGCACGGCGGGCGGCAGCATTTACAACACGCCTGAAACCCGCAGCTCTACCGAACGGGCTACCGTGGGGAACTCCCCTACCGATCTGTTGCAGACAGGCTCCAATACCTCTGGCAACAGAAGCGGGTACGTCGGTTATGAAGTCAGCTATGAAATCGACAGCCTCAACCTCATTTCCGGGCAGCTTAATGTCAACGGTAGCCGCTCCACCGGATCATCGCAGCAAATGTCGGTACTGAGCAGTCCGCAGGATATCCTGCAGCAATACAGGCTCACCAGCAACAGCAGCGGGACTGGCAACGGGATGGACGCGGCGTTGAATTACCAGAAAGGCTTCAAAGCAGATAAAAACCGGCTTCTCACCTTTTCCTATCGCTTTTTCCGGTTTGGCAATCACCAACAGACCGATCTCGGGCTTGCACAGCGGGTCAACTATCCACTACCCGACTACAGCCAGCTCAACGATCAGCGCTTTGCCGAGCAGACCTTCCAGGTGGACTTCGTGGCTCCGTATAAGAAGCTCAATGTTGAAGCCGGGGTTAAAGTGATCATGCGGGACAACCAAAGCGACTTCCAGTACAACACCCGCGATGCGGAAACCGGCAGCTATGAAGCCGATCCGTCGCAGCGCAATCATTTTGCCAATACCCAGGACGTGTACGGCGCCTACAATACCTACCAATACAAATTCGGGAGCTGGGGCGTTAAAGCCGGGGTACGCCTGGAAAAAACCGTTATGCGCGCCGATTTTATCTCTTCCGTCACCACTGTGGAGCAAAACTACTTCAATATCATCCCGTCGCTCTCGGTGCAGAAGAAGCTGAAAAAGCACAACAGCGGCCTTACGCTGGGGTATTCGCAACGCATACAACGCCCCGGGATCTACCAGCTCAACCCGTTTATCGATCGCTCCAATCCTAACTTCGAGCGGACCGGGAACCCCGACCTGCGTCCGGCAATGGTCAACGACTTTCAGCTTGGCTACAACCGGGCGGAGAAGGGTTCGGTTAATTTCAGCGTGGGCGCTATCCTGTTTACCGACCTTATTTTTCCGGTCTCGGTTTACGACCCTGTTACCAATATCAACCGGATCAGCTACGGGAACACCGGCAAGGCCCGGCTCCTGACGGCGCACCTGAGCTGGAACTACCCGATCAGCAAAGAGTGGGATTTCAACCTGAATGCAAGAGCCGCCCACGGCAAAGTGACCGGAACCGTCAACAATGAGGTTATTACCAACCGCGGCCTGATGTCCAATATAAACGTCTCGACCGGCTACCGGCTCAAGAAAGGCTGGCGGGCGCAGGCAAACCTCAACTTCAACGGACCGAACGTCAACCTCCAGGGGAGCAGCAATTCGGTGCTGTTCAGCTCCTTCAGCGTAAGCAAGGATGTCGTAAAAGACAAGCTCGCCCTGTCTGTCGCATTCAACAACCCGTTTACCCGGTTCCGTCGCAACTACCGTTATACCTTCGGCCCCGATTTCGACCAGACGGATTTCAGGCGCGAATATTTCCGGACGTTCAACATCACCGCCAACTACAAATTCGGCAAGCTGAAAGACGGTATCAGGAAAAATAAGCGCGGTATCAGGAATGACGATGTTCAGAACTAATCCTCCGGCCAGCTCCGGATTGGAAGCTGTTGAGTAAGCCACGAATGCACGAATAACATAGATTTACAGTCCGTCGTGCGGTGTATTGGATTTCTCTACCCTCACCCAACTACCGGACACCTACGTATCGAAAGAGCTGAGGAAGACGCTATCCGACATCGTATATGCCTGTCGTATAAAAGGGAGCCGTCGAAAAGTTAAGATCTCCCTTTTGTTGGAGCACAAAAGCAAGCCGGATCTGTTTACGCCTGTACAGCTCGGGGGCTACATCTTTTCAGGCTTTCAACGGCAAATTGCCCAGGAAAGAAAAGTGTCTCCCATTATCCCGGTCTTGCTATATCATGGTAGAGAAAAGTGGGAATACCATACCCTGGCATCTCATTTTGAGGAGCTCGACAGCGGGCTCCGGCCGTTTCTTCCCGATTATGATTATGTATATCATAACCTGGGAGATATTCCCGATCATCAAATCCAAAACCTGGAGAACAAATTCCTTCAGGCGTCATTCCTGGCCCTGAAATACAGCAGGTTAAAGGAAGAACTTATAAAACGGATCCCCGCTATCCTGTCATTAGCGATGGAGCAACGGAACAACTTGCAAAACAATATCATCGTTTATACCTTTGAAGTAAGCGGTCTGGAAGAAGATGAGATCATTACCCTTATTGAACAAACACCGTTAAACATAAAAAGCACTATAATGGATACATTGAATATTTTTGAAAAAAGAGGTATAAGGGTACAAACCGAAAAGATCGTCCGCAATCTGGTAAGGTCTTCCAATCTTACCGACGAGCAGATAGCCGGCGCAGCCGAAGTGACAGGAGAGTACGTAGCCCGGATCCGTGAGTCGATCAAAAGCGAAACCTCTTCAAATCGATAGGTAGCACGCCTTGAATGTACGGTTGAGGATCGCGTCCGTGCGATCAGTACGCCCCATCGGCTTGGCTATACGGTAGGAACCATGAATTATTACCATTCGTACATTCGTGGCTACCCGAATTTATTTCGAAATTGAGGTAACTTCCTCCGCTGCTTTCTCCTCCGGAATCCTTATCTTAGCCCTATCAACCCTTCGATAAACTCAGGAACTACTATATTTGTCACTCATGAAAACTACCGCTATGTCTGACCGCAAGAAAGTACACGAAGGCCGCAACGTAAAGCGCTTTAGAGAAATGCTCGGAATCAAGCAGGATGCCATGGCCTGGGAGCTGGGCGAAGACTGGAACCAGCAGAAGGTATCGCTCCTCGAGCAGAAGGAAGCCATCGACGAGGCCGTTCTACAACAAGTATCCCAAATATTGAAGATACCCGTCGAAGCCTTTAAGAATTTTGATGAGGAAAATGCGGTGAATGTGATTGCGAATACGTTTACCGATAGCTTTAATAACAGTACAAACGCCTTCGCCTACAACAACAATTGCACTTTCAACCCAATCGATAAGCTAATCCAGTTTCATGAGGAAAAGATTGCGCTTTATGAACGGATGTTGAAGGAGAAGGATGAGATGATGGCTAGGATGGAGCGGTTGTTGAGTGGGAAGGGATAATAATCTCTTTCTTCCGATAAAGGCAAAATACGATATGAAGTCAGCTACTCATATCCAATGTACCCATCTCGCAAATCGTACTGCGCATCTATAAATATGCTTATACAAAATCCGTGCAATCGTCGTTGTACAAAAGCTCTAAGGAGTTTACCTGTCTGATGATTACAGGCTTTTCAATATAAAACCGTACTGCTGGTAGCTAATCGAACTCCTATTTGGTTCATTGTCAATCCAACCAACTTCTTTATGACTGCGTTCAACAATATCTGTTGTTTTCACGAAACGGAATGTTTGGGCCGTCAAATGCAGAACTTCTAATTCACTATGTGAGAAGATACTGGTGTCAACTTGCCGTGAATGATAGGGTTGATAGGCTTCAAATACCTCATCACCACGCTCAGCGTATGTCTGCTCAAGATACCCCTGTTGAACAAGCAAGTCATTTAAGATACGATATTCGTCAGGTACGGGACCTTTGGGGATAGCACAGTAACGCGCTCCTGAAATAGAATAGCCGGTTCTTTTGAAATGCCCAAAATCAGCATAGAAAAGTAATTTATTTAGCCTGACCGTATAAAGATGCCCGGTCTGCCCAAAGAAGAACAGCACCATTTGAGCGAATTTTTCGAAGTTTGGAACACGATAGCCGGTGTACTGGTTTGGAATTTCTAAAGGGTTCCAGACGGCATTCAAAACAGCCTGACTAGACTCATTTTGACTAATCAGCAGTTCGTCTACCCGCCTAAGCAAATCGGCTAGCTCACGCTCCTTCAATTCATCTTTTCGTTCCAAGATCAATTCCCGGAAATTACGGGGTTCTCGTGCCAGGCTAATCAGCTTGGCATTAGATAAGCTTGGAATCTCTCCTTCCTCATAACTCCGATACTGATTAATGCCAAACCCCATAAGAGAAGACATGCTACGCTGACTGATGCCGTAGCGTTCCCGGAGCGCTTTAATTTGCTCAGGAAACAGAATGTGATTGCGCTCACGGTATTGATTGTGGAGTTGAAGAAGATTGAGCGCGTCCAGCTCTTCGGTTGTAAAGGTTTCGCCAGTATCAACGCATTCATAATAATGAGCGTAAACCGGAATCGCCTGCGACCGATAGTTAAGTGTCTGGATGGTCGATTTTTTAGTTACTTCTCCACCTGTGAATGGACTCGTCATAGCTCTCTGTAAGGATATGTCATTGTGAATTCAGCTACGTGAAACGATATGCAGATCGCCGAGTGGTTATAGGCACCCAATTGAATTTTTATATAAACTTCGTTGCTCTTTACTTGTATCCCAAATTCCCATAAATCACTGATGCCAGCCTGATCGGGGTGAGGCCCCCGGTAGTAATTCTCTACTGCCAGGTTTCTCAGGTAAGCAGTTCGTTCAAAAGGGCGAATATCTAAATCAGCCAAAGCCTGCAGATTCTTTTCCCGATTCATGTAAACTACCTCATAAACGTCCAATTTTGTCTTAAAGTCGACCAAGAACCGACTTACTTCCTCGATAGGCGTCATGCTATACTGACATCACATTGATAAAACGCTGTAAAACTACAATTGTTATCTTAAAATTTCAAATAATCATAATTATATATATTTTTGTTACTTTATAATAACAAACATGCTTGGCTACTATGAAAAATGTAGATAGAGTTATTAAAACTATTTATCTGGCTTCTTCCGACATCAGGAGTGAAATGATGAATAGCTTGGTAGAAAATATCTTATACGCTTGGAATGAGTCAATTAGCTTACAAGACATATGTGAGACGATTACTGAAGAATTCAATATCCTACCAAGTCAGAATGAGGTAAGGGAGTCTCTTAATCAACTCAAAGAACAGGGACAGGTAGTTGAGTCAAACCGCGGGTACGTATTAACACCCTCGGCAAAAAATGGCGTTGACCAAAAAGTCAAGCAAAATTTGCAGGCGGAGCAGACGCGTTATCAAAACTTCAAATATGTTCTCGGTCAAATCTATGCCAAGCCTCTGTCAGAAAAGCAGCATAGCGAACTATGGCAAGTATATAATAACTACATCAACGAATGCTTTCTACAATACCAAAGTGATGCAATTAAGATGTTGATGCCTTATTCGATGAATGATGAGAATGGCGCTGACTTGATTAAGCAGCACGTAAGCACGTTTGAGGATCCCATTTGTAAAGATATTTTCCCTAACCTGGTAACCGCTTACCCTAACCACCTTTCCGATGCGGATCTCAGCTACATCAGCCTTATTGCCGAACGCGCTGAACGTTTTTATTCACTCGGACTGCCGGAGGAGGAATATAAGGCTGCAACGGATTTTAGCATATCAAATTGGATTCTTATTGCTGACACAAACGTATTGTACTCAATCCTTAAACTGCGAGATCACGCTGAGGGAGAAGCCTGTTTAGAACTCGTTCGACTAGCAAAGAGTGGTTTACTAGGTTTTCGTATTGTTTATCTTCCCATCACGCTTAAGGAATTAAAAACAAAGCAGCACGACTTAACAGAACGGGTAATAGATGTAAAACTGACTCCAAATCAAATTGATGTTTTACGCGGGTCCGGTAAACTCGATCCTTTTGTGCAGCCATATTACGATCAGTTAGCTCTAAACGGGCAAGCTGTGACCCCTGCTGAGCGTATTGATAAAGCTCAATATATTCTTAAAAATGAGAAAGTAGAGCTTTATAATCCAAAACAAATCTATGACCTGCAGGAGAATGGACAGTACTTAGCACAAGCATATACAAACTTCTATGACTTTGAGCGGTTGCGTAACGAAGCTCGCCTTCAAAAAGGCCTGAGTGAACGACCAGGTAAGAGTCAACTACAGGCAGAACATGATATTTTATTAAGAGAGGTGATTCTGGCCCTACGCGATGGCAAAACTTCCTTGGCTGAAGTAAAACAAATCGGTTTGACGCTTGACGATATTCTTCTACGCTATGATCGGTACATGATTGACCGCAATAGGTTACCTAGCAGTACAGCCCCATCTTTCTTTTTACCCTCGATGCTATTGCGTAGATTACGAGGATTTATACCCATCAGCACAATAGACTATAGAAAAGCTTTTTATAGAGCTGTTTCAACTAAAACCTTTGACCCTGATAATAAACCGCTATCAACACTTGTGCAACGTAGCGTAGCTTATTTCAATGCTTTAGGTATCGATAATCCACAGATTATGATGCAAATGCTATCGGATGAAATTTTTTTAACAGGGTTTGAGGAATCGGATAAGCAGGGGCATGGACAAGATTTTGTCAGTTCAGAAGTTAACAAACGATTGACAGCAATGGAGCAAAAGTTTGAAATCTTAGAAAAAACGCTTGGCAACGCGGTGGCTGACAAAGAAGAACAAGCTACAGCTTTTCAACAAAGGGAACAACTACTAAAAGAAGAGGCAGAAAAAGTAAGAGCACAGGCGCAAGAACAGATAGATAAGCAAGCTGAAACCATTCGCTTAGTAAACGAAACGCACAAACTTGAACAAGAAGAACTAAAGAGAAACCATGAAGCTACATTACAAGAAGAACGTAAGCAGCAAGAAATAAAACAGAGGCAATCACTTCTGTCCGCTAAAAAATCTCATTTTCAAGCACAGGATAGCCTCAAGATCAAGATTGAACGTAGAGCACAAGTTGTCCCTGCCCAATTTTTTTTGCTTATTGGAATTTTGTCGTCAGGAATACTATTGTATTACTGGAAGGACATAGTAGAGATGAAAGAAACGATTGAAAAATATCAATTTTTTTGGGCTATACCAATATTTTTCTTCGTACTCTCTGCTGGGTGTTTCGGGATTAAGCTCAATATTGAGAACTCACGTAATCATATTCTAACTTGGTACCGAAGCCGTCTATATAGGTGGTATGAATTTGACTTAGAGAAATACGATCAACTCCGTAAGGAAGTCGAACAACTTGAATCAGCACTTTCTAACTATCCCCAAACCTCTGACGGTCAAATGTAAATAATAGAAAAACAGAATTCATTTTTTTCATAAGGAGCAATCAGAATCAGCGTGTTTAACAAATACCCATTTCCTGGGCAGTAGCTTGAACCGCATCGCGGAAGAGCGCCTTATTCTTGTGCAGGTTCATCGGATATTCCAATCGGTAGCCGTTTTCAGAACCGACGCGACACCGGGTAATTTGAAGGAAGTCACGGGGTTGAGCGTTCCGCGGATCTGGTCCGTCATGTACTTATTGCCTGTTGCATCAAGAATGCTACCCAGAATAGCCCGGGTTGCTGGCGGGTATAGGAACGACAACCTGACCATCAGCAATTTATCCTCTTCCGGTAAATGGCGCACAATGGCTGTCAGACGACTTACTACCTGTGCTATGGGAGTATCCGGTATCTTTTTTACCGATCTTATGGCATCCAGGATCTGCAATAGCGGGATGTTATCACTGGTAATCGTATTCTTTTGCCGGACAAAAGAAATGGAGAAACGCCCTCTCGTCAAAGCAGGACGCAGAAAAGGGGTCCCGATCTGGATCACGTTGCTTATCTGTGTCGTTAACCCCAACCGGTTATAAATACTCAAACCGGTCAGATAACCTATCGGTTGGTCGTTTCGCTCCAGCAAATCCCTGATCACTTCGTCTTGGGCCGGTTCCAGCCGACCGAAAGCAGTCTCCCGTGGCTTATAAAACTTCCCCTTCGCCCATTTAGCGATCAATCCTGACCCGCTCATACGATTAAGCGCCTTAATAGCTGCTTCCCTGCGCGACGGATCAGGCATAACATCCTGATAGGCAAAAATAACCCCCGCAGGAAGAAGATCGATCTGTGACTTTATTAAATCCGGAGTCTTCATACCACCTATACTTTTTCGAAGAATACAAAGATACAGAATGTCCGGTAATTTTTTAAAAAAACTGGACATATGTGGTAAAAAACTATTGTCCTATTTCCTGTTGAATTCCGTCTCACAATACCCATCATTCCTAAATCCTTTTCTTTTCACCGATGAGATAATAATTGAAAAAACACTTGACTCTAACCTTACGTCATAGTCTACCTTTGCCCCTGTCATCATACCTGATAAGCATCATGATCCACTACACGGTTAAAAAACTGGCGAAAATGGCGGGAGTAAGCGTACGTACACTCCACCTCTACGACCGTATGGGCCTGCTTAAACCATCCGTCCGTACCGAGGCCAGGTACAGGCTGTATGGGGAAAAAGAGCTGCTGCGGCTGCAACAGATCCTGTTTTACAAGGAGCTCGATATGCCGCTCAGCGAGATAAAGCAGATCCTGGATCAACCGGACTTCGATACCGTTACCGCGCTGGAAAGCCACCGGGAGGCTTTGAAGATACGGCTCAACCGGATGATGAGGATGATGGACACCGTAAACAAAACCATTTTCAATCTAAAAGAAGGAAAAATGTTGAATCACGAAGAATTATATGAAGGACTGCCCAAAGAACAGGCAGAAGCATACCGGAACGAAGCCATTGAAAAATGGGGTAAGGACGTAGTCGAAAAATCGGAGCTTCAGCTCAGGAAGATGACGCGTGACGAGCTGGAAAAGCTGAAGGAAGATTTTATGACGGTAAACCGCCGGTTGGCAGCGCTGAAAGACAGCGAGCCGGAATCGCCTCCCGTACAGGAGCTGATAGCACAGCACTATCAGTTTATCGCCCGATTCTGGGGTACAAAGCCTGATGCCGAAGCCTATACAGGATTAGGAGATCTGTACGTACAGGATGAGCGCTATACCATGAAGGACGGGAAGCCGGATCCGTCATTTGCGGAATTCCTGCAAAAGGCAATGGCGTATTTTGCGGCCGGGTCGCTGTAGATTAATAAGTGGCCTGTGTTTTCAACCGTGGCCTGTGTCCTCACAGGCCACTTTACAGGCCAAAATTATCTACTCGTTCCGGTCTGTGAAGACACAGACCGGGGTGGTAGCTGCTACATTCAAATACGCACCGGGGCAGCCTGAAGCGCTTCGGGATCGGCTGTCTTACTTTTCTTCCTTCTAACCTGTTGAAAGCCAAAGACCAGACAAATAAGCCCCGTCAGCAGCCAGAAGATATCGGTCACCGCTACATAATAGCTTTGCTTCGACAACGCCGTCCAGATCCAATCGCCGGTTTTGACGCCGTTCACCAGCGGGACTGCCAATGAAGATACCCCTCCCAGGAAGAGGTATAGCGAGGTCAAACGCGCTTCGCTACGGGCGCCCAAACCGATGACCGTAAGCACCAGCCAGGAAACAAAGAAAATGGTATTCACTATGAAAGAGTGCTTTTCTGACAGCGGGACCAGCAATTCCGAGCAGAAAAGAACTGCTACCGCCGGGAAAAGCCCGAAGCAGATGGCCAGGTAGACCATCGTAACGCGGTGATGGAAGCGTTTTTGCTCAGGGGTATAGCTTTGCTTGTTCCTTGCCTCCTTCCAAAGCAGCACGCCGCTGATGATCACGAAGCAGGTGAACAGGGTCAATAAAAAGTAGACGATCTTCAGCGCAAGTCCGCCGAAGGTGGCAAAATGCAGCTTCGAGATACCCGGCAGCACGGATTGCGCATAGGTCTTTTCGCCGGGCATAAGGTGATGAACGACCGCCCCGTCCTTCAGTTGTACGGTGATCGTACCATCGCCGGTGAAGCTATGCCCGTCGCTCAGCGAAGCAAGTAAAGTACCGTCTTCACGGTCGTAATGCCTCAACTGCATGTAATTCAGCTTCATTTCCGGGTATTCTTTTTTCAGATCGGCAATAATGTCTTTTAAAGGGATTTTATTACGGGCTATGGGTGCGTCTTTGCGTAACTCGATAGCCTGCTGCGGCTGGGAAACAATATCAGCAATCGCCTTGGCCTGGTCGCCATCGTACACCAGCACCACGATGGGCAGCAGCACAAGTAATACCAGCATATAATATACCCCCGTGATGGCGTACATGAACTGGAACGGCAGTCCCAGAAGCCCGAAAACCGTATGGGCATTGGTCCAGAATACCTTCCGGGAGCCTTTCAGTGTAAACCCGTTGAACTTCGTAAGGATATTCTGCCAGTGGATCATAACGCCCGTCACGACGGCAAATGCGAAAAAGAGGGCTACAAAACCCGACAGGTACCTGCCGATATAGGGGATCTGGTCAAAAAAATGGAGACGGTAGAGGGTCGCTCCCGCAGTGGTTTCCATCCTGGAGCTGAGCTCACCGGAGTGAGGGTTGTAATAGGTATGGTAATGCTGCTCCTCCTCTCCTTCCTTTACGATCAGGTGCCCTGAGACGGACATAAGCGGATGCGTGGCGGATGGCGCGCTGATCGTCATGTCTTCCGACAAATCGAACATGGGGTTCTTTTCTTTTAAATCACGCAGCACGGCATCGTAGTCGATTTCCGCCACAAAAGGCTGCCTGACAGCCGGGTTCTCCCACGGGTAGAACTCTTTCCTGAAAAGCGTGAAGGCCCCGGCAAAAAAGATCACATACAGGGCAAAGCTAATCACGATGCCCGAAACGGTATGGGTGTGGAAAGTAATATTGTAGAGCCGCGGGGGTAGGTTTTTTAGCTTCATAGCGGGACAGTTAACGGAAATAATAAAACGCCGCGGTAAACACGAGGGTAAGAACCAGGTAAACCGCCCATATCAGCCAGCCGCTGCGGGCAAAAAAAGCTACTATCATCAGCCCGGTCCACAGGATAAAAATAGAATAGGCGCCGGTAAGCAGCACCTCCTTCCGGTAAGGCAGCAATGCGCTGAGAAGCAGATGAATCGAAATGGCGAGACAGTAACCGCCTATGAGGCCCGCGGTTATTTTCAAGGCTCTCTGCCCCGGGAGCGACAGGTATTTAGGATTTGCCGGCATAAACCACGACTTCTAAAAGTACAAACAGATGTATGAGTATCATAAGCCCGTAAAAATATCCCTTCCCCAACACAGCAAAAAAACGGGTAAGCGACATCGCCAGGGCAACCGCACAGAACGCCAGTAAAAGTCCTGAAGCCCAGCCATAAGCATGAACATACAACCAGGAGCCTGCTATCAGTAGCAACGGCGCGGCTATGCGAACTATTCCGTGCGTCACCCGGGGCAGGTAGGATGGAAAATATTTTGACTCCGAATAATACAAAAAATCACTAGCTAATAACAAATAAAAGGCGACCATAGAAAAACTTTTTCACAAAGGTTATTCTTATTTATATTAATTAAAAACAATTGCTCTATATTTGACCGCGAAAATGAAAAAGAGCTCATCTGTATGTCGAAATTATACCGTTGGTTAATATTGGTGATCGCGATTGCCTGCTGTATGCCGGGCTTTACGCAATCTGTTACGGGGAGCCTTTCGGGGCATGTCCTGTCGGCCGACGGCGAAGCCCTGCCCGGGGCAGTCGTCACCCTGGCGGGAGCCGATAAAAATGCGGTCTCCGAGGAAAAAGGGACGTTTACTATTCCGGGTGTACGACCCGGTTCCTACGAGCTAAGGGTGACGATGCTCGGCTACAAACCTCTTAGCAAAAGTGTATCGGTCACTGCCGGCCGGACTACTGAGCTGGAGGTCAGGCTCGAACCCGACCAGGTTTCGCTCAAAGAAGTAGTGGTAGCAGGCAAAAACCAGGTGCAGCAGGCTCGGGAGCAGGCCTTCAATGTGGCGGCCATAGACGTTAAAAAACTCTACAATTCCAGCAGCGACATGAACCAGATCCTGAACCGCAGCACGGGCATACGGATCAGGGAAGACGGCGGGCTCGGTTCCAATTTTACTTTCTCCCTGAACGGGTTCTCAGGCAAGCAGGTCAAGTTTTTCCTCGACGGTGTGCCGATGGATAATTTCGGTTCTTCGCTCACGCTCAACAATATCCCGGCCAACCTGGTGGAAAGGGTGGAGATCTACAAGGGTGTAGTTCCGGTTACGCTGGGATCGGATGCGCTGGGCGGCGCGGTCAATATCATTACCAACCAGACCAACCGCAGCTATCTCGATGCCTCCTATACGTTCGGCTCGTTTAATACTCACCGTGCCGCGCTCACCGGCCGGTACCATGACATTGAGCGGGGTTTTCTCGTCAACGGGAACCTGTTTCACAACTATTCGGATAACAGCTACAAGGTAGACGTCGAAATCCCCGACCCGAATACCGGTAAAGTAAACGGCCTTACCAAAGTCAGGCGGTTTCACGACGCTTACCGGTCGAGCACGCTGATGCTGGAAGCCGGTGTGACCGGGAAGAAATTTGCCGACAGGCTGATGATCGGCCTTACCGTTTCGGGCAACCGCAAGGAGGTACAGACAGCATCGATCATGAATATCGTCGTCGGGCAGGCCCACAGTACGGACAAAACGCTGATGCCGTCGCTGAAATACCTGAAGGAAAACCTTTTTATCAAAGGACTGAGCCTCAGCGCGCAGGCATCCTACAACGAGGGGCGCGTTACGACGATCGATACCAGCTCCCGCAAATACGACTGGTCGGGCAACTACGTAGTCCGTACCGATCCCAACCTGGGAGAAATAAGCGGCGGGAAAACTCACTTTACCTACTCCGACAAAACCGCCATAGGCGTGGCAAACCTGGGTTACGAGGCGGGCGAAAACAGCTCGTTTTCATTCAATTATACCCAGATCAATTTCCGCAGGCAGGGCACCGACCTTTATGATAAAAACGCCACTTTCAAGCAGCCGAACATTCTCGATAAAAAGGTGATGGGCGCATCGTACAAGATAAACCTGCTGGACTCACGCTGGTCGACAAGCGTCTTTGCCAAGTATTTTATTCTTAATACCTATACCTATAACTGGGATGCTTCCGTCAAAATTGCGGCGCACAACTCCAAGCCGGGCTACGGAATTGCAACCACTTATCATGTATCGCCGTCAGCACAGCTCAAGGCCTCCTTTGAAAACACCTATCGCATGCCCGAAAGCACCGAAATTGTCGGCGACGGGATTTCGATCATACGCAATCCCGGCCTGCTCCCCGAGGAAAGCACTAATGTAAACCTCGGGATTTTGTTCAACCACGCCTACGGAAAGCACCTCGTGATGCTGGAGGCAGGGGGTACTTACCGGAACATCCACAACCTCATCCGCCAACAGCTTGCCGGACTCGTCACGCAATATATCAACCAGCAGAGCGCGGCCAGTACCGGTTTTGAAACGGACCTGAAGTATAACTATAACAATTTTATCAACGTAGGGGCCAACCTGACGTACCAGAACCTGATCAATACCACTAAATACGAAAAAGGCGCCTCAGTCGTCAGCGACGTGTACAAAGACCGTATTCCCAATACCCCTTACCTGTACGGGAATTTCGACGCGGGGATCCACTTTAAAAACGCCGGCTTCAAAGACGGTAACCTGACAATAAACTTCTGGACCAGCTTCGTAGAGCGGTACTTCCTATACTGGCCCAGCCTGGGATCGTCGAGTACCAAGCTGGATATACCGCGACAGGTGGTGCATAACGCCGGGATAACTTACGCATTCTCTGATAACCGGTATAACCTGTCGCTGGAATGCCGGAACCTGGCCGATGCGAAAGTCTACGACAATTTCAGGCTTCAGAAACCGGGGAGGGCACTCTATCTGAAGCTCCGGTATTTTATTAAATCGTAACATTCAAAAATCTATGTATAAGAATCTTTTCAACATCAGATGGGTTGTCCTTCTCGCGTCGGTCGCTCTCATATCAGGCTGCAAAAATGATAGCGACAGTCCCGACCCGGAAGGACCGGGTGAAAAATCACGCTATGTACTCGCGATCCGGTCTTATGGCAGCACCAACCAGTCGACCGATTATATCGTTGCCGTGGATACTCTTAGCCAGGGAACTATTTCGCTTAAAGGGAAAGGGATCGAGCAGATCGGTTACCGCACCAGCATACAGGTAGGGAACCGGGTATTCAGCGTAGGTTTTAGTACCGATCAGACCTGCCTCGGCTATGAGCTGGACAATAGCGGAAACCTCTTTGAAAAGGGTAAATTCACTTTCGAAGGGCAGATTTTTTCGGGCGGGGTTATCAACAAGGACAGCTTCCTGCTGATGGAGGCCATTCATGCCAGCCCGAACAAGACCCTTTATGTCATTGACGCCAACGACATTTCCATCCGGCGCAAGATACCGACTACTATTTACCAGTCGGCAGGCGACTCTTACAACAAATGGCCGGCAGGGCTGTTTGTCCGCGACGAGAAGCTGTTTATCCCCTACTTCCACTATGATTCCAACGCCGGGTATGTCAATACCGATACTGCCCTGGTGGCGGTATACTCCTACCCTTCCATGCAGCTCGATAAAGTGATCAAAGATCCGAGAACGTCGAACATCGGGATGTATGCAGACTTCAACGGACTGGTGCAGGCCGACAACGGGGATTACTATTCCGTTTCTACGGCGTCTATCGCCTGCGGTTTTGTCAACAAGTCGACCAAGCCGTCGGGCATCCTCAGGATAAAGAAAGGAGAAACGGATTTCGACCCGGATTACTTCTTTAACGTGGAACAGGCTACGGGAGGCGGGAAACTCAGCAAGCTTGTCTATGTGGGCAACGGGCTGGCCGTCGCCCGGATCGTCACCTCCGATGCCGTGGCATGGGCGGGGATCAGCATCAGCCAGATGCTCAATAAGATGTATGTGCTGGACCTCAACAACCGTACAGCCAAAGAAGTAGCGGGAGTACCCCTGCACGGCGGGCAGTATTCCACTTCCGCACTGGCTGAAAACGGGAAGGTCTACATTACCATCTATACCCTTAATGACGGGGCTTCGGTATATGAGATCGATGCCGCAACCGCTACGGGTAAAAAAGGAGCAATACTGGAATCGGCTGAAGTATCGGGGTTCTTTAAGCTGACGGCCGGGGGGAGTTAATATTGTCGGGCCCCATCCTTACAGAATCAGGTAGGTATAAGGAGAGTTGCGGTAAGAAACTGCAACTCTCCTCTTTTTTTCTAAAACGTCCTGTTCCTCTCCAATAAACCAATCCTGCTTTTTCCTCCTCACTACCACTCTCATAAGCAGACGAGGTCGTGCTTTCTATGGACGAGTAGAATTTTTCAAAAAAATATTCCTATACAGTATAGGGAATAAAAGTCCAAAATTGTCTGTGTTAGGTGCAAGATAAGCCGGCCCAAATATGGATATGTATGGAAATGTACAAGAAAGCCGGATCCGAGGCTGAAATTCGGATAGAACGATCCCAAGACTCCAGGGAGGTGGATGACGAATTGTTTATCAGGAAGGTATTTGAAAGCAACCCTGAGAAGGGATGCGAGCTGCTGTTCCGGCGTTATTACACCAATATGTGCAATCATGCTATACGGTTTGTCCATTCAAAAGAAGTAGCGGAAGATATCGTGGGAGAGATTTTTGCTGTTTTCTGGCAAAAGAAGCTCTATGAACAGATCGAAATTTCCTATCGCTCCTATTTGTACAAATCGGTGCGCCACAGGTCGTACAATCATTTAAAAATGCAGGTAGAAAAAAACGATTCGCTGGAAAGCGTCTACCAGGCATCCTCCGGGGAGCAGCTTCCCGATGAGGTTTTGCATTACACCGAGCTACATCAGAAAGTAGAACGTATTATCCAGCAACTGCCGCCGCAGTGCCGGAGAGCTTACCTGATGAAGCGGGTAGAAGGTAAAAAATACGACGAGATCGCCGCCGAAATGAAGGTGAGCAACAAAGCTGTGGAGGCGCTGGTAAGCCGGGCATTGGTAAGGCTTCGCCTGGGACTCCAGGAAGATTGGTTTTTGCTGGTGCTGGCAGGCGTGCTGGCTCATGTAGAAAATGGCTCTGCCATGTAGCGCAAGTGTTTATCAGAAAAAGATGAGTTTCAATGAAAAGACCGATAGATAAAAATACGCTCTTTGAGTTTTTCGACGGGAAAACTACTTCGATTCAAAGAAAAATGATCGAAGAATGGCTTCAACAGCCCGGCAACGGCGATCTCTATTACCGGTACCTGGATGAATGGGAAAGCCGGCACACCCAGTTCATCCCGGACGAAACGGCTGCCCTGGAGAAATATCGCCTGGTGATGGTGAATAACCAGGAAGCAGCGGCTGTCGCTGCTGTCGGGAAAATCCCTTTCTGGAGAGCATGGTTGGGCGGGTCATTCTTCCGGCTTGCCGGCATTGCCGCGTCTCTGCTGATCGTTTCTTTCTGGATCTGGAAGGACGGTATTTTTTACCGGCAGTATGACACTCCTTTCGGGAAGACCGTGCACTATACGCTAGCAGACGGCACGCAGGTGGCGCTGAACGCCAACTCCCGGCTCCGGGTACCCCGGTTCGGGTTTAATGAAGACACACGCCAGGTCAGGCTTGAAGGCGAGGCAGCATTTGACGTCGCCCATACGCCCGGCTCATCGCGGTTTGTAGTGGAAATGGACGACGGCTATTCCATAGAAGTGCTGGGAACCAAATTCGTTGCGTTTGCCCGCGACAGGAACAAGCGCGTTTACCTTACCGAAGGAAAAGTAAAGATGGTGCTTCCCGAAGGCCGGCAGATTTACATGAAGCCCGGACACCTGTTTGAAGCGACGGAAAACAGGCCCGGAACGTTGTCGGTCCCGGAAAAGCCGCAGCAGTACCTCGCCTGGAAAACTCACCAGTTTTATTTTGATAACACACCACTGTCTGAAGTAGTACGCCAGATGGAAGAACGCTTCGGGGTCATCATACGGATCGTAGACCCCGCCCTGGAAGAAAAAGAGCTCGGAGGGATCTACGAAGCCCAGAGCCCCGACGATCTTCTCCAGGTATTGGCAGAGCTCTACCATGTTGAGATTTCTCAGAATAAGAATAGAATTGAACTTCGTTCCGGATCTAACCTTTAATCCTTCAAACAAAATGACGAAATATCTATTGAAGACATTAACCTGCTGTTTCGTACTGGCTGTCCCGCTGATGGGGCTGTCACAGGAGCTGGCTTCCATAAGATCGGTCCAGACTCCCGCCCTTTACCGTCAACCCGACTCGCCTCAAAAGCTGAGGGAAGCTTTGGTCGAACTTGGCAAACAGCACGGCATAAGCATTCTCTTTGACGAATCTACCGTCAGGGACCGCATGGTAGAGGCCGGAAGCAGCAAAGGCGCTGCGCGGCTCGAGGCGCAGCTGGAATCGCTCCTGAAGCCCCACGGTCTCAAATTCAAAAGAATAGGAAAAAAAGCCTTTGTGATCTTACCACGGGAAGAAAGCCATACGGTAAGGCCCGACAATGCCGCAGACGATCCCCAATCCCGGGACATAGACCTTACCCTGGCAGACGGGGCATCGATAGTCGCGCCCAGGACGTACGCCGACAGACAGATCAGCGGGAGAATAACAGATGAAAAGGGAGACGGCCTGCCCGGAGTCAACATTGTTGTTAAAGGTTCGGCTGTGGGCACCACTACCCAGATCGACGGCAATTACAGGCTCTCGGTGCCTGATGGCGATATTGCTATCATCTTTTCTTTTGTCGGATACCTGACCCAGGAGGTGATCGTAGGAAACCGGACAAGCATTGATTTGCAAATGGAAGTAGACACCAAAGCCCTTAACGAGGTGGTGGTGACTTCATTCGGTATCGAACGGGAAAAGAAAGCGCTTTTCTATGCAACCCAGGAGGTAAAGGGAGCGCAGCTCACTGCCGTAGGAAACCCTAATTTATTGAATAGTCTACAGGGAAAAGTTGCCGGGGTTTCGATCCGGCTGAACAGCGGTATGCCCGGGAAAGCGCCTCAGATCACGATCAGGGGGAACAGGTCGATAACGGGCAATAACCAGCCTCTTTATGTAATCGACGGTCTGCCCGTAGCGGGCGGGACCCGGATCAACGACCTGAACCCCAACGATATCGAATCAATGAACGTGCTGAAAGGGCCTGCTGCGTCTGCGCTGTACGGCCTGAGGGCATCGAACGGCGTCATTGTCATCAAAACCAAGAGTGGCAGAAGATCGGGAAAACCGACAGTCAGCTTTGACAGCCATTTCAATGCAGACCAGGTTGCGCGACTGCCCAAAATGCAGGACGTATATTCCCAGGGTCTGAACGGCGTATTCGACCTGAACCAGATCTGGACATGGGGCTCAAAAATCAGCGGGATAGGCACCTATACCAACGAATTCGGAGAGCAGGAAGTTGCCAGGGCCTATGACAACGACAAGGAGTTTTACCGGAATGGATATACGTTTTCAAACAACCTTTCACTCTCCGACGGCGGCGAATACGGCAACTACATGGTAGGAGTCGGGCAAACCAGCCAGACGGGGATAGTAACAGGCTCGGGGCTGAAGCGCTACAATGTGAAGTTCAACGGGGAAATGACAAAGATTAAGGACGTCACCATAGGGGTATCGCTGAACTATTCCGACCTTACCGTCGACGATTATCCGGAGCTGGGAGGCAACGATAGCTATTTCAGAGGACTTACGGACGTGCCGCCGTCGTATAACCTGAAGGGAAAGCGCTATGCAGATCCGTCGAACCCTTTTCAGCAGGTGTATTATCGCGGCGGACAGAACAATCCTTACTGGGTCGTGAATCATAATTACCGCCAGAATAAGACCAACCGGACTTTCGGGAATCTGCTGCTGCGCTACGATATGAGCCCGGCGCTTTCTCTCACCTACCGGGTCGGAATGGATTATTTCAACAGCAGGGAAGACGATTTCCAGGAGCTGGGAACTGCTACCCGGGGTCGTACGATCCCGCCCAGCGGCGGTAGCCTGAGTATCGCCGGTACCAGGCAGAACCAGGTTAATTCCAACCTTTTCCTGACGTTTGACCATGATATCGGCGCGAAGCTGAACCTGAATGCAATAGCCGGAAACGAGATCTATGATATCAGGAGCAGCACTGACCGGACGACCGGGTCGGATTTCGTAACCGGCGGATGGGCCAACCTCAACAACGCTACCAACGTGGTCGGGAGTAACTCCGTCTCAAAGCAGCGGGTAGTAGGTTTTTACGGGAATGTGAACCTGAGCTGGAACCGCATCCTTTTCCTGAATGCTTCCGGCCGCAACGACATCGCGTCCAATATGCCCTCGGGCAACAGGTCGTTCTTCTACCCGTCGGTGGGAGGAAGCTTTATCCTGTCGGATGCATTGAACATCCAGAAAAAGACCCTTTCCCTCATTAAGCTTCGTGCGTCTTATGCAGAAGTAGGCCAGGTAGGCCCTGTGTACGTGAATAATGCCGGCTTCGTGAAAGGGAGCCCGGGAGGATTCGTATTTCCCTTCAACGGGCTGACAGGGCTGACCCAAAGCTCTGTGAGGATCGATCCGAACCTCCGTCCTGAAAATACCAAAACTGTAGAGCTCGGCGCAGACGTCAGGTTCTTCGGCGACCGGATCTCAATAGAGTATACTTATTTCAATTCACGATCGGAAGGGCAGATTTACAGCGTTCCGGTACCGCTTTCTACCGGCGCTTCATCCGAGATCAGAAATGCGGGCTCTATGCTCTCGAAAGGTCATGAAGTAGTATTGAACCTAACGCCCTTTACTACCTCGAAGTTTACCTGGGATCTGGGTATCAACTTTACATCATTCGACAATACGGTAGAAAGCCTGGCCGAAGGGGTCAACCGTATTGTGTTATCCGATCCGGTTGTGGCTGAGGCGGGCTACGACTATCCCTCCATCTACGGGAGGTCGTACCTGAGAGACCCTGCCACCGGAAAGCACGTGATCAACAACGACCCGAATTCCTCTACCTACGGTCTGCCGCTGACAGATAACAACCTCAAAGTGATCGGTACCACGGTACCGGATTTTGAGCTAAACATCATCAACGGGCTGCGGTACCAGCGCTTCTCCCTGACCGCTCAGCTCGACTGGAGGAAAGGAGGGATATTCTGGAATCACGGCCTTGCAGAAGCCAACTGGCGGGGATTGTCTGCCGGTACGCTCGACCGGGAGCAGGAAGTGGTTTTAGAGGGTGTTCAGGGGCATTGGAGCGGGACGCAGCTGGTGATTGAGGGAACGAATGATATCCCCATCAAAAAAGAGTATCCCTACTACAGCCACCTATGGACAAACTACGAGTCTCAGCTTTCAGACGCCTCTTTCGTCAGGCTGCGCGAGCTTACGCTCAACTACTCTCTGCCAATGTCCGGTATGAAAAAGAAGTGGCTGAATGCGGTCTCGGTCTACTTGTCGGCGAGAAACCTGTTCCTGATCTCCGACGCATTTTCTGACCCGGAGGTGAGTTACAGCGAGGGCGGCCAGAACGTAACCGGCTACGGGAGAAGCGGGATCACGCCGCAAACCAAAAGCATAGGCGGAGGGCTTAGGATATCTCTGTAGAACCTTAAAAGAAGCACAAGATGAAGCGATATAAAATACTCCTGGCAGCGATCATTACTTCGGTTGTTCAGATGTCGTGCACAGACAGCATCATGAACAATATCGACCAGAATCCCAACCAGGTCAATGATGCGCCTTTAAACACCAGACTACCGCAGGCTACCATGGGCTTTATCAAGGCAGTAGCGGGTAGTTCGTCCAACAGGCTGACTTCCTACTATATCGAGCACCACACCAATGTGCTGGGCATGGGCGGGATATACAATACAATGACCAACTATAATACCGGCGGCTGGTCAGGGGCTTACGCGGCGTTGAATGACATGAAGCTGCTGAAAGAGAAGGCGCAGGAAGCTGAAGCATGGGGATACGCCGGGATTTCAGAGGTGCTCATGGCCTATTCCTATGCTAACCTGGTCGATTTATACGGGGATATCCCGCTTACCGAAGCGCTCCAGGCCGGAGTGATCAGGCAGCCGGCCTTCGATAAGGCCGAAGATGTCTATCCTGCCATACAGGAGATGCTGGACCAGGCTATAGCAAACCTGGAAAAGGGAGCCGGGGCCCTGGTAAAGCCGTCAAACGATGACCTGGTTTTTTCGGGGAATACGGAGCTGTGGAAAAAGACGGCTTTTGCATTGAAAATAAGGCTTTTTAACAGGATGAGCAATGTTAACCCGACGGGGTCGGCCAACGATGTAATGGCCCATCTGGATAAATCGTTCTCCGGCGAAGCGGAAGAGTTTATCTTCAAACGTTATACCGATAACCGCAACTATGAAAATCCGTACTCCGGCGCGCAGAATTCTCAGCCCGAGTTCGCGATGGGTAACGGGATTTACAACGCGCTGGCGTGGTTCAGCCCGGCTTCGGATGTCGAGGATGACCCGAGGGCTTCGATCTGGTTTTCGAGAATAGGCGGCAAAATAACACCGGCTCCAAATGGTTTGGCAGGCGGCGACTTCGGCGAGCCGAGGCTGGACGGCCGCTTCTATTCCAAGCCGGCCGTTCTGAAACTGCTCAATGCTCCGCAGCCCCTGGCGACTTATGCAGAACTGAAATTCATAGAGGCCGAAGCGAGGCTGAGGCTGGGTGAAAAAGAAGCGGCTTACCAGGCTTACCAGAAAGCCGTGCAGGTTGCGCTGAAACAGGCTTCTGTTTTCAATCCCGCTACGGCGCTGACCGATGATAAAATAAACGCCTACCTGGCTTTACCGAAAGTATCTCCGGGTGCGGCCAATCTGACCGTGAAAGAAATATTGCTTCAGAAATACATATTTTTGTTTTACAACCAACCCCTGGAAGCCTACAACGACGTGAGGCGCGAGCTGTTTATCAGTATTACGGATCCCAGCGGACTGGCTAACAGGGTACCTTACCCTGATTCGGAAATCAGCAGAAACCCCAAAGTACCTGCCGGTGTGAATTTAACCACGCTTTTCGATTCGTCGACCAGGTTGTTTTGGGCAAAATGAAATGTCACTCATGAAATTTACCCGGAGATCGTTCGTGCAGAAAATGGGAGCAGGAATGCTGCTGCTTTCGCAGGAACGGTTGCCAGGGCCGGCCGATCCGGGCAAAGCCGGCGAACCGGTGCGTATCGGGTTGATCGGGGCGGGAGCCAGGGGGAAATGGCTGGCTAAAATCGCCTCTACCCTACCGGAATTGGAAATGACAGCCTGCTGCGATCTTTTGCCCGGCCATTACGAGGCATGCAACCGTGAAATCGGGAAAAATGTTACCTTCTATGACGATTACCGTAAACTGGTAGCAGCCAAAGAAGTACAAGCCGTGATCATCGCCACTCCTCTGTTCCTTCATTTCGACATGGCAAAAGAGGCGCTGAAAGCCGGAAAGCATGTCTATTGCGAAAAAACGATGACACATACCAGGCAACAGGCTGCCGACCTGAAGAGATTGGCGACGGCATCGGCAGGGCAAGTGTTCCAGGTAGGATACCAGCATCGTTTCAACCCGATTTATTCGGAAATCAAATTTCTGATCGACCAGGGCTATTGCGGGAAGATCACGAGGATAGAATGTACCTGGAACCGGAACGGCAACTGGCGCCGCCCTCTGCCTGACGATACCGGGTTTAAGAAGAACGCCGACTACCCGGACCTGGAGCATCTCGTCAACTGGCGCATGTACAGCAGGTATTCCGGCGGGTTAGTAGCCGAATTATGTTCGCATCAGATGGACATATTGCATTGGCTGCTGGACGACCGTCCCGAGTGGATAACAGGCTCCGGTGGTATCGACTATTGGAAAGACGGACGGGAAACTTACGACAACGTACACTTGCTTGCCGGGTATACCAAAGGCGTGAAAGCCAGCTTTACCTCTCTGACCAGCAATGCGCTGCAGGGCTATTCCATTAAGATACTGGGCGATAAGGGGTCGATCGAGGTGACGGGAGAAGACGGGCACAGGGCCAAAATCTATGCAGAAAACATAGAAACGGAGCAGCAGGCAGACGGGGTGACAGCCGCTACAAAGCTGGCCTGGGAAAATGACGAGGGCGTGCCGGTCAGGGTCAAAAATCCGGCACGTGACGATGTATTGCCGACCGAGAGCGCATTGCGGCATTTTGTCGGGTGCATCAAAGAGGGAAAGCAGCCGGTTTCAAATGCTGAAACAGCCTATGTTTCTTCCGCTGCAGTAGACCTTGCCAACGAAGCCATAGCGAAAGGAGAGAAAATATACTGGAAAGAGTAATTAAACATCTTAACTCTATTTTATTCTGATGAAAAGAAGAGAATTATTGCGATTTGGGGTAATGGGTTCGCTGCTGCCGGTTGCTTCCGGCGCGGCCTGGAGCCGGGATGAAGAAGAGATACAAAAGGCCTCTGTTTTCCAGGAGCCTGCAAAGAAACTAACGGTCGTGGAAGATGTGGATGTGATCGTTTGCGGAGGCGGCCCGGCGGGAGTGGCGGCGGCTATCGCCGCCGCCAGAAGCGGAGCCAAAACCAGGCTGATCGAATTTCACGGCTGCCTGGGAGGGATCTGGACCGCCGGACTTCTGAGCAACCTGATCGAGCACGAAAACAAAGGCGGGATCATGCAGGAGATCCTGGATGCTCTCGACCGCTCCGGCGCACAGGTATCGGCTACCAACTATGACGCCGAAGTAATGAAGGTAATCCTCGACCAGCTTTGTAAAGACGCAGGGGTAGATGTAAGGCTTCATACCCGTGTGGTATCGGCCTATGCCAACAGTAAAAAACGCCTGGAGACGATCGTGACGGAAAGCCAGTCGGGCAGGGAAGCCTGGAGGGCCAAAACCTTTATCGACACTACCGGCAATGGCGACCTGGCCGCCTATGCAGGCTGCAGCTTTGATAAAGGCCACCCGCGCACGAGCCTGATACAACCCTTTTCCATGATGGCTATCCTGACAGGGATTACGAAATATGACATGGTACGCCAGAACCTGATCAAGCATGCAGGTATTACGCATTCACAGCACAAGATCAACCTGCGCGACGAGATCAGGAGCATCGGGATGGACCCTTCCTATGGTATGCCGACCTTATTCCTGATCCGCGATGATCTTTTCGCTATGATGGCCAATCACCAGTACAATGCCGATTCTCTAAATGCGCAGGACATCACCGATGCCACCATACAATCGCGGAAAGAAGTAAACGACATGGTAGACAAGCTTCGGAAAAAAGGCGGTATCTGGAAGGATCTGCGCATTGTGGCTACTTCCGAGCAGATCGGCATGCGCGAAGGCCGGCGTATAAAAGGCTTGTATACCGTATCGAAAGAGGACCTGATCAGCGGCGCCCGCTTCGACGACGCGGTATGCAGGGTGAAATTCGCAGTAGATATCCATTCACTGGATGGAAAAGACGACAAAGGCTACAGCAACGACGGGATAAAGGTTCAGCCTTACGACATTCCGCTCCGCTCGCTGATCTCCGCTGAAGTGGGCGGGCTGATGATGGCCGGACGCTGCATCAGCGGCGACTTCTTTGCCCACGCCAGCTACCGTGTAACCGGTAATGCGGTCGCCATGGGCGAAGCCGCCGGAAAGGTGGCCGCGAAAGCTTCTCTGACCAACCGCCTCGCGCATGAAGTAAGCTGGAAGGAAGTGAGCGAGGCCTAGAAAAGAACGAACCGGAACCTCACAAAAAGTGGCCCCTGCTTGTTTGAGGGGCCACTTTTACAGCTTCTCCATGAGCTTTCTATAGTATATGGAAGGGTGCTATAATATAAGGGGGGGCAATAGTAGTGTAAAAAAGTGTTTTTGTTAAGTACAGCGTGCAATGCTCCATATTTATGATCCTCTTGCGGACTGTCTTTATCCTACACCACAAAGTTCGCTAAAGCGCTGTCGCGCGCAATTCACCACTTTTCCGGCGGAAGGTCATCAATTGATGTGAATCCGCATTACCCCATTTTTAGTTAAAAATTACCCCCGGAAAAGGCGTATAAAACAGCCGCAGGTAGCCAGAAATGAGAGATCTGCACAAACGGAGCGAATAAAATACCTTCTTCATCATCCCCATTTTTAATCAATCTCAATACCCTGAAACGGGGTATACCACTTCTCTCCCGGCAAACTGAGCCGGCCTGCTTTATCCGGATTATTTACTCTTTTCAAATTTTTATTTGTAAAATAGTACGGTATATAACCGGCGCTATCAATTGAGACCGGAGGCCCCCAATACTATGAACATCGCTATAATCGACGACCACAAGCTTCTTACCGACGCCATTCGATTTGCTTTAAAAGACTATGAGCTTTCGGTGTTCAACGACCCGGTATGCTTCCTTGATGCAACCAGGCAGGGATTCAAACCCGATATTATCATTACAGATCTGTTGATGCCCCAGATGAGCGGTATAGACCTGATTGAAGCTATCCGGAAAGACAAAGAGAATCCTGCCAGGATCATTGTGCTTTCTTCTGTCAATGACGCCCAGACAATCCGGCATTGCCTCCGAAAGGGCGCCAATGCATATGTATCTAAAGACGCTTCCCTTTCCGAGCTGCCCGATGCGATCCGTGAAGTCGCGGGAGGCAACGAATTTATCAGCTTCAACCTGCAGAAAACGCTCATCAAAAGCATGCTGACCGAGGACCAGTACGTGTACCATCTGTCTCCGAGGGAAAAAGAGGTCTTACAGATGATCTGCCAGGGCAATACGATCAAAGAGATTGCCTATGAAATGCAGCTCAGCGCCCATACGGTTCAGACTTACCAGAAAAAGATCATGAAAAAGTTTAAGGTAAACCGCACGGCGGATCTGATCGTATTTGCTATCCAGAACGGTCTTTATAATATACGGCCTAAATGAAGCTAACAGCAGCATTCTTACTTTCCTTTCTCCTGGTATCCCTGTCCGGAAGCTCCCAGAAGCTCGATTATTTAGTAAAGCACTTCACTACGGAAAACGGCCTGCCGCAAAACAGCGCCAAAAATGTCGCCTTCGACAGCCTGGGATATGGCTGGGTAGGCACCGAAAATGGTCTTGCAAAATACGACGGAATAGGCTTTACTATTTTTACGGAATACGATATCCCTCCTCAATCTCCCCGCGTGACATGTATCCGTGAAGACGGGGAAGGGCAGATACTCGTCTTATTTGAAATGGGAGAGCGCTATATCCTGAAATATGCCGGCTACTTCGGTATGAAGCCTGTCCTCTCGGAATCAAAATACCTTATCGGCTGCAATGACCGGTTTATCGAAGTAAAAGACAGCATCCGGGAATCTCAGTTCAGGTTCGTCGGGTCCCATTCAAAAAATTCCCCGTTTGATACCTTCCTGATGGACGAAGGCCACGTCTTTGTCTCGTCTGCAGACACTGTCTGGTTCGCCCGCAAAAGCGGGGAATCCGGGTATGTCAAAACCGGCCTGACCGCCCCCACCAAATTCGTCCCGCTTGAAGATCAATTACTCGTTTTTTCGGGCTCTTCCGATATCATTTCAGTAGATTCTGCCGGGACCATCACAACCCTGGTACCCGAAGGCGAGTTCTTTAAGGCGATCGATCCTGAAGCCAGGAATTTCTCGCTGATGAGCTACGCATCGGTCTCTTATGGCTTTTTTAACGGCGCCTTGTATAGGCTGACCCGCTCGGGGAACACCCTCTATTCGGAAAAATTGCTGGAAGGCCTGGAGACCAGCACTATTTTTCACCTCTATCATGATACCAGGAAAAATCACTATTACCTGCAAAGCCAGCTGGACGGGCTCTACATTGTAACACCGCGACTGTTTCAGAATGTGACCATCCCGGAAGATGGCAACTGGCATATGAATTCCTTTTACGGTCAAAACAGGTACGGAAAAAACGCGATTTTTGCCAATGGACATCTTTTTACATTCGGCCCGGGGAATAAACCTCCAAAAGTAGAGCCCGTGCTCTCACTCCCGAAAAGTCTTTTTTCAGCGCATATAGAGGGCGATGTCTGTTATTATCAGACCGGTTTTAAGCTGTATAAATACAATATCCGCACGAAGGACCTCAAAATCATCTCCGATCTCAATGAGCCATCACACTGCATGTTGCGATCGGAATTCGATTCAAAATTGTACTTTTCTACTACCGACAAACTATTCACCATCGAAAATGATACCATCAGGCAATTGCTCCGGCTTCCGCTTGTTCCCAACCTTTATATACACAGTTTTAAGCCGGTCAGCCCCGACAGGATATTGTTTGCGACAAGCAGCGGCCTGTGGGAATCGAGCTTGAGCAGCAAAAAATCAGATGTGGTCATCCCGCATATCAATATCAGGAATATTTACATCGGGAAAGACGACTATATCTGGTTGGGCAGCTACAACGACGGAGTGTGGCTTATGAAAGACGGTAACTTCAGGCAATTGCCTTTCGACAAATTACGCAGGCTATCGGTAGTGAACAGCATCTTTGAAGACAAGTACGACAGGATATGGTTCAGCACCAACAACGGGTTGCTCCACACTTATCGCAAGCCGGCAATAAGATTGCTTGACAGAAAAGGCGTCGATTATATCAGGTACACGATCTTTGACAAATCTGACGGCCTGCTCACCAACGAATTTAACGGGGGAGCCACACCCGATAAAGTCTACCTTGACGACGGCAGAATTTCTATTCCAAGCCTTAAATCCCTGGTGCTGTTCGACCCGGAAAGCTTTCTTCCCGATACGGCTGTTCGCCGGGTATATATTGAAAAGATCGTCGTCGACGGGAAGGTAGTGCGGGATTTGCCGGGAATAAGCCTGCGCCCCGGCTACAAATCTATGGTCGTTACAATCAGCTCTCCATCCGATAACAAGAAAGAAGCGCAGAATTTCGAGTGGCGTGTAAAAGGAACGGGCAATGAATGGATATCTGCAGCTTATGGAGAGGCCATCTCCCTGAGAGGCTACAAGTACGGCGGTTATACACTTGAAATCCGTCTCAAAGAGAATCCGCAATCGGCGATCATGCTGCCGTTTTCGGTAGAGCCTTTTTTTTATGAAACCGTATGGTTCCGGGGAACGACTGCACTTTTGCTGATACTTATCATTTTGTCTGCATTCAAGCTTCTAACAAGAAGGTATGAGAAGCAGAACGCCCTCCTGGAAAGAAAAATACAGGAACGTACCGGGGCATTGAACGAGTCTCTGGAAAGCCTGGGAATAACGGTACAGCAGTTAAGGGACACCGAATCTCGTCTGCATACCAGTATTTCCCGGAAAGACAAGATCATCAACATGCTGCTCCATGACATGAAGTCGCCGCTGTTTGCGCTCAAAAACGGTATAGAAGAGCTCGACGACAAATTGAATCATTATGAGGGCATACAAAAGGATGTGCTCAGAAAATCGGGATTGCTACGCGAAGGCATCAGTGATGTCTACAGCTTTTCCGTCAATTTTTTTGACTGGGTCAAATATCAGAAAGAGGGTATCGTCGCTAATTACCAGCTGACCAACCTGAAGAAAGTTTTTCTGACAATAGGCGAATTGTACGGAGCAATTGCTGCGAAAAAAGGGCTTCAGCTATTGTATGACACAGAAGAAATCATCTTCTATACCGACGAAAACATTTTGATCACGATCCTGCGCAACCTGGTCGACAATGCGATAAAGAACACTCCGTCGGGCACCATCCGGATGCATGCCTACGTCAGGAGAAATGAATACCTGACGATTGTGGTGCACGATTCCGGGCCTGGAATGCCCGATAAAATCCAGGAATCGATAGAAACGGCTCTCTATGAAGAAGAAGAAGACCCGGCCCTCCAGACGGGGTGCGGATATAAGCTTATATTACATCTTTTAGATCTCATACATGCCGATCTGGAACTTAAAAATTCAGACGGACTGCGGGTTTCCGTCACCCTGCACTATATCACTACACTGGAACCGGAACGGTGCTGCTGAAATAGAAAAACCGGCCGCCATTCTTTCCCGTTTTCCAACGGTGAAAGCGCAGCAGCCGGTTTAGGTGACCCTGTCTGAGACGGGCAGAGAACGAAAGCCGATGGTGTCAGGCCATTGTCATCCCGCCGTCTACGACCAGCTTGGTACCGGTAATAAAACGGCTGTCGTCAGAGGCCAGGAACAATGCTCCTTTCGCTATATCTTCATTGGTTGCATA
The DNA here is from genome assembly GCA_037191015.1 of Spirosomataceae bacterium. Taxonomy (GTDB): domain Bacteria; phylum Bacteroidota; class Bacteroidia; order Cytophagales; family Spirosomataceae; genus Ravibacter. Next base: position 147,071 of record JBBCKD010000007.1, read on the forward strand.
CCTTCCCAGCGGAATGGAAGCCTCAAATCCTTTTTTTGCTTCCTCTCCATGTCCCGGAGCAAAACCTTCCTCCAGGGAGCGCATCATCCGGTTGTCGACCGGCGACGGATGTATCGAATTGACGCGGATCCCCCTGGGAGCCGCTTCCTGCGCGATGGTGCGGGTGAGGCCTATCACCGCATGCTTGCTTGTTACATATGCGCTCATGGAAGGGAAGCCCGTCAGACCGGCAACCGAAGAGGTATTGATGATACTGCCGCCGTCGTTCATTTCCGGCAGCACGTATTTAATACCTAACCATACTCCTTTGACGTTAACGCTGATCACTTTATCGAATTCCTCCTCCGAATATTCGGATACAGGCTTCACGACTCCTTCTACCCCGGCGTTGTTGAAGAAGATGTCTATCTTGCCAAATGTATCTACCGTATGCGCCACATACTTCTGTACGTCAGCCGCCCTGGTTACATTGGCAGCAATAAAGCTTACGTTTTCACTACCCAGCTCCGAAGCGGTCTGCTTCAGCGCTTCCTCATTGATATCTACCAGCACTACCTTTGCTCCCTCGTCTAAAAATAACCTTGCAGTAGCAGCCCCGATTGCCCCTGAACCTCCTGTAATCACAGCTACCTTGTTTGCCAGCTTTGTCATATCAGTTTTAGTTTAATGGATTGATGTATTCGTCATGGCATGAGCCCCCTCATACTTTCACAAAGATAACGACAGCCGGGCCGGCATTAAGTAACCTGTGTTACAGTTTGAAATGACATTCATCATGTTTTTTTCCCCCGGACCTCTTATAGCACTGCCGGCATCCCGCCTCTCTCTCGCCCCTTCTGCAGTACCGGCATTGCAGAATATTTTATTCGTTGCTTACAACCAATTGTCCGTACCCTTAGTCCTCATGGTATACTAATCTGATTTTAACCCAAACAACAAGGAATCATGAAGCACATATCCCTATCTCTCTTACTCCTCCTGATATTCATACTTCCGTCTGCAGGTCTGGCGCAGCAATCCCCGTTCGACTTCACGTTCCGGGCAGGCCTCAACCTTTCCTACCTCTCCTTTGACAATGAGGGGGTACCCGGCAACAGGATAAAACCCGGCGTAAACCTGGGACTCGCGGCTAACTACCATACCGGCGAAAACCTTTTTCTGCAAACCGCCCTAACCTTCACGACCAAAGGGGCCCGGATCAAGGGGGATATACCTTTAGGTTTCCCGGGGAATGTCGTAGTCTCCGGCAGGACCGAAACCCCGATGCTGACAAGCCAGCAGATGTACGTGCAGGTACCTCTACATGTCGGTTATAAAATACCGCTGACATCAGAGAAGAAGCTCACCGTACAGGCAGGGCCTTACGCGGCATACGGGGTGGCCGGCAAAACGCGCCTGGCAGCCAACGTCCTGTACGGCGACTATATCGACGATACGCCCGTGGAGGCCAACACATTCGGAGGGAGGGGCCTTCAGAAGCTGGACTACGGAGCGGGAGCAGGTATTGGCCTCGATCTGGGCTCAACCATCATAAGCCTCAACTATGAGCTGGGCCTGAGGAATATTGCCCCGACCGGGGTCACTTACATCCCGTTTTATCATGATACCAGCTACAAAAACCGGAATCTGTGCCTGCAGGTGGATTTCAGGTTTTAGGAATATCTGCCCGGGCTAATTGTAGCCCGGGTTTTGCTCAAGTAAAGGATTTTTGTTGATCTCTGCCTGAGGGATAGGAACCAGATAATTCCGTTCGTAGAATGCCCTCGGGTTAAAATCCGACACTGTGTAAGTTTTGCTACCGTCGGCCGCCCTGATAATTGTCATTTTCCTCCCGTTCTCATTCAGCCTCTCGGGTGCGATTTTCCACCTGCGTACATCAAACCAGCGGTGCTCCTCAAATGCCAGCTCTATCCGGCGTTCATTCTGAAGCCTTTTCAAAAGTGCCGTTCCGCTTTCCGTAATATCCGGCATCCTGACACTTTCTCTCTTCCTGACCATGTTCAGATATTCTCTGCATGCTTCTTCGTTCCCGAGGTAATACATGGCTTCCGCGTAATTCAGCAGGACCTCGGCGTAGCGAATGAATATCCACGGAGAATTACCCTGGTTCTCCTGGCTGGGGTTTACGACGGTCTCATCAATAAATTTACGGAGATAATACCCCGTAAGCGTGGCATTCCACCCCGATAGGGCGCCTTCATTACTATCCTTTCCTCCGGGCAGAAAGGTCTCTACCGATCTGCCCTGAAATGGAGCCCCGTCGTAGAAAATACAGTCATAAAAACGGGGGTCCCTGTTAATATAAGGATTTTGAGGATCGTAAGAAGGGTCTTCGCGGGGTAATTTGCCGCTAATCATTTCGTAGTCATCAATTATATTCTGAAGAGGATGGGTCTGACCGAATCCCCCGTAGCCATTCGGATACTGCGAGAGCTCGACCCTGACGGCCTGCGGATCGACCGACGAATCAAACCCTCTTGACCATATTACCTCCGGATTGTAGCTGTTTTTCTTTAAGAACAGCTCTTTGTAATCGGGGAACAAGGAATATTGCTTCAAATCGATCACTTCTTTTGCTGCGGCGGCCGCATCCTCCCATTTCTTCATTACGTTACCGGCGTTATTCAAAGGACTCGCCATATACAGGAGCGCCCTTGATTTGAGCGCCAGAGCAGCGCCCTTAGTGATCCTTCCGAGATTGACCGCACTGTAGGTCAGCGGAAGCAAAGCGGCAGCTTCATCAAGCTCTTTAATGACGAAATCCATGCATTCGTCATAGGTATTGCGCGGCACGTTAAAATCGTCATTCAGCGTAAATGAGCTTTTGATCAAAGGCACGCCACCAAAAAAAGCAACCAGCTTGAAATAAGCGTGAGCTCTCAAAAATTTCATTTCTCCGATCATCTGGTCCCTGAGCGACTGGTCAAATGCAGCCTGATCAATACGATCGAAGAAAATATTGCAGTTGGTGACCACCGACCAGTAATTGAATCCTGAAGCGCCTGTCCATGAATCAAGCACTCCCAAAGAAGAAGGAGTAATGTTGCCCAGATTGATAAAATTGCTGCCATCGCCGCGCTGAAACGATTCATCTGTCACTCCTGCCAACCTCTGGTGCGCGCTTCCTGAAAAGCCTATGGGCATCAACCGGTAGGTATTGCTGATAAAAGCATTAATTAAGTCCTTGTCCTTCCATACCGCATCATCAGAAAAGCGGTCAAGCGGCGCCTTGTCAAGCACGTCATTTATACATGAGGAAAGCATAAGCGTCATCAGACCGGTTGCCAGCAAAGACGATATCCTTCCCATAGATTTTATTGTATTGTGAATCTTTTTCATATTATTATCCATCAGAAAGTCAGGTTAAAGCCGAGGTTGTAGATCTTGCTTTGAGGATAGTATCCTCCCGATTGATTGCTGTTTTCCGGATCGTAGATCTTTAGCTTGTCGATAGTAAGGAGATTGTTACCGTTAACAAAGAGCCGGAGTGCGCCGATCTTAAACTTCGATAACAGTGACACAGGCAGATCATAACCGAGCTCCAGTGTTTTTAACCTTACAAACGAAGTATTCATCAGCCAGAAATCTGACAACTGGCCGTTTACCTCTCCCCCTCCGGCTTCGACTGTGGGCAGTGTCGGATACTTTGAATCCATGCTTCCGGGAGTATACCGATTTACAATAAACTCCTGCAGCGCATTGATCGCTATCCGGGCATGCTGATGGTAGTACTGCCATACCCTGGCCTGCCCTGCGAAGTTTGCCCACAACGAGAGATTCTTGTAGCTTAAAGACATGTTGAGCCCGTAGGTGATTCTCGGAATATTGATTTTGTCCGTCATCACCATGTCGGCAGCGTCGATCTTGTTATCTCCGTTAACGTCCTCATACTGCAGATCGCCAACCTTGGTTCCGGGATACACCGGGTTATTGTCAACCTCATTCTGGGTTCTGAAAATGCCCAGCGCTTTGTAGTAGCGGGTGGCCCCGATCACATGTCCTTCGGATTTTTGCCACTCAGGAATATTTGCGGCTTCGCTGATATCTATAATTTTGTTTTTTGCATAGCCCATGTTTCCCGAAATATGGTACCTGATGGATCCGACGGTCTGGGCAGTAGACAGGGTCAGCTCAATACCCTTGTTTTCTACCACCCCGATATTCTCATTGGGAAGCTTAAGCCCGGTGTATACGGGTATCGCCAGGCTCCTGGTCGCCAGGATATTGGATCTCCTCTGTTTAAAGACATCAATAGTGAAGCCAAGCCGGTTGTTCCACAAGCTTCCGTCAAGCCCTATATTTGAACTGGTCAGTACCTCCCAGGTCATATTGGGATTGGGGGTAACTCCGACCGTCAACCCCTGAGAGAATGCAGATGGAAATCCGAAATGATACCCCTGATTACCCAGTGTGTACAACGCCAGGTGCTGGAATGCCGCGACTGCATCGTTACCCATTTTTCCATATGAAGCCCTGATCTTCAGCTCATCCACCCCATTCAGACTCTCCATAAATTCTTCCTGGGAGATACGCCAGGCCGCGGAAAGCCCGGGGAAGAAACCGTACTGCTTCCCCGGGGGAAAATTAGACGAACCATCATACCTGAAATTAAAATCCAGCAGGTACCTATCTTTAAACCCGTAGCTTACCCTTCCGAAAAAATTGTTTCTCCCGCTTTCAGACCGGATACCACTTGTCGACTGATCTACAAGACTGCCTGCAAACAACTCGTCTATTGCAAAAGAGATGAAATCTCTCCGGAAAGCCGAAAAACTGCGGTTATTGTTCAGTTGCTGTTCCATAGCAATAAAAGTGTTGAACTCGTGATCTTCAAATCGCCTCTCGTACTTCAGTCTCAGATTGGTCAGTGCGCTGATGCCGCTGCTAAAGCTTTCTGTCAGCTGCGGCTTCAGGATCCCGCCGCCCGGTTTAGAAATATACACGTCATTTATTTTGTCATAATCGTAGACCGTCCACGGGGTACGCCAGTTTTTGGTCGTTGCTACGTCATTGCTATAAGCAAAATATCCATCCACTCCCAAACCTTCCAGCCAGGTCAGGTTAATGTCAAAAGTTGCTTTGGTAAGAAACCGCTGGGTCAGGTTATTGATATTACCCGTGGCTGAAGTCGCCATGACTGCAGGATTTTCCCCGTTCTCTATGCCTGAAGATGGCAATCCATTTGGCCAGTATACCGGAACAAACGGCACTTGCCAGAGCCGCTGAAAAGTTATCGAGGTATTGTAGGACGGATAATTCCCGTTATCCAGGCCTGCGTTTACATCCAGCCCGACTTTAATATTTTTGCTGACATTCGCGTCGATATTGGATCTGATAGTGTAGGTTTTGAAATTGAGGCTGCCATTTTTAAATATCCCGCCCTCGTTGGAAAACGAACCCGAAACGGAGAACCTGAGATTTTCCGATCCTCCCCTGACATTTAAATTATGGCGGCTCTGGGTTGTGGCTTTCTTAAGTACTTCCCCAAACCAGTCTGTATTTGGATAATTAAGCAGGTCGCTGCCATCAGCAAATTTTCTTATTTCTTCTTCCGTATATCTCGGGCCCTGCCCTGCCTTGATCTGTAATTCATTTACATACCCGGCAAACTCGGCTGAACTTGCCATTTTGGGCAGACGGGTCGGCGTTACGATCCCCTGATTGAAAGTATATTCAATGACCGGCTTACCGGCCTTTCCGCGTTTGGTAGTTATCAAAATCACCCCGTTAGCCGCTCTCGCTCCGTATATAGCTGCAGAAGCGTCTTTCAAAACCGAGATAGATTCAATATCATTGGGATTGATCCTCTGCCATCCCGAAACGCCCTGGATCCCGTCGACAACGACCAGCGGGCTGGTATTACCGGTAGTGCTTTTTCCCCGGATCAGGATTCCGGAATCATCTCTTCCCGGCTCTCCGGTCCTGTTGGTGGTCACCACTCCGGGCATCATACCTGCCAGGGAATTAGAGAGGTTCACGGCCGGGCTTTTCTTCACTTCGCTGCTTGACATGCTTGCCACTGATCCGGTGAGCGTTGCTTTCTTCCGGGTACCATAACCGACAACCACCACTTCCTCGAGTGCTTTTTCATCTACTTTCAGCGCAATATCGATGGTGGTCCTGCCTCCTACTTCTATTTCCCGGGGAATATAGCCTACAAACGAAAATACCAGTACCGCCTTTTCATCCGGTACCTCCAGCCTGAACGCCCCCTCCGAATCCGTAATGGTACCCTGCTGCGTCCCTTTTAACAGGATGCTCACGCCCGGCAGCCCTTCTCCTTCTTCGCTACTCACCCTCCCCTTTACACGGATCGCCAGGAGCGGTTCTTCCGGATTTTCCAGTATTGCTTCGGGAACCGCGGCAGGCGGTAAAGACGCTTCCAACTGCAGGACGATCTTATTCCTTACTATCCTGTAGGATATGCGGTTCGGCCGGAATAACTCGTCGAGCACTTCAGCGATCGTTTTGTCGGTAACCGACATGGAAACATGGCGGCCGACCGGAACTAACTGTGCACTATATACGAATTTCACATTGGCAATGGATTCCAGTTCCGACAGAATGGTTCTGACCTCCTTTCGCTCAGCTTTAAAAGTGACCTTTTTCCTGAGCAATTCCTGTGCGCTTACCGCGTTACCGTAGGTATTGGCAGCCGCAATAACGATAATAACCAGTTGCAGGAAGGACATTTTCATAACAGTACCTAACGGCGTTTTGAATTGTCTTAGCTTTTTCATTGATTTGTTTTTGTTTAAATCCTGTGAAGATTTGGCAAAAGCTCCCCCGTTTCATTTTTCGGAATGAAATGAATGATATTAACGTATCGTAAGTCGGGAGAAGGCCGGAAAATGTTGCCGCATTTCCGGCCTTTTTGTCCTTACAAGTGTTGATTTAAATAGATTGTCTCGTCATAAGGTTTAGGGTTTATGTTATATTATTAAAAATCGCATCCCTGGCCTGTCATCATAACTTTATCGTCTGTTAATTCAAACCGGGCATTTACAGCTGCGCAGATGATCTCGAGCCTGCCGTAAAGGTCGTCTTTCGACAGGTCTGCCGTAATCCGGCAATTGTTCAATCTTTCGTTACTCACTTCTATTTCAAGACCATAGGCTATTTCCAGCTTCTCCAATACCGTCGATAAAGGTATTTCCCTGAAAACAAAGGCATCGGGCCTGTGGTAATCTTCTCCTTTTTCAATGATCCTGGGCTCATCAACCAGTCCCGTAACGTACTGTTCGCTTTCTGCGTAGTAGGTAACTTTCCTGTTTGGAGTCAGCGTTACGCCGCTTTTTGCGGATAACCCGGTTCCGTTGTTACCGCTGACCGTTTTTTCTACCATTACTTTCCCCGTGATAACGGCCACCTCTATCGCGCCTGATCCTTCATTTTTCCGTATCGTGAAACTGGTGCCCAGTACTTTTGTCACAATGTCGTCTGTATACACAAGGAAGGGTTTACCGGGATCACCGGCCACTTCAAAAAATCCGCTCCCCTTTAAATAGACGATGCGCTTGTCGCGGTCAAATTCTTTGGCGTAAAATAAAACAGCGCCGGGATCGAGCGTAACCCGGCTTCCGTCCGACAGCATGACCTCCTTTACTGCTGAAGTAGCGTTTGAAGTTCTCTCAAGCTGCGAGATTTCAGAATCGGAAATACCGGATATCACGGCCTGCTGAACAGAAAATGTCCTATAAAACATATATCCTGTCACCAATAGAACAGAAGCGGCAGCGATCCTGAAATAGTCGGGCTGCCACCATCTTCTCTTCTCCGCAGAAGCATATACCGGTTCCTGGTGCATTCTGGACCTGATGTCCAGCCACATTTCCTTCTTTAGTTCTTCCTCGCTCAGATCTGACCAGCTTCCTTCTTCAGGCTGCACGGAGTCATACCATATATCCATGGCACGCTTTTCCTTTGGCGTCACGACACCCTTCTGGTATCGTTCCAGTAGCCTTAAAAACCCTTTCCAGTGTTTTCGCATAACTCTTGGCGAGAGATTAATATTCGTTTCACCTCTCAGATAACTAAGTACCTTCAGGAAACGTCTACCGCAAAGAATTTTACCGATTATTAGAAAATTTATAGTAAACGGCTACTAGCATCTGCATTTTATCAAAATTATCACATGTGCGGTACAGGGGATACGCTTCCCCGGGGAACAAATCAGCCGGCAGCTCAGACTACCCCGGGAAAAGTAAAATAAAAAATAAGGAGATAAACCATGTAGTCCTTTAAATACCCGCGCATCAATCGTAAACCCTGGGTAATGTGGTATTCTACGGTGCGTTCAGGCATTTTAAGAAGCTCTGAAATTTCACCGGCCGACCTGTGCTCGACGCGGTTCAGCCTGAATATGTGCCGTACCTTCGGGGGAAGCTGCTCTATCCCGGCCATTATTGCATGCTGGAGCTCCTGAAAAGCCAGCGTATCTTCTGTGTTGCAGTCCGTCTCCGCTGTCTTTGTGAATACAGACAGCTCATATTGCTTTCTGACAATCTCTTTCCTTATGAAATTCAGGATGTTGTATTTTACAGCGCTGAAAAGATACCGGTCCAGCTCATCAATATGTACTTCGCCGCGCCTGAACCACAAATCCAGGAAAACATCCTGGATCAGTTCCTTTGCGTTTTCCTGCGATCCGACTTTGCCGACTGCCATCCGGTAAAGCTTATGCCAATACCGATCGTAAATTTCCTGAAAGGCGCGCTCATCTCCTGTTTCCAGAAGCAGAACCAGTTCAGCATCATTTACAATTGTATCTTTCATCGTGTTCAGGTCTCGACTGCGTTAACAACTCACCACAAGATGATGAGGGATCTGAGATACGTGCCATACCTCCAATTTCCGTAAAGTAGTCAAGAAAAAATCACATAAACAAAAAATAGGCGGCAAGAGGGTTACAGATAAATAAAGCCGCTTTTATTCAAGCAGATAGTTCATTTTAAGAGCCACTTTCCGCTTTGATTTAGGGATAAGTGAAGTAAAGCCAAACCATTCGCCGCCTCCTTTCCGGCCGGTAATCGTTACATGAAGTATAAGGTCACCGTTCTCATCACGTTCCATCTTCTGTTCAATCCGGCTGATATTAGCAGGGGAATTTACCTGCTCGGAACCGTGATCCGTCTTCAGGCCGATGAGCAGCGATTTAGCAGAAAAATCAATTTCCGGCAGCCTGATTTCCGGTTTGCAGCCGAAAAAAGAGCGGTAGGTACTGTCGTCGTTCAGGGTCTTTGGGTAAAAACGATAAAGCCGGCCGTTCATTGCTTCTTTAGTCAGTACAGAGTCGTTATATTCATGTTTTTTTAACCCGACAACAAACTGCAATGACCCCGTTATTCAAAAAACTGAACTTCAAAAACCACGCCGGGATCCTGGCAATCAATCCACCGGAATCATTTGAAAGCGAGCTGGCGGCAATGGCTGAGTTTGCGACTGTTTACGATAACGAAAGCCACGTATCTGCCATTGATTTCGTTATCGTATTTGTTACCCAACAAAATGAAATCGATGAAAGCATCCGGAAAATATACCCGAAGCTGGAAGGGGACGCCGTACTCTGGTACTGTTACCCCAAAGGTACTTCCAAAAAATACAAGTGCGATTTCAACAGGGACTGCGGCTGGGATAAAGTCGGGGAGTTTAACCTGGAAGGAGTCAGGCAGGTCGCCATCGATAAAGACTGGAGCGCTCTGCGTTTCAGAAAAACCAAGTACATCAAAAACCTTACCCGGAATTTTGCGATCTCTGAAGAAGGGAAAAAACGGACTGACAAGACGGGCTCCCAACCGGAAGCATAGCAGTCATTGATCTCAAAACAGCCGCATCTGTTCCGCTTTGGGCTGTTTCCTTACCACCTGTACCGTTTCTATCAACGAAGCGGGGATCTCGCTCACAAACCTCGATATGGCTTTTTCTTCTACCTCTCTGAAGCCTTTACGTCGCCTGGCATTCGTAATGATCAGGGTGTCTTTCGCGCGGGTAAGCGCTACATAAAATAAACGTCGTTCCTCCTCCATATCCGCGTCTTTCCTCGATACCGGCGTAATGCCCTCTTCGGCTCCTGCAATGAATACCACAGGAAACTCGAGCCCTTTGGAAGCATGGAAAGTAAGCAGGTTGACGGCATCGGTTTTGATACGGGCCACATCGGTATAGGTGTCCAATAGCAGCTTATACAGGAATTGCTCAATATCGGCCCCGTATTCCCTGGCAATATTCAGTATCGTTTCTTTCCGGAGCAGCCCTGTATCGTCCAGTGTTTCTTCGGGGATGAATTTCCGGAAAATGAATTTCACTGTGTTCTCCGACCCGAGCTGTGCAAAATCCTGCCCGCCCAGAAGTACGGCAAGACGTTTTTCTTCAGGGTGCGCCGACAGGAATTCCTGCTTTTCTTTTTTGCTCATTTTCAAGCCGTTGGTAAGCAGGCTATCCAGGGCGATCATGTCTCCGGCATTCAGGTAAAGCTTTATCACATCGGTGATGAGATGAAAGGGATAATCCGAGAGAAAAGAGGAGGCATCGCCGAAGCGCACGGGAATGCCCGACTGCTTAAAGGAGGCAAGCAGGGAGCGACCCACGGCACGGGTACGGAACAGCACGGCTATATCGGAAAAGCCGCAGTTGCTGTCCTGGTGTGTATTGTCACCGGTCAGGTTGTGGAATCCGCCCACCAGCTTTTCAATTTCGCTGACGATAAAGGCGGCTTCTTTGTATTCGTCGTCTGCGGTAAAAAGTTTTATTTTTTGCGTCATGTTTGTAGCTGTTTTTTTAAACCATTAAGGAATTAAGGACAGTTAAGAAGACCCTTAATCTTCTTAATCCCTTAACGGTTACAAATCTCTCACTCCCTCACGGCTACCAGCTCAGAAGGCTTCCGTTGTGTATTGTTACTGATGAGAGCCGAGGCCGCCTCTACGATGTACCGGGAAGAACGATAATTCTTCTGAAGCGTAATTTCTTTAGCCCCGAAGTCGTCGCCGAACCGGAAAAACAACCGTACATCCGAGCCACGGAAACCATAAATACTTTGATCAGGATCGCCAATGGCGAACACCTGCTTACCGGTAGCCAGCAGCTTCAGAAATTCGTATTGCAGGGGATTGATGTCCTGCAGCTCGTCTGCAGCAATATACTGGTAACGGTCCCGGCAGGCCTGCAAGTATCGCGGTTCGGTACTCCATAACCGTACAACCGCCCCAATGATATCCGCCAGATCAATACCTCCGTTCTGCCGTGTGAAATCCCGGTAAGCAGCTGCAGTCCGGGCCATTTCCGTCTCATGCTCTTCGCGGTTGCTTTCAAAATAGCTGCCCAGCTCAGCAGAGCACTTTTTAATTTCTTTTTCCACCTTATCCGGGAACAGCATACCGAGAATCACTTCACGGCTTTTATCGTCATACACCTTGTCCAGCTTTTCATCATGTTCCTGTAAAATGGCAAAACAGATCGAATGGAACGTCCCGAGCGTAATGCCCCTTGACCGTTCCTCCAGTACGGCAGCCAGGCGTTCTTTCATTTCATCGGCTGCCTTATTGGTGAAGGTTACCGCCAGGACTTCCTCCGGCCGGGCATTTCTTTCCTGAATACAACGGGCTATCCAGCTGATAAGCGTCTTGGTTTTCCCCGTTCCCGGCCCGGCAGTAACCAACACTGCGCCTTCCGCTTCACAGGCTGTCCGCTGCTCCTTGTTAAGAGAAGGAATGCGGGCGTCTGTATACGTGTCTGCCTGTAGCTCCTGCTTCGTTATAACGGTTTCCCTGCTCTTACGTTTGCTGGTATTCTGCGCCATGCCGAACAGGTTCATCTGTCCTGTAAGCTGCGCCAGCTCGCCCTCTTTGAAAATTTTAATGACCCCGTATTCGCCGTCATAGCCGCCCTGCGGGTTTACCTGCTGGGTACGCATCCGCCTGATGGCTTCGGCAATCACAAATCCCGCTTTCTTTTCGATATCCTCCACCGGTGTTTCCTTCAGCAGGGTGAATTCATTGCCGAAAGAGGAAATGGTTTGCTGAAACGACTGGTTCACAGCCTTGCTGGAAGGCGAGGCGCTTTTGATCTCGGCGAGGATCTCGGGCAAAGGAATGATATAGTGAAAATCTGCGGCGCCTTCGGGTCTTTGCGGTAGTGTACGGTCCGACAATTCAGTTACGCGATGCAGCACGCCGATCGTAAGGGGCTGCCCGCATTTGGGACAGGTGTTCTGATGCTTCCTGCTTTCCTCCGGCTCAAAGCACACGTCACATTTCCGGTGACCGTCCATATGATATTTGCCTTCTTCAGGGAAAAACTCATACGTCCCCAGGAATCCTCTTTTTGTCTTCAGCGCATCGAACAGGCCGCGATAGCTTCGCTCGGTATTAAACAAATTCGCTTCTCTTCCCAATTTTTGCGGAGAATGCGCATCTGAGTTGGACACCAGCGTATATCGGTCGAGCATGCTGAGCCGCCAGTTCATTTCCGGGTCAGACGATAAGCCGGTTTCCAGCGCGAAAATATGATCCGACAAATCCCGGAAGCACTCCTTCACGCTGTCGTACCCCGATTTGGAGCCGAACATCGAAAACCAGGGCGTCCAGATATGGGCAGGGATCAGGTGCGCATCGCCGGACGTCTCCAGCACGATTTCCAGTAAATCGCGCGAAGGTAATCCGAGGATAGGACGCCCGTCTGCCGCGAGGTTCCCGATTTGTCCCAGCTTTGCATTGATGCGGGCTACGGTTTCAAAGTCAGGGGCGTATACACAGTTGTGGTTTTTCCGTACTTTGTCACCATGCTTGTAGATGGAGCTTATTTCTGAAGTAAGACAAAACCGTACATCTATATCCGCACATGCGAAGCCGGGGACGTCTTTCTTCGGGGGATTTTTCAGGCGGAAGAAACCTGTCCCGTCAGGCTCGAGCTTTTCCTTCAGCTCTTTGAACCATAAAGGATGGGTAAAATCGCCCGTACCCACTACGTGTATACCTTTGATGCGCGCCCACTGGTAGAGGGTTTCCAGGTTCAGGTCCCTGCTGGTAGCCCGGGAGTAATGTGAATGCAGGTGCAGGTCGGCGATATAAAACATGAATATCCGGCTTTTGACCAAATTTAGTCAAAAGCCGGGTAGGCTATAAGGGAAATACCATTTAAAATCTTTTCCAGTCCGTAAGTTTTTTTCACGAACCGCAACTAACTCACGAAAAAAAATCCTGAAAAGATATCCATGGAGGAAGCGCAATTCATACACCTGATTAACGAACACCAGGGCATTATCTATAAGATTTGCAGGCTTTACCGGGACTCCCGCGAAGACCGGGAGGATCTGTTCCAGGAGATCGTCTTCCAGCTCTGGAAATCGCTTCCGGGCTTCCAGGGAAAGGCTGCATTCAGCACCTGGCTGTATCGGATCGCGCTCAGCACGGCGATCTCGGCTTTCCGGAAAAAGCAACCGGATATCCGCTATACCGCCACATTGCCCGATGAGCAGGAGGAGGCCGACGAACAGCACGAACAGCGGGAGCAATTGTTTGAGGCACTCCGGCAGTTAAACGATGCGGATAAAGCGCTCATTACCCTTTACCTGGAAAACCTGTCGTACCAGGAGATCGCCGGGATTTCCGGCATTAGTGAAAACAACGTGGGTGTAAAGCTCAACCGTATCAGACAAAAGATCCAGCAACTTTTAAAGAACTAACCTATGGAAAATGACGCATTAAAATCGGCCTGGCAGCACGTCAGGACACCCCGGAAAAGCAGTACAGACTTAAAATCGGCAATGGAGGAAAGCAACCATCCCGTACTGAAAGGTATCCGCCGCCAGCTGGTATTTGAAACCGTTGGATTCTCGCTTTTTCTCCTGGTCTATTACGACTTCTTTGACGGCGACCGGAAGCCGCTTTATGCCAACCTGCTGCTGGTGGGCATTATGCTGCTTGCAATCGGGCATAACATAGCCGGGTACCTGCTCACCAGGCGGGGGATGAAAGACAGCAATATCAGGCATTCGCTGGAAGAACGCCTTTCCAGTATAAAAACATACGCCGTTGTGTCTATCGTAACCCGTGTATTGACCATGACCTGCGTGTGTATATTCTTTACTTCAGTTGTCACGCCTGACACACGGCGGTACCAGTTGCTTGCGCTGGCAGCGGTGATATTCACCATGCAGATCGCTCTGTTGTCGCGAATATGGTGGAGGCGGATCAAACGGCTCAGAGAAGTCATAGCCGACTTTTAAGCGGTCATTTTTATCCCGGTAGTAAACGGGTCTGTGCGTATAGTAAAAGCGCACAGACCCATTCCACCGGTTTTATTCGACTATCTCTACCTTGATATCATCCAGGAAGATACGGTTGGTATTAGGCGTTTCATTACGCAGGTCAAAGGCTTTGGCCAGAAACCGGATCTGCGTCTCGGCCGTTGCCCCGCTGATATTGAAAGTAAATGCCCTGGCAGGATCCCAGATGTTGTTCACCTTACCTTCATTATCCTCAGGCTGGGTATTGGGTACATTTTCCACCTTGATAAGGCTTACGCTGGGTGTACCTCCTCCAAGCACCTCTATGACCAGGTCGCGCGAGTCGATAACGGTCCCGGCCGCCGATACATAGGCCGCCGCTTTGAACGTCACCTTCACGTTTTTCGTTCCGGCAATACCCGACAGCTTCGGTGATATAATATCGCCGCCGTAGCTGGTCTTGCCAAGCTTTACAAAGCCCTGGCGCGCATAGCACGGCCTGTCGTTGCTAACCGGGTTAAGCGAGCTTGTCCAACCCCTGCTTTGCTGCTCCGCCGTCCAGTTTGTGATAATAGTTTCGCCGGTGGTGGTATAAGGCACCGCACTTCCGTACGACAGCCAGCTGAAGTCTTCTTCCAGGACGATCGTGCCCGGCGATTGCACCAGGTTGATCACTTTTGAAACAGACGGGTGATCATTTGCAGTCACCGTCAAAGCCACCGACCGCTCCGGGCCGTTGTTCGTGGCGGCGGTTAAGGTGATCCTAGTCGGCGTGACCGAGCTTTCCGAAAGCCAGCTGTTATCGGCTAAAGAATACTTCCAGGTCACATTGGAGCTGACGTCTATGGTAACAGGCCCTCCTGCAGAGGGGACGGTGACGGCTTCCGGTAAATTAATGTAGGGCACGTTGGCTTCCTGCTCCACGCGGAAAAGCACGGGCTGCTCCTGGCCGTCCACTACAAAGGCAAGGTTCGTGACGCGCTGCTGGAAGCCGCTGTTGGCGCTCACGATGACCCTGAAAATACCGTCGTCGTCGCCTTCGTCGGGAAATACCTTCACCCAGTTGCCCTCATCTTTCGCCACTATTTTCCACGGGCGATTGGAGCGCACTACATAATTCTGGGTTCTTCCGGCCACACCCGACGTCATCCCGGTGGGGTTGCCTTCAATCACGAAGCTGGGATCGCCGCCTATATCGTCGTTTTCCTTGCATGATTGCTGCAAAAATGCACAGGCGAAAACGATCGAAGCAAGGAGTGTCCCTGTACGCATCGCTGAAAAGAAATTATTCGGTTTCATAGTTCCTGGTTTCATTTGTATAAGAGCCATCAGCCCCCGACAGCTCATAGCTGTTTCTAATTACCTGAAATTGCCTTCCTGCTCCACCATACGGGTGTTTTCATATCGTTGTTACCCCCCATGACGCGCAACGCTTCAGTTACGTTGGCATTGTTGGTAGACACCGTAGTGTTCGGATAACCAAAGCGTGTAGGAAGCACGCGATCGTTATAAATCGTACCCTCTCCGATCGTCAGCACCGGGTAACCCGTCCTGCGGTATTCATGGTAAGCCTCCATACCCACCCAGAACAGCGCCAGGAATTTCTGGTTTCCCAGGAACTGCGCTTTATCGGCAGCCAGGTCCCACGAGCCGAGCGGCGAGGCAAGGTAGGTAGCGATCTCCGCAGGGGTGATAGACGTCGGCGTTTCTGAATAAGCGCCCTGTGCGGACCATTTCTGCATAGAGGCCGTAAGACCCGCCTCATAATAGCCTTTGGCTGCCTGTTCCCCGCCCGGTATCAGCCCTTTGAGGGCGGCTTCGGCATAGATAAACTGCACTTCGGCATAATCCATGTACGTAGCCGGGGCATCTCTCCGGCAGAAAATCCTGTAATTAAGCCATGCGGTACCTCTGTCGACGATATTCCGCTCTTCGTCCGTGCAGCCTGATTTGGTGCCGATCCAGATGTTGTCCGGGTTAACCTGTGCAATGGGATTTTTCTTACCGATAATCGGCAGGCGCGGATCGACATATACCTGGTTGCCGTTGGCATCCGTTTGTACCGTCATGCCGAGAAGCTGCCGCGTAAGCTTTCTTCCGCTGGAGGTAAATTCACTCTCCGTAGTCAATCCGAAGTTGCTGATGTACGGGTCGTTCCCCGAAAATTTAACGGTGGCATTATCGGCATTCGAGGTAAAGACGGGGTATTTTCCTGAATTATTCAGTATCTCCGTGATCTTGGCTCCTGCGTTCATTTCGGTGCGCCCGCTTACCCGGCACAGAAGCCGGAGGTACAGCGAATTGTTGAACTTTCTCCAGGCCGCCATGTTGCCTCCGTACATGCCGTCCATCGTCGGGATTTCAAAAACAGGATTGGTGGCATAGATATCATTTGCCGCTTCAAGGTCTGCAAAGAGGAATTCGTACACTTCTTTCTGCGAATTGAATTTCGGGACGATGCTTCCTCCTACTTCCCTCCCGGTAAAGGCTTCTTCATACGGAACACTTCCGAACATATCCGTCATATTGGAAAAGAACAGCACCTTAAAGGTCAGCGCAATAGCTTCCAGCGATTTGTTGCCCTGCTGCTGCGCCAGCTGGTACATATGATTGACGTTGTTTCCATACGAAGCGTAATGGTTCCAGAAGCCGTACCAGTCCCTCGAGTCTTCCAGGAAGTACAGGTGTTCCCTGCGGGTAACACCTCCTGTAAACGCCGTAAACTGTATCAGCTCGTTGTTATAGTACCAGGTACGGTTCAGCCATTGATTGGCCGAGTTGTACAGGATGGGCTCAAACATACCCGAGGCCCGGATCATGCCCACTGTGGTACGGTTCGGGTTTGTATTGATTTCTTCGAAATTGTTGGTACATGCGGTAAGCAGTCCCAGTACAAACCCACTGATGATGATGTATCTCAAACTTTTCATTTCCTATCAGTTTCAATGATTAAAACGACAATCTCAGGTTAACGCCCTGGGTGCGCGTCATCGGATAAGTACCGGCCTCTATGCCGTTGAAAACGTTGGTACCCGTCATCATACCTCCTTCAGGATCAAATTGCGGCCATTTGTCCCACGAAAAAATATTCGTGGCAAACACCGCGACGCTTGCACCCTGGAGGAACCCGATTCTCTTGCAGAGCGCGGCCGGGAAATTATATTCCAGCCTTGCCTCCCTGAATTTCAGGAAAGACGTACTGAAAGTATGCGCCTCGCCATTATAACGGTCGAGTGTGAGTGCCTGGTAATACGTGTAGATATTGCTGGTAACCGTATTGTTGGGCTGATAGAGGCCTACCCCGTTCTCATCGCCGGAGACCAGGTTTACACCTTCCGCAACGATCCCGTCGTAACGGCCTTCCAGCGAATTTTTCAGCTTGCCCTGGTACGACAGGATCCCGTTGGTCACTGAAAACCTGTTGCCGCCCCACTGGTAATTGAACATCATATTCAGTGTAAAGCTCTTGTACTTAAAGGAAGTATTGAAACCGCCTCTCCAATCGGGGTTAACCTTTCCCAGGTAGTGATCGGCTGTCGCTACCAGCGAAGGCAGACCTGTATTTGCATCCAGGACTACCTTTCCGGAGCAATCATACTGGTTCCCGTTCTCGTCTACACAATAGGAGCCTTCGGGTGCTTTCTTGAGTGCAAACCCATAGAGCTTGTACATTTCCTCACCCACGTAAGAGTACACATGAAGCCTTCCGCCGATGGTGGTGCCCATATTGGTCTCCAAAGGCGTGGCAGGGTCCCATCCGTCCTGCAGGCTCACGAGCTTATTGATGTTCCTCGCCCAGTTCACGTTGAGATTCCATGTAAAGTCTTTGGTTTTTATTGGCGTGGCGGACAATGCGACTTCAATACCCTTGTTGCTGATCTTACCCGCATTGATCCGCATGGAGGAAGCTCCCACGATGGGGTCTATGTCCACCGATACGATCTGGTTGGTAGTAGCGGAATTGTACAGGGCAACGTCAAGCCCCAGGCGGTTGTGGAAAAACCTGGTGTCGAGGCCCAGCTCCCAGCTTTCCACATTCTCAGGTTTGATCATGGGATCGGGAATGGTACCCGGCAATGTATACCCGCCGCTTATAGAGGAAGCATTGTAGTACTGATCGAGCGCGTAAGGGCTGGTATCGTTCCCTACGTTTGCCCATGATAAGCGGACCTTCGCCAGGGAAATGGCCGGAACGGTGGTTTCAAGATTAAAAACACGGTCCAGCAGGATGCTGGCCGCTACCGAAGGGTAGAAATAAGACCAGTTGTTGCGGGACAATGTACTCGACCAGTCGTTACGCCCGGTCAGATCGAGGTAGTATTTGTTGTCCCAGCCGAATGACGCGAACCCGTACAGGCTGTTAATGACCTTTTTGCTCCTGAAATTCGCCGGGCTGGGGTTGACACCGGTCGGCACATTCGAGATATGGTATACACCGTCGATGTCCAGCTCGCTGAGCTGAACCGTGCCGCTCTGGTATTCGTTGATCATGTTGTTGCCACCGAAGGCGATCGTGGAAGTCAGCCGGTTATTCAAAAACTCCTTCTGATATTTCAACAGGAAATCGGAATTGAACTCATAATTCGTCAGCGCCTGCTCCCTGTAGAAACCGTTCTCCCACCCGAAAGTCATTTTAGGCTTTCGCTGCGTACGGAAATCCGTGCTCATATCCATACCCGACTTGAAATCCAACGTAAGCCCCTCCGCCACCTTTGCCAGGTCGACAGAGAAGCCCGCAAAGCCGAACACCCTGTTCTTGATCATCGAGTTCAGCTCCTCGTAAAGTACCCGGTAAGGGTTGTAGGAGCCCGTACCGGCAAAAACGAGGCTGTTCCCGTTCTCGGAGATGGTGGCATTCCTGTTGGTAGCATTAAACCTCCCCTGGAAATACTCATCTCTCCAGTTACTCATCGAGTTGGTATTATACCCCCACATCAGGTCGTACATGACCGTCGTCTGGTGGTACCCCGCCATCGGCATGTTGTCGCTGTTCGTCCTGTAATAGTTGACTTTGGTTTTGAACTTGATCCAGTCGTTTACCGGCGATTCGAGTGAAAATGAAATATTTTTCCTTTCGAAGCCTGTATTGGGCAATATCCATTCATTTTTATTATGGTTCAGGGATACGCGCACGTTGGTGCCTTTCCCGTTATTGCCGCTCACGTCGATCGAGTTGTTAAAAGTAACGCCGGTTTTGAAGATACCCGTAAACCAGTCGTCCTGGTACACGAAAGGCGTTCTTACAATTTCACCTGTTTCCCAGTTCTTACCTTCGTACTGGTAGCGCATCTTGTTGGGATCGAGTTTTTCACCCCACGCATAGCGGGAGATGTTTCTCGGGGGAAAATCATTGCTTCCTACCAGTTGGGGACTCAATGTCCAGAAATTATATTCGTTCAGTCCCATATCGGTCCCTGATCCGTATTCGGTCTGGAAGTCAGGCCAGTAGCCCGCCTTTTCCGCTACGAATGTCGAGCTGAGCGTCACGCCGATACCTTTTGTCTTACGCCCCGATTTCGTCGTAATAATGATCGCCCCGTTGGCAGCGCGGGAGCCGTAAAGCGCAGTCGCTGCGGGTCCCTTCAGCACGGTGACGGTTTCAACATCTTCCGGGTTGATATCGCTGGCCCCGTTACCGTAGTCGACCGGGAAATCCGACCCCGCATTGGTATAGCTGCTGCTCGACGAGGTCGCCGTCGTACCCGATCTTACAGGCACGCCGTCGACGACGAAAAGCGCTTCGTTACCTCCGTAGTTAAGCGACTGGTCTCCGCGGAGCGTTACCCTTACCGAGTTGATAGGCCCGGAACCGGCGCCGTTCATGGTAAGTCCTGCCACCCGCCCGTTCATAGCGCTCAGCCAGTTATTGGTAGGGACCTGCGTAAGGGCAGTGTTGTCTACCTTGGTTACCGAATAACCGAGCGACGCCTCCTCACGCGAAAGTCCCAGGGCGGTTACAACCACCCCCGATAGCTCCGTGGCACTTTCTTCAAGAATAACATTGACCACCGACTGGTTACCTACTGTGATCTCCTGACCGGTATAGCCGATGAAGCTCACCACCAGCACCGAATTCCTGTCCGGCACGCCAATACTGAATTTTCCATCTGCATCTGTGATTGTCCCGGAAGATGTTCCCCTGACCAGTATGGAGGCTCCGACAATGGGAGTCTGATCCTTACTATCAAGCACCGTTCCTTGCACAATCCTATCCTGGGCCATCATTTGGGTGGACGCCAATAACAGCAACCATACTGCAATCAGCGTTTGGATTGTCTTTGATTTCATAACAGCGTAATTATTTTGGTCATTCTAACTGGTTTAATTTGATAAATAGGTAAATTCTTTGGGACGTTGCATGGTTTCTGAATAGACCGTCCCGAAGCGATCCGTCACTTTAATTTCGAGCGTTGAAGCCGGGCCGGATGCAGTCACTTTAAACATATGCGTAGTATTGCCGGTCACAAACGAAGCCGTGGGCACAGCGCCGGCATTCAATCGTTTGGCTTCATAGGATATGATGTGAAGCGGATCAAGCGCAGACACCTGCTTTACAGGAAGCGGGCTATTCCCTTCCATTACTTCAATACGCCATCCCGGACCGTACCCCCATACATTGATCAACACCTCGTTGTTGCTATTCGGAGAGGCATATATCCCGGCATATTCCGCCAGCGCCTGGCCGGTAGCATTGGGTGCATATTTTTCAGCGGTAATATGCACATTGTTGAGGTCGTACGATCTGAACTGGTAATTCCCAGGCTTGCCGATGCTCTTGTAATACCATTTTACGTTACGGCCTTCTATTTCCATTACGCCATAGCCGCCGGGGGTGCCGTCCTTGCAGATGTGGTTGTTGGCGTAGCCGCTTCTCCCTGTCCACCACCAAGTGGCACATATTGCTCCTACATTATATTCTGTCACCGACTCCGAATGCGCTACTGTATAATTCGTATGCGCATGACCGCTGAGAATATGCACTTCGGAAAGACCCTGTATGGCAGACAGAAACTGGCCGGCGTTGTTCAGAGCAAGGCTGTTCACCTGCTCACCGTTCGCATTCAGGGCCGGAGCCCGGTATAGGGGAGCATGCATGGCAATGACTACCGGCGCGCTTTTGTCTTTAAGGGCCGCCAGGTCCTTTTTCAGCCATTCGATCTGGGCGACGGTGATCACATCGTTGTAATTACGTTCCCCGATCTGTCCCTGTGCGCCGCCGGTGTTCACATATTCGATATTGTCCAGCACCACATAGTGGACTTCTCCCAGGTTGAACGAGTAGTAGGTAGGGCCTATCACCTCCCTGTACTTGTCTTCCGAAGCCCGGTCGCCCTGGACATACGGATCGTTGTCGTGGTTACCGATAACATGAAACATCGCACAATTCACTTTTTTCATTTCGGCCACATATTCTACAAGGCCAAAATTGTTTTCGTACCAGTAAGCATCCCACGACATATCTCCCAGCGCCAGCCCGTAAACCTTTGCCCCGGCGCCGGAATATTCATTGATTACGGCATTTACATCAGGAAGGAATCCCGATCCAAACTGCTGCAGGTCGTTGTTGCGGTTGGCCAGGTGCCAGTCGGAAAGAGCGAGGACTACATGCTTGCCGTTGGCGGCGGGTATCAACGGAAAATCTTTTTGCTCAACCGTATTGCCGCCGGTCAGTTTTTTGAAAAACTGCGGGAGATTATCCTGGGTCGGCACTTCATAATTCGCAGGAACAGAAATGAATACAAATCCATTCTTCTTATCGGATGCCAGGTAATACACCCCGTTCTCATCCGTAACCGTTACTTCGGCGCCATCCGACACTACCACGCCGGGCAGGCCCACTCCGTTACTGTGCACCAGGCCTTTAATGGTTTTGCCCGGTATATCGGGGAGGTCCCCGCCAATAATGATATTAATGGAACTGGCGCCTAAGGTAAGCTCCTGGCTGCCGCGAATGAGCACGATTCTGTATTTACCCGTCGTAAACCCTTCCGGCAGTGCGAATTTTGCCGAATGATCGTCAAAAGACAGGATATCGGCTATGTGAAACCGGCTTTCGTCCGCGGTGAGGATGAGCTTGATTTTATCCCCCGTCGCAAATCCTTTTCCTGAAATAGTAATATCCCCGCGAGCAGCTACGTCGATATCGGAAGGGACTGACACCTCACTGATCTGGATGTTCTTGTCCGGTTCGGCATCATTGTTCGGGCGACACCCGGTAAAGCATACCGAAACCAGGAAAAAAATAACCGGCGCCAGGCCCGGAAACTCCAATCTTTTGCCTCTTTTCATCGGATGCAAATGTATTTGTGCTTTGTTACCCTATTATTAACAATGAATTAACAATCCCGGATCAACCCTGCCTTTCGAATAAGTTCTCATCCACACGCCCGGCATGTTTCATTTAATTTCGTTACATTTCATTTTATTTCACAAATATAGTAACTAATTTCATATTATATCATATCATATTATTTTGTTTTTTTCTATAAAGATTTCATGAAAGCCAGGATCAGCCTGTTTGTCAGGATGGTAAGCACGATTAAATAGTACCAGAAACGCAATCGATGACCCCGGCAGGAGTATAAGGCATGGCAGCTTGGCTGTCTGTTCAGGTTTCACTAATTTTACCGTATGAGCACGATGACCAACCTTCAGCGGCATACTGAAATATTGAAACAACTTGAGGAAAAAGAGTCGATCGACGTACTGCAGTTGTGTGAAGAGCTGAATGTATCGGCCGTCACCATCCGGAAAGACCTCCGCCTGCTGGAAGAAAAAGGACTTTTATACCGCACTCACGGCGGAGCTTCACGGTATACTCCCTATATCAGGGAACGGCCGGTCATGGAAAAAGAGCAGATATCCGCCGTCGAGAAAAAACGTATTGCCGCCGCAGCAGCGAAACTTGTCGTCGAGAATGATTCCATCATACTGGCTTCAGGAACCACAATTCATGCCATGGCAAGGGAAATGGTGCCGCAGATCGGGCTTACCGTCATCACTTCTTCTCTGAATGTGGCGTTAACATTGCTTCCTCACCAGGAGATCAATGTACTTCAGCTATGCGGCCCGGTAAGGCACAGCTCCGGTTCCGTCACAGGACAGGTGGCTGAAGCCTTTCTCGATCATGTAGTGTGCAGCAAACTGTTCCTGGGCGTAGATGGAATTGACCTGATCCACGGGTTGACCACCACCGATCTCGCAGAAGCCCGTCTGAACAAAAAAATGATAGCCGCCTCCGAGGCCACCATCGTGCTGGCAGACTCCTCCAAGTTCTCCAGGCATGGTTTCGGCAAAATCTGCGGGTTTGAAGCTATCTCCCGGGTGATCACTGATGATAAGATACCGGAGAAGATTGTCAAACAACTGGAAAATATGGGGGTGATTATGGAGATCGTATGATCCCGGCTATAGGCTCCGAATGGATATCTTTTTAACTTCCTTTGCGCCGATATCAACATTGACATCGACTACCGAAAAAGCGCCGCTTTCGATTACCTGTTTTATTTCAGCCCCTTCGACGGTATATTTTCCTTTTTTCATCACAAACCTTACAGCACAATCTCTGAAAGTGGTGGGAAACCTGTTATCGATCGTGGCTTCATTCCGGCTTTGAGAGCCATCATTGGATGCCCGGAAGACTAAAAGCATGTTGGGTTCCAGGCTGGCGTACTCCGCTACCGGGTTGTCTGCTATCCTGAGCGGTTCGGTAAAAGTATAGCTTCCTTCTTCGATGGTGAAAACCCTGAAGAAGCCCAGCACTTTTTCCCATTCCGCTACGGAGCCGCTCCTGGCAATGCTTCCGGGCCTTATGCTGAGCGTGGGGGTCTTCCCTACCAGCTCCTGGAATGGCCTGTGATTATGGCCATTCAGAATTAATTTTATCCCGTAGGAATCACAGAACGCCGTATCGATACGATCGGGCCTGTGCTGGGCCAGGATCCTGATCTTCCCGGGGCCCTCAGTTTCGAGGAAATGTTTGAGCACGTTGCCCTGCAGACCCGACAGCGGCGCATGGTCGGGCACGTCGACCGCCGGGTCGCCGAGGAAATCGTCCATAAAAAGCACCCTGGTCTCTCCATACGACATTCCGAAAACCCGTTTTCCGTTTAACTGATTCCATTGAAGCGATTTCTTCATATGGTCTTTGGCATCCGGACCATAAAAATCATGGTTCCCGGTTATGCTGAAAGTCGGTGAGTTCAGGCCGGATACGCCCTTAAATCCCTTGGCACCTTCATAGTAGTTCGCGAATTTCTCCGCGGCCGACGGCTTCTCATCCGGGGCTGTATGCAGCGTCCCGCCCCAGCCCAGGCTATCGGCATTCAGCCGCGTATAATCGTGAATAAGATCGCCGGTCGTAATGATAAAATCGGGGGCGATGATATTGGCGATTTCCACAAATTTATCGAACAGCTCCAGCTCTTTGGCATAGCCGTTTTCCGGGGAACCGACCCACTGACGTGAGATATGGGGATCGCTGATGTGGATAAAGCGGTGCTGTTTCCTATACTGCCGGATAATCTTTACCGATCTGACCGAACGATGGTTGCCTGCTTTAGTATATATCACCAGGTCGTACAATTCCTCCGGCGTACCTGAAGGGACGCCTGCCCTTATCCTCGTATTTACCGACGCACCGGTGTAGGGATCGAAGGAATATTGCCCCTTCTCAGTACCTTCAATAGTAAGCCTGGCATGATTGTAAGGACCTTCCAGGCGTATCGAATCCACCGGGTCAGGTCCGGTATTGTCGAATAAAATCCCGAATTGTCCGCCATGTAATACAATCGCCGGTGCAGCCCGCCAGGGATACCGGATACCATCCGGTTTGGCCGGGTGTACGCCTGTTAACAGACAGGCGACTGTAAAGACACAGATATATAACTTTTTACGGCTCGCCGGGGAATTCATATTCTTTCGACCTCAAAATCCTTGACTTTATTATAAAAGGCCGGTCGGAGTCTCCTCCTACCTGCCGCAAAAATGAATACCTTTGAAAATGGCACAGAACAATACGACACGTTTCAGCAACCGCGTGGCAGACTACGTCGCCTACCGGCCGGGATATCCCGAATCAATCGTTGATTTCCTGGAAAAAGATTACGGCCTGAAGAAAGGTGACCTGATCGCCGACATCGGCTCGGGTACGGGCATCTCGTCCGCTCTGTTTCTCAAAAGAGGATACCGGGTAACAGGGATTGAGCCCAATAAGGAAATGCGCGAGAAATCCGTCGCGCTGCTGGGCGGTGATCCGGGCTTTAACGCAGTGGATAGCACTGCCGAAAATACGCAGCTTCCCGGCAGCAGCGTCGATGCGATCATTGCCGGTCAGGCGTTTCACTGGTTCGACCGGGACAAGGCAAAGCAGGAATTCATCCGGATATTAAAACCCGGCGGCATTGCAGGCCTGATCTGGAACGAACGCCTGACGACCAGCGAATTTGAAAAGGAATACGACGAACTGATCATCCGGCACGCCATCGATTACGTAAAGGTTGACCACCGGAACATCGACCTGGAAAAGATCAAAGTGTTTTTTGATCCGGCTGCCGTAGAGCTGAAAATTTTTCCCAATCACCAGGATTTCGATTTCCCCGGCCTGGAAGGAAGGCTTCTTTCCTCCTCCTACATGCCAGCTAAAAACGAACCGGGGTACGAAGCTATGTCAACTGATCTTAGAGCGCTTTTTGACCGATATCAGGAAAACGGCGTGATCAGGATTAATTATGATACGAAGGTGTTTGCGGGTAAGTGGAGATAATACAACTGATAAACATAATGCGACATTACTATTTATTTCTACTATTGTTTTTATCAGGGATAACGAGCTGCCGAAAAGACGAACCATCTTCCGAATCCGGCAAACCGGTCATTACAGGCTACTATCAGAGAAGTATTACTGGGGGCGGAGTAAATGGAGGTGACCCGGAAATTGTAGGAAATCCCAATACCAGACTCGGCGACGGTAACGACTTTGCAAGTTCAGACTACTATCTGATCTCATATCCAAATCCCTGTACGGGAGATCAGCTTAGAATAGCCACTAAATCACCTGACGAATCCAGCCAAAAGCAACTGTGGATAGTTCCTGCCGAGTGGAGTGAGAAAGCTCCTGACAATACCCCGATAATGACTAATGAAACACTTGACAAGCTGTCGGAATTCAGTACTACATTTAGCTCCCAAATGGTTGCAATTAAGACTTCGAGATTTTCTAACGGGTACTATCGCGTGTACCTCGAAATAGACGGCAAGTTATTCTACGATAATGTGCTGATACAGAAATAGCCGTATCAATTATGGCACGAAAGTATTTGCAGCGAGCTTGAGATGCAAACTCAACCCGAATACTCTTATACTTTTTGTTTAGACAGGATTTTTGTCAAAGTAAATTTCAATGACGAGCCGTCTGCCGGTACCTGATGAGGTGGGATTTCAGTTTCTTTTACAATTAGCTTGTAGATATATCCCGGTTCGTAATCAAACCCCTCGATACCATCGTAAAAGTGAAGCCACTTGCCTTCTTCCAGCGTTTCGCCCTTCTGAATCTGCAGACAGGTCATTTCGCCCACACCGACACAGGGCCTGGTTTCGCTATTTATCCAATAAATGTACTCTCCCTTCCCGAGAGATACTTTATCACCTGAGGTACAAGACAATAGCCCTAATGTCAGGCAAATCGTAAGAAGCAAACTGTTTTTCATATCAATGGTGTCCTTTAAGGTTAGAATACGCCTGTTGCTATGGTCCACCGCCCCCGGCAGGGAGCGTGATTTGGTTAACAGATGTCGAAAGACCAATGGAAAGATAGATGATTTTTAACTAAATTTCTTTCGTTTTTAAGAAAGCGATAACCGTGTGGGCTATCATATCCAGCTCTTTAAGAACAAATTCTTTATCGAGCCATCCGTCGCCATGACCCATTGGCCGGTCAGGACGAACGTTCCGGAACCCTTTGCCGAAAAGGACCGGCTATGTCCGAAAATTTTCTTTCCCGAGCCCGGGCTGCATTTCGGCATGAAGTTCTGAGGAAGGGTTTATGCATAATTCCCCGGCGTTTCAGCAGTAAATACCTGCCAGTTTTGCCTTAGCCATTTTAACAAGAATGCCGCTAAACATGAACAGAAGATCTTTTATTCATACAAGCATCGCAGCAGGTACCGCCTTTTCGGCCCTGCCGCTGTTGGGCGCCACCCGTAGACTGGCCCCGTACCGCACCGCGCTGATCGGCAGCGGATGGTGGGGAATGAACATCCTCCGTGAAGCGCTCGCTTCCGGAGAATGCAAGCTGACAGCCTTGGCCGATGTAGACGCCAGCCAGTTGAAAAAAGCGGCGGAAACGCTTGCATCGCTGACTTCCGACAAGCCGAAAATGTACGCCGACTACCGGGAGCTGCTGCAGAAGGAAAAGCCCGAGATCGTGATCGTCGCCACGCCCGACCACTGGCATGCCCTGTGCTGCATCGCCGCTATCGAGGCCGGAGCCCACGTTTATGTCGAAAAGCCGATCGGGCATACCATCAGGGAAGGAAGCGCGATGGTGCGCGCGGCCCGGAAGCACAACCGCATCGTGCAGGTAGGGACACACCGCCGCGTTTCCCCGCATAACGTTTCGGGTATGGAGTTCCTGAAGTCAGGCAAAGCCGGGAAGATCGGCATGGCGCGGGCGTTTGTCCACTACGGGGGCGGCCCGGGCCAGAAAGCGGTGGAAGAAGCGCCGCCTGCCGGCCTCGACTGGGATTTCTGGTGCGGACCCGCGCCGCTTGCTGCATACAATAAAACCATTCACCCGAGGGGTTTCCGCCAATACCTCGACTTTGCCAACGGCACGCTCGGCGACTGGGGCATCCACTGGCTCGACCAGGTGCTGTGGTGGACCGAGGAGAAGCATCCCAAAAAAATATACTCCACCGGCGGCCGCGCCATCAGGCAGGACAGCACCAATGCGCCCGACCACCAGGTGGCCGTTTACGATTTCGAAGGCTTTACCCTGGAATGGGAGCACCGGCAATTCGGCGGCAACAACGCGGAAAAAACCCACCCCAACCAGGCCGTAGGCGTCTATTTCTATGGTACGGAAGGTACTTTCCACATGGGGTGGCTCGACGGCTGGACATTCTACCCCGCCGATTCGAAAAAACCGGTGATCTCCGAAAAGCCGAAGCTCCACGAACCCGACAACCAGAACATCAAGGAATTATGGGCCGATTTCCTGGCTTCCATCAAAACCGGGAAGCTGCCGGTCTGCGACATCGAGATCGGGCACCGCTCCACCAACCTGGCCTTGCTCGGAATGCTGTCGTATAAGCTGGGGAGGAGCATCGAGTGGGATGGCGAAAAGGAATTGATCAAAAACGACGAAGCCGCCAATAAGCTGCTCGAAAGAGATTACCGCGGACCGTGGGTATTTCCGAGGGGATGATCCAGTCCTCTACGGAAATACTGGCTATAGCAAAAAAACGGATCCGGACATAATGATACGCGCTGCCAAGCGTTTTCATAGGACTGTGCTACTATAGAACTCCGGTCCTATGAAAAACGCTATCCTTCTCATACTGACCGTATGCCTGGCCGGCGCTATGGCCGGTTGCAGGCTCATTTCGGAAGACGACCTGTTCCCGGTACCATCTGCTGTTGACAATACCGAATTGAAAATATCTCATTTTAACCAGGTGTACACCCGTTTCAGATTGGACGAAATCAACTGTCTCCTGGATCAATCGCGTGCCGGGACTTACCTGAAAGAAAGGCCCGTTGTATTCAGGGTCGTCAACGACGACAGCACTTATCGTTCCTTTTTCAATTGTAAGCCTGAGGTAAAGCTTCCGTCAATCGATTTTTCAACCAAAACGCTGCTGATCGGCATGAACGCCGGCGGCGGCCCGGGAAACGAAGCTCCTGTCAATATCAGCCGGATGGAGCAAAGCATGACACGTGATCCAAACGACGATCTCGTTCTGAACGTGACGATTACCGGGCAGAAATTGCCCGGTAGCGGCGGAGGTGAATGGTTTGGATTTACCTCGCTGATCCCTAAAACCAGGCGCCAGGTAACGCTTGAGATGAACTATGTATATGAGGAACGGGAGTAAAACTTAGTGTGCTGGAAAATATCTTGCCGACTACTACAAATTAAGTATTTCGCACAAGCAAAATCCGCGGGAGCTTTGCAAAGTTCATCCTGAACTTCACTCCTATGCAAAGCTTTCGCTTTTTACTTCTACGGCTGATCCTGCTTGCTGCCGGCAGTGCGTTCACAATGCAATCTTTCTCCCAGGGTTCCTGGAAAAACATCGCTGAAATTGACAACCGGACGACCGTCTGTTTCGGCAACGGGATTTTCGTATCGGCCGGCGAGAAAGGCAGGATCTCCACTTCTGCCGACGGTATCAACTGGAATTCGGTGAGCAGCGGCGTTACCAATAACCTGGTCCGGATCGTGTATGCCAACGGGCTTTTCGTAGCCTCGGGCGAAGACGGCGTATTGCTTACATCGGCAAACGGGCAGGACTGGAATACCAGGAACAGCACCACTACCCAGGACCTGTATGGTGTGGCGTACGGAAACGGCACATTCGTTGTCGTCGGTGATCACATCGTATTGACTTCAACCGACGGAACCACCTGGGCACCCATCGGCACTATCCCGAACGAATTTATGCTCGATGTCGCTTACGGGAACGGCAGGTTTACGACCGTTTGCTTTTCGGGGGCTGTGCTTACCTCATCCAATGCCACCGGCTGGACGCCACGAACCAGCGGTACTACACAGTTCCTGTATTCGGTAGCATATCAGAATAGCATGTTTACCGCAGTAGGCAACCAGGGTACGATCATCACCTCTCCCGACGGCGAAACATGGACGCCCCGGGCCAGCGGCACCACCCTGTCGCTTTCCGGGATATCCTATGCCAACGGGCTTTTTGTAATTACCGGCGCCAACGGTACGCTGCTCACCTCACCTGATGCGGTAAGCTGGACCGCACCCGCTTCGGGAACGACGCAGCTCCTGTACGGGTCCGCTTTCGGAAACGGCGGTTTCACGGCAGTGGGCTCGGGCGGGATTACGGTCACATCCACCAACGGAACGACCTGGACCAGCCGGCAAACGGGCTTTTCAATGACCGGCAACATGATCTATGACATGGATTATAACGGACAATTCGCCGCCCTGAGCAACCAGGGGATTCTTTACTCACCTAACGGCGTCAACTGGACGTTGGTTTCTACGTTCTCCAACCAGTTTGTAAGCTCATTCCTTTACAATACTTCAGGGAACCTGATCGGCGCCACCAGCACCGGTAACGTGTTCTATTCATCGACCACCTCCTGGCAAAGCTCGACCAACATCAGCGGGCAGGCACTGTACGACATTGCCTATGGAAACGGGCGATACGTAATCACCTCCAACTTCGGCACCCTTTACTCCTCTCCTACAGGCGCTACGTGGACCAGCACTTCCGTCCCCGGCGGACTGCTGCCTACGCTATCCACCGTAGAATACCTGAACGGCCATTTCGTAGCCTTGGGTACCTATCCTTCCGCAACCGTGGTTTTTTCGTCTGCCGACGGGCAAACGTGGACACAAAAGGGAACGGTGCCTAGCCCCCTGCGCGGGGTTGCGTTTGGCAACGGGCAATACGTGGCAGTCAGTGAGAACGGGGGTATTTATACCTCAGCCGATTTGCAAACCTGGCAGGCACAAACGTCCGGTACCGCGCAGCACCTGCGGGCTGTCTGCTATGCCTATAGCTTTTTTGTAGCGGTAGGCGACGGGGGAGCTTTGCTCACTTCTACAGATGGAACGGTATGGCAGCCGAAGGATAGCCACACCACCAATACGCTCAATTGCGTAAAGGCTGCCAACGGAAGCTTCGTGGCCGGCGGCAATGCCGTGCTGCTTCAATCCGATGCCATTAACCCGCTTCCGGTAACGCTGATCCGGTTTGACGCCTTTAACGACGAAGGAACGGCGACGCTCCGCTGGCAAACGTCCGAAGAAAGCGACAGCGACAGGTTTGAAATCGAGCGCAGCACAAACGGAACCACATGGCTCAAAATAGGCGTCGTGGCCGCTGCCGGGAATGCTGCAGGGATAATTACCCGCTATTCGTTCAGCGACAATACACCTTTACCGGGGCTTAATTACTACCGCTTAAAAATGATAGACCGCGCGGATGAAAGCTATGCCTTCAGCCGTATCGCCGGCATTCAATTTGAGGTAAACGAAGACATTACGCTGTATCCTAACCCAGTTTCAAACCGCCTGTACTATAAGGGTAAAGCGGCCGGAAGCATTAAGGGCATATCGGTCATGGATGCTTCCGGGCACATGCTTTACAATACCCGTAACGACGGCAGGCGAAACGAAGTCGATATGGAGAAACTGCCCGCGGGTATATACCTGATCGGCATCACGACGGAAAGTGGCGCCAACATCGTAAAAAAAGTGATCAGGGAGTGACTATGTATATAAGAAGTTTACCGGAATAAAAGAATCCTGCACCCGGTAATTTACCGATCGCTCCACCACCGCGTTATATCGGGAACAATTTACATTTGTCCTATAACAAATTCCGATATGATACCAGACCACACAATTGAGGCTACCCTCACCCGGGAGTGGGGAAACCCCTCCGACAGCCCCGGTAGTTATCGGGGGGAAGACCAGCAAAAAGTATCCTTTCCCAAGCAAAAGGAAACTGTCGACGCCAACGTCCTGCAGCAGATATTAGCGCTGTTGAAGGTACCCGTGAGCGCATTTCAGAACTTTGATCAGGAAAAGACTGTGAATATTATAGGCAATACATTTACCGATTTCAAGGGCGGCGCCTCGGCGATCAACATAAGGCCCGTATTCAACAACTCTCTCGAAGCGATCCTGAAGCTACACGAAGAACAAACAGCGCTGTTTGAGCGGATGCTGAAGGAGAAGGATGAAGTAATAGGCAGGTTGGAGCGGTTGCTGGAAGAGAAGTAGGCGGGGCTTAGCTAACGAAGGGGTACTCCCCGGGGCTTTTGCCGTATAAACAGGTAAATTACCCATTTTACGAAGTCCCTTTCCTTTTATGAGATATCCGCTTGCTTTCGTTTTTATCATATCACTATTCACCAGGACTTACAGCCAGGATAAGCTTCCGGCCGGAAGGCCCCTGCCCGTACTTGCCTGGATGGGCGTCCCCGCGGAAGAAACCTCCGAAACGCGTTTCAGCGAATTGAAGGAAGCGGGGATCTCGCTCAACTTCGTCCACTACCCCAACGTGGCCGCGGTGGAGAAAGCGCTGGAAATCGGCAAAAAAACCGGTGTGCAGCTTGTAGTCGCCTGTCCTGAGCTTAAAAGCGAACCGGAGAAAACAGTAAAGCGCCTGATGAACCACCCGGCCGTCGCCGGCTACTACCTCCGCGACGAGCCCTCGCGGAGCGACTTCCCGGAGCTGGGCGAATGGGCCAGACGTATCCAGAGCGTCGACAAGTCAAAGTTCTGCTACATCAACCTGTTTCCGACCTATGCCAGTAAAGAGCAGCTCGGTACCGACACCTACCGGGAGTATGTCGAAACGTTCGTAAAAGAAGTGCCGTTATCCTTTATTTCGTTTGACCACTACCCGCTGATGAAAAACCGGGTCAGCACTAAAGACTATTACCAGAACATGGAAATCGTCGCCGATATCGCCAGGAAGTCGGGGCGTGACCTGTGGGCGTTTTCACTGGCAGTGGCCTTTCATGACTATGCGATTCCTACACTTGCCGAGATGAAATTCCAGGTCTACAGCATCCTTGCTTACGGTGCACAGACTGTCCAGTATTTTACTTACTGGACGCCGATCACAGAACAATGGGACTTTCATCACGCGCCGATCACGACCGACGGAAAACGCACCGACACGTATGAGCACGTCAAAACGATCAACAGGGAGATCCAGTCACTGGCAGGTGTATTTGTGGGCTCAAAGGTCCTCTCGGTATGGCACACCGGCGACAAAATCCCGCAGGGTACCCGGCGGATCTCTGCACTTCCCCCGAAGATCAAAGTGCTGGAAACCACGGGTGAAGGAGCAGTGGTCTCGTTGATGGAAAAAGGAAGCGACACGTTCCTGGTCATTGTAAACCGCGACTACCAGCAGCCGATGAAGCTGACGCTGGTGGCCGAAGCCGGCGTCAGAAAGGTACTGAAGGACGGCACGCTTGTCCCGGCCGATGCTTATACCAATACCCTCTCCGTCGACCCGGGAGACGTCGCGATTTATACTTGGAAAAAGTAGTGCGTGGTCAAAGGAATGCAGTGACAATGACGTATAACCACATTGTCACGGCGTAACTTATGGGATATGAAACGTTTTTACGAGTATTACAGAGACGCGCCCGCAAAACTGCGACACAGCGTCGCAGTTTTGCCGTGGAAGCATAATCTCATCATTTTAAGCAACATACAAACCTATGATGAAGCGCTCTTTTATGTAGAAAAGACCATCGAGAATGGCTGGACCCGGAACCTCCTGCTCAATCATCTGAAAGCAGGCTCCTACCAAACCGGCAAACGGCTCAATGCCTCCCATAATTTTAACCATGCTTTACCTGAACCTATCGCATTTCAGGCCTCCGAACTTTTGAAGAACAAGTACAATCTCGGATTTCTCGGCCTTACCGAAAAAGTTAAAGAAACGGAACTCGAACGAAGGCTGATCGGGAAAATCAGGCAGTTCATTTTAGAACTTGGCAAAGGATTCACTTTTATCGGCAATCAGTATCGCCTTGAATTCAATGGCAAAGAATACGATGTCGACATCCTGCTCTACCACAGAGTCCTGCGCTGCCTGGTGGCAATAGAGTTGAAAATGGGTACATTCAAACCCGAATACGTCGGCAAGATGAACTTTTGCCTGGGCCTGCTCGACCGGCTGGAAAAGCAGCCCGACGAAAATCCTTCGATGGGGATTATCCTCTGTGCTGATAAAGACCATCTGGATGTGGAAATTGCCCTCCAGGACATTAATAAGCCTATCGGGATAGCCGAATACCAGTTATTACTGCCCACTAAAGAGCTGGAAGCGGTAGTGCTGCGAGAGATGAAAAGTTTATCGGGGGAATAGGCGGGGTATCCCGTATCAACGTTAAGATCGGGCTGATTATGGCAGCTACCTCATTAATTCATTGTCAGAAAACCTGCAGCCGCCCGGCGGTCCGACAGAGTTTGGAAGCAGATTTTCTTACAGACAGCTAAACTGATATCGGCAATTCTATCGGACATTTCCAATTGCGTCCGCACTGCAGACGCAATTCAGTTGGACACATTATAAGCTGCTGATATTCATTGATAATGCTTCCTGGTACGAAAAAGGCCGAGGACATCCGAAACTTATATTTAGCGCAAAAATCCAAAAAGAAACAATAGTGGAAAAAGAACTAAAAACGACTCCGCTCGACACCCTGATAGACAAGCACATCGGAAAGCGAGGCACTCCCGAAAGGGAAACCTTTGAAAATGAGCTCCGTATCGATTTACTGGGGCAGGCCATTAAACAGGCCCGACAGGAGCGTAACCTTACACAGGAGCAATTGGGAGAGCTGGTGGGTGTTCAGAAAGCACAAATCTCCAAGATTGAAAACAGTGTAAAAAACGCCCGTTTTGAGACGATCCTGAAAGTCTTTGATGCATTAGGCGCAAGGGTGAGTTTTAGTGTAGAGCCCGGTTAGGAAACACCTGTATTTTACTTACCTTCACAGCATGGTAATATCCTCCGAATATTTTACATTTGTTATATGATAAATTTTAATACTATGCCAAACCATACCATACACCAGGGCCGCAACGTAAAGCGCTTCCGTGAGATGCTCGGTATCAAGCAAGACGCCCTCGCCTGGGAGCTGGGCGAAGACTGGAACCAGCAGAAAGTATCCCTCATCGAGCAAAAGGAAACCATCGATGCCGACCTCCTACGGCAGATATCGTCTGTGTTGAAGCTACCGGTGGAGGCGTTCCAGAATTTTGATGAGGAGCAGGCGGTGAATATCATTGCCAGTACATTCAACATCGAGAAAGATGCGTATATCGGAAATGCCAAGGCCACTTTCAATATCAACGCGGTAGAAGAAATAAGAAAGCTCCATGATGAGAAAATGGCGCTTTATGAAAGGATGCTGAAGGAGAAGGATGATATGATAGCGAGGATGGAGCGGTTGGTAGGGGAAAAGTAATATTTGGGCGTGCCCCGCAGCCTTCGCTGAAGCTCTCGAAGCGGGTCGGGCTATCCGCTATATCTTTTGTTTCGCTAAGGCTCCACAAAAGGATGCCGCTCCTATCCCTCACGCGGGGACGAACAGCTCGTACCTTTACTTACCGCACCACCATAGTAATGTATTACGAATAAGTTATATTTGCTTTATATCATCTTCTGTAGCTATGCCAAATCATACCATACACCAGGGCCGCAACGTAAAGCGCTTCCGTGAAATGCTCGGTATCAAGCAGGACGCCCTCGTCTGGGAGCTGGGAGAAGATTGGAACCAGCAGAAGGTATCCCTCATCGAGCAAAAGGAAACCATCGACGCCAACCTACTGCGGCAGATATCGTCTGCGCTGAAAATACCGGCGGAGATAATCCAGAATTTTGATGAGGAGATAGTAATGAATATTATCTCCAATACTTTTACAAGTAATATCGTTCTCTACGAACGCTTACTTAAGGAAAAGGAGAAATGATGGCGAGGGTGGAAGATTGATAGATAGATAATTGATTGACTGTAGTACACATTAAGCCCTACTCTCTGTAAATGATTATAAATAACGTACATGTAAGAAAGTTTCGTGGATTTGAGGATATATATTTCCAACCTGGTTCGGCCTTAACTGTAATTGCAGGCCAAAATGGCACTCAAAAGACTACATTAATGGGCATGTTAAGTCAGCCATTTTCTATCCCAGACAAAGCTCATCCTATGTCTGGAGAAAAACCTTTGTGCGGTGGAAATTACAGATCATCTTTTGCGGAGAAGTTTAAATTGTCAGACACATTTGATACGCCAAAAAATCATGAATGGACTCTTTATCTAAATAATAACAGTGAACCAGATTTCACTATTGAAAGTATAGCGCGGTCTAAAACAAAACCTGGCATCCGGTTTTGGCAAAAAGGAACACGTTCCAAAGGCTCTGGTTATATCCAGCTACCCGTAATTTACCTAAGCCTTTCCCGTCTATTTCCCATTGGTGAAGACAATAATATTGATTCGAGTAAGGACATTATTCTTTCTAATGAGGAATTTGAGTTTTATAAAGATTGGCATAATAAAATACTTATTATCCCTAATGGAGAGATGACAAGTGTTGATTATTTAGCCAGTAAGCAAAAAAATACAATTGGTGTAAATACCTCGTTTTATGATTGGAAAATGAACTCTGCCGGTCAAGATAATATTGGTAAAATACTATTAGCTATACTATCTTTTAAACGACTAAATGATAAATATGGTGACTTATATCAAGGCGGAATTTTAGCAATTGATGAGCTAGATACAACTTTATATCCTGCATCGCAAATAAAACTTATAGAAGCACTACGGAAGTTTTCATCACGATTTAAAATACAAGTCATTTTCACCACTCATTCGCTCACAATTTTAGAAAAGGCTTGTGAGTGGCAGGATGACCCTAAAATACTCGGACAAATTAAGGTATTATACTTACAAAAAGTAGATACTAACGTACGTGTTATAGACAATATTAATTTTGAAACAATAAAAAATAAGCTTAATGTAGCTATTACACTTAAGAAAACTACAACAAAAGTACCTGTATTTACCGAAGACAAAGAAGGTGAGATTTTTTTTAGAGCTATCATCAAAAGGAAGGCATCTAATTTCAATTTTATAGATTGCACTTTCGGTTGTGACAACTTTCTAGAATTAACAAGAAAGAAAATTCCTGGATTTCGATTCCCAGAATCCTTAATAGTTCTTGATGGTGACGTAAAAAGTAATGCACAAAAGATGAAGCAAATTGTTTCAAAAAGAAACATTTTAGTGTTACCAGGCAACCAATCACCAGAACGACTATTAG
Source organism: Spirosomataceae bacterium (assembly GCA_037191015.1). Lineage (GTDB taxonomy): Bacteria > Bacteroidota > Bacteroidia > Cytophagales > Spirosomataceae > Ravibacter. The sequence goes on from JBBCKD010000007.1 coordinate 184,354, forward strand.
CAGAGTTTCTAAATAGTTTATCCGACACGTCTTCTGTCTGGGAAAATATTCATAATGGCTATGATAAACAATTCGCTTTTAATAATTATACTCTAAAAGAGATACAATCTAACAGGGGTAAGGCTAAAGTGTGGTTTAATGAACAAAAACAATACTGGGGTAAGCTGTGCGCGAATTTAATAAATCCATGGATAACAGAAAACCAAGCCGAGGTAGATATCTTTATGGCCGAATTTGAGAATTCTTTGGAAATGTATCAAAAACATTTACTTAGTTAATCTATATCCTTAATTGCTATGGAGGAGCAAGAAATAAAATATATACCTGTAAAAAACTTGGTATTGTGGACTGAAAACCCGCGAGATCCTGTTGATGCAAAAGCCAAGGATCAGGATATAGTTAATAGGGCATTAGAAGATCGTCAATTCAAGTGGTCGCTATCTAAACTTGCACGTGAAATGGGAGATTATTTCGATTTTAGCGAAATACCCACCGTAGTGTATCATGGCAAAAAACCGGTAGTTTATGATGGAAATAGACGAGTAATATTAGGAAAAATAAAGCTGGGACTTGTAACTATTCCGGTAGGTACAAATATTCAGCTACCTAAAGTGCCTGATACAATTCCTTGCAATGTATGTATAGAAAAAATTGCTTTACATAATGTTTACAGAAAGCATAGCGATTCGGGCTCATGGCAACCATTAGAGCGAGATATTTTTCTTCATAAATTTATGGGAAAAGAAAAAAGTTCATTTCTTATTTTAGAAGAAGATACAGGTATTATAACCGCAAATCCACATTTAAATCAGCGATTTGTAAAAGAGGAAATTTTCAGAGATGACACTTTGAAATTAATGGGGTTTTCTATTAAAAATGGTAGACTAAATAGTGTACATAATAACGAAGATTCGGAGGAAATACTATTAGATATTACACAAAAAATAAAATCCGGAACAATAAGTACCCGAAAGAACAGGGGTAAGGTATTTGAAGTTTTAGAGCCAACATCTCAGCAATTAATCGAGGAAAACAAAAGCAACAAGCCTCATTTGTCACAAATTCGTTTTGACCTTTCCAAAGGAGTGGAGAAACCTCAAAGACAATCACGACGTTCGATTAAGAAAGCCAATGAGCTTTTTGGAGGCAAACTATACCTGCGCATTGGAGAGGTAAGTAACCTGTATCGAGACATCACAGACTTATATGATTTCTATATAGGCAAACAAGATAGATTATCGCAGTCATTTCCTGGATTGATAAGAATGTCTTTACGATTGCTTTGTGAAACTGCAGCCAAGGAAAGTAAAAAAAGAATTGAAGATTATGTGAAAGATAATTTTGATGAAGCAAAAAAAATACTGGACCAAGATATCAAAACCACTTTATCCGGACAAAATGTTTCTAAAGAAACAATAATGCAATTATTGAATACCGGTGCTCATAGTTATCAATCTACATTCAACGTCGAACAGACTATAGCTATATCAATTGCTGTTGGAGCTATTTTGACAATTACTCATGGAAAAGAAGAATAAAACGAATATACACTACTCACCGCTAAGATATCCCGGAGGAAAGAATTGCATTTTCCCCTTCGTATCGAATATTTTTTATGAAAATAGTCTTATTGGAATGAGTTATGCTGAACCCTATGCTGGGGGGGCAGGTCTGGCGCTCAGGCTTTTGTTTGAAGGCTATGTAGAACGAATTTATATTAATGATTTTGATAAATCTATTTATGCCTTTTGGGTTACCATTCTTAATAAAACTGATGAATTCTGCGAGTGGTTGGAAAATGTAGAAATTTCGGTTTCCAACTGGAACAAATACAAGGAAATTCAAAGAAACATTGATAATGTTTCTTTATTTGAAATAGCTAAATCAACATATTTTCTGAATCGAACTAATATTTCTGGTGTCATTAAAGGTGGCATTATTGGTGGGCAAGACCAAACAGGAAAATATAAGATGGATGCTCGTTTTAATAAAGCAGATCTAATTGATAGGATTAAAAGAATAGCGAGATTGAAGAACAGAATTATTATTTCAAATCTTGATGGTTTAGCTTTCATTAGCAAAATAAATAAGAAAAGAGAGGAGATTTTTATTTATTTAGACCCACCTTATTTTCAAAAAGGCGCTGACTTATATATGAATTTCTACTCGAAGAAAGATCATGAAAAACTCTCTAAAACCGTTCGCTCCTTACAAAAAAAATGGATGGTATCTTATGATAATCATGATTTCATTCTTAACCTTTATGCGGAACACAAAAGAGTAGTATATAAATTATCACAGTCGGCATCAAATCGAGTAGGAGACGAAATATTAGTTTTTTCCGAGGAAGTAAGATTTATAGATTCGATTAATACTCTCAAGTCGCCTATTTTGCTATAGTTATAGGATATAGTGACCTGTATTTTCGAAAATCTTGGCTATAGAACGCCTCAAAGTTCTTAGCTACTAATATATTTATGGTATTTGTACCATCTTCTATACCTATCCCAAAATATTCATCCATGAATCCAGACTTAAAAGAGTTTGTAAAAGTTGCCGATGAGCAAAGGACTGGTCAAGGGACGTCAGAATCAGCAAAATTGTATATAAGGAAAAATAAGGGACTTAAGGAAAACCTAAATATTGAAATATCTTTCGGAGCCGGTAGGGCTTCAGCTATACCTTGGATAGCATTCACAGCCTATAATCAAACAGTAAAAAACGGCATCTACCCTGTCTACCTCTACTATAAAGACATCGGCAAGTTAATACTAGCCTATGGCGTCAGCGAAACAAATAAGCCTGATCATCAGTGGCCCGTAGATGCACAATTTATCAAAGAACTATTCAAACAAAACAACTGGGGAAAACCTGACCGCTATGGAGATTCCCTCGTTTTCAAAATCTACGACCGCGACGATCTTCCTAACGAGAAAATCATTGATAATGACCTGGATAAGATATTAGAGCTATATCAATCGATGAGTTTTTTTGCTACGCCATCGCCAGAGCCGGAGGATACTGTTCATTTTGAAGCATCCCTCTTCTTCAATGCATTACGAGCGGCCGGCTTAAATTACTCGCCCACGCTTATCACACGATTTTGTGCTGCGCTGCTTACCAAACCATTTGTTATCTTAACCGGGCTATCCGGATCGGGTAAAACCAAATTGGCACAGGCGTTTGTACAGTGGATTTGTGAGGATAAAAGCCAATACCGCGTCGTTCCCGTAGGAGCCGACTGGACCAATCGCGAACCGCTCCTCGGATACCCCAATGCCCTCAAACAGGATGAATACGTAAAGCCTGATAGCGGAGTGCTCGACTTAATCATCCAAGCCAATCACAAGCCTGCGCTTCCTCATTTCCTGATTCTCGACGAAATGAACCTAAGTCATGTAGAACGGTATTTTGCCGATTTCCTGAGCGCTATGGAGTCGAAAGAAGAAATCCCGCTCTATGCGGAAGGCACGGTTGGCAACGGAGTTCCGGCACGTCTTCGGCTACCTCCTAACCTATTCATCATCGGTACGGTCAACATCGACGAAACTACTCACATGTTTAGTCCCAAAGTACTCGACAGGGCCAATACCATCGAGTTCCGTATCTCGGATTCGGAAATGGAGGAGTTTTTGGGTAACATAAAAGAATTCAATCCTACGCCGTTAACAAAAAGCGGATCGAAAGCCGCCCATAGCTTCCTTCAATTGACTCAAAATAAGTCCATTACAGTCACCGACATCGCCGAAATCAACCAAACCCTCATCCGGTTCTTCCGCGAACTACGGAAAACCGCAGCAGAATTCGGCTACCGTAGCGCCACCGAAATACTGAGACTGATCCACCAGCTTTCGGTATTGGACAGCCACCTTACGACCAACCAAAAAGTAGATATCGCGATCATCCAAAAGCTCCTCCCCAAGCTTCACGGCTCACGTCGGAAGCTATCCCCTGTTTTGGTTACGCTGGGTTCATTCTGTATCGACCGTGAAGTAAAGATCGAAAAGGACGTATTTGATAACGAACACTTCGACTTCAACGGCGCCGGCGTGCTGTATCCTCTTTCCCTCGAAAAAATCGCGCGTATGTACAGAGGCGCTATCGACAACGGGTTCACCAGTTTTGCCGAAGCCTGAACGTGAAGTCACTCACTTCCATAGCGATCCACCTCGACTACATCCAGGAAGGACTACGGCTTTTTATAGACGCCCGCAGGCCGGAAACGCTTTTTGACGCCGGAGAAAGCGCCGCCGAAAACAACGAAGCCCGGTACCAGCTGGTAGAAGGCTGTTTTTACGATTACGAGTTCAGCGATATGGCTTTCCAGTTTGAGGATATCGGGGAGCAAATCGTTCAGCCCCATTCCCGGAACCGGCACATCGGCACCCTCTCGCCCAATATCTACGTGGGTATGCTTTCGCTGCCGGTTATCAAAACAGGACGTGAAGAAACCTATCCTGCGGTCACGCTGGAAGTGCAGTCGGTAAAATCGGGGTACCGGGACGACTACCGCGATATGCTGGAATTCATCACCGAAAAATGTACTGATCTGCTATTACAGGCAAATTCTCCGGTGTCCCATTATTTTGAGATCGACTACTCGAAAGACAGCCAAACTCTTTATCAAAGGTTTGCTTTTATAAAATCCGTTATCGGGACAGTCGAATTTACGGAAGCCGTCCACCGGGTTGTAACCGCTCCCGTTACCACCTGGACCGCCATAGCCGAAAGCAGGGATATAAGACAGGCCAAAAGGTTTTCAAACACCAATGTAAAACAGCTGCTGCAAACCGGAAGTCGTACGGAACTTCCGGAAAGTCACTACCTCCACCAGTATGGGTTGGATTCGCTACCGGAAAGAATTACCACGATCAGAAAAGCGGATTCGCTCGATACTCCCGAAAATCGCTTCATCAAACATGCGCTGGAGACCTTTTTGAAATTTTGTACCGACATCAACAGTGCCGCTCCCGAGGGGTCCCGGCTCGACAACGAATCGTCGCTTTTGATCCGCGAGCTGGAACAGCAATTGCACCATACCGTTTTCAGGGATATATCACGGCCTACCACGCTCAAACTCAATAGTCCCGTGCTGCAGCGTAAGGAAGGCTACCGGGAGGTGCTGCGCATCTGGTTGATGTTCGACCTGGCGGCGCGATTGATCTGGACCGGCGGCGAAGATATTTACAACGGAGGGAAGAAGGATGTAGCCACCCTATACGAATATTGGCTGTTCTTCAAATTGCTCGATTTGATCCAATCCATGTTTGATATGGAGCCGGGAGACATCGCCGACCTGATCCGCGAAACACCCGACGGCCTGAGCCTTCAGCTCAAACAAGGAAAATTCACCGCGCTCAGCGGCATTTACAACTCCGCCGCACGAAAGCTCCATATACGTTTCAACTACAATCGTTCCTTCAGCGGGAAGAAGCTCTACCCCGATCCGGGCGTGGCTTCGACGAGGCTCAGCCACCGGTCCCTGAGTTTATCGAAGGGGCGGGCATCCCCGAGCCGGAAGCCGAGAAGCAGGAGCTGATCGTTCACCTCCATTTCGACGCGAAGTACAAGGTAGATAACCTTCCCGACCTGATTCAAACCAAATCGGCGCACGAGCTAGACGAAGAGAAGACCAGCCACCGAAAGGGCCTCTACAAAAATGCCGACCTGCTGAAAATGCACGCCTACAGAGACGCCATCAGGCGTACAGGGGGCGCTTATATTTTGTATCCCGGCGACCAGTCGATCCGTCAGCGCGGGTTTCATGAAATTATCCCAGGGCTGGGGGCATTCCCGGTACGCCCTTCCAAAACGGACAGCGGCATCGGGGAGCTGAAGGCATTCCTCCTGGAAATCACGGATCACTTTATCAACCGCGTATCCCAGAGAGAAAAGCTGGC
>JBBCKD010000008.1:0-331407 GCA_037191015.1 Spirosomataceae bacterium
AAATAATTTATATAAGTAAATGAAATCGACGCTTGATATTCTGCCATTGAATAGTTGGTTGGAAACCAATGGTAAACCGGTAGTGATAGCTGGCCCATGCAGTGCTGAAACGGCGGAACAGGTGATGGAAACCACTACGCAGATCAAGGCTGAAGGCTTTGCCAATGTACTTAGAGCCGGAGTTTGGAAACCACGGACCCGTCCCGGAAGCTTTGAAGGTGTCGGAGAGCCCGCGTTGGCCTGGATGCAGGATGCAAAGAAAGAGACCGGTCTCCCGGTAGCGGTAGAGGTAGCGACACCTGAGCATATCGAACTGGCCCTGAAATACGGGGTGGATATTTTGTGGATAGGCGCGCGGACCACGGTTAACCCGTTTAACGTTCAGCAGCTGGCCGATGCCCTGAAGGGGATAGATGTACCTGTTCTTGTTAAAAACCCTGTGAACCCTGATCTCCAGTTGTGGATCGGTGCGCTGGAAAGGCTTAACCAGGCGGGTATCAGGAAGCTGGGCGCTATTCACCGCGGCTTTTCCAATGCGCAGGAAACACGTTACCGTAATTCACCGATGTGGCATATCGCCATAGAGATGAAGACGCTGTTCCCGCAGCTCCCTATTATCGGTGACCCCAGCCATATGGCAGGGAAACGCCAGTACCTGTTCGAGCTGGCGCAGCGTGCGCTCGACCTGAACTACGACGGGCTGATTATCGAATCGCATTGTGATCCTGATAAGGCGTGGTCGGATGCCGCACAGCAGCTTACTCCCCATGCATTGGGCGAGATGTTGCATGAACTGAGTGTCAGAAGTAAAGAATACGGAACGGATTACCAATCCGAACTTGAAGTAATAAGGGCGAAAATAGACAATCTTGACAGGGAGCTGCTGGAGAACCTGGCCGCACGGATGTCCCTCGTAGAGCGTCTTGCCGAGTATAAACGCGATAACAATGTTTCAGCTTACCAGGTAGACCGTTTCAGGGAAATCCTGAAAACCAGGGCAAGCTGGGGTAAGAGCATCAACCTTTATGCCGACCTGGTGGACGAGCTGTTCAAGCTGATCCATATGGAATCTATCCGTAAGCAGACAGAGGTAATGAACCAGGCTAAAGCTGCTATTTAGTACGCTTCGGCTCCGAAAAAAGCCTGTGCAGTTATCCTGTACAGGCTTTTTCTTTCCTGGGGACTTTCCGGCGCAACTGCCCTTTACCTGGTTTACTTTGCGTTTTTCACGCTGTTGTGAAAAGCATCGAAGTCAGGCTTTCCCGACTCGGCCAGATGCGTAATGCCCTCCCGCTCGGATATGGTCACGAATTCGGCATAAGTACCGTCATGAAGCGCTTTGAACGGTGTTCTGCGACATCTGAGGTAGAGCACCGGCAGCTTGGCCATTTCTACCCGGCGCAGGATGTCCTCGTCGTCTGCGACCTTCGCGGCGTCCTTAAAGATGGCAAGGGATTCATCAATAAATTTCTCGGAAAAGATCTTGTCGACCGGCTCCAGGCCCAGGCCAATGTGCGTATCGGGCCTGACCAGGCCCTGCAGCAGGTCAAAATACTGCTTCACGTATTTGCCGGCCCTGCCGTAGTACCCGTACATGAAGTCGTCAATGACCTGCCGGGTATCGATATCCGGGTTCCAGAGCAGACGGGAAAGCAGATAGGCCCGGAGCTCGGCAAATTCGCCGCCGCGGCTCTGGTAGGCGGCCTGTTCCATGATCCCGATAGATTTGTTTTCCCGGAAGGTCTGTATATTGGACTGGAGCACTGCAAAATTGGGATAGGGCATCAGGTAATGCGAAAAGTTGACTACGTAATCCCAGATATACAGGTGCGGCGCCTGCTTCGACCAGGTAGTCAGGTCGGTCATGAAGGACTTGTTCTCGGGGCATGTTTTGAAATCGTGAGCAAAACAGCATTCTATGCTGCAGAATCTCACGACTACATTGTTGCGCGGCCTGATCGTTTTCGGCGCCGAGCGAGTATACTGATAAGCCAGCGTACCGATGAATTTATCGGGGAACTCCTTCTCTACCGCCTCGGCTACCTGGTTGACAAACCAGATCATAATGCCCGATTCGCTTCCTTCGCGTTTTACGATAGCCTGGCATTTGTCGCACTCGCAGGGGTTGTAATAGTCATTCTGCGATACATCGTAAATCAGGTATTCGGGATTCTCCCTCATTTGTTTTCTGATACGGTCTTTGACGATGGCAAGCACGTCGGGATTGCTCAGGCAGAGCTGCGCGTTATGCGGTACGCGCTTTCCGTTCAGCAGGCTGTAGTATTCGGGGTGGGTATCAAAAAATTCCGCGGGAGGAACAAGCGGGTAAAAGGTATGCACCGACCAGTAGCTCTCTACGCCGCCGGGCTGGTCGGGGAGCCCCATAGAGCCGTTCATTTTGTTCCGGGCCGCCCAGACGGGGTCAAAGGCTTCGTAGTAAAAATCATTCCGTACCCTTATTCCCGGCGACTCCGAGTGTCCCATCAGGTTGAACGTCAGTTTCGCGCGTTTAGGGATGACTGAAACCCGCGGCGTATACCAGCGACAGCCCAGCTCATTTTCGAGAAACGACATGACGCCGTACATAGACCCCCGGTGTCTGCCTCCGTAAATAAGAATGTCTTCTCCATCATTTTTATAGTAATAGGTTTCATCTGTATCGGCAGGGGGCTGCATGCCGGTCTTTTGCTGTATTACATTATTAAAACCTACGATGATCCTGGGAGATTTGCTCTGCTCCAGGGAAACGATCGGGAAATCGGCGCCGCTTATCTCTTTCAGCCAGTGACGAAGTTCTTCTGCAGCCCATTTTTCGGAAGGAGATGCCGAAGGAGACAGGGCGATGGAGTAGTTTGTCCGGCCGTCTGAAAACAGGGTGTATTCCTTTTTGATACCCGCCTGAAACTTTTCATGGAGATGCATCTTTTCACCCGAGGCGAGGATGATATCATAATGGGCGGTGTAGCCCTGAAAAGTCCGGGAAGGGAGATCTACTGGCGTAAGAAAGTTCCCGGACCTGCGACCTGTCCAGACCTCCTTGCCAAAGGAGTCTTCGATGCTTATCGAAACTTCTTTTACCAGCTGCTCCAGGACCGCCTCGTGATAGGGTGAGGCAAGCTTTGCCTTCCCATCCTTTAAGGCGTCCATTCTGAATACGTTTTCCTGCTTAGCCAGCTCGGAAACTGAGAACGGCATTAGCCGGGCACAGAATTCCCACTTGTTTCCCATCTGCTCCACTTTAAACAGTACCTGGTTTTTGCCCTTTCGGAGCGCTACGGGGACCTGGTCGCCGTCGATGCGGAGCCCTCTCTGGGTAGGGTGGTCCCAGATGAGCCTGCCGTTTACAAAAAGAGCGCCGCCATCGTTGGTGCCGAACGACAGGAACAAGGTCTGGTCCTTATCTGAAATCAGCTCCGTATAGGCATAAGCAAATACCGGCGCCTCCGTAGAAACCGCGGCGCGAAGGTCGATGATGGAATCCGGCGAATCGAAAAGCTTCCATTCTGCGCTTCCCCGGGGATATCTGACGATATCACCCGGTTTTACCCGGAGGTTTGTCTCTCCGCCGAATGCTTTCAGATAGTCGGTTTCGAAGCCGGGACTATGATACCACCCCCGTCTGGATTCATCTTCATGCGGGGTCAGGTGAACAGGGCCGCAGAGCAGCCAGGAAGTAATCCATTGTTCCGCCGCTGCTTTCTGTTGCGGGACCTGCTGGCCGGACACAAGCAAAGGGATTGTCGAGAGACAAAGAAAAGTGATGAGAATGCGTGATCGTAACATTTTGTAAAAAGGTTGAGGAACTGTTCCGATATAATACGCTGGAATGCAGGCAGGATACTACCGGGAACCGCAGATGCGGGCTGACCATATGTTCCGGGGCACTCTCCCCGTCTCCGGGGATTTTATCGCAGATTTGCCCGGGCTTCATATTGTGGTAATAATTATATCCGTATTTGTGAACGGAAAAGAGCAGGAGCCGGCCGGCCTTTTCTCTGAAAACAGTTCCGGCGAAAGTAGATCGGAGGCAGTCATTACTTGGGTTAATATCTTGGTTTATATCGTAACTTTATAATGAGAGTTTTACTATTTCTTCTGGGGGCTTACCTTTTGAACGGCGGAGCCCATGCGCAAAATCAGGTTAAAGGTTATGTCTATCATGACGAGAACGGAAACGGGATCCGCGACCGCCGGGAGCGGGGCCTGCCGGGAGTGGCCGTCTCAAACGGGATTGATGTGGCGCTTACCGATGCTAACGGGCAGTATGCCCTGCCGGTAGGAGACGACAATACTATTTTTGTCGTTAAACCTTCCGGCTACCAGGTCAGGGTCAGCGAAGACAACCAGCCTCAGTATTATTATATACACAAGCCGAAGGGATCGCCCGAAGGGAAATACAAGGGGACGCCTCCTACGGGGCCGTTGCCTGCATCGGTCGATTTCCCGCTGACTTCCCGGGAAGAAAAAGACGATTTTACAGCATTGGTCTTCGGGGATCCGCAGCCCTACACCATGCAGGAGCTCGACTATTTTGCCAGGGGCATCGTAAAGGAAGTCGAAGGCGTCGGGAACGTACAGTTCGGTATCAGCCTCGGAGATATCGTGGGCGACGACCTGAGCCTGCACAAACCTTATATACAGGTGATCAGGAAAGTGGGCGTGCCGTGGTATAACCTGATGGGCAACCACGACATGAACTACGATGCCAAGACCGATTCGCTGGCTGACGAAACATTCGAAAGCAATTTCGGGCCGGCTAACTATGCGTTTAATTACGGCAAGGCGCATTTTATTGTGCTCGATGATATCCTTTATCCCGACCCCCGCGACGGCGAGGGGTACTGGGGAGGCTTCAGGCCGGACCAGCTTGCATTCATAGAAAACAACCTGAAGCACGTCGGCAAGGACAGGCTGATCGTGCTGGCATTTCATATACCGATCCTGAACGCGGGCCAGGGCTTCAGGGCGGAAGACAGGCAGAAGCTGTTCGATCTTCTGAAAGATTATCCCAATGTGCTTGCCATGTCGGCTCATACCCATATTCAGAGGCAGAATTTTTACACGGAAAAGGACGGCTGGCATGGTGTAAAGCCTTTTCACGAGTACAACGCCGGTACACCGTCCGGCAACTGGTATACGGGAGAGTTTACAAAAGCGGGGGTACCGGCCGGTACGATGGCCGACGGTACCCCGCGGGGCTATTCCTTTCTCCATATCAAAGGCAACCAGTATGTTATTGACTACAAGGTTGCGGAAATGCCTGCCAGTCACCAGATCCGTATCTATGCGCCGCGTGTAGTGCCCACGCCGGGGAGGGGAAGCTATACCGTTTATGCCAACTTCTATATGGGCCATGAAGGCAACGAAGTCGAGTACCGCATCGACAACGGAGAATGGAAAAAGATGGCCTATGCCCCGGAGCCGGATCCATACTACCTGGGCCTGCAGCTGAGGTGGGACCAGACCGAAAGCCTTTTTGCCGGGAGAAAGCCGGGAGCAGCTACACAATCCACCCATCTCTGGAAAGGGGGCATACCTGTAAATCTTCCCGAAGGGCAGCATACGATAGAGGTGAGGGCGCAGGACATGTTCGGGCGTACCTTTACCGAGAAAAAGCATTTCTGGGCGCAGAAGAGGGATTGAAAACTGACCCTTAATGAGAATTGTCCGGCTGGGGTTGGGCGGGAATTTGAAACTGAGGGTAACGCACTGACATCTCCCTTAGTTTATGTTTCCTACCGGTTATCAGCTCCGTCGTCCGCTTGTGGGTTTTTCGGTAGCCAGGGGGGTGGAATGAGCCAATTCCCGCCAAAAATCGTTATATTTGAAACTTAGCCATGGATTTTTGTTGTGGTAGGTTGTGTTTTTTGCTCACTATAAAGTTTGAAAAATGACGGTTATAAGGAAAGGATCAGTCATCAGAAAAGTTAAAAATGTCGGGATCAGCGGCGCTCTGTTGGTAGCCCTGACAGCTTCGGGCTGGATATTGCCCGCATGTTCTTCTGGAGGCAACGAAGAAGAATATAGTTACGAAGAAGTGTCGTATTCGAAAGGGATCATTTCTCATATTAAGGAGATCAGGCCGGGAGAATTCCAGATTACAGACGAGGAAAGTGTCCCGGTGTCGGAGGCAAAGGCGATTGTAAGCTACCTGGACGGACATACTGACACCCTGTCGGTAGAAACATCGAGAGCCCTTATTGATAAGGAAATTAACAACGGGGCGGAATACAGCCACCACAGTGGGTTGTCAAGTATGTTGTTGTATGGCGGTATGGGATATATGCTCGGAAGAATGATGGGAGGCGGGGCCATCAGTCAGCAACGTCAGCAGGCAGGCAATACAAGCGGGGTTTACGGCTCACAGGCCGCTTACGCCAAGTCTCAGACAGCTTTAAGAGATGCCGACGGGTCGAGGACCGCACGTACCGTTAAAACCAGGCCGGCGAACAGCAGGAGTGGTTTTATGGGGGCGAAAGGGGGAAGATCTGTAGGTGGATGACCACCGGAGAGGTATGATACAATTACAATCACTTTCCCAGGCTCCCGACCGGATTTTACGCAGCCTGGGGTGGGACTGGATGCTCGGGACTGACACGCTGCCGTATGTAACGGGAGATGTAGTAAAAATAGACCAGGAAACGGCAGAGCGTTATTATGAGGGCGGAGAGCAGCTCTATGAGATGTTCCGCGAGGCCGGCCGGTATGTTATCGACAACTATCTTTTCCGCGAAATGGGGATCCCTGACAACCTGGTCGAAATGATCCGTTATACCTGGGCGGATGAGCGGCATGCGCACCTGTACAGCAGGTTCGACCTGGCTTATGATGAGCAGGAAGGGCATGTGAAGCTGATCGAGTGCAACGCCGATACTGCAACCTGTCTTCCGGAGACGGCTGTCGTGCAATGGGCCCAGCTGAAATCGAACGGGCTGGATGAAAACAGCCAGTTCAACACTTTACATGAAGAGCTCGTTGAGCGTTTCGCTCATATCAAATCGCTCAACGATGACCTGACACCCTCCATTCTTTTTTCGACATTACGGGATTACCCTGAAGATGATACGAATGTCAGCATCCTGATGGAAGCTGCCAGGGAAGCCGGTTTTGATGTGGCATTTGCCTATATAGACGAGGTCGATTTTTCTGAAACAGACGGCCTTTTCATGCACGACCCGCATAATGCCGCTTTCGTCCGGTTCGATTTCTGGTTCAAGCTTATTCCCTGGGAGTTTATCGGGAACGAGGAAAAAGAGCTGGCGTCAATCCTGACCAGTCTTGTGAAAACCCGCAAGCTGGTTGTTCTCAACCCCGTCCATACTTTGCTTTACCAATCGAAGTATATTCTGAAGGTATTATGGGATCTCTACCCATATCACCCGTTGCTGCTGCAAACGGAGCGGCACGCTATGCCTCATAAAAAGAGTGTAGCGAAGGTACTTTTCGGACGGGAGGGCGCCAATGTAAGCATCATCGAAAAAGGCGGGGATATTTCGGAGTCGGTTTCCGGCGAATACGGAAATCAGCCCCGGATCTACCAGGAATATTTTCCGCTTCAGACTGACGAATCGGGATATACGTACCAGGCGGGTTTGTTTTATGTAAACGAGGCCTGCGCATTAGGGTTCAGAAGAGGAGGTAAGATACTGGATAATACCGCTCAGTTTGTAGGGCATGTGATAGAGTAGGGATAGCAGACCGGCAACGTTGCCGTGAAAAATAATCTACCTTGGGAAAGGGCATTGAGCTTCTTTGCCTAAATTGAACTTTTGCTTCCTGCCACTAAACTCTAAGGTATTATGTCCCGCCTGTATCGTCGCTCCTTTTGTAAAGACGTTGCTAAATTAGCGCTGCTCCTCGCTTTCCCTTTGTTCTGCCATGCGGAAAGCGGACCAAAAAGGAAAGCCGATACAGACTCCCTGCCTGCCGTCTTCAATGACAAGACCGACGTCCTTCATGCCTTGTACCGTCACCGGGCCTTGAACCAAAGCAAGAAATACCAGGTTCCGTCGGAAATAAAAGAGTGGAACGGGCGGCGTGCTGAGCTCAGGGAACATATTATCAGGCATACCGGAGCCAGGACATTTAAGGATCTTCCCCTTGATGTACGTGAGACGGGCAGCTTCCAGGGAGATGGATTTACGGTCCGCAACATATACTTTCAGACCAGGCCGGGCGTATACGCGACAGCCAACCTGTATGTGCCCGACAGCAAAGGCCGGCTTCCCGCTGTAGTCGTTATGATGGGGCATTCCAGGAACGGGAAGCTTTATGAGAATTACCAGTCTGTAGGACAATCGCTTGCAAAGGACGGATATGTCGCGCTATGTATCGACCCATGGGGCGCCGGCGAACGTACAACGGTCCATGGGGAGTTTGAATACCACGGCGCCGCTTTAGGGGCCTCTCTTTACAATATCGGGGAGACCCTGATGGGGATGCAGCTGACCGACAATATGAGGGCAGTCGACCTGCTGAGCTCTCTTCCTTACGTGGATAAGACGAAGATAGGCGCAACCGGCGCCAGCGGGGGCGGCAACCAGACCATGTGGCTGGCCGCGATAGACGAGCGGGTGAAAGCCGCGATGCCTGTCGTAAGCGTAGGTACCTTTGATTCCTACATCATGGCGCATAACTGTATATGTGAAGTGCTGCCGCATGGGTTGACTTTTACCGAAGAATGGGGAGTTCTCGGTCTCGTAGCGCCGCGGGCTATCAAAATGTGCAACCATAACCAGGAATCAAATCCCACCTTTTTCCCATCCGAAATGCTGAAGAGCTTTGCCAAGGCAAAGCCGGTATTTGATCTGAACGGAGCAGGATCGAACATTGACTACGAATTTTTCGAACGGCCGCACGGGTACTACCCGGAAGATCGCCGTGCTCTTTTGGGATGGATGGACCTGCACCTGAAAGGCACCGGCGACGGGAAGGCGAGAGATGAGCAGCCGATAACCCTTATCCCGGAGGAAAAGTTAATGGTTTTCCCGGAAGGACGACGTGATGCCATTGTGCATAGCACCGGATCCTATTGCCGGATGATAGGAGCGGAGCTCAGGCAAAAGCACGGAAAAGAAACGATATCGGATATTTCAAAGAAACGTTCGGAATTGCGGGATATTCTTACGGCCGGTTTGCCTGTCGGTCATTGGGAGGCAAACCAACTGGATAAGGAAGCAGGCTGGGACCGGGTTATCCTCGAGACCGCCGGCGGCAGGCTCATCCCGGTATTGCACAGGAAAGGAGCAGGAAGCGAGTATACCGTGCTGGCGCACGCGGAGGGAAAGCAGGCGATTCCCCTGGAAACTATCGGACGCTTTAAAGGCGGCATCATTATAGTAGATTTTTCCGGCACCGGTGAAGCGGCTTCGGATCATTCACGAAACTACGATAAACTTGGCCGCATGCATACCTACGGACGGGCCTCTCTCTGGCTGGGCGAAACGGTAATAGGGAATTGGGTCGGGGAACTGGGGGTAGTGGCAGATTGGGCGCGCAGGCAGCATAAAGCAACAAGGCTGTCATTCCATGGTTTCGGCGAAGCCGGCCTTGCGGGTGTCTTTTATTCAGCTCTGAACGGTCGGCTGGACGAAGTGCATACTTACGGTACGCCCGGCAGCTATGTGTTTGACGCCCGTGAGCAGATAGATCATTTCGGAATAGGTATCCATGTGCCCCGTCTTTTGCATTGGGGAGACCTGTCTATGGTCGCGGGGTTATCGGATGCGGAGCTGTTTTTTCATGAGCCCGTCTCAATGTCCGGGAGGCCTCTGGATAGCAGAGAGAAAGCAGAGCTTCAGAAAGAATATGACCAGATGAGTTTAAAAACCGGGAAAAAAGGCAAAAGCAGATTTCTTTGACAAATTATTCCACTTCTCCTTGCTTATTCCTGTTAGCCTTTACTAACTTTGTCCCCGACTCAAAGGGGTGCCCAACCAAACGGGCTGAGATCATACCCATACAACCTGATCCGGGTAATGCTGGCGTAGGGAAAGAGATCAATTGACACAAAAGCTCAATTTCTCAAAACATTTTTTTAACCCAAGGATAGGTCCGGCCCCTTGCCTGTTCGTAAACTTAACTCATTTTTATGCGTAAAGTTGCGGCCTGTCTGATTTTCGCTTGTCTCGTTTTCGGGGGACAATTATCGGCCCAAAAAACAGTATCCGGTAAAGTATCTGATGCAGATACCAGACAACCTCTTCCCGGGGCGACCGTCAAAGCCGGTCAGAGCCGGGGAACTACCACCGATGAATCCGGGAGGTTTTATTTTAACAATCTCC
Source organism: Spirosomataceae bacterium (assembly GCA_037191015.1). Classification (GTDB taxonomy): domain Bacteria; phylum Bacteroidota; class Bacteroidia; order Cytophagales; family Spirosomataceae; genus Ravibacter. The sequence continues at coordinate 10,284 of JBBCKD010000008.1, forward strand.
TGCCTGATATCGGGACAATAGAAATCTCCTATGTCGGTTTCCAGCCGGTCCGGGTTTCTATCGCAGAGCTGGATGCCCGGCCTGAAATCCTGCTAGAAAGGACTACCTTCACGGCAGATGAAGTAATTGTCAGCGCAACGCGGGTAACCGACCGGACAGGGATGGCTTACACCAATGTGACGGCCGAAGCCCTGAAAAAGCAAAACCTGGGTCAGGATCTCCCGGTTCTTCTCAACTTTACCCCTTCCATGGTCACCACCTCGGACGCCGGGGCAGGGGTAGGGTATACCGGTATGAGGATCAGGGGCTCCGACGCAACCCGGATCAATATGACCATTAACGGGATCCCGTACAATGACCCGGAAAGCCAGGGCGCTTTTTTCGTGAATATGCCTGATTTTGCATCGTCGGTGAGCAGCATCCAGGTTCAGCGCGGTGTAGGGAGCTCCACAAACGGCGCGGGAGCTTTCGGGGCTACGGTGAACATTAATACCAACGAGTTCCGCCGCGAAGCCTATGCCGAGCTGAACAATTCTTTCGGATCGTTCAACACCTGGAAGAATACAGTCAAGGTAGGAAGCGGGTTGCTGAACGATAAATTTACCTTCGACGCCCGCCTTTCGCGTATAAAATCGGACGGGTTTGTAGACCGGGCCAGCTCCGATCTGAAATCCTTTTACCTGTCCGGAGCTTACTACGGGAAACGCAGCTATGTCAGGGCCAACGTGTTTTCGGGGAAAGAGCGTACTTACCAGGCCTGGAACGGCGTACCTGAGGCTAAGTTCAGGAACGATCGCGAGGGTATTCTTGCCTATATCGACAGGAACGGGCTCAACGAACGCGATGCAAAAAACCTGTTGAATGCCAATCCCCGTACCTATAACGCTTACTGGTACGAGAACGAAACCGATAATTACCAGCAGGATCAGTACCAGCTGCTTACGTCCCACACCCTGAGCAGCCGGTGGACGCTTAACCTGAACGCGTTCTATGTCAGGGGCTCGGGGTATTATGAGCAATACAGGGAAGACGCCAGGTTGAGCAGCTATCTTCTGCCGCCGGTAATTACAGGCTCCGATACCATAACCAGGACGGATCTGATCCGTCAGCGCTGGCTGGACAATCACTACTACGGGACTACTTTTTCGCTGGATTACAACAGCTTCAAAAAGCTGAACTTCAGCTTTGGCGGCGGCTGGAACCAGTTCGACAATGACCACTACGGCAAGGTCATCTGGGCAAGATTTGCCAGCACAGGTGAATCAGGACACCGTTATTATTACGGGCGTGGGTTGAAAACGGATCTGAACCTGTATGCAAAGGCTTACTACCAGCTTTCACCGGCGTTTAACGTGTACGGCGACCTCCAGTATCGCCAGGTGGATTACAGCGTGGAAGGGACAGACAATGACCTTCAGGAGCTGAAAGTAGATACGCAGCTGAATTTCTGGAACCCTAAGGTCGGGATCAATTATGATATTGAAGACAAGGGTTCTGTGTATGCGTCCTTCAGCGTAGGAAACAGGGAGCCCAACCGCAACGATTTTATAGATGCGCAGGCCGGGCATATACCCACACATGAAACCCTGTATGATTGGGAAGCAGGTTACCGGCTGAGGCTCAATAAGGTTGTCTTCAATACCAATCTGTATTTTATGGACTACCGGAACCAACTCGTGCTAACCGGGCAGCTCAACGACGTAGGGAGCGCTATCCGTGTCAATGTCCCGAAGAGCTACAGGGCGGGGATAGAGCTGGAAGCGGCCTGGGCGATCTCGAAGCAAATCAGGTGGAACGCCAATATTGCCTTCAGCAGGAACAAAATCAGCCGGTTTACCGAGTACGTGTTCAATTACGATACCTACGACCACGACGTGATCGATCACGGACAGACCGATATATCCTTTTCTCCCAATACGGTCGCGGGCAGCCAGCTCAGTTACAGCTTTGGCGGCGGATTTGAGGTATCACTCCTTACCAAGCTGGTCGGGAAGCAGTACCTGGACAATACTTCGGACGACACCCGCAGGCTGGATCCCTATTTTGTAAACGACCTTAGAATTTCCCGCACATTTACCCCGAAATGGGCAAAATCTCTGGAAGTGACGGCTTTGGTCAACAACCTGTTTGACCACCGGTATGCCTCAAACGGCTACACCTATGGCTTCAGGTCCGGCGGATCTCATATCCAGGAAAACTTCTATTTCCCTCAGGCCGGTACCAATTTCCTGATCGGGGTGGGTTTAGGGTTTTAGAGTGGGTGGTGGGGAGTTGAAAGTTGAAAGTTGAGAGTTGAAAGTTGAGAGTTGAGAGGGGCCTGGCGCGGGATATAAATTAGTCAATTTTTTTTATTATAATTACTATTTCATTGTGATTGGTTTTGATGCGTTCGAATAATGAAATGGTCGTTTGTAATTCAACAGAAGCTGAAAGCTGCCCTTTTACTGGGGGGAGTGATGATGCTGATTGTCGTGGTCAGTTACCTTTCAAGCAATAATATTAACGGTATAGCCCGCTCATTTACTTCTATTTATGAAGACAGGCTGATGCCGGCGATCGATATCATACACCTCACCGAAGGGTTGTACAGCAAACGGCTGTTACTGGAAAAGCATTTGCTTACCGACGGGGAGCAGGATACGGACAAGCTCAGGGAGAAGCTCACCAGGCACGACAAGAAAATAGACTCCTTATTGCAGGCTTATGAAAAGACCTACCTGGTAGAACAGGAGTCAAAGAGTTTCCTGGCCTTTAAAAACAGGGTTAAAGAATACGCTTTGCTGGAGAAGACGATCGTCACCTTCAGCAAAGCGGGCTTTAGGGAAGAGGGAATAACCCTGTTCGAGGGGAAAGGCGGGGAAGTATTCCAGCATACTATTTCCAGGCTGAACGAGTTGACCGCTATACAGTCGCTGGTAGGAGAGGAGCTCCAGGTGGCTTCCAATTCGGAGGTGTCTCTTTTCAAGCTGTATGCGACGCTTCTTATTCTCGCAGCCCTGATTATAGGTGGGCTGATCCTGCATCTTATTTACAGCTCCAAAATTGTCAATACGGAGCGTAAGGAATTCCATCTGAACTGAATGTGCCGTTCCGGGTTACCGGTGCATTACTCATGACTTTTGTCATTTGTAATGTCCCGGCATGCAGCGTTATTTGCAAAGGACGTATAAAGAGGCGTAACTGCTGCTTATACGGGCCCGGTCGTATATCGACCGGCCGTTTACCATAGTGCATACAATACAACCCGTGAACTAAAAAAAGCCATGAAAAAAAATGTCTGGATCCTCCTGTTGCTCACGATGTGGGCTTGTAACGGAGAGCACAAGAAGCTCTTCTATAATCTGACTGCCGAGGCGTTGCCTGCCGAGGGCGGTAAGGTGGTACTTCCTGAAGGGCCGTTTGAGAGCGGCAGACAGGTGACGGTTTCCGCTGTGCCGGAAAAGGAATACCTGTTTAAGGAATGGTCGGGAGATGCTTCGGGAGCTGACAACCCGCTTACGATCTCCATGAATGCCAACAAAAAGCTGGTAGCCCGTTTTGAAAAGAAGACCTATGAGCTGGAAGTGCTCATCGAAGGAAAAGGAGCTGTGAAGGAAGAAACCGTACGTGATGCCAGAATTTCGGAGAGCTATCCCTCCGGCACAAGGGTAAGGCTCACGGCGCAGCCTGAGCCGGGATGGTTTTTCGGAAAGTGGGAAGGCGATGTATCGGGTACGGAGCCTTCGGCCGAGCTGACGGTAGACACCCCCAAATCCGTGAAAGCCATCTTCAGGGAAGATCAGCCGGTGGATATCCAGGTAGCGGATATGAGACGATCTTTTTTCCTTCAGCAGGAAGAAACAGTACATGTAAAGGTGACATATGCCTCGGGCAGGGTGGAAAATGCCGATGCCAGCGAACTGACACTGAGTAGCATAGGGGGTGAAGGGAAAATGGAAATACAAGGGAATACCATCAAGGCGGTAAAAGCGGGAGGCACAGGAATCATAGTAAGCTTCGGGGGACTCTCAAAAATAGTGCTCCTCACCGTACATCCTGCAGAGGAAGTGACAGACTACGATCCTTTCCTGGCGACGCCGGCAGCGGGAGCGAGCGTGATAATTCCTGTTGTCGTGATCAATTATCTTCCTACCGCCGACGGCATCAACCTGGATATGAGCCGGGCTCCCGACGATTTTTACCAGCTCAGGTACTCAACACTTGAAGAAGCAAAAAAAAGAATAGCAGGCGAGCTGAAAATCACGAAGTTCGGCATCGAGGAAGGAACCCGGTTCCGGCAATACAATTCTTCCGTGCCGGTCAGCCCCTATGTTGGGATCAAGGTGATAAAGTATTTTAACTTCTACGATTTGAAAATGAAGGGATGGGTAGGAAACGGAACGATGAAGACACCGGATTATCATGACCTTTTCTCCAGGTTGGAAATGCAGGACCTGGTAGATAATCAGGGAGTAAAGGAAGTCTGGATCACCATGTTCAATAAAGACAAATTCCCGTCTATCGAGAATGGTCCCTACGACGATCCGTTAACCTATTACGGCATTCCTGAAAGCAATATGTCGAGCCCGCTGACCGGCGATATTTCCAATAGCCACAGGGATCCGAATGATTTACCGGTCTATCGCAATACCTACATAGTATATGGCAACAGCGCACACAGGGGTGCCGATACCAACCTGCACAACCGCGGGCATCAGCTGGAGGCGCAGTATGCTTATATCGAGGAATTACGGGGCCTGACGACTCCCGGCAACCGGCTGTTCTGGAACTACTTTGCCGGATTGGGTAATAACCCCGGATCGAATATTCCGTCGGGGCGGGTAGGCGCTACCCATTTTCCGCCAAACGCAACCAGGGACTATGATTACGATAACCCTGTATTTGTGAAAAGCGATATCCGGACGTGGTCCCCGACCGGCGGGGAGTTTGTAGATGTAAATAATAGCCTGTGGAAGTCGGTGGATTATGATTTTGACCTGGTTAATACTTTCACCATGAACGGGCACCAGTACCGGAATGACTATCACAGGCATGCTGAGTTCAAATGGCTGATTTACTGGTGGCAGTCCATACCGGGGAAAGGGCATAGCATATTTTTCCGCGGTATGCCGCTCTCCAACTGGTGGCATGTATTCTATAACTGGGATGAAGTCGTCGGAGCGGGCGGGGGACTGGTGCAGGCCGGAGCCGGACGTAATGCCCGCTTCGGAGCGGTTAAGCCGGGCCAGTCATTCCCGGTTTGCACGCACAATATGTACCACAGGTAGCGCAAAAGGTTTATCAAACGGAGTTGAAAGTTGAAAGTTGAAAGTGGAGAGTTGAAAGTTGGACCGTTCTCTTTTCTCCACTTTCAACTCCCCGACAGTTTTGCGGCTTTGTGGTGAAATTACCATATGGCATATTACTTTGTGGATTTGAAGACAAGCTTCGGAAATGTGAACGCCCGTTCTAAAACCTGGATTTCTATATCGAGTATGCCTGCTTCGGCTTCGTAGTCGATTTTATCCATATCGTCGGTAGGACGGTGGTAGTCGTCGTGCCCGCCGGTGTGGAAAAACAGGACCGGGATATTTTTGTAATAAAAAGACGCATTGTCGGACCCCCCGCTGCCATCGTCTCCGGTATAATATTTAACCTTCCCGTGTTTAACACCCGCGAATATTTCCGGCCACGACTCACTGGTTCCGTACCCGATCACCGCTACGCCCCTTTCCGGATGGTATCGCCCGATCATATCCATATTGAGCATAAAGTTGATTTTTTCAAGAGGAATGGTCGGGTTGCTGACGAAATGCCTGGATCCGAGCAGGCCCAGTTCTTCCGCACCGAAGGCTATGAAAAGAAGATTGTAAGGCTCTTTTTCGTCGTTTGTGGCAAAGTAACGGGCCAGCTCCAGCAATCCGGCAGTTCCTGATGCATTGTCGTCGGCGCCGTTGTGAATGACCCCTTCCGATCCGGGGGCAAGCGAGCTTCCCTGTCTGCCTTCCCCGAGATGGTCATAATGCGCTCCGATGACGACGGTGTGTTCGGCGCCATTGTCCAGGAAACCGATCACATTCCGCGCCGGGCGAAGGCTGTCAGGGACAACCACCCGGCGGACTTTCGCCGTAAAGGGCTGGTAATACCCGTCGGTACCCAACGGCTTCAGCCGGTATTTCTTAAAATATCTTTTTACATAGGCAGCTGCCTTCCGGTTTGTTTTGCTCCCGGTCCCGCGCCCTTTCATTTTATCGGCAGAGAGAAAGGCAACGTGTTTTTTCAGGTTGACCGGGTCAGGTTGCTGCGCATGCAGCGACGGGATCAGGAGGGAGAAAAGCACAAAAAGGAAACCCGCACGCTGCATAAACCGGAAGGATTAGAAATGACATACGATAATTTTTACTTCAAGTAAGAGTGATTTCCCGGGAAATAAAACAAAGGAGGAAAAATATTTTCGTAATTTAATGTTTAACATTAAAAATTTATCATATTTGTATGAATAGTAAATGTAAAACGAATAATAGTTTTATGAGAACGCTAAATATTATTCTCTGGGTAATCGTAGTGGTTGCAGGAGCCAATTCGCTGCTTTTTTTCTGGAGAGGGGGCGACGCCGTTCTGAACCATGAGGGCCTGCTGCAGTTGCTGTGGATATTTAAGATGATAACCTATACGGGGATTATCTTCCTGGTCTGCCAGGTCTTTCGTGTCAGGCAGGCGCTGCTTACGCAGGACGGGCCGGCGGCGATACGGCATATCCGGGTACTGTGCGGGATAGCGTTTATTGCTGCGCTTTTTAATTCGTTTGCCAACGCAGGTCTGGAAACGCAGATAGAATTCGGGAAGAACCCTGTAAGCTGGCAGGAGGCAAAGGGGAGCTTCTGGTTTCACGCGCTTGAACAGGTTTTTGACGGAAGCCTGTTGATTTACATCCTGATCATCTCGTTGTTTCTGTTAAGCGGGTTCGCCAGGATTGCCGCCCGGCTCAAGTCTGAAAACGAAAGCTTTATTTAAGATGCAGATCGTAGTTAACCTCGATGTAATGATGGCGCGCCGGAAAATGTCATTGAACGAGCTGTCGCGAAGGGTAGGAATCTCGAATGTGAATTTATCTGTGCTGAAAACCGGCAAAGCAAAAGGTGTCAGGTTCGATACGCTGGCGGCCATCTGCAAGGCGTTGGATTGCCAGCCGGGCGATATCCTGGAATATGTAGATACAGAGCAGAAATATGTGGAAAAGCTATTTTAACGCATTTATCCGGAATGTCGCTGCGAACAAGCTGATGACAGGGTTGTCCGTCGCCGGGTTTTCGGTCAGCATGGCGATCGGGATATCGCTGCTCTCAAATGTGAACAGCCATTTAAAGACGGATCATTTTCATCCTTTTATGGACCGGATCAGCCGGGTTGTCACCGAATCGGTCGATGATGAAGGGCGAAAATACTGGGCCACGTGTCCCCGGCAGCTGAAAGACAGCCTCAGGCAGCTCAGCTTTGTAGAGCACTTATCGCTTGTTACCCTGAACCGGCAGGATAAGCTGGTTGGGAAAAACGGGGACGTCGACATGGATATCGCTTTTGGCGATGAGGAGTTCTTTAAAATTTTCGGGTTCGAGGTCTTTCCGCAGCAGGCACGCCCTCTGCTGGACGATCCCGCTCATGTAATACTTACCGAAGATGCCGCCCAGAAGCTCTTCGGGCAAGAAAACCCAGTAGGAGAAACCCTTAACTTAAGGCATTCGGGAAGCTTTATCGTAGCCGGTATCATCAGGAAGCCCCCCCGCAAGAACCCATCTGAAGTTTGAGGCGATATTGTCGGACAAGTCGGCGGCATTTACCAGGGAGAAGTCCCGCGAGCGTGAAAATGATCCTGATTTCAGGAGCGCATCGCTGTACGTGCTGACCCGTTTCCCCGGCAACCTCGCCTCTTTAAACGGGGTATTGGAGAAAATATCGATACAGGCCGGTGAGGGCGGGCGGGGTATGCTGAAGTTTTACGCTCAGAATATAGACGATATCTCGCCTTGGGATCCTAAAATAAGGAACGACCTGAATGCGGGGTATAACCGGGGCGGTCTCCGGAATCTCATCGTGCTTGCGGGCCTGTTTACCCTTCTCGCCGGTATGAATTACAGCTCCCTGTGCGCTTCAAAAGTAATTGAACGGGCGAAAGAAATCGGGATAAGGAAAATCGCAGGTGCGTCGGGCGCCGATATCTTACGGCAGGTTCTTTTCGAGTCCGTCCTGCTTTCCCTGATCACGCTTTGCCTGGTATATCCTGTCATTTTAATCCTGAACCGGTTCGAAGCGACGTCATTTTTAGCGATATCCCCCTCGGGAACAGATCTCCTATTCATACTTGTGGCAGGGGCATATGCCGTGATCACAGGCCTGGTCGCCGGCCTGGTCCCTGCTTTGATGATAGCCAACCTGAAGCTGGTCAATGTGCTTAAGAACCCCGGGATAACGAAAAAGCGAAAAATACTGAGTGTGCAGGAAGGCCTCCTGGCCATCCAGTTTACGCTGGTAGTGGTCAGCATCATATTTGTGTTATCGATCAGAAGCGCTCAGGAGCGGGTGAGGGACGATTCGTTCAGGAAACTCCCGCCGGATATATACGTACTTGGTAACATACGTGATGCCGGCGCCCCGGTAGAGAAAGTCGTAGCCAATCTTTCCGGTGTGCTGCGGGTAAGTCCCGCAGATTATTTGCCGGCATATGCATCCACGCCCAATACAATGAAAGTGACGACGGGCGGCGATGCGAAAATAAGCCTTCCTTACGCGAGTATAGATGAAAATTTCCTCGATTTGTTCAGGCTGTCGCTGGTGGCCGGCACCAACCTGTCAAGGGACGGCGGGGCATACGGAGTGCTCCTGAATGAAGCCGCCTCAAAAAGGCTTTTTCCATCAATAATATCAGCCCGGGAAATTATCGGCGAAAGGTTTTCAAATGACACCGCCAGTTTCCAGGTAACCGGCATTGTTTCCGATAGGTCGTTCCATGTGCACAGTGTTTTCCCTATCATATTTCTTAATTCGGCGACGCCTGCCGGTTCCCTGGCGATACAGCTTCAGCCGGGAGCAGATTTGGAAAATACCGGTCAAATGATCAGGAGATCCTTTGCCGGGTATGAACCGGAGCTATACAATTACAGAGAGCGTATGTTGGACAGCTTCGATTCCGGCATTGCAAAATTCAACCGTGCGTTGACCTTCCTGATCTCTGTGCTGATATTGATCGCCTGCATAGGATTATTCGGTATTGCAGGCTTTCATTTTGAAAAGAATATAAAGGCTTTGAGTGTAAGGAAGATAGTAGGGGCAGGCAATATCCAGCTCATTTCCAGCGCCGCACGCCCGCTCCTGAAAATACTCCTCATCTCAATTGTATCGGGGGTGCCGCTTGCCTTCCTGGTCACAATGACTATCGGTAGATCTATTGATAAGGACCTTTCTGTCGGCCTGTTAAATGTTTTTGGCGGCGTGCTGGCGGTAGCTGTCATATCGGGCCTGGTCATAATCAGTCAAACCTCACGTGTCATTTACATCAGGCCGGCCGCGATATTGAAGGAAGGCTAGCTCATTAACTGAACCCTTGCAGGGCGGCATTGTCCGTCTGCCACCTGATCCGGGCTTCGCAGCAGCCGGTACTACCGGCGGTTATGCAGATATCGTCTTTCCGGGACTGGCATTTGTAATAAAATACGTCAGTTTTTAGGCGACAGCAGGTAATCGGCTTTTACCCGGATCACCTGCGCGATTTTGACGAAAACGATCCTGGGAACTTCGATCTGGTGATCGCTGAGCAGGACCTCGAAATCCGAAACGATTCTTACTTTACCGTTTTTTACGGTAAGCGTACCCTTGATCTCACGGGTTGTCGTAACCCCGTGTACGGTGAATTTTCCTTTTGCGCTTACCGGGTAGCTGCCGTCCCGCGAGTAGTCGGGAGGAGTGCTGACCGTCCCTATAAATGTTGCAACGGGAAACTTGTCCGATTCCATGTAATTCTCATTGAAATGCTCCTGCATCAGCTTATTGGGAAATACGAAGTCACGGATAGACATCCGCACTGCGATCTCGGCGGTGCTGGTATTGAGAACGGCCTGCGATTTCCGATTGGTGGCACTGATGTTTTCAACCGGGGTCTCCGAGAAAAACTCGGTCAATCCCGACGTGGTAACATACAAAGCGGACTGTGCCTTCACCGCCGACAGGCAAAAGATCTGTAAAACCAGCAGAAGGATGAAGTATTTTTTCATGGAAACCGGTGTGTTTTTTTCCTGTCGAAGCTGAACGTCCGGGACATATTAAAACCGTAGTGGATATCTCCTTTTCCCCATCTTCCGGAAGTTTCGCTGATAAATTGCTTCTCGATCATCCCGAGCGAGTTGGTAAAATGAAGCTGGAAAACATGGCCGCCGGTTTCAATGTCTACTCCCCATGACATGGAGTCGTAGTAGGGGACGGGCTGCGATTTCCTGTCGTTTGCTGTCAGGAAATACTCGCCGTTGACCGAGATTCTTTTCGTAAGCTTGAACCTTCCTCCCACACCGAGCGAGAGCGTAGTTTTTTCATCGCCGGGCAATACAGAATTCCTGTGAATCCAGGTGGGAAGGAGCTGAAGAGAAAGTTTTTCGCCGAACTTACGCGCGATGAGAAGCTGTGTCGCATACGAAAGCTTGTCTGTTGCCGGAGCTTCCCGGTCGACTGTAGCAAAAGCTGCGCTTGCCAGCAGCGTTACCGAAACGGGAACAGCCCCGGGTCCTGTGCTCTGCCGTAAAACCCTGTATTTCCCGAAAGTATCATAGACCTTTTCGGAGGTGCTGCGGCCCACCCCGATCATCAGGCGATCGGTGATGCCATATTCAAAGCCCATTCGCATAGTGGCCTGGTCCAGCCCGAAAAGCTGGTAGGCTCCCAGGTTCAATCTGCCAAAACGATGGGATATGCGGAAATCAAGATGCTTTTTACGCATCGTTTCTACCGAGTGACCGTTCACGATCCTGGTAGATTTGAAGGTGGCTTGTACGGGGATCCTCCGGGCGGAGTCCAGCGACTCGAGCTCATTCAGCAGGTTATCCTGTGCATTTGCGAAGACAGGCAGCAATAGTAAGGATAGGAAGCGCGTGTAGTACATATGGATAGCAGGAATTAAGTGGTGACTGTAAGGGTGTTGCCGTCAGATGACAGCGAAATCTTATACACCCTCAGCGCCGATATATTATCGCCGGTATCCGGACGCTTTTGCACGGCGCCGGTAATCGTAAACTCCGACCCGTGATTGGAGCAAAAAATATCGTTGCTGGAATCGCGGTAACGGAGTGTAAAGCCTTCATGCGTGCACGTTTTGGATAGTGCTACATAGGTGCTGTTGGTAGTGAAGGCCACCAATACATCGCCGATAACCCTGTAAGCTCCCACCGTTTTCAGGGGTGAGTAAGTACCATGCGTGAGATCTATGGTGAAGTTGATCGAGTTCCCGGTAGTAGAGCCGGTGATCCCGTTGCCACCACCGCCGCCACCGCCGCCGGGCGACGGATCGTCACTCTTACTCCCGCATGAGCTCATCGTAGTCCCCAGGCAATAGTAGGCCATGAGCGCAGAAGTGCTAAGTCCGAGGCTTTTCAGAAAGGCGCCTCTTTTAAGTGTTTCTTGTTTTTCGGGTTTCATGCGGTTATAAGATGATGGTTGAACAATCAGTGAGCTTTTCACGTACGTCAGGCCGGGATAGACATACGCTGCCATTTCAGGCTTTTAGCTGAGAATACGTAGAGAGTGTTCGAAGGGTTGCATCGCTACCCTTCTTTCCGGTGCAGAAGATGTATGTATAACGAGATAAATCCGGGCTGTTACCCAGGCTAAAAAACGAGCGTAAACGTGCTCCCCGCATTTTCCGCGCTTTCAACCCGGATATTCCCGCCGTGCAGGAGCATGATTTTTTTCCCGAGCGTGAGGCCCACGCCGCTTCCCGTCTTGCGGGTCGTGAAAAACGGGATGAAGATGTTTTCCAGCAGATCGGCAGGGATCCCTTTGCCATTGTCTGCTATTTTGATCTGCAGGTGGTTGTCTGCAATGAGGGCGGTCAGGCTTATATAGGGTGCAGGGTTATCTTTGACGGCGTCAATGGCATTGAGGGTAAGATTGATCAGTACCTGCTCGATGAGTCCGCCGTCGAGCTCGTACCGCAGGCCGGGGTCTTTCATGATGATATCCATTTCGATGCCTTTCTGGATCAGCGTAGGCTCAAACAGCTGGTAAAGATTTTCGAAAAGCCCGGAGATTTTTACTTCCCGGAGATTGAGCCTGGTTACATTGTTCAGCGAACGGTAGGTTTGTGCGAATTTCAGGAGCCCGTCGCTTCTCCTCCGGATGGTATCGACACCCAGGCGTATGTCTTCCGTATCGGGGCCGGCGCCCAGTTGCTGAAGGCGCTCTGCGAGCGTACCCGCCAGCGAAGATATCGGGGCGATGGAATTCATGATTTCGTGGGTAAGGACACTCAGCAGCTTTTGCCATGCCTGGGACTCGGTCTTATCAATCGCTTCGTTGACATTCTGATAGGAAATCATCCTGAAATGCCCTTCTGCAGTCCTGAAATCCCGGACGTTCAGGATCAGCTTAAGCGGACCTTTCGGCGACTGCACGGTGAGCAGCGTAGGCGTCCCGGGTTTTGTCTGGAGGGTTTTCGTATAGACATCCAGGTTCTTTTTTTTCAGAGCGTCGAAACTATGCAGGTAGGGGATCCCGAATAGTTTCCTGAACGACTCGTTGGTCCAGATCACCCTGTCGGAGTCGGTGTTGTACGAAATAATCCCGGTATCGGTAATATCGAGCAGGCTTTGCAGGTATTGATACTGGATTTCCCTTTCGCCGCTGATCTCCTTGAAAACGGAATTGATCCCGTTGAATGCGTCACGAAGGAATGCGGTTTCGGGGTTTGCCGCGCGAACCGGGTAGGAGCGGGTGAAATCATGGTATTTTACGGCCTCGCAGAAGTCTTTCAGCTCGGTATAGACCTGCAGTCGGATGGTGCTTAGCCGGAAGGCCAGGAAGAGCGCTGCCGGGACGATTACGAGAAGGTAAACATACTGTTTCAAAAAGAAAAGGTAACCCCCGGCGGCAGCCAGGATCACCAGGAGCAGCAGCCATCCAAAGAAACCGTACCGGAGGCGTTTCAGGGGCATTATATATCATATTTATTTAGTCGCCTGTAAAGGGCGGTCCGGGTTATACCCAGTTCGCGGGCTGCTTTGCTGATGTTGCCGTTGTGCTTGTCCACCACATTTTTAATGGTATTTCTTTCAAGATCTACCAGGTTGTTGCCTGCGGCCGGCGAGGCTACAGGCGGCGCCTCTGCGCGCTCGATCGGGGAGAACACGATATCGGCATTCGTAACTACTTCACCCTCTGCCATGATCACCGCCCTTTCGATACAATATTGCAGCTCCCTGACATTGCCGGGGTAATGATAGGAGCGTAGTTTCTGCAATGCGGAGCTGTCGAAGACCTCGAAATCCTTGTTATACTTCCGGGAATAGACGCCGAGGAAATGCTCTGCGAGAAGGATAATATCTTTTCCTCTTTCGCGGAGTGGGGGTACCTGGACCTCCACCGTATTGATGCGGTAAACGAGATCTTTTCTGAAACGGTGTTCGTCGGCAAGGAAGGCCATAGGAACGTTGGTGGCGCACAGCAGGCGGATGTCTACCGGAACAGGATGATTGCTCCCCAGCGGTACTACCTGCCGGTTCTGAAGAACGCTCAGGAGCCTGGCCTGTTGCTGAAGGGTAATGTTCCCGATTTCATCCAGGAATAATGTGCCGCCGTTTGCTGCTTCAAACCTGCCGGCACGGTCTTCCCGTGCATCGGTAAACGCTCCTTTCTTGTGCCCGAACAGCTCGCTCTCGAACAAAGTATCTGTCAGGGCCCCCACGTCGACCTTCACGAAGGGTTTCCGGTTCCTGGGCGACAGGTAATGAAGGGTGGAAGCGATAATATCCTTACCGGTGCCGTTTTCACCGAGGATGAGGATGTTGGCATCTGTCGGCGCAATTTTATTGATCTTGACCAGCAAAGCCTTCATGACGTCCGATTCCCCGATCAGCTCCGGAACGCCCGCGGCTACTGCATTGCCTGATTTCAGCTTCGGTTTTCTTAATGCGAGGGCATCTTCCAGCGTAGCCTCCAGCTTGTCATTCTGCCACGGCTTGACCATAAAATCGGTAGCCCCTCTTTTCAGGGCATCTACAGCGAGATCTATAGCGCCGTAGGCCGTGATCATAACCACCGGCAGCTCGGGCTTCAGCTGCTTTATCCTCGCGAGCCAGAAAAGACCCTCGTTACCGGTGTTGACGGCGCTTTTAAAATTCATGTCGAGCAACACCAGGTGTACTTCTTCCCGGCCCAGGATAGAAGGGATATGGTCGGGATTGGGCTCCTTAATGACCCTGCTGACTTTTGGTTTCAGCAGGAGACTGACGGCCGTCAATAAATCCGGATCGTCGTCGACTACCAATATGGTTGCGTTACGTAGCTTCATTTTTCAAATCTACATTTTCCTGTGTCAATCACAAAGCGGCGGAGCTGCCTGGCGGGCGTATGAAGGTTCAGCACCCGTCAGGTCATCGCCGGCCTGCCTTACTGCCTAAAAATTCAGGTTTCCATTGAAATAGCCGGTCATATACTGCTGCAGTGTCCACTGGTAGCGTCCGATGATTTTGTCGGCCATTGCCTGCTCCAGGTTGTTTTTAGCAGTGAGAAACAAAACGGAATTGATATCTCCCGTCTCGAACCTGGCGGTTGCAATACGGAACGATTCCCGTAGATTTTCCTCCCGCTCGGTAAGATTATGATAATTTTCCCTTGCCAGTTCAAGGTTAAAGATCGTCTGTGAAATGGTGCGCCGCCATTCCAGCTCCGTATTTCGTGCCTGGTATCCGGCATCCTCCAGGTAGATCCTGGCGCGGGCGACGTTGTTCCTGACCAGGATATGATCTGTCAGCGGGATCGTGAGGCCGAACGAAAGATAACGGCCGAGGTTGTTCCTGGTTTGTTCAAAATACCCGATCGGGGAGTTGCTGGAGTAAGTGCTCTGGAATCCGCCGCCCAGGGTCAGTCTTGGAGAGTGTCCTGCACGCGCCACCCTGATGCGATCCTCCGCCTGGGCGATGCGCCATTCGGCAGCTTTCAGAGGGGGTAGCCACAGTATGGCATTTTCCTGGACTTCCGATGGCGCCAATGTAGCGGCTGAAGGCCCCGGACCGTTAAAATCGATGGACTCGACAGGCGCCAGCTGCTCAAACGAAATGTTCATCAACCTGGCTAAGTTCATCCGGGCTTCCATATGAGCTCTGCGGATTTCATTCAGCGCATTGAGATCCCCGGCCAGCTGCCCCTTCAGGTCATAGAAATCGGAGGGCGGGATCGCCCCGCTGTTGTGCAGATCGGTTGTACGCTTTACCTGCTGTTTTGTAAGCTCGATCCGTTTTTCGGTTTGGGCCGACATGTCCCTTGTAGTCAGTACCTGTATATAAGCAAGGATGACATCCAGCGTCAGCTGATCTTTCGCAGCCTGCTCTTCAAAAGCCGCTGCTTTGCCTGCTGCCGCCTGCTGTCTTATGCGGTTGAGGGCCTCGAGTCCGCGGAAAAGCGTTACCGATCCGCTGATATACTGATTGCCGGACGAGAAGTTCTGGTTGATGTATTGGTTGGTAACCAGGTCGATGCTTCTCCCCTGGCTGAGGTTATGGCCGACGCCCATGTTTATGCCGGGGATCAGGTTTTGCCTGGATTCCTGGTGGTCTATCCGGGCCAGCCTGGCGGCCAGGGTCGTGCTTTGAACAGTATAGCTGTTTTTCAGCGCGAGCCGGATGCAGTCAGACAGCGAGAGGGAGTCGCCCGGCAGCTCCTGCCCGTTTGCGCCTCCTGCTGCAATACAATAACATACAGCCAGGACTATTTTCAGGATTGGATATTTGTACATAGATCATCAAGCGGTTATTCCCTGATCACCTCATAGTTTGTGCCATTCAGGCAAATGTTTTATTATCAGGTATTTAGTGAAGGGTCGGGATGGACGGGGCGTCCGAAAACGGACAATGGATGTCCGGAAGCGGGCAGTGTCCGCTCATGGACAAAAATTGTACGGTATCGCACACTATCTTTTTAGACTAAATATATAATCCTCTGTTTATCAGTAATATATTTTGCTGGCACACTGTTGATGCAGCTCTCTGGCAGATATATTACGAATAAAATGGACAGAGTCTTACCAAAGAAAACCTGGAATAGCACAAGAATTGCGATAGCAGCGGGAACCGTAGCCATTGTGGCGCTGATCGGGGCGAGCTGGTATTTTACTTCCGGGAACAGCCGGCTCAACGTAGACCGGGAGAGACTTACGATTTCGGAGGTGAAAGAAGGGGCATTCCGGGAATTTATACCTGTGAACGGTACAGTACTGCCTATCAGCAGTATATTCCTGGATGCATCGGTAGGCGGAAGGATAGAGGAGAAGTTCGTGGAAGATGGCGCACACCTGAAAAAGGGAGATGCGATCATGCGCCTGTCGAATACCGATCTTGAGCTAAGCCTTGTCAACCAGGAGACCCAGGTACTTAACCTGCTGACGCAGTCGCAGATCGCCCAGACCAATGCACAGCAGGTGTCGATCAACAACCGGAACCAGATGGCGGATGTGGAGAACGGCCTCAGGGAGGCAGAGCGGATCTACCTGCTGAACAAGAAGCTTTATGAGGACAAGGCCATTGGTTCCCAGGAGTTTCAGAAAGCCAGGAATGACTATGACTACCAGCAGAAAAGGAAAGATCTGACGGAGCAGATACTCAGGCAGGATTCGCTGTCTACAGCCCAGTCGCTCAACCAGAGCAAGCAAACCTATGAAAGGACGCGCGCCGCGCTGGCCCTTATGCGCAGAAAGGTGGATGACCTGGTGGTAAAAGCACCTGTCGACGGTCAGCTGACCTCTTTTGATGCCGAAATCGGACAGAATAAAAATGCCGGGGAAAGGCTTGGACAGATAGACGTGCTGACCGGGTTTAAAGTGCGGGCGGATATCGACGAGCATTATATCACCCGGATCTATCCCGGCCTGGAGGGTGAGTTTACACTTGCCGGTAATCCTTATACGCTTCGGATCAAAAAAGTGTATACCCAGGTATTGAACGGCCGTTTCCAGGTAGATATGGAGTTTGTCGGGAAAATACCCGAAGGTATCCGGCGCGGGCAGACCCTGCAGATCCGCCTGGCGCTCAGCGATGAAACCACGGCCCTTTTGCTGGCGCGCGGGGGATTCAGCCAGCAATCGGGAGGGAACTGGGTGTTCAAACTCAATGAAGACGAAAGCCTGGCCTATAAGGTCGACATCCAGCTCGGGCGGCAGAATCCGAATTATTACGAGGTAATACAGGGTCTGAAACCCGGTGACAAGGTGATCACGTCGAGTTATGAGAATTACGATAAGGTACAGGAACTCGTCGTGAAGTAAAATTATGCAGGGTGTGCCCTGATAAGTATGTAAATAAGATTAGTTTTAAAATTCTGACTTTCAATTGCTGAAATGATTAAGATAACCGACCTCCGCAAACTCTACCGTACCGAAGAAGTAGAGACCATCGCGCTCAACAACCTGAGCATTCACGTTAAAGAGGGCGAATTTGTGGCCGTGATGGGGCCCTCAGGCTGTGGTAAATCCACGCTGCTGAATATCATCGGGCTGCTCGATGACATGGAGGGGGGCAGCTATCTTTTCAACGGGGTGGAAGTGGCGAAGTTCAACGAGAGGAAACGGTCCCAGCTGAGGAAGCACAATATCGGCTTCGTCTTCCAGAGCTTCAACCTCATCGATGAGCTGACGGTATACGAGAACGTCGAGCTGCCCCTGATCTACACTAAGGTGCCCGCCAGGGAACGGAAGGAACGCGTCGAGGAAGTGCTGGAAAAAGTGCAGATCATGCACCGGCGTAATCACTTCCCGCAGCAGCTTTCAGGAGGGCAGCAGCAGCGTGCGGCGGTAGCCAGGGCAGTAGTGAACCGGCCGAAGCTCATCCTGGCCGACGAACCTACCGGTAACCTCGATTCCAAAAACGGGAATGAAGTGATGCAGTTGCTTACCGAACTGAACGAAGCCGGGACTACCATCATCATGGTAACGCACAGCGAGCACGACTCGAAGTATGCCGACCGCGTGATCCGGATGCTGGACGGGCAGGTGATCATGGAAACGGTAGGGTAACAGGTGTAGAGACGCACGGCCGTGGTGGGGACGCACGGCCGTGCGTCCCCACACCACCATAAAATCCAACAAACGATGACCAGGTCTTTCCTTTCGCAGTTGTTCCGCCAGCTTTGGGCAAACAGGCTTTTTACAGGGCTTAATATCCTGGGGCTGAGCGTTAGCATCTGTGTTTCGTGGATCGTATTCCGGATGGTGGATTATGAGTACAGTTTTGACCGGAAGATTCCCGATGTCGAAAATGTTTACCAGGTTATTACCCAAACCAGAAACGAAGATGACGGTAAGAGGGGAGAATGGCCTGGAATACCCACGCCGTTGGTAAATGCCCTGCGGGATGATATTCCGGGAGCAGAGCTTATGGTGCCCATGTTCTATAAGGGTTTTAGCTCGGTTTCAATACAGGCGGACAAAGAAGAAATTGCGCGGATCGAAAGTGGAGAAAGAATAACGGTGGTTGCTACGTTGCCCGACTATTTCGACATGCTTGATCATAGATGGCTGGCAGGATCGAAGACCAGCGCCCTGAATGATCCGGGCAGCCTGGTGATCACTGACGAACTCGCCCGGGAATATTTCCCGTCTTTTTCACCTGCGGAAATACTGGGTAAAACGGTTGCTTACGATGACACGTTGATATTCACCATATCTGGTGTGGTAGCGTCTCTCGGTTATCCCAACAGCTTTTCCCGATATAACAAGGCATTTATACAAATACGGGAAACAGATCTCAATAGTTCAGATTGGTTTGATGTGAGCACCGAAGATCTTCTGTTTGTAAAAGTGCGTAATGCTAAGGGCGCGGCTGCTATGCTGGAACAAATGAATTCCATGCTTAAGGAACGGAGCAAGGAAATGTTCGAAAAGTACAGCTATACCAGTTGGTTTGAATTGCTACCTCTTTCGGAGAAACATTTTGCGACCGGGGCCGGCGCAGATAAAAAAGTGCTGAAAGGCCTGATGTTCACAGCCGTAATACTGCTATTTATGGCTTGTATCAACTACATTAATCTGAATACCGCGCTGCTGCCCGGAAGGGCCCGTGAAATTGGCATCAGGAAAACACTCGGAAGCTCGGTAAAGGGGCTTCTGATACGTTTTATGACTGAAACGTTCGTGATAACAGCGCTGGCTGCTGTTCTTTCTTTCGCTTTATCCGGTTTTGCTGTCCGGCTATTCAGCGAGTTCATGCCCGAAGGTATGGAAGCATATCTGGATTATCCGCACATGGGGTTGTTTATGCTTGTACTGGTTATCCTGATCTCCCTGGTTTCCGGTATATATCCGGCATGGCTTTCAGCGAAGGTCAGTACGATCAACGTTCTGAAAGGAGCATCAACCCGGGTATTGGGTAGCAACAGGCTGGCGCTGCGGAAAGCACTCATTGTCTTTCAGTTTTTAATAGCGCAGGCGTTCATTATCGGCGCCCTTGTGATCGGTCTGCAGCTGCAGTTTGCTGTAAACAAAGACCAGGGTTTCAACCGGGAAGCCGTGATCACTTTCCATATACCTTACCAGATACTGGATGACAGTGTTTACAAGGATAAGCATTTTACACTCGCCGATGAATTAAAAAAACTGCCTGCACTCCGGGGAGTAGTACTCGGAGGCAGACCCCTGGATAACAGCCCTGCTTTTGGCTATTCATTTCAGTATGAAAATGATGCGGATGTGGTTCAATCGAGAGTTCAGCCGAAGTTTGTCGATTCCGGTTACCTTTCGTTCTACGACATAGAATTGCTGGCCGGGCGTAACCTCAGACAGACCGACTCGATCAATGAAATGGTACTTAACGAGGCGGCGTTAAAGGTTTTTGGATTTAAAAGCCCTTCAGATGCCATTGGTAAAAGTCTGGTTTCCTCACCAGGTGGAAGAAGTCATCCCGTGGTGGGAGTGGTGAAAGATTTCCACCAGTCCGGTATCCATAGTAAGATTCAACCCATGGCGATTTTTTCTCAGAAATCGATGCTGAAGACCCTTAATATCAAGCTTCCTGCACAAACCACCCAATGGGAAACTGCCCTGAAGTCGGTTGAAAGTGAATGGAATAAGCTTTATGCCGGGGTACCATTCAAGTTTGAGTTTTATGACGAGTTTATCGGTGAATTCTACTGGCAGGAGCGGCGTATGCAAAAGCTGGTAAGGGCTGCTACCTTGGTCACCATTTTTATCAGCTGTCTGGGATTGTTCGGGCTGGCAACGCTCACTGCATTTCAGCGTACAAAAGAAATCGGCATCCGTAAAGTGCTGGGCGCTTCTGTATCCGGCATTACCGGGCTGCTTTCGGGGGATTTTGTGAAGCTGGTATTGATCGCTACTGTCATCGCCTCACCCATCGCGTGGTATGTTATGAACAAATGGCTGGAAAACTTCGCCTACCGTATCGAAATCGAATGGTGGGTGTTTGCCGCGACGGGATTAGCGGCTACGGTGATCGCGCTGGCGACGGTAGGCTGGCAGGCCGTTAAGGCAGCGATGGCCAACCCGGTGGAAAGCCTTAGAGTAGAATGAGCTGAAATGATGCTGCGGCAAATAAAAATGCCTTTCAAGAGATAGATTATGATCAGAAACTATTTCAAAACCGCCTGGCGTAGCCTGCTGAAAGACAGACAGTTTACGGTATTGAATGTGCTGGGTTTATCTGCCGGACTGGCATGTTCCCTGCTTATTTTTTTATGGGTAAGCGATGAGCTGAGCTATGATAAATTTTTTACAAACGACGAACGGCTGTACAGGTTGCTGGAACGCAGAAGCTACAATGGTGAAACATTTTATGCTGATGAGTCGTCGGCAAGGCTAAGTGAGGCCGTCAGGCAAGACCTCCCGGAGGTAGAATATGCCGCTGCCATAGCGCCCGCGCACTGGTTTCCCCAAAACACGCTTTCTGTTGATGATAACAATATCAAAGCCAGCGGCCAGTATGTGGAAAAAGATTATTTCAGCATCTTTTCCTTTCAACTGCTGGAGGGGAATAAAAACAGCGTACTTGCCGACAAGAGTTCTATCGTACTTTCCGACGAACTGGCAACCAAACTGTTTGGAACTACCGAAAATATAGTGGGTAAACCCGTATGGTTTGACCGGGAAGTTACATTTTATGTATCGGGTATATTCAAAAAAATGCCTGCCAATTCTTCCCAGCAATTTGATTTTGTACTGTCGTTCGACTATTTCAAAACCGTTAAAGACTGGGTAACGCACTGGAACGGTTCAGGTCCCCGAAATTTTGTGCTGTTGAAAGAAGGGACAGATGGCAGGACTTTCAATAAAAAAGTGGAGGACATTATCACTGCCCATACCGGAGACACTACCAGGAAGGTTGTTGCGGTTAAATTTTCCGATGGCTATCTGCACAATTATTATGATAACAATACCAGGGTAGGAGAAAGGATTCAATATGTAAACCTGTTTACAGCATTGGCTCTTTTTATTCTTGTGATCGCCTGTATCAATTTTATGAACCTTTCCACTGCGAAAGCCGCCCGCAGGCTCAGGGAAATAGGAATAAAAAAGGTGGTGGGCGCCAAACGAAGCCAGTTGATCTTCCAATTCCTGTCGGAGTCATTCCTTTTGACCCTGTTTGCTATGATCATCGCAATAGGGCTCGCGGTGGTTTTGCTGCCCGAGTTTAACCAGCTTACCGGTAAAACGATCGTTCTGCATTTCACATGGCAGATGGTTGCCGCTGTTGTACTGATCGGATTAATTACGGCATTCCTTGCCGGCAGCTACCCGGCTTTGTACATTTCCGGGTTTAACCCATTGGCAATATTGAAGGGGAAGCTGAATACCTCTGCTGCCGAGCTATTATCGAGAAAAGGCCTTGTAGTTTTTCAGTTTACACTGTCCACCGTATTAATAGTGGCGGTAACGGTTATATACCAGCAGGTACAGTTCATACGGAGCATAAACCTCGGTTATGACAAAGAAAATATAATCCGGGTTACTGCCGAAGGCCGCATCCAGCAGAACCAGGAGACTTTTTTAGCCGAAATACAGCAGGTTCCAGGTGTAGTAAATGCCGCTTATACTTTCCATAACATTGTTGGTCGTAAATATAGCGACGGACTTGACTGGCCCGGAAAGGACTTGAATAAGGAGGTGTCTTTCGAGGTATTCGGGGTGAGCCGTAATTTTATTAAAACAATGGATATGCGGATGAAGGCAGGTAGAGATTTTTCAGAGGATTTTGGCATGGATTCACTCAGCATTATCATTAACGAGGCGGCAGTTAAAGCGATGAACCTGGAAGATCCCGTGGGAGCCATTGTCCGGTTCCATGGCGTGAACAGGCAGATCATCGGTGTGGTCAATGATTTTCATTTTGAATCGATGCATGAAGCCATAAAGCCGGCATTTATGCACCTGCAAAAAGGCGAGGGGACAATTGTTGCCCGGATAAAGCAGGAGAATCAACAGCAAACCCTTGCGGCAATAGAAGCGCTCTATAAAAGATACAACCCTGATTTTCCCTTCACCTTTAATTTTTTGGATGAAGCCTACCAAAGGCAATACGAAGCAGAAACACGTACGGCGAGTTTGTCGGGTTATTTTGCCGGGTTGGCCATTATTATTTCCTGCCTGGGACTTTTTGGACTGGCGGCATTTACTGCACAGAAAAGAAGGAAAGAGATTGGTATCCGGAAAGTAATAGGCGCCTCATCGGCGGGCATTACGGCTATGCTATCCAAAGATTTCCTGAAGCTGGTAGGGGTCGCATTGTTGATCGCGTTTCCTGTTTCGTGGTGGATGATGAATGGCTGGCTGCAAAGCTATACTTACAGGATCAGCATAACGTCAACTATGTTCCTTGTTGCAGGGGCGCTGGTATTGATCATCACATTGATTGCAATCAGCGTTCAGACGGTTAGGGCGGCGATGGCCAACCCGGTAGAGAGCCTTAGAATGGAATAAAACCCGCTTAAAGATGATCAGAAACTATCTCAAAACCGCCTGGCGGAACCTGGCAAGCAACCGGTTCTATAGCCTGATTAACATTACAGGGCTTGGCGTGGCTATGACAGCCTGCTTTATATTGCTGTTGTATGTATATTTTGAGGTCAGCTACGATCGTCAGAACGAAAAGCTCGACCGAATTTATAAGATTTACACCAACTTCAGGAGCAACAATGAATGGTCGACAGGCAGGCATACTCCTGTGCAGGTGGCCGATGTGCTGAAAGAAGACTTTTCTGCTGTCGAGGAAGCTGCCGTAGCTGCCGGACCCGGGAAAATGCTATTCAGCGTTGACGACCGGCAGGTCAGGCTTGAAACGCTGGCGGCATCCGCCTCCCTGTCCGGGATCTTTACTTTCCGGTTCTTACCGGGCAGCCCGCAGCATATACCTGCCGATGCTTCATCGGTGGTCATTTCCCGATCTGCCGCTATGAGATTGTTTGGTACTGAAAATGTAGTTGGCCGGACCCTCAAGCATAATAATAAGTACCTTTTGAAGGTGGCGGCGGTAGTAGAAGACCTGCCGGCCAATTCATCGCTGCAATTTGAAGCTATGATCCCGTGGGAGGTGTTGGTCGCCGAAGAGCCTTCAGTAAAAGAACAGGGCTGGTATAATTACAGCTATACTAACTACCTCCTGGTAAAAGAAAACGCGGACATAGCAGCGCTCAATAAAGAAGTCGGGGGGATTTTGCTGAAATATGACAATAATAAAAACAATAAGTTGTTCATTTATCCTCTTGCAGACATCCATTTGTATGACGAGTTTAAGAACGGGCTTCCCGTAGGGGGGCGTATTCGCCTGGTCCGGCTTATGCTGATCATGGCCGGCGGCATTCTGCTGATCGGTTGTATCAATTTTATGAATATGAGCACGGCCCGTTCGCTGAAGCGTGCCAGGGAAGTAGGAGTTCGCAAAGCCGTCGGTGCGCCGCGAAGATTACTGATTGCGCAATTTCTGGGTGAATCCATGCTGATGGCCGCTATTGCGTTCGTGTTTGCACTTGTGCTGACTATCGCGTTGCTCCCCGCCTTTAACAGCCTGCTGCAATTGAAGCTATCCGTTCCTTACGGCAATCCTGTGGTTTGGCTTACCGTAACCGGGGTGATCGTATTTACAGGCTTCATAGCCGGCAGCTATCCGGCATTTTTCCTTTCTTCTTTCCGACCGGTGAAAGTGCTTAAGGGAAGCATAACCGGAGCCGGAAGAGCCTCCGTGCGGCCGCGACAGGCGTTGGTAGTTGTTCAGTTTTCCTTCGCGATATGCCTGATCCTTTCCAGTATAATGGTCTACCGGCAGGTGCAGCATGTAAAAAACCGGCCGTTGGGATATGATAACAAAGGCCTGATCGAGTTTTCGCCGGAGGGAAACCTGTATCAGAACTTTGAAGCTTTTCGCCGGGAAGCGATCAATGCTAATGCCATTGTTGACGGAGCCCTTTCCGCAAGCGGTATCAACGAATCATTCGGATCGACCTGGGGAGTTACCTGGCCGGGCCAGTTGCCGGGAGAAGAGAAGCTCATGATCAGCCAGATGGCGGCTACTTACCATTTTATTTCCACTATGGGATTGACCCTTGCGCAGGGCCGTGATTTTTCAGAAGCCTATCCTTCCGACTCCGCTGCCATTATTTTAAACGAGGCTGCCGTTAAAATGATGCGGCTGGAGCAGCCGCTGGGCCAGATCCTGAAATGGCAGGGGGCCAACCGGCATGTGGTAGGCGTAGTAAAAGACTTTAGCTATAACAACCCTTTTGATCTTTCAAAGCCGATCGTCATCGGGTTCAGGAAGGACTGGATCGAGAATGTTACGCTGAAGCTAAACCCCGGGCTTCCGGTTTCGGAGAGCATTGCAAAACTGGATCACCTTCTTAAAAAAATGAACCCGGGCTACCCGTTTGATTACCGTTTTACAGACGAGATTTTTGCTGAAAAGTTCCATGCCGAGCAGACGCTGGGTAACCTGGCATTTGCATTTACCCTTCTTTCCGTCTTGATTTCCTGTCTGGGCCTGTTTGGCCTGGCTACCTTCTCTGCCGAGCAGCGGCAGAAGGAGATCGGTATCCGCAAAGTATTGGGAGCAAGCATCAGCAGCATCTGGCTAAGCCTTTCCGGCGAATTTGCAGGCCTGGTAGGTATAGCCTTTATCATCGGGGCAACGGCAAGCGGATACATGATGAAACAGTGGCTGATGAAATACGAATACCACACGGATATAAGCCCGCTGGTCTTGATAGTCACTCTCGTGCTTGTCCTGCTGATCTGTGTGCTCACTGTAAGCTTCCAGGCAGTTAAGGTCGCATTGGCGAACCCGGTGAGGAGTTTGAGAATGGAATGACCACCCCCGAGCCCTCCTTCGCAAGGAGGGGTGCCGCAGGGCGGGGCGGTTTGATACAATAAATCTTTTAGCCATGATTACAAATTTTTTAAAAATAGCCCTAAGGCAGATCAGGAAACAAAAAATGTACGCTTTTGTGAAGGCAGGCGGTTTTGCGTTGGGTATAGCCGCCTGCCTGCTGATCGCGCTTTTTGTACGCGATGAGTTGAGCTACGACAAAAGCTGGAGCAATTCAAAGCGCCTTTACAGGGTTTATGTGGATTTTTTCAAAGAAGGGAAATGGCAAAAAGCGGTCTATTGGCCTGCTCCCATGTACAAGGCGCTTCAGAACGACTTCGCCGGAGTAGAAAGCGCGGGGCGAATCATGTCGGCGCCTTCCTTCGAAGGGGCGGGAAGCAACCAGGTGAAATCGCCGGAAACGGGGGAAAATATATACGAGGAGGGATTCGCCTACATCGACCAGGAGCTGATCGATATGCTCGGGTGGCCCATGGCCTACGGAGATAGAAAGACTGCCCTTTCGGAGCCGCGCAGCCTGATCCTTTCCGAAGAAAAGGCCGAAAAGTATTTTCCGGGGCAGGACCCGGTCGGGAAAACGCTGATCCTGAATAATAACACAGGCAAGCCGTATAAAATAGGCGGTGTTATGAAAAAGCTGCCGGGAAATTCGCATATCCAACACGATTTTTTCCTGTCGCTTACCGGGTACCAGCTTTGGGAAGGAGAGCAGACGGACTGGGGTTCCAGCAACTATTGTACCTATGTCTTGCTGAATGAAAAGGCTGATCCGGAAGAGCTGACGGCGAAGCTTCCGCAGATCATCACCCAATACTACATCCCTCATATGAAGGAGAGCGGAGTTGTGGATGCCGATGAGCTGGTCAACAAAGCAAGGATAGCGCTGCAGCCTATCGAGGATGTACATCTTTATTCTTACGATATCGATGACAATCTCGAAAAAGGAGATATACGGATCGTTTGGCTGTTTAGCGGGATTGCGGTTTTTATACTGCTGCTGGCCAGTATCAATTTCATCAACCTGTCGACAGCGAAATCGGCCGGCAGGGCAAGGGAAGTCGGGCTTCGTAAAGTAGTCGGTTCCCTGAGAAGCACGCTGATCGGCCAGTTTCTTACGGAGTCGATTCTTTATACGGCATTTTCATTTGCGCTGGGAATAGGACTGGCTGCCATGCTACTGCCGTTTTTTAACGAGCTGGCAGGAAAGGAAATGAAAATGCCCTGGCTGGAATGGTGGCTGTGGCCGGCTATAGGATTTTCTTCTATCCTGGTAGGAGCGCTATCCGGGCTGTATCCCTCATTTTACCTTTCGCATTTCAAGCCGGCCCAGGTTCTGAAAGGCGCGATGCGCCAGGGTACGAGGAATACCGTTTTCAGAAACGGGTTGGTCGTGTTCCAGTTCGCCACTTCCATTGTGCTGATTATCGGAACGATCGTGATTTTTTCCCAAATGCAGCTATTCCTGAATGCAAAGGTAGGGTACGACAAAGAGCAGGTGCTTCTCGTGCAGGGCGCCAATACCCTGGAAGAAAACCTGAAGCCGTTTGCAGAGGAGCTCCGTAAACTGGCGGAAGTTAGAGAGGTGAGCGCGAGCGATTACCTGCCTGTCACCGGATCGAAGCGGGATGGAAATCCTTTCTGGAAGAACGGCAGAACAAAGGAAGAAGCAGCCGTAGGCGGTCAGAAGTGGCCGGTAGATTATGATTATATCCGGACATTAGGTATCTCGATTTTGGAAGGACGGGATTTCTCGCGTGATATGGCTTCCGATTCAGCCGGAACGATCATTAACCGGTCAATGGCCAGGGCGCTCGGGCTCGATAACGCGGTGGGAGAGATCATCACCAATGGCTGGCAGACATTCCATGTGATCGGGGTTGTCGAAGACTTCAATTTTCAGTCGATGAAGGAAAAGGTGGGGCCTTTATGCCTGGTACTGAACCCTTATGGATCATCGGTGGTAGCGGTAAAACTGGGCGGCGACCAGGTTCGCAGCTCAATCGCTTCAGTTCAGAAAACATGGGATAGCTTTGCTCCCGACCAGCCTTTTCGCTATACATTCCTGGACGAAAGCTATGCACGGATGTATGACGACGTCGCCCGGACGGGCAGGATCTTTACTGTTTTTGCGGTGCTGGCCATATTCATCGCTTGCCTGGGGCTGTTCGCGCTGTCGGCTTTCGTGACCGAACAAAGAGTGAAGGAAATTGGCATCCGCAAGGTGCTGGGCGCTTCCTCGGCGGGTATCGTACAGCTGCTTTCGGCGGATTATATAAGGCTGGTGCTGGTAGCAGTTCTCATTGCATCGCCCCTTGCATGGTGGGGTATGAACAGGTGGCTGGAAGATTTCGCTTACCGGGTAGACGTACAGTGGTGGATGTTTGCCGCAGCGGGATTAGCGGCAGTGGTAATTGCATTGCTGGCCGTGTGCGGACAGGCGGTACGGGCGGCGCTGGCCAACCCGGTAGAGAGCCTGAGGGCGGAATAAAGTAAAAAAGATTGTTTTAATAAAAGTCGCAGCTGAGACTATGATCCGTAACCATTTCAAAATATCCTGGCGGAACCTGCTCGCTAAGAAAGGGTTTACATTGCTTAATACATTAGGGCTGAGCACAGGTGTAGCTGCTGCATTGCTTTTATTTCTCGTTGTGCGCTACGAGCTGAGCTTTGATAAGTTCCATCAAAATCATGAGCGGATCTATCGCGTTATCCTCAGGGAGGAATATTCCGGTGGAAATATTGACTTTACACCGGGTAGCGCGCTTCCTGTGGCTGCGGCCCTTAAAAGCGACATCCCGCAGTTTGAAAAAATTGTCCCGGTTTTCGGTACGCTTGAACCCAAAGTGACTGTTCTGGGCAGTGATTCCGCCGCCATCGACGCCCGGGAGAAATACATCGAAAAAGGTGAAGGTCTGCTGGTGGAGCCCGGCTTTTTCGACATGTTTAACTTCCGGTGGCTTTCAGGCCGGCCGGAAGTATTGGCGAAACCGAACGTAGTAGTGCTTTCGAGGAAGTTTGCTGAGAAATATTTCAAAGACTACCGGCAGGCAGTGGGAAAGCTCCTTCGCATCGACAATCAAACTACCATGCGGGTAGAAGGGGTTTTGGAAGACGCTCCGGGCAATACGGGCTTTCCTCTGAACCTTGTTATTTCGTACGCATCCAAGCGCGCGCAGCCGAAGCTGTTCGGTTTCGGCGATTTCGAAAACTGGAGCAGCGTATCCAGCAGCGACCAGATCTTTGTGCAATTGCCGGAAACGCTTTCGGCAGAGAAAGCCGGTTCGTTACTGGAAGAGTTTTCCCGTAAACATTATGAAGGACGGAAGGCGCATTACAACAGGCTGCATCTGCTGAGCCCGCTGGCGGACATGCATCACGATGATCGCCTGGCACAATTTGAGGGCAGGACCATATCCAGGGAGCGCATCGGCAATATGACGATCATCGGCGTCCTGATCCTGCTGATGGCATGCGTGAACTTTATCAACATCTATTCTGCCCTGGCTACGCGGAGAGCCAAGGAGGTAGGGGTAAGGAAAGTGCTAGGAAGTCATAAGCAGCAACTGGTCATGCAATTTATGACCGAAACTTTTATGGTGGTGCTTGCGGCGGTCGTTCTCGGAGCGGCGCTGGCCCGGTTTGCATTACCACTGCTTGAAAAGAACTTTGAGCTGGCTATCGACCCGTCTTTTTATGCTACACCGGCGACTGCCTTATACCTGGCAGCGCTCGTAATCATGCTGACAGTTCTGTCAGGCGTTTACCCGGCGCTTATCTTATCGTCCTTTTCTCCTGTAGACGTTTTCCGGAAAAATCTTCCGAAAGGCTGGATGCGGGGAGGCTCTTTCCGGCAGGCGCTTATCGCGTTCCAGTTTGCGACAGCCTTTGTATTGGCAATTGGAACGATCGTCAACCTGCTTCAGACAGATTACATCAGCAGGCTCGACCTGGGCTTTGAGAAGGAAGGGGTATTTACTTTAAATATGGACCCCGAGTACCGGCTGCAATTCCAATCCTTTCGTAATGAATTGCTTCGCATCCCCGAGGTAAAGGCTGTATCCTTCTCTTCAGACCATCCGTCGTCAGGGAATAATTGGGGAATGAGCTTCTCTTTTAGCGACCATACCCGGAAGGAAGATTTTGAAGCTTCGATCAAGATGGCAGACGGTGATTATTTTGATACCTACGGGATCCGGTTTGTTGCCGGACAGTCCTATGACGTACGCGATACGGTTACCAGGTTTGTGGTTAACGAAACCTTGCTGAAAAAACTGGGTATTCAGGACCCGGAATCCGTGATCGGGAAAGAGCTGAGGCTCGGGCGCTGGGAGCCCGCTCCGATCGTTGGCGTAGTGCGGGATTTTCATACCAGCTCGGCCCGGGAGGCCACAAAGCCGGTATTGATCACCATATCCGATCATTACTACTGGAATGGCGGGATCAAGATACGTTCGCAGAATCTTCATCGTACGGTCGAGCAGGTCAGGGCGATTTATGAAAGGATTTTCCCGGAAGTAGCTTTCGTGGGTAATTTTTATGACGAGAACATTGACAGTTATTATAAATCGGAACATCAGACGGGCCTGCTGTACCGGGTGTTTTCCTGCCTGGCAGTTTTCATCGCCTGTCTGGGCTTACTCGGGCTAACGGCTTTCACGGCAGAAGCCCGCACGAAAGAAATCGGTGTAAGAAAGGTGCTGGGCGCTTCTGTCGTGAGTGTGATGGCCCTGTTATCCAAAGACTTTTTAAAGCCCGTTGCGTTCGCAATTGCCATCGGGTGGCCGGTGGCCTGGTATATCATGAACCGGTGGTTAGAGGATTATGAACACCGGATCGATATAGAATGGTGGATGTTTACCGCTGCGGGGCTGGGCGCCGTGGCGATTGCATTGCTGACTGTATGCGGACAGGCCATACGGGCGGCAGTGGCAAACCCGGTGAAATCATTGCGGAATGAATAAAATTTGCAGCAGTAGAGACGCACGGCCGTGCGTCTCTACTGCTGTCATTACCTTAAACCTGATCGGGCACTACGTACGGCGGGCGGCTCGGACGGCTCAGCATCGTGTCTGCTTCCGGGTCGTTGGCAAACTTCTCGTATTCACCCATGAAATTGAGGCTTCTTCCCAGGCGATAAGAAATGTTGGCCATCGCCGGCAATACCGAGGAATAGAATCCTTCCCGGATATCACAGTTCAACGCATTGGGGTCTCCCTTACGGATAGCATCGAGGTAGTTTGCATAATGCTCTGCCCCACCCGGAGCAGCCAGTACATTCGAATTGCCTGAAGCCGGCGCCTTCTCTTTGGACGATTGGGCAAAAGGTTCTTTTTCATTTTTGCGGAAAGCCTTCCATGTACCGCCATCCAGCTCCAGGTAGCCATCAGTTCCGTAAAACATGTTTCCGATCTGAATGCCCAGACTGGATTCGCCGTTGGTATAGCGGCCTCTGGTTTCAAATTCCAACATCTTACCGTCGCGGTATTTAAAAGAGGAAATTTGGGTATTTGGAGTCTCTTGTGAACACTCGGATGGAGACACGCCGTAGATCCCCCCGGTAGAATAAACGCTGACCGGATGCTCATTTTTGTTCAGTCCCCAGCGGGCTACGTCGAACTGGTGCGGCCCCTGGTTTCCGGTGTCTCCGTTGCCGGTATCCCAATGCCAGTGCCAATTGTAGTGCCCGCGCTTCTCGTTGTACGGCCTGTAGGGCGCCGGCCCCAGCCACAAATCATAGTGAAGGCCCTGAGGCGGGGTGCTGTCTTTAGCTATTCCAAAGGAATTTCTCGGCTTGTAGCACAAACCCCGGGCCAGGTAAACATCTCCGATGTTTCCTTCATGAAGGAATTTCATGGCCTCTATGACATTGGCAATGGAGCGGTTTTGAAACCCGACTTGCATGATTACGCCGTATTTCCTGGCCGCTTCTATCATTTTCCGGCCTTCATAGATGTTGTGGCTGGCAGGCTTTTCTACATACACATGCTTGCCTGCCTGAGCGGCCCAGATGGCGCCCAACGCATGCCAATGGTTTGGAGTAGCAAAGGAAACCGCATCTATTTCCTTATCTTCAAACACCTTGCGCATGTCATAGGTAGTTCCCGGCCGGTCGCCTGTTTGGTCTTGTACCAATTTCACCTTTTCCGCCCAGGTGTTTTCATCAACGTCACAAAGCGTTTTGATGACCACATTTCTGCTGCCTTTAAGTTTGCAAAACTGGTTGAGGTGGTTGGTTCCTTGTCCCCGGATTCCGATCACAGAAAGGAAGATCCGGTCATTAGCTCCCAGAATGTTGCCATAGGACTTCGCACTCACGGACATACCGGTAATGGCTATCCCGGCCCCTCCCAACAAACTCTTTTTAATAAAATCTCTACGTTGTGTCATTACTTGTTATAGGGTTACAGTTGATAGCTGTTTTTTTATGCTGACATATACCGGATCAGATACGGCTTATCATCTCGTCAAATATTTTTTTCTCCCTGACCATCGCCGCAATTTTGTCATCCGGATCGGTGTGGGCTTCCAACAAGATCCATCCGTTGTAGCCTGCCCCCTTAAGTAATCTGAAAAGCTCCTGATACGGATAATCTACCGCACTGAAGGCCCGGCAATGGGTGGTATCCCCCAGCCATTGCCTGACCATGTTGAAATTGGCTTCCAGCCCGGGCTCGTTCAGGTCGGAGTCGTTGCTGTTCCAGCAGATGACGACGTTCTTTTCGGTTACCTGGTCGAAGATGGCTTTCATCACCGGCAATTCGCGCGTAATTTTACCGTGTACTTCCACCCGGATAAGCTGACCGTAATCCTGCGCAAATTTGCCCACTTCATTAAAGGAAGCGGCAATTTGAGCGATCGTCTTTTCTTTTGGAACACCGTCCGGGATTGTGTTGGGCTTTACCTTTAATCCCGTAGCCCCGATGTCTTTGCAAAGCCTGATATAGTCCTTCGTACCATCGATGTTCTTTTTCAATACGGCCGGGTCGGGACTGTGGTATTCGTAGTTGCTCCCATATCCGATGCAAGTGACGGGACTGTCTGCAAACTTTTTCTTCACTTCCTTTCTTTCCTTTTTTGAAAGCGTGCTTTCTACACCGTGGGCATGCTCGGTCCGGAGTTCCACTCCCAGGTAACCGGTTTTTTCACAATTGGCTATTAGCTCGGAGAGGTTCCAGCTCTTACCCCATTGGTAGGTAACGAAGCCTAATTTCATTCCGGAATTTTGCGCAAACAAAGGTGGAAGGGACAAACTCCCCAGTGCGCCAAAGGATAAACTTGTTGCAAGGGATTTCTTCACAAAGTCCCTCCGTGTTAGTGGGTTGTTCATTTTTTGGGTTTGGATATAAAATTTCTTTCAAATGGTAAGGTACAACTATTTTCCGAAGATACACCGGGAAATATCCCAGGCCCACACCCTCCAACTGCCTGATATAGGACAGATGGTGTCCCATATCGTACACTACTTCAGTAGTCTCTATTTTATCTTTCTTTTAATCAATGCTTTAACTTGCTGGCATGGTATTGGATAAATGTCTGTTTCATCATAAGAACCTGTGCTGAGCACGGTCGAAATATCACAGTCCTGACTATGATAGCGAACTATCTGAAAATTGCCTGGAGGAATCTTCTGAAAAACAAGCAATCCTCATCCATTAACATCGGAGGGTTAGCCATAGGCATGGCGGTAGCAATGCTGATCGGGTTCTGGCTGTGGGATGAGCTGACCTATAACCGGTATCATGAAAATCATGACCGGGTAGCCCGGATCATGCAGCACCAGACATTTAACGGTGTTGTGTATACCGATCAGGCTCTGCCTTTGCCGCTGGGAGAAGAGCTGAAGGCAAATTACGGCGACAATTTCAAATACCTGGCGATGGCGTCGTGGGAGGGGGATCATATTTTGAGCAGGGAGAACGACCATCAGAAAAAGCGCGGAATCTATATCGATAAAGACGGGCCAAAGATTTTTTCATTAAAAATGATGAAGGGCACACTGAATGCTCTGGATGATCCGTATAGCATCCTGCTGTCAGCCGGCGCTGCCAGGGCTTTTTTCCATGATGAAGATCCTATAGGGCAGACGCTGAAAATTGATAATTCATGGGAGGTAAAAGTGACCGGAATCTTTGAGGATCTGCCCCATAATTCCGATTTCCAGGGCTTGGAGTTTATGGCTCCCTGGAATTTATACATTACAACCGAACCGTGGATAGAACGGGCGAAAACACAATGGGGAAACAACTCCTTTACCGGGTTTGCTCAGATTAATGATCATTCTGATTTTGCCGCGGTAAACAGGAACATTATCGGCTCCAAACTAAACCACACGGTTGAGGAAGATAAAAAATTTAACCCCCGGATTTTCCTGCATCCTATGAAGGACTGGCATCTGCGTTCCGGCTGGCAGAACGGTGTCCAGGCCGGGGGGCAGATTGAATACGTAAGGATGTTTACAGTGATAGGCATATTTGTATTGATCCTTGCCTGTATTAATTTCATGAACCTGAGTACGGCCCGCTCCGAAAAAAGAGCCAGGGAAGTAGGCATCAGGAAGACCGTAGGCTCCGCCCGTTACCAGCTGACAGCCCAGTTCCTTTGCGAGTCCTTATTAGTGGCCTTTATCGCGTTTTTCCTTGCCCTGATCCTGGCGCAGCTGCTGTTGCCCTGGTTTAACGGGGTGGCGGATAAGCAAATGCATATTCCCTGGAGCAAGCCGGGTTTCTGGCTGATCTGCCTGTCGTTTACTCTGGTTACCGGCCTGCTGGCAGGCAGCTACCCCGCTTTGTTCCTGTCTTCGTTTCAGCCCGTGAAAGCTCTGAAAGGGACTTTCAAAACAGGCAGGCTGGCGGGACTGCCGAGAAAGATCCTGGTCGTGACCCAATTCACGGTTTCGGTTGCTTTGATCATCGGTACTGTTATCGTGTACCAGCAGATTCAATATACAAAAAACAGGCCGGCAGGTTATGACAGGAACGGGCTGGTAATGATAGAGATGATTTCCCCGGATTTTTATGGCAAATATGATGTGCTGAGGTCGGAGCTGAAGCAAAAAGGAGCCATTGTTGAAATGGCGGAATCATCTAGCCCTCTGACCGCCATATGGAGTAGTAATGGTGGGTTTTACTGGGAGGGAAAGGACCCGGATCTGACCACCGATTTTGCTACATTCTTTGTAACTCATGAATTCGGTAAGACTGTAGGTTTTGAAATGGCCGAAGGAAGGGATTTTTCGAGAGATTTCGCTACAGATTCGTCTGCTATCCTGATTAATGAGGCAACGGCGCGGTTTATGAACCTGGAAGATCCCGTAGGCAAAACGATACGTTGGGAGCATGGCGTCGTGAGAGATTTTACAATCATTGGTGTGGTAAAAAACATGATCGCCGTTTCGCCGTTCCAGCCTGTAAAGCCGGCGGTGTATCTTATGGATTATGAAAATGTGAGCTGGATGGATTTCAGGCTGAATCCTGACAAAAGCGTTAAGGAGTCCCTGGCGATCATGGAGGATGTCTTTAAAAGGGTGATCTCTTCGGCTCCCTTCGATTATAAGTTTGCCGACGAAGAATACGCTGCGAAATTTTCACAAGAAGAACGAGTAGGTAAGCTCGCGGGCTTTTTTGCGGTGCTGGCCGTCCTGATCAGTTGCCTCGGGTTGTTCGGCCTGGCCTCATTTGTAGCAGAGCAACGGACGAAAGAGATTGGTATCCGCAAGATCGTAGGAGCGTCGGTATTCAGCTTGTGGCAATTGCTGTCAAAGGATTTTGTGCTGCTTGTGCTGGTAGCGGGCGGTATTTCCATTCCACTGGCTTATTATTATCTGCACGGGTGGCTGCAGGGGTATGATTACCGGATCAGCATCGAATGGGGTGTATTTGCATGGTCGGTAGCCGGGGCTATGCTGGTTACGCTGCTTACAGTAAGCTTCCAGACGATACGGGCGGCGGTGGCGAACCCGGTGAAGGCGCTGCGGACGGAGTGAGTAAATGTCTGAACCGCCGGGCGGCCCCGCATGATTAATCTGATTTGAAAGATTAGCATGATTCAGAAAAAATGAAATCAGGGAAATCATCTGAATCACATAAATTACAGCTCAGACAATGTTTAAAAATTATTTTAAGATCGCCTGGCGGAATCTGTTGAGAAACAAGGGGTTTTCTTTCATCAACATAACGGGACTGGCCGTAGGCCTGGCAACTTGCCTGTTGATCATGCTGTATATTGCAGGCGAACGAGGTTATGACAGCCATCATAACGATGCGGAAAGCCTGTACCGGATCGCCACCATTGCAGACCAGTTGGGATCGGTAAAATCAAGGCCTTGGGCTGCGACTTCAGCGCCCATAGCATGGGCGCTGAAGTCGGATTTGTCAGAGGTAGAGCAGGTAACCCGGCTGCTGAAATTTCCCTCAATGGAAAACCTGTTGCTGACCTATAACGACGACAACAGCACAGTTAAACAGTTTTATGAAACCAATGGTTATTATGTGGATTCCACCTTTTTCCAGGTTTTTACATACGAGTTCAGGTATGGCGACGTATTAACCGCATTGAATGAGCCCAATAGCGTTGTCCTGTCAGAGGATGTGGCAGGTAAGCTTTTCGGCGACAGGGATCCGGTAGGGCAGTCGATTACCATTGGCATACCATATGGCAATTTTAGTTACACGGTAAAGGGGGTTTATAAAAATGCGGGTATCAGGTCACATATCCCCGCCCGTTTTTTCCTGTCCATGCGTAACAGGGACATCGGCGCTTGGGTGGATCAGCAGACCAATTGGGCTACCAACAATATATTCCATACCTACATAAAACTGAAACCGGGTATCGATCCGGTTTCCGTCGAACAAAAATTGCAACCTTTCCTGGACCGGCGCGGTGGTACCGATATGAAAGCATTGGGTATTTCTAAAACGCTATTCATGCAACCGGTTCCGGATATTTACCTGCATTCTGATCTTGATAATGAAATAGTGTCTAATGGAAATGCGACCTACCTGTACATTCTTGGGGGCATTGCTTTATTTGTGCTGCTCATTGCCTGCATCAATTTCATGAACCTGTCAACGGCGCGCTCCGGCAAAAGGGCAAAAGAAATAGGCGTGAGAAAAGTAGTAGGTGCAGGAAAATTATCTCTGATCCGGCAATTTCTTGGCGAATCCCTCGTGATGAGCGGCCTGGCGCTGGTGCTGGCTATTGTCCTGACATGGCTATTTTTGCCTTGGTTCAATAACCTGACGCAGAAAAACCTCCAGCTTTCCGATGACCCTCAGATGTTGATGCTGGTGGTGCTCCTTACCATTTTTACAGGGTTGCTGTCAGGCCTTTACCCGGCGTTCTATCTATCCTCCTTTAAGCCGGTGAATGTGTTGAAAGGGAAGCTGCTGCACCACTTTTCTGCCATCGTATTGCGCAAGGGGCTGGTGGTACTCCAGTTTACCATTTCAATTTGCCTGGTGGTAGGAACCATTGTCATTGCCCGCCAGCTTCACTATCTGGATAACCAGCCGATGGGCTTCAATAAAGAACAACAGCTTATCTTACCCTTGCAAAGCCAGGAGGCCCGTGACAATTATACGGTGTTGAAAAACGAACTGTTGAAAATTCCTGCTGTGACAATGGTAACAGGCGGGTCTACCTATCCCGGTATTGCCACCATCGAAGATATGCTTTTTTACCCCGAAGGGAAAACAATAGATGAACTGATCGATGTGTACCTTGCCAATGTGGATCATGATTATTTCGAAACATTGGGCCTTACGTTGCTGAGCGGAAGAGGATTTTCGAAAGAGTTTACCGCCGACTCCAATAGCATAGTGCTGAATGAGGCTGCCATAAAGGAGTTTGGTTTTGATGTTGAAACGGCCATTGGCAAAAAAATCCAGTTCGACTTCAGGGATATGCGTGGTAGTTTTGAGATTATCGGGGTGGTCAGAAACTTCAATTTTCAAAGTCTGTACAACTCCATAAAACCTTTCGGATTCAATACTTATTTCGGAGACCGGCACAGCTATGTCATTGCAAATGTCTCAACCACCGACTATGCCGCTTTGCTGGAACGTGTTGCATCTGCCTGGAAGGATGTGAATCCGAACATCCCTTTCATGTATTCATTCCTCGATAGTGATTTCCAGCGGAATTACGAAAGAGACCGGCGGGCTTCCGGTATGGTGGTTGTCTTTACGGTTATTGCCATCGCCATCGCTTGTTTGGGTCTGTTTGGTTTGGCAGCTTTTTCCGCCGAACAACGGACCAAGGAAATCGGTATCCGCAAGGTGCTGGGCGCAACAGTCGGAAGTATCGTAGGGCTCTTGTCCAAAGACTTCATCAAACTTGTATTGATCGCCATCCTCGTCGCCTCACCTGTCGCCTGGTGGGCGATGAACAGATGGCTGGAGGATTTTGCCTACCGTATCGATATCGAATGGTGGATGTTTGCATTGGCGGGGTTGGCGTCAGTAGCGATAGCGCTGCTGACGGTAGGCGGACAGGCGATAAGGGCGGCGGTGGCGAATCCGGTGAAATCGCTGCGAACGGAATAAAAATGTCTGAACCGCCGGCGGCTCCGCATGATTAATCTGATTTATAAGATTAGCATGATTCAAGGAAAAATGAAATCAGGGAAATCATTGAATCACATAAATCACAGTTCAGATAAGTTTAAAAATTATTTCAAAATCGCTTGGCGGAACCTTGATGAGTTTACCTTCAACAGATCATTTTGAAATTATGACCGGATAGGTCTGAACATGATAGCCGGCACACGGAAAGGACTTAGAAACAGGCATACTATTTTTCTGAATGAGTCCTTATCAAAAAAATTGTATGGAGCGGCTGAAGTGGTTGGGAAAACAGTAATGATCAATAATGAGCTTACCGTTACGGTTGCCGGGGTATTCCGGGATTTTCCTAACAATAGTGAGTTCAATAAGGTAACATTTATCGCTCCGTGGGACCTGATGGTCTCGTCATATGACTACATAAAAGACCGTGAGAATGACTGGAGAGGGAATTTCCTGAACATTTATGTGGAAATCAGCGCGGGGGCTGATTTCAATCTCATTTCTGAAAGAATAAAGGACATTAAATTAAAGCATATAAGCGAAGAAAAAGCCAGGGAGAAACCGGAGCTTTTCCTCCATCCTATGAGCCAATGGCACCTGTATTCAAAATTTGAGAACAGGAAGCAGGTCACAAGTGAGCAACTGAAGTTTGTCTGGTTTATCAGTTTGATCGGAGCATTCATTTTATTGCTTGCCTCTATCAACTTCATGAACCTGAGCACGGCGCGGTCGGAGAAGCGGGCAAAGGAAGTAGGGGTCCGAAAGTCCATCGGGTCAAGGCGATTGCAACTGATGCATCAATTCTTCAGCGAGTCGTTTTTGGTTGTTGTGCTTGCCTTCACCCTTGCGCTTGTCCTGGTATCTGCCTCGCTGAGCTGGTTCAACGAACTGGCCGGTAAGCAAATGCAGATGCCCTGGACAAGCTTCTACTTCTGGATGAGCAACTTTGTTTTCATTTTAGTAACAGGCCTGCTGGCCGGTAGTTATCCCGCTCTTTACCTTTCGTCCTTCAGGCCTGTCACTGTGCTGAAAGGATCGGTACGTGCCGGCCGGTTTGCATCGCTGCCCCGCAAGGTACTGGTCGTAGTTCAGTTCACCGTTTCGGTTACGCTGATCATTGGGACGATCATCGTCTACCAGCAGCTCCAGTTCGCTAAAAATCGCCCGGTAGGCTATACGCGCGAGGGGTTGATGATGATCCGTAAGACATCGCCTGAATTCCGGGGAAAATCTGATGTATTAAGCGCCGAGCTGAAAAACTCCGGGGTGGTTTCAGAAGTAGCAGAATCTGCCGGTACCGTAACCAGTATCTGGGGATTTAATGCAGGGTTTGACTGGGAAGGGAAAGACCACGACCTTCGCGAGAATTTTGGTACTGTTTCAGTTAGCCCTGAATATGGACAAACCGTCGGCTGGCAATTCGTTGACGGGCGTGATTTTTCAAAGGAAATAAGTAGTGATTCCATGGCATTCATTGTCAATGAAACTGCTGTCAGATACATGGGTTTGCAGGATCCGGTCGGCAAAATCGTGAAATGGGATACCGAATTTTTTAATGGGGGAGACTTTACGATCATCGGGGTAGTCAAAGATATGGTGATGAGCTCACCCTTTGAGTCGTCCAAGCCAATGATTTTCTTTCTCCAGGGATACAAGGGCTGGACTCTGTTGAAGATTGATCCTGAAACAAGCGCTCATGAGGCAATTCCTGCAATCGAAACTGTATTGAAGAAAATCGTTCCCTCGGCTCCCTTTGATTACAGATTTGCCAGTGATGCCTACGCGGCAAAATTCAGTACGGAAGAACGGATCGGGAAACTGGCCCTGGTTCTGGCTGCGCTGGCTATTGTGATCAGTTGCCTGGGGTTATTTGGCCTTGCGGCTTTCTCGGCCGAACAGCGTACGAAAGAAATAGGAATACGAAAAGTCTTAGGCGCATCTGTAACGAATCTCTGGCAAATGCTGTCTAAAGATTTTGTGGTGCTTACGATTATCTCCTGCCTGATTGCCGTACCTGTCGCATACTACTTTATGAGCAACTGGTTGCAGCAATACGAATATCGCACAGCCCTTTCGTGGCGCGTTTTCACTGCAGCCTGCCTGGGTGGAATAGCGATCACGGTGCTTACGGTAAGCTGGCAGGCCATACGTGCAGCGGTGGCCAATCCCGTGAACAGCCTGAGAGATAAATAAATGTAAATAAGAGATGAGTCGGGTAGCCCCTACGGGGCATACGGTTTACATCGGATTCCATTTTTCTACAGATAGGTAGTGCCTGACGGCACATCTTTCCCTGCAAGGCCTGATCAATTCTGGTTGTTTTTTATTCAAACTCCATTCCTGTTTATGGGAGGATTTTTCGGACCGTATGAAATAGGAAAAAAATAGTCAGGTGCGCAGGGCACTCTATCCAGTTCCTGGAAAATATGCCTTAAAGCATCGTAAATCTCGGTCCGGATAAAGATATCGTCCGGCATAACGCTGTCGTCATTTTTGCACAGGCTTTCCTGGAACATATTCCATAGTGCGGTTTGCAATTCATCGCAGCTCGCCATTCTGACTAAGCAATCGAATTCGTTACCTGCTTTTTCCAGCGCTCCGGCTGTTTGGCTATCATGGAGCTTTTCCATAGATTGTTTGTGGGCGTAAGCCCGGTTGAACATGCACCCCGTTTTAGGTTTCCAGGCTTAGCGGGGTGTTTTTTTATTTATAAATTGTTTGGAAAATCCAAACCAGAATTGATAAAAAATTAGTCAGGCGTAAAGGTGACAATGGTTTTTACCTCTACCTTTCCAAACAAAACATCATTTTTCCGAAGTTTTAATCATTTTTGAAAAGCTCGTCCATTGTAAGTGTTTTCTGAACCAGGCCGGGATATTGGTCAGCATTGCGTACTCCGAAGGAGGTAATCATGGTGAGAAATAGTGTTTTCCTTGTTTTGGAAGCTGCTTTAAATACAGAAAGCTTTGTCCGGAGGTTTTCCGCATAAGATTTTGTTATTTCGAAAGGTGTGGTGGAAAACTTCATTTCGCATACATTGATACATAAATCTTGCCGGTCGATCAGCAAATCGATCTGTGTACCTGTATCCTCTTTGGTACCACGTTGGCGCCAGGCCGATGTCTCGGTATAGACGCCTTCAATTCCTAATGCCTTTTTTATTTGTTGGATATGTTTGACGCATATCGATTCAAAAGCATAGCCGCTCCAGCTTTTCCAGGTCGGCTTATCGGCAAGTTTCATCCAGGATCCAGGTATTTTGGCCCGGCTGTTAGCGATGAAATGAAGGTAGAATAGCGAGTATTCGTCAGTGAGCTTATAGATACTGTCTTTGGATTGCTTCCCGAACGGAATAAAAGGGCGGATGAACCCCGATTCGGAAAGTTCTTCCAGTAATTGAGTCGCATGACCACCCGAGGTCAGGTTACAGGTATCAATGATTTGCTGACGTGTAAGCCCTGAAGGCTTCCGGGCCAGTGTACGCACGATTTCCATATGGCCGGTCGCGTTATCGAATAGCGAATGATAGAGACTGCTGAACTCTTCGTGTAAAAATCCGTCTTTCTGAAAGCATAGCCTGTCAATTGTCTGAGCGGTACTTTCGCCCGGTTCTACGGCTTTGAGATATTGGGGAATACCACCTACTGCCATGTAAAGCTGGATAAGCTGGAAGCGGTCCAGGTTCACTTTCCGGCTTTTCAGGAAAGTTTCAGTTTCTGAAAGGTTGAACGGTAGCAGACGGATCCTTTGTGTTACCCGGTTGTGAAGGCCTCCCCGGTTTCGGACTACATTTTTGATCATCCACGCTGCCGAAGAGCCGCATATTACTACGACAAGGTTTTTTTGCCGGCTTGCCCAGGTGTTCCAGAAGTTTTCGAAAGCAGGTAAGAAACCTGACCGGGGAGTATTGATCCAGGGGAGCTCGTCAAAGAATATAATTCTTCTTTGTTTTTTTAGTAAAGGGGTAAGGTAGTTTTCCAGCATATCAAATGCCTGGAGCCAATTTTGGGGTGCCGCCAGGGGAACGTTGCCCATTACTTTGCCCAGTGCCAGACCGAAGCTTTCCAGGTGTTGTTTCAGGGTTGCATAGTGAGACCCTGTAAACTCGAAGTCGGGAGGCTGCCGGAATCCATTCCGAATCAGGTATGTCTTCCCGACTCGTCTGCGGCCGTAGACAGCAACAAGCTCCGTTTCGCCGGATTGTTCGATTTTGCGTAATAGCTTGATTTCTTCAAGCCTACCGATGACAACTTCCATAGCGTTGGTTTATATTACGCCAAAAATAGAAAAAAAAATATGTTTTGGCGTAATATAGAATTTTATATCGCGCCAAAAGTCTATTTTTATGGTAGTTTTGGCGCGATATAATCAAGGTAAAGCCAATAAAAGATTATGACCGGGTGGCCTGGATGGACCAGATCCTCACGAGCTGGCAAAGAAATGGTACATAAGCCGGAATGAACAGACCGACTACTGTTAATCAACAGATTTTAGAGAAACGAGATAGCCACGAATGCGCAAATATTTCCCATTCGTGCATTCAAACTTTTACCTCTCCACCAGCTCCTTCACCTGCTCCCCATAATAATCAGTCTTCACCGTATCGATTTTCAGCAGCTCATACCACTTCCTGAAGGCCCCGACGAACACGATCAGCATGAGCACCATGGCGACAATCGCCAGGCTGGCCAGCAGGTATTGCTCTTTTGGAATATAAATGGAGGTTACCTGGAGGTACCCTGCCCAGAAGGTGATGAGCGCCATAAAAACACCCGGTATCGCTGCGCACAGGGCGTATTTGCCGCGGTTCATGCGTATCAGCATAGTGGTACATACGATAAGTCCGCAGGCGGCCAGCAGCTGGTTGCTGATTCCGAAGAGGGGCCAGATGCTGCTCACGTTGCCGGTAAAGACCAGGTAACCCCACGCGAAGGTGAATGCCGCACTGCTGATGATAATGCCCGGCACCCAGTTCTTGTCGTTGAATTTAGGCATAACCGCACCCAGCATTTCCTGGAGGAAAAAACGTCCGACCCTTGTCCCGGCATCGATCGCCGTGAGAATGAACACGGCTTCGAACATGATGGCGAAATTATACCAGTAAGCGGTGAGCTCGTCCATGTACGGCACTTTGGCGAAAATATGCGCCATACCAACAGCCAGTGAAACGGCGCCGCCAGTCCGGCCGTGCAGGTCGATTCCGATCACGTCGGAATAGTGCTGCAGATCGACTGTCTGCAAACCGGGATACGCGGCCAGGAATGCATCGTAGGCTTCTTTCGGGGTATTGATGGCGAAGTAATCGCCCGGCATCAGCGTA
Source organism: Spirosomataceae bacterium (assembly GCA_037191015.1). Taxonomy (GTDB): domain Bacteria; phylum Bacteroidota; class Bacteroidia; order Cytophagales; family Spirosomataceae; genus Ravibacter. Next base: position 53,717 of record JBBCKD010000008.1, read on the forward strand.
CAGGCTGCGATCAGCGCCATCAAAGCCACAAAACCTTCCACCAGCATAGCGCCATAGCCGACAAACAGGATCTGGCGCTCTTCCTCGATCATTTTAGGCGTGGTTCCTGTTGCGATGACCACATGAAACCCGGAGATAGCCCCGCAGGCAATCACGATAAAGATAAACGGAAGGACAGGACCTCCGACTATCGGGCCGCCGCCGTGGATAAAATCCGTAAGAGCCGGCATCTGGATGGTCGGGTGAATGACGATCACGCCGATCGCCAGCATGACGATGGTCCCGATTTTGAGGTAAGTGGAAAGATAATCCCTCGGAACGAGCAGCAGCCATACCGGGAGCACTGATGCCAGGAAGCCGTAAAGCGGAATGGCAACAGAAATAGTCTTGATATCCCAGGTAAAAAGGTCGTTCATAAATTCGTTCTGCATCAGGCTGTGCCCGCCGATAATCCCGGCGATCAGCAGCACGCCTCCCAGGATGCTGGCAAAAGTGACGCTATTTGCGCGGTAGCGCATGATCAGCCCCATGATGACGGCGATAGGCATCGTGATGACTACGGTAAACAGCGACCAGGAAGCTTCGTGCATCGCGTTGATGCAGGCCAGTGAAAGCCCGGCCAGTGTCAGGATCAGGATAAACAGGACGGCAAATCCGGCTACCGTTCCGGTAGCTTTCCCGATCTCTTTTGACGCGATGGTGGCAAGGCTTTGCCCTTTATGACGCACCGAGGCGAACATCACGATCATATCGTGGACCCCACCGGCCAGGACACAACCTATCAGGATCCACAAGGCCCCGGGCAGATAGCCGAACTGGGCGGCGAGAACAGGCCCGACCAAAGGACCAGCTGCCGCAATGGCGGCAAAATGGTGTCCGAAAAGTACATTTTTGTTGGTGGCCACATAGTCCTTGCCGTCGGAAAATTCTATGGCAGGCGTAGTGTTTTTGTTGTTGAGCCTCAATACTTTATTTGCCACAAAAAGACCATAGAAACGGTAGGCAATAGCAAAAAGAAGCAGGGCGGTGAATACGAGAGTTAAGGCGTTTATATTGTCAAGTGATTCCATACCGGGTTTTTTTAACCGTTAAAAGTAAGGAAAAAAACTATTTTTTATGGAGACACAGAGAGCCACGGAGCAAAAATAGAGGGCCGCAGAGATTTCTTTTTTACGGAGTTACGCTAAAGCTTTTTATACGTAATACGGTTTTTCGGGCGTCCTAAACGCTGCAAATTATGATCAGAAGTTAGCTCTTATTGCTCGCCAAATCTTATATAAAAACATTCGTCAATGCTATCCGGAACCGCACAACGGAATGTCCGGTTCCGGCCAACAGACAAATACTGACAGGTATTTAATTGGCTGATTTGCAGCTATTTGATAGTCTGGTATACTATTAGACCATCACTAAGCAGCGTACAGATTGAGTACACTATTGGTTGATGGTTATAGGGGGGCGTATATTTGCGCCCCTTTATATGATCCGGGGAATGATCAGTTCTTTCCCAGCATCAGTATTTTTCCCGAGGCGTGATCGCAGATAAAGATTTCCTGGTTTTCATCCACCCCAAATGAAGATATATTACCGGCATTTTCGGCCAGGATCTCATTTTTGACAGCCTTGCCGTTTTTGAATGTAAGCGCAAAGATCCTCCTGCTTACATAATCGCCAAAAATGTACTTCCCGTAGAGCTCCGGCCACTTTTTGCCCCTATACACGAATCCGCCCGTAACCGAATGCTCACCTTTGTCCTGGGGTAGGTCCAGTATAGGGTCGATCAGGTCGGGAACTTCGCAATTCTTGTTAGGTTTATAGCAGTCGACGCTCTCTTTGAGCCGCCATCCGTAATTTCCGCCTTTTACAACCACGTCGATTTCTTCCTTTTTATTTTGCCCGACATCGCCTACCCATAATTCCCCCGTTTCAACGTCAAAGCTCATCCGCCAGGGATTGCGGAGGCCGTAGGCAAAAATTTCTTCAGCAGCCCCGTCGGGGTTCCCTGCAAACGGATTGTCCGCCGGGATATCGTAGTTGCCTTTTGAGCTACCGTCGACATCTATCCTGAGGATTTTACCAAGCAGCGATTTCTTGTTCTGCCCGTTGTCGAAAGGGTCGCCCCAGGCGCCGCCGTCCCCAACACCAATGTACAGTAAGCCGTCTTTGCCGAACTGGAGGCTGCCGCCGTTGTGGTTATCATACGGCTGATAGAACCGAAGCACGAGGGTTTCAGAGTCAGGGTCAGCGGTATAATCGGCCAGGTCGACCTGGTAGCGCGCCACAACTGTCTCAAGGCTATCGGCATCATCTTTCCGGGTATAATTGAGGAAAATGAAGCCATTTTCATGAAACTTCGGGTGAAGGGCCAGCCCGAGCAAACCTGCTTCGCCGCCGTAGCTCACGCGCGACCGGATATCGAGCACTGTCCGGGCAGTATCGGTATCATATTGGTTTGAAAAGATCCGGACGACGCCCGGTTGTTCGAGGACCATCAGCTGCCGGCTCCCGTCAGGTACGTAGGCGATATCAACCGGGTAGCTAAACGTGAGTTTGGGAAACGCCTCCTCCACTCCCCAGTTACCTGCAAGATAAACCGGTGCGTAGTTCAGGAAAAGAATAAGTAGTAAAAGGAACATCGTCTTTGAAGCGGCAGGAAGTTGTTATTAATACAGATGTTACCAGGCTCAGTAACCAAATATACTGCCCGGATACGATATTTCTTAAGCAAAGGAAGTCTTATCCCCGGGAAAGCTGTTCACGCCGGACCCGTGCACCGGGAAATGCGTTATCCGGATCGGCGTACTCCATATAGTATCTTAATGCCGTGATGCTGTTCGTTTTTGTTTGTCAGACTGTTCATTTTCGTACAGTAGCCACGAACAAATATTGATTAATTTATTGAATAACAGCAGATTGTATTTCTTGGTATGGAATATGCACGAGTAAATTAAAATACCTAAATGTCATAATAATGCTGCATCTGATCATCGCGTGGCGGAATATACTGCGGAACAAGATCTATTCAGCCATTAACCTCCTGGGGCTGGCTGTGGGGATCTGCTGCTTTCTGCTGCTGTTCCTGTTTATCAGGGACGAGCTGAGCTACGATCGCTACCATACGAATGCGGATCGGATTTACCGGCTGAACCGTACTTTCCTGTCCGGCGACGGCACGCCGTCGCTACGGCTTGGTACGGTGGCGCCTCCCTTCGGGCCGTTGATCAGGGAGGATTTTCCGCAGATAAAAGAGGCTGTCCGCCTGTTCAGCACCAACGCTCTCGTGAGGAGAGGGGAAATGGTATTCCGGGAGGAAAACATCTACGCCGCCGAAGAGAACCTTTTTAAAGTATTCGATTTTAACATTAAGGGAGGAACCCCCGACGAGGTATTGACTGAGCCTTTTTCGGTCATGCTCTCCCGGACGATGGCGGAAAAGTACTTTGGGCGGGAAGACCCGGTCGGGCAGGTTTTGCGCATGGACAACCAGGTCGATTACAAAGTGACCGGTGTTTTCGAGCCGCTTCCACCGCAATCGTCTTTTCACCCGCAATTTATTGTGTCGTTTTCTACCCTTCGGGACGACAGGATGTACGGATCGGAACGGCTCCGTACCGATTGGGGAAACAATTCATTTTTCCTTTTTCTTTTGCTTGAGCCCGGCGCCGATCCCGTAGCAGTGGAAAAGGCCTTCCCGGCATTCCAGGATAAACATATCGGACCAAATGCTTCCTCCTGGTCGGTGCTGAGCCTTACACCGCTTACCGATATTCATCTGCATTCTCATAGGGACAGCGAGATGGAGGCCAATTCCGATATACGGTACGTGTACTATTTTTCGGCAATTGCCCTTTTTATTTTGCTGATAGCATGTATCAACTACATGAATCTCACCACGGCGCGCGCTTCGAAACGGGCCCGTGAGATAGGGCTTAAAAAGGTAATGGGAGTCAGCAAAGTTCAACTGGTGAGGCAGTTTATCAGCGAGTCATTTCTTTTTACGGTGCTTGCCCTGCTGCTGGGACTGCTCCTGGCGTGGCTGCTGTTACCTTCCCTTAACCAGTTTACGGAAAAATCGCTTGCGTTGTCAACCTTGCTGTCGCCCGTCAGCCTGCTATGGCTGGCGGTGTTTGTGCTGTTTGTCACACTGCTTTCGGGAGGCTATCCCGCCTTTTACCTTACGTCTTTCCAGCCGATCAGCATACTCAAAGGCCGTCTTTCGCTGGGACTGAAGAGCGGGCGGAGCCGGCAGGTACTGGTGATAGCGCAGTTTTCGCTCGCTGTTCTGCTGATAGGATGCACGATAATAGTATACAGGCAACTGCAATACATGCAAAACTTCGACCTGGGCTACGGCAAAGACCAGGTGGTGGTATTCAGGAGCGGGCAGACTGAAAGCCGGTTTAACGCCATCAGGAACGACCTGCTGAACGACAGCCATGTGCTGGAGGTCGGGAGGTCTTCCAGGATTCCTACCGGAAGGCTGCTTGATTCGTGGGATGCAAAGGTGAAAAGGGGAGACTCTCTCGTACCTACCTCCGTCACAGTGAAGATGCTGACTGTCGATGAACGCTTCATCCCGGCCTACCAGATCGAAATGGCAGCGGGCCGAAACTTTTCCAACGAATTCGCTACCGATTCTGCCAGCGGGTTTATCATCAATGAAACCGCGGCCGATATGCTTGGATGGAAAGACCCTTCAGAAGCGCCGGGGCATGGTTTTGTATATGGCGAGATCAACGGGACCATTATAGGAGTTTCGAAAGACTATCATTTCGAGTCATTGCATCAGCATATCCCACCTATGGTGATGCTGATGGGCGGCGGGGTAATGAGGTGGGTGTCGGTGCGGATAAAGGGCGACCAGGTACCCGCCACGCTTCAGCATATTCAGCGGGTGTGGGACAGGCACTTCCCTGACCAGCCTTTGGCATACGATTTCCTGGATAGCCGGTACGCTGCGCTTTATAACCTGGAGCAAAAGCAGCAGACGCTTATGGGGGGCTTTGCCCTGGTCGCAATACTGATTTCCTGTCTCGGACTACTCGGGTTGTCGATGTATATGACCGCGCTGCGGGTAAAGGAAATCGGCATCCGCAAGGTATTGGGCGCCTCTTCCGGGCATATAGTCGGGCTTCTGTCGGCCAGCTATCTCAAGCTGGTACTGATCGCGATCGCGGTGGCGGTGCCCGTTACCTGGGTGGTGATGACCAGATGGCTTCAGGACTTTGCATACCGCATCGAGATCAGCTGGTATATGTTGGGGATTGCCGGCCTGCTGGCTGTGCTTATTGCCTTCCTGACAGTAAGCGGGCAGGCGATACGGGCGGCGCTGGCCAACCCGGTGGACAGTTTAAGGAATGAGTAATTACACGATATGATCAGGAACTATTTTAAAATTGCGTTCAGGAACCTGGTACGGCATAAATCGTTTACCACGCTCAACATAGCCGGGTTAGCCACGGGCCTTGCATCCGGTATATTGATCCTCCTATGGGTGCAGCATGAAAGGAGCTACGACCGGTTTCACACGCATGCCGACGAAATTTACCGGATTACGTGTATAGCGAGTGAAGATTTCAAAGCAGCAGTAAATCCGGCGGCTATGCCCGCGGAGCTGAAAGCCAGATTTCCCTTTGTCAGGAACGCCGTCCGCCTGAGCCATCTTTCGACGCATGTCTTCGAATACAACGACCATAAGTTTGAAGAGAAGCGAGGGTTTTATGTCGACTCCGCGTTTTTCGATGTGTTTTCTTTCCCTCTGGCCGCGGGCGACGTCGCTACCGCTCTGCAACGCCCCGACGCGATCCTGATCACAGAAAATTTGGCCAGGAAATACTTCGACAGCACAGATCCGCTTGGCAAAACATTGCGGAAGGACAATGCACACCTGCTGACGGTAACCGGGATATTGAAGAATGTACCGGCAAATTCCCACCTGCAGTTTGACTACATCATGCCGATGGCCGCCATAGCCAATACGCATAACGACCTGGTTACAAATGCATGGGGTAACTTTAATTTTTACTCCTACCTGTTGTTGGATAAAGCCTTTAACCCCTCCAAAGAAAACCTGGAGCAGTTTGAAACCCGGATTGACACCCTCTATAAAACCAACGTGGGCGCTACAAAGATAACCTTCAGGTTACAGCCCGTCACCGATATCCATCTTCATTCGCATCTGCAAATCGAACTACCCGGCAATGGCAATGTCCGGTACGTCAACATGCTCTTTATCGTCGCCGTCTTTATCGTTGCCGTAGCCTGCATCAACTTCATGAACCTTTCTACGGCACGCTCCACCCGGCGGGCCAAAGAAGTAGGCCTGCGTAAGGTGATTGGCGCCGCGCGATGGCAGCTGGCCGGCCAGTTTTTAGGCGAGTCGATCATAATTTCCTTACTGTCGCTCCCGGTTGCCGTTGCATTGGTTTGGCTGGCGTTGCCGTTGTTCAACCAGCTGGCCGGGAAAGAACTGGGGATCAGCGTCTTTGATGGCCGGTTGTGGCTGGGGTTAATCGGGGTTACTCTCGCAACCGGGCTCGTCGCGGGGAGCTATCCGGCATTGTTCCTTTCCGGATTTCAACCGGTTACGGTATTAAAAGATAAGCTGAAGCCGGGTGGAAACTCCAGCCTGACATTCAGGAATACGCTGGTTGTGCTGCAATTCGTGGTGTCTGTCGTACTGATCGTAGGTACCATAGTGGTCTACAATCAGCTGGATTATATCAAAAAACGGAATATCGGGTTTGAAAAATCAAACCTGGTATACGTCCCGGTTAAAGGAGACCTGGCTAATAAACCGGATGCCTACCGGAATGAATTAAACCTGCAACCCCTGACAGCCGATTTCACAATTGTCGACGACGTGCCGACCAACCTGACCACCGGCATCATGGATGTGCGATGGGAAGGAAGGGATCCGGACACCCGGATCGTCTTCCCCACTTTAGACGTCGATGAAAATTTTACGGAAGTTTTCCAGGTGGAAATGGCGGCAGGCCGGGCATTTTCCAGCGAATTCAAAGGGGATTCCAATAATATCATCATCAATGAAAAAATGGCTGACATCATGGGGCTGGATGCAGGGGATGCTGTTGGGAAACCCATCACACTTTGGGGAAGCAGGCATGGAATGATCATCGGCGTAGTGAAGGATTTTAACTTCAAACCTATCCAGCAGGCTGTCGAGCCGATTATCCTGCAGTTCAACCGGCGGCCGTGGGATGCCAAGGCGGTTGTTCGCACGCGGGCAGGCACAACCGCGGCTACCATCAGGGCTTTGGAGGATATCCATACGAAGCTGAACCCGTCGTATCCGTTCTCCTATAGTTTTTTGGATCAGGATCTGGACAACCTGTATAAAGGCGAGCAGCGTCTTGGCAGCCTTTTCAATTTGTTTGCCGGTCTCGCCATTTTCATCTCCTGCCTGGGGTTATATGGCCTTTCGGCATTCATGGCGGAGCAGCGATTCAGGGAGATCGGTATCCGCAAGGTACTGGGGGCTTCAGTGGGTAATGTCGTTTACCTTTTATCCCGGAGCTTCGTAGGATTGGTATTCGTCGCCATCCTCATTGCCATCCCGCTGGCCTGGTATGTCATGCATGGTTGGTTAAACGGGTTTGCCTACCGGGTCGCCATCGGGTGGCTGTCGTTCGCGATCGCGTCTGCCATAGCGATTGTCATTGCATTGCTGACAGTCAGCTACGAATCGATCCGGGCAGCACTGGCCAACCCCGTGGAAAGTTTAAGAAATGAATAAAGTACCTGACCGCTATGTTTAAGAACTATTTCAAAATTGCCTGGCGCGGTTTTCGCAGGAATAAGCTGTATAGTATTGTCAATATAGCCGGACTGACCACCGGATTGACGGCGTGCCTGCTTATCGGCTTGTATATCTGGAATGAATTGACCTATGATCAATTCCATGTAAAAGCCGACCGGATTGTACGGGTGACTTCCGACCTCAGTATTTCAGGCTCCCGCCATGAGTTTGCGCAGACCGGCAGCAGGGTGGGCCCGCAGTTCGGAAGGACGTTCCCGCAGGTTGAGCATTATGTCCGTACAATGAAAGATGCGCTTTCGGTATCCGCCGGACAGGAATCCTTTGAAGAAAGCGGAATATTGTATGCGGATGCGGACTTCTTCAACGTCTTTTCGTTCCCGCTGCTAAAGGGCAATCCCGATAAAGTGCTTGATGCACCGCGGAAGGTTGTCCTGTCCGAGACTGCCGCGGAAAAGTATTTTGGCGATACGGATCCTGTCGGTAAAACACTTCGTTTCAACGGGGGTGAGCGTATCTATGAAATTACGGGCGTTGCAGCGGACGCGCCGCTCAATTCGCAGATTCAATACGACCTCATTGTCTCATTTGCCAGCCTTGACATGGCCAAAACCGAAATCTGGAGTTCAGCCAATTACATCACCTATCTGCTCCTCCGGGATAAGGGGTCAATCCGGGGGCTGGCCGCAGCGGTTTCGGACTACATGAAGCAAGTCAACCGGGGCGAGATGAGCCTGCCTGAAAACGATTACCAGACATTCCACCTGGAGCCGCTCAAAACGGTACACCTCCGGTCGCCATTGGCCGGATTGGAGCCCGGCGGCAACCTGACATATGTATATGTCTTAAGTGTTATGGCCATACTGATCTTATTGATCGCCTGTGGGAATTACACCAACCTTGCAGTAGCCCAATCGGCAACCCGGAGGGTTGAGATCGGCATTCGCCAGGTTGTGGGCGCGGAGAAAAGACAGCTGCTGAGCCAGTTCCTGGGCGAGTCGCTGCTTATTACCAACCTTGCCCTGGTGCTGGCTGTGCTTGTAAGCATTGTCCTGCTGCCGGTTTTCAACACGATAACAGGCAAAGATTTCACGGTCGGGGCACTGCTGGCGCCGCGCCTGTTGCTTTCCGGCATGCTGCTGAGTGCAATCATCAGCTTGCTCGCCGGCGCTTATCCCGCTGTAGTGCTGAGCAGCAAAAAACTGGTCAACATCCTGAAATCGGGTGTGCGTATGTCGCATTCCGGCGGGGGACTAAGGCAGGGATTGATCGTTTTCCAGTTTGTTATCGCCATTTTCCTGATGGCCGCTACATTGATCGTGCTCAACCAGCTTTCGTACATCCAGCGCAAGGAGCTGGGTTATAACCGGTCGCAGGTACTGGTATTGCCGGTCGACGGCAAAATGGCTCCGGTATACAACCAGTTGAAAGATGCCTTCCTCGCCATTCCTCATGTGGTAAGTGTTACGGGCGCCTACGAGGATCCCACGTCTATAGGATGGGGAGATGCGATCACGGCAGATGACGGTTCCGGTCCGAAGGAGCTATCACTGAATGCCACACCCGTGGATCTGGATTACCTGCAAACCATGGGTATGGAGCTGGCGACGGGACGGGATTTCATGCGGTCCGATTTTGCCCTGCAGGATACAACGAATGACTATGCAAATTACAGGGCTTCCTATATATTGAACGAGAAAGCGGTCAGGGAACTGGGCTGGACATCAGAGCAGGTAATAGGAAAGACCATTTCCAGAGGCGTCTCCGGCACCGTGGTAGGTGTGGTAAAAGATTTCCATTTTGAATCGCTGCATGAACCGATAGGACCTCTGCTGATATTCCTGGATACCACGCTTGTCAGGCAACTGTTTGTCAGGATAGAAGGAGAGGACCCGGCGTCTACGCTTGCAGCCGTGGAAAGCGCCTGGAAGGCACGTGTCGGCCATCGTCCGTTTGACTATCATTTTCTGGACGAGGATTTCAACTCGCTTTACCGGAAGGAAGAACGGATGGCCGGGCTGTTTTCCGTCTTTTCTGTTATTGCTATCGTATTGGCGTGCCTGGGATTGTTCGCATTGGCAGCGTTCGCGACGGCCCAACGTACCAAAGAGATCGGTATACGGAAAGTGCTGGGCGCAAATGTAATGAGTATCACCGTTTTGTTTTCCAGGCAATTCCTTGTGCTGGTAGGTATTGCATTGCTGGTGGCTACTCCGTTGGCCTGGCTGGCCGGCAACAGCTGGTTGGCCAATTTCGCATACCGTGCAGATATCCGGTGGTGGATTTTTGCACTGGCCGGCCTGACGACTGCCGGGATCGCGCTGCTTACAGTCAGCTTCCAGGCGATCCGGGCGGCTGTAGCCAACCCAGTGGAAAGTTTGAGAAATGAATAAAATACCTGACGGCTATGTTTAAGAACTATTTCAAAATTGCCTGGCGCAACCTGGTTAAAAGCAAAGGATACAGCGCTATCAGCATTGGGGGCCTTGCGGTAGGTATGGCGGTAGCCATGCTGATCGGTCTGTGGATGTACGATGAGCTTACATTTAACGAATACCACGAAAACTATGACCGCATTGCGCAGGTGATGCAGCATGCCAGCTTTAACGGCGAAATAAGAACGCAGGCATCCAACCCGGCTGCTATGGGCCCCGAGCTCCGTCTGCGGTACGGCAGCGATTTTAAGCATGTGGTACAAGCCTCCTGGCTGGGCTCCCACATGCTTTCGGTAGGAAACACGCATCTCGTGAAGGATGGAATATTTTTTGAGCCCGGTGCACCGGAAATGTTATCGCTCAAAATGCTGAAAGGAAGCAGGGAAGGATTAAAAGACCCTTATTCTATCATGCTGTCCGCTTCCGCTGCGGAGTCCATATTCGGTGGGGAAGACCCGCTTCACCAGACCATCAGATTCGACAAGCTTTATAACGTAAAAGTCACAGGAGTGTACGAGGACCTGCCGGACAACACAACGTTTAAAGAATTGAAAATTATCATGCCCTGGGACCTGTGGCTCGTTCAAAACCCCTGGGCGAAGAACTCAAGGAATCCCTGGGGCAACAACTTCTCCCAGACGTTTGTCCAGCTGGCCGACAATGCAGATATGGGCCGCGTTTCCGCCAAAATCAAAAATGTAAAGCTCGATAACGCAGGCGAAAACCAACAAAAGTACCGGTGGGCGGTTTTTCTGCATCCTATGAACCACTGGAACCTATACGATGAATTCAAGGACGGCATGAACACCGGCGGAAATATCCGTTATGTGAAGTTGTTCGGCATGATCGGGATATTTGTTTTACTGCTGGCCTGCATCAATTTCATGAACCTGTCTACCGCCAGAAGTGAAAAACGGGCTAAAGAAGTAGGGATCCGTAAAACAGTAGGTTCGTTTCGCTGGCAGCTCATCGGTCGCTTTTTTGCGGAATCATACCTGATCGTGCTGCTGGCGTTTGTCCTGTCGCTGGTTTTGGTAGTGCTTCTGCTACCATTATTTAACGAAGTGGCCGGTAAGAAAATGCAGCTTCCCTGGCCGAACCCCCTCTTCTGGCTGACCAGCGCCGCATTCATTATGATCACCGGGCTGCTGGCCGGAAGTTATCCTGCACTGTATTTATCTTCTTTCGATCCTCTGAAAGTACTGAAAGGAACGTTCAGGGTGGGCAGGTTTGCCAGCGTACCCCGCCGGGTGCTGGTTGTAGTCCAGTTTACGGTTTCGGTCATACTCATCATCGGAACCCTGGTTGTCTACCAGCAGATCCAGCATGCCAAAAACCGGCCTGTAGGGTATAATCGCAGTGGCCTGATCAACCTGAGCCTGCAGGAAGAAGTAGCGGGGCACTTTGACGCAGTAAAGGCAGATCTGCTCAATACGGGGGCTATCGAATCGATGGCAGCCACCTACAGCCCGCTCACCGGCGTGTGGAATACCAATGGCGGCTTTGAGTGGGAAGGCAAAGATCCTGACCTGGCGGCGGATTTTCCTAACAGCGGGGTATCGTACGATTTTGGTAAAACCATCGAGTGGAAGGTCAAAGCCGGACGTGATTTTTCCAGGGAATTTGCTACCGATTCAGCGGCTTTTATCATTAATGAATCAGCGGCAGAATTTATGGGAATGGCGGATCCGGTCGGTAAAATACTTCGATGGAACGGCCGGCCTTATACCATCATTGGCGTAGTCAATGACCTGCTGCAGGAGTCACCGTTCTATCCCGTTCGGCCCTCGCTATATCATATCGGCCAATACGGCGACCTGTCGAACCTGCTCATACGGCTTAATCCCCGCCGAAGCATGACGGAGTCGATAAGCGCTGTTGAAAGTGTCTGGAAAAAGTACATCCGGGAGGCACCCTTCGGTTATACATTTGTTGACGAGACTTTCGTGAGTAAGTTCCTGGCAGAAGAACGGGTAGGAAAGCTATCTGCTTATTTTGCAGTCCTGGCCATATTTATTTCCTGCCTCGGGCTATTGGGTATGGCCGGCTTTGTGGCTGAGCAACGGACCAAAGAGATCGGCATCCGCAAGGTGCTCGGCGCCAGCGTGGCGAACCTGTGGCGGTTGCTTTCCAGGGAATTCATACTGCTGGTGGCGGTTTCATGCATTATCGCCATACCCATCGCCTGGTATTATCTCGACGGATGGCTGGCGAATTACGACTACCGGATCGCGATCGACTGGGTGGTTTTTGCAGCAGCGGCCCTATTGGCGCTTGTGATCACTGTTATGACCGTCAGCTTCCAGGCTATCAAAGCTGCGACAACGAACCCGACGCAGAGTTTGAGAACGGAGTAAATGCAATTCTGTTGAAAAATTATCACTTTATACCGTAATTCTTTAATTTTGCAAGTCATATGACATCCGGTAAAAGTGATCGAACAGGATACCGAAATATGGAAGACTTTCCGGCAGGGAGACAAAATAGCCTTTGAGCGGCTATTGTACCGTTACTATCGCCCGCTGTTCGACTACGGCCTGAAATTCCAGAAAGACCCTGACATACTGCGCGACGATCTTCATGACCTGATGCTGAGCCTCTGGGAAAGAAGGGCTTTCCTGAATGATACCGACAATTTGAAACTGTACCTGTTTGCAGCCCTCCGGCACCAGATTTTCCGTGGAAAGCAGTCGGCAAAGCTCCTTATCGAAATGTCTGAGGAGTTTGACGATACGTCGGTTGGGCAGGCCATAGAGGAGGAAATGATATTAGCAGAAAGCGCCAGGGCGCAGTCCGTACAGATCTCGCATGTTATGCAGAAGCTGTCGAGGCGTCAGCAGGAAGTACTCCATCTGAAATTTTTCGAAGAGCTTTCCAACGAGCAGATTGCCGGGCTCCTGGACATATCCCGCCCTGCGGTAGCCAACCTGCTTTATTCGGCGCTGAGGGCATTCAAGCTTTGCTGGAAGACGGAATTCACGCTCGTTTTTTTGATGATTATAATGTCAAAGTGAATTTTATCCCCCTGGGGCGCGGTCTTAAGGAATACCGGTCTTGCCTTCATTATCAGTGTTTTATGAATGATTTTTGAAAAAAGTCATTCATTTTTCATTATTTTTTCCCTCGAAATCCACTATATAGATATCCGGACGAAAGCAAGACCGCTACCGGCGGATTTACGCATTTGGCAGCCTATGGAAAGGTATAAAAATTACAGGTTCGAAGACTTTTTGAACGATGACGAATTTCGTGAATGGGCGTTGTCCCGGTCGGCCGATACAGACAGCAAATGGGCGGAAATTCTGCTCAGGTATCCTGACAAAGCTGAAGACCTGGAACGGGCTGCTGTCATCGTAAGAGAATGGAAGAAACAGCCTTCCGCACTTTCCGATGCGCAGATGGTAAGCGATATCGGGCGGATTATGCGCAATATCGAAGAACCGGAGAAAAAGCATATACCGCGGACCTACACCCCGTTTGTCAGGTACGCCGCCGCCGTGATACTGATGCTGGGGATCGGGTGGCTGGCCTGGCAACAAACCCGCCCGGCGGGCTCCGATGCTCCCATCGCATACCGGTCCGGGGAGAGTGATATAGAAATTGTGAACGACCGCTCATCCGACCTGGAGAAGACATTGCCCGACGGTAGTGTGGTCACGCTGTCGCCCGGAAGCCGTATCAGCTATGCCGCATCTTTTACCGGATCGGACAGCAGGAACGTATCTTTGTCCGGAGAGGCCTTCTTCCAGGTTGTGAAGGACAGCCTGAGACCGTTTTTTGTCTATTCGGGGGGGATTGCTACCCGTGTGCTTGGAACGAGCTTCACTGTGAGGTCGGGTGCGGAAGACGTGTCGGTAACGGTCAGGACGGGTAAAGTAGCCGTCTATGTCCTGGACGAGAAAAAGGAAAATATAGTGCTTACTCCTAACCAGAAAGCAGTTTATACTTCTTCCGACAAGACCATTACCCGTACGTTGGTGGAAGAACCCCTGATAGTCCGTCGACAGGAGCTGGACAGCCGGTTCCATTTCGATGAAGTACCTGCGGCCACTATTTTCGAAGCGCTTGAAAAAGCCTACGGGATACCGATACGTTTTGACAAAACGATCATGCAGCATTGCCTGCTGACGCTGCCTTTCCGTGAAGAGCCGTTTTACCGGAAGCTGGATATCCTGTGTCGTACGATCGGGGCGACCTACCGGGTAGACGGTAACCAGATAGTGATCGAAAGCAATGGCTGTGAATAGTTTCAGCCGGCAGAAAACCATTTACCACCACTAAACCGAAGCGCCTATGAGGAGACGGTAATTACTCATAAAAAAGACCGGCGATGGGTCGAGCACCGCCGGTCCTGCTCCCTTTGTCAATAATACATGACCCGCTCCTTTAAGGGGAGCGAAAGGGGGTTTTTGTTCCTGATTTCAAAAACCAATTGTTAAATTATGAAAAAAAGAGCTTTAAGGCGAAACTACATTCATATAATTATGAAAGTGAGCTTTCCATTGGTACTGGTCTTCCTGCTGGGAGGTATGGTTTATGCCAGCCTCGGCTCAGCACAGGACCTGCTAAACAAAAGGGTGACTATTCACGCTGAAAAGGAAGAACTTAAAAGCGTGCTTCAGCGTCTTGAAAAATCGGCGAAGGTAAGGTTCACTTATACTTCGTCGATGGTACGGGGCCGGAAGGTGAGTCTCGATGCACGCGACCAGGCCCTGGACCAGGTGCTGAAAGCTTTACTGTCACCGTTGCGTATACAATATTCCGTTTCCCAGGATTTCATTATCCTGGAGAGGTACAGGGAGCGGGAAAACAACCCCGGCATGCCCGACCCCGCGAGGTCTGTGCCTGATGAAACCGGTTTCCCGGAAAGCGGACCTCCGGAGCGGATCGTAAAAGGCAGCGTAAAGGACGAAAATAAAGAGCCTCTGCCCGGTGTAAACATCATCCTGAAAGGGACCCGGCAAGGGACCATCACCGACGCCGGGGGTGAATTCAGTATACCGGTGCCGGATGAGGAAGCGGTGATCGTATGCTCATTTGTGGGCTACGTAAGCCAGGAGATCGTTGTCGGCAGCCGCAACTTCCTGGAAATTTCGCTGCAGGAAGATAAAAAGGCGCTGGAAGAGATAGTCGTCGTCGGTTACGGTACTTCCAAAAAGGGCGACCTGACGGGAGCGATCTCGAGCATCAGGGCCGAGGAGCTTTCTGCCCAGGCTCCACGCAATGTACAGGACATCCTGAGGGCCAACGCACCCGGGCTCAATATCGGGATAGCGACCGATGCGAAGGCCGAAGCATCCCTGTCCATCAGGGGAAAAGGCACGCTGACAGCAAGCAACAATCCGCTCATTGTACTCAATAATGTAATTTACGAAGGCGCCCTGGCCGATATCAACCCGGCGGATATCGCCACTATCGATGTCCTGAAAGATGCAAGCGCCGCCGCAGTATATGGTTCGAGGTCAGCCAACGGGGTGATCGTCATCACCACCAAAAAAGGAAAAAAAGGGAAACCGGTCATCACCCTGGCATCGAATACCGGACTGGCGTTTTCTGCCAGCCAGCCGGAAATCCTGGACAAGGACAGCTTCCTGAAATTCAGGCAGGACTATAATGAAGGACGTAATTCGGAATCTTACCTGGCGACTTATCCCCAGATATTCGTCAACCCTTTTGACCTGAACGGCATCAACCAGCTCGACTGGTATAATTACGACCAGAAGACGCCCGTGACTTCGGTCAACGATGAGCAGCTGACCACCAAATGGCTCTCCCGCCTTAACCTGACCACACCGGAAATTTCCAATTATTTCGCCAACAACATAACCCGGTGGGATAGGCTTGTTTTCCAGCGGGCGCTGCAGCAGGATTATAATATCAGTGTCTCCAACGCTACCGACCGCGTATCGCAGTATTTTTCGCTCGGCTATACCGACCGGGAAGGCGTGATCGTCGGGGACCGGTATAAAAATATCAGGGTACGGCTGAACGTGGAATCGAAGATTACTTCTTTTTTAACAGCCGGTATCAATACACAGTTTGCCACGCGGAACGAAGGCTACCTTAAATCGGACTGGGCGCAGATGACGATGATATCCCCTTACGGGTCAAATAATATAGATGATCCGGAGAGCGGTTACAGGAGGCGTCCGACGGGTCTGGATCCCATTAACCCCTTCTACGATAATTTATATACGGAAAGAATCGACAGGCGGCAGAATGTTATCACAACGCTTTATTCCAAAATCAACCTTCCGTTCGGAATTGAATATAACCTGAACTTCTCGCCTTACTATAACTGGTACGAATACTACAACCATTATTCATCGCGTGGCGACAACTGGGCATCGGTCGGAGGGTCGTCTACCAGGACGCTGAGCAAGCGTTATAACTGGCAGCTGGATAATATCGTCCGCTGGAAGCATGAATTTGCCAATATGCACCGGGTGGAGGTCACGCTGCTGGCCAACGCGGAAAAAGCGCAGTTCTGGCAGACAACGGCCAACGCGTCCAATTATTCTCCCAACGATATACTGGGGTATCATCGTCTGCAGGCCGGTGCGGTGTCTACCGTATCCAGCGAAGATACCTATCAGACAGGTAATGCACTAATGGCAAGGGTATTTTACTCCCTGAAAGACAAGTATATGCTGACAGCATCGGTTCGTCGCGACGGGTTTTCGGCGTTTGGCAAGAAAAACCCTTATGCTTTGTTCCCCTCGCTTGCCGCGGGATGGGTATTTTCCGAAGAAGCTTTCATTCACACCAATAAATGGTTCAACTACGGGAAGCTGCGTTTTTCATGGGGTGAAAACGGTAACCGCGAGATCGGGCAATACGTGGCGCTTTCACAGATGGGCTCAAGCCTGACCCCCTATATCGACCAGAACGGCAATGTGTACAGTACATCGCAGATCTACGTAACTACCATGGCCAACCACAACCTGAAATGGGAACGTACCGCCTCCTATAACCTGGGGCTCGATTTCGGATTGCTCAATAACCTGCTGAACGGCTCGGCGGAAGCCTACGTGGCCACGACAAACGACCTGCTGGTATCGCGGGCGCTTCCGGATATCACCGGCTACCGGAGCGTGATGAGCAACCTCGGGCAGATCCAAAACAAGGGTTTCGAGCTTACCCTGACCGCACATATTTTAAAATCTGGCGACTACCACTGGACCGCCACGGGGAACTTCAGCATGAACCGCCGGAAAATCGTTTCGCTGTATGGTGATATGGTCAACGTATTCGACGGCCAGGGTAATATTACCGGCCGGAAAGAAGCCGATGACCCTACCAACGGCTGGTTTATCGGGCAGGATCCCGACCGTATCTGGGCATATGAGAGAGCGGGGGTCTGGCAGCAAAGCGAAAAAGAAGCAGCTGCAACTTACGGCCTGCAACCGGGCGATTTCAAATATATCGATCAGAATGGCGACGGGATCATGAACAACCAGGACCGGGTGTTCCAGGGATACCAGACGCCCCGCTCCCGCTGGTCGCTGCGGAATGAAGCAGGCTTCAGGGGGATCACGCTTTCCTGCATGATCTACTCCAACATGAATTACTACGGCGCCTTCCAGCGGGCAGCCAATAATTACGCGTTTCCCGACCGTACCTCGGACTATGATTTCCCCCGCTGGACCCCGGCGACGCCTGTCAACGATTACGCACGCATCGGCTCCAAAAATATCGGGACCAATTGGGTAAACAAATCATTTGTCCGCCTGGAAAATATCACTTTGTCGTATAACCTGCCTAAGAAAATACTGGAATCGGCCCGTATACAGGATATCCGGGTATCGGCGAGCCTGCAGAATGCGGGGGTATTTACGACCCGCTGGAACTTCTGGGATCCTGAAAGCGGGACGGTGACTCCCCGCACTTTGAATTTCGGTATTAATGTAACACTGTAATTGACAGAAGGATGAAAAAGATCAAATACATTGAAACACATACATGCGTCAGGATCATTGCCGGCATTTTCCTGGTTTCGCTGAACGGATGTAGCGACGCCTGGCTGGAACCTCAACCTTTGTCATTCTACACGCCCGAAAATACCTATGTGGATGCCGAAGGCTTCGATGCGGCCCTGGCAGCCTGCGAAAAAATAATGTTCTCCGAGTACAACGGCGACGGCATGCCGGCTTTGACCGAGATGGTCTTGTCCGATATCGCCGTGGAAGGCACTACCGATAAGGCCGGGCCCCAGATGGATATCGACAAATCGCTCCTGCCCGATGCAAACCTCAACAGCCCCGATTTTACCCGCGTAGGCTGGTACTGGACCAACGGGTATAAAGCCATCCAGTATGCCAACATCGTGATCTCGCGTATTGACCATGCTACCTTTTCAAGTGCGGCCGAGCGGGACAGGATATTGGGGCAGGCTTATTTCCATCGTGCTTACTGGTATTACAAGCTGGTTCACCAATTCGGGGATATTCCCTTCCTGGATGAAGAGGTGGCAGACCCGAAGACAGATTATTACTCCGCCGATCGCTGGAGTATTCTGGCCCGTTTGAAAAAAGACCTCGATTGGGCATACGAACAAGTGCCGGATGCCGTACACCGGGGACGGGTAAGCAAAAGCGCCTGCGGGACCCTGCTGATGAAATTCAATATTTCCCTGGGCTTTTTCGACGACGCCATCCGGATCGGCGAGCAGATCGTGGCCGCCCACCCGCTCATGACTTCCCGGTTTACCGCCAACAGGACAAAACCCGGCACTAACCTGATGCACGACCTGCACAGCGTAGAGGCCAAGCTGGACGTAAGCAATACAGAAGGCCTCATGTACATCGTGTCTTATCCGAATGCCCAGGGATCGGCCCGGTCCCAGCTTTGCCGCCAGTTGCTTCCGCGTATTGTGGGCGTCAACACGCCCGACGGTTTTGCCGGTATCGTTTTCACGTCCAACGTAGAGCCGCAGTATGAGATCAATTCGATATACGGGCGGGGTATCGGCCGCGCACGCTCCACGAACTATTATCAATATGCCGTCTGGACCGACAAAGAGAAGGAAGACATGCGCGGCGTGTATAACCGGGATAGCTGGAAAAGTCCTGCGGATATGTGGTACAATGACCCGGCCCTCAAATCGAGAGGCAATAGTTTCTACGGGCAGCATTTAATTAAAAATCCTGCCATGTCGGTGGAAGACTCGATACGTGCATGGTACCAGTGGCCGCATTTTAAAACTTTCGTTCCCGATCCGCTGTCGCCGGACTGGAATTGGGGCGGTGAAACACCGATGTATATTTACCGGTCGGCAGAAGTGTACCTGCTGATGGGAGAGGCCTATTACTGGAAGGGCGCCAACGGGCAGGCTGCGGAAATGCTGAATGTGGTGCGAAGGCGCGCCGGAGCAGTGCCGTATACCGCGGCCGATATCTCTATCGGCGCTATCGTGGATGAGCGGGCGCGGGAATTGTACTTCGAGGAAAACCGCCATATAGAGCTGACCAGGATTGCCTACACCTTCGCTAAAACGGGTAAAACCTGTGAGTATTTCGGAAGGAGCTATAGCCTGAACACACTTTCCGGTCCCGGGGGAACCGGCGCCAATATCAAGCAGGAAGGCCACAATTTCTATTATGACTGGGTAGTGGCCAAAAGCAATTTCTATAACAAGGGGGTTGCCCACAGATGGGCGGAATACAAAATAAGTGTACATCATATTTTGTGGCCTGTTCCGGCAGCTGCGATCAATGCCAATACCAAGGGGATAATCAACCAGAATACCGGCTACCCGGGTGCGGAGCATAACGTTCCCCCTTTGCAGATTCCTTCGGAATAGTATATCTTGACATGTCCTAACCAGCCCCCGGTTGAAACGGGGCGGCCCGGGCCGGGGGCTACGAAATATCAATTTTATATACATGAAGCCATATAGTATTATTCCTGTTCTCGCCCTTTTCCTCCTCGCAGCGCCTTGCCTTGCTCAGGACGACACCAATTATGATGAATCCAAAGTGCCGGATTATGTACTTCCGGAGCTGCTGGTTGCAGGTAACGGCAAGAAAATAACCGGTAAAAAAGAGTGGGAAAAGATAAGGCGCCCCGAGCTCATGGAGCTGTTTGCTTCTGAGATGTACGGGCGTACGCCCCAGGATAAGATCGATGTCCGTTACGAAACATTGGAGGAAAACCCTCACGATTTGAATGGGAAGGCTACCAGGAAACAGGTAAAGTTTACTTTTTCCAACGGCAGCAAATCCATTGAAGCCCTTCTGCTCATGTACCTGCCCAATAATGTGAAAGGGAAAGCGCCGGTGTTTGTCGGCTACAATTACAAAGGAAATCACAGTACTGTGGCCGACAGCGGGATCCTGTATTCGCCTTCCCTGACCTTAGTCAAGGAGCCCGGACACCCCGACTGGGTGCGCGGCAACCAGTCGCACCGCTGGAGCTACAGCGAGATTATCGACAGGGGGTATGCCGTAGCTACCATGTGCTACCACGATATATTCCAGGACAAACCGGGTCTGAAAGATCACAGCATCGTATCGCTCTTTCCCGGTTATAACCCGGATTCGGACAGGCCCGACGAATGGCAGGCCATAGGGGCATGGGCATGGGGCTCCAGCCGCATCGTGGACTACCTCGAAACCCAGGATCGCATCGATGCCGGCAGGATCGCCATTATGGGGCACTCCCGCCAGGGGAAGGCGGCGTTGTGGGCCGGGGCCCAGGATCCGCGCTTCCGGGTCGTCATTTCCAACGATTCCGGAGAAGGGGGAGCGGCGCTGTCCAGGCGTAAGTTCGGCGAAAGCATCACCCGTGTAAGCAGCATCCGGCCGGCATGGTTCTGCCCGGCATTTAACCGGTACCGTGATAGGGAAGAGGAGCGCCCCATTGACCAGCATCAGCTGATCGCGCTGATGGCGCCCCGCGCCGTATATGTGGCCAGCGCGGAAGAAGATCTCTGGGCCGATCCTAAAGGCGAATTCCTTGCGGCCTATCATGCCGGACCCGCCTTTGAGTTATACGGGCTCAAAGGGCTCGGTACGCCGGTGCAGCCCGGCCTTCACCAACCGATCATGAACCAGGTAGGGTACCATATCCGTGCCGGGAAGCACGACGTGACTGCCTACGACTGGTCGAGGTTTTTGGATTTTGCAGATAAGCATTTGAAGAAGCGTTGAGGCCGGTGGCTTGAGAAAGAGCACAGACCCCACCGCCTCAAAGGTAGCTACAGTGGATATCGGGAATATCATGTAAAACCGGATTTACCCCTGATCCGGGATGAGAATGATGAAATCTTGTGCCAGCCATGGGTTTGTATGCGCCGGCTACATTTCGGGGGAAAGCCAGACGAAGAAATTACAAAAAAGATAAAAAGGTAAAAAAATTTTTGACCAGTACTATGTATTGCATAGTATATTGCATAACTTTATACCATCCATTACATATTAGTCATGAGAGTTTCCCGGAATACCATCTTATCCACCGAAAATCAGATCACGGATTGACAATGTCAGCATCCGTTTTTACTGTCGGGAATTTCATAATCCCAAGCCGAACAACCATGTGGAAGTCTAACGTAAAGGTGAAAACGGTGTTGCTTGTTATAATAGTCCGGATTGGATTTTTGACAGTGCCGTCTATGGCACAAAAAGAATCTGTAACATTCCCCATACACAGCATCCACCCCAAACCTATTGTGAAGGTTACACTAAACGGTAAGGCGGCTTATTTCCTGTTGGATACAGGATCGGATATCAATATTGTAAATAGTTCGGATGCCGGAAAATATGATTTTGCTGTTTACAAGATAAATTACGGTAACCGGGGAAGTATTGCAACGGTCAATGGTACAGAACGGGACTTTGGCCATGCTTATAACATCCATATAATGATAGGCGGAAGACATATTCCCTGCGGCGTTGTTTCAATGGATATCAGCAGCATTGTAAAGTCCGTCAGGAAAAAAACAGGAATTTCAATTGCAGGGATCATAGGTTCAGATACTATGAAATCCTATCATTTTATCATTGATTATGAAAATGAAGTAATAGCCATAAAACTTGGAAAGTGATCCATTAAGGATGAATCAGGGAAAAAAACAAAAAAAAATTTTTAATGAACAAAAAAAACAGAACTTGCAATAGAATTCCCCAACCCGGATGGTATTTCAGTGGAAACCAGGAATCCGTATGCAGTCGAAATCTTCCCCCGCTCCTGATCAGTTACTTTGGCAGCGCCTGCTGTCCGGGCAAGTGCTTGCTTTTGAAGAACTTATGCGGAAATATTACCCTGTCCTGTTCCGGTACGGCACCAGGTTTTCGCGTGACCGTGCATTGATTCAGGATGCTATCCAGGATGTTTTCCTGGAGGTTTGGGAAAAAAGGTCGCATGTTGATGGTGTGATCCCGCCCAAACCGTATCTGATGGCGTCTGTCAGGAGGAGGATTCATCGTTTGACAAATTCCCCGGCGCTGGTACTGACTGCAGACACACCGGAAAGCAATTCTTTTGATATTGAGTTTTCCGTAGAAGAAAACTTTATCCAAACCGAGGAAACCCTGAAGCTTGCGCAGCACTTAAGCTCCCTCCTGAACGGATTACCTCCACGGCAGCAGGAGGCCGTTTACCTGAAGTTTTTCCACGAGATGAGCAGGGATGAAATATCGGAAGTCATGCATATTTCCCCGCAATCCGTGTCCAACCTGCTACAAACAGCCCTTAAGTGGCTGAAAATTAACTGGAGCAAAAATCTTGCTCTGGGTGTCCTGATAGGCATAAAAGCATATCTTATCGATACGTTTTTGCAACGCCTGTAAAAAAATCAAAAAAAAGTACAGTATCTGTTCTGTCCCGCTGTCTATACACCTTATGACATCGGATTATTTGCAATGGATAGCTACAAAGACTCAGGTATCGGACAGTTTATATGGGATGACGATTTCCGTGCCTGGGTATTGGCGCCAACCCCGGAGCTGGAAGCTTACTGGTCGGGATGGTTACGAGAGCACCCGGAAAAGCGGGAGGTCGTACAAAGCGCGCGTGAAATCGTCCTGGCGACTACAGTACAAGAGCCCGAATTGCCTGTGTCTGAGATGGAACGTTCCATTCAAAATACGCTCCGGCAATTAGCCGCACTGGAGGGGACCCCGGCACCGGTTAAGAAGTATTCTCTTTATTCCTGGCTGTCCTATGCCGCCGTGTTCTTGCTGGTGTGCAGCCTGGGATGGTGGCGTTATCAGCACCTGCTGTCTCCCTTACCATCGGTTACCGGCGAAATCACTGAAGGAGCCATTGCCCCCGGACTGATCAGCCGGCAAAACACTACCCGGTCACCATTGAATATACAGCTTCCTGACGGCTCTATGATACTGCTTCAACCCCAGAGCAGGTTAAGCTATCCCGAAAGATTTGCACGTGAAAAAAGGGAGGTTTTCCTGGCCGGGGAAGCTTTTTTTAATATCGTGCCGGCCTCCGGACAGCCCTTTTTTGTAAGGACCGACGAGCTCGTGACGAAAGTGCTGGGAACAAGCTTTTGGGTAAGGAGCTTTCAAAAGGAGCCGGGCATTACGGTAAGGGTAAAAACGGGAAAAGTGGCGGTGTTTAAAAACGGTCAGGAAAATGAAAGCGATCCCTCCGAATTGGGAGGTACTCACGCCGCGGTCCTTACTCCTAACCAGCAAATTGTATATTCCCGAAAGGAGGCTCAGTTGGAAAAGAGCCTTGTTGCGCTTCCCGAACCCGTTTCCGAAGTATTCGATACATTCCGTTTCGAATACGACGATACCCCGGTGTCCCAGGCTTTCGAAGACCTGAAAAAAGCTTATGGAGTTGACATTGTATTTGAAGAATCTCTCTCGGATTGCCCTGTAACGGCATCTATCGGCGGATTTCCTCTTTACGAACAGCTTCGTATACTCTGCAAAGCAATAAGTACCGAATATGAGGTTGCCAATGGAATAATTACGATCAAAGGAAGTATATGTAAGTAAGACAGGCCGATTCTGCAGCAACAGAACCGGCCTGGGATAAGATCCCTGGTTCCGATCTTCATCGAAACTCCACGCAATATGGAGCAGGGGATTGTTTTGCTCTTTTAAACCTTAACAAAACGCTTCAAAAGTATGAAAAAAAGTTGTATTATTTATCCGGACCTTTTGTCAATCGTGCGAATAAGTTGTCTCCAAATCTTCCTGATCCTCAGCGGCATTGGTACTACTTCTGCTTTGCACAGCAATGCCCAGGAACTGCTCTCCAGGAAAGTCAGCCTTCATGCCAGGAACCTGGAAATGGTCAAAGTGCTTCAGCAAATAGAAAAGCAGGCGGAAGTACGGTTTGTATTCAGTTCCAAAATGATCGCATCCAAACGGAAAGTCTCGTTCGAAGCTGGTGACGACCCTCTTTCCAGTGTATTGGATCGCCTCCTGACGCCTTTGGATATCAGCTATGAAATTTCCGGACAGGTGATTATCCTTAGCAAAAAAGAAGCGCCTCCTCTCCGAAATGAAAGCCAACCCGATTTAAACTCCGTCGTAGTGCCGGCCCTTACCGTTTCAGGTGTGGTGACCGGCGAAAAAGGAGAAGTACTGCCCGGAGTAAATATTCTTATAAAGGGGACTCAACAGGGAACTACAACGGATTCGGATGGGAAATTCGTGCTTACCATCCCGGATGAAAAGGCGGCGCTCGTGTTTTCGTTTGTCGGATACGTGAGTCAGGAAATCGTAGTGGGGAACAGGACAGACCTGTACATCACGCTGGAGGTGGATGAGAAGTCGCTGGAGGAGGTAATGGTGGTTGGATATGGAACCGTTAAGAAATCGGATCTCACAGGTTCGGTATCAAAAATAGGAGAAGAAAACATCAAAGCTACACCTCTTGTGGCCTTGGATCGTGCGCTCCAGGGAAGAGCTGCGGGTGTGCTGGTGACCCAGAATTCGGCCCGGCCAGGCGGCACGACATCTATCCGGATCCGGGGTACGGGCTCAGTTAACGCCAGCAATGAGCCCCTGTATGTTATCGATGGTTTTCCTACGACTGGCAATCTGAATTCTATTAATCCAAACGATATCGCATCCATAGAAATTTTAAAGGATGCGTCTGCAACGGCAATTTATGGATCGCGCGGATCGAATGGAGTTGTAATAGTAACGACAAAAAGAGGCCGTGAAGGACAGTCTTCCGTCAACTTTGAAAGCTATTACGGCATCCAATCTGTTCGAAGGAAAATCCCTTTACTGAACGCAAGGGAATACGCAGAGTTTATCAACGAAGCCCGGGTGAACGGAGGCGGCACACCTTATTTCGACGGGTCATCGGCCGACCGTCCGTCAGTTTCTTCACTCGGTACCGGGACTGACTGGCAAGACGAAGTTTTCCGGGAAGCTCCTATTCAGAACTATCAATTGAGCTTTATGGGTGGTGAATCCAAAACTCATTACGCCATTTCCGGAAGTTACTTTGATCAGCGGGGGATTATTACGAATTCGTATTTTAAACGGTATTCTTTACGAGCTAATCTGGATCGCGAAGTAAAATCCTGGCTAAAAGTAGGACTTTCCATGCAGGGAGCTTACGGCGATTCCAACAGCGCACGTACGGAGACCGAAGGCGGCATTAATTCGGGTGTAACGAATGCTGCCATCAATTTTGCCCCAACTTTTCCCGTCTATAATACTGCAGGAACTTACTACCGGGATCAGGGGCCATTGAATGGCAATAATGTGGACAATCCGCTTGGGATTGCCAGTGAAATTACGGATTTGCTAAGGACTACCCGTCTGCTTGCGAATATATTCGCGGACGTATCACTGGCGAAAGGGCTCATGTTCCGGACCAGTTGGGGAGGAGATTTGTTCAACTCGAAAACCAATTACTATGCAACGCGGCAGATTGCCCTGGGCGCTAATACCAATGGTCGCGCATCCGTAAGCGCTTTACAAACAGTTAACTGGCTGAATGAAAATACACTGACCTATACCCGTGAAATCGGATCTGCCCATACCCTGACTACCCTCATGGGATATACTACCCAAACGTATCACAGTGAAGATGTAACCGCCAATGCTATTGGTTTTAATGATGATTTTGCCCTTTATCACAATCTGGGCGCAGGCGCTACCCTGCAGGTACCGGCTTCTTCAGGAAGCGACTGGGCGCTGATTTCGTACCTTGCCCGGATCAATTACGGCTTTGATGACCGGTTTTTACTCACGCTGACAGCTCGCCGGGATGGATCCTCCAGGTTTGGTCCTTCCAATAAATATGGTTTTTTCCCTTCCGGAGCATTGGCCTGGCGTCTGATAAACGAGAAGTTCATGCAGAACCAGCGGCTCTTCTCTGACCTTAAATTCCGGTTCAGTTACGGCCTGACCGGTAACCAGGAAATCGGCGACTACCGGTATCTTTCTTCGATTGCCGTAGCTGCCTATGCATTCGGAGGCGCCAATCCCATACGACTAAACGGCGGGGCGCCTAACGGAATCAGTAACCTGGATCTGCGTTGGGAAAAAAATGCACAGGCGGATATAGGATTCGACATAGGAATGCTGAATAACCGGGTGCAGCTTACCGCTGATTATTACGTAAAAACAACCTCAGATTTGTTGTTCAGTATAAACGTTCCCCTTTCCACCGGGTATTCCACTTCTCTCAGAAACATTGGTAGAGTTCGGAACCGCGGGCTGGAATTGTCTCTGAACACCATTAATGTAGATAAAGGGCCGCTTCGCTGGTCGACCGAAGTGAACATTGCTTTTAACCGGAATGAAGTGCTGACGCTTGATGGCCGGCCTGATTTTCTGACCGGTGAGGGGGCCGGGCATCTGAATGTCTCCAATACCGTTCAGCTGAAAGTAGGGGAACCCCTGGGGAATTTTTATGGACGGGTATTTGACGGAATTTTCCAGAACCGGGAAGAGATCGATAACTCGGCCCAGAAAACGGCACTGCCCGGGGATATTCGTTATGCAGACCTGAACGGCGATGGTACAATTAATGACAATGACCGTACGGTGATCGGTAATGGTTATCCCGACTTCTTCGGCGGCGTCAACAATACCATCAGCTACAAAGGATTTGATCTGAATTTTTTCTTTCAGGGATCCTATGGGAACAGTATTCTCAACTATGGCCGGTTTGATCTCTATAGCCTGAATGGCAACAATAATCAATCAATAGATGTGCTTGACCGGTGGACGTCCGCAAATCCCGGTAATACCATTCCACGGGCCAATTCGGCCGGGGGACAGCGAATATTGTCTTCATTTCATGTAGAAGATGGGGCCTATTTACGGCTGAAGACAATTTCGGTGGGTTACAATTTACCTCAGAAGCTATTGAACCGGTTGGCAATCAGGTCGGCAAAAATCTATTTGTCAGCTCAAAACTGGCTTACATTCACCAATTATGGGGGCTACGATCCTGAAGTAAGTCGTTATGGTACGTCGTCCATCAGCCAGGGAATGGACTACGGAAGCTATCCGGCGGCCAAAACATTTCTGGCGGGCTTAAATCTTACCTTTTAACAATTGCTGTTTATGAAACCAAGATATATATCTTATATTTTTATATCGGGACTGTTGCTGCTGAATTGCCAACCCGATCTTGATTTGTCTCCGTTGGGACTACCTGCCACAAGTACATTTTACAAAACCGCAAAAGATGCGGAATCAGCCGTTACAGCAGCCTATGCGTCGCTACGGACTATCTATGGCGATGAAAATATAGTTACCCCCACCACAGTGGGTTCCGACGATGGTGTTCCGTTTCTTACCGGAAATGCCGACCGTGTCGCCCTTTGGAAGTACAACCTGGTTTCTACGAATACTTTCGTCAATAATGTATGGAGCCAGGCTTATTCCGGTATTCAGCGTTCCAATGTAATTATTGACAGGACCCCTGCCATTGCCATGGACGAAACCCTCAAAAAACGGTATATAAGCGAGGCTAAATTTCTCAGGGCTCTGCATTATTTCAATTTGGTTCGCTTTTTCGGCGGAGTGCCCCTGGTCATTAATGAAACTACTTCCCTCGAAGGAGTGAATGTTCCCCGTGCAACGGTTGACGAGGTATATGCCCGGATCGAAACGGATCTGACAGATGCCGGGGAGACGCTACCCGCGGGCTATAGCGGGGTTGATCTGGGTCGGGCCACATCGGGTGCTGCAAAAGGGTTACTGGCAAAGGTATACCTCACCCGCGCAGGTACAGATACCGGTTCTCCGTATTGGGCTTTGGCGGCAGCCAGGGCAAAAGAGGTGATCGACTCAGGTCAATACGCATTGTGGGACAACTACGCGGATATCTATGAGTTGAACAACCGGTGCGGAAAAGAGTCGCTTTTCGAGATATTGTATATTACCGACCAATTAGGAAATGGCCACACCACACACTGGGCTCCCCGGAGCGCGCCTATTGTGCCCAGTAATGGTTTTGGGACAATCCGGGTAACGAAAAGCCTCTGGGATGGATTTGCCGGCCACGATAAGCGCAGGGATGCTACCTTCCTCACTTCTTATGTTAACCCAACAACGGGTCAGACCATTAATCTTTCCATTGATACTTCCGATCCGGCCCTGGCTGTTTCACTATGGAAGCTCGCCGATCTGACAGCCAGCACATCGGGTGGGAAAAGTTTTCCTTATCTGCGCTACCCGGATGTGCTCCTGATATATGCGGAAGCATTGAACGAATCCAACAACGGCCCGACTCCCGAGGCGTATGCGGCCTTAAACAGGGTCCGCAGCCGTGCCGGGCTCGATCCTCTGACGGACCTGGACAAGGCGACATTTAAAGATGCGGTACTTCAGGAACGTCGCCTGGAATTTTGCTGGGAAGGCAACCGATGGTTCGATCTGGTACGTACAGGACGATTGGTTGCGGCCGTAAAAGCCGAAAATTCATTTGGAAGGAATGCGGCGATCCTGGAACATAATATATTGTTCCCGATTCCACAACGCGAACGGGATACGAATCCATCCCTGACGCAAAATCCCGGCTATTAATTCCAGCTGGGGCCGTTTTCAGGGAATGGTGTGTAAGCATTATACATTCATAGCGCCAGATCTCAAAAGCGTGATATCTACCTTCTGCCGAAAACGGTCCGCCTTTATTTTCCTTGTTCACCTTATAAAGATTATTACTATCATGCATGTGTTCATTTCCAGCTTTCTGTTGATCCTGCTTTTTCCTTTTTCGGGTATTGCTCAATCTCAGCGTACGGCAGATGTTATTGTATACGGCGGTACAGCAGGGGGTG
This sequence comes from Spirosomataceae bacterium, assembly GCA_037191015.1. GTDB lineage: Bacteria > Bacteroidota > Bacteroidia > Cytophagales > Spirosomataceae > Ravibacter. The sequence continues at coordinate 83,157 of JBBCKD010000008.1, forward strand.
TTACCGCCGCCATTGCTGCCGCCCGTGAAGGAGCCTCTGTTTTATTGGTTGAACCCGGCGGACACCTGGGTGGCATGGTCACAGGAGGCCTTTCTCATACCGATTATGGCGATAGGGCCGTAATCGGAGGTCTCGCGCTGGAGTTTTATGAACGTGTGGCGGCCAGGTACGGGAAACCGCTCTTTTTCTGGCGTGGTCCGGAGCCAACTATTGGAGAGGAAATCCTGCGCGATTGGTTGAAAGAATCGAAAGTAACGGTACGGTTCGGTGAACGGGTTAAATCTGTTGAGAAAGATGGCCGGCAAATCCGGAGCATCGAACTGCTCTCGGGTGCTACCCTAACGGCGGCTGTTTTTATTGATGCCTCCTACGAAGGCGATCTGATGGCCCGTGCGGGCGTATCCTACGCCATAGGGCGTGAGGGGATTGCCCAATATGGTGAATCATGGGCCGGACGACAACCATTTTATCCTGATGGGCACAATTTCCCTTTGCCTGTATCTCCGTTTGTGAACGGGAAGAACGGCGAGCTGCTACCGTTGATAAATCCCAGACCTCAGGCCGGGATAGGTGATGCAGACAGTGCGGTACAAGCCTATTGTTTTCGGCTTATAATGACAAATGATCCGGCCAACCGGGTTCCCGTTACCCGCCCCGACGGGTATGACGCTACCCGTTACGAATTACTCAGAAGATACCTGGCCCTAAGGAAGCCGAAGAATTTATCTGAGACCGGGGTGTTCAGGCCGGGTATCAACCTGCCTAACCAAAAAGCGGAGATCAATTCGACCGGTCCGATATCAACGAATCTGTATGACGGCAGCAACTGGTCCTATCCTGATGCTGATTATCCTCTGCGAGACAAGATATGGATGGATCATTTACGCTACACCCAGGGATTGTTGTATTTTATTGGCCATGATCCTGACGTGCCGGAAAACATTCGGCAGGAAGCCCGGCAATGGGGGTTATGTAAAGATGAGTTCCATGACACCGGTCACTGGCCACACCAGTTATATATCCGGGTAGCCCGGAGAATGACCGGTGAGTATGTCCTTACCCAGCATGACCTGGAGAAAGATACCGTCAAATACGATGCTGTTGCAATGGGGTCCTATAATATTGATGTCCGGCATATGCAGAGGACCTACCACATGGTATCGCGGTTTCCGAACCTGCGGGCCGAGACAATTAACGAAGGGTATTTGTCCATACCGGTAGCGCCCTACGAAATTCCTTACCGGTCAATGGTTCCAAAATATGAGCAATGTACCAATCTGCTCGTCCCGGTGTGTCTGTCGGCTTCAAATCTGGCGTATGCGTCTGTACGGATGGAGCCGCAGTTTATGACGCTCGGGCATGCATCGGGTGTAGCGGCAGCGCTCGCAGGTAAGCAGCAGGTAGCGGTACAAAAAGTAGATATTGCTGCGTTGCAAAAAAAGCTGCTGGCTCAACGGCAGGTACTAAGCCTGGAAGAAAATCCGAATGGTATTTTTCATCAGAATAACGCGGTTGTAGTGGATGATGACATGCACCGGTTTGTAGAAAGGACCGGTACGTGGAGGCATTCCGAAGATCCGCAGCTTGAACGTCATGCTTTCTCCTTTCTGCTAGCTCCCAAAGGAGAAAACTCCTCCATAATGTACAGGCCTTACCTGCCTGTAAGTGGAAATTATAAGGTATATGGATGGTGGCCCAACCGATCGGATTTTGCTTCAAACGCATCCATTGAAATTTATCATACGAAAGGGCGGCAGAGGCTTGCAGTCAATCAGAGAGATGAAGGCGGACGATGGATGCCTTTAGGGATTTTTACATTTGAAAAAGGTTCTAAAGGATATATTGTCGTAGACAATAAGGAAGCTGACGGTATGATCGCCGCGGATGCTTTCCGGTTCGAACTGGTAAAATGAAATTCTCAAAACCGGTTTGTTGACCATCATGTACAACCTGTGGAAATCGAAAGGGACCTATGTCTATCCCCTTGCCGGGGGTATGAAGCTATACTTTAACAAGGCGCGCCACTCACAGTCAATGAAGATGCCGCTCGACTGGCCAAGGATCAGCCAGTTCCCGGAATGGTTCACGGTAGATCCGGGAAAGAAATACCGTATTTCTGACTAAGAAGGTCGCGTGATACGCGAAGCGGCCGGTAAAAACCTCCTGGCAGGAATTACCCTAAGCCTCAAAGCCGGGGAGAGGGAAAAGATGATTATTTTACGATAAATAAGTAAAATGCCGGGACTTTTCCTTTTGTATTATCAGGAAAAGCATGTCGTTTAATGAAATGAAACCTGCCGGTCATCATGATCTCGAACTATGGAACCTTCTGATAGACGGCGATGAAGAAGCGTATTCCGGCCTCTTTTGTAAATACTATCCTGTTCTGATCAGCTATGGGAAATCGCTGACTTCCCGGCACGTCCTGGTACCCGACTGTGTGCAGGAAGTTTTTATTGAGATCTGGATCTACCGCAAAAACCTGGCCGTTCCCTCCTCGGTCAAAGCCTACCTGCTGTCGAGTATCCGGAAAAGGATAGCCCGGCGCCTGGAAAGGGATCACATATTCCGCAATGCCCGGGAGCTTGCCGACCTGGAGTTCAGTGTCAGCTTTACGGCGCTGGACGAAATGATAACTGACGAAGAGACCAGGAACCAGGTATACCAGCTCAATAAGCTGCTTAACCAGCTTCCCGAACGGCAAAAAGAAGCGCTCTATCTCCGGTATCACCAGGAGCTGGAGATTGAACAGATCGCAGAGCTGATGCAGATCAACCCGCAGTCGGTATCGAACCTGTTGCACAGGGCCATCAAGCATCTGAAAACGCTCACAGGAGAATTCCCTTACCTGCTTCTTCTCCTGATATCCTTTCTTTCCTGAATTTTTTAAGCAAAAAGTTAATGTGGGTGAGTATCGGACGGAAAGGTTGTCCTCTCCTGTCTGAAAACCAACACCCCAATGCAGCGAGACCACTATCTTTCCATCTCACAGTTCATGGACGACCCCTCCTTCAGGGAGTGGGTCTTAACCGGCCGCGATACTGCCGGCTGGGCGCAATGGACCGAAGCTTCTCCGGGAAATCTTCACCTGGCAGAGGAGGCAAAGTCATTTCTGCTGGCTATGGGGAAGCCCGGCGCTGCGGGAAACCGGTCGGAGACTGATCAGGCGCTGGCCGAAAGCTGGAGGCGTATCCGTGAGTACCCCATGGAGCAACAAGGCCGGGTGCCGCGTCTTTCCCCATGGTGGAAGGCGGCTGCGGCAGCGCTTTTCCTGGGCGGGGCCCTTGCCTGGTACGCATCGGTCACAAAAACTTCTTTAACTCACAATACCTCCTTTTCTGCATTGAAGGTGAAGCAGGTTGAAATGTACAACGATACGGAAACGACCATGCTGATCACGCTCGACGACGGCAGCTCGGTGCTCTTACAGCCGCATGGTAAACTTACCTATCCTGAATTTTTCGATGCCGGCGAACGCTGCGTTCACCTTTCAGGAGAAGCTTTTTTTGAAATCAGCAAAGATCCCGATCATCCTTTCCTGGTCTATACAAACGAAATCGTAACGAAGGTAGTAGGGACCAGCTTTCGGATAAAAGCCTTTGACGACCAGCCCAATATAGAAGTATTTGTAAAGACCGGCCAGGTCAACGTACGGAATATCAAGCCGCATGGGGAGGTCTCCCCGCAGGAAATCGCGCTGCTGCCTAATGAGTCCGTCAGCTTTTCGAAAAAGCAGAATGTTTTTGAAAAGCCCCTGCCTCGGAATATCCCTGGCAAAGGGATAGAATCGCTGTCCTTCGAATTCACGGATACGCCCGTCAGCACTATATTTTCGACCATAGAAGCTGCTTACGGGGTAAACGTAGACTACCCGGGAGAGGTTTTGAGCGAATGCTACCTGTCGACCTCTCTTTCCGACGAGCCGCTTCCGGAGAAGCTGAAGATCATCTGCGAAAGTCTAGGCCCGGATTCGCGGTATGAGATGCAGGGCAACCGTATCATTATCAAATCTAACGGCTGTAACTAACTTCCTGATGCCTATGACCTGATCCCGTATGAAAAAAGCGTCGGATATGCTGCCACATTTCCGACGCCAAGCTGAGTCCCGTTAGTTTCCCCGCATTGAATGAGGGGTACGGGCTGTTATTGCCCAATTGATTCCATCTAGTTGAACAAATAACCAGTCAAATCTATGAAAAAAACTTTGGCCGCCCAACGATTATTGCACCAAGTCGTCATGAAGTCCCTGCAGCAAATTTTAATCGCTCTTCTGGTCACGCATCTGGTATTGGCGGCGCCCACTTCAGGTCAAAACCTGCTAGAACGGAAAATAAGCTTATCTCTAAACGATACAAGCCTGGATAAGGCCCTGCAGAAGCTCGAGAAGGTCGCCGACGTCAGGTTTTCTTACAACTCCCGTTCCCTGCCCCTGAAGTCGGCAGTCTCGCTCCATGCAGAGAATGAGCCGCTCTCTAAGGTGCTCGACGGGCTGCTTGTGCCGCTCCGCATCTCTTACAGGCAGGTCAGCAACCGGATCGTGCTCCGGAACGAGCCGGCAGCGCAATATCATCCGGAAGCCGCATCCTCTGAGATCCCGGACCCGGCGGCGCCTGCGATCCCGCCCGACAGAACGCTTACCGGGAGAGTAGCCGACGAAAAAGGAGAAGGGTTGCCCGGGGTAAGCATATTGCTGAAAGGTACGCAGCAGGGAACCATTGCGGATTCAAAAGGTGAATTCAGTATCCGGGTTCCGGACGAGAAATCGGTTCTGGTATTTTCATTTGTAGGCTACCTGAGCCAGGAAGTGCCGGTAGGAAATCGTAATTCTATTGAAATTTCCCTGAAAATAGACGAGCAGGCGCTGGAAGAAGTAATAGTGGTCGGATACGGCACACAAAAGAAGGTGAACCTGACCGGCGCCGTATCGGCCCTTAACGAAAAAGACTTCGGCAGAAGGCAGGTAGGCCAGTCTTCCCTGTTGCTGCAAGGGGCTGCCCCCGGCGTAACGGTCACGCAGCGGTCAGGACAGCCGGGCAGGGATGCCGGCTCGATCCGGATACGGGGAATAGGAACCATCAGCGACGCCAACCCGATGGTTCTCGTCGACGGGGTGGAAATGAGCATGAACAATATCGACCCGGGCACCATAGAAAGCATTTCGGTTTTGAAAGACGCCTCATCCGCCTCTATTTACGGTTCAAGGGCAGCCAACGGGGTAATTCTGATCACTACGAAGCGCGCCAAAAAAGACCAGACCTCCATCGGCTACAGTTCCTATTACGGATGGGACCATCCTACCAACCTGCCGCAAAAAGTCAACGCCGTCGATCACATGACGTATCATGACATTGCTTATAAGAACTCGGGAAGGGCGCCGATATTCGAAAACCTCATAAAGCAGTACCTGGACGACGGCGGGAAGGATCGCGACAGGTTCCCGGAAACCGATTGGATGGATCTTTTGCTGAAGCCTGGCCACCGGCAAAACCATCTGCTTACGTTCAATAAGGGCTACGAGAAGCTTAGCCTGGCCGCCTCTTTCGGATATTTCAAACAGGACGGGATCGTAAACAACACCAGCTTCGAAAGACTGAGCTTCCGGCTGAACTCCGACCTGGAGATCACTTCCAGGCTCAAGGCGAAATTCGACCTGATGTTTATCCACGGCGATCGTCCCGAGCCGATTTCCCAGAACGCCGACATCAGCACGATTTTTTTCCATATGTACAGGATCCCGTCGAACCAGCCGGCCATATTTTCGAACGGCCTTTACGGCGAGGGCTGGGCAGGAACTAATCCCCTGGCATGGGCGAACGAGGGAGGCACCTCGCGGCTCCGGTCTCCCCAGGCCAGCATGAACTTCCAGTTTGAATACAAGCCGCTCAACTGGCTTACCGCCAACGTGGTATTCTCTCCTATCTATACGGTCAACCACACCAAAGATTTCGTGAGGCAGGTCACTACTTACAATGCCGACGGTACCGTGTTCGTAAGACAGCCGCTGATCTCCACGCTGACCGAAACCTACCAGCGGTCGCTCAACAAAACGCTGAGGGGTACCCTGCTGGCAGAGAAGAACGTAGCTTCCCATAACTTTAAAGTGCTGGGCGGGTACTCGATGGAAGATTACGGAAGCTATTCCTTCAGCGGGTACAGGGAAGGCTTCCAATTGCCTCAGTACGACGTACTCGACGCCGGCGGCAACGACAACAAGGATAGCAGGGGGACTGCCGGGGAATGGGCGTTAAGCTCCTTTTTCGGGCGGATCAATTACGATTTCAACGAGAAATATTTACTGGAGTTTACAGCCAGGTACGACGGATCTTCCAGGTTTTCGAAAAAGAACCGTTTTGCACTATTCCCTTCCGTGTCTGCAGGATGGCGGATACTCGAAGAGCGCTTCATGCAGTCGCTCAACCCATGGTTCAGCGACCTGAAAATAAGGGCTTCCTGGGGTATCCTGGGTAATCAGAACATCGGAAGTTCCTTCTATCCCTATGTTTCGTCCGTTCCGCTGACCGTGAATTACACCTTCGGCAACAGCATTGCTTCCGGTGCCCGCCTGCTCGATCTGGCCAATGAAGAGCTGAAATGGGAGCAAACCGAAATGTACAACATCGGTCTTGATATGGAGCTGTTCGGCAAGCTGGGCATCACGGCCGACTATTTCAACAAAAGAACGAAAGATATACTCCTGAGGCTCAACATCCCTAATTCCCTGGGACTGAATGCCCCGTTTCAAAATGCCGGGGTAGTAAGCAACAAAGGATGGGATCTGGGAATAAAATACAGGGATCATGCAGGGAGGCTGAATTACCAGATCACCGCAGCGGTATCGGATGTTGTCAACAAAATCGAAGACCTGCGCGGAATCAGCTCGACAGCGCTGACGCAGAATCGTGAAGGATTCCCGATGAATTCACTGTTTGGAAATGTGGCTATGGGATATTTCCGGGATGAGGCCGATATTGCCGAAAGCCCCGCACAATTCGGGCTTAAAATGTATCCGGGCGATATCAAATACAAGGATATCGACGGGAATGGCATTATCAACGATAACGACAGGGAAGTCTTCGGGAATACCATACCCCGGTTTACCTATAGCCTCAACGTTAATCTCGACTACCGTAGTTTCGACCTGGGTGTGTTCCTTCAGGGAGTTGGGAAGGTAGATGGATATCTCTATCAATCCGCCATCATGCCGTTCTATAACGGCGGCACTATTTACGAATACCACAAAAACTACTGGACGCCTGAAAATCCAGATGCCGCATTCCCGCGCCTTGCATTCGACCAGGCCAACAATCAGAAGCTTTCCAGCTTCTGGATGAGAAACGCAGCCTACCTGCGGCTCAAAAATATACAGCTGGGGTACTCAGCCCCGTCGTCATTGACCCGGAAGATCGGGATCAATACGCTCAGGGTATTTGTTACCGGCGAAAACCTGCTCACCATCGATAATTTCTGGCAGGGTTTCGATGTGGAAGCGCCGGTAAGCACCGGCAGCTATTACCCGCAGGTTAAGACTTATTCTATCGGACTCAATATCAATTTGTAAAGCTCAGCAGCGATGAGAAAGATCTTTTGTTTTCTGGTACTCATTCTTACCGGGACCTCATGCTCCGATTACCTGGAACGGTCGCCGCTTGACCAGCCTTCGTCCAACACTTTCTGGTCGACGGAAGGCGAGCTGATCCTGGCCGTAAACGGATGTTACAGCACCCTAAGCCACACGCAAACCGGCCCTATTCCATTCTTCATGATATTCGACGTGATGACCGATACCGGGTGGAACCGGTCGGCCGGCTCTTTGTCCCCTATCAGGCTGGGCATATCGACTGCAGACAACAGCGAATTCCTTTCTATCTGGAGAGTTTTCTACCAGGGTATAAGCAGCTGCAACCTGCTGCTGGAAAACATGCACCGCGCCGAATCCGTGACCGATCCGGTCGTTTACCGGAGGATTGCGGGAGAAGCGAAGTTTCTGAGGGCCTTTTACTATTTCTATTTAAATGAGCTGTGGGGCGGCGTACCTTTTACAACTACCTCGGTTCCCCTGAGCGAAAGTCAGATACCGAGATCTTCCAAAGACGAAATCACGGATTTTATCATTACCGAATTGAACGCAGCTGCCGAAGCGCTTCCCGTCAGCTACGGGGCTGACAACGCAGGAAGGGCGACGAAAGGGGCCGCATACACGTTGTTGTCGAGGGTAGCGCTGTTTAACGGGAAGTGGGAGATAGCTGCCAACGCAGCAAAAAAGGTAATGGACCTGGGCGTATATAAATTATTCCCCAACTACCTGGAGCTGTTTTACTATGACAATCAGGATGTCGACGAGGTGATCCTGAGCCAGCGCTTTATCAGGGGTGTGCAGGTTCATACGCTTCCGAGGAGGATAGGGTCAAGAAACGGGCTGGGAACGTCGGAGATAACGCCTCAGCTGTCCCTGATGGATTCATACGAATGCATCGACGGCCTTCCTATCGATAAATCACCTCTGTACGATCCCCTGCAGCCGCATCTTAACCGCGATCCGAGGCTGAACCAGACGGTCGTGATGCCCGGTACGCGGCACATGGGGTACCAGTTCGAAACGCATGTGGACAGCGTGATGTGCTGGAATTACAATGTCGAACCTGCGGTCCGGGTCAACAACCAGGATGTGACTAATCCGTTTGCCGGATTTTCGGGAATATTGATAAGAAAATATGCCGACCCTTCCGACATCATGGATAATGCCAATTCGACCCTCAACTTTATCCTGATGAGATATGCGGAAGTGCTGCTGAACTACGCCGAAGCAAAAATAGAGCTCAACCAGATCGACCAGTCGGTATATGACGCCATCAACCAGGTAAGGCAGAGAGAATCTGTCAAAATGCCGGTGATCGCCTCCGGAAAGAGCCAGGCAGAGATGAGATCCGTAATTCGCAAGGAACGGAAATACGAGCTGGCGCTGGAAGGATTGCGTTTTTTTGATATCAGGAGATGGGGTATCGCGGAAGAGGTAATGAACGGCCCCAGCTATGGGCGTCCGCGCATTTCCGGAACACCGAACTGGCCTGCACAGGCGCCCCGTATCGACGAATGGGGGACACCCGACTATTCAAATGTCCCAAACAGGAATGAGTTCCGCGTGCTTGAAACGAGGGTATACCAGGCCGGCAAACACGGCGTATTCCCGATCCCCCTGCAGGAGCTGGAAGTGAATTCGAACCTGCAGCAAAATCCTAATTATTAATACATTAGCATTATGAAAAGAAGAAATTTTATCCAGGCAGGCATCGGCGGGATCGCCGGCAGCATTTACTGGCCTGTATCGAAACATGAATTATCCGGGAGCAATGCCACTATCACGGAGCAATCGCGGATAATACCGGTATCCGGGGACTATGACGTGGTGGTAAGCGGCGCAGGCCCCGCCGGGGTGATCGCGGCCATAGAAGCCGGAAGGAACGGCGCCAGGGTTTTGCTGATTGAAGTCCGCGGTTGCCTGGGAGGTGTATGGACGGCGGGATTGCTGAGCTGGATACTGGACCAGGCCAACAAGCCGGGCATTATGCGCGAGCTTGAACAACGTCTCGACAGGATGGGTGCAAAATGTCCCATAGATACCGGGAGCAGCCTGTCGTATGATGTAGAAAAAATGAAGCTGCTCCTGGAAGAGATGTGCCAGGAAGCCAACGTGGACATACTGTTGCATACACGTGTGGCAGGAGCGGTGAAAAACGATCGCAGCCGTGTTACCCACGTAGTCACCGAATCGAAATCCGGGAGGGAAGCCTGGAGCGGAAAGGTCTTTATCGATACTTCGGGCGACGGCGACCTGGCGGCTTTGAGCGGCTGCGGGTTCGATTTCGGAGCCGAAAGCGACGGAAGCTTCCAGCCCATGTCGCTGCTGACGATCATTTCGGGGATACAGTTTGAGGAAATACGGAAATTCGTCAGGGTGGCGGGAGATACCGGATCAATATCCAAGCAAAACCTTCGGGAGGAAATGGCCAGGGCCGGGGTTGTACCTTCCTATTCCAAGCCCAGCATTCACCCCATTCACTACGATCTGTTCATGATCATGGCAAACCATCAGTACGGGTTTTCGGGCCTGGATACAAGGCAGGTGACCAAAGCCACACTACAGGCGCGGCAGGAAGTGCACAAGATCATCAACGGGCTTCAGTCGCTGGGAGGCGTCTGGAAAAACCTGAAGGTCGTCGCCACGGCGGAGCACATAGGCGTCAGGGAAGGCCGGCGCATACACGGGTTGTATACCGTGACGAAAGAAGACCTGGTCAGCGGGGCGCGGCATGAGGATGCGGTGTGCCGTGTGACGTTTGGTGTGGATGTCCATTCCGTGAGAAGATCGGAGGATGATCCTTCTGCCGGCTATAACCAGGGGATCAAAGTCAGGCCTTACGACATCCCGCTGCGGGCGCTGATCGCCAAAGACGCAGGCGGGTTGATGATGGCCGGCAGGTGTATCAGCGGCGATTTCATCGCGCATTCTAGCTACCGTGTGACAGGCAATTCGGTCGCCATGGGGCAGGCGGCAGGAAGGGTCTCGGCCCTTGCCGCAAGCAAAAACAAGCTACCGCAAGAGATACCCGCGTCGCAAATCGGCCTTTCCAAATTGGATTGACCAACGGAAATTCCAGTGCTTCAGAAAGACCGGATGGCTACAAACATCCGGTCGCTGTCGAAACTTTAGTCAAAATGGAATTGAATGGTTCCGGGAAATTTCAGGTTTTTATATTTTGTATGGTTCGTCCTGGTATTCATCCTGTCAGGCTGCAGTCCGCTGGTCGTAAATAAGCCGGGCCCGTTTACAGACAACGTTCCCTGTCCCACTCCCGGGCAGCCGTCGGGCGGATTCCGGGATATGAAGGGTGTGTTACTGGTCCATCCTTCCGGGAAAGGCGCGGGTTCTTTACCCGGGGACAAGATGTTCGAGCTGCAGGACCGTAACGGCATGACCATATGGTTTGGCTGTTACGTTCACGAAGACGTTTGTACGGACGGAGTATGCAAAATGTTGAAGCTGTGGCTGTTCTGGGATGAGATCGGCGAGTATTCAGGATTGGAAGTTCCCTGCGGAGAACCTTTAACCAAGTCGGACCATGCCGAATTTGACCGGGAAGACTATGAAACCCTCGATGCGATCCTGAGAGATTCTTCTTCCGTGTTGAAGTACCTCGGTTATGACGAGCTGGCAATAGAGCCCGATGATAAGGAGCGCACGACGGGGTCCTTTCCTGGCCAAGTAGATGGCGTTACAGGAGCCACATCCCCTTCGCTGGCGGAAATTGTGGTAAAAGATGCCGTCTACACCTGCTATACGCTCTGGCATACGGTCTACGGCAAGCGGTATGAGGCCATACAGGATATATTGAAGAGTCGCGCCGATAAGAAATTTTTGAACCGGATGCTTCATACGGGGATACCCTCCCGGCAGGCCTGGGCGATCAGGTATGTTTCACAGCACAGAGAATTGCATGAGGCGTTCTATAGGCAGATGATCTCTCTTATTTCCACGGGGTCGTCTGAGGTGTCCTCGCTGGCCCTGAATTTTTTCAGGAAAGATATGATGAACAAAAAAGTACCGGACCTGCTTATAGAAACCCTGGAGAAGGTAGATATAAATAAGCAAAGTGAAATATTGGAAAAGCTGTCGGAATTGGAAGTGTCGGATCGGAGCGCGATATTTAAGCTGCTGAAAATGTATGAAAGCGGGGAAATAGACATAACCCTCCTCCATGGGGTATACAGGCTGGTAAGTCCGGCCCGGCTGCAGGATCCTGAAATAGCTTCAGTCCTGCGCAGGCTGGCATCGAACGAGAACCTCTTTATCAGGAACCTCACTCAAAAACTGCTTCAGTCGCCCGGTATGAATTAGCTCCCTGAGACGTATCCTTTAACATTTTTTTAAATGCGTATTTTTCCTCAAATCCTCGCAAGTACCCGGTATCTCCTGATCGCTACCGGATTAATTTTAAAATCGCTTACCCCGTATGCGCAGCCTGCGTCCCGGAGCGACTGTTTAGAAAAAGCCGCCGTCAGCGGAGCGCTTACGGAGGAAGGATACCGGCGGTGCGAGCGCTATGTGCAGGATTGGCTGAAGTATGCCGATCCGGCCAGCAAGCTGATCCCGAGGAACCTCGACCGGGATACGGATCTGTGGAATGCGAATGACTGTGCGGCCGACAACTACCCGTTTATGGTATTGACCAGCTTTTTTACAAACCGGGAACGGTTCGACGGCCTGATGAAGGAAATGCTCCGGAATGAAAGAAAGCTCACTTCGCGTGTAAAGTCGCTGCCTGATGAGTATTCGTTTTCAAAAAAAGGGTTCGTTCATGACGACGTCAGCATGGGAAGGGTCATTTTCGGTACTGCCGAATATGCCAAAGACGGGCTGATGCCCCTCACCGAATGGCTGGGGCCCAGTCCCTGGTCTGACCGGATGATCGAGATGCTGACCGATCTGAGCGGATATATCACAGTTGCCGACGATCCTAAATATTCCGTAACTGTCAAAACGGAAGTAAACGGAGAACTGCTCCAGGTACTCTCGCGTGTGTACTGGATGACCGGGAAACGGGAATTCCTGGATTGGGCGGTAATGATCGGCGACTATTTCCTGCTGGGACAAGGCTATCCTTTGAGATCGGTGAACAACCTACGCCTCCGGGATCACGGGTGCGAGCTGATCTCGGGTCTGTGTGAATTGTACGCTACCCTTCACTATACCGACCGGCAGAAAAAAGAAGCATACCGCGAGCCGTTGTACCGGCTGCTGGACTATGTGCTCACCTACGGAAGAAATGAAGACGGGCTGTTTTATAATGCCATTAACCCCCTGACAAACGAAGTGCTGGACAAAGACGTGTCTGACAGCTGGGGGTACAACCTGAACGGGTACTATACGGTTTTCCTTGTCGACGGGACGGAGCGGTACCGGGAAGCCGTAACCACGCTCTTCGGGAACCTGGATAAATACCGGGGCTATAACTGGGAGAGGGGCAGCGCTGACGGCTATGCCGATGCGATCGAGAGCGCTCTGAACTTGTACAACAGGATCCCGGACGAGCGGGTGGCGGATTGGATCGACAGCGAGATCCGGGTGATGTGGTCTATGCAGGATTCGAGCCACCGGGAAAGCGCCCGGCGATGGATCGGCTCCGGGATCATCGAAGGCTGGCATGGAGACGGAAATTTCGCCCGTACTACTATCATGTATAACCTTTGGAAATCGAAAGGTACCTATGTTTATCCCCTCTCGGGGGGAGTGAGGCTGGGAGGAGAAATGAAAGAGAATGCTCTCTGTCTTGTGCTGGAAGCCCCGGCTGCAGACTGGTCCGGCAAGCTATACTTCGACAAAGCACGCCACGCACAGTCGATGAAGATGCCGCTCGACTGGCCGAGGATCAACCAGTTCCCGGAGTGGTTTACGGTAGATCCTGGAAAGAAATACCGCATTTCCGACGAAAAAGGCCGTCTGATACGGGAAGCGACCGGTGAAAACCTTCTGGCAGGGATTGAGCTAAGCCTCAAAGCGGGTGAAAGGAAAAGGATGGTGGTTACTCCTTTGTGATGGTGGAAAATTAAAGAATATCCGCGACCTCGCGCCAGCCCAGCAATTGGACGCCGCTTTCGGCTATGTCATGCCCGGCGCCCTGAACTGATTCACCAGTAGCTTCGCTTCTCCCTATATTACCCGATCGATTATATACAAATCTGGAATTTGATTCCATTTTTACAAAAATATGTAAATCTGGAATTGCAGCTCTTTCCCGGCGGCTGTTCACAAGTGAACATTTACTGTTCGATATCGGACATTTTTTTGCTATTTTTTGGAGTTATATCATTGGTAATAAGGATATTATATTTCTGGTATAAATTATGCTCCTCCTTTGACAATGTCCTTCAAAACACCCGGTCGAAATGATCAGCAACTATTTCAAAATCGCCTGGCGTAATTTCGTAAAGCACAAGCGGTATTCCGCCATCAAAATCGGAGGCTTCGCATTCAGTGTCGCAGCCTGCCTTCAGATAGGGCTGTATATCGCGCATGAAACCAGCTATGACAAATCCTACCCGGATGGAGATCAGCTTTTCAGGGCGATAAGGCAATTTACCGCTGAGCAGGGGAACATTATAAAGGGACTTTCCTTCCAGGCCCCAATAGCCGAAGCCCTCAAAGCCGACTTCCCGGAAGTGATACAGACAGGACGCCTGCTGCCCAGTCCGCTGTTCGGAGCAGGGAGTAACCAGGTTTCTACCGAAGCACGGCCCGAAAGCGTGTATGAAGGAGGCTTTGTCTATGCCGATCAGGGATTGCTGGATATGCTGCAGCTTCCCCTTGCCGACGGTACCCGGCAGCATGCGCTGACCGAGCCCAATACGGTGGTGATGACAGCCTCCAAGGCCAGGAAATATTTCCCGGAAGGCGCTGCGGTAGGTAAGGTGATTTACCTCAACAACGACAAAAGTATGCCTTATACGGTGAAAGGGATATTGGAAGAAATCCCGGCCAATTCCCATTTGCACGGATATTATTTTTTTCTCTCTTTATCGGGTTTGCTTTCCCGTCCCGGAGAGCGAACCAATTGGATGTCCAATAATTATATTACCTATTTAAAGATCAGGCCGGGTACAGACCCGGATCAACTGGGCGCCAAGATAACCCGGAATATACTGGACACCTATTGGATCCCTGCTATGAAAGCAGCGGGGCAGCAGCTTCCGGAGTGGTTCGGCACGGTTAAGCTGACCATTCAACCCGTTTCAGACATTCACCTGCATTCGGGGGATATACGTGAGTATTACGAAGCGAATCCCAAAGGCGATATCCGTTTTGTATGGCTTTTCGGTGGTATTGCCGGGTTCATTCTCCTGATCGCCTGTATTAATTTTATCAACCTGGCGACGGCCAGATCAGCAGGCCGGGCGAAGGAAGTCGGGCTCCGGAAAGTGGTTGGTTCGTATCGCAGCGGGCTGATCGCCCAATTCCTGGCCGAATCGATGCTGTACAGCGCGCTATCTATCTTATTGGGTGTGATGCTGGCCTGGTTGTTTTTACCGCTTTTTAACCAGCTGGCCGGTAAGCAGCTGGTATTTCCCTGGAACAGCGCCTGGCTGTTACCCGTCATCCTGGTGTCTGCAATAGGTGTCGGCCTGGTTGCCGGGCTTTACCCGGCGGTTTACCTGTCGGGGTTCCGACCGGCTCAGGTGCTCAAAGGGCATTTGAGCCGGGGGCTCAGGAACCCTGTTTTGCGGAATGGCCTGGTAGTATTCCAGTTCACTACTTCCATTATCCTGATCGTAGGTACACTGATCATCAACAGCCAGATGCATTTCATCCTCAACCGGAAGATCGGTTTCGATAAAGACCAGGTGATGATCATCCAGGGAACGCACACGCTGGGCGAGCAGGTACAGACACTGAAAGAAGCCCTCCGTGATATCCCACAAGTGCGGCAGGTAACGGTAAGCGACTATCTACCCGTAAAGATGGATGGAGTGAAAAGGAACAGCAATTCTCTCTGGAAAGACGGCAGGGTCACTGAAGATGCTTCCACCCCTAGTCAAATGTGGCGGATCGACGAAGATTATATTCCTACATTGGGGATCCAGCTTCGTGAGGGACGAAATTTCAACAGAGAGCTGGCCACCGATTCGGAAGCGGCCATCATCAACGATACCCTGGCCAGATCCCTGCAGTTGGATGAGCCGGTTGGCGCTCTGATCACCAATGGCGGTAGGAAAATGCGGGTGATCGGGGTCGTGGAAGATTTTAATTTCGAGTCTATGAAGGACAAAGCGGGCGGCTTATGCATGGTGCTGGGCAACAGCCCTACCATGATGGCCGTCAAGATAAGCGGGACGGATCTGCCGGCGACCATTGCCGCCATTACTACCCGCTGGAAGGCGTTTTCTCCCAACCAGGCGATCCGGTATACCTTTCTTGACACCGGCTTCGCCAATATGTATGCCGGTGTGCAGCGGACGGGCACGATATTCAGTTGCTTTGCCGTACTGGCTATCCTGATTGCCTGTCTGGGGTTATTCGGATTGGCAGCTTTCACCACCGAGCAGCGCGCCAAGGAGATCAGCATCCGTAAAGTACTGGGCGCAACCGTATCGGGTATAGCGGCTATGCTTTCCAGAGATTTCGTGAAGCTGGTACTGGTCGCCATCCTGATTGCTTCCCCCATCGCCTGGTGGGGCATGAGCAAGTGGCTGCAGGATTTTGCCTATCGTACTGAGATACAATGGTGGATGTTTGTAGTGGCGGGATTGGCGGCGTTGTTGATCGCTATGCTCACGGTGAGCTGGCAGGCAGTGCGGGCTGCGGTGGCGAATCCGGTGAAGACGTTGCGGACGGAGTGACAAAATCCCAATGTATTTCAGGTTGGAGAGGCAGTTTGTACTTTTTAGTATTTTTGTGTAAATTCGATGAATGATATTTTGACATGAATACACTAAAATTCCCGCTTAGCAACGTACAAATGGAGCTTTTGAGGCTTTTCGATACGGATTTGTCAGATAGCGAACTGTGGGAGTTGAAAACAGTGCTTTCTCATTTCTACGCGGATAAAGCTATCAAGATTGCGGATGAAATCTGGGACAGGAGAGGGTTAACCAATGATGATATGGATAGTTTGCTAAATGGCCATTCCTAAGAGACTGGTGGTGCTGATTGATACTAATGTATTGTTAGTGTCAATCAGTACCCGTTCAAAATACCATTGGATATATCGAGCCATTCTGGATGCTAAATTTGATATTGCGGTCAACCAGGAGATTTTATCCGAGTATGAGGAGCTTATTGGTAAACATTGGAATGCAGAAGTAGCTAGTAATGTACTAAGGTCTATTATAGAATTGCCTAACGTTTGCTATACGACCGTTTATTATAATCTTCATCTTATAAGTAGTGATCCTGACGACAATAAATTTGTGGATTGTGCTTTTGCGGCCAACGCCGATTATATTGTAACGCACGACAGTCATTTCAATGTACTGGAAAAGGTACCCTTTCCGAAAATACCAACTATCACTGTTCCGGGTTTTAAAGCCATTCTCGAATCAAAAGGCATCCTGTAAGTTTCCGGATAGCTATTGTGGTATCGCCAAGTGTGTAGATACCGGGTTGCTGACGGGTTGATTGGCAGGAGTTTATTTAATATGTTACCCCCTCTGGGTTTGCCGAACATCTGATCGACAATTTTTCTATAATCATGCCACCACTTCGTGGTTAGTATAAGTCCGAAGCGGACGCCGCGCGGGACTGGCATGATTATAGAAAAATGCAACCATCCAGGATCCTGCAAACCCCGAAGGGGTGATACAAGCAGAGTAGTACGCGCAGGACGACATTTGGCTCTTATTCGCAGTTCATGCTATTCCAGAAATTTTCGGCCCGTAGGAAATAGCAAAAGCATATCCAGGGGTACGGGTCACTTTACCGATTTCATTAAAAATATTCCTTAAAGCGTCGTACAGCTCGGTTCGGATGAAGATATCATCGGGCATAGCGCTGTCATCACTTCTGCAGAGACTTTCCCAGAACATATCCTATAGTGAGTTTTGCAATTCATCGTGGCTCGTCAGCCTGATTAAGCAATCAAGTTCATTACCGGCTCTTTTCAAAGCTCCGGCTGTTTGGTTGTCATGGAGCTTTTCCATAGTTTTAAATTGTTTATGGGCGTGAGCCCGTTGGACATGCCCGGTTCGCTTTGAGGTCGAATGCTAAGCGTTCCGGGTTTTTAACTAAATATATTTGTGTATTTTTATACAAACCGTACGCAAAAAAATTAAGGGTCATACGTGACTTTGATTTGGATTTTAAACCCATAATCCTTTAGAATCTCTGACATCTTACTCACTGAAAGAGACTGTTTATGAGTATAGTTTCTCCAAGCTGTAGTAAGTCTGCCTTTTTTCTTGTCAGGCGGCAAAAAAGGGTAAATGTTCTCCAGCCACCACTTGAAGGCCTCTTCGACGCTGGCAAATGTTCTCATGATTCAAATTTAGGTGTTTGTATATTTTTACACAAAAAAACTAATGAAAGATATTTCCATTTTATCTGTAATTTACTTGATAAACGGGTATATTCTACATCAGACTTTCGAATTTTACCTCGCTGAGTCCGAGAAGAAGCTGTTGTCTAAAAAGCCTTTTAACGAAAAATGACGTCAAATAATGTTTTCCGATCCTCTTCATGCCCCGTTAGGGGCTACCTATCTGTAGTAGCAACGGGAAGACATCATCTTCGCATGCCCCGTAGGGGCTACCCATCAATACAAACGGGCGATCCGTGTTGTTGGGTAGCCCCTGACGGGGCATGCGGTTACCTCGGATACCATTTTTCTACAAACAGGTAGTGCCTGACGGCACATCATTACGGGTGTTCCTAACTGGCATCTCGGATTATCTGTCCCCTCTTCTGAGTATAGTATGTTATATTATCCGGAAGCGGACGTTTTTTGTCCGCTTCCGGACACTCTACATATGTTGTTTCCCGTATAATCACCTGTTTCACAGAAAGTTGTATCCATTGGTATATTATTGGATATAAATCAAATGTGGACTGAAATACCGCGCCGGGATCGTAGCAACGCAATGCATCATATATTATTGATGTGTGCGCTGCCACGGAGATGGAAAGCAGGATAAACGTGCTGCCGGTAGTAAAGACTTCGACGGTAACGATTGACCCGTGTAAAAACAAGGTATTTGGTATTTGCTGCAAAGAAGATGATCAGGAGCTATTTAAAAACAGCATTCAGGAATTTGATGCGTTATCGGCTGAATACAGCGCTTACGCTCATCGGGTTGGTTTTGGGATTTACATGTAGCTTGCTTATTATGCTTCATGTAAAAGATGAATTAAGTTACGATAAAGGCTTTTCGAAGGCGGATCGCATCTACCGGATCAATAGTGAAAACATCGGTGAAGAAAATCGGGTTTGGGCTGCTACCTCTCCGATCCTGGGTGTTGAAATGGAAGAACATATTTCAGGTATCGGGCGGGTTGCCCGTTTTCACCGTCCGTATCCGGATCGTATATTCAGCTATGTTGCTCCCAACGGTTTACCGAGGCAATTTGAGGAAAAGAGCGGTTATTATGCCGACTCAACGATAGTGGAAGTCTTCGACCTGTCCTTCATCAAAGGTAATCCGCAGACTGCATTAACGCAGCCGGATGCTATAGTATTAACTGAGGAAATGGCATTGCGCTACTTCGGTGACGAAGATCCTTTGGGTAAAACGCTCCAGGACGATACCGACAAGCGCCTGTTGACGGTAACCGGTATCATTGAAAATTTTCCTTTCGCTACGCATCTTCAATTCGACTATCTCATATCGATGTCGACGTTCAATAAGTATACCAACAGGAATCTGCTGGAAAGCAGGAGCTGGGCAGGCTTTTATAACTATGTGCTCCTGAATGAACAAGTCTCGCGTTCAGAGGTTGAGTCAGCCATTCCTGAATTTATGGTGAAATTTTATGAAGCAAAGGGCGAAAATCGCAGTGAGATCCTCGCCGGTAGAAAGATACATCTTCAACCCGTTACGGCGATTCACCTGCATTCCGATCTGGAAAAAGAAATGGGGGCAAATGGGAATCTGTTGTATGTCTATATCCTTACCATAGCCGCTCTGTTTACGCTGCTTATTGCTTCCGTAAATTTTATTAACATGGCTACTGCGCAAGCTTTCAACCGGTTGAAGGAAGTTGGAGTGAGAAAGGTTGCGGGCGCACGTACGGGTCAGCTATTCAGACAGTTTTTGGGTGAGGCTTTCCTGTTAATACTGCTGGCCGCCTTACTGACACTTATTGTACTTAAACCGGCCATTCCCTATTACAATGAACTTACAGGCAAAAGAATTCTCTTCAGTGAATTGCTTACACCGGCAAACATACTCTTTATGGCGGCGTTTACCGGCCTCATTACGATTATTGCAGGGGTCTATCCTGCGTGGTTCATATCCGGATTTGACCCTGTGGTTTTCTTAAAAGGTGGGAAGGCAAAGGGAAGTATGGTCATATCCGTACGGAAAGGGCTGCTTATATTCCAGTTTTCGGCTTCTGTATTCCTGATCTTCGGAACCGTCGTTATTCACCAGCAAATACGGTATTTCAGGAATAAAGCGTTGGGTTTTGATCAGGATCAGGTGATCGCTGTAAAGCTATATGGACGGCAGATGATGGAACAGGCGAACACCATGCGGCATGAACTGTTAGCCTCCCCGGCTATTACTGAGGTTGCACGGACATCGACATTGCCGGGCGACCGGTTTGGAATGGGAATGATCAATGTGGCAGGGAGAACGGAAGAGGGCAGCCAAATGCGGTTTATGTGGACAGATGAACATATTCTTCCCGTACTCGGGATTGGCTTAAAAGCAGGAAGGAACTTCACCCAAAAAAATGAAAATACTCCTCCCTCATTTATATTGAACGAAGCCGCTGTCCGTACATTAAAATTAGATGCGCCAATCGGACAACGAGTTGTATCAGCGGGCGATACCGGGGTAATTGTCGGTGTGGTTAACGATTTCCATTTCGCTTCGCTGCATAGCGCAATGGAACCGTTAGTAATTGTCCAGTGGCCGGAAGAGGCGAATTATTTTTTAATAAAAGCTAAAGGGGGTAACCTGGACGATGCCATCGGATTTACACAGTCCGTGATTTCGGAATTTGCACCTGGAAGCCTTTTCAGTTACGTGTTTTTGGATGAAAAGCTTACGCGCCTTTACGATGCCGAACGACGTATGAGCCGTGTGCTTACACTATTTACGGGCTTTGCCATTTTAATTTCCTGCCTGGGATTATTCGGGTTATCGGCCTATATGGCTCGTCTGCGTATCAAAGAAATCGGTATTCGCAAAGTGCTGGGCGCTTCGGTAACAGGCATTACAACTATGCTTTCCGGGAATTTTGTAAAGCTGGTATTCATCGCCTCTCTCATTGCATTGCCTATAGGCTGGTGGGTGATGAATAAATGGCTGGAAAATTTTGCCTACCGGATTGAAATCGCATGGTGGATGTTTGCGGTGGCAGGGCTGACGGCGGTACTGATAGCATTGCTGACGATAAGCTGGCAGGCAATTCGCGCAGCGACGGCCAACCCGGTGAAATCGTTACGGACGGAATGAAATACGATGGAGCGATCGTAAAGACGCGATGCATCGCGTCTTTATGCCGGTACTAATTAAAAACCAATTTTTAAAATGATCGGGAATTACCTCACCATTGCCTGGCGGAACATGCTCCGGAACAAAACGACCACCGCCATCAACCTTGTAGGGCTGACTATCGGTATGGCTGCCAGCCTTTTTATTTTCATGTGGGTAAGGAACGAATTGTCATACGACAGCTATCATCATGATGCAGACCGTATTTATCGCATCAAGAGCTATTTATCTGTAGGCAACGGAAACACCTGGGCGTGGGAGGCGTCGCCCTATGTGTTGGGTGAGGCGGTCAAAGAACAGTTGCCTGAAGTTGAGCTGGTAACACGCATAGTCAACTTAAATCCTGCCATCAAGGTTAACGGAGAATTCTTCCAGGAAAAAAATGTCGCATGTGTGGACGAGCATTGGTTTGATATGTTTCACTATGATTTTATACGTGGAAGCGCGGCGGCATTCAACAACGGGATTTACCACGTAGCCGTTACCGAATTGGGCGCCAGGAAATACTTTGGCACTGGCGATCCTATCGGTAAAACCCTCAAAATCGATACTGCAGATTTCGTGGTGCAGGCTGTGCTGAAAGACCATCCTGCCAATTCCAGCTTTCGTCATGACCTTTTGCTGCCGCTGGCGGCCAGGAGAACGAATCCGAATATAGTGACAACGGACAGTAAATGGGGGAGTTTCAACTTCCGTACGTTTGTAAAAATAGCTCCTTCAGTGCCTGCAGCAGGTGTAGCAGGCGGTATGGAGCAGATTATGAACGCACACAGAGAAAATAATAATGCGACGATTGGTCTCACGCCTGTGAAGGACATGCATTTTGAAGACGATCTGCAGACTGCCAGTATTCAGCTCGGGAACCGCAAAACGGTACAGATCTTCACCGTGATGGGAGTGCTCATACTCGTAATCGCCTGCATCAACTATGTCAATCTCACTACTGCCAGGGCATTGCATCGGAGCAAGGAGGTAAGTATCAAAAAGATAGTAGGTGCCGACCGGGCTTCCTTGTTCTTTCAGTTTGTACTTGAATCCATCCTGTTTGTAGCCATGACCATCCTGATGACTATCCTGCTGGTTAATGGGCTAATGCCTGTATTTAACAGGCTGGCCGAAAACCGCTTCGAACTTCCGCTCTGGTCGGCCGGTTTGTGGAGCCTGATCGGGCTTACGGTGGGGATCATTCTGCTGTTGATCAGCATCTATCCGGCTTTCTTATTGTCGTCCTTCCGGCCGCTGTCCGTATTCCGCGGCTCCAATGCGCTGCAAATCAAAGGAAATTTTCTTCGACAGGTTCTGGTAGTAGTACAATTTACTGCGTCGGTCGTGCTGATCATCAGTACGATGATTATCTATAACCAGATGCGTTTTATCAATAGTGAAAACGAAAGCTACGACAAGTCCCAGGTCTTGTCGTTTACTATTCCTTTCCAGGCCATGTCGCATTATGACAAGGAGGGACGCAAAGCCAGGTTAAATGGGCTGAAACAGGAGCTTCTCACCGGGAGCGGTATTTCAGAAGTGTCTTTTCTGAACGGATCGGTCGTGAATATGCAGAGCTATTCTTCCGGCGCTGCAGATTGGGATGGCCGCGAGCAGGATTTTAACCCTACCATAGCGTTTTTTGAGGTGGGTGAAGGCTTCAATGAAATCCTCAACCTGGAACTGACAGCCGGCCGGTGGTTTCTGCCCGATAGCAAGGCCGATGATCATAATACTATTTTAAATGAAACTGCCGTCAAAACATTAGGTATACGCGATCCGGTCATCGGGCAGCGCTTTGAGGGCCGGGGCGACAGCGGCGTGATTATCGGGGTAGTAAAAGATTTTTATTATAAAAGTCTGCGTGAAAAGATTGATCCGGTTGCGATCAAGGCTCACCAAAGCGGTGTATCCCATTTCCTGGTACAGACCATGCCGGGGAAAAATATTGAAGCCCAGCGCACGGCAGAAAGGGTCTGGAAAAGCAATTTTCCGGATATTCCGTTCAGCTATACATTCCTCGATGATGACTTCGACCGGTTGTATAAAGAAGAAAGACGATCGACTACACTCATCCTGCTGTTTGCCATACTGGCATCGGTAGTGTCTGCGCTGGGCTTATATGGGCTGGCCACATTCCGGGCCGAAAGCTGGACAAAGGAAATTGGTATCCGAAAAGTATTGGGGGCAACCGTATCCAACATTGTGCGCCTGCTTTCCAGGGATTTTGTGAAGCTGGTGCTGATATCCGTTATTATCGCTTCGCCGATCGCCTGGTGGGCAATGAGCAGTTGGCTGGACGACTTTGCCTACCGTATCGAGATACAATGGTGGATGTTTGCAGTGGCAGGAATGGTGGCGGTAGTGATCGCGCTGTTTACTATTAGTTTTCAGGCAATTCGCGCCGCGACGGCTAATCCTGTGGAGTCGTTGCGGAGTGAATGAAATCCATCCAAAAACCCTATTTATAACATGATCCGAAATTATCTCAAAACGACATTCCGGAACCTATGGAAAACCCGGGCCTACAGCTCTCTTAATATCTTCGGGTTAGCGCTGGGCATTGCCTGTGCATCGCTCATTTTTCTATGGGTGGAAGACGAAATGAGCTATAATTTGCATTTTCCCAACAGGGAGCATCTATACGTCGTCAAAAACAAGCAGACCTTTGAAGGGGTTTCGTATGTATTTGAAGCCACACCGGGGCCGTTGGGGCAGGCTATTAAAGGCGAGATACCCGGTATCCGCTATGCTGCCCGTACGACGTGGGGAGATCCCGCTCTTTTTGCCGCAGGCGACGACGGAATTTACCAGAGCGGGTATTTTGCCGACCCGGAATTCACGGAGATCCTGTCATTGGAATTCACGGAAGGCAACAAAACTGCGGCGCTGAACGGGGCCAATGACATGGTCATTACGCAGTCGGCTGCCGTAAGACTGTTTGGAAAGGAGCCGGCCCTGGGAAAGACCGTTCGTATTGACAACGGTGAAGGCTGCGTCATTTCCGGCGTGGTAAAAGACCTGCCCCGAAACAGCAGCTTTCAATTTGACTGGCTAAGGCCATTTAAGGTATACGAAACGCAGAACATCGGTTGGCTGCAGTATTGGGGGAACAACGGGATCAGGACCCTTGTGCAACTGGAACCGTCCGCACGCCTTTCAGAGGTCAACCGGCAACTTTACGATTTTGCCAAAATCAAGTCAGGGAATGAGAAATTGATCGACCGCAATTTTCTCTACCCGATGGAGCGCTGGCGTTTATACGATAATTTCGACCGGGACGGCAACGAGCAGGAGGGCCGCATGAAGTACGTGCGGCTGTTCAGCATCATCGCCTGGGTCGTGCTGCTGATCGCCTGTATCAACTTCATGAACCTGGCGACGGCGCGTTCCGAAAAGCGCGCCCGGGAAGTGGGCATGCGCAAGGTGGTCGGCGCTACGAAAGCGTCGCTTATCGGACAGTTTCTCGGCGAATCGCTGACCCTGGCAGGGTTGTCGACCCTTCTCGCCATCGGGCTTACCTACCTGTCCGTCGGAGCGTTCAACAGCCTGGTGGAAAAATCATTGACGGTCGGGCTGTTCAAACCGCTTCACCTGGTATTTTTTGCCGCTATTATACTGGTTTGCGGATTGGTATCGGGAAGTTATCCGGCGCTTTACCTGTCTTCATTCAATCCCGTCACCACCCTGAAAGGCGTGACGCAGAAAGCGGGAACGGCAGTCTTCATACGCCGGAGCCTGGTGGTGCTTCAGTACGCCGCTTCCATTACGTTGATAATCTGTACGGCCGTCATCTTCATGCAGATCCGGTACGCAAAGGACCGGGATATGGGCTTCGACCGTGACCAGGTGGTTACGACGCCGCTCCGGGGAAAGATGCTGGAGCATATAGAGGTCATCAAAGAGCAGCTGATCGCTACCGGCGGAGTGGAAAGCGCGGGATTGAGTAACATGAATGTGCTCAACATCGGCTCCAATACGTGGGGTATGAACTGGGAAGGAAAGGATCCCGGCCAGCAGGTGCTGATAGGCATACTGCATACGGACGCCGACTTTATTCCCTCCCTGGGTATGCAGCTTGCGGAGGGGCGGAATTTCCGACCCCGGATGGCGGGCGATAGCGGCAGCATCGTTATCAATGAGGCCTTTGCGAAGCTCATACAACCCGATGGGAAGGTAACCGGCCAGGTGGTACGCTGGGGCGATACGCCCTATACCGTGATCGGGGTTGTGAAAGATTTCGTATATAATAACATCTATACACCCTCCGAGCCGCTGTTTTTCTATCCCTTTTTGGCCACCTCGGGGCTGATCAACATCAGGACCAAAGGGGGAGCGGATCTTTCCGAAACGGTCTCTCGGATCGGGCAGGTGATCAGGGCCAATAATCCGGGATACCCTTTTGAATACCATTTTCTCGACGATCAGTTTGACGGTAAATTCAAATCTGAAATGCTGATCCAGAAGCTGGCAGGCGTGTTTGCGGTGCTGTCTATCGTCATTTCCTGCCTCGGCCTCTTCGGTCTTGCCGCCTTTACGGCAGAGCGCCGTACCCGCGAAATGGGGATCCGGAAAGTGCTGGGTGCATCCGCTTCGTCGCTGGTGGGGCTGCTGAACCGCGAGTTTGTCCTGCTGGTATTGCTGGCTTGTATGGTCGCATTCCCCATAGCCTGGTGGATCATGGACGGCTGGCTGGACAACTATGCGTATCGTACCAGTTTACAGGAATGGGTATTCGGTCTTGCCGGGCTTGGTGCGTTGGCGATTGCCCTGCTGACTGTCAGCGGACAGGCGATACGGGCAGCTATGGCCAACCCGGTGGAGTCGCTCCGTAATGAGTAAGCTGATTCGTGTCCCTGCCAATCGGGACGGAGATGAAAATGATGTAAAAATATAACTAAAATACCAGCCATGCTTAGGCACAACCTGCTTTTGATCTACCGGAACTTTAAAAAGTTTAAAGGCACCTTCTTTATCAATTTGGTTGGGCTGTCTACCGGGTTGGCCTGTGTGCTATTGATCTACCTGTGGGTGAACGATGAGATGAGTGTTGATAAATTCCATAAAAACCGGTATCCCTTTTGATCTCAAATTTATGGATGAAAGTTATCAAGACCTTTATGCTGCTGAAAACAGGATTGCCACACTTTCACAATATTTTGCGACAATTGCCATACTTGTTTCATGCCTGGGTCTGTTGGGCCTGGCCGCCTTTACAGCGGAAAGAAGGGTGCGGGAAATCGGGATCCGGAAAGTGCTGGGGGCAAGTGAGCTGGGGGTCATGAAGCTTCTCTCCTGGGATTTTGCCAAAATGGTATTAGCCGCTATTGCAATTGCACTACCACTAAGCTACTATCTTACCAAAACCTGGCTAGGAGGGCTTTGCCTACCGGGTCGACTTGGAATGGTGGTACTTTATAGGGACGGGAACCCTGACGATGCTGATCGCTTTACTGACCGTGAGCTCGCAGGCTATCAGGGCGGTGATGGCAAACCCGGTAGATAGTTTGAGAACAGAATAGAAAAATATAAAATCACAAAAATCATTTCATCACAAGCATCACAGTTCAGACAATGGTAAGCAACTATTTCAAAATCGCCTGGCGCAATTTCGTAAAGCACAAGCTGTATTCCGCCATTAAAATCGGGGGCTTTGCCTTCAGCATTGCCGCCTGCCTGTTGATCGGCCTGTACATCATCCATGAAACCAGCTATGACAAGTCCTATCCGGACGGGAACCAGCTTTTCCGGGTAGTAGGCCAGTTTAATGATGAGCAGGGGAATGTCATAAAGGGGCTATCCTTCCAGGCTCCCATGGCCAAAGCGCTCAAAGCTGATTTCCCGGGAATTATGCAGGCAGGGCGCCTGCTTCCTAACCCGCTGTTCGGGGCAGGGAGTAACCAGGTCTCCACCGATCTGCATCCCGAAAGCGTGTACGAAGGAGGCTTTGTTTATGCCGACCAGGAACTGCTGGATATGCTGCAGCTTCCTATGGTCGACGGGGATCGGCAGCATGCGCTGACCGAGCCCAATACGGTGGCGCTGACAACCTCCAAGGCGAAGAAATATTTCCCGGAAGGAACTCCGGTAGGCAAGGTGATCTACCTGAACAATGACAAAAGCAAACCGTATACCGTAAAGGGAGTATTGGAAGACATACCGGCCAATTCTCATTTATATGGCTATGATTTTTTTCTCGCTTTATCGGGGGAGCCTTTTTATGCCGGCGAGCAAACCAACTGGATGGCCAGTAATTATATCACCTATTTCAAGATCAGGCCGGGCACAGACCCGGATCAGCTGACCGGTAAAATGATCCGCAATGTGCTGGACAACTATTGGATCCCTGCTATGAAAGCGGCGGGGCGCCAGGTTCCCGAACGCATCAATACGGCTAAGCTGACGCTTCAGCCCGTATCTGACATTCACCTGCATTCCGGCGATCTGCGCGAGTACAATGAAGCGAACCCCAAAGGCGACATCCGTTTTATATGGCTTTTTGGCGCCATTGCCGGGTTTATCCTCCTGATCGCCTGTGTCAATTTCATTAACCTGGCGACAGCCAGATCGGCAGGCCGGGCAAAGGAAGTCGGGCTTCGGAAAGTAGTCGGTTCGTATCGCAGCGGGCTGATGGCACAGTTCCTGACCGAGTCGATGCTGTACAGTGCGCTGTCCATCTTATTGGGGGTGATGCTGGCCTGGTTGTTTTTGCCGCTCTTTAACCAGCTGGCTGGTAAGCACCTGGTATTTCCCTGGAGTGCCTGGCTATTGCCCCTTGTCCTTGCATCCACGATAGGTGTCGGACTGGTGGCCGGGCTTTATCCGGCGGTTTACCTGTCAGGGTTCCGTCCGGCGCAGGTGCTCAAAGGGCAGTTGAGTCGGGGGACCAGGAATCCTGTTCTGAGGAATGGGCTGGTGGTGTTCCAGTTCACTACCTCCGTCATCCTCATCGTCGGTACGCTGATCATCAACAGCCAGATGCATTTTATCCTGAACAGGAAGATCGGCTTTGATAAAGACCAGGTGATGATCATCCAGGGAACGCACACGCTGGGAGAACAGGTACAGACACTGAAAGAAGCGCTTGGCGATATTCCCCGCGTGCAGCAGGTAACCGTAAGCGACTACCTGCCGGTAAAGATGGATGGGGTGAAGAGGAACGGGAATTCTTTCTGGAAGGACGGTAGGGTCACCGAAGACGCTTCTGTTTCCGGGCAAATGTGGCAAATCGACGAAGATTATATCCCCACACTGGGGATTCAGCTTCGTGAGGGGCGCAATTTCAACAGGGAGCTGGCAACGGATTCAGAAGCGGCTATCATCAATCATACCTTGGCCGGATCGCTTCAGTTGGATGAGCCGGTTGGCGCTCAAATCACCAATGGCGGCAGGAAAATGCGGGTGATCGGGGTGGTGGAAGATTTTAATTTCGAGTCGATGAAGGAGGAAGTGGGCGGTTTGTGCATGGTGCTGGGCAACAGCCCTACCATGATGGCCGTCAAGATAAGCGGAACGGATCTGCAGGAAACCATTGCCGACATTACGAGCCGATGGAGGGTGTTTTCTCCCAACCAGGCGATCCGGTATACTTTTCTTGACACAGGTTTTGCCAATATGTATGCCGGTGTGCAGCGGACTGGAACTATATTCAGTTGCTTTGCGGTATT
This sequence comes from Spirosomataceae bacterium, assembly GCA_037191015.1. GTDB lineage: Bacteria > Bacteroidota > Bacteroidia > Cytophagales > Spirosomataceae > Ravibacter. The sequence goes on from JBBCKD010000008.1 coordinate 112,013, forward strand.
GGCTATCCTGATCGCCTGTCTGGGGTTATTCGGATTGGCAGCTTTCACCACGGAGCAGCGCGCTAAGGAAATCGGCATCCGCAAGGTACTGGGCGCAACTATATCGGGTATAGCGGCTATGCTTTCCAAAGATTTCGTGAAGCTGGTATTCATTGCTATTATGATCGCTTCTCCCATTGCCTGGTGGGCGATGAACAAATGGTTGGAAGACTTCACCTACCGGGTTGAGATAAAGTGGTGGATGTTTGCGGCGGCAGGATTGGCAGCGGTGATGATTGCGCTGCTGACGGTGAGCTGGCAGGCGATACGGGCGGCGGTGGTGAACCCGGTGGATAGTTTGAGAACAGAATAGAATTCATTTCATCACAAGAAACCCGGTTTAGATCATGATCCGTAACTATTTCAAAACTGCATTCAGAGCGCTTTTCAGGAATAAGCTGTACACTATCCTGAATATTGCGGGACTCACATTTGGCTTAGGGTGTTTTTTGTTGATAGGGCTTTATCTTTTCGATGAGCTCACTTTCGATGAACAGCATAAGAACGGAAACCGGATTTACCGGGTGATTCAGCACAGGACGACTGACAACCAATCAACCACAATAGCCGCAGGGAGCTATCAGCTTGCGGAGCAATCGAAGAAAGAGATCACCGGCGTTGAAAATACGACCCGTATACAGCGACAGGGAAGGGCCAATATTCTCAGTACCGAAAACCCCTCCAATTTTTTTCAGGAAACAGTGACGGTTACCGATGAGCACTTTTTTCAGATCTTTGATTTTCCCCTGCTGGAAGGTGATAAAACAACCGCATTAAAAGAGCCTAATTCTATTGTTATTAATGAGAGCCTGGCTAAGCGCTTGTTTAAAAAAACGAATGTGCTCGGTAAAATGCTGCAGTTCGGCCACTTGGAATCGCCATTAAAAATTACGGGCGTTTTAAAAAACCATCCGCGAAATTCAAGCTTTGATTTCAGTTCAGTGCTGTCCGATGCGACCTTCCAAAGTGATACGGCCAATGCAAACGGGCGTATGCGGGATTGGCTTTCGAATAATTATTCGGTGTATGCCTTATTAAAACCCGGTGCTGATGCCAAAACGGTGGCTGCAGGTATGTCGAAGCTGGTACAGGATAACTTTACGGCGCCTGCAGGCGTAACATTTTCTTTCAGTCTTCAGCCGCTTAAAGACATCCACCTGCGCTCTCAGCACATTGTTGACGGGGCCAGAAATTCAAATGTAGATGCTATGCCGCAGGGCAATCCCCTCTATGTAAAAATATTTTCTTTCATCGCTCTTTTTGTGTTGTTGATTGCAGGCATCAACTACATGAACCTCACTACTGCCAGAGCTTCCGGCCGCATGAAAGAGATCGGCGTCCGTAAAACCATCGGCGCAGCAAAAGGTAACCTGGTCGGACAATTCCTTTTTGAATCATCGCTGGTAACTTTCGTTTCGTTTGTTCTGTCATTGCTTTTCGTAAACCTTCTTCTCCCGGTATTTAACCGGTTTACCGGTAAAGAACTTTCCCTGGGTTTTTCCACTGACTATCGCATCTGGCTTTTAGCTATTGGTTTTGCTGCTATCAGCGGTTTATTGTCGGGCAGCTATCCCGCGCTGCTGCTCTCCCGCTTTAGGCCGGTTTCACTATTGAAAAACCTTAAACTAAGCAACACCGGCGATCTTTCATTGAGAAAGGGGCTGGTGGTATTTCAGTTTACCGTTTCGGTTATCATGATCATCGGTACCATCGTTCTTTTTCTGCAGGTACGCTACCTGAACAATACCAGCTTGGGTTTTAATAAAGATCTTTTGGTGGTGATTGATGTAAATACCGGGAAAGCGAGATCAAATTTCGAAGCTGTTAAAGCTGAAATGGCTAAAATACCTTCAGTAAAAAATGTGTCGGCTTCCTCGAGAGTACCCGGTGAGTGGAAAGCATTTCGGGTAATTAAGATAAACAATACGGTAAGTACCGCCGAACCCAAAACAGCCTATATGATGGGTGCCGATAAAGATTTCCTGGAAACTTTTGAGATACCATTGTTAAAAGGAAGAAACTTCGATACCCATGCAGATTCATCCGCTATCATGCTGAATGAAACAGCAGCAGAAATGCTGGGTATCACGGAAGCGGCCGGACAGGTTATTGAGATTCCGGCGGTGTCGAGAACCGGCGATGGGAATTTCGGGCCGCTTAATGCTGATGGCATTCCATTTAAGCCCAGGGTGGTCGGGATAGTAAAAGATTTTCATTTCCAGTCTTTACGGGAAAAGATCGAGCCGATGGTGTTGTGCTACAATAAAAACCCGATTCATAATATTGATTATTACTCAGTAAGAATTGCCCCTGCCGGTATTCAAAGCACTTTGGAAAAGCTTAAACAAGTGATGGTGAATAATGCTGCACACGATCCTTTTGAATATAATTTTTTAAATGATCAGCTTGCCCGTTTTTATATTGAAGACGAACGCAGGCAAACTATTTTAATATGGGCAGCGCTGGCAACCATATTCATTGCATGTTTAGGCCTGTTTGGTTTGGCAACCTATTCTGCTGAGCAGAGGGTAAAAGAAATTGGTGTACGGAAAGTATTGGGCGCGACGGTATTCAATCTTGCCTCGTTATTATCAAAAAATTTTTTGAAACTTGTTTTGATCGCCAATGGTATCGCTTTCCCGATAGCATGGTGGGGAGTAAATAAATGGCTGCAGGAATATGCGTATCATATTGATGTGGAATGGTGGATTTTTGCGGTATCAGGTGTGATTGCCATTATTATAGCCTTAGCGACGGTTTCTTACCAGGCGGTAAAAACGGCGGTAGCCAATCCTGTAAAAACGTTGAGGATGGAGTAAGTTCTGTCACTATGATATTGATATGCGGTACAAACAGAAAAGAAGCCGGGCTGAAAATAACCCGGCCCGATAACATTCCATAAATTGTGATAGCCAAATCAGAAGCGCAGCGAAGCAAGCATTTCACCTTTCGGGTTCTCCTGTGCGGTGTAGTGCAGGCTAAGCTCACTGCCGTCGCTTCGGTTTTCCAGCTCCCGCAGTATTTTTACCGGTATCACCATGGCAGACCGGGAGCCGCTTGCGTCGGCAAATTCCCACTTTTTCAGGATATTCCCTTTCTGATCTTTGATGGTGATACTTCTGCCTGTGCCTACGCCTTTGTTGGTACAGTGCTTGTAGTGAATTCGTAGCTCATCCTGGTCGCTTGCGGTATGCAGCTGCAGTTTTCGCAGATCCAGCGGCTTGTTTACGTAGTTTTGCAGGATCAGTTTGTCGTTGAGAAAGACCTCGTAGCTGTCCAGTCCCGCGTTGGTTGTAAAGCCAAATGCAATAAAGCAGAGCGCGGCGAGCATATACTGCTTCACAATAGCCGGATTGAATGTTTCCCGTTTCATATGAAACTTGTTTATGGTGAGAAATAATTAGACGGAACAATTCTACGGGGAAGTAAAATAAAACAGAAAAAAAGTAGAGGAAAGACGTGAATAGTAGATGTTTGGAAAGGCGGGTTTCCGGCGCTGGTAATACCCTGTCCGCTTCTGGACAAAAAATGTTCACTTCCGGACATTTTTAAAATAGATTCCGTATTACCGGGCTGGTAATAAGTGTGTTATATTGACGGGCATAGATTTGTTGTATGTCTGAACCGATGCAGCAAACCGGATTTTAAATGATGGGAATTCATTTCTTTAAAACAGCCTGGCGGAACCTGATGCGGTCTAAAGCATTAGGCCTGTTGAATATAATGGGCCTGGGATTAGGCTTCGCAGGATTTATCCTTTCTTACCAGTATATCAACAGGGAGCGCAGCTACGACGCCTGGAATCCCGCCTACGATAATATTTACCTGGTGGGCTCTGAATATGAGGGTAGGCGATCGGGTGAGGTAGCTCTCCAATCGGATACCGGTTGATCAGGAAGGCCGGTCATTTGATTTTTGAGTAAAGAATCAGCTCTCAAGACTTTTATAAAAATACCCGGGACGGTAGCAGAATAGGAGATTGGAAGCGTATCATCACGATATCGTACTTTGGAATGCCTTCAGGAAAGAAGATGAGACTGCTTTTTTCCTCCTGTACCGCCGGAATGCATGTCGGCCCGTATCGTTCCTCATTTTATTCCTGCTTCTACTGACGGGCTGCGGGGTGGAAAAGCCCGCTGAAATAGTACTGGCCGAAAAGGACCTGCCCGAAAAGATAGATTTTAACTACGATGTCAAGCCTATCTTGTCGGATAAATGCTTTGCCTGCCACGGCCCGGACCTGAAAAACCGGAAGGGAGATCTAAGGCTCGATACGGAGGAGGGCGCTTACGCTGCGCTGAAAGATGCCGGTAACCGGCACGCCATTGTTCCGGGAAGTCTTTCTGGGAGTATGGTATATGCCCGGTTGATCTCTGACGACCCGGAAATGAAAATGCCGCCTCCTTCCTCTAATTTAAATCTTTCTGCGAGGGAGATCGCCGCCCTTGTCCGGTGGATCGAACAAGGGGCAAAATACAAGCCTCACTGGTCCTTTATTCAACCCCGGAAGCCTGAAATTCCTCGAACAAAGCTCAAAGACTGGGCGGTATCGCCTATAGATCATTTCATTTTACAACGCCTGGAGAAAGAAGGACTGAAGCCCTCTGCCGAAGCAAGCAGGGAGGACCTGATCCGCCGGGCCAGCTTCGATCTCACCGGCCTGCCGCCTACGCTGGAGGAAATAGACCGTTTCCTGAACGACCGCGCCCCCGATGCCTACGAAAAGCTGATAGACCGCCTGCTGGCGTCGCCGGCCTACGGAGAACGTATGGCAAGCGAATGGATGGATGTTTCCCGCTATGCTGATAGCGACGGCTACCTCGATGACAAGCATCGCGACTTTTCCCCGTGGCGGGATTGGGTCATCCGGTCCTTTAACCGGAATATGCCCTACGACAAGTTTGTTACCTGGCAACTGGCCGGTGACCTGATACCCGGACGCTCCAAAGAAAGCATCCTGGCCACTGCCTTTAACCGGCTGCATAAAAAGAACTCGGAGGCCGGGATCGTCTTCGAAGAGTATCGGGTGGAATACAATGCCGACAGGGTGCAGACGGTAAGCCAGGGCATCCTGGGCCTTTCCGTTCAATGCGCGCGTTGCCACGATCATAAATACGATCCGGTCAGCCAGGAAGATTACTACAAAATGTTTGCCTTTTTCAACAGCACAGATGAAACAGGCAGCCCTGTTTACGGACCGGATCAGACGCCCGGTCCGGCCCTTCTGCTGACAGATGGGGAACAGGAGCAACTCATTCGTTTTCTTGACCGCCAGATCGCTGACCTGGAAACCAGGCGGGCAGCCAATGTTTCCGTATCAGGTGCTTCCGACCGGCTTTCAAAAATGACGATTACCCGGGAGGAGCTCGAAAAGCAAGTCGGTAAAGGCCTCATGGCTTACTACCCTTTCGACGAGGTGAAGACCGGGCCCAAAAATAAAATTATCACGCCCAACATGGTCAACAGCCGGCAGCCCGCCGAATGCAGGGACCCTGTTTTAAAGCCGGGGCTGAAGGGGAACGCCTATTTCGTAAATGATTACAATTCCATCAGGCTTGGCCACAAGATAGGCTGGCATGAGCGGACCGAGCCTTTTTCGGTAGCGCTCTGGATCAATCCCCATACGGTATACCCGGACGCCGGGATATTTTATCATTGCGAAGATTTGCGGATAGGCTACAAAGGCTATTCGCTGAGGTTGGCAGATAACAAGCTCCAGTTTATTATAGCGCATTCGTACCCCCAGAACGCTATACAGGTGAGTACGGTTGATGCAGTACCCCCTAAAAAGTGGACGCAGGTTACGGTGACCTACGACGGCTCCAGCAAGGCGGCCGGCGCCAGAATTTACATCAATGGGAAAGAGGCGGCTGTTAAAACAGACTATGACAATCTCTATAAAGGTATCCTTTATGAAAAGGACATTCATACATACGGCTTCGCAGGGTTTACCCTGGGTCAGCGAGGCCTGCTGATCCCGTTTAAGAATGGCGGGATCGATGAACTCAGGATTTATAACCGGGAGCTGACGGCCCTTGAGGTTTTATACAACCACAACCCGGAGGAAGCTGGTAAAGTACTTGAAAATGTAAGCCTGCCTCCGAACAGGATATTGCTCAGGGAATATTATCTGGCCCATGCCGATCCCCTTGACAAAAGCTTGCAGGACAGCCTTAAGCTAAAACGGGATGAGAAAAACGCCCTGATGAATGCGATCCCGGAAATTATGGTCATGGGAGATTTGCCCGAACCTCGTCCCACCTATGTCCTTTCCAGGGGCGTTTATGACGCTCCGGAGAAAGAGGTAATGCCCGGTGCGCTGGAAAGCGTTTTCCCTTTTGACCCGGACTTGCCCCGCAACCGGTTGGGGTTGGCTAAATGGCTCTTCGATCAAAGGAACCCGCTTACCGCGAGGGTATTTGTCAACCGTATCTGGCAGATGCATTTTGGAAACGGTCTGGTACGGTCTGCGGGGGATTTCGGTAGCCAGGGAGATCTGCCGTCGCATCCGCAGTTGCTCGACTGGCTGGCAGTTACGTTTATGGATTCGGGATGGGACATCAAAAAGCTCCACAAGACTATCATGCTGTCGGCGGCCTACCGGCAAAGCTCGGCGGTAACCAGGGAGCTTGCCGGGAAAGATCCGGATAATGTTCTGCTGGCGCGCGGCGCAAGATTCCGGTTCAGCGCGGAAATGATCCGGGATAATTCACTGGCAATCAGCGGGCTTATGGTTAATAAGATCGGGGGAAAAAGCGTGTACCCCTACCAGCCGGAAGGTCTCTGGGATGAGCTGAGCGACAAGGTCTGGCGTTACAAATACCTGCAGGAACCAGGGGAAGGATTATATCGCCGAAGCCTGTATACTATCTGGAAACGCACCTCTCCACCTCCTTCCCTGCTTATTTTTGACGCACCGGAACGGGGGGAATGCGTGGTGACACGGCGTACCACGAGCACGCCGCTTCAGGCATTGGTGCTGCTGAACGACCCCCAGCACATCGAATCTGCCAGGGTATTGGCAGAAAAGCTGTTGCGGGAGGAAAGTAAAGAGATCGGCGGGCGGCTGGATAAGGCCTTCAGACTGATTACGGGAAGACATCCGGATGCGACCGAGAAACGTATCCTGGAAACATTTTATTTCGAAGAATTGAAACGCTTTGAAGAAAAGCCGCAGCAGGCGCTTGAATACTTGAGCACCGGGGAGATCCGGTGGGACCGTTTACTCCGGCCGGCCGAAATAGCGGCTCTGGCCACCGTGGCCAATTCAATCATGAATACAGACGAGGCTTTCACCCGCAAATAAAGGCGTATATGGAAGATGACGTAAAGAAAATACTGGCGCAGCTCAACCGGCGCGATTTCCTGACAAAGGCAGGGCTCGGCCTGGGGTCGATCGCTTTGGGCAGCCTTTTGGGGCCCGGCAATCCGGCAGCCGGGGGTCGGCAGACCGCCATGAGATCTGAACCGGGCCAGGACGAATTTGTGAAAGGCGTCCATTTTTCACCAAAGGCCAAAAGGATCATTTACCTCTTCATGAGCGGAGGGCCATCCCAGTTGGAGACTTTCGATTATAAGCCGGCCCTGGCGAAATGGCACGGTGAAGAAATACCTGATTCTATCCGCGGGACGCAGCGCAATTCGGGGATGGTCGCCGGACAGTCTACTTTCCCGCTCGTTCAATCCATCTATAATTTTAAGCAGTACGGGCGGTCAGGCGCCTGGGTGAGTGAGCTGCTTCCCTATACGGCTCAGATAGTTGATGAGCTTTGTATTGTCAAATCTGTCTATACCGAGGCTATCAACCATGAGCCGGCGGTGATGTTCGTACAAACGGGTTCCCAGCAAAGCGGCAGGCCCTCCATGGGGTCCTGGCTGAGCTACGGACTGGGTTCCGACAATGAAAATCTCCCCCATTTTATGGTCATGATTTCGAAAGGCGTATCGGATCAGCCTCTTAGTACGGCTGCATGGGCCAACGGGTTTTTACCCTCGCATCACCAGGGCGTTCAGTTCCGGGCCGGTAAAGATCCTGTGCTTTATCTTCGGAACCCTTACGGCGTTCATAAGGAAGACCGGCGAAGGGCGCTGGATCGTATCAAAGAGCTGAATGAGCATCAGTTTACGATGTGGGGCGACCCGGAAATCCAGTCCAGGATCAACCAATACGAAATGGCCTATAAGATGCAGACTTCTGTTCCTGAAGCGGTGGATGTATCCAAAGAGCCCGATTATATTTACAGGATGTACGGAGAGGATGCGCGCATACCCGGCACTTTTGCCGCCAATTGCCTGCTTGCGCGCCGGATGGCCGAGCGGGACGTCAAGTTTATACAACTCTATCACATGGGCTGGGATCAGCATGGCGATCTGCCCAAAAACATTAAAAAGCAGGCCAGGGATGTAGACCAGGCATCGGCGGCGCTGGTCATGGACCTCAAGCAGAGAGGGCTCCTGGAAGATACGCTGGTGGTCTGGGGCGGTGAATTTGGCCGTACGAGCTTTTCCCAGGGTAAACTCACCAGCGACAACTACGGCCGCGACCACCACCCGGGGTGCTTTACGATGTGGATGGCCGGAGGGGGAACCAGGCCGGGGTTGGTTCATGGTGAAACGGACGAGTTCAGCTACAATGTGGTCAGAGACGGGGTACATGTGCACGATTTCCAGGCCACGCTGCTGCATCTTTTCGGGTTGGATCATGAGCGGCTGGTTTTCAAGCACCAGGGACGCCGGTACCGGCTGACCGACGTTCATGGTCATGTCGTCAAAGCGCTCCTTGCCTGACCGAAACCAGCCGTGTTACAGGCAGGATCGATTTTTGGAGCAGCCCGGGAAATCGTCCGTTACCGGACAAAATACTGTTCGGAATCGCACAGCCTTCTCCGTATGCTCAGAATGTAGCAAATTGATAATCAAATGGATATGAGTCTGGTATGTTGTTTTCAGAATTTAGCTACGTTAATCTCCCGGAAACTGTAAACCAAAAAGATGATCGAGCTGAAAAAAGTCTCCAAATGGTTCCCTGTCGGCGGTGGCCGGACGTATGTACTAAGGAACATTAATCTTGAAGTAAAGCAGGGCGAGTTCCTGTCCATTATGGGGCCTTCCGGTTCGGGGAAATCCACTCTTCTCAATGTAATAGGTATGCTCGACAGGTTCGAGGAGGGAGAATACTGGTTCCGGGGAGAGGAGGTATCCAAATTAAAGGAAAAGCAGATATCCGCGCTGTATAAGCAATATATTGGCTTTGTTTTCCAGGCTTATCATCTCATCGATGAGCTGACGGTCTATGAAAATATCGAAACGCCGCTGCTCTATAAGGATGTAAAATCTTCCGAGCGCAAGGCCATTGTAAGCGATATGCTCGATCGCTTCAATATCGTAGGGAAGAAGGACCTTTTCCCAACCCAGCTTTCAGGAGGTCAGCAGCAGTTGGTCGGCATCGCCCGTGCATTGGCAGCAAGCCCTGGTCTTATCCTGGCCGACGAGCCCACCGGGAACCTCAATTCCAGGCAGGGAGAAGAGATCATGGAAATCTTTAAGCAGCTCAACAGCGAGGGTGTCACCATTATACAGGTGACGCATTCGGAGAAGAATGCCGCTTACGGCAACCGGGTTATTCACCTGCTGGACGGGTGGATTGTGGGATCGTAATTCACACATCTCCGACATCTTTTTATACGATGTTCCGCAATTATCTCCTCCTGGCGCTGCGAACCGTTTACAGGGACCGTACATACGCTGCCGTTAATCTGGCAGGGCTTGCGCTGGCTTTTGGAGCCGTTTTGCTTATTATCGGTTATATCAGGTATGAGTTATCGTTCGACAGGCATTTCCCTACTGCTGACAGGGTATATCAGCTATTGATCGAAAACAAAGCGCTGGAGCCTGAGCAACGAAAAATCCAGGTACCGAGCCCGCTAGGCCGGACGCTTGCTGAAGAATTTCCGGATGTGGAGGCTGCTACCCCGCTTTTTTCCTGGCCGCAGAAGGTAAAAGTTGCGGATAAATACCTGACGCTTAAGAGCGTTTCGGCCGGCGCCGATTTCTTTAAAGTATTTGATTTAAAAGTTATCCGGGGGAATGCTTCTTCTGCCCTGAGCGACAAGCAGAATATAGTCCTTACCCGTAATATCGCCCACCGTTTATTCCCGGAGGAAAATCCTCTCGGGAAAACGTTAGAAAGAGTGAACTACGATGGCACCACTACTCCCATGACCGTCAGCGCGGTCATGGAAGACCTTCCGGCGAATACGCATTTTTTCGCTGAAGTAGTGGTTCCGGTCCGGCTCGCTAATGAGGCGTTGAATTTTGAGGCTTATTCCTCCATATCTCAATACATTCTTCTTAAAAAAGGGAGCAATATTGCCAATCTGGAGCGTCAGATGTCGGACTTTGGCAAGAAATATGGTTTGGAGAATAAATCCGGCCTGGTTAATATCCGGTTCCTGCCGTTGACAGATATCCGGCTGAACTCCGGCAAAATCGATGATCAAAGATACCACGTCAGCGACGTCCGCTTTGTCTACATTTACGGCGTTATTGCCTTGCTTATATTGGCGATCGCCTCGGTCAATTATATCAACCTCACGACCGCGAGATCCTTTCAGCGTATCAGGGAAGTAGGTATGCGCAAAGTGCTGGGCGCCGGTAAGGCCCGGATCGTTCTGCAGTTTATGGGAGAGTCTTTCCTTTTGTTCTGTTTATCGCTTCCCTTTGCGGTGGTGCTTGCCTACCTGTTCTGGCCGGCCTTCGGAGATTTGCTGCAAATTGCGGAAGACAGATCCTATCTGTTCAATGTGCCCAACATCGTTGCGCTTTGCGCGATTGCTACCGTATCTGCGGTCATGTCAGGTCTGTACCCGGCAGTCGTATTGAGCAGGATGCAACCGGTTGAAGTATTCAGACAGAAGATCGGAGGGTTCCGGTTTTCATTCCTGTTCAGAAAGGCGCTCATCATATTCCAGTTTTGCATAGCCGTCCTTTTAATGAATGTGACCGTCCTCGTTTACAAGCAGCTACAGTTCCTGAGCAATCGTTCGATGGGTTTTGATGAAAGTTTTCTGCTGGTAGTACCTGATGTCCACCATACACAGGCTGCCGCATTTAAGCAGATGTTGCTTGGTCTGCCTGCCGTAGAGTCGGTTAGCTATGGGGGAGGCGTTTCTATAGGGAAGGGATACGATGGCTCAAGTACAATGAGCGATCCGGCCGATACTACCAAAAGGATGAGCTTTGCCTTTGTTGATGCCGATTTTGATTTCCTGGAAACCCTGAAAATAAAACTTCTGAGCGGGCGGTATTTTTCGGAGAAATACGGCAGCGACCTGCTGAACTACAACGGGCTGATGCGTGAGACCCGCGACCGCGATGAACAGACAAGACTGATGCGAAGCATGCCGGTCGTAGTGACGGAAAGCCTTGCCAGGCAGTTGAATATTACAAAGACCGATACATCCCTATACCTGCCGGCGTTGCAGGGTACCGTTATCGGGATCGTGAAGGATTTCAGGGTGACCTCCTTTAAGGAAGAAAGTCCCCTGGTCGTGCTGCGCGGAAGCCAGTCGGGCTCGGGACAAGCCTTTATCCGGATAGCAGGTAGCAAAGTCCCTGCCACATTGGAAGCTATCGGGCAGGTGTGGAAAAGTGTGTTCCCTAACAAACCCTTTGAATATTCCTTTGCAGACGACCTCATACAGCAGATTTACGGTCATGAAAAGCGGCTGGCTTCCCTGTTTACGGTCTTCGCCGTATTGGCCATCTCGTTATCTGTAATGGGGCTGTTCAGCCTGTTGGCGCTCATGGTAAGGCAGCGTACCAAAGAGATCGGCATCCGGAAAGTGATCGGTGCTTCTGCACTCGATATCTCGGCGCTGTTTACCAAAGCCTTTGTCATATTGATACTTCTCGCTATTGTCATAGCCTCACCGGTTGCCTGGTGGGGGATGAGCCGCTGGCTGGAGAATTATGCATACCGTACCGAACTGAGCGGATGGATATTCGGCCTGACCGCCATAAGCGTGATGGCGGTTTCGCTGCTCATCATCAACCTGCAGGTAATGCGCGCCGCGGCCATGAACCCGGTCGAATCGCTGAGGACGGAGTAGGGAGCGCCTAACCACATGGTTACTAACCACCTGGTTACTTCCCGGCGAAGGCAAATCTTATGTGCCGGACAACCGGATCGCGGAATCGTTAGGCCAGCCGCCTCCCAAAACCTTTTACATTTCGTTTACATTGTTTTACATCGTTTTACTTCCCTCCTTGCAAGGCTGCTCTAGATTTGATCGAAAAACAAAAATCAAATCAAAAACAACTTTGCGACATGATCAGGAAAAATGTAAATCTGCTGCTGGCCGGCGCTATGCTGCTGTGTTCCGTAGCTTCAATTGCCCAGCATTCCTTTAGCGATTGCTCTGCGGCGTTTTTAAACAACAGGATGGTGGTAGATGAATACTCTGCCAAAGGGAAATGTGCGGTGTCCGTATCGGCGACGGGGATGCTGACGGTAAATACGGCCGATCTGACTCCTGAAGGCGGTAAACCCAGGGATCAGATCTTCTTCCGGATCGCTATCCGGGACAAAAGCACCGGTACGCTTGTCATGCTTGCCGGTGAAGCAGTAAAACAGGTTGAAATTCAAAACGTACTTAAAAAGTGCTCCAAAGGGGATCATATCGTTTTGATGACAACTGAAAGCCGCTACGTGCTTCCGCACAATGAGATCCTGGTTTTGTAGGAATAGAAATCTGAAAAACAGCCGTCATGAATAAGTTAATGTTGAAATTGACACTGGCGTTTTTGGTTATCCTTTCAGGCTCTTCTCTTAGAGCTTTAATCGGGAATGGTGCCGGAGGAGCATATAATACCCTGATGCTAAACGGAAAGGTAACCGATGAGACCACATTGTCATCGGTTACAACAGGGAAGCTGAGCCTGGTCGCGTTACATGCCGGAACAGGCGAATCGCAGTTGATTCCATTCTATGCCTATGTTATCAGGGAAGGGAAAATAGTCGATGCCGATGCTTTTGCCCACAACCACGCCGTTACGGAAATTGAAATATCGGCTATCCTGAAAACGGCGAGGTACGGCGATCAGATGATCATAGATCCGGCCGGGGAGAATACAGCTAGAAACAGGAAGGTGATTGTCGTCAGGCAAAACCGGTACATACCTAAATTCGACTGGTGGCCCGGGCAGAATGCCCTGCGAAAAGATGGATGCTAAATTCTGTACTTTTGTTAAGTCAGTACAAAAAGAATTCGCATCGGCATATGAGCAAACAGAGAAATACCCGTATTCAAACATCGTTCGGGAAAACGGTATCCAGGGGGATATGGGTATTTCTTGTGTTTATAAATACCATTCCGGTATCCGGAATTAATGAATCCCCGCAATTTTCGGAGCAGGCAAACCTTGCACTACGACGAACTGCGCACCGGCTGCTGGCGGAAAACGGCGATACGCTCTCGGCAATTCCACCGGTCGAACAATCAGATCCCGCAACATTTCTGATTCGCGTCGACAGTCTTTTTGATTATGATAAGCTACCTCAATTGCTGCAGGAATCCCTGGAGCTACAGGGCATCAGACAGGCGTACAACGTGGTGATCATAAATTGCGGTGACGGGAAAATTCAATTGGGTTACAGCTATCTCGACCTGGCGCGGGAAGGCGGTGTTCCCTGCCAGGGGCGGCGTCAGGACGCCGGGTGCTACCTGTTGAAAATAAGCTTTATTCCGGATCGCGCCGAAGCTGCCGCCGGCGGAAAGTGGTGGATCATTTCAATCAGCGGTTTACTGGCAGCAGGCATTGGCCTCATGGTCTGGCGAAGGTCAGGGAAAGATTTAATAATATCGAAGCAGGAAGCTCCGGCCGGTGATACGGCCCGCCGGACTGAATTCGGAAACTCTGCACTGGATTTATCCGGCCTTTTACTTCATACCGGGACCGGCGTCCATCACCTGACTTACCGTGAAGCAAAGCTTCTGAACCTTTTCGTAAACCACAAAAACCAGGTGCTCGAAAGAGATTTTATTCTCAAATCAGTCTGGGAGGACGAAGGTATCATCGTAGGAAGGAGCATTGATGTGTTTGTCTCCCGTCTTCGCAAGCTGCTTCAGGATGATGCTTCAGTAAAAATAGCCGCCGTGCATGGAGTAGGGTACCGGATGGAAGTTGAGAGCGGTATTCTCTGAATTTTTTCAAAAAGTATTTGGAAGCAGGAATAATATCATCATATTTGTAGTGTACTAATGTACTAATACACTACAAATATCGAAATAATGATCCGGCTTAACAAGCTTACATTCGGGTACGACAGGCGTCATATTTTGTTTGAAGACCTGACGATGAACCTGCTCCCCGGGTATATTTACGGGCTTTTGGGTAAAAACGGCGCAGGCAAGTCCAGCCTGCTCCGGAATATGGCGGGGCTGCTGTTTCCTTTATCAGGTCATGTCGAAATAAACGGGCATCTCCCGGCGAAACGTCTTCCCGCTTTTTTACAGGACCTGTATTTTATTCCGGAGGAAATATTTCTGCCCCCGGTAACGATAGACAGGTACCTGGATATAATGGCGCCGTTTTACCCGGGATTTGATGAACAACAGTTTCGCGGCTATATCCGTGAAATGGATATTCCGGAGAAAAACAAGCTCAACGGGATGTCATACGGACAGAGGAAAAAGGTAATAATAGCTTTCTCGCTGGCTACCAATTGCCGGGTATTGCTGATGGATGAGCCAACCAACGGCCTGGACATTCCTTCAAAAAGCCAGTTCAGGAAAATCGTATCGTCTGCGCTCGAACCGGATCGCATCATCCTGATCTCTACACACCAGGTAAGGGACCTGGACAATCTTATCGACGGAATTATTATTCTTGAAAACAGTGAGATTCTTGTCCATCACAGCCTGGAATCCGTTTCCGAAAGGTTGTATTTCGGTACCATGCCAGACGTAGATTCTAATCCGTATGTACTGTATTCAGCGCCGTCTCTTTACGGTTATAAGGCGGTCAGCGAAAACCTGGATCACCAGGAAAGCCGCGTCGATCTGGAGCATCTGTTCCATGCGGCGATTGAAAATCCGTCGCGGATCAAACAGCTATTCCAACCTTAGCCAGTAGATATTAGCTATTCAAACGGAGGACTATTTATCACAATTAAAATTACTGATGATGAACCAGGTATTCGATATTCGACGATTTATGCAGCTTGTAAAGCTGGATTCCGCAGAAAAAGGTAAAAACTACATCCTGATGGCAGGATTATTAGCCGGCTTTTTATTAGCGCTTTTATTTCCGATTGTAGTCGTCCATGGTTATAACACGGTACTGTTGCTCTTTCATGCACTGGCATTATTTATGGTCGTGATGTTTGGGGGCAGCCTTTTTACTTCTACTGTTTTCAGCCATTACGGGCGTCCGGATACCGGTATAGCTGCGATTATGGTGCCCGCGTCGCGATTGGAAAAATTCTTGAATGCGCTCTTGACTACATTGCTGTTTATTGTACCCTTTACGGTGTTTTTTATCAAGTTTCATTACTGGAGCGTAGAATATGCCAACAGCAGATTACCTGCCGACGGAATACGATATTACCCGATCCCGGCGGATGTCATGCGTTATTTTGTCTACATGCACATCATAATCCAGGGAGCAGTATTTCTCGGATCAATCTGGTTCAATAGGCTGTCTTATATCAAAACGGCATTGGTTTTGTTTTTGCTGGCTGTTTTCTCGTTCGGAATCAATCTTGCTTTTGGCTATTTTTCGACGGGTGCCCCGTCGAAAATGGTTGCATTTCCGTTTTCGGGCTGGCAGCTATGGTATAAATCCGGCCAGCAATACAGCCTGACACATACAGAGCCAGTTAGGTCACTTGTATATATCTTCCCGTTGATTTTTCTTGCTTCTACCTGGTATATTAGTTTTATACGGCTTAAAGAAAAAGAAATATAACCTTGAGCTCATGGAATTTAAAAGCAACCAGGCCATTTATCTTCAGATCGCTGATTTTATCTGCGAGCAGATTTTACTGGAAAAATGGCCTCCGGGAGAAAGGATTCCTTCCGTCAGGGATCTGGCTGCCCAGCTCGAGGTAAACCCGAACACGGTCATGCGGACCTACGATTTTTTGCAGGGGAAGGACATCATATTCAACAAGAGGGGAATCGGCTATTCCGCATCAGACCGCAGCGTCGAGCTGATACTTGCCTACCGGAAGGAGCGTTTCCTGGAGAATGAGCTTCCCGCGTTTTTTAAAACACTCTATCTGCTCAACATCACGATGGACGAGCTTCGAAGCAGGTACCAGGCATTTGTTTCGGAAGAATATCCCGCTGTATAAAAAGAGCCGTAAGGGATCTCGTTTTCGGTTTTATATGATTGATAATAAACAATTTAATAGTATTTGTTCGGATGAAAAAGAGCAACTCGTTAATTATAAGTCTTCTGGTATTTTCGCTTCTTGCCATGATAGCGCCGGGTTTTTCACTTAAAAGCCAGTTTGATGCAATCGACCGGAACGATCCCTACTACGCGTTTGAAAAGACGCAACCTGCGAGATTTAGCCACGTCCGAATTCATGGCAACTATAACGGATTTGCACTCGTGCAGGAGGGAACACGTCCGGAGATACTTGTCTACCCGATGAAAAACAAGGACGGCAGTCCTGTCGTCACCTGGCAGCTCGATCGCGATACATTGATTGTCAGCTTCCGCCAGGATGGTCGCCGGGCCCGGTATTTTCCGGGAATCTTTACAACCGCTCCTTATGTCGTAATAAAGGCTCCTTCTTTAAATGGATTTGTTTCGGAAGGGATTCCTGCAACTATCCAGGGATTTAAAGCCGATTCCTTTAGTTTAAAACAACTGAGCTTTGGAGTGCTTTTGAAAGAGAATGATTTTCAGAGTCTTAGGGCAGATATAAGGAATGGAGGCGAATTGAATGTTCAGGGGAAAAATTCGTTCGGTAATACGGATATTAGCCTAAAAGATTCCACCACTTTCAGAGCCGATCGCAACATTTTCAAGGTACTACGCTTACATGCCGATAGCACAACCCGGCTGGATCTGCCGGGAAGCATGTTGGATATGCTTAGCTCAAACCTCTCTATCTCCCGTAACTGACATACAGCCACGCCCCGGCCGTATAGAGATTTACTTTTCCGAATCCCACTTTCTGAGTAGGAATCTTGACAAAAGGTTCGACTCCGATCCGCAAATGGTTGGTTAATTTCCTTTCATATCCCAACGAAACCTGGGTATGGCTCAGCCAGTACCAGCCGGTAGATCCTTCCCAGCGATAGCGACGGATCTGCGGATCGTGCCGTTCGTAGTTATACTCATATTTTTCGCGCTGCATCTGGTAGTTGGTAATACCCGCTGTCACATACCAGGCCGTGTTTGGCTTTTTGCCCCACATGTATTTCAGATTAAGGGGTATCTCGACCATGTTACAGGTTGCGTCTACGCTTTCCGGCCGGATAGACTGGTTCCAGTACGATGGCCAGGTATAATGGCCGTTAAGAGCGTTGTATTTTTTGTTGCTCCTGACATACCCGGTCTGGATCCAGAAATGATTCAGGACCCGGTAGTCGATATGGGCTGCAACAGCCGGAACCGGCGCTGCAAAATCGGGTACTTTAACTGCGCTGAAGTCGGGGCCTGCCGCTAACCGTACCGCCCACCGGCGCTGGTTTTTCAGGGCAGCGGGTGCTTCTGCCTGATGCCCGGCTTCAACCGGTTTTATTTCTGTAACAGGCTCGACCGGCAAAAACAGCCGGGGCGATAACGGGTTAAGCAAGGGCAGGGGACTGACCGGGTTCGGGTCTGACACCCTGGCGTTCAGGCTTTCCGTCCTGCCGGTACCGGTGCTGTCCGGCAGCGGGTTTTCAGCCTGTATTTTAATACCCGATGGTTGTTCTGTACCAGTAAGAAAATAATTGGTCCCGTCAGCCCTGTTTGTACCCCATACAGCAGGTTTAACAGGCTCTCCGCCAGCCTTATTTCCCTGACGGGACCGTTCCTTTAATGAGCCCGGGGTCGAACCCGGGGCCGAGCCCGGCGCAGGCCCCGGGGCTACAGGAGGCCGGGTTTGTTCTGCTGACGTAACCCGGGCTACGCCTGCCGGCGCTACCGCAGGGCCGGCAGATTTCAGTGTATCTGTCAGTATCTTTTGTGCCCCGACTGAGACCTGATGTTGCGGAAGAAGTGATTCTTTCTCTCTAAAGAGCGTCAGATACAGGAGGATACCCAGCGAAAGAATAGCACCTGCCGTGAGGAGCCATCCTTTCCGGGGCAGCTTTTGCCACCAGAACAGCCCCTTACCGTCTGCCTGATCCAGACGGTCTCGGAGTTTTTCCCAGTTCCGGGGTTCAAAAGCTGGATTCTGTTCTTCAGACAACTTTCTGAAGAATGCATCCAGCTTGTCATCTGGCCATTCTTGCATAGTCGTCTGCGCTTAATCTTGATAACATTATTCTCAACTTTTCCCGGGCTCTTGAAAGGTTTGATTTGGAGGTGCCGATACTGATTTGCAGCTTTTCTGCAATTTCCTCATGGCTGTACCCATCGATAACTGCCATGCTGAAAACGATTCGATAAACCGGCGACAGCTTGCTGATCAGCCCGACAATATCGTCATACGACAATTCCGTCAGCGCGGTTTCCTCGACAGGCGCATCTTTATCCTCTACAGGCTCAAGCTCAAACTGATGCGAGTTGCGCCTGTAGTGGTCCAAAGCGGTATTGACCATAATTCTGCATAGCCAGGTTTTGAATGGACGGCCCGGATCATAAGTCTCGATCTTGGTAAAGACTTTAAAGAAACCATCGTTCAGGACTTCAGCAGCTTCGTTTCTGTTTTGGACATATCGTAAACATATGGACATGGCATACCCGTAGAACATCTTGTAAAGACGTTCCTGGCTACGGCGGTTTTTTTGCAAACAGCCCTCCAGCAATTCAGACAATACGGCGGAGTTGTATGCTGACATATCGGGGCAAAAATTGCGTGATCAGGGGTATGTCGTACGGGGTATTTTTAACGCTCTTTTTAATGTTTGAGATAACAGGGTTTTTACATGGACGCCTCCGGCATATCCCGGTGCGCAACAGGCCACCTTCCGGGTACCGGGACACTAACACCTTTAGTGGATCCCCTGGTTTCACCGTCGGCGCCAAAATAGTAGAGCGGCCACCCCTTGTAGGTGAGCTGTTTACGGTTATGTACATCAATTATTTTGAAAAGATTCCGATCCAATGCCGAAGGAAGCTCGCCTATTTCCACTGTGTAGATCGGCCAGGTACCGTCGTTGGAAAAATCCTGATTTGTGAAATTGTTTTTCTCCTTCCTGTCGTTCTGAAAAGTATAAAGCGTACGTCCATCCCCGTCTGTAAAATACCGGGTTTCTCCCTCTCCTTCCGTGTAATCATTAAGATACGATTTCCCGTCATTGCCAACCAACTGATTAGCGGCAGGCATGATGGTATAGTCCGTCTTGGCTACCAGCCAGATATTGCCGACATTTTCCCCGTTCACGTCACCCGGAACATTGTCGTTCTGGAAATAGTAGAGCGGCCATCCCTTATAAGTAATCTGCCTGGCGCCGTCGTCGCGGGTGATGGCGTCAAAGTCTGCAGGGTTCAATCCCTCGCCTACCATCATCGTTCCTTCCTGCGAGAAAACCGGCCAGTTGGAAAGACACGTACCCGAACATCTGGAGTTTCCGTTTACGTCTCGGGCAAAAAAATACAGGGTCATGCCATCTTTATCTGTGAGGACTTTTCCCAGCGATGTATCACTGAGTTTGATGTCGGGCTGGGCCTCCGGTTCATCATCCTTACTGCACGCTGTCAGTAAGAGTACCAAAGCGGCGGCTCCCGTAAAAAGCTTTAAGTGTGATTTGATTTTCATAACAAGCCAGGTTAAAAACGAACATTGATACCGCTGATACGTAAAAAGGAATATCAGGGTTGCCTGGCTGTTAAAAAAATGTAAGTAAGTGCCTACCTTTCATATTTCAAGCATCACTTCATCCCCTTTATCCATGCCCGGATCAACTCTACCCCTTCCCGGTGATTGACCGTGCGGCCCAGCTCGGGCATCATCACGCCGGGGTCTTTTGATTCGATGCGGTATTGCAGGATAGAGGCGTCGGGTTTTCCCTTTACGATATCGAACTCCCTGCCGCCTGAGCCGCGGCCCGCCGCAACGGGTGTTTTGTTGATGCCCAGCATCGTTGAATCCGTGTTGTGGATGCTCAGATCCAGCCCGGAGGTATTGGCGGGGCCTTCGGGGCGGTGACAATGCGCGCAGTTGATATCCAGCCAGGCTCGCGCCCGCTCGTTTAAAGTTCCTGATCCGGGGGCGTGCCAGGCAGGGACTTTACCGACACCTGAAAGGTCCGGTAGCCCGTCCAGGATTCCACGGTCTTTCCAGGCGAGCAACTGGTTTTGCTCCGAAACCGGCTGCGCCCAACCGGTAAACGGCCCATTGAGTTGCCGGGCTGAAGGACCTATCGGCAGCAGCTTCTCATTGAAGCTATGGCAGCCCTTACATTGGTTGAGGTTGGGTACGAGGAATTTGTGCCTGTATTTTTTCCCGTCCAGGTATGTGTACGACACGTCAACGGTTTCCCCGGCTACTTCCAGATGGGCATCTTTCTGGTCTTTATCCCAAACGTAGGTCAGGGCTTTCCATCCGGCGGCTTCGTGCATCAGCAGTCTCGTTTCAACCAGTTGCTTTCCTTTGGACGGATTCCGGAAGTCGTTCGGGAAATAGAAAGTCTTGATGAGTGTGGTCCCGACAGGAAAATTAAAAACCTCTTTAGGGTCATAACCGATCTGAGCGCCCTCGGGCAGGACAAGAAAGCGGCTTTTTTCCGCATAGTCGCTGAATAGAGGCGTATTGAGAGAGTAGGGAATGACGCCTTCGGCAGGTACGTGGTCGCTTAAAATACCTGTAAAAAAGCCATATTCGGAAAGCCTGGCTTTGGGCGCCTGTGCATGTTTCAGCGAGCCCGAAAAAATGAGGCAGGCTGTCAGCAGTACGATTAGGCCGATCGCTTTCATTATGGTTCAGGAATTACTCAGGGTAATACGCAATCCACCGCTCCGGCATCCCTCGATATATTTTTGAAATTATTGCCGATATCCATGTTGGCAAATGTATTTTCCTGGTTGTCATGTACACAGATCACGGGTTCCGTCGCCTTTTCGTCGGTAATACCGTCCCACAGCACATGGGGAACGTCTTTGCCGAATTTCAGCTTGAACCGGAACATCATGCCCATCCGTCCTTTACCCGTAGGCTTTGTATGCTGCCGGCTGAACCGGTTATTGTGAATATGAATCCGCGACGGGTACGGATCGTATTCGCTGTCCCTGATCGGGTTTTCGGTCACGAAGTAGCTGATTACACCGGCGCCGATAGACTGGTTGTCGGTAATGGTATTGTCAAAAATCTCGACGTTGGTAGCAGCGAGCAGCAGCATGCCGGTGCCCTGCGGTACCTTGGCGACGATATTGCCTTTAGGTGCGAAATTAGGGTAATTGTTGTGATGAATGTTGTTCCGGAATACTCTCACATTCCCGCCTTTTTTCAACACCAGGTCGGGCAGGTCGAACACCAGGATCCCGCCCGTGTTTCCGGTTGCTTCATTGTCAAATACCTCGGCGTTCAGCGAGTTTTCAATTTCGATGCCCGCTACATTGTGATATGCCCTGTTGTTTTTAACGACAATAGATTTCGATTGGCCGACATAAATACCCGCGTCGGAAGCGCCGTAAGCTTCACAATTTTCGATCAGTACGTTTTCGCACTGTACGGGATAAATGGCATAGGAACCGTTTCTGGCGGAAGGTTTTCCGGTCCATCCTGCCTGTATATTCCTGAATGTGATACCCTTGATATCTTTTGTTTTGATGCAGTCGCCTTTTGCGTTGTGAATGGTGAAGCCGTCCAGTACGATATTCTTCCCGTTGGTGATCAGCAGGCCTTCCGCCCCTGATTTCTGTCCTGCAAAATCAAGTACGGTCTTTCCGGTACCTTTGCCCCTGATCGTGATGTTGTTTTTGCCGTCCATCGAGAGGCTGCCTTCCAGCCTGAAAACACCTTCTTCCAGCTCTATGACAGAATTGTCTTCCGCCATGATAAGCTGAGTTTGTATTTTTTTGTAGACGTCTTTCTGGGCACACAGCCGAAGCGGGGCAGGTACCAGCACTAACAGCAGAACGTATAACCTGAGCATCCGTTATTTAATTTTCTGCAAAATATTAAGAAAATTTTGCATCGTACGTTTCCCGGGTTAAAGTTTATCACTGCATCCGGTTACCGTCTAATGCGTGGCAGGGGTTAAAATAAGAAGCCATCCCTGCTTTGCTTTCACGGGGATTTCGTCGCCGGGTGAAAAAGATCGTGCTTCCTGGAAATTGTCTACCTCCGGGGCAGTTAGCTTGTAACCCGAAGCGTCCAGTCCCAGCTTCTCCCAGTTGATGAGGAGCCTGACCGGTCTGTCGCTGCTGTCAAAATTCCCTACCGAAATCAACACCTGGTCGCCTTTGACATATGCGGTTGCTTTTACATCCGGATGCGTGGTTTCGACTACACGGTCTTCCGACCAGTACCCGATCATCCGGGCGTCGCCGATGCCGAACGATTTCCATAGCTTCCAGACCGGCGCCGGCGAATGCTCGGCCCAGGAGTGCCTGGCTGTGGCGCCGTATACCATGCCGAGGTAACGGTTGCCGCCGTCCTGCAGCATTTCGCTCATTTTCCCGAAAGGAATGCCCGAAAACGTAACAAACCATTCATCGGGCGACATCTCATTATACCTGAACGATTCCCCGAACCAGAGCCTGTCGACATAGGGAAAGAAATCGGTATACTGGTTCATAGGACCGATGGAGTAGGCTGTATTGGAGTGCAGGTCGACCAGGGCTCCCGGGCGGTATCGCGACGAGATCTTCCGCATTCTTTTCATGACGGTCCGGTCGAAAGATACGTCGTCCATGTAAATACCGTCGATTTTATAATTCTCGTACATCCAACGCAATCCTTCCAGGTAATAGTTGATCCACCGCGAAAACCCGTTCAGCACAAGCGCAGCATCGGAGGTCTGGTCGGGGAGCTCGGTATACCAGGCCGGCTTGTAGTCGTCGATAAGGTGCTCCATATGCCAGGGGAGCCCGTAGCCGGCCCCGGTTACGAATATTTCGTGATTCAGGCTTTTGAGGGCAAATATTTCAGCTGTATAATTGCTCAGCTCCCTGATCGTATAGTAAAGCTTGACCTTCCGGTTTTCGGCATGCTGTGATTCGATATACCGGACCAACTGATCTTTTATGAGGAACGGATAATTGATGATCGGGTTCAATACGCCCGAATGGTGAAGATTGGCGATGTTGGCTTCTTCCTGCGCCGCTTTGGCAAAAGAATCATAATCGCCATGAAAATACCTTTCCGAAAAATGCTTCCTGGAATCAACCGGCTGTACCGGGGTGATCAGAAAGGAGAACTCGAAATCAAGCGTGTCTTTCCCGGCAAGCGTACGGGGACCTGACGAAGCGATGAGACCGGCCGTATGATCTTGTTTTCTTTCTAACGTTATCGTCCCTTTCCCGTCATTTGCCCATGCTGCGGGAGCTTTAGGCTTGTAATCGTTCAGGAGCGGACCGTGGTAGCTGCATCCCCTGAACTCGACGTGCAGCCCGCTCAGGTAGCCTCCGATCCAGTAGCTGTCCCAGGGGCCTTTCCAGTCCCATTGATACGAGTCGGGTGTTCTGCCACCTTTATGTCCGCACCCCATGAAGTAACCGGAAGCTTCCCGGGTATAGCGGGAGAGGAGCCTGACGTCTTCCAGGCTGATCTCCTCATCCGGGACCAACCTGATATGGTAGCGTATATAGCCGTCAAATTCCATGTAAGCATTGCAGATAAACTGTATCCCGGCTTCTTTAAAGGACGATTTCCAGCTGACGAGGCCGTCGGCTGTTTTTTCTATCTCCAGGTTTTCGGCCCGGAAGGGGATGGTTTTCCGGCCGGTATTGACCAGGAAGTCTATCGGTTGCGCGAGTATTTCCCTGTCGTTTACAACGATAGATGCTGCCAGCCCGTTTTTCCCCAGCTTTACCTGCTTACCGCCGGCCCCGATATTGTTGCCGGAGAGCATCATCGGTTCATACGGTTGTACCGGAAGGCTGTCTATCCCGATGGTCGAGTTGAGCCATCTCAGCCTGGAGTGACGCCAGAGCTCATTATCTCCCTTGTCGGCGATATGCCGGCTGTCGATATGGATATCGACGCGTATTTTTTGCGGGGTCCGGCCCTGCGCCGTTACGGTGGCTGTACCGGAATACCTGCCGGGAGCCGCGTCCGGAGGGATCTGAACGCCGCACCATAAAGCCTGGATATTTCCCTTTTTCACGTCGACCCGGAAGGTGACGGGTGTGCCGTCCCAGTTGATCCCTTCCTGGTTGAAGCATGTAAAGCTGCCTGCCGGTATGAGGGAAGATCCCTTCGCGAAGTCGCTGAATTGTATTTTTACATTGGCTATGTCTTCCGACGTCGCCCAGAGTCCGATTTGCCAGGTATAATATTCATTCCTGGAGGCATGGCCGGTAAAGTGATCCGAAGCCCCGTTTTCAATCCATCTCCAGGGAAGCCCGTCGGGCAGCCGGATAGGGTATGCCCGGTCTTCAGGAAAAAGGATAAAGGGTTTGTCCCGGTGCTTTTCCCTGAGAAGTCTTTCTTCCTCCTGTGTCGCAATGAGCCCCATGGGCGTAAAAAAATCAAATTCGGTCCTGCTTTCGAAACGGCGGAGACCGGCCGCCGGCAGGCTGCTTTGATAGGCGATCACATTTTTTACCCACTCTTTATCCACCAGGGTATAGGAAGTGGTGTCGAGGTAGTCATTCCATGGCTTGCCATAACGGGCGTCAGCCCATTTCTCGCGGAATTTATAAGGCAGGTAGTAGATGGAATAATCTCCCGGCAGCGTCGCGGGTTCAAAGGCTATTTTGCCTTGTTCGGAAGTAAGCTCCAGTACATGCACGTTCCTGAGCTTTCTGCCGGTTTTGTTGTCGATGACTACTATTCTTTTCGTCGCGGGATGCCGGTCGGGCCGCCGCCAGGGGAGGCTGACCACTACCGCCCGGTGCGATGTGTTGCTGACAGATACGATTGCCCGGTGGTTGCCCAGGCTGTCGACATTCCAGAGGGAGTCGGCCACGGTAAACGGCGTGCCGTCAGGTGCGAAAGATTTGTACTGGCTTTGTCCGTCGGGCTTGCTGAACGTCTGCCTGCTGCATTGAACAAATGCCGGCAGAACCACAAGCAAGCTCAGCAGCCAGCTTAAAGACTTAAGAGAGAGGTAAAATTTCATTCAAAAAGATTCCGGATATTCAAAAAACAGGGCCGCTACCAGCATCAGCCCTTTTATTGGATACGCGGCGCGGGCCCTAACTGACTATCCGGATCTTATATTTCACTTTTTGACTTCTACGACCGCAATAACCGGCAGGTGATCAGAGTAGTATCTCCCTTCCTGCTGGTCGGTGATGGTGGCATGCTGCAGTACCCGGACTTTGTCGTTTACAAAAACATAGTCGATTTTTGCCCTGAGCGGCTCTTTTCTTACAAAAAAACCACTGGAAGTCCTCACGGGCCCGTAGTGAGGCGTTTCGGAAAGCCCGAGTGCATCTTTCAATATGCCGTCCTTTGTTAGATTCTGATAGGCGATCGATTCCGGGGTAGCATTGAAATCCCCGGTCAGGATCACGGCAGATTGCCCTGTGTGCCGTACGGTGTACCGGCGGATCTGCTGAAGGATTACTTCCGCGCTTTTCTGCCGTGCAATTTCTCCCCGGTGATCGAAATGCGTGTTGAAGAAGAAAAATGTCTTTTTCGCGGCTTTGTCTTTAAGCTCACACCAGGAGGCGACTCTGGGATAAAAAGCATCCCAACTTTTACTTTCCTTCACATCCGGGGTCTCGGAAAGCCAGAACGTCCCCGATTTTTTGAGGGTAAAACGGCTTTTCCGGTAGAAGATAGCGGTAAATTCCCCGGTTTTCCCCTCCATTCTCGATACTCCGTACCAGGCAAATTCCGGGAGTAATTTTTCGAGATCCGCCAGCTGGTCGGACTGGGCTTCCTGTAAGCCGATCACATCAGCCTGGTGATAACGTATAAGGGCCGCAACATTCTCTTTGCGGTATTCCCATCCGTTTATGCTGTCGATGGTATTTTTATACCTGATATTGTAGCTCATCACACGCATTTCCTGCGCGAAAAGGCTGTCAGACAACAGGAAAATAAAGGCAATAACGGGGAGAGGAAAACGTAGTAGTTTCATTTTTATGAAATTTGTGATAATGTGATAATGTGTCCCGATAATTATCGGGAGTATCCCGGCCCGATAATTATCGGGGATCAGGAGTGATGATGAGTCCCTCTTTCCGATAGCAAGGTAGGGCAATTAGATAAAGTAATTACTCAAAGGGATTGATGCACACCAAGTCGGGGATTTTACGTTACGTTGATTACGTTACCAGGTGGTAGCATCGCCAAAAGAACTCGTAGTTCCGGAGTTGAAAGAGAGAATGCGCGCTACTAACTCATCTCTCGAAGGCATCTCAGCCACGGCCGGGTCACGCTGCTCTACCGTTACATTTAACTTCTTAGCTAACGTTATAATCCTGGCCAATTTATCGACGCTATCAGTTTTCAGCACGAGTTCCATGTGATTCTATTCTTTTGTTAACAAAAATATAGAGAAAATTCTGAAAATCGGTGAGTGATTTAATAGATATTTTTGATAATCTCACGGCTTTTTCCGCGCTCTCTCTTCGCTTTGTTTGATAAAGTCAACTCCTTCCAGGACAAATTTCGAGCTGTCTTCCTTTGTCTTCCGGTAGTATGGCGAATACATCGAGGCAGCTACGGTACCCTTGTCGATGTCGAAGTCCAGCAGGCGGATATAGCCGCCGCCCAGGTCGTCATTCTGGTAATTCTGAAGGATCTGGTACACTTTATTCCCCGTTTCTCCGTCGTCTACTTTTAAAGCTGAGCTCATGACATGCCCGCTGAGCACGAACCTGATGTTCGGATGTTTTTTTACGAGATGGCCGAACACTACCTGCGGGGAAAAATCGCCGTATCCGGCATTTCGTTCGGCGATTTCTCCCCGTGGCGTCAGGTGATAGTGTGTGAGTATGATGACGTTGTAGTTGAAATACTCCCTGATAATATCGCCTGCCCAGTTAATAGGACCCATACGCGGACAAAATTCCAGCACCATGACCAGCCAGTTGGTATCGCCGACCCGGAAAGTATAATAGGCGTTGTCGCTTTTTCCTTCCTCGTAGCGGCCACGCTGGTGTGTAAAGCGGCTTACGGGGAAATAGGAGTTGAACTTGTAGGTCTTTCTCAGGTTTTGGTTAACGTTGCCCGGCGCCGCGCTTCCGCTCATAAAGCCGACGGCTTCGGTATCGTGATTGCCCAGTGCGATGGCATAGGGGATGTGATGCTTGTCCAGTATATCAAAGCCCCGGCTTGCCACTTCCCATTGGCCGTAATTATCGAAGTTCACCACATCTCCCACATGCAGGAGCATAGGCATATTGAGCGAATCCTTTTTGTCGGCAAGCCATTGAATACGGCTGTAGAACATTTCATGATTGGAGGTTACTTCGGTCTGTGTATCCGGGAATACGGGCAGCGTGAATTTCTGGGCTTCGCCGCTGCTGCAAGCCGTCAGGTAGGTTAAAGCCGACAGCACAGCCGGTTTCAGGGTTTTGTTTTTAAAAATATTTCTCATTATTGAAAGGTACAAAATTGATTTTCAGTTGTTTATATACCGTCGGTCTGTGTTTATAACCGTGGTCTATGGAGACACAGACCACGGTTATTTCTTATCAATTACCTCTTTCACTGCCTTCAGGTACTTCGCTTCCGGGTCTCCCTTGGTAGGTACGAGGTAACCTCCTTCTCCCAATTCATTCCAGGCATAGAGGATAACCATCCGCTCTTTTGTGGTTTCTTCGGGATGTTCGTCCATCCACCTGATCGCCTTCCTGAGAAAATCTTTGAATTGATCCACGGTCTGGTCGGGAAAATACCAGCCCTGTTTCTGATTCAGGCCGGATTTGTTCTCCCACGGGCGCTTGTCCCAGCCGACGGTTACTTCCGGGATATACGGCTGCTCCCTGGAGCCTGACCAGTTTTTAACATGAGCCGCCACCAGTTCGGAATAAGGATGGGCCTCTGACCCGGCCGCATAGCCGGGGATGATGTTGTAATGCGTCCGGTGCGTAAACCCTTTAGGAGAAGCCGAGCCGCATCCTGCGATGGCAAGTTCGTTAATGCCGCCTGCTTTGGCGATCTGCTGCATCCTGGCCAGGCCTTCCTCGTCAATTCCTTTCGAATCAAAAAGTACGACCAGGGGTTTCCCTTCGACGGTGACATGCTGCGGGTCTTTGAAATAGGGAAGCCAGTATTTGACTGCGTCGCCCCAGTTTTCCGGTCCGATAATCTCCGATCCGACATGGTTTGCCACGAGAAGGCCGAATTTGATACGATGCCTGTTCCTGGCCTTCATATAAAGGTTGAGGCTGGTATGGTGTGAGTCCGAGGCAATGACATCCGGGTTGATCGGGCCTTTATTGTCTCTCCAATACCAGCAAAAGAGGAAAAAGCTGATGCCGTTATCGGCGGCAAGATCTATCTGCCTTTCCATAATTTCCAGGGCATCGTCCCGCCAGCCCCATACCGGTTCTCTTTCGGAGAACTCCTCGACGAATCTTCGGGTCAGGTGGGTAGGGGCATTTTTCGCCCAGGGCTCATCGGGATTGTCCGCATGCCTGTTCCTCCCTGCCCAGCCATCGAAATAGTAAGCGCCGATCTCGATGGGTTTTGTCTCCGTGACAGACTGGCCCGTGGATGCGGGCACGTCACAGGTCAGTATCGCGAGGGTAATCAGCCCCGCCAGGATTGATTTATACTTCGACATATGTTTATTGCGAAATGACCGGTTGGTATAGCTCCATCACAACGGCCCTGTCACGTGCCACCAGTATATCGGTAGCCGAGTAGGTATGACTGCCGTCCGAGAATTCGTAGCTGATATGGATCGCATCCCGTTTTTTGTTCCCCCACTCATCGCCGTCGGTAATGAATTTCCCGGTTCCTGTGACCTGATAGGGAAAATCTTTCCCGGCTGTTATGGTACAATTTTCGCCAGAGAAAGTCAGGAGAAGGTTCAGGGGGCCTGATACTGTCCCGGAGCGCAGCACACCGGAGACCGACACCTGATTTTTCGAAGTGGTGGTCAGCTTCCATACCTCGTCGGAGGTCACATGGACCTGCTGGTAGGTGGTGGTCTCTATTACCTGGCCGGTAGAATCCTTCAGGGTGCTTTGGCCTCTGTGGAAGTAGTTACCATGCCAGGGGTTGACGTATTTTACGGCGAACATCGTAAAATCTTTCGGCACCACCTGCCAATGGGCAGCCACCCTGGGGTCGGGCTGGGGTATGGACGCGGAGCCTCTCAGCACGCTGTCGAGATTGGTCACCTGGCGGATCCGGATAGGTACTACATAAGAAAGCCCGATAGCCGCCGAATCGTTAAAAAATGCTTCTGTCAGCTGCACCTCTATGCTGCCGCTCACTTCTCCGGCCGGGATCACGATCTGGTCGGGTGAGCTTAAGGTGTAATATTGCTGCGGAAGTGCGCGGATGGGAGTCCTGGTGGTAGAAAACTCTACATTTTCGCACAGGCTGTTGTCTACCTCTATCCTGAAAAAGCGGTCGGCCTTGTTTTCATAAACCCCTCCCATAGTAGCGGAGATGAGGAATTTATGATTGTTGTCGTTGGTGTTGTCATAAATATCCTTTCCGAGCACCAGGGTACGCACCGGGTACTGGTAGGGGAAATAGCCTGTGGTATAGTCGAAATCGGGGAAATCGATCTCCTGGTTTTTACAGGCTGCCAGGGCTGCAAGCAGCATCACCGCAAATATTGATTTCTTCATGTCTTATCGCTTATAAAAGATATGTTTTGGTGCCGGGGGACGGGCGCCGAAGGCGCCCGTCCCCCGGCCTGTTCCCTGGTTACCAGCCTTTGTTTTGTGACAAGGCGCTGTATTTCACGATTTCTGTTTCCGGTACCGGGCCGTAATGCATGTATTCATTGCTGAAGGCACGCGGCTCTACGTCAACAACCGTCATAGTGGAACCATTGATATTGATTCCTCTCGCAGGTTCGGTGAGGTTTTCTTTCCAGCGGCGGAGATCCCAGAACCGGAAACCCTCGAAGCACAGCTCAAGTCGCCTTTCATTCCGGATCAACCTGCGCATATCTTCTTTCGTTGTGACGGATGCGAGGTAGGTGTCGGGCTGCGCGATGCCTGCCCGTTTGCGCAATGCTTCTATGACGTCGCGCGCCGAAAACCCACCCGTTCCTATCCCGTCGGGACCCCACGCTTCGTTGGCTGCTTCGGCGTAAATGAGGAACAGCTCTGTGTAGCGCATGTGGACTTCATAGTGCTTCTGTGTAGTAGGCGACACCGGATTGAGGTTTACCTCTTCTACCAGTAGCTTTTTAAGGTAATAGCCGGTACGGGTCGAATTTTCGGTGGAATCCTTGGCATCGACGCCTCCTCCCCGGCCTGTTATGAGCGTTCTCCCGGAGAAAGTATTGCCGTTATAAGCAATGTAGAGCCGGAGGCGGGGATCCCGGTTGGCGTACGGGTCGGCCGGATCGTGATTACTTGCCGGGTTGGTGATCGGGTAGCCGTTTACAGACGGGAAGGCATCTACCAGGTTCTGGGTGGGGTTGACATTGCCCCTGCCGAAAAGCGACGGCGGGAAGTTGGCTGCCTCACGCGTGTTGCTGTTGGATACCGACCTCCGCCACAGGATTTCTTTCTGGTCGATGGGCGAGCCCGCCGAGACATTCAGCACGTCTACCAGCGATTTCAGGTAGTAGCGGTGACCGGCCGGGTCGATGCCGGCTATCCCGCCGATCCCGCTAAGTGACTCCCCGGCGAAACCTGCCGCCTTTTCCCAGAGCGCCGTATTACCGCTGTTGAATGCAGGACTGGCCTCCAGCAGGGCAACCCTGGCTTTTAGCGCCTTTGCCATCCGGGCGCTGATACGCTGGTTGAGCTCGTTGCCGAAAATAATGTTATAGTTGACCACGGCAACATTCTCGTACCCGGAAGGCAACTGGCTGGGATCCGAGATATTCCGGTAGTCGTTCATGGTCAGGAACTCGAGCGCACGGTCGATATCGGCGTAAATCTGTGCGACGGATTGCGCGAAAGTAGCCCGGGGAATATTGAAGTCGGCGTTGACGTCGAGGAACTGGTCGAAGACCGGGATGCCGAGCATTTGTCCGTCTGCCCCCGGGCCCGCAGTAGTGACCAGCAGGTGATACTGGAACAGGGCGCGCAGCGCATAGGCTTCCCCTTTAAAGCGCTGGGTGTACATCCATTGCAGCTCGGGGATAGACTGCTTCCAGTTTACCTTGTCGACAATACTGAGGAACTGGTTGATGCTCTGGATCGCAGCAATGCTGTTTTCCCACTGGCTGACCGGGTTGAAGATGGCCGACCATTGCCCGGTCGCCATCCGCAGGTAGGTGTTCAGCTTGTCGTTGCTCACCGCATCGTCGGTCGCTACCTCGTTAAAGCTGATGGAGTTGGTCGGGATCCTGGTATAGGCCGACATCAGGACTCCTTCTGCAAAGGAAGGGTTTTCGTGCACGCGATCGATCGTAGCGTGATTGTCATCTACCGGGTCCAGCACACCGCAGGACGACAGGTAAACGGTAAGCAGCAATGGCAGGCCGTAAGTCTTTATTGATCGTAACATATTTCTTGCCTTAAAAATTAGAACCATGCGTTTAACCCAATGGAAAATGACCTGTACTGAGGCTCCGACCCTATATTCCGTTCCCTGATCTGGCGGACTTTGGAGATCATCACTACGTTGGAGGCGTCTGCAAAAACAGATAGCTGCTTCATATTGAGCCTGTTCGACAGCGTAAGCGGGATGTCATAGGTCAGCTGCAGCCTGTCCAGTGTAAAATAGTCGTCGGAATACATCCAGAAGGTAGAGCCCCGGTAGTTGTTGTTGTTGGCGATGGAGCTGAGGCGCGGGTAGGTAGCGGTCGCTTTGGTTGCTTCTGTCCACCTGTTCAGCACCTGGGTCGAGTACTTGTCGTCCCCGTCCACCAGGTAGTAGTCGTTGTCGAGCATTCCGTCGGCCCCGTTTCTCCCGTTCCCGCGGGCAAAAAGCGTCAGGTTTTTGTAAGAAAGCTTCAGGTTGAGGCCGTACGAGAACGGCGCCTGCCAGCGGCCTAAGTACCGCTCGTCGTTGGCGTCTACAATGCCGTCATTATTCTGGTCGATGTACCTGATGTCGCCCGGCTTCACCGTTCCGAAAGCCTGTACGGCATGGTTGTCGATGTCGGCCTGGCTGGAGAAAAAGCCGTCGGCAACGAGGCCGTACCGGGCGTCTACGGGTTTGCCGGTACGGTACCGGTAGCCATTGGCGTAGATTTCATCCCTCTTTTTTACCTTCGAGTTGGCGTAGAGCGCATTTGCGCCGACCGCTACGTGGAAGTCCCCGATATTGCGCTGGTAGGTTATCCCTAATTCCGCTCCCTTATAGCTGTTCGCGTCGAAGTTCTGGAACGGGATGAAGGTAGTGAAATAGTTGGGGTAGATCGTCTGCGGACGGGTGATCAGGCCGGAATGAGTGCTGGTAAACACGTTGGCGTCGATCGAGAGCTGGCGGTCAAAAAGCACGGCCTCTACCCCGAAGTTAAGCTCTCTTCTCTTTTCGAACGAGAGCCTGGGATTGCCGCTGTTCAGGGGGATTGTCCCTGCCCTTGACCTCGTCCCTTCGTACCACGAATAGGAGTCGGTAGTGCCATAGCGGTCGTCGTAGTAGAAAAAGCCGCCGATCCCCGTATCCGAATTCATTTCCCCGGCCGAAAGGCGCAGCTTAAGAAAGTCTACGGCCGATGCGGAAGCCATAAAGTCTTCCGAGCTTACTATCCAGGCCAGGCCCAGAGAAGGGGAGAAGGCGGTCCGGTTACCCGGAGGCAGCTTTACCGAGCTCACATAGGCGCTGCTGAAGTCGAGCAGGTATTTGTTGAGATAACCGTAGGCAAGCCTCAGCCCCAGGTTGGTGTTTTTATTGCCCTGGAGGCTTTCCTGTGCTTTGTCGTGCGCCACAAACCCGAGCAGCGAGCCCGAAACCGTGTGGGCTTCGCCGAAAGTGCGGTTGTAGTCGAGCAGGCCGTAGAAGCCGAGCCGTCTCCTGTAGGAAGCATTTCCTACATTCTGGGTCCCGGAGCGGACGTCTTCCCCGAATGGCCTCAGGCTGACGATACGGTCCTGCGTCTCATCCCACACCGGTTCGTATACCGAATACTTGTTGTCGATAAACTGGTCGTACCGGGTGAAGTAGTCGAAGCTGAAATTGGTATGGAAAGCCAGGCCCTGAACGGCTCTGCCCAGGTCGAAGTCGATCCGGTTGTTGAACGAAAAAGTACGTTGGATGTTCTCGTTTGCTCCTCCCGACCAGGCAGTGGCGATCGGGTTAGTCTGGTAGTTGGCGGTACCGCCCAGCAGGTAGGTCCCGTTGATATCGTTTTTTCTTTGGTTCAGGACTTCATTTCCCGGATCGATCAGGGAGATGGGTATCAGGGGAGAGAACAGGTTGGGCCGCAGGATGGCGGCATCCTGCCAGTAGTTGCCGCGCGGTCCGTTGCTGTTGTTCAGCACGACTACCGCATCCAGCGAGCTCTTGATCCAGGCGTTGACCTTGAGGTCGACATTCCCCCTGATATTGAAGACGTTGGATTTAGCCGCCTTCCCTTCGCCGAAATTATAGAGGCTCCCTGTCTGGCTCCACCCGATGTTGGAATAGTAGGTCGCGACGTTGTTCCCTCCCGAGAAGTCGACCGTAGCCCTGGAAAACGGCCTCATCGACCGCAGGTATTCGCTGGAGTAAAAATCGACGTTGGGGTAGCGGTAAGAGTTGCCGCTGCGGTATTTCCCGATCAGGTCGGACGAATACTGTGCGCCGAGGCCGTCGTTAAGGCGGGCTTCGTTGTAGAGCTCCATATAGTCGGCCGACGACAGGTATTGCGGAAGCTCCGAAGGCCGGGAGATCCCGTAGAAAGCCTGCGCATTTATCTGCCTTTTATAGGCTTCCCCGCGCTTGGTGGTGACGAGCACTACCCCGTTTACGGCATCATTCCCGTACAATATGGCTGAGTTGATGTCCTTCAGCACCGATATCTGCTCGACTTCGGCGAGGTTGATGGTGCTGATATCGCGCGGAAGGCCGTCGACGATAAACAGGGCGCCGCCTATCCCGCGGATATTGGAGCTCCCGAGCATACCCGGCATCATTCCCGTCAGTGCCGAAGAAATGGTCTGGGTATTGTCGTACCGGCGGAGCTGAGAAGGATTGAGCACTCCGACCGCATTGACCAGCCCGGCTTTCTTTGTCGTGCCGAAAGCGATATTCACTTTGTCTTTTTCGCCTGAGAGGAAGGACGCTTTTTTAAGGGTGAGCACCCGGCCTGCGCTGTATTCTCCCGGTTCGAAAACCCCCGGCTCGTAGCCGGTCGCCTCGATCAGGAGGTTTCCTATTACGGCATTGCGGAAGGAGAATCCCCCGTCTGTGCCTGACCTGGCTACGTCGACTCCTTCATTTGCGTAAATGAGCGCCCCTTCCACAGGCCTGCCGTCTTCATCGATCACCACCGCCTGCAGCCCGGGCGCTGGCTGTGCCGGCGATAACAAAGGCAACAACAATAGCATACAACCTGCAAGGGCTGTTATATATTTATGTATTTTCATTTGCATAAAAAGATTTTAGCTACGAGCAATTAGCCGTTTTGTTCATTCTCAAACCTCACGCCTCTTACCAGCCCGGGTTCTGGGGAAAACCTTCGTATAGCCTGGTATCACCCGGCTGGAATGGCAGCCAGTTGTGCCGCTTCTCGAATACCCGCTGCACCACTACCTTTTCCGCGAGGTTGACAGGCTTGCCGTCGGCGCCCCGGTCAAACTCAATAGCCGTCTTATCGATATACTCGGGGTTGCCGGCGATGTTCCAGCGGCGCAGGTCGAAAAACCGGTGCCCTTCGAAGGCGAATTCTACTGCGCGCTCACGGATGATCTGCTTCATGAAAGCATCTTTCGAAGCGGTAAATTTCGCCGGGAGGTTGGGTAATTGAGCACGGTTCCGGATGACGTTGACAGCGTCTATCGCGGTCAGAGCGCTGCCCGAAGCGGTAGAGGTGGGCGATCCGTACCCGTGCAGTGCAGCTTCCGCATAGATCAGGTAGATATCGGCGAGTCGCATGATGGGATGGTATGACTGGAAATTACCCCAGCGGTTATCCCAGGGGTTGTTCCCTTTCGGCGTCCATTTTCTGTAGAAATAGCCCGTCACGCTGCCGGCGACGCCCGCGCTGGCGGGAGTACCGTTCCGGTGCCTGCCTGTGTTGGCCAGCTGCGCAAACTCGTTGTCCTTGGCTGCGGCAGCTACCGCGTTGTCTACCATCCTTACCCCGTCATAGACGATGTCCACGTAAAACCTGGGTTCCCTCCCGGTCCAGGGATCGTTGGGATTGTAGCCCGATTCGGGGTCGTCGATGGGCAGGCCGTTGGCCATCCCGTAGTTTTTGATGAAATTGTGGGTAGGTACTTCCACGCGGTTATTCCCTGCTCCGAACTGTACGGGGTTAGTGGTCCGGTTGGTGGTGAACCTGACAAAGCTCGGGATGATCACGGTCTGGTTCATGATCACTTCAGTCCCGCCCGGGCGCTCCCGGTTGCCGGGCGACCATACCCAGAAATTGTCGGTCCAGGTATCCCAGTTCTGGAGGCGGTAAACACCGGTTTCGTTGCAGATCTTGATCACTTCTGCCGCTACGTCTGCCGCCTGTTTGGCCAGGTCGGCATCGTAGGCATTGGCCCCGCCCGACGACTCGTTCATCATGGGGCTTGCTGCATACAGCAGGTTCCGTGCCAGCATCGACAGCGCGTGGATTTTGGTGATACGCTGCGAGTTGTTCCCCAGGGTAGCCTGGCCTACGGTAGTATCGTCCCATTTGAGCGGGAGCAGGTTTGCCGCCGCCCGGAAGTCTGCTGCGGCTTTCAGAGCGGTTTCGCGGTAGGTCATCCGCGGCAGCTTCAGCTCTTCGGATGAAGACAGCACCACGTCGATATAAGGCAGTCCGCCATACCAGCGCATCAGCTCAAAATGAAAGTAGGCCCGGAAAAAGAGGCACTGGCCTTCGATCACGGCGCGGGCTTCCGGAGTGGCGCCCGCCAGCTCTTCGAGCTTGCTCAGCCCCAGGTTGGCTTTACGGATCGCATACCAGGCAAACGGCCATACCCGCATACGGGTGAGGTTAGGCGCGTAATCCATCCGGGGAGCGGCCGCATAGAGGAAAGTCGATTGGTTCCAGTAGTTGCCGTCGTCCCATGGGAGAGGCACGTTGCACAGTACCTCGTCTGACGCGCTGAAATTGTAATACTGGTTTCCGCCCAATACCTTATGAATGTCTATGATACAATCGTACATCTCTTCGACGAATCCCTGGAAGCTTACGAAGCTCCCGAACACGTCGTTGTCGGTAATGCTCGCCTCGGGAGCCCTGTCGAGATAGTCCTCGCAACTGCCGAACAGGAAGCCGGCGGCTACTACCGGCACAATCAGGCGCCACCTGTTTTTATGAAGTATATTCTTTATGATTCCCATGCCTCAAAAAGTTAAGTCGATACCGATGTTGATCCGTTTTGGAGTGGGGTAGGCGCCGGCGCTGGCGTCTCCGCCCGCTGCCGCCGACTCCCGGTCGTCCGGAAGGCGCGACCATAGCCACAGGTTGTTCCCGTTTACAAACACGCGGAGGTTAGACATGCCCAGGCGGTTCAGCACCGGTTTCTGGAAGGTGTAAGCGACCTCGGCTGTTTTCAGGCGCACATAAGATCCGTCGTAAATGAAATAGTCGCCGATAAACTGTCCCTGCGATTTCCAGCGGGGAATGAAGGAGCTTGCATTCGGGTTGTCTCTCGACCAATGGTCTCTCGTATGCGCAAAGAGCGTATTCTGGTACATATAAAAATTGTTAAGCGGGATATTGCGCGATACGTTGTTGACGCCGTAGAACTGGAGCGTCAGGCTGAAGCCCTTGAAATCGCCGCCGATGCTGGCGTTGTAGCTGTTCATCGGGACTTCCGAATAGCCGAAGGGCACCGTGTCCTCGTTGCCGGTAATAACCCCGTCGCCGTTAAAATCGACGATGTTGTAGTAGCCGGGCAGCTTGGCAAGATCGTTGGCCTGCTGCGGCGTGCTGGCGAATATTTCATCCCAGTTGTTGTAGAAGCCGGTACGTACCTGCGATCTTACCTGGCCGATCTGGTAGCCGGCCTGCTTCAGGTATGCGGTCTGCAGCACGGGATCGTCCCGGTTGATGATTTTGTTTTCCGTATGCGTCAGGGAGAACATACCCCAGAGGTGCACTCCGTTAGCGAAGCCTTTGTTCAGCCTCAGCTCGATTTCATATCCTTTCGACTTGACCTGCCCGAGGTTGGCCGACGGGGGCGTGGCGCCGAAATAGGGCGGGATCGCGCGCGACGTGCCGTCTATGATAATATCCGTCCTGTTCTCGGTAAAATAATCGAAGTTGATGGAAACCAGGTCTTTAAACAGCCCTATTTCGGCGCCGTAGTTGGTTTTGCGGGCCTTTTCCCACCTGATATTGGGGTTGCCTACGATTTGTTCCTTATAGAAATTGTAGGGGCTCCTTTCATTGGGGTTTGCGTTCAGCAATGCCGAGTTGATGCCCGAGCCGCCGAACTGGTATTGCGACTGGTAGGCCCAGCGCGCGCCGCCGGCGTCGTCCCCTACCATCCCCGTGCTGTAGCGGAACTTGAGGCGGTTGATCCACTCGACGTCGAAAAATTTCTCATTGGAAGCATACCAGCCGGCAGCAAAGGAAGGGAAGAAATCGAAGCGGTAGCCGGGGCCGAATTTTTCCGATCCGTTATAGGCGCCGTTGAACTCGAACAGGTAGCGGGTATCATAGTCGTAGGTGGTCCTGAATACCCAGTCTTCCCGGTAGCTGGGGAACATGCTTCCGCGCGCATATTGCTCTCGTTTGAAGAGCGCCATGCCACCCAGGTGATGCACACCGAAATCCCTGGTGTAATTGATCTGGTGCTGGTGCATCAGCCTTCTTAACGTAGCGCTGGTTGCAGTTTCTTCGCCTACAATATACCAGGGATTCACTACCCAGTCGAAGGCGTTGGCAGCTGCAACCGGGGTGGTTTGGGTGTATTCGCCCGGATCCTGGTCGCCTCCCCTGTAAAGCGAAGGATACACAATTTTTCCGAGTTGGTTGCCTTCAGGCCGTGCGTGGTTCTGGTCGCCGACACCACCGCGGGTCTGCATCCCGTTGTCGTAAAACAGGGATCCGGTGTAGCTCAGCCCTTTCGTGATGAAATCGAGCTTCTGCTCGAGGGCAAAGTCGGCCCGGAGCTCCACATTGCGCTGCTGCCATACACCGGTATTGTAGATGAGGGCGACAGGATTCTGCAGGGCTTCCGGAGGGAGGGCATAGCTTTGTCCCCAGGACCCGTCCGGATATTGCGGAATAATGGCATCCGGCGGGAAGCGGTAGGCGGCGGCCCAGGCCAGCATGTTGTTGCCGGAGCTTTCGTTGTTATAAGCGTAGTTCGTATTTTTCTGGCTGAACATACCGGCCACATTCACCCGGAGGTTGGTGGTCTTGGTCAGCTTGAAATCGAGGTTGCTCCTGAAATTGAAACGGTTGAAACCGTAGCTAGGGTCGTAGCCTTTATGGTTGTCGTACTTACGGAACATATCGCTCTCGTTGAGGTACGACAGGGAGCCGAAATACTTGACGAAGCTGGTTCCGCCCGAAACATTCAGGTTGGCGCGCTGGGACCATGATACGTCCCTGAACATGGCCTTCTCCCAATCGACATTCGGGTAGAGGATAGCGTCTATTTCAGACTGGGGCTTTTTATAGCGCAGCGCCACTTCATAGGGCACATAATCGCCCCACGATACGGGGCTGAGAAGTCCTTCCCGCTCGATCATCTCGTTCCTAACCATGATGGCCTCGTAGGAATCCAGCTTTTCGGGCAGACGGGATACCGACAGCGCTGTGGCGCTATAGTTAAACGACATCTGCGGCCTGGATTCAGACCCTCTTTTGGTGGTGATGAGGATTACCCCGTTTGCTCCCTTCACTCCGAATACGGCGGTGGCGGAAGCATCTTTCAGGACTGAGATCGTTTCTACCTCGCTGACGTCTACGTTGCTCATATCGCGCTCTACCCCGTCGATCAGGATCAGCGGCTGTCCGCCGTTCCAGGTATTGCGCCCGCGGATAAAGATAGAGGTAGCGGAGCCGCCGCCGTTGGTCAGCGTACCGCCGGGTTCCCCGCTGGAGGTGATAGTGGTAAGACCCGGCAGCTGACCTGTGAGCGCCTGCCGGAGGTCGGTTACGTTACCCGCCCGTTTGAGGTCTTCCTGGTTAGCCTGAACGATCGACCCCACCACGCTTTGCTTTCGCTGCGTTCCGAAGCCTACCACGACTACCTCATCCAGTATTTTTTCATCGACTTTCAGGGAGATGCTCAGCGAGTTCTGGTTCCCGACGACAATTTCCTGCGAAAGGTAACCCACGAACGAAAACACCAGGACAGCGTCCCTGTCAGGAACGCTGAGGGTGAATTTGCCGGTTACATCGGTCGTGGTTCCCTGTTGCGTGCCCTTTAGCAGCACGCTGACACCCGGAAGTCCTTCGCCGGTTTCGTCTGTGACGGTACCCTGGATCCTGATGTCGGCAGGTTCCAGGGACAGTTCGTCAGCTTCCGTAGAGACCTGCCCCGTCTCGGGCTCGCTCGGGGTGAGCACTACCTGGTTCCCGATAAGCCGGTATTTGATATGAAGCGGTGTGAGCAGTTGTTCCAGCACATCCGAAAGCTTGTCATTCCGGTAGTCTACCGTGGCCCTCAGCTCTTCCGAAATAAGCCTCGTCCGGTAAGTAAACTTGACGTTAGCCTGCCTCTCGATGCGAACAAGTATCTCCGCCACCTTCCGGTTTTCCAGCTGGAGGTTGATCCTGCGATTGAGCAGGTCCTGGGCGTTCGCTTCCCTTGCCAGCGACATCCCGGCAAAGGAAATGGCCATGAAAACCTGTATCAGGGATACTTTCATGAGGCTACATAAGATTTTTTGGAAATCTGAATCTTTTTTCATTGATTTGATCAGTTCTTGTTTTTCAGCAAAAGCAATAACTATCCCTTTATCCTTGTGACGGATATTATTATACGTTAATAAGTAAAGGGTAAGAAGCCGGGAAACGCTGCAACCGTTCCCGGTTTCGTCATAATTAAGTAATCTGTTTATATCATCGGCAGTTGAATTAGGTTTAAGTTCAAGTTAGGATTGAGTCCATTCAGTCTACAATTTGCTCCGGTCACTGGCATTTCTTCCCGCTGACGACGATTTGTGCATCTACCACTTTATAGGAGGCATCGATGGCTTCACAAAGGACGTCCAGCTTTTCGAAAAGGCTTACATCATCATCCAGCGTACTGGTGAGCCGGCAATCGGAAAGCAATTCCTGGTCAAACAATATTTCCGTATCGTATACCTTTTCCAATGCCTTAAAAATATCGGTAACGGCTGCATTGTGAAAAGCAAATTGTTGTAACTCTTCGGCAGAAAGGACAGGGACCGGTTCGGGGACCAGCGTCCTGGTGAACTTTTCAATTTTCTTGGAGTAGTCCACCTGCTGGTTGGCGCGCAGAATCAGCCCCTGCGATTCAGGATCTTCCTGCGGGTTTTTAGGAACGGCGAAGACGGATACTTTCCCGGTCCTCACAACTACCGTCACATTATCGCTGCCTTTCCGGGCCTTAATATTGAAGGAAGTTCCCAGTACTTTAGTAATCAGCCCGTTGGAATACACCAGGAAGGGCCTTTCCGTATCTCTGGTCACTTCAAAGAAGGCTTCTCCCACGAGCTGTACATTTCTTGTGGCGCCTAAAAAATTCTGGTTGTTATACCTGATGATGCCGTTTGGCTGCAATGTCACACGGCTGCTGTCGGGCAATATAATGAGACTGGGAGCAGGGGTAGCGTTCGTGATCTGCTCCAGTTCCGGATTTGAAAGGATACCGAGGGTGTCGGGTACAAAGAAGGATAAGGATGGGTTATGGTTGCGCGGGCCATTTTCAAAAGTAAAGAGAAGATACCCGGCTCCGATCGCT
Organism: Spirosomataceae bacterium; assembly: GCA_037191015.1. GTDB lineage: Bacteria > Bacteroidota > Bacteroidia > Cytophagales > Spirosomataceae > Ravibacter. The sequence continues at coordinate 153,401 of JBBCKD010000008.1, forward strand.
GCAAAAACAGCGGCGGCAACTTTAGTCCAGGAGCGTTGCCACCATTTGAGATGCTTTTTCCCCGAAGTAATGGATTTCTGCAGGTTTCCCCAGATTTCTTCCGTATCTCCCTGGGGAACAGCGGTTTGGGAAGCGGTAGCAAGGTTTTGCACTACTTGTATCGCACGGCGGACTACGGGGCGCTGGTAAGGAAAAGTTTCCTGGAAATCGTTCCAATACTGATCACTTTGCGGACCGGGAGATAATACCCATTTGACAAAGTGCTCATCCTGAGCAAAATCTTCAAAATTATAGGCAGCGTATTTTTCAAACATCTGTTTCCAGGGTAACTTCTAACCCCTAAATGGAAGAAGGCTATCCGTGTACTCACCCCTAACGGGAAAAAATTATTTTTTTTATCCGAAAATTTTAATCAGCGAGAGAATAAGGCCTCCGGCAATCTCAAAGTGGTTCCTGAGGTGTACAATTGCGCGGTGCAGAAGATTGCGGACAGACTGGTTATTCATCTGCATTACAGACGAGATTTCTTCCAGGCTGAAAGAATGAAAATACCGTAGCTGTATGGCTTCCTGCTGGCGTTTGGGCAGCCTGTCGATCGCCTGTTTGAGCTGCGATAGCTGGCCGGAGCGGGTTTCCTGTTCTATGAGCTCCTGCTCCCGGGAAGCGTCCGCCAGAAGCTCGTCAATCCTGAAATCCTGCTCGAAGGGCGACGAATCCGAAGACGCCCGGATGATCCGGTTCCGCAGAGAACGGAACAGATAATATTTAATGGAATCCGTTTCCGACAGCTTTTCACGGTGCAGCCAGATGTGGAGAAACAGGTCGTGGATGCTATCTTTTATAACCTGCCGGTTTGAAGTGATCCGGTAACCATAGCTCAGCAATTCGGTGATGTGCATCCTGTAGATGATACCAAATGCCTGGCTGTCCCCTTCGCGGAACCTGTTCCATAAATGAAGATCTGACGACGGAAAATCCATAGCGTGGAAACGATTCAGGTCCAAACTTACTAAGTCCGGCGATTCGGGCAATACTATCCTGCGTTAAACAATTATTAATATAAGTTTGAAGGGATTCATTTTTACCCGGCGCCGCTTGTTTATTTACAACATGGATGTACGCATTCAGCAGCAGCCGGCGTTGAAGAAGGAATGGGCTGGTGGCGACATCGGCCGGTATTCACATCAGATAGCCATGAGCTGATAACCTTTTATATACATGAAAGTAAAAGCAAACTGCTTCGGTTGGCTCTTATTCAGTTTTTTGTTATTCGGCTGGCCCGGAGATCCGGCGGGGGAGCAGAGCCTCCCCGGAAGGCTTCCTGCCGAAAACCCGGTTGAAGAGTGGCGGGCTTTATACGATTCGCTCGGGCTCAAAGCCAGGGGATTGTCCCTGAAAGCCTTCGGGCTGGCCTGGGCAGGGTTCAACGAATTGAAATACAGCAGACCATACCTGGCTATTGCCGACTTTACGCAATCGTCGGGGAAAAAGCGCCTGTATGTGCTGGATATGGTAAAAAAGGAGCTTATCGTTCAGACATTCGTAGCGCACGGACGTAATTCGGGAGAAGAATATGCCAGTCATTTTTCAAACAGGGAAGGATCATTCCAGTCCAGCCTCGGTTTCTACAGGACTTTGGGCACTTACCAGGGGAAGCACGGCTTGTCTCTGCGGCTTGAAGGTGTTGAGCCGGGGATCAACGACCAGGCGCTGAGACGGGCCATCGTCATGCATGGCGCCGAATATGTAAGCGAGAAGTTTATCCGGGCGACAGGAAGGCTGGGACGAAGCCAGGGCTGCCCTGCCATACCTGTTGAAGAGCACCTGGAGCTGATCGGGCTGCTGAGCGGGGGAAGCGGGTTGTTTATTTATGCTGACAGCGATAAATATTTGGCGGATTCGCCCTTATTGCGTAAGCTTAAGCCCAGCGTTTAAACCCGTTTGCAGGCCACCGATGATGCGTACCCTGACTTTGCTCGTTTTTCTGACGGCAGCTTTATTTCTATGGAACTGTGCTCAAAAGAAGAAGCCGGCTTTCGAGATAGCAGATCTTGACACGACCATTACGGTCAAAAACTCGTTCAGCGAGCTGTTTCTCGATTCTGCCGCTCTTACCCGGTTTACGGACGGCCGATCATTGCACGACAGCCTTGCCGCGCGTATGCGAAGCTTCTACAATAGCCGGAATTACCAGTTTGCCTGGTTTTTCCCGACCGGTATGGCCGATTATGTGCGTACGTTTCTCAATATGCAGAACCAGTACCTCTATTATTCAGGAGACAGTTCTATCTATCTTCCCGGGCTGGAGGCGCGCATCGATTCGCTCGCTGCGAAAATGGATATCAACCCGGCCGACAGCCTGATCCGCGATACGGAGCTTCTGCTCACCTACCAGTTTTTTCGTTATGCCTATTACGCCTATTCGGGCGACCGGCGTGTGAGCCTGCGCGACCTGGGATGGTATATACCCCGTAAAAAACTGGACCTCGTACCGTTTCTCGATTCATTGGTTGCCAATAAGGGAAGACGGGTGGAGGAATATGAGCCGGTGAACCCCCAGTATAACAGGCTGAAAAATTACCTGCTACGCTTTCACGGGCTGGACAATGAAAAATGGGCTGCTCTTACACCAGGGAAAAAGGTATACAAGCAAGGGGATTCGGACGAGGTCATCAAGGAAGTAAGAAAGCGATTGTCGCTGCTGGGATACGGGGCAGAATGCGAAGCAGACAGCTTAGCCGCCGTTACGCCTGCGTTGACGGCTTCGGTAAAGGACTTCCAGGAGCACTACGGCCTGGCAGAGGACGGCCATCTGAACGCCGCTTTTTTCCGGGAGCTTAATGTGCCTCCCCGGGAACGGATCAGGCAGATACTGATCAATATGGAACGCGTGCGCTGGATGCCCGAAAGCCCGGATACGGATTACCTGCTGGTCAATATCCCCGAATTCCGCCTGCACGTATATGAAAAAGGAAAGTCTGCTTTCAGTATGAACGTGGTAGTCGGTTCTGCAGCACACAATACGGTTGTGTTTTCAGATGTGGTAAGCCAGGTCGTGTTCAGCCCGTACTGGAATGTGCCCGCCAGTATCCTTAACAACGAAATCCGTCCGGCACTGGCGAGGAATCCCAATTATCTTGCGCGCAATAACATGGAATGGCACGGGTCTTCCGTACGGCAGAAGCCCGGTCCGCGCAATTCCCTCGGCCTGGTGAAGTTTCTTTTCCCCAACAGCTATAATATTTACCTTCACGATACGCCTTCCAAAAAATTATTTGACGAGCCGAAACGTGCATTCAGCCATGGATGCATACGGGTAGCCGAGCCGAAAAAGCTGGCCGAATTCCTGCTCCGTAAGGATTCCGTCTGGACTACCGAAAAAATTGTGGCCGCCATGCATGCGGGAAGGGAACAGGTGGTACGGCTAAAGCCCCATGAACAGGTACCGGTCGTCATCGGGTACTTTACGGCATGGGTGGGAAGCGACGGGAAGCTCAACTTCAGGAACGACGTATATGGTCATGACAGGAAGATGGCGGCGCGGTATTTCGGGAGTGAAAAATAAGGAGATCGAAAGTCCCTACCAATATCACGGCCGCCAGGACCTTTTCGAAACCATTCCCCGGTCCCGTCGCTGTCAAGGATTAAATTTCATAACGACAGGGTAATGATCCGATAAATAATCGGTGTACTTATCATGGATAATATCGGCGTAGACGACTTTATGAGCCAGGTTCTCAGAAGTAAAGATAAAGTCGATTCTTCGCTTAAACGGCTTGCCGATCGAATACTTGGCAGTCGGGATACTATGCCTGAAGCTCTTGCTGACATGATGAAAGGCGTCGGTGTAGCCTGCTTTTACCATCTGGCCGATTACCCCGTAGTCGATCTGCCCGTCCTTCAGATTGCGGATATGGGCGAGCGCCGCCTCACTTGCTTTCATGCTTTCGATCATCTCCGGTGTATAGAGGGCCTTGTCGGTCTCGGAAACCGCGTTGAAATCGCCCGACATGATGATTTTGGAGCCCGGGGGCAGCAGCCGGGCATGGGCGATGATCTGCGCGATCTCCCGGTTCCGCTTTTCCTGGTTGAAAGGGGAAAGGTGCAGTACGAAAATATGATAGTCGAGCACCGAGGCGTAGATGTAGCCGTGCCACATATTGTCAAGCACCTTCTGAACATTGACAATAGGGTATTTGGAGGTCAGCGCAACCGGGAACCCGGGCTCCTTGCTCAATACCGCATAGTGGTGGCCGTACCGGGCCGCGAACTCTTCGAGCGACTTCTGCGTAAACTTATTGACTTCCTGGAACGCGGCGATATCGGGATCGAAGCCCTTTATCCAGGTGACGAAATCCGCTTTCAGCGTACTGTCGTTCTTAAGCCCCTCAAGAATATTATAGCTCAGGTAGGTAAGGGGCTTCTGTGCCATGCAGGTCGTGGCGACCGCCAGCTTGACAAAAAGTAAGATCAGGAAATGTTTCATTTTTCAGGTGTTGGCTATTAAGTAGTTACCTGTTTCATATTCCGTCAACCCAGCCGGGGTTCTGGTTCAGATTAGGATTCAGTATCCGTTCCTGGGTGGGGATAGGGTAAAAATAATCTTTATTTTCATCCCAGGTTTTCTGTACGGTAGGGTTGGTGATGATGTTCCCTCCGTTGACACCGTTCTCAAGCACTACCTCGCCGATCTGGATGTATTGCCGCCCGGGTACCAGCGGCGGCCGCGCGCCTTGGAAAATCTCAAGGTCGATCGTGCCGTCTTTGTCGAGGTCGTAGGTGCCTGTCCCCGGGAAATACATTCCTTTGAAGGTCCTGGTAAGGAGCTGGCCCTCTTTCCAGCGGATGATATCGTGCCAGCGGTGCCCTTCGCGGATCAGCTCGATCCTGCGTTCCCGGCGGATTTCCAGGATAATACCCTTGTTCGCGCCGTTTACGCCACGATACTGGTCGGCGAGGAACGGGTCGGGATCGGCGTTGGATTTCTCGAGGGAGATATTGGGCATGCCGACGCGATCGCGGAGATGCCTGATGGAAATATCCAGGTCCTGCTGGGTAAGCGTTCCGAGCTCGGCCTTTGCTTCGGCATAGTTGAGCAGCACTTCAGCGTAACGGAAAATCGGCATGTCGTTTACGCAGTTCCCCTGGTCAAACTGCGCAGATTGCACGTATTTGATATACTGGTAGCCCGTAATAGCGGATGCGAAGTCGGGTAAGGTGGTCGTGGTTTCCCCTATACGCCGGTAGCCGGGAGTTTTAATGGTCTGGGAAAGGCGAGGGTCCCGGTTTTGGGATTCTTCATACCATCCCATTTTTTCGTGCCCGGGAATATCCGTAAAACGGCTGCCATCGGCCATTAGGTAGCTGTCGACTACGTGCTTCAGCACCCCGGGCCGGCCGAATGAAACCGACAGGGTGTAGAAGTTTACCGAATGTACGAAAGGTACAACGGCGCTGTACTCCCGCGCCAGGATCATTTCCTGCGCGATGGCTTTATCCGGGATAAAAAGCTCGTGATAGGCTTTATCGGGCGAAGATTTGTATACCGAGTAGCCGCTTTCGCTGATTAGCTGAGCTGAAGCGTCGGCGCTTGCCTGGAGAACGGATTCGTAGTTCCCAAGCCCGTGGTATTTGCGGAAGGTACCTTCAAAAAGAGCTGCACGCGATTTCAGGGCCAGGGCAGTCCATTTTGTTACCAATTGAGTTGAGCGCGCCGCATCCAGGTGCTGGATCGCGAAATCGAGGTCTTCCATTATTTTTGAGAATACAAATTCCCTGGTATCCCGGGGTTTGGCCAGTCCCTCGTCTTCCGAGCTCAGCACCCCGTCGTACCAGGGAATATCTCCGAAGCGCTGCAGCTTTTCGAAATAGAACCAGGCCCTGAAAAACCGGGCGAGGCCGTCGTATTTGTTCCTGATATTCTGGTCGGGGAATTTTTGCGAGTTTTCCAGGAAAAAGTTGATGCGCCGAAGCTCCGTCCAGGTCCATCCGCCCCCGGAAGTAGGGACGATCCGTACCCCTCTCAATTCGTCATGCACGGTAGTGCGGGCGTCGTCATCGGCATAATACGGAGCGTCGTAAAAGATGTTGAGCGCTTCCGGAAGCTGGTCGTAGAAAGCGTTGGTATAAGCCTTCAGCTCGCTTTCGGAGTTAAAATAGGTCTCGGGGGAAAGTGTTGACAAGGGGTATCGCTCCAGGAAGTCGTCGTTGCACGAGGGAAGTGAAACCAGCATGGCCATCCCGGCGCATATAGCAAATATCTTTTTCATTGTAATGCCTGTTAAAATGAAATGTTCAGTCCTATCGAATAAACCCTGCTCATGGGGTAGGTGCGGGCGGTCGGGTCGGTCAGCGTTTCCTCCGGATCGATGTAGTCGGTGTCGAAGCCTGTCCAGGTGAACAGGTTTTCGCCGCTGGTATAGATTCGCGCCCGGTCGATTTTCAGCCGTTTGGTAAGGTTGGCCGGGATCGTGTAGCCGATGGTGAGGTTTTTCAGCTTGCAGTAGGCCGTATTCTGAAGGTACATGTCATTGGCTACCGATAGCTCCGAGTTCTGGGCGATATAACCAATCATACGAGGGAAATAGGCATTCGGATTTTCAGGCGACCACACCATATTCTGGAATCCCTCGGGAATGAACGACCCGTAGGGGCGGGCATATACGTGCCAGAATTGCTGGGCTTCGAGGTGGGGATACCAGTTCTGCCTGCCTATCCCCTGGAAGAAGGCGGACAGGTCGATCCCTTTCCAGCTGAAGGATGGCGTAAAGCTGAAGGCAAACCGGGGCTGGGAGTTGCCTATGATCGTCCGGTCGCCCGGGTTGTCGACCGTATTGGCCCCCTGGTCGATACGGCCGCTCCCATCCAGGTCGAGGATTTTGATGTCGCCCGCCTGGAGCATTTTCAGCTCGGCAGTCGGAGCCTGGACACGCCTCCGGTTGATAGGATCCTGGTTGACAACCTTGGCATATGCCTGGGCTTCATCCGTGGTTTTGAAATAGCCGTCGTATTGATAGCCCCAGATTTCGCCCAGCTTCTGCCCGACGTAATGGTTGCTCAGAAGCCGGGTAGGGTTATCGAAGCGGGTAATGGTGGCGGTATAGTCCGACAGGATCCCGCGGAGGCCATACCTGAAGGACGACCCCGCCAGCTCGAACTGGTCATTCCAGCCCAGCGAGAGCTCAAATCCTTTCGTTCTGAGATCGGCGGCATTTTCGTTGGGTTCCGACGCGCCGAAAACGGCCGGGAGCTTCTTCCCCTGGGTCAGCATGTCTTTGGTATCGCGGATATAGAAGTCGGCGACCAGCGACAGCCGGTTCCTCAGGAAAGAGGCGTCGATGCCGATATTGTTGGTAATGGTCCTCTCCCAGGTAAGGGAATTGGCGACCGGCGCCGGGTTGTTCACCACGTTGACCCGGTCTTCGTTTACGAGCCAATTGATCCTGCCGGTCGACATACTCGATATGTAGGCGTAGGTGCCTACCTGCTGGTTGCCGAGCGAGCCGTAGGAATACCGGAATTTAAGGTCGTCGAATACTTTCTTCAACGGCTGGAAGAAGTGCTCTTCGCTGACGCGCCACCCGACGGAGGCAGAAGGGAAAAACCCGAAGCGGTCGGCTTTCGGGAAGCGGGAGGTGCCGTCGTAGCGACCGCTTACTTCCACCAGGTACCTGTCGGCAAATGCGTAGTTGAAGCGGTAAAAAACACCTCTCAGTGCCCATTCGCTGGCCCCGCCGGAAACAATGTTCTCTCCGGAGGTCAGACTGAGGTCGTTGAGGGTTTCCGACAGCAGCTCCTTGCCTGTTCCGCCGATGGTTTTGAAGATCCTTTCTTCTTGGTTGAAGCCGGCCATTGCGGTGAAATCGTGCCTTCCCCAGGTTTTGCTGTAGTTACCGAAAATATTGATGATGTGATACTTGTTATTCTGGAAGCTCTGCTTCAGCTCATCCCTATTGAGCCCTCCGACTGCATAGTTTTCGAGCACCCCGGGGAATTTGGAATACTGTACCCTTGTCGCCCGGTAGTAGTAATCTCGGGTATCCTGCTGGTAGGAGTAGTTGGCGGTCAGCTTCAGGTTTTCCCCGATTTTGTAGGAAGCTTCCAGTGTTGAGACGAATTCGGAAAGCTTGTCTTCTCCCTTCGACTTGCCGTTTTCCATAATGGCATGCATGCCGTAGCCAACCGAATAGGAGTTGACGCCGGTATATCCGGTCAGGGTTCCATCCGGGTTTTTGGGCACATAGGCAGGCATGAAGTGGTACAAATGAATGGGAGTAACATTGTTGGTCACTGTAGGGAAATTATCTTCCAGTCCGAACCATGAATAATTCGAGGAAAAGTACCGGATATTGGTTCCTATAGTCAGGTTCTTTGTAACGTCGATATCGAGTTTGGCGCGCAGGTTGGCACGATTGTATATATCGGGCCTTACATTCCACATACCGTGTTCTTTGGCTGCAGTACCCGAAAGCAGATAGCGGACGCGGTCGGTCGAGCCGTTGATGCTGACGTTATGCTCATTGCGCGGCCGCCACTTTTTAAACAGGTAGTTGAACCAGTCGAAATTCGCGTAGTACCGATACATGTCGATACCGTTTGCGTTGGGCTCGGTGATCACCCAGGGGCGGTCGGGATGCTCGGTTTTGTCGTTTACGCGCGCCCAGAGCCTTTCATAATCGAGGTCGTTGTAGCGCGTATTGGTGGCTCCCAGCGCGTTGTACATCGCATCGTCGTTAAGCTTGGCGTTCCAGTACCCCGATGTAATGTAATCAGTGTTGGTAGCGTGCGTGGACGAAGCGAAATTATTGGAATAGCTGAAGCTTGTCTTACCGCTTTTCGCGGTTTTGGTGGTCACCAGGATCACCCCGAAGGCCGCCCTTGCGCCGTAGACGGCGGAAGCGGAAGCATCTTTAAGAACGGTCACGGTTTCGACATCGTTGATATTGATCCTGTCAAGATCCCCGGGGACCCCGTCGATAAGGACCAGGGGAGCCCCGCCGTTGATCGAGGTGTTTCCCCTGATATTCAGAGAGCCGCTCGTGCCGGGTTTCCCGGAGCCGAACGTGACATTCAGGTTGGGGATGGTGCCCTGCAGCGCCTGCGTAAGCCGGTTGACCGGCCGGTCTTCGAGCTCCTTGGAAGATATCTGCGAGACCGCCCCGGTGAGGTTGATGGCCTTCTGCGTGCCGTACCCTACCACGATTACTTCTTCCAACGCCTTCTGATCGGATACCAGGCGGATTTCCAGCGAATTGCGGTTTCCTACGATCGTCTCCTGCGTGACGTACCCCACGAAGGAGAATACCAGGACGGCATTTTCATCGGGGACATCTATTGTGAACGAACCGTCGGCATCGGTCGTAGTGCCTTGCTGTGTCCCTTTGATCAGGATGCTCACGCCCGGGAGTGCTTCTCCCTTTTCATCGGCAACGCTACCGCGCACGGTAATGCGTAAAGATTTCAGCAAGAGCTGCGCGGGAAGCGGGACCGGCTGCGGCAGGGAGGCTTTCTCAATCCCTGCCGGCGGCGCTATCGGGTCCGGCTGCGGAGCGCGCCGGGGCTCCGGATCTTTCTTCGGGACAATCAGGTAGGTGTTTTTGCGGATTTCTATTGCCTGGAGGCCGGTTTCGCTGAGAATGGATTCGAGCATCCCGGATATCTTCCCCGAACGTTTAACCTTGCCGGGGTCTGCTATCAGGCCCTGCAGCAGGTTGTCGTCAAAAACAATATTGATATTGTGCTTTTCCTGCATATCGAGCAGGATGTCCCTTAACCGGACTGCCGGGTTTCCCTGCTGCAGGGAAACGTGTGCTTTGCCGTAGGCCAACGCCTGACCATACAGGACCGGCGGGAATAATGATACCAGCCATATTCCCTGGAGACAAAAGATGGCGTTTCGTACGAGTGCTTTCATGCGGATCGATTGATAGTTGAGTTTTTTGTTAAGGCCTGAATTTCCTACCAGTGGATACGGACCTTGCCGTCATCGAGCTTTTCGCTCCGGACGCCAAGCAGTTGTGTCAATATCAGAATCACCTCATCGGCGTTTTCGGCAGGGTAATTTCCCGACAGCGTCCGGGCCGCCAGTGCAGTGTCGGGGATAACCAGCTCCACTCCGAAGCGCTCCCGGACCTGTCTTGCTATATCAGACAGGGGGGTATGGTCAAACACGAACCGGTGCTCTTTCCAGGCGAGGTGGCCTGCGATCGCATCCTCTTCCTGCGTCATTTTGAAGATTCCCTGCCGGTCGATGGTCACAATATCGCCGGGCCGTATGGCCAGGGGCGGATGACCGGTCTTAAGGGAGCGGAGCTCTACCTTTCCTTTGGTGAGGACTACCTTGCTCTCTTCTCTGCGGCTGTATACCACGAACTCCGTTCCCAGCACCCGTACTTCCAACTGATCGGGTGTTTTGACCAGGAACGGGCGATCGTCGCGGGTATGAACGACGGAGAACTCGGCTTCTCCCCACAGCTTCGCCTCCCGGTGTGGGTATAACCCTGCAAATCGCGGGTACATCAACCGTGAATCGGCATTTAAAGTCACCCGGCTGCCGTCGGCCAGCACGAATGAGCGGGTTTCTCCATAGCCGGAAGAATAGGACTTGTAGAAAACGAGCTCACGCTGCCACCAGGCCGTCAGCAGCAGGACCACCGAAGCTGCGATCCACCAGTGCCTCCGGATACCTTGGTCGTTTGCGGGGGAGGGGAGAGGCAAAATCTCCCGCACAGGCTCCGGATTTTCGTTCAGGCGGGCCTGGATATCCTGCCAGTCGGCTTCCTGATCGGGCAGCATCTGTGGGTTGGCCTTTTCCCACTGATGCAGCGCTTCATAGAAAGCTTCCTGGTGAGCGACATCTTTCAGCCATTCAAGCAGCAGCTGCTTTTGGGCCGGGGTTGCCTTTCCTTCGAAATAGGCCCGGAGTATTTTTTCAGAAACGTTTGCGTCCATCGGCATTTAACTTGCTTTTGTATCTAAGATCCCGGAAGGATGTTTTACCCTAATGCCGCATGGTGTTTTATCTTGTTGTTTTTCTGATAAAATTTAAAATAAAATAGGGAAGCGGATCAGGGTAAACTGCCGCTTTGGGATCTTACTAGTAAAACAGAAGGCCTGCGCCCATGTCAAAAGAGCTACACCTGTTGGAGGATTTGCCCGATCATCGACCGGGACCTGAAGGGAAAGAGAATCCGGTATCAGATTCCCCTTCCCGGGCAGACAGCGAATTGTTCATAAGAAGGGCATTTACGGAAGATCCTAAAAAGGGCTTTGAGCTGCTGTTCCGCGAATACTATGCACCCCTCTGCAGCCATGCCGTACGTTTTGTCTATTCACGGGATATAGCGCGGGACCTGGTGAGCGACCTGTTCTGCGCCTTTTTCCAAAAGGAACTCTATAAAAGGATCGATTCGTCGTACAGGGCTTACCTGTACCGGTGTGTGCGGAATGATTCGCTTAAATATCTGCAGAGGGAGTCGGGATACCCGGCCGGGCCTGTTCCGGCGGATGCGGACGACGAAACGGCAACCGGGGTCTCCACACCCGAAGACCTGCTCCGGTACGAAGAGCTTGCCGCGAAGATCGAAACCGTGATCGGGGGATTATCGCCGCAAAGCCGGAAGGTTTTCCTGATGAACCGGTACGAAGGTAAAAAATACCAGCAGATCTCGATAGAGATGCAGATCTCCCTGAAGACTGTCGAGGCTCATATGAGCAAGGCGCTGGCAGTACTGCGTAAAACGCTGCAAACAGACTGGCCGGGGATCCTTTCGCTGGTTTTCTTCAATGAAAGCCTGCTAAAGGCTCTTACCCTATGCTTATTTTGACCCCGCTTTTTATTTTATTGCGAGTAGATATTTTTCGCCGGTTCCTTATGATTCCGAAACATTCCGGGTATATGGAATGTCATAAACAAGTCAGATGGCAGGGTACAAATACGACATACATGCCGACTCAAGGGATCGCTCGCTATGGAATCGCCTGATAGAAGGAGACAAGTCTGCCCTGGGAGAGCTGTTTGATTACTACGCGACTGATCTTTTCGCGTATGGCTTCCGTATTTGTAATGAAAGAGAGCTGGTAAAAGACACCATCCAGGATGTTTTTATGGAGCTTTGGGCCCGCCATCCGAGGCTATCCCGCGATGTCAAGGTGAAATTTTACCTCTACAAATGCGTCCGGAATGCGTTGAGCGGATACCGGGAGAGGAGCAATACCATTTCTCTCGGCTTCCCGGATGAGCTATTGCTTGCAGACAGCGAGCCCTCTGCAGAAACGGTCCTGGTCGATCAGGAGAATACATCACTCGAAAAACAACAGCTGCACAGGATCATCAGCCGGCTATCGGGAAGGGAAAGGGAAGTCATTACGTTGAAATATTATTCCGGCCTGAAGCTGAAAGACATTGCGGCTTTGCTGGAGCTCCGGGAGCAAACGGTTGCCAATACGCTGCAGAATGCGCTTACCAAGCTGCGGAAATACCTGGTTATCGGGTTGCTTTGGGCCCTCCACATCTTTTTTTGAAATAAAACATAATCATGGAAAAATCAGGCTGCCGCCTTAATTCCTTATCAGGCTGCCACCTTAATTCCTTAATGGTTTAAAAAAAGTTAACCATTAAGGAATTAAGGATAGTTAAGATTTAATGTATCGTATTTCTTCATGGGATGCTGCGGTCTTAGCTTCTTAATGGTTTAGGAAATAAATATTTATTTTTTTTGGTAGTAAAGTACAATAGTTCCTCTCTGGTTTTACAAAGAGCATTTTCATCTTTGGACTTAGTGAATGGAGAACTATTTGTATTACACGCCGGAAGAGTTTGCCCAGGACGACCTGTTTATACGGTGGGTGAAGGAGGCCGACCTGGAAACCGAAAAATTCTGGCAAGGCTGGCTCGAGACCTATCCTTTTAAAAGAGCGGATGTGGAAGCTGCCCGGCAGCTGATCCTGGTATCCCTGCAGCTGCCGGGCGCCCCGCTGACGCCTTCCGAAGCTGCCGAGATGAAAAGAAAGGTTTTCAGCGGGATCTCTGACCGTGAGCGCAGGAAACTCTCTGACCCGGTCTTTTTCCGGCGCTATTATGCCGCAGCCGCCTCTGTTCTCCTTTTGCTGCTTGCAGGCTGGTACTGGAATTCTCAGAAACCGGATGCCGGCGCTCCATCCGAAAGCACACCGTTCCTGACCGATAAAGCATCCACTATTTTCAGGAACAACGAAAACGCGCCGAGATGGATAGAGCTGCCCGACGGAAGCTCGGTGATTTTGGGAGAAGGAAGCCTGATCAGCCTGCCGGTAGCCTACGGGGAGAAAACCAGGGACGTATATCTTACGGGTGAAGCCTTTTTCGAGGTGGTCAAAAATCCGGCTGTACCGTTTCTTGTACATGCGCAGGAGATTGTGACAAAGGTTCTTGGCACCAGCTTTCACGTAAGGGCCTTCCCGGATCAAAGCGATACCAGGGTGCTGGTAAAAACAGGTAAAGTTTCCGTCTACGACCTCCGGAAATCTGCCCGGCAAGGGATTGCCGGTCCGGCGGATCTAGTCCTGGAAGCAGACCAGGAGGGGGTTTATGATAAAAAAGCAGCGGCGCTGCGGTTTCTTCCCCGGGCAGACAGGGAGTCGCAACTGCTGCCTCCTATTATGGAGATCTTATTCGAATACGATGAAACGCCGGTGGGCAGGGTGTTTGAAGACCTTGAAAAAGCCTATCATGTCGGGATCATATACGATAAAGAGGCGATAAGCAATTGCCCGGTTACCGCTTCATTCGGGGATGAGCCTTTCCACGAGAAGCTCAGATTAATCTGCATCGCGATCGGGGCTAAGTACGAAATTATAAACGGCGAGATCATGGTTACGGGAAAGGGATGTTCCTAGAAGGGTTCGCCCGGATGGATCCACCCGGATACCGGCCTGTGATAATTTAAGGATGTATACAATCATATTACAGATCACTTTAATTTCTTAACCTATTGATTATGAGACAACAACTATGAAGAAAAAAACCGTAGAAGGTGTCGCTTCTACGGTCTGAAATCTCCCTCAGGTCCTGGCAGATGAGAGGGAGGTTATTGTCAAAATTTCTGAATTTTAACATTCTAAAGTATGAAAGAAAACCTTAGGTTCCAAGAACTAGTTTGGACGAGTATGAAATTGACCTTGTACCAGTTTGTAGTTGTGGTGGTCTTTACGGGGATGGCTTCTGCCGTAACGACGAGCGGGCAGGATCTGCTCAGCAAAGAAATCACGATACTAAGCGACGGACAAAATCTCAAAAGCATACTGAAGAGCATTGAAAAGCAATCAGGCGTACGGTTTGTCTACAGCTCGCACCTGATCGATACCAGAAAGAGCGTTCATCTGAGCATCCGGAGTATCCCGCTGAGCCAGGCACTGGATCGTCTTTTTAACCCGCTGCAGATGCGGTACCAGATTTCAGGAAAGCAGATCGTGATCGAGTCTGCGGGTAGCACGAACCCGGAGAGCGCCGTAAAAAGGGGCTTTGAGCATTACGATACCGGGCAGGAGACGGATCTGCCGGTAAAAGGCCGGGTAACCGATGAGCGCGGCGAAGTGCTGCCAGGCGTCAATATCCTGGTAAAAGGGACCAGGGAAGGAACGGTAACGCAGGCCGACGGCACATTTGAGCTCAGAGTGTCCTCGCCGGATGAGGTTCTGATTTTTTCATTTGTCGGCTACCTTTCAAAAGAGGTTGCTGTCGGGAATCAGAGGGTGCTGGAAGTATCGCTTGAAGTCGATCAGAAAGCACTGGAAGAGGTGGTCGTAGTGGGCTATGGCACACAAAAGAAAGTAAATCTTACAGGGAGCATCGCTACGATCAACGCCGCTGAGCTGACCGCCGTTCCGATGCCGTCGCTGGCGCAGTCGATGATGGGAAGGGCTGCCGGCGTGTTTATCAAGAACGGCAACGGGCAGCCGGGTCAGAACAAAACAACCTTTAACATACGCGGTTTCGGGACACCGCTGATCATCATCGATGGTCTGCCGGCCTCCGAAAACGATTTCAACCAGATAGACCCGAATGAAATTGAAAACTTCAGTATTCTGAAGGATGCAGCTTCGGCAGCGGTTTACGGGGCCCGGGCCGGGAATGGCGTGATACTTGTCACGACCAAGAAAGGAAGCACGTCTGCTCCCCAGATTACCTACAACGCCAACCAGGGCGCGCAGTTTTTTGCCGTTATCCCTGAGTTCGTGTCTTCTGCAGACTATGCAAGAATGGAGAATATGGCCCGCTACAACGAGGGGCTGGCCCCTATCTGGACCAACGAGCAGATCCAGAAGCTGTCCGACGGATCGGATCCGCTCCGTTACGCCAACACCAACTGGTGGAACGAAACGCTCCGGAAATTTGCTCCCCTGCTGCAACATAACGTGAATGTGCGCGGCGGTACGGAAGGTGTGAAATATTTTGTCTCGGGAGGATACCAGTCGCAGCGGGGAATGGAGCGATCCGGCGATACGAGGAGCGATCGCTACAATCTGCGTTCCAGCATTGATGTGGCGGTCACGAAAAAGCTGCAGATGAATGTCAACCTGTCGCTGATCTACCAGAATTACCTGGGGTCGGTCTTCCAGATGGAGCGCGGGACGCTCGCCGGCATCATGACGCGTATATACAGGGCACGCCCGTTCTTTCCGGCCAGGTATCCCGATCCGACCAAATTGCCGGCCGTCGGCGGTGCCGACGATGCACCGGATATCTATACGGAGATTGATAACGTGGGCTATAAAAAATGGAACAAGCTGACTGGCGATGCCAAGGTCACCTTTTCCTATGAGCTGCCGTTCGGGATCCAGGCGCGCGCCAACTATCGTTTCTACCGGCTGACCGACCAATATAAGGAAAAGCAGAAGAAAACGCCGACTTACGACTACAACCCCGATACAGATGAGTATACGTTTGTTCGCTATATTTCCGATCCTTCCCTGCTGTATGAAAAGCGATCGGTGATCAACAACTTTGATCAGCAGTATTTCCTGACCTGGAACAAAACGTTCGGCCGGCACTACATAGATGCATTGGTCGTACATGAAGTGCTCTCCAATAACGAAGACTGGATCGAAGCCTCGAGACGGCGGTACGATTTTGACGTGGACTATCTTTTCGCAGGTCCTGACCTGGACAAAGACAATAACGGAAGGGCTTTTGAAGGCGGACGAAAGGGATGGGTAGCCCGGGTCAACTACGATTACCAGGGGAAGTACCTTCTTGAGGTCAACTCGCGGCTGGATGCGTCGCCCCGGTTCCCGAAAGCGACCCGGTGGGGCTTCTTTCCTTCCGCTTCCGTAGGATGGCGGATTTCGGAGGAGGATTTTATGAAAAATAGCCTGCCGTTTCTCAATAATCTCAAATTAAGGGCTTCTTACGGGAAGCTGGGATACGACAACATCGGCAATTTCCAATACCTGCAGACGTATTCCATCACCTCCACCCATATTTTCGACGGGATAACGAATACCATCGAAAAGGGAATCCGGGCCGACGCCCTGGCCAATACCACGATTACCTGGGAGAAAATGACCACCTCCAACATAGGGTTGGATTTCGGCCTCTGGCAAAACAGGCTGGAAGGGTCGCTCGATTATTTTTACCGCCGCAGGACCGATGTGCTGGGGGCCCGTATCCAATCGATCCCCAATGTGATCGGGGCGAATATGCCGCAGGTCAACTATGCGGAGTACGATAACCGCGGCTGGGAGCTGAGCCTTAACCACCGGAACCAGGCGGCAGGCGTAAACTACAGCGTCGGGGGAAATGTCTCCTGGAACCGTGAAAAGGCGCTGCTGATCGACCAGAACGAGTTTGCCAGCCAGGAGGCCCGGCGCAAGGGGAACCGTATCGGCCAGTGGACCGACATTGTATGGGGCAAGATGTCGGACGGGCTTTTCCAGACCAAAGAAGAAATAGAAGGGTGGGCCGACCAGGACGGGAGGAATAACGCTACCATACTGCCCGGCGATGTGAAGCTGATCGATTATAACGGCGACGGCAGGATTACCGCCGAGGATGACGTGATCATCGGCCGGGGGACTTTCCCGAAGCTGACCTACGGCATCAATCTTTCTGTTAACTGGAAGGGAATCGACCTGGGTATGCTGTGGCAGGGAGCAGGCTTGTTTGACTTTAACCTGAGAAATTCTCCCGATCTCACCTTGCCGCTTTATGCGGGCAACACGCCTACTACCGCGATGCTGAAAGATTCTTACGTACCGGCGACAAGCGCGGAAAACCAGTGGCTGCCTGCCAATACCGGTGCGCGCTGGCCGCGCTACCGCACCGATAACTATAACCGGAGCCATAACAGCTTTGCATTCAGCGATTTCTGGCTTATCAACGGCTCCTACGTCCGGTTGAAAACGCTGGAGCTCGGGTATACGCTCCCATCGGGCTTCGCCAAAAAGCTGATGCTTGACCGGTGCAGGATCTACGTTTCAGGGTCGAACCTGCTCACCTTTTCGAAGCTGGACTTTCTTGATCCGGAGGCGGATACAAGCCCGGCAAGAACGTTCGGCGACTACTACCCGCCGGTAGGGAGCTACAACGTGGGCCTGCTGCTTCAGTTCTGATCGATCCCTCAAAACAGCATTAAGATGAAAAAGAATATCGTATATATATTACTGATTACCAGCGCGATGCTTGCGCCTTCCTGCACGGAGGTGCTCGACCGGCAGCCGCTCGACAAGATATCGGAAAACAACGTCTGGCAAGACGAAAGTATGATCCGGGCCTATGTCACCAACCTGTACAGCCGGTTCCCGTTCAATGCTTTCGAAATTTCCAACTGGTATAATATCACCGACGAAGGAACCACCTCTACCGGGAATAATATTAACGGCACCAACGGTTCTGTAAGCAGGAGCTCGGAGCTGAACCCCTTTTGGGACTACGCCTATATCCGGGATTGTAACCTGTTCCTGGAAAGGATCGGGAGCACTCCGTTGCAGGACGGACTCAGGCGCCAGCTGGAAGGAGAGGTGCGGTTTATAAGGGCGTACCTTTACTTCGAGATGCAAAAGCGCTACGGCGGCGTTCCCCTGGTAGACATTGTTCTCGACCCTTTCAGCGAGATAGACCGGAAGTACACCACGCGGTCGGGCGAAGAGGCGGTAGCTCAGTTCATAGGTGCAGAGCTTGATGCAGCCATTGCCCTGCTGTCTGACAACCCGCTGCCCAAGGGGAGGGTGAACAGGTGGACGGCCCTGGCGCTGAAAGCGCGGGCTTCCCTCTGGTCGGCGTCAATCGCCAGGTACGGGGAAAGGGCGCAGGACGGGCTTACCGGGATTCCTTCCGACCAGGCTGCCGCCTTCTACGGGAAAGCTTCTCAGGCTGCGACAGAAATCATCGAATCGGGAGTTTACACGCTCTACAACAAGATTCCGAACGACAAATCGGAAAACTACCGGAAGCTTTTCCTGGATGAAAACAACCCGGAAGTCATATTTGAGAAGCCCTTCGACGGCGTCAACGTCGTCCATTCATGGGATGCATGGCATGTTCCGCCGCAATGGGCCGCCCTGAGAGGAGGGACCGGGAACCCCACACTTGATTTTGTGATGGGCTTCGAGAACATAGACGGCAGCGCGGATCAACTCGGGTTTGGGCCGCCGTATACCCTCTACGACGACGGCAGGGGGCCGTTTGCCAATAAAGATCCCAGGCTGTTCGCCACGGTATTTTTCCAGGGAGACCCCTGGGCCGGGGGGACGACCAAGACATACGAAGGCCTGGACCCCAGCCCTACGCCGTCGCCGGCCCAGATCATACGCAATCCGAATACGACGTATGAGCAGACCCCCGCGGTGGGGCCGGACTCGCGGAATATCGCCAAAGACGATTTGAGCACAAATTCCGGGTTCCTGATCAAGAAATACATCGACGACGGCGCAACGAGGATTCCGGAGGGCCAGAGCAAAACCAATTGGATTACCTTCCGCCTTGCCGAAATGTATCTCACGAAGGCGGAAGCGGAATTCGAGCTGGGCGACAAGGCGAAGGCAGCCGAAGCGCTCAACATGACACGCGAACGGGCCGGCATCAGCCTGACAAACGAGACAAACATCACCCTGGAAAAAATACGTACGGAAAGAAGGTCGGAGCTGGCGTTTGAGGGCAGCCACCGTTTTTGGGACCTGAGAAGGTGGCGTATTGCGCACCAGGTGCTGAACCGCCGGTTCCAGGGGCTTCAGATCATCCTGCATTACCCCACCGGAAAATATTACTTCATGGCTTTTGATTGCGAGTCATTTACCCGCGTGTTCAGGCAGGAGCACTATTACAACCCGATTACAACGGCCCGGATAGACAATAACCCCGACCTGGTTGAGAACCCTTTGTATTAACCTCTTGTACAAATGAAAGCATTGCAGAAAATCAAATACATCATCGTATGCATGCTGCTGGGACTGGCGGCAGGGTGTACAAACACGATTACGGAATTCGGCTTTGACGGTGAAATTTCAGGCCTTCTCAAAGACCGGGATGGCAACCGCCTGTCGGGCGACATTACCAGCAATAGCCTTATCGTGAGGCTTAAAGGTGAAAATGATGTGGTGACAACCGATGTTCGTATCAACGGAGACGGCTCATTCCGCAATACGAAGCTCTATCCGCAGCGATATAAAATGTGGGTCGTCGGGCCTGTTTTCTGGAACCAGGATACGCTGCAAGTCGACCTGGGGTCAGGAAAGCGCGTCGAGCAGGACCTCCTGGTAACGCCGTTCGTGAGCATGGACGCCCCGGTTGCAGGAAGCATCACGGCATCGAGCATCGAGGTCAGCTACCGGATCAGCGGAAACGACGGAAAAACGGTTTCCACGAGGGAATTGTACTGCAGCACTAACCCTTACCCGACTACCAATACCGGGTCCGGGCCCTTTTTCGAAACCCGGAAGATCACGCTGAGCGGCGATTCCGGTAAGATCATGGTTTCGGGCCTTTCCTCCAAAACAAAATATTATATACGTACAGGAGCGCAGGCTACCGGAAGCAACCTTTATAACCTGAGCGACCAGATCGTCGTGACCACCAATTAACGAATAAGAGAAGGCCACGAATACACGAATTACTATTAATGAATAGGATTCGCGAGGAATTAATCCAGGGAATTCGTGCATTCGTGGCTATGTTATCCACCTACCTTATGAGAGCATATTTACTTTTGATTTTAGTTGGTATTTTGCCGGTTGTGGCCGCGGCACAGGAAAAACCTGCTGTGATTGTCCTGACGGACGTCGGCGGCGACAGCGACGACGAGCAAAGCCTGGTCCGGCTGCTGCTCTATTCCGACCAGCTGGACCTGAAAGCGCTCTGCGCCACCAGCCGGCTGGGGCACGGGCATGATACCAAACCAGAACTCATTCGCAACCAGGTCAAAGCGTATGGGAAAATTTATCCTAATCTCTTGCTTCATTCCAAAGGATACCCCGAACCGGAGTACCTGGAGTCGGTTATAAAGGATGGTCAGGGAGATCCGGCGAGCTTCGGGGAAGGCTTTGATACCGAAGCTTCCAGCTTTATTTTTGAAACTATCGATAAAGCCGCCCATCCCGTACACGTTATCATATGGGGCGGGCAGCGGGAGCTGGCGCAGACGCTCTGGATGGCCCAAAAGGTGAAGACGAAGGAAGAGCTGGCATCGTTCTGTAAAAAGATCCAGGTTCATGCGATCGGCGACCAGGACCGGCACCGGGACTGGATTATCAACAACTTCAGGGAGATCCGGTACATTGCCGCGGGGTTTATCTTCCCCGGGAATTTCGGACTCCGGCAGGTAGCCACATTCCGGGGGATGTATATGACCGGGGACGTCAGCATGCAGGACCGGGAGTGGGTGGAGGCCCACGTACACGGCCACGGGCCTTTGAGCGAATGCTACCCGCTTGACGGGCACGGCACCGCCGGGATGAAAGAAGGCGACAGCCCCTCCTTTCTGGGGCTTCTTGCAAATGGGCTCAATATGCCTGAAAAGCCCGAATGGGGTGGCTGGGGAGGCCGGTTTCGCCTTCTCAGCGGGAACCTGTATATCGATGCGCATGATTTCCTGGACGGCACGTTGAACGAACGGCATACCGTGTCGCGCTGGAGACCGGCCTTCCAGAATGCGTTCAGGGCCCGCCTGGACTGGTGTACCAGCCCCTATGCTGAGGCTAATCATTCTCCCGGGATCACGGTAAACGGGCTTCCGGGTACGGCTCCTTTCGAAGTCCGGGCAAAACCCGGTGAAACGCTCCGTTTTGATGCTTCCCGAACCACGGACCCGGATGGTGACGGGCTGTCTTTCCGCTGGTTTTTGTATGACGAGCTGAGCGGCGGGCTCGACTGTGTTCCGCTTAAAACCTCTTCCGGGGGTAAAAAGTGCTCTGTCAGGCTTCCCGGCCGGGTGCCCGGCGACACGGTGCATCTAATCCTGGAGGTGACCGATACCGGAACACCCGCGCTTACTTCCTATAAGCGGATTGTCATCCATACCGGGCAATGAGCATGCGATATTTTTTCTGGATCCCCGTTCTCTTCTGGTTCCCTGCATGCAATCCGTCCGGGCCGGAGGCGTCCGAAGCCGTGGCCTTCGATAAGGTCTGGACCTCCCCGGTTCGTCCGGATGAACATTACCCCAACCATTTTTCCAATGAAGAGGGACAATACGTATATGTTCTCAATAAGACTGCCTGGGCTTATTTTGTTTGCGAATACCCTGAAAAAGTGCTGGAGAATGCAGAGAAACACGGAGCCAACGTGATACGGGTATGCCTGGAAGGGGCGCCCTACCCGGCAGATCTGGGGTACGACCTCTGGCCCTGGGGCGGAACGCGGGAGGCGCCGGACTATACAACGTTCAACGAACCCTACTGGGACGAAGTGGAAAGGAGGATACGGATGGCGGGGGAAAAGGGTATAGGGATCGATCTTGTCCTGTATTTCACCCTGAAACCGGAACCGGAAGACATTGCCGGTCAGAAACCCTATTGGGACCGGGCCATCAGTCGCCTGTCCAGGTACAGCAACCTGCTGACATGGGAAATCATGAACGAATACATCAGGAACGAAGCGTTTCAGGATTCGGCAGGACGTTATTTCAGGGCGAATGACCCTTTCAGACATCCGGTATGCTCTTCCGACGGAACTACCGACGACGCGCTATGGCCCGAAAAAGATTGGATGGACCTGGCGGTTGTCCATACCTGTACCGGCAACCAGGAAAACTACGATCTCCAGTCATGGTATCTCGGAATTGCGCAGAATGCAGGGCGATACGGGAAACCCGCCTTCAACAACGAAACGGGGAGGGAGAAACGGCACCGGAACAACGATCCCGTGCATCGCAGGAAGCAAGGCTGGCTTTTTGCCAATTCCGGTGTCTATTGGACCTGGCATTCCTGGGACGGCTGTGAAGGGATCAACGATACGACCTATGTGATGGACGGCTGGCAGTACCTGCCGGTTATGAAGGAATATTACAGCAATATCCCTTTCTGGAGGCTGTTCCCCAACCGGACGGTAGCGCAGGTGAAGGGAGAAGGACTGGTGCAGACAGCTCTTGCTGCTCCCTCCCGGGAAATCAGCGTAGTCTACTGTTGCACGCGTGAAACCGGCAGGAGCGTTACCGGCAGCATGCTGGATCTACGCCTCGGTAACGGGGTATACGACATCGTTTTTTACAATCCGGGCACGATGGAGCGCCTGGGTGGGGTTACGCACAGGTCCCAAACGCTGAGAACAGAAGTCCCGGTCAGCATCCCCGGTTTTACGGACGACGTGCTGATCGAGATCCGGGAAGTCTCCAGAATGGAAAAGACGGTGATAAAGGGGACCGAATAGACTTTTTGCGTTACTTGTCTGACGCGGCTATTTCAACGACTTTTCCCAGTTGCCGCGCCCGCCTGTTCTCAGAAGGAATTTCATCGCCTCCCGGTGGGCAGTCAGCTGCGCATTTAAAAGCATTTCGGGCGTATGAACGGCCGGCTCCTTATAAATATTGGTACCGGTGTACACGTGGCTTGCCGATTCGATGACCACGCTCAGCGCGCCGCAGTGAAGATTCAGCGCCGTATCAAAATTATAGGCGGAGGGATTTACCGTTGACGGATTTGCCTCGCGGGCCAGGTCTTTTGTGCTCTTCAACCCTTCAAGGGTCAGCCCGGTGTGTACCTGAACGTAAAGCGAGTCAAAAACCGGACGCAGGAGTTCTTCCGAAAAGGGTCGATGCATCCGCATATAATAATCGTTACGAGGGACACCGGTATGCATATTAAGCACGAGGTCCGGTTTTTCCCGTTCCGCCAGGTCGAAGATGGCCCGGGTTTCGGGTTGCGGCTTTCCGAAGAAGTCATCGTGCATGATATTGACCCCGGCATCATTGGGATATCCGCCGGGAAAGCCAAACTTCGAGAAATCCATGGGGATGAACTCTTTCACGTCGGGCCAGCCGATAATCGTGCCGTCCTGGTTGCCGCCCGTATTTAAATACTCGTGCACCAGGTAAGATTCGGGGCTGTCGCCCCTGTTGATCCCCATCCGGACGGGGACCCTTGCCCGGCCGTCCGGGTTGACGAGGGGGATGACGACGATCCTGTCGAGCGCATCCGGCATAGCATGGATGTCGGGCCATTTCTTTCCATTGAGATCGGCTCCGGTTTCAAACACCGAAAGCAGGTTGATCATACCCATAATCGGCTCCAGCTCGAATCCGTGAACCCCCGACAGGGCGAACAGGACGGTTTTATCATAGTCCGGTCCCCGGTAGGCACGTATGTCCCGGACGCCCCGCGAGCCTGAAAAAGTGGTCGTCCCTTTACCGTTCCGGGCCTGTCCATAGAATACACCCATAATGGGGCGTCCCCCGGCCGACCTGCCGATAACCTCCACACGGCCCCTCTTGATATTTTTACCGAGGAATTCAGACACCTCGTCCACGGTAGCCACCCAAAAAGGAGGGACATTATCAACTTCCCTGAGATAACCTTCCGGGAAGGTATAGGTATTTGCTTTCTGGCTGACGGCAGGCACCTTCAGACAGGCAAGGACGGCAAGGGAGAGTATCATCCTCCAACCTGTTTTACGGATCGCCGATTTCTGATAACTCATAGCTATTCGTATGAATAAAATTAGTAATTAATTGTATATCATTCGCTTATAGAGACCTGGTCTCGGAACATTGCGTAACCCCCGGTTTTAAGCCGGGCGAGTCAACCGGCGATGAGCCCTTCGTAGTGGCTGACCGGCTGGAAGATCCCGCCGCTTTTCCGGTAATAGTCATCGTCCAGTAAAAATACCCCTCCCTTTGTTTTTGCCCACTGCGCATCGGCATAGGGGTGAAAGGAAGCGAGCGTCGCCCAGTTTTTGTAGTACTGATGCCCGTTGGCCTCCTGGAGCCCGACTGTCATGCCGGGGAAGGCGGGCAGGCGCGCCGCCACGTTTTTATTCCATTCTACGAGGATCGGGTTTACCGTCAGATCGGCGCAGAAGCAGGGGATATTTTTCTCGTAGGCCAACTGCGCAATTTTCATCGTCATGCTAAGGGTCTTGGCGATGGCCTTTACTGCGAATGCAGAGTATCCAAGCTCTATTCTGTGGGCGGCGTCTTCGACGGTATGCGCGCTTTCATCTGAGGCAACTCTCACGCCCATGTCTCCGACGAACTCTTCGTTGGATTCGTCGAATGGTTCTTCTATTACGGCAAGCTGCTCGAATGCCCCTATTTTTTTCGCATGATCCAGGAAGCGGAGCAATGTTTCTTTCTTTTCATACCGGGCGTTCGCGTCAAAATAGTAGGGGATTTTCCCATTCGCCGTATAGGGTGTTTCGTAGTGGCCTATCGTCTTGTGCACCTGTGTCAGAAATGCCATATCTTTTTCGAGCATTTCCTTTTGCGTTCCCGGTGCGCCTGTTTTCAGTTTCATGATAAAAAAGCCCTGGTCTGCGGCGGCTTTGATTTTTTCGACTGGTGTTCCGGTCGGGAAAGAGGGAATGCCGGCCACTTTATCGTTCCGGTTTGACAATCCCGGCCGGTATGCGGCGGGGATCATAGCATCGAAGGAAGTGATCCCGTTTTCAGCGGCAAACAGCAGCCATGCGGCGTTGTCGACCGGTACCAGCGCATTGAGCGCGAATGTTTTTCTCAAACCTGGATTACGGGTTACCTGCTTCCCGTACGCCCATACCTCGGGAAAAAGGTCGTCGAGCAATTTCACCGGATCGCTGAACGACTGTCCCTTTACGATCTGCAGCGCCCGGTCGGTCATGGCAAACATCAGCGCATTGCCGGCGCTTTCCGAATGTGCCGCGAAAACAGACGCGTCCGACCAAAGAACTCCCTGCGTGCCCAGGCCGGTTTTCCTGGTACCCGAATCGCTTTCCAGCATCGCAATTACCTGCCAGCTATCGGTAATGGCGCTTCCTTTGAAGCGGTAAGGGAACAAAGGCTCCCGTTCAAAATTGATGCCGGTATTCCTGATGCGGATTTGTTTCATACCCTTTGATGCGCTTCCTGAAGCATAGGCTTGCTGCGCCATTCCTGCCAGCGTAGCCCCCGCGAGCAGGTTTGAATATTTTAAAAAGTTTCTTCTGGTGATCGGTTGCATATAAAATCGGATTTAATAAGTGTTCCCGGGTATCCGGTTGAGCGTGTACCAGGCTTCCGACGACCATAATCCCTGGCCGGACGCGCTTTTAAGCGCATCGGGAAGCCTGAAATAAACGACATGCCCTTCCCTGAGCCCGTCGAGCTTCAGGTATACGCGGGTCTGTTTTTCGTTGAAACTGATTGCTGAAGGCGTAAGTGATACAACGCCTCTTTTGGGACCGCCATAGGTAGCGGTTGCCTGGTAGTACCATTGCTGTACCAGGATATCATTGAACAATGCTTTGCCGTCGGGACCCAAAGGTTCCGTAAATTCTATTTCAAACCCGTCAGGCCTGGCGCGGACTGCGAGCATTTCAAAGGTAGTTTTGCCGTTGTAGTTGATTTTCTGAAGGCCGAATACCTTGTCTTTCCAGCTCCAGCCGCCTCCTTTCATTCCTACCTGTCCGACGTACAGGGCGCCGTCCGGTCCCCAGGCGAGACGATTGACGCCCGCTTCGAACCCCTGGCTGAAGCGAAAGACAGCGCCCTGGTATTGCCCGTTTATCTTTTCGAGGAAATCTCTCTTGATTCCTCCGTGCATCATATCGCCGTGCAGCATCTGGCCCCGGTAAGGGCCGTCTCCGATCACTACAGGCTCGGTAGGAGAATTCCCTATTTCATTCTGGGGCAGCCAGACGGCCGGCGGCGTTTCCTGCTCGCTGACCGACGAGCCCAGCAATCCCCAGGCCATCCCGTAATAGGCGCCTTTTTTTACGTGGATCAGCTTGTTGCCGGGCAGCCACTGTCCCTGGTTATCGGTAACGAACAGCTCGCCGTCAATGCCAAGCCCGATGCCATTGGGCGTCCGCAGCCCCGAGCACACCCATTCATAGGAGCCGTCCCGGGCTATCCTGATCACCCTTCCCCGGTCTGCCAGCTGGTTTTCTCCCGGGGCGAGCCGCATCGCCATCGACAGCGCGGCGTAGAAAAAGCCGTCTTTATACACCAGTCCGAAGGCAAATTCATGGAAATCGGAGCAGACCTGCCAGGTATTGCATACAGCCCTGTATTCGTCGATGATCTCGTCTCCGTCATGGTCGATCAGCTGGGTGAGCTCCTGCTTCTGTAAAACGAAGATCTGCCCGTCGACTACTTCAACCCCAAGCGGTTCGGCAAGTCCTGATGCAATCAGCTTCGGGGGCGTACTCCCCTTTGGATCTACGAGGTAGACGCCGCCGGTCGGATCCCACGTGGTAATCACGAGGCGCCCGTCGGGCATGAATTTCAGACCGCCGACCTTAGGTTGGAAGCGGTCGTTATGGAGCGTCGTAAGGTCATAGCTGGGATGCACGCCCTCCAGGGGCGCCCCGAAGCCCGGGGAAGAGGGCCTTTTATTTTCCGGGAGCCGTGCAGCTGTTTCAGACGGGTCTGCGGGCGCGTTATGATCCCTCAGCGTAAAGATGTATTTCAGCATTTCCTGGATTTCCGGGTCGGAAAGCTGCGGATGCGGATTCATGATTCCGTCGCCCCAGGAGCCTGTACCACCCGACTTTACTTTCCGGGTTAGGAAGCGGATGTTGTCCTCGCTGCTCCGGTACCGGTTTGCAACCTGGCGAAACGACGGCCCGACGGCCGGCTCGGCGATTTCGTGGCAAATCATGCAATCGCTGCTTTCAATCAGCATTTTCCCTTTCGGGCCGGACGGCGGCGGCGGCGTGGGTGCGGAAGGCATGGGATGACCGGGGTAAACCTCCGAATAGCGGGTGTTGGCCCCGATCCGGATTGTCTTTTCTCCTGCCAGGCAAAAGACTTCCACACCGGGCGGCACATTAGCGGTAGCGAAATTCCGGGTAAACACCATGTTATGTTCCGTATCCCACTCCAGGACAGGTGTTTCGGTTACGCTGATGGTATCTCCCGAAGGAAGCACAAGGAAGTGGTGAAGCGTTAACCGGCCGTTCCGGAGTTCATAACCCCTGTTCCTGGCCAGGTTGGTAACCCGGCTGCCTGACCGGAGCGTTATCCAGGGGCTGACCGCGCTGCTGTCCTCGAAGTAAGCGGTTCCCCAGGAGGCCGGCGCCACCTCTTTCCTGCTGTTGTAAACGGTTCCCTGCAGGTCTACACCGCCTATCCATACTTTATAGAGCGAGCAGTTGGCCAGGTCGTATGAAGCGAAATGGACCGAATCCAGCTTCAGCGTAAGCATTCTCGGCTTGTTGTCGAGTACTGAGCGGAAGGCAGGCGGTACCTCGGGCTTATCTTCTCCGGTGGGCGTTTTCCACCACCCGGAAATCCCCGGGAGAACGATCAGGACCGAAACAGCGTAAAAAAATGCTGTTAAGCCTTTTGCCATAATTCCCTTACTTTATCCAGGTCACGGCGCATAGATTCAAATACGATTTTTCGATCGAGCGTAATGTTTTTATTGCCGCGTTCGGCGCCGCCTAACGGGTATTCATAGTGCAGGGATACCGGAACCTGGAGGTTATAGTCTTTAATGAGCCGGAAAAAGGAGAGAAAGTCGACCATTCCTTCCCCGACCGGGCAATCCGTTACTTTCCATTTTCCGTCGGTCTTTTCCCATCTGAAATCTTTCAAAGCGAGAGTGGAAATCCTATCCCGGACAAGCTTCAGACCGTTTGTCCACGACAAGCCGCCTTCGACCACTGCGTGCCTGATGTCGTACTGCAGCCCGAAATCCTGCTTTTCTACGTCCTTCACCAGTTGGAAAAGCTCCCAGACCGAGGCGCCGATATAGTTGCCGGCGTGGTTCTGGTAGCAACCGGTAATACCGAGCTTCCTGTTGAAGGCGGCCAGTTGCCCGACGCGCTGCCGGTAATAGTCGACCGATTCCGGCATAGTTTTGTCCTTCAGGTAATGAAAGTAGTTCATCCGGTAGAACCTGAAACCTGACTTTGCCGCAGTTTCCAGCACGCTCCTGTCCGTAGGGTTGTCTGCGTCGAGCACCGAGCAGGTCATCATCGACGGAGGAAAGCCCGCTTTCCTGAAAGCTTCGACTGCTTCCGGAAGCTGATCTCCGACCCTGTCGGGCTCCACGTGCCCGTTGGGGCGTACGGAAAGGTCGACCCCGTCGAAGCCCATATCTGCGGCTGCCTGCGCCATATCGGCCAGGCCAAGGAACTGGAGATGTTTTGAAAAAATGCTGACATTCAGCGTATGGTCTTTTCTGGCAGGAGTGACGGCATGAGAGCGGGCAGGTATCGTTAATCCCGCACCGAGGAGGGCAGTGTTTTTCAGGAATTGGCGGCGACGAATCGTATGCAGTGGCATAACCGGGAAGTTTAAATGTTGGGACGATTTTTACGTAGTTTCGCTGTCAGGGTCGGGAAAAAGCGGTATCACGACGCACTATGGCCAGTTAAGATGCTTGTGCAGGAACCGGAAGACCCCTTCGTTCCGGGAAGCATGCCCGCCGTTGAAGAATTCAATATCGGTCCTTTCCTCATACCCGAACTGGTCGTACAGGTGACTTACCTTGGCGTATTCATACGCTACCCACTCGTCGGGCTGGACGGTATCATGGCGCCCTCTTTCCACCATAAAAGGCCGCGGGAATATCAGGTAAGCCATTTCGGCATAGCTGAAGGTGTTCCCCATGTTGAAATAGGGCATCTCCCATTCGATCGAGTTCATAAAGCTCCTGGGGAAATGCGTATCCACCACTTTTCTGCTCCAGTCGCCGAAGTCGCCGGAGCATATCGAAAGGCAGTATCCTTCCAGGATTGGCGGGATCCGCATCGCCATTTCACCGCCATAGCTCTTGCCGTAAAAAGCGATCCGGTTCTTATCGACGCAGGGAAGCGACTGCAGCCAGTTGAGTATCTGGGCATGCTGCGAGTGTACAAAGGAAAACAGCGTTTTTTTTATACCATTCCCCTTCCGGCTCAGCCAGCGGTAACGGTCTTCGCCGTTGTACAGGCCATAGGGCACAAACACGATAAAACCCTTATCGGCCAGCCGGGCTCCGATATCGTAGTAGCTGGTATTGCCTTCTATGATGGTAGAGGGAACCCCGTTCCGTCCGTGCTGAACGACCACGACCGGCCTTGCCGGCCCTTGCCCGATGTCTTTCGGAAGAAGGAGGACGCCGGCGGCCGAAAAACCCTCATAGACGTCGAGCACTACTTCATAGCCGGTCCAGAGCTTTTCATCATAGATCTTCCTGGACCTGGGAGCAGGCGCCACCAGCGGGTCTTCAAACTCGCCGATAATTTCTTTTGAAAAATATTCCCGGTAGGGGACCAGCTTTTCCTCGAAAGGCCCGGGATCCAGGTAGGGGTGATAGCTTTTGGTGCTCCATTGTTTATTAGCCCATTCCGGCATTATTTTGTGAAGGAAGAACCGGTTCCTTTCATAGTCGGATACCCGCAGTACCCATTGCACGTGGTCGGTGAGCTCCCTGAGCTGCCTGACCTGGCGATCTTCGGGATCAAACGATTTCCTCAGGTCGGCAGGCGTAGCCCCGGATGTCTTTTCCAGCCGGCGAACCCCCAGGTAGCCTGCAAAATGTCCGAGGGCCTCTGCAGAGCCGAATTCCACCGGTTTGTTTTGGGGGCCGGAAACCAGCGTCCGCTTCTGAAATCCGGTCTTGACCAGCTGGCCGATCCGGTCAAACTCCTTTTTGACCCCCGCATAGGAAGGGGTAGACAGGCGCCCCTTGTAGCCCGAATACCGGTACAGCCTGGAAGAATCGGGCCGGGGGCCATCCCGGATTTCGGGGATGGAGCTGTATTCGATCACCAGGGCATTGGGAGCTGCAAGGCCTGCAATTTCCGCGTCGCCGAATTCGCTCACAAGCCCCCACACGTTCCGGTAGATGGGTTCTTCCCAGGCACGTTCCCGGTCGCTGAAATAGCCGCTGATCAGGGCGGCGTCGATCCTCGGGTCAATGGCAGCCGAGTAAAAGGCGATGAGGCCCCCTTCGAGGTATCCCGCGACGCCCACTTTCCGGTGCTCGCCGTGAAACTGTTTGATCCAATCGACGGCAGCCAGGACCTTTTCGATCTCGTAGCCGATCAGGTGCCTGCCCATATGGAAGGCCTGCCGGTAAATCCATTCCCGTCTCGTCTGGCGGTAATCCTGGTCGGCAAATACCGTTTTCCGGTCGATCAAAACCGGGATCAGCACTTCGAAGCCGTTTTCCGCGAGCGTTCTTGCAAACTGGGAGGCCGGGGCGATTCCCGGTGCAAGTCCCAGGAGCTGCTCGGGCGTCTGGTCTGCGTCGGGAAGCGCGATGACCGAGGCGGCCGGCCGTCCCGACCTGGGCTGAACAAGCAGTCCTTCGCCGTATACCCTTTCCAACACCGGCCAACGTACCTGGAACACCCTGTATCCCGGGGTTTCGGCGATTAGCACCGAGTCTCCGGCCACGGCGTATTTTTCCAGGTAAACCGGCTTATTCCAGCCGGGCAGCACAGGATTATAATTTGGGGCGCCGGCATCTCTGTCCAGCACCCCCAAATATTTTTTGAACCGCGCCTTGTTTTCTTCCACCGACCGCTGATAGCTCTGACGTGTGCCGAAATCGCGGTTCCAGTACCGGGAGCGCGTACTTTGCGCTTCCTGTATTTTCCGGTCTGCGAAGGAATGCGCCTGTTCCAGCAGGTGAGCCGAGAGGTTTCCTTCGAAGGTGAGCGGCGATGTTTCAGGCAGGCAGTCGGGAGCCCCTGTCTTATTTTCCGTTCCCTGGCTTCTGACCGGATAAATGTTCATCCAGAAAAAAAGGAACGTTAAAATAGAACAGGCTTTCATAGTTGTATCAAAATGGGTCAAACGGAGAACAGGCATTTTCATTCAGGATATCGGGATAACGTTTTAGTAAAACCGGTGTCGCCGCGGTCTGTCAGGGGATCGTTTCCAGGGGCGGAACATTGTTTTCGGCGCCGTCGTAGCCGATGTTCTGGTTGATGCGTCCCAACGTATTGGCGGTAATCACATTTTGCGGCACAGGCCATAGCATATGCTGGGGGTTTAAAGTAGCAACATTTCCGAAATATTGAAAGCGGGATGTTCCGTAAAAATGATTCACCCGCTTAACCCTGTCGTGATACCAGTTTTTGGTGCTCACGCCGGAAAGGGAATAGCCTTCGCTGCCCAGCTTTGCAAATATGAACGATACGCGTACCATTTCGGAGTGCCTGGGCTCCTCCATGTACAGCTCACGGGCGCGTTCGTCGAAAATATAATCTATCGTCACTTCTGCCGCACCGATAAGAGGCGCGTTGGCGCGCTCCCTGACGACATTGATATCGGCCGCAGCCAGGCCTGTCTGCCCTTTCCAGTAGTATGCTTCGGCTCTCAGGAGGTAGGTTTCCGCCAGTCGGAAGATGTACCAGTCGGCCTGTCCACCGTGCGGCTGCACCCAGTAAGGCGTTCTCGGCGTAGGCGTGAAAGTTTTGTAATACGGCCAGCTATACCAGATTTCGGTCGTGTCTGCCATGTTGGTTATAAACCGTTTGTTCAGCGGCTCACCGAAATTCGGGGAGTTGGGATCGGCCGTAAGGATCTCGGAAGTCGTTGCTCCCATTTCCACCCAGTTGCAGTTGGCCCGGCGCATATCCGTTGTATTATCCCACCTGTAGTTCTTTTCATTCCAAAGGCTATAGATGAAATAGTTATTCGTCCGTACGGCCGCATCCCCGGAACCGAGCGTATCTCCTGAAAGGGTATTCCAGTTGGTAGCCCTGGCGCCGGTAGCGTCGGGAACACGCCAGTAGGAAGGCCCGAAGTGGCGCATGGAGAAGGTACCTCTCAGATCCCACCAGGTCTCGGGAGCTTGGTCGGCCCTGTCTACGGTGGCATAGATGGTTTCGGTGTTTTCGGAAGCATTTTTGTTTTCGGCACGATGGAGGTCCCACATCAGGTTGTAGTAGGGATTGTTCCGGTTGACTCCGAAACGGTTCTTCATGAGCGAATAAGGACCGTTGATCACGGCGGTGGATGCCTCGATGGCTTTGTCAAAATCGCCGTTTGCCAGGTATATCTTGGCTAAAAGGTGGTTTACCGCCCCTTTTGTCACGTTTCCGAGACGTGCCGGCATTACGGGAAGCCACTCTACGGCAAACTCCAGATCCTTTTGAAGCTGGGTCAGAATGGCCCACCTGGAAGTGGATTGATAATCCAGCCTGGCGCCGGTAAGCTCCTCACCCACCCAGGGGATGTCCCCGTACGAGTTGACCAGGCGGTAGTACCAGTATGCTCTGAACCAATAGGCTTCTGAAAGGATCCTGTTCCTCACCGCCTGATCGGTCCACTCGATATCATCTATCCTGGAAATAATCGTATTGGCATTCTTGATATAGACATAGCCGTTAAGGAAAAGATTATGGAGCGCTGAACGGCCCCCGACTGTCGAAGGCGTGTTTTTGGTGAAATCGCACTGCTCAAGGGAGCAGGCCAGATCGGTATACATGAAATCGAGCGCCAGGAAATGGACGGCCCTGTCGCCGTGGTTGTCGGCGTTCATTTCCTTCCGGCACCTGACGAGCCCCGATTCAAATCCTGCTTCGTCCACAAAGACGTTTTCAGGAGCGTAGAACGATTTCGGATCCGGCTTCAGCCAGTCTTCGGAACACGAAGTTGTGACGAGCAGGAGAATAGCTGAAAATAGTTTTGAGAAATATGTCTTCTTCATTTGCTTAAGAAGTTTCTTAGCCTGATGATAGATTTACAGTGAAATATTTAACCCGAACGTAAAGGTGCGGGGCATCGGGTCCATCCCCGATTCGGGGTCCCATCCCGGCCATTTCGTAAAGGTTGCCAGGTTCCTGACCGAAGTGAAGACCTGGGTATGGTTGATGCGGTACCGCCGGAGAAAATCGGACGGAAGATCGTAGGATAGCGAAATATCCTGGATCCTTACGAACGATTTCGGCTTATAGACCATAATTCCGCCGCCAAAAGCTGCAAGATAGGTGTTGAGCCTGGGGTACTCATTGCTGGGCCGGTCTGCGGTCCAGTAGGGGACCGGGCCGTTCCAGCGGTTCCGCCTGTCGTTCTGGTCCCAGGCTAAGTTTAGCCCGTCGCCGTACGCACCCATGTGCCCGAGGTCGGCGCGGACGAACAGGGAGGCTGTAAAACGCTTCAGGAAGTGGACATCGTTTCGCAGCCCGAGGCGGTATCTCGGATTTTCAAACCCGATAAATTGCTTGTCGAGAAGGTCTACGTACCGCTTGTCGCCGTCTACATCAACGGCTTTGAAATCCCCGGGCTGCAGGTTATATTCTGCGGCCAGGGCCGCTTCCTCCGTTTGCCAGATCCCTGAAACATCGTAATCCCATATTACGTCCAGCGCTCTTCCCGGAAACCACTGGTTTGAGAAGTCGGGGATTTCGCCGGTGACCTGTTTTCCCAGCAGCGTATAGGTACCATAGTCGCCGAATAGTTTTTTGATTTTGTTCCGGTTCAGGGAAAAAACAAGATTAGATTTCCAGAGAACATCCGGGGTTCTGAAGTTGACGGTATTGATGCTGATTTCGAGCCCCCGGTTGCCGAGCTCTCCCAGGTTGGACATGAGGCTTGTAAAGCCGGTAATCCTGGGAAGCACCCGGTTCATCAGGAGATCGGTCGTGTTCATGTCGTATGCATCGGCGGTCACCTCGACCCTGTGGTCAAACAGGGAGATGTCGAGTCCTGCGTTGAGAGAGGTGGTTCTTTCCCATCGCAGCGAACGGTTGGACAGGGTGGTGGTGTGAGTGCCGACCCTCACGCTCGACCCGTCATACCAGAGGCTTGAATTGACCTGTGCCAGCGAGGAATATATCCCGATGTTCCGGTTCCCGTTTGCTCCCCAGGAAAACCGCATTTTTAACCTGTCGACAGCGTTCGATTTGAAGAAATCCTCCTCGGAGATTACCCAGGCAACTGCCACGGAAGGAAAGGTTGCCCGCGGGTTTTCGGCGCCGAAAGCAGAGTACCCGTCACGCCGGACCGAAGCGGTAAGCAGGTATTTTGACATCAGCGAGTAGTTGACCCTTGCCATTAAGCCGTCGCCGGTGCTCCTCGAATCGTTATTGAGGATGTTGGGGCTGTTGCCGAACTGTAGCCCGTGGTAGCTTAGCTCCTGGTTCGGGCTGAAGCTCTGGTTGCCCTGGGTTGTTACCCACGACTGGTTGGATTCGACATTGGCGAGCAGCGTTATGTCAAGGCTGTGCGCGTCGAGGTCTTTTTTCCACGACAGGATGTTGTCGAGCATCCAGTTCATGCTCGAAGACTCCTCTCTTCCACCGGAAGGCGTTTCGTT
Source organism: Spirosomataceae bacterium (assembly GCA_037191015.1). GTDB lineage: Bacteria > Bacteroidota > Bacteroidia > Cytophagales > Spirosomataceae > Ravibacter. The sequence continues at coordinate 188,243 of JBBCKD010000008.1, forward strand.
AGGAAGGCCCCCGAGCTTTTCGTTTATTTTTACAAACCGGTAATATTTCCTGGCCTGGTACTGCGGTTGAAAGGAAGACTTGAACCGTATCCCGAACGGCAGGCTGATCTCGGCATACAGGTTGGCGAAAAGGCTGTTGGTTTTGTCGAGCAGGTCGGTGCGATGGTAGGCAAGAAGCGGGTTATCGGTATGCCCGTGCGGCAGGCGCTTCAGGTTTCCCCGGTCATCGTACATTTCTCCGTAGGGGCTGACCGCGTAGAAGGCTCCCGCCGGGATCGTACCCTCATTCCGGTCGGTAAACTGAGAATTCATGCCCACGTTCAGCCAGTCTGTTATTTTGAAATCGACGTTCAGCCTGGACCTGATGCTGGAGAACTGATCGCCGACCCTGATCCCTTCTATGTTGTTGTAACCGACAGACCAGTAATAGCTTGCCCTCTCGGTGCCGCCGCTGACGCTCACATCGTAGTCCTGTCTCACGCCTTTCCGGAATACCTCGTCGTATATGTCCATGGTTTTCCCGGCGAGGTAGTTATCGCGTTCTTCGGGGAAAAAGCGCAGGCGCGACAGCCATTCCAGGGTGTTGTCCTGGAGCGGGGTAGGGCTCATGGCGCGCCACTGGTCAATTGGCATATCAGAAGGAAGATTACCGGGGTTCGAGTAAAAGGCGGGATTCTGCGTAGGGTTGATCTGTCTCAGGTGATCCTGCCGGTACCTGACATATTCTTCCGGTCCCAGCCCGCGGCGTTGATTGTAGTTGCTGGTCACACCGAGCTTGGTCGAGAAATTGATGACCGGTTTCCCATCCCTGCCTTTGTTTGTCGTAATCAGGATCACGCCGGAGGCTCCGTTCGAGCCATACACGGCGGCAGCGCTGGCATCTTTCAGGATGTCGATTGTCTGGATGTCGGACGGGTTGATGTCTCTCAGGCTTCCTTTAAAAACCGCGCCGTCGAGAACGATCAGCGGGTTGGTGCCGGCTGAAAGCGACTTTGGTCCGCGTATTTCTGTAGAGCTTCCGCCGGCGGCATAAGTTCCCTGGTTGGCGTTGAAGCCCGCTACGGTGCCTGTGAGCATTTCCGTGACCTGGTTCATGGCCTGCGTTTTGAAGTCATCTCCCTTTACCCGCGTAACAGAGCCGGTAAGGTCGCTTTTTTTCATGGTCCCATACCCGACAACCACCAGTTCGTCGAGTGTTTTATTGTCTGCCACCAGCGAAATACTGAACTCCGTCTGGTTTCCGACCGCTACTTCCTGGCTGACATAGCCCACGAATGAGAAGATCAGAACGGCATTTTCCTCGGTAATATTCAGGAAAAACAGACCGTCGGTGTCAGTAGTGGTACCCTGCTGCGTTCCTTTGATCAAAATGCTTACCCCGGGCAATCCTTCTCCTTTCTCGTCTGTAACCTTTCCTGATATACGTTGAAAAGAGGGCTTCGTGACGGTCAGATGCTCCCGTACAAGGGGAGAAGGGTACCCGGCGTCGGCCGGGCTGGAAACAGAAGGAGCCGGCAGCGGAACCGCACGGAAGGGTTCATCAGGCCGGGAAACCGCTTTCGCTTCCCTCTTGATAGCGATCGTATTCCCGATGATCTTATAGGTCAGCGGCAGCTCGGCAAAGCAACGGTCCAGCGCTTCGGTGAGTGATACCCCCTTGAGATTGACGCTCACCCTTGCGTTTATCAGGTCTGCGTTGTTATAGAAGAAAACATATCCCGTCTGTTTCTCGATAGCACGGAATACGGCTTCTACGGACGCATTCTTTTCCCTGACCGTCACTTTCTGGCTGTAGCCCGTCGCTCCCGCCTGTACCAGCGCCAGTGTCAGAAGTATCATGATCAGTTTCATCTGTCTAATCAGTTGCTTTACAATTTGGGCTTCCTGCCCGGCGACCCGGGCGCTGGTCCTCCTCTGTATGAGGGGAACAGGAATCATCTTCGCACAGATTTTCATTATCTTTGCATGTTTGGGTTTAAAAAAGATTACCAGATCAATTGTTGCCTGTCTCCCTTACCGGGAGCCGGGAAGGCTCAGACGCTTACCGCGGAAGTGGCTCCAACACTTCTGCGGTTTTATTTTGAACCCGGCCGTCCTGCTGTTAAGGATTTCCTTGTTTCTTAATCATATTTTGATAGGGTTTAAGTGAATGATTGCATTTGCTGGTCACGGGCGATTCAGGGAAGTACTACGATTTTTCCTTTTTTCGACCCGGAGGGCAATGTTTCTATCCTGAAATTCAGACCTGTAAAAGACAGGATATCGAGCGCTTCGGAGGCGTTGACCCGGCGGTCGATTTTCCCTGAAAAGGTCTTGGACGGCAGCGAGCCGTCGTAAATGACATCCACGTTGTACCAGCGGCTGAATTGCCTCATGACCGTCTCTATATCGGCTTTTTCAAACTGGAACATCCCGTTTTTCCAGGCGACGATCTCTTCTGTGTTGATGTCGTCACGGACATTGATCTTACCCGATCCCGATAAGGCGGCCTGCTCTCCGGGCTTGAGCATAACCGGGCGTGCGTCGCCGGACGCTAAAACCTCTACACTGCCTTCGAGCAGCGTGGTGGTGATATTGCCTTCGTCGCGGTAGGCGTTAATGTTGAAATGCGTACCCAGCACCCGCACTTTCTGAAGGGCGCCCACCTGGACGCTGAAGGGGCGCCGGGTATCTTTCGCGATCTCGAAATAAACTTCACCCGAGATCTTCACCGACCTTTCCTCCGGAGAAAAAGCAGTCGGGAAGGTGATGGAAGATTCCGCATTGAGCCAGATCCTGCTGCCGTCGGGCAATACCACGCTGTATTTACCGCCGACGGGAGCCGTAATGGTGTTAAAATCCTGCCCGTCCCGGGGGCCTTCCCCCGTATAGGAAACAAGGCCGTCTTCTACTTTATGAATCACCGTGTTACCCTGGCGGGCCAGCATACCGGTTGAGACGCTGTCCAGGACGATCTGCGTCCCGTTGCTGAGGGTAAGTACGGCACGGTTGCCGCCCGGGGCAAGATCCTGCCCGGCGGCAATATGGGTTTGGGCCGGTTCCCGCGGCCCGGTGTTTGTAAAATAGTACCAGGAGCCCGCAAGCGATATGATCAGGACCGCTGCAGCAGCCACACGGCCCAGTGTGATGCTCCTGGTTATTCCTTTCCAGGCAGAGGGCGGACGATCGGTTTCGATGTGTATCCTCAGCGCCTGCTCCATACGGGCTTCGAGCATATGCTGTTCAATCTCAGGATAGTCATCCAGTATTCCCGGTTCTTTTTCGAAAGACTCGTACCAGGTTTCTACAAACTGCTTTTCTTCCCGTGTAGCCGTTCCGTCCAGATATTTTCTGAAAATATTGATCAGCTCCTGCCGGTGGTCGAATGGTTTCATAATGGGGCTTTGTAACCATATGTACCGGCAAAACGGAAAACTCCCAAAAGAAAGTTAAAGTTTTTTCAGACCTAAACCCCTCCTGGCAAGGAGGAGGCGAAGGGGTGGTCAAACCAAAAGCCCCTGAATTATATACAAAAACAGGATTTTCGACAACTGATCCCGTATGCTATTCGTAGCCGTGGCGATCTGGTTCTGGACCGTTTTCCGGGAAACTCCCAGCACTTCCGCTATTCTCGACGAGCTTAATTCCTCCGTGTAATACATCAGGAAGATCTCCCGCCGCTTTTCAGGAAGAGCGGCTATCCAGAGCCTGACGATCTCCAGGATTTCCTGTTCGATCAGCGGATCCTCCGGCTGCAGCGGAGAGATCAATATACTTTCCAGGTTGTCTGTCAGCGGCGAAGCGGCCCGTGTCCTGGTGCTGTGCCTGATGACCTGGAATCTGACGGCCGTATGCAGATAAGCGGGGAGGTTCTCAATATCCACTTCCCCGCGCCTTTCCCATAAGTCCGTAAATACGTTCTGTACGAGGTCTTCGCATTGCTTTTCGTCGTGCAGGCGCTTAAAAGCGGAGTTGTACATCATCCGCCAGTTTCTCCTGTATATTTCAACAAAAGCTTCCTCGTCGCCTTCCCGCAATAAGGCGACAAGCTTCAGCTCGCTATGGTTGCTGTAGAAAGACATTTTTGATTTTAAGGTATCAAAGATAGGAAAATAATGTCGTCTGGTATAATAATTTCCCGGTTACCTTCTACTTTTGTTCTTTCAAACCGATTACTTTTGGGTGATTAACAGCAGGGCACGGGATGCTCCCGGCTTTGATATTTCACTACCTGGCGGCATATGACAACAAATGCTAACGTTTCGGATCAGGAACTCTTCAGGCGAATGCACTCAGAGGATAGCCTGCCTGCTCTCAACGGGTTGTTTGAACGTTATTGGAAAAAATTATACGCTGCTGCATATGTACGCCTGAAAGACGAAGCTGAGGCCAAGGACTGTGTTCAGGAAATTTTTATCGGCCTCTGGCAGCGGAGAAAGGAGCTCACCATCCCCGTATCCGTTAGCGGGTATCTTTATAATGCCGTGAAAAATCGTGTGATCAATATGCTGCATGCACGTTTGACGAGGGAGAAGCACCTTGCCCGTTACCTGGAAAGCTCCGCGGGTTACCAGAAGGATAATGTTGCCGACATGGAGGCGGAAGAGCTTGCGGCGATCGTTGAGGACGAAATCTCCCGCATGCCCGGGCAGATGCGTACGGTTTACCTGCTGAGCAGGCAGGAAGACATGTCCGGACAGGATATAGCCAAGCGCCTCGACCTGTCGCATCAGACCGTCCGGAACCAGATCACCGCCGCGCTGAAACGGATCAGGACAAGGCTTCAGCAATATCAGATGCAATAAATTTTCTCTGCGCATAGTACAACTTTCGCCGGGAGCTGTCTGCTCTGTAAACGACTACAGAAATGACACCTGAACGATTGGCATATTTAATCGATCGCTACAAAAAAGGAACAGGTACTCCGGAAGAGCTGGAGGAGCTGGATACCTGGTACCATCTCTACGACGATGCGGCTGCAGACTTCGAAGCTGCCCGCCTGTCGGATCCGGAAATCGCTGCGGAGCTGAGGACTTCCTTTCAGAACAGTATACAGGCCGGTATTGGCATGCCGGAAGACGAACCTGTCCGGGAATTCCGTGCTTCCGGCCTGCGCTGGTGGCAAGCCGCGGCTGCCGCCTGCATTGGCCTGCTTGTAATAGCCGGCCTGTTTCGCCGGGATGTATTTAAAAGCAAAGATACCGGCAACGTGACCGTTTCGACCAATTCATCCCAGAATTCCAGGATTACGCTTTCGGACGGTTCCGCCATCTGGGTCAAGCCCGGCAGCAGCGTAAGCTATGGCAAAGATTTTGACAAGGGCGCGATCCGGGAAGTTTTTCTTGAAGGAGAAGCCTTTTTTGATATTGCGCACGACGAAAAACGGCCATTCGAGGTACATACCCGTGAACTGAATATTCAAGTGCTGGGAACTTCCTTCAACGTAAGATCTTATGCAGAGGACCAGTCTGTGGAAACGACGCTGATCAGGGGAAGCGTCAGCATTGAAAAAGCCGGAGAAGCCGGTGCTTCCGGGCCGGTAATACTGGTTCCTAACCAGCGTGCGGTCTACTCTAAAACAGATAGGACCGTGGCGGTCAGCGAGCTGGAGAACGTAGCGGCCGACAGCCGGAAGGAACCGGATGTGCAAAGAGAAAAGCTGATTTTTGACGAGAAGCCGTTTACCGAGGTGCTTTCCCGGATGGAGCAGAAGTTCGATATCAAAATATTTATAGATGATCGCCACCTTCAAACCTGTCCGTTTACGGCAGATCTTGAAAAAGAGAACCTGGTGGAGATACTGGAAATACTGAAGCTCGCGTACGGTATCGACTACAGTGTCTATCGCAACGAGCTGTTTATCCGGGGAGCCGTCTGCAATCAATGAATAGCCTGTTTTATAGCCAAATACGATCAGCCTTATGATGTAATCGCACAAACAAAAAACGCCGCAGGTGCTTCCAACACCAACGGCGCCCGGGTGACCGCCGGGAGTGGCCGTCACGCTCAAATCATGTTTATCTAAAAACTTTTAAAAGTATGAAAAAAACTCGATACCCTGTCGGGGAGGGATTTTTATTTCTCAATGATCAGGTATGGTCCCCCCTTGTATTATATCCGTTCCGGGTGATGGCGACATTCATAATCTTAAGCTTTTCCGTTTTTCTCCAGGTGGTGCAGGGCGCACCTGCCGGCGCCCGGCCTCAGCAGATCTCGCTGGTAAAGGAGGCCATTTCTATAAAGGACGCCTTAAAAGAGCTGGAAAAACAGACGGAATACCGCTTTTTTTATAACAGCAACCAGGTCAATACCCGGGCGAAGATTGCCGTAAATCTCCGGCTTGCTACCATCGATGAGGCCCTGGGAGCCATTTTCAGGAATTCGGGCATCGATTACCAGATCAGCGGGCGCCAGATCTTGCTGTATTCCCGCAATGAGATCAAAGGCGGGAGTTCGCAACTGGAACGGATCAGGGTTGATCCCGAAATAAACCCTGTCCAGTTTATAGTGAAAGGAAGCGTGAAGGCAGTTTCGGGAGAAGCTATCCCCGGCGTCAATATCCTGCTTAAGAATACGGCGACCGGTACTATTACGGACAGTAACGGAGCGTACAGCCTGACCCTTCCGGATGGCAGCGGTGTCCTGGTTTTTTCATTTATCGGTTATATCACGCAGGAGATCCAGGTGAGCGGCAGGTCCACGCTGCATGTAGTGCTGGAAGAAGACAGGCAGTCGCTCGAAGAGATAGTAGTGGTGGGGTACGGGACGCAACGTAAAAAGGAGCTGACCAGCGCCGTTGCTTCCATCGGGCGGTCCGAGATGGCGGATTTTAATGTGAGCTCGGTTTCCGAAGCCCTTGTAGAGCAGGTGGCCGGCGTACAGATCTCGCAGGTAAACGGAGGGCCCGGCGCGCCGCTGAACGTTCGCGTACGCGGAACAGGCTCCATTACCGCCGGCAACAGCCCTCTTTACGTAGTCGACGGTTTCCCGCTGCACGTGGAAGGGCTCAGTACGATCAATACGAGCGATATCGAATCCATAGAGATCCTGAAGGATGCCTCGGCCACTGCTATTTACGGATCGAGAGGGGCAAACGGAGTGGTGATCATCACAACCAGGAGGGGCTCGACGGGCAGGCCGCGGATCGAGTTTAATGCTTACACGGGCGTACAGCAGCTCTCCAAAAAAGTAGATGTACTCAATCCCGACGAATATGTGGAGCTGGCCATCGAGGCTACTCAGAATGCCTGGATAGCAAGGGGAGGAAGCGCAGGTGACCCCAATTCGGCAAGGCCTGCCCTGTACCAGATAGCGCCCTATTACCTGTCTCCGGAACAGTGGACGCGTACCGACTGGCAGGATGAAATTTATGGTCCGGCCCCCATCTCGGATTACAATATCAGCGCTTCCGGGGGAAGTGAAAAGATGAAATATATGGTTTCCGGCGGCTATTTCGATCAGCGGGGAATTCTTCGCAATACGGGGTTCAAGAGGTATTCCACCCGGTTCAACCTGGATGGGACCCTGACAGACCGCATCCGGTTCAACGTTAATTTCTCGCCCACTTATTCGGTCAACGACAGGGTGAGGGCCGACGGAAGATGGAATGAAGGAGCCATCGGCAGCGCCCTGGCCTTGCCGGGTATCTTTCCTGTCAGAAAAGAAGACGGCACTTATCCTTCATTCCTTGATTTCGGCTATAATTCTTCGGGAGCCTATAACCCGGTGAGCCTGGTAGAAGAATCAAGAGGCGTACGCAAAACGCTGCGCCTGACAGGAAACACGAACGTAACGGTCGATCTGTTTAAGGGTCTGATCTACACCCTGAACGCAGGTATGGATTACAACACTACGGAGCATTCGCTGTATACTTCCGTCATTTTCCCTACCTCGATCCCGGGAGGCGATTTTTCCACCTACTCCAATCTCAACTGGGTGGTTGAGAACACCCTGGGTTATACGAAAGAGCTTGCGTCCAGCCATCGTTTCAATCTTCTGGTCGGTCAATCGGCTCAGCGCTCCGGGACTTCGGAATCCGCGATAAGTACCAACAACTATCCCAACGACCTGGTGAAAACGCTGAATGCCGGGCAGATCGTAAGCGGCAGTACAACCGAATCGGAGTGGGCGCTGGCCTCCTATTTTTCGCGTCTTACCTATGCATTCAAAGATAAGTACTACCTGAATGCCGCCATCAGAACGGATGGCTCTTCCCGTTTCGGCGAAAACAGGAAGTGGGGGCTTTTCCCGTCGGTGTCGGGCGGATGGAGAATATCGGAAGAGCATTTTCTCCGGAATTCAAACGTGATCGACGAGCTGAAACTTCGCGTGAGCTATGGGGTGACGGGTAATAATTTTATCTCGGACTACGGCTCCGTCGGGTTGCTGAGCCGTGCCAGCTATGTATTCGGCAACTCGATCGTAAATGCCCAGGTACCCTCCACTTTCAGCAATGCATTGCTTGGCTGGGAAACATCAAAGCAATTTGACGCCGGGCTCGATCTCCGCATTTTCAAGGGAAGGGTAGACCTGGTATATGATCTTTACAGCAAAGTAAATTCCAACCTGCTGCTGAACGTCCCGGTACCGAGCATAACGGGTGTAACCACCAGCTTACGGAATATAGGCGTCGTAAGAAACCGGGGGATGGAGTGGATGCTTACGACCCGTAACCTTGTCGGGAAATTCTCCTGGACCACCTCGCTGAATGTTTCGTATAACCGTAACAAAGTACTGGCGCTGGGTCCGGAAGGGGATCCGATCATCACTACCGGGATGTCGACCATGGAAGGAACGCATATCACGCAGGTCGGGAAGCCGATAGGGAGTTTTTACGGCTTTGTTTTCGAAGGGATTTATAATACGGAGGCTGAGATCGAATCAGGACCGCACCTGCCGACAGACGTGCCCGGCGACCCTATCATACGTGATGTGAACGGCGACGGCTCCATCAATATGGATGATCGCACTATTATAGGGGATCATTTTCCAGATTATACTTTTGGTTTTGACAATACTTTCCGGCTCGGAAATTTTGACCTGAGAGTATTCCTGCACGGCGTACAGGGAGTCGAGATCCTTAACCTGACAAAGCATGGTATCGGGATAGTGCACGGAAGGCTGAATCAACTGGGAGAGACCAGGGATCGCTGGCGCTCGCCCGAAGAGCCCGGCAACGGGAAGGTATTCCGCGCCAACCTGGATATAAACGGTTACCGGAGACTGGCTTCCACACACTACATGGAGGACGCGTCTTTTGTTCGCCTGAGAAATGTTACCCTCGGGTACAACTTTCACCAGGGCTTGCTGAATAAATTGAAAATTTCCCAGGCGAGGGTATTTGTTACCGGCCAGAATTTATGGACGCTGACCAAGTACCAGATGTATAACCCGGAGGCGTCCCAGGACAGGTACAATACGTCCCTGACCCCCGGATCGGACATGGATGTGTATCCGCTTGCCCGTACCTATACCGTCGGATTAAACGTAACCTTCTAATTTTCGAAAAACCATGAAATATATAAACAGGCTATTGACAGGATGTCTGTTGGCGGGCCTTGTTTCCTGTTCGGATAATTTTCTGGACCTGGCGCCGATATCCAACGCCAATGTGGATAATTTTTACAAAACGGAAAATGACTTTGAGCTGGCCGTAAACGGCGCTTATGTGGCTTTGAGGTCAAACGGTGTTTTTCATGACTACGTGCCGCTGATCGGAGACCTGCACTCCGACAACTCCACGGTAGGCACTACGGCGGGCGCCCGTACGGCTTTTTTTGAAATGAGCGAATTTCTCGATCAGCCCACCAGTACGATCGTATCCACCGTCTGGAATAACCATTATGCAGGAATAGCGCGCTGCAATATTGTTTTGGACAGGATAGTAGCTGTAGCTTTTGATAGCGAAAGCCGGAAAAACCAGCTGATCGGTGAGGCCAGGTTTTTGAGGGCGTTGTTTTATTTTAACCTGGTACGGATATTCGGAGAGGTGCCGTTGGTGCTCCGGGAGGTGAAGAGCATAGACCTGGCTTATGAAACGGGCAGGTCGCCGGTCGGGGAGATATATGCAGCTATAGAGGAAGACCTTGTCTTTGCTTCACAAAACCTTGCGGCATCCTATACGGGAACTAATGTCGGGAGGGCCACATCCGGTGCGGCAAAGGGGATATTGGGGAAAGCATACCTTACCCAGAAAAAGTATGAGGACGCCGCCCGGGTGCTTAAGGAGGTCATCGGCACCGGCAGCTACCGGCTGTTGCCCGATTTCGGAGATTTGTGGAAAACCGGCAACAAGAACAATGCGGAATCCCTGTTTGAGGTACAGTTCCGGCGCCAGGCGGGATCGGGTACGGGAAGTAATTATTCCGTGAGGTTCACCCCTTACCTTTCCAGCGCTGCGCTGGTCGGCGCGGCCACTACAGATGGAGGTTATAATACGCCTACGGAAGATTTGATGGAAGCTTATGCCGCGACGGATCTGCGCACAAGCGTTTCGGTTGCCGGGGGATATACCGATCTGAACGGGAATTATATTACCGGGTTGTCCGGCCGGCACACCAGGAAATTCCTGGGCACTTTTATTGCCGGCCAGGGAGCCGAGGATAACTGGCCGGTGCTCCGCTACGCCGACGTATTGCTCATGTGCGCCGAAGCGCTCAATGAAGTATCCTTTCAGCCCGACGGGGAAGCTTTTAACTATCTGAACCAGGTACGGTCGCGGGCAGGTCTTGAGCCCCTGGGCAGCGCCGCCCCGGATGATGACCTCAGGGCAGGCGATCAGCAGGCTTTCAGGATGGCGGTGGAAAAGGAAAGGAGACTGGAGCTGGCTTTCGAAGGGCACCGGTGGTTTGACCTGGTGCGTACCGGGCGGGCTTTGGAAGTGCTGGGCAGCAAGGGTTACACCATTCGCGGGCACCAGCTGCTGTTCCCGGTACCGCAGCAGCAGATAGATATCAACCCGAGGGAAATACGGCAAAATGACGGATATTAGGAGGACAAACGAATGAGCAGAAAAGAATTGTACGCCCTGTTCCTGCTGCTCGGACTGAGCATTGATCCGTCTACAGGCGACGGGCAGGCAATTTATCCGCCAGAAAAGCCTGTTTTACAGGTAGACACGCCATACCCCACCTCCGACAAACCCCAGTCCAAGCTGTGGTATTCCGGCAATTCCTGGTGGGCTCTGCTGCCGCGGGCGGCAGGGCCTTCCCTTTGGCAACGCACTGCCGGAGGGTGGGTCGAGCACCCCGATGTCGGGGCGTCGCTGAAAGGGGTTCCCGGCCGCGCCGACGTATGGCCTGATGAAGATGGGGTTACGGCCGTAGGCGTGGATCCCCATTCCCTGACAGTATACCGCCTGGAGAAAAAAGGCAGCGGGCCGGGCATCCGTTGGAAAGCAAAGGCGCTCGCTGTTTTGCCGCCGCCGTTTAAGGATGATCCTATCGAGACGGCAACGATCGCAAGGGACAAGCGCGGGCGCTGGTGGGTAGCCGCCGACGCCGGTGGTAAAGTCTGCGTATGGAATGCCTCTCCGGGAGGAAGGCGCTGGAGTGAGCCTTATATATTGGCCGAAGGGATCGATAAGGATGACATCTGCTCATTTGCCGTGCTTCCGGAAGGGGTAGCGGTAGTCTGGTCCGACCAGGCGGGTGAGGCGGTGAAGATGCGTATTCACCGGGATAGCTCACCGGAAGGCCATTGGGAGGAAGCAGTCACTATTGATTCAGGGAACAACACTGCTGATGATCATATCCGCACCTCCCTGTCGCCGGACGGCACATTGTGGGTAGCGACCAAAAACAGCCTTGACGAACCTGGCGAGCCTCAGCTGGTACTTCGGGTAAAGCCTCCGGAAGGGAGGTGGCGCAACTTTGCATATGCATTCCGGGAAGCAGCGCTGGAGCCGAGCCGCCCTGTCGTATTGGCTACCGAAAACCCTGACATTGTACTCGCCGGACATACCGTGTACAATAGAAGGAATCCTTATTGGGGAGAGATCGTTTTCGGACGTATAGACACCCTGCAGACCGGCATACTGGCTGGTGCAAAGGCTGTGATCGTCGCCGATACGACCGGCTGGATTGGCGTAAACCGCATCAACGATATAACGGGGCCCAGGAAGCCTTTCCCGATGGATGTTCCCTGGATCGTATTGGCCTCGGATAAAGACGGGAGGGTGTATGAAGCGGATTTACGCAGGTGGTTTTATCCCTGACAGAAAAACAATGGTTTTTAAAAAATTGAAGCGAATGAAGTCAATTACCTTTTTAACGTATTTATACTTTGCCTGCCTCTGCTGCGCCTGCAGCCAGTCGGGTAAAAGCGGCGGCGGGGATTCAGGAAGCAGTCATGCGGCAAAGCTCAAGCCTGCGATAGTTACCGGACAGGTTCGGTTCGACACGGATGATCCCGCTATCTGGATAGACACAACGGACCTGGCGCGAAGTCTCATCCTGGGTACGGATAAGCATGAGCAGGGAGCTTTGTATGTATTTGATCTGAACGGGAGGATCATTGGTGAGAAATCGGTGAGCGGCTTGAAAAGACCTAACAATGTAGATGTAATGTATGGTCTCAGCGTGAGCGGCAGGCCCATCGACATCGCCGTCGTTACGGAACGTTCCGCGGACAGGCTGCGTGTTTTCCGGGTCCCTGATATGGAGGCGGTTGATAATGGAGGTATACCTGTATTCGAGGGAGAAGCCTTCAGGAAGCCTATGGGCATTGCGCTGTACAAACGTCCTTCTGACGGGAATGTGTATGCGATTGTCGGGCGGAAGGACGGGCCCGTAGACGGTACCTATCTGTGGCAGTACCTGCTGGAGGATGACGGGACAGGGAAAGTCAGGGCCCGTAAGGTGCGGGAGTTCGGGCATTACAGCGGCAACCTGGAAATCGAGGCAATTGCAGTCGATAACGACCTGGGATATGTTTATTATTCGGATGAAGGAGTCGGCATAAGGAAGTACTATGCCGATCCTGACAGCTCTGATACCGAGCTGGCGCTTTTTGCCACGGAAGGCTTTGCACGCGATCACGAAGGGATATGTATTTATGCGAAGGACGACGGCACAGGATATATTCTCGTTTCGGACCAGCAGGCTGACAAGTTCCACCTTTTTACGAGGGAGGGGACAAGGGAGAACCCTCACGACCATCGTCTGGTGAAGGTGATCAGCGCTTCGACACACGAAAGCGACGGATGTGAGGTGACTTCGCTGCCGTTGAATGCCTCATTTCCCGGAGGGCTGTTCGTGGCCATGTCCAACGATAAAACATTCCAATATTATTCATGGAAGGACATTATCGGGGAATAATACAAATCTTTCCTCCCGGGTCTTCATCGTAAATTCCGGGTTTTTATGGTAAACCTTATGGGAAATGTACTTTTATAGGTTAGGCAGCAGGTAGGCGACAAAACCAAGCCTGACAACTTTATCGTCCTGATTAATCATGAAGATCACCCGGAGAGATTTTGGCGTTGCAGCGGCTACCTGCTGCTTAACCATGGCCCTGGCAATGACCGCCCGGCCCTTTGAAAAGATGAGTTCTACCATCATAGCATGGGAGGAAATGACGGTAAAGGAAACCAGGGTCGGGGCGGTACGATCGCTTTTCAGGGCGCCTACCGCAACGCTCGAAGAGCTGGAATGCCACATCACGACGCTCAACCCGGGCGAAACTTCCCATGCTCCTCATAAGCATCCGGAAGAAGAAATCATTATTATTAAAGAAGGTACCGTAGAGCAGTTTGCCAACGGCATCACCAAAAGGGTAGGGCCCGGGGCAGTAATTTTCCTGGCCTCTCAGGAGGAGCATGCGATCAGGAACGTAGGAGATGTTCCGGCGACCTATCACGTATTCAGCTGGCGTACAACGGCGACCGAAGGGAAGAAATAGGCATACCTGACCGGGTACGAAACTTAAAATATTTTCATTTAATAATATAAAAGCTATATTTGTCCGGTCGTTTTAAATTTTCATTCTCTAAAACATGGTGTCGTATGCCTGCCTGTACGATGAGAAAGCGTTGCTTCTGAAGGTAGCAGAGGGTGACGAGAGAGCATTTTGTGCTCTGTTTGAACGGTATCACGGGCTGCTGGCTACGCATGTCATGCGGATTACGCGGTCGCAGGAACTTACGGAAGAGATCGTCCAGGATGTGTTCCTGAAGATATGGATGAGCCGGGAGGCGCTGGCCGAAATCCATGATCTGCGGGCCTACCTTTATATCGTGTCGAAGAACCATGCGCTGAACAGCCTTAAGAAAGTCGCCAGGGAAAGAGTGACCCTGAGCGATAAAGACTGGGAGCTTGTGGAGGGATCTTTCTCCGCGTCCCAATCCGAAGAACCCGATCATTACGACCTGATCGATGCGGCAATCGACCGCCTTCCGTCCCGGCAGCAGACAGTATACCTTTTAAGCCGGCACGAGCGGAAGAAATACGCTGAAATAGCAGATCAGCTCGGCCTGTCCAGAGAGACGGTAAAAAAGTACCTTCAGCTGGCGACAGAATCGATCAGTGCTTATATCCTGGATAGGGTGAAAGTCGGTGTATCCATATTTTTCCTTTTTTTTCAATAAAAAGTCCCGGAAGCATACCCCCTTTTTTTACGCACCTGTTGTCTTAACAGGTGTAAAGGCTTCTGTACGGATCAACGCTTAACCGGATGAGTGCATCATATAACCGTTTGTCTTATTTGTTTCATCGTTATTATAATGGTCAGGCAACTGATCCTGAGATAGATGAGCTGATGGAGCTTATAAGAAGATCGGGTAACGACGATATGCTCGCTGAGCTGACCAGGGCGGCATGGGAAGACCTTAAGGAGGGCGACGATGAGGTTTTTTCCCCGGAGGTTACCGACAGGATCCTGAATTCGATAGTTCCTTCCTCCAGGGATGAGGAATTCAGCGGGGAGGGTGACGACGGAATTGTTCAGAATGACGGTCAGAAAATGCTTTGGTGGAGAAAATATTCGGTGGCAGCGGCTGTTGCCTTTATCTGTATTTCCGGAGCGTGGTGGAAATGGAATAGCGACAGGAAAGAAAAAGAGGTGGTAGCAGCCGGGATACAATCCGATATAAAACCGGGGACAAACCGGGCTATGCTGACTTTGGCAGACGGGTCGACTATTCAGCTTGGCGATGTTGCAGACGGCGTTATTTCACAGCAGGGCGCTACCGAGATCAGCAAGGTAGGGGATGGCCGCGTCGTATATAATGAGGCCGGGAATGAGGAGCGAAGCAACCAGGTCAATATCGTGTCGACACCCAGGGGAGGCCAGTACCAGATCGGTTTGCCCGACGGAAGCAGGGTATGGCTCAATGCTTCTTCGTCGATAAAGTTCCCGGCAAGCTTTGCTGCGGATGAAAGGCGGGTCGAGATAGAAGGTGAAGTCTTTTTTGAAATAGAAAAGGATATTATACGCCCTTTCAGGGTTGTTTTCGGCGGGAACGAGGTTGAGGTCCTGGGAACCAGCTTCAATATTGCGCATTACCGTGACGAGGCGGTTTCGCGTACTACGCTTGTGGAAGGATCGGTAGCGCTGAAAAACGGCGGTAAGAAGAATACATTGAAGCCGGGACAGGCAGCCAGTATTACCAAAGACGGGGCTGTCAGCATAGCAGCCGTAGATGTCGAAGAGATGATTGCCTGGAAAAACGGCTTGTTCTACTTTAAGGAAGCCGGTATCGATTCGATTATGCGGCAGGTCTCGCGCTGGTACGATATAGAAGTCGGGTATGAAGGCGTTCTGCCGCAAAAACAATTTGCCGGTAAGGTACGCAGGAGTGTTGAGCTATCCGAATTTATGGCTATGCTTCAATATGCAGGGGTCAACTACAGGATAGAGGGGCGGAAAATGATCATAACCCGGTAAACGTATATATAGTATAGTTACTTGTGACGGCGAAGGAGGAGACCGTTACGGAATATATTTTATAACCGATCAACCTTTAAAAAAATGGCCAGAAAAGCGAAGCCGCCGTAGCCTGTTTTTAAAGCCCAAAGAAAACAGGGAAAATGCTTGCAACATCTTCCCTGCACATGTTCGGGCGGTATCACGAAGTAAATTCTTGTTCGGAAATATTCATGTTTTTACCCTAACCATACAAATATATGGAGAGAAAACTCATATCCTGCTACAGGACATGGTATGATTTGGTCATACCCCCTAATTTGTCGATGAAAATGAAACTGCTGACCTTTTTCCTGCTAGTAACGCTCGCCCAGGTGTGGGGTACGGGCTATAGTCAGAAAATCACGCTGGAAAAGAAAAACATTACACTGGAGTCGGCTCTTAAAGCCATAGAGAAGCAGACCGATTACCTTTTCCTTTACGACAAAATGGAGGTGCCGGTCAACCACCGGGTTTCCGTCGGCATCAGCAATAAGTCTATCGAAGAGACACTCACGCAGCTTTTCGCAGGATTACCGTTATCGTACAAGATCTTTCATCATAATATCGTGATCAGGAGAGAGCAGGCCGCTGTTGCGCCGGTATCGTCTTCAGCGGCATCAAAAGATGAATCTGCCGGCCGGGAGAAGGAAGCTGCCCGAACCGTGACCGGGAAAGTTACAGATGAAAACGGAGAGGGGCTGCCTGGCGTCAATATCCTGATAAAGGGGACGCAGAGAGGCGTGATTTCAAGTAATGACGGCGATTTCTCGATAGAGATACCTGATGACAGAGCCGTTCTTGTTTTCTCTTTTGTAGGTTATCTGACCAGGGAAGTGGAGGTCGGAAACAGGACTTCGCTCGAAATAACGATGGAAGTGGATAAAAAGGGACTGGAAGAGGTAATAGTGGTAGGCTATGGGACCAGAAAGAAAAGTGATCTGACAGGATCTGTCGTGCGGGCCAACATTGAAGCCTTCAGGGAGTCGCCGAATGTCAATATTGCGCAGTCGCTGCAGGGGACTGTGCCGGGGTTGAACATCGGCCAGGTGAATGCTGCGGGGCAGAACCCATCCGTTTCTATACGGGGCCGGACCACCATCAACGGGAACCAGGATGTATTGCTGGTTGTTGACGGGATCATCTATACCGGTAGTATGAGTGATTTAAATCCCACCGACATAGAGTCGATCGACGTGCTGAAAGATCCCAGCAGCATGGCGATTTACGGGGCTCAGGCGGCTAACGGCGTGATACTGATCACCACCAAAGGAGGGGCTAAAGCGGCAAAACCTATTTTCAACTATACCGGCACCTACACGACACAGAATCCTGTGAAATCGCTTCACCTGCTGGGCAGGGAAGGGTATATCAACAAGCTGTATGACCAGGACTGGAAGAATGCCTTTCTTGCTCCTGACTATACTACTCCCAACCCGGATTACAATATCGGGGGATTCATAAGCGACCCGGCCATTCGCGAAGGACTGGAGAACGGGACTGATTATAACTGGTGGGACAATACCACCAATCCGGGATACATTACCGGTCATAACCTGAGTGTCACCGGGTCGGGCGGTGACTGGTCGTATTTTGTGTCAGGAGGCTATACCGATCAGAAGGGTTTTATAATGAACGACAAATTCAGGAGGATTACTGGCAGGATCAACCTGGAAAACAGGATTTCACGGTGGATGAAGGTAGGCGTACAGAGTTTTGCTTCTTTTTCCGACTACTCGGGAGTGTCTCCCAATCTCCAGGGCATTACCATCATGCCCCCGCTTGTCAGGCCTACCGATGAGGCAGGCAATTATATCCTGAATCCGACAGGTACCAATATTGCCAATCCCTTCCTGGTTTCGATAGCCGACGATTTCGACAAGCGGAACAATCTTTTCGGGAATATTTATGCGCATATCGACGTCCCTTTCCTGAGCGGCCTGTCCTATCGCATTAATTTCGGGAACAATTATTCCTGGGATAAGCTATTCAACAGCAATCCTTATTCGAACGGGAATTCGGGAGGGGCCCAAAAAACAAATTCGAGTTCCTACGACTGGACTTTCGATAATATCCTGAATTACAAGAAGACTTTCGGCAAGGCGCATAGCATCGATCTGACGGTTGTTGCGGGGCGCAGAGAGCGAAATTTCGAGCAGACCGACGCGACAGGGGCCAACTTTAACAGTCTCCGGCTGGGATACAACGATCTGAGCCAGGCCACGATACAAAGGATCAGCTCCACCGCATGGGATGAAAGCAACCTCTATCAGATGGCTCGCGTAAACTATGAATTTCAATACAAGTACCTGTTTACCGCAACCCTCCGCCGGGACGGTTTTTCCGGCTTTGCCGAAAATAAGAAAATAGCATTGTTCCCTTCCATAGGCTTCGGGTGGATACTGAGCGAGGAAACGTTTCTCAGATCATCCGGGATTAATCACCTGAAACTCAGAGGATCCTACGGGACAAACGGGAATCTGGTGGGCCGGTATTCTTCGTTATCGCGCATGAACATTTACCCTGCTTATGTATTCGGCGATGGCGGTACCACCGAGTTTGGACAGCAGGTACTGAACCTGGCCAACAACAATCTATCCTGGGAGACTACCACCGGCTTTAATTTTGGTCTTGACTTTTCGCTGCTCCGGAACAGGCTTTCGGGAAGCATCGATTATTATCATACGACGACAAACGACCTGATATTCAATGTTAATATTCCCGAAGTGACCGGGTTTAACCAGATCACCTCAAACGTAGGAAATATTGCCAACCGGGGCATAGAACTGGTTTTGGGCGGGAAAGCGATAACCGGGAAAGACTTCGGATGGAACGTGGATTTTAACATTGCATCCAACCGCAACCGTATTGTGTCGCTCCTGGGACTGGATAATGACAAAGACGGAGTGGAAGATGACCTGGTCGCCAGCGGATTGTTCATCGGGCAGCCTATCGGCGCGATCTTTGATTATGAGTCTTCCGGGATCATCCAGCTGGGAGAAGAGGCGCCTGCGGGCTTTTTCGTAGGGACTCACAGGATAGTCGACAACAACGGAGACGGGAAGATTGATGCCAACGACCGGGTTATCCGGGGGAGAACCGAACCGGCCTGTAACTTCGGTATTCTTAATGAGTTCAGTTTCAGAAATTTCACATTGAGGGTATTTGTCAACTCCGTTCAGGGAGGAAAAAGCGGGTATCGCGGTCTCAACATGGCTCCGCAGCTGGGGATCGGAGATAATATCAGGCGGAACAACTTCTGGCGGGAATTTGATTACTGGACGCCCTCCAATCCCGGTGCGCGATACCGCGGGCTTGACCAGGGAGCCGCTTTCGAATACAATTACTATGGCGACAGAAGCTTTGTAAGGCTGCAGGACGTTACCTTGTCTTACCGGCTGGGCCAGGAATGGGTTAAGAAGATAGGGATGGAAGGGGTTAAGCTGTTTGTGAGCGGTAAAAACCTGGCTACGTGGACCCGCTGGCAAGGATGGGATCCCGAAACAGGGGACGGGTTCGCCGTCAACGGACGCCCGGTCATGAGAGGTGTTTCGGTAGGCTTGGACGTGCGTTTCTAATGATCATTTGGATATTAAATATTTATCAAATTTATACAGATGAAGTCTTTTATAAGAGTTAGTGTCTTTATGATGGCCGGGCTCTGGGCCGGCGGTTGCAACGAGAATGAAATACTGAAGGAAGTGCCGCTAAGTTTCGCAAGCCCGGAAAACTCATTTGTAACGGTCGACGACTTTAATGCTTCCATCAATTCGCTCTACGATATTTTGCGGGGGACCCTTTCATCGGGAGAGCACCGGCCGCTTGATTATGTCTATGGTACGGACATCGGGTATAACGCAGCGCAGCAGTTGAACGAGCGGTTCGGGAGCTACCCGGCCACCCTGACTCCCGTATCGGTTCAGGCCGGTTTTCCCTGGCAGCAGTATTACAAGCTTATTTCCGGCGCTAACATTATTCTTAACCGGTTGGCTGCTTCAGCGCTTACCGATCAGCAAAAAATGGCGATAGAGGGTGAAACCAGGTTATTCAGAGGGCTTGCCTACCGGAACCTGGCCCACTTGTATGGCGGTGTCCCGATTGAGCTGGAAGAAGTAACGGTGCCCAAAACGGATTATGTAAGGGCTGCAAGAGACGAGGTCTACCAACAGGCGGCCGATGACCTGGAATTTGCCGCGGCGAACCTGCCGGATATCAACCAGGTGAAGGACGGCAAGGTTTCGTCACCCGCCGCGAAGCATATACTTGGCGAAATATTGATATGCCTGAAAAGGTATGACGATGCTGTAAAGGTTTTGACGCAGGTAATCAATAATCCCAACCTGGCCTTGATGACGCAGCGGTTCGGGTCGCTTGCAAATGAGCCCGGTGATGTTTACTGGGATCTTTTCAGGCGTTATAACCAGAACAGAAGCACCGGCAACCGGGAGGGGATATGGGTTTTCCAATACGAAGCGGATATATTGGGAGGAGTGGTGCGTTCGAACGCGCTGGCCGGCCCGATGCTTGAAAGAGATCATGCGCCCCGTCCTTATGCTTTCCCCTATAAAGATCCGGCAGGAGTAAACCCGTTTTTGCCGCTTGGTGTTTCGGATCTTACCGGCGGCAGGGGGATCGGCAGGCTGAGAGGAACGAACCACCTGGTATACGGTATCTGGAAAGACGACTGGAATGACATGCGGAATTCGGAATATAATTTCATAAGGGATGTAAAATTCAACAATCCCGCATCTGCCTGGTATGGCAGGAAAATATCTGAATTCGGCGATACTTTCCGGAAAACACTGGACGATACGATCAGGAATTTCTATCCTTATCAGTCCAAAGTGACCACTCCGGGCCAGCATCCTGCGGAATTATTCGTGGATCCGGTGTTAAAAACACTCAATGCCTCAAGTGCGGGCACCACCTACAGCGATCAGTATTTTATACGGTTCGCAGAAACCTACCTGCTTCGTGCGGAAGCTTACCTGGGGGCAGGAGACCTGGTAAACGCCGCAGCCGACATTAATGCAGTAAGGGACAGGGCAAAGGCAAAGCCGGCAGTTCCTGAAAACATCACGATCGATTATATTCTGGATGAAAGAATGCGGGAATTAGGAGTAGAAGAAAGGAGACGGTTAACTTTAAGTCGTCTGGGGCTACTTTATGATCGCACGAAAAGGTATTGCAACGGGCATCCGTCAGCGTCAAACTTCGGGGTGGATGTTCAGCCGCATAATAATCTTTTACCCATACCTTTCAGTGAGATTGAAAGGAACACCGGGGCGGAACTTGCCCAGAACCCGGGTTACTAAAATCATTTGTTATGATGAAGCAAAGTAAATATGACTTTCTGTTCCCGAAGCAATCCGGGAAAAATTGCAGCCTGCGCCCGGGAGGAAATATAAAAGCGCTGGCGGTATTGTGCCTGTTGCTCTTTGTTTGCAAGAACACCGACGGGCAGCGCAATACCGCCGGGACGGAACGCAGGCCTAATATTCTTTTTGTAATCTCGGACGACCAGTCTTATCCATACGCTTCCGCCTATGGCGACAAAGCCGTCAAGACTCCTGCTTTTGACCGTATTGCGAAAGAAGGCATTCTTTTTACCAATGCTTTTTCAGCGTCGCCGGGCTGTAGTCCTTCAAGAGCGGCTCTCCTTACCGGCAAGAATTGCTGGCAGCTGAAGGAGGCGGGAACCCATGCCAGTTCTTTCTCTAAGGACTTTAAGACATATCCCGATATCCTGGAAGAATCGGGCTACTACATCGGCTTTACCGGGAAAGCCTGGGGGCCCGGAAATTTCGAAATTTCGGGCAGGACGCGTAATCCTGCAGGACCAGCTTTCAATCAGGAAACTATGGAGGCCCCCAGGAACGTCAGTAAAAATGACTATGCCGCGAATTTCAAAAAATTCCTGGGCAGCCGCCCGGAGGGAAAGCCATTTTGTTTTTGGTTTGGCGCACAGGAGCCGCACCGCGGATTCCCTACCGGTATCGGCAAAGAAAGCGGTATTGAAATGGCTCAGGTAAAAGTACCTGGATTCCTGCCGGATCATCCTGACGTGAGATCAGATATGATGGATTATTTTTTTGAAATACAATGGTTTGACCGGCATCTGGGACGGATGCTCGAAGCTTTGGAGGCCGCCGGCGAGCTGGATAATACGTTGATTGTGGTGACGTCAGACAACGGGATGCCTTTTCCGAGAGCCAAGGCAAATGTATACGAATTTGGTATTCACATGCCGTTGGCCGTTATGTGGAAAAACAGCGTAAAAGGGAACAGGACGGTAACTGATCCGGTAAGCCTGATCGACCTTTCACCTACGTTCCTGGAGGCAGCGGGTGTTGCCTACGACAAAAAGGAAATTGCGGGAAGGAGCTTAATGAATATTTTAAAAAGCACCGGAGAAGGGATCGTGGATAAAAGCCGCGATGCTGTTTATGCCTCCCGCGAAAGACATTCCTCTTCCCGATGGAACAACCTTGGGTATCCCCAGCGGTGCATTCGTACGCGGAGCCACCTGTACATACGGAATCTTAAGCCCGATCTCTGGCCGGCGGGCGATCCGCAGGTTTACGACGCCCGGGGCAAGCCCGGACCGATGGACAGCGCCTATTTTGATATTGACGACTTTAAGGACTCCTATATTTTCATACACCGGGCCGATCCGAAAGTGGCGCCTTATTTCAAAGCGGCAGTGGGAAAACGTCCGGCAGAAGAGCTGTATGACATTATCAAAGACCCTGCCTGTCTCCATAATCTTGCTGAGGCGCCGGAATACCAGGATTTAAGGAAGACATTAAGCAACAAGCTTACCAGTTATCTTAAGGAAACGAATGACCCCCGGATGGGCAGTAACGGGGATGTTTTTGAAACTTATAAACGCTACAGTCCCATACGCTACTTTCCGGCTCACAATTAGGAATAGCCGACAGGCCCCGGCGGACTTTCCGCCGGGGCAAACATCTCCGGGTATGGCTGATGAGAAGAAGGATTTAAATAAAAATTACTTGAATGGCCCGGGGGTAGGGACACTTTATTTGTCTTAGTTGATAGTTGGTGCAAAACAAACTTTTAACTAATGGAGGCAGATAACGTGAGTACAGGTTTTGACAGCTCACCTGGTCCCTTCGGGAAAGAGCAGGAAGTAACAGTATCTGAAGAGATGGAGCCCGTTGATTCAGAGCTGTTTATAAGGAAGGCTTTCACGGAAGACCCGGAAAAAGGGTGTGAGCTGCTGTTCCGCGCATACTATAACGATCTGTGCAGCACCGCTATCCGCATGGTGTATTCGAAGCAGATTGCCGAGGATGTGGTAGGAGAGGTGTTTCTGAATTTCTGGAATAACCGTTCCTTCGAAACCATACGGATATCCTACCGGGCCTATTTATTCCGGGCCGTACGCAACCGTGCGTATAATTACCTGCGATTTGAGTTGGGAAAATATGCAGCTTCCCCGGGAGAAGCGCCTGAGCCCGCAGACTTTCAAAAGGTAGAGCAGCCCGACCAGATCATCCTGATGGACGAACTTGTTCACCGGATCAACCGGGTGGTCGGCGATCTTCCGCCTATGGCGCGCCGTGTCTTCATTATGAGCCGTTATGACGGCAAGCCGCATCTGCAGATAGCTGCGGAGCTGGGCATCAACACCAAGACCGTGGAAAGCCATATCACCAGGGCATTGCATAGTATACGAAAACTTTTCCCGACCGAAAACTCATGAATTCGTCCAATATCAGGCAACTGTTGTTTAATCATTTTGAAGGGAGGTCGACTCCGCTTCAGATCGAGATCCTGAAGAAATGGCTGGCTGTTCCGGCCAACCAGGAGCTGTATTACAATTATCTCCAGGAATGGGAGCACCAGAATCCCCAGGTTGTGACAGAAAGCCCGGCAGCCTACCGGCTATTTCTGGAAAAGAGGGAACACGCACAGCCTGTTGCCGGGGCAAAGGAAGAAAGGACCCGGCGTATAGGGGTAAGGTCCTATCTGGCAGCGGGATGCCTGGCGGTTATTTTATGCTCATTCGCTTACCTGACCCACCCTCACTGGAATCGCAGAACGGTGGTGACCGGAGCGGGAGAGACCGTTTCTCTTCAGCTCCCCGACCGGAGCCGTATAGTGCTGCACGCGAATGCTTCGCTGGTGGTGCCGCGGTTTAATTTTCTTCCTTTCGACAGGAAGGTAAAGCTTCTCCGCGGTGAGGCGGAATTTTCGGTAGTGCACCGGAGCGATCACCGGGTGTTTACGGTAGAGCTGGCCGATTCCCTGTGCATCAGGGTATTGGGAACCGAATTTACGGTCAGGCAGAGTAACCGCGTCACCCGCGTAAGGCTTGATGAAGGTAGGGTTGTCCTCGATTATCCTGACGGTAACGGAACCAGGGAGGTTTCGCTCGTTCCGGGAGAGCAGATCGTTTACTGGCATGATACGTTCCGGATGCAGAAGATACCTCCGAAAGGAATTATCGACGGGAAAGAAAAGGAATGGGTACTTACCGATGTTCCGCTGGATAAGCTCGTAAAAAAGATTGAGCAGGAGTTCGACGTGAAGATCCTGATAGAAAATCCAAGGCATGAAACGCTGATTCTCAACGGGATCGTACCCATCGGGAGCCTTGACCTGCTTTTGGAGTCGCTTGCGGCAACCCTCGACCTGGAGATCAGCCGAGAAGGCCCGCAGATCCGAATTATGTAGTTCCGAATTTTATATCACAAAACCCTTTTAACGCATGAAAGCAACCTTGCGGATGTTTCGGTGTATGCTGCTATGCTCCCTGAGCATAGGTATACCCGCCTGTAACCTCTTTGCCCAGGAGCTGGCAGTCACCGGCTACCAGAAGAAAAGTACCGGAGAGCCGGCAAGCTACCAGGGGCAGTTGTACGAGCCTTTGAATGTAGCCCTGGACCGGCTTAAGGAAAAGTACGATATCTATTTTATGTACAAAGGCAACAAGATCAAACAGCGGAAGGTACGGGTCGACCTGGAAAGCGACGCGGGGGTGGAAGCCAAGCTGAAAGCAATGCTGAAGCCCGCCAACCTTACATTCCGGAAAGTAGGCAATATCTACGTGATCAGTGAAGCGGAGGCTGCTGATAAAAAATCGGTCGTCATCCCGGAGGCAGTGAAGCAGGTGGCCGATCGGAAAATTTCGGGTAATGTCAGTGATGAAAAAGGAGAGGGGCTGCCGGGTGTGAATATCCTGATCAAAGGAACTCAACAGGGAACTATTACGCATACTGACGGTACTTTCTCCCTGTTGGTCCCGGATGAAGAAACAACGCTGGTCTTTTCTTTTGTCGGGTACGTGAGCCAGGAGTTGGTGGTGGGGAACAGAACGAGCCTGGAGATCAGAATGGCGGTCGATACAAAAGCGCTCGATGAACTGGTAGTGGTGGGATATGGTGTTCAGAAAAAGAGCGACCTGACCGGTTCGGTGATCAGGGTGAGCGGGAAAAACTTCGAAAACCAGCAAATGACGCAGGTAACGGATATGCTTGCAGGTACCGTAGCCGGGTTCAATTCCAACCAGGCTACCTCAGCAGCCGGGGGAGGGTCGATGGAAATACGGGGAAGAACTTCGCTGAATGCAAATACCAACCCGCTGGTCGTTTTGGACGGCGTGATTTTTAATGGCAGCATCCGGGACATAGCGCCTTCCGATGTCGAATCCATAGACATTTTGAAAGATGCCAGCTCGGCAGCGGTTTTCGGAGCCCGGGCTGCGTCCGGCGTTATCCTGATTACCACGAAAAAAGGCACAAACGGCAGGCCTAAAGTCAGTTTTTCGGCGGAGACAGGTGTTTCGGAAGTGACAAATCCGGGTATCAGGCCGTTATCGGGCAAAGAGTATACCGACTTCCGCAGGGACTGGCAGAGGAAGCTGCGGCCCAATCAGCCCGAATACTATTTCCACGACCCCAGAGAGCTTCCGTCCCATATCAGCACAGAGGAATGGTACAGGTTTAACGCCAATCCCAACCCGGATATCGTGACGGAATGGCTGAACAGGCTCCTCTTTTTTCCTACCGAGACTTCAAACTACCTCAACGGGCGTGAAGAAAACTGGTACGACAGGGTGATCAGGAAAGGGGTAAAGCAAAACTACGATCTCAGCGTCGGAGGCGGGACTGACAACATCTCGTATTACTGGTCGATAGGCTATACCAACAACAAAGGGCCGGTAATAGGTGATGACTTCGCTGTCTTAAGGAGCAGGATCAATGCAAATACCAGGATCAACAGGTACATAGACCTAGGCATAAACGCCCAGTTTACCAGCCAGGATAACAGCTCCCTGCCTGCATCTGTAAGCCGGATGCTGAGCGCAAGCCCTTACGCGTCTGTATACGAGGAAGACGGATCTTTAAAGTGGTTCCCCAACGATTTTATCAGCGATGTAAACCCTCTTATGGAGAACAGACTGCATCACAATAAAAATAAAACCAATTCCATATTCGCTTCTATATATGCTAACCTGAAGCTTCCGTTCGGTTTTAACTACAAGCTGTCGTTTCAACCCAGGTTATCCGGAACCTATCACTACGCTTTTTACCCTTCGTCGACACCTACCGGTTTTAATGTAAAAGGCAGGGGTACCCGAAACGAAGACAGAGTATATGAATGGATGGTCGATAACCTGCTTACCTGGCGAAAAGAAACAGCCAGCCAATCTTTCGACTTTACTTTTTTATATAACCTGGAAAAGCTTCAGTCCTGGGGATCAAGCCTGGTCGCGGAAGGGTTTTCACCGAATGAAAACCTCAGCTATCATGCCCTGCAATTCGCAACGCGGCAAATCCTGTCCAATAGCGACAACTATTCTACAGGCGATGCGTTGATGGCCAGGTTAAACTACGCGCTTAAAGACAAATACCTGCTGACTTTGTCCATCAGAAGGGATGGGTATTCGGCGTTTGGCCAGGGAAACCCGAGAGCCAATTTCCCGGCAGGAGCATTTGCCTGGAAGATCTCCGAGGAAAAATTCTTTCAGGTTCCGTTTCTGGACCTGGTCAAGCTGCGCGCTTCCTGGGGAGCAAACGGAAATCGTGAGATAGGCAGATATGCCGCATTGGCGAGACTTTCGCAAAACCTGTATTCCGACGGCTCGCAGGTCCTGGTAGGGGTGATCAATAATTCGCTGGCAAATCCGAACCTTGCCTGGGAAAAGACGACCGCCTTAAATTTCGGTATGGATTTCAGGATAACCGGCGGCAGGATAGACGGTAGCCTGGATTTGTACAATATGACTACCACCAACCTCCTGATGAACCGGGTATTACCCCGTATAACCGGGTTTCATAATATAACAGCTAATCTCGGCGAGCTTCGAAACAGGGGGTTGGAGCTAACCGTTAACTCGGTCAACCATAACAATGATAAATTTTCCTGGAGATCCAACTTTGTCTTTTCTTTAAACCGGAATAAAATCATCCATTTATTCGGTGACTACCAGGAAATAGAGAAAGACGGAAAAATTGTAAGACAGGAAGTTTCTGATATTACAAACCGTTGGTTTATCGGGGAGGCAGTCGACCGGGTTTGGGATTATGAGATAACCGGCGTATGGCAACTGGATGAAGCCGAGGAAGCAAAACGATACGCGCTTACACCCGGAGACTATAAAGCGCTGGATATAAATAATGACGGCAGGTACTCCCTGGATGACAAGCAGTTTATCGGGTGGCAGGAACCAAGATTCAGAATTGGTTTGCGGAATGAGTTCAATTTCGGCAGGAATTTATTTGCTGCCGTTTTTTTAAGAAGTGAACTGGGGCATATAGACAATATCCCCGATTTCATTCACCCCAATAACGGTGTTTACGACCGGAGAGGAATGCGATCGATCCCGTACTGGACACCCGAAAACCCTTCTGACAAATATGCCTCCATTACCGCTGCTTCTTCCGCTTTTGCCGGTGGATACGGGCGGTATTTCAGCAAATCGTTTGTAAGGATACAGGATCTTTCCGTGGGATATACATTAACCGGTTCTGTTTTCGATGGCATGCTTAAAGGATTCGACAACCTGAAGATCTACCTGTCTGCCAGGAACCTGTACGCTTTTAACAAGTGGGAGGGCTGGGATCCGGAATCCGGGAATGTACCCATGCCCAGGACGTTTTCGGCCGGTATTAATGTTTCTTTCTAAATAGCAGATCGATATGAAAAAGATATGTCTTTATATATTGCTCGGGATAGCCATAACTGGATTTTCTTCATGTGTCGACCAGGATTGGCTGGCTCCCAGGCCTTTATCATTTTATGCGCCGGAAAACGTCTATATCGATGAAGCCGGCTTTAATGCGCTTTTGATCTCCATGAGGAAAGACCTCCGGTCTGAACACTACGACGGCAGAAGCCCCATTGTCAATGAGCACGCCGTTTCCGATGTGGGCGCTACGCTTTCATTGCCAAGCGTAGTGGTAAAAGACTTTGCTACCCGGCTGACGCCTTCGGGCGACGGAGGCGCGCACGACTTTCCCGGTAAGCTGTTCAACCTGGCCTATAATTCCATCAAAAACACCAATGTGCTGGTTTCCAGGATCGATAATATTACCTGGAAAAGCGAGGCTACGCGCAACAGGCTGCTGGCGGGTGCGCTTTTTTACAGGGCGTACTGGTACTACCGGCTGGTCAATTCGTATGGAGATGTCCCGTTTATCGGCGAGGAAGTAACGGGTCCGAAGCTGGATTTTTATACGCATTCGAGGTGGGCGATCCTGGATAAGATCATGAAAGATCTGCAATGGGCCGTCGCCTGGCTGCCGGAGAAGGACGCGCCCGGCGCTGAAACGAAAGGCGCGGCCAATCACCTCTTATCCAAGGTAGCGCTGGCAAAAGGGGATTTTGACGAGGCGATAAGAGCCGCTACGAATGTAATAGAAGGCTCTTACGCCCTGATGTCGGGAAGGTTCGGAATACACAGGGGTAACCCGGACAGGAATGTGATATGGGATCTCCACCGGCCCGAAAATATGAACGATCCCGCCAATACCGAAACGATCCTGGCGGTGGTAGACAGGTATACCGACCCCGGGGGCGCAAGAACGGTGGAAGGCAACGTACTTGCCAGGGCCTACAACCCGGCTTGGTGGCAGAACGGCAGGGACAGCGAGGGAAAAGACGGCATGGTATTGAACGGCGCCCAGTATGATACGCTTTTTGAAGGAAATGCGCAGAGCAGGCCGACCCAGTATTACCTGTACGAAATATGGGATTTCCAGAACGATATCCGGAGGAAAGGCAATAACTGGGTGGAATGGTGGCAGATCAGGTATAATAATCCGGCTTCCGTCGACTTCGGGAAGCCGGTCAACAGGGTGCATTACCCGATACCTGCCGATACATTGAAACACAGCTACTCCTTCCCCCACTACAAGACTTATATACCGGAGCAGCTTCCGACAGTGAGGCCTATGGGAGGGCACGGCGACATGTATATTTTCAGGCTGGCGGAGACCTACCTGATACGCGCGGAAGCTTATTTCTGGAAAGGGAACCATGCCGCGGCAGCAGAAGATATCAATAGGGTAAGAGGAAGGGCCGGAGCGCTGCCGGTTTCTCCGAACGAGGTAACGCTGGATTTTATATTCGACGAAAGAACGCGTGAGCTGTTTGCCGAAGAACCCCGTCACGGCGAGATGGTACGCGCCTCGTTTTTGCTGGCAAAAGAAGGAACAGCGGAGTATTCCCTAGACAATTTCAGTCAGAAGAACTGGTTCCACGACCGGGTAATGGAAACGAACTGGTTTTTTAAAGTAGCGCTTCCGTGGGGTGAGCAGGTTTTCAGGATTGCGCCGCACAATGCTTTATGGCCGATTCCCGAGACCATTATCGCAGCAAACACACTGGGCGTCATTAATCAGAACAAAGGATACCTGGGCTCGGAAAAAAATCTTCCGCCCATTGATTATATTGAATGAACATTTGATCCGATAACCTTTATCCCAGAGCACTAAACCAGATTATTAAAATGAATCGCAGAGATTTTTGTGAGAAAGCATTATTGGCGGCGGGCGCTTTTCCGTTTCTAACCCATGCCGGGGTCGCCGGGGATTCGTCCGGTAAACAAAAATTCCAATACAAACCTATTATCCCGCGAAACCCGTCGGATGCGAAAGCCGGGGTGCCGGAAGAATTTCGCATAGCTTTCGGGCGAGACTATTTCTCTTTGAACTCTGCTGATGAGGGAGTGCTTTTTGATTGCGTCGATTTACCGGCCGGAAGTAAAGCGAAAGCCTTTTTAAGGCTGCAAGTGGCGATTGATACTAGAAATGAAGACGAGGTGGAGGTCTATCTTGCCAGGTCAGGTAAAAAGATCGGACATTTATCCATCTGGTATCCCACCGGGCTCCAGATTTTTGAGACGCCGCTTGACTGCACTGTCGATTCCCTGAGGAATGAAGGGATACGGTTTAAATTATTGGGAGGATCGTATGATGTGTTTTTCTTCTCTTTCAGCAGCGACAACGGATCACACCTGTTGTTAGTGGAGGAAGACTGGAAGGCTGGTTTCCCTGATGAGGAATGGCAGAACCTACTCTGCTCCGACCGGTCGCTGCAGCCTTTCGGCTGGACCGAGGGATGTACCCTCGACGGGCTGCAGGAGCTATACATGAGGAAAAATGACATGAACGCCCTGCGCGCTATCAAACAGCATCTGGGCTACTATTTGCCGGATGAAAAAAACCTTGTCTATGTAGATCTGTGGGCCCGGCCTAAAGACAATACCTTTACCAACCTCGAAGCCGGCCTTCCCTTTGCCACGATAGCACGGTACCAGTCGTCTCATGCGTCGGTAGAATTGTTTGTGAATTTTTGCAAAGAACGGTTTGGCGAAGACGGGAGATATAAGCCCGATGGTTTAAGTACCGAAGGCTGCTATACCCTGGCCTATCCGCTTACCGCATTAGGCACCGCGTTAAAGGCTCCCGGGCTATATGAGATGGCGCTCCTGGAATTGGAGCAAAGGATCAGGTATCTTACCGACGACGGCGCCGTATATAATATCGGGAGCATTTCAAAAGGCAAAACACGGATAAGGCGAAACTGGGGCCGCGGCTATGTATGGTTCCTGTTGGGGATAGTGCGCTGCGGCGAAATTTTACAGAATGAAAGCCCGCTTAAAAACGATCCGAGGGTTGGCCGGCTAAAGGAAGTATACCGGCATTATGCGCATATAGCCTTATCTTTCATGCAGCCGGATCACAGCTGGAAGGCCTACCTCGACCAGCCCGAAACCCGCTTCGAAAGCTCCGCAACAGCCGGCCTGGCCGCGGCTTTTGCACACGGACATCGTATAGGCTGGCTGCCCGAATTCTCTCAAAAGGACCTGCTGGCGGTTTACAACAGGGTATTAAAAAGTACCACCGCAGATGGCTTTCTGACGGACGTCACCCAGCACAATGCCGGGAGTATCAATCTTCTGCAGCGGGGATCGTATCGCGTCATTGCACAGTATGCGATTGGTTTTTTAGGACATATAAAGGCACATCTGTAACCGGATATCGTGTAGCAGTTGCCTGAGACGGAATGCTGCGGGTCCGGGGGGCATAATCCCGACGGCATTTCGAAAAAAGGAGGCTATCGAACCGAGTTTTCAAGTATCACGACGGAAGGACTCGTTTCGAGCCACCGCGGACCTAGTCCGGTGGTGTCTCCGGCCGGTAGAAAATAGACAAATGAACCCAAAGCCAGGTCGATGTCCCCGTCGCCGTCAAGGTCTCCGGCATCCATTACCATCCATCGACCTTCCGACGCCTCAGGAAAAGAGTAGTCCTGAAAGGTCAGATTGCCTTTGTTCTCCAGGTAGACGAAGCTTTCTTCCGGGTACTGAAGGTAGTCGGGGAAAAACGAGATGGCCGCTATATCCGGATCGCCATCCAGGTCAAAATCGCGGACTATAGCCTTATAGGCGCCGTTCATCTGGTAAAAATAAGCCTGGCTGAAATTGGATTTGCCGTCGTTGAGAAAAATGTAAATACCATGATAGTTTTTCAGGATAGGCGATTTGTCAGCATTGTCTCCGGCTACATACAGGATATCGTCATGGTCGTCCCCATTAAAATCGGCCATTTCCATGTACTGCGAGCCATTGAGCGGTGAAAATGTCAGCAGGCGCTTTTCCTGAAACTTTCCTCCACCCTGGTTCTCATAGAGAAAAATCCCTTCGTTACCCTGGGCTACGAGTACATAGATATCTGGTAGCCCATCCCCGTTTGCGTCTTTAATAATGGCGGTGATCGCGCCTGGTTTTTCGTGAAGAACCCGTTTGTCGTAGCCGCCCCGGCCATTGTTTTCATACCAGGCCAGCATCCCGGTTTCGTTGCCGAACTCACAGGAGACGATATCTTCCAGGCTGTCATTGTTCAGGTCTCCATAAACCGTGCAGACAGGCCGTCGTAAGTTGGGAGCAACGACAATTCCCGGCTGATACGCAGGCCCGTTTTTTGTCAACCTCTGTATGGTACCATGTGCGTCGTCGGTCGGAAATACGCCCCTGCCTATCGTAGTAAGAAAAATCTCGTTCGACTTTTCATAAAATTGAACCGGTGTAGATGAAAAAGGAATACTGTAATTTTCTTTGAGCTCCGGCGTCAGGAAGGTCAACATACTCCGGGGACCTTTTGCGTCACTGAAAACAACGCCTTGCTTGTCCGGGAGAATCCGGACCATCGAAGTTAGCGGTGGACGGTTGGCGTAGGAAGCCTTTTTATACTTAAAATGCCGGAGCCCCATACGGATATTGTTTTTACGAACGGGAGGAAGGATCGTATCCGGCGCATTTTCCAGGTAATATTGTTCAATCTTAAGCCAGTCTTCCCGGGCCAGAACGGGTTTTTCAGGGAAAATATTGGCTCTTCGGATGATTTCGCTGCTTCTGTGTACTGCATACAGGCTGTCCCGGGTTTGATCGGTACTATAGATGCCCATTCTATGGCCCATAGCCGGTAGTATGTTTTTACTCCATACGGATTTAGACAGAACTTCCGGAGCTACATAATCATGACAACGGCTACAGTGAGCGATCGACAATTCTTCTCCTGAAAGTTCCGAGACAGCGATGCCTGTAAATTTTGTCTGCCCGCTTTGCTCTTGAGAGCCACAGGAAACAGCCAGATATGAAAGAATGGAAAATGCGATGATCCGCCTCATGTGGTTAGTAAAATACGGTTTTGGAGAGCTGCAGATGACTTTGGTCAACAATGCTTTACCGGGTTAAGGTTAGCGCATATCCACCTGTAAAACTTCAGGCAAAGGTAGGAAGATAGAGTGAACAGTCTTTCATGAAAACTATTCCTCTGAATATTTTTAAGGAATCTCTCTCTCTCTCTCTCTCTTTTTGGAAGGAGACCGGAGGGGGCAGGGATGACTTCTGTTCCCTAAAGCTTTTTCAAAAAGCTTTTCCGGTACTGAAGCGGGCTTGTTTTCAGCCTGCGCCTGAAAACTTTATAGAAATGGGATATATCGCCGAAGCCGCTGTCAAAAGCAATATCAGCCATAGACTTATCTGTTAGCAGGAGCTGCTTTGTCGCGAAGTGGATCCGGTAGTCGGTCACTGTCTCGATGAATGTTTTACCCGTGGCTTTCCGGAAATACTTGCAGAATGCGCTGACCGACATATTGACTGTTGCGGCAACTTCATCCAAAGCGATCTCCGTCCTGAAATTGTCTACAATGTAGCCCAGAGAAATATTTAACCGTTCGCGTTCGGCCGGGTGAGACCGGGCGGTCATCCCGTCATTATCCAAAAGGATGTACTCGGTGGAGCCGGCCAGGATATCCAGGACCTCCAGCAGGCGCAGCATCCGGTTAAACCTGCTTTCTTCCCGGCTCATCGCTTCCATCCGCGTCGTGACGTTCTTTACGGTCTCTCCCAGGAAGCGGATGCCTGAAGCGCCTCTTTTGATCAGGCCGGCTATGGATTCAAGCTCCGGTTTTTCGAAGAATTCCTTTCCGAGGAAAGCATTTTCAAATTGTATGACGATCGACCGCGACCGGAGCTCTCCCGCGGCAAAATCTTCCGATTTCCAGCAATGCGGGAGGTCCGCCCCGAGGAATACCAGGTCTCCGGGACCGTACGCCTGCATATTCTTACCCACAAAACGGGTACCGGCGCCCTGTATGATCCAGGTCAGCTCATATTCAGGATGAAAATGATAGGGCGCTGTAAATTTCTCCAACGCGAAGGTATTGACCACGAAAGAGGCCCTGTCGTTGGGCGTAATTGTTTCAAACCGGGCCTTTATCATTGTTTATTTTACTTGATCATTCATAATTTCGATAAATTAAGACAAAATAATCCATAAAATAGGTATTTTTTGCCTCGTAAATCGATGTCGGATGAATGAAATTTGTCCTTTGTATCATCATATTTATTTATCGGAATCATGAAGACAACCTTGACCCCGCCTGATTTGAGCGGATTTAAAAGTGTATCGGATCACCAGGTAGAATCTTTCAGAAAAGACGGTCATGTGCTGATCCCGGGTATACTGAGCCGGGAGGAGATAGCGTATTATCGCGGCGTGATCAACAGCGCTACGGCTGCCAACAATACCGAAACCCGTAAGCTGGAAGACCGGGATACATACGGGAAGGCTTTTCTCCAGGTGATGAACCTCTGGGAGGTCGACCCGGCCGTTGCGAATTTTACCCTGGCCCGGCGCTTTGGTAAAATAGCGGCTGATCTCCTGGGAGTTGACCGCGTGCGGATTTATCATGATCAGGCATTGTATAAGGAGCCCGGAGGCGGCCATACACCGTGGCACCAGGATCAGTATTACTGGCCCCTGGATACCCGCGATACGGTAACGATGTGGATGCCGCTGGTGGATATCACCGAAGACATGGGGATGCTTACTTTTGCTTCCGGGTCTCACAAGGCGGAGTTTGAAGGTGATGTTGCGATTTCGGACGAATCGGAGGAGATGTTTCAGCAGCTTGTGAGGGTCAATGGCCTGGAGGTCACCCGCGCGAAAAGCATGCGGGCAGGCGATGCTACCTGGCATTACGGCTGGACCTTTCACGCAGCGCCGGGTAATCATACGCCCGATAAGATGAGGGAGGTGATGACCGTGATATTCTTTGCCGACGGCGCAAAGATTATCGAACCCCGGAACCAATACCAGCGTGCCGATCTCGACCGGTGGCTCTGCAATTTGCCCGTGGGGAGCGAGGCTGTATCTGATCTGAACCCGCTGGTCTACGGGAGAGATTAAGGTATGATTTCCACGAAATCCGCTTTTATTGATATGAAAAATGAAAACAGGCGGACATTCGTAAAAAATGCGGGGATCGGTATCGTCGCTTCCCTGTCGCTACCCGATATACCTGCCGTGATGACCGGCCCGGCCCCGGAGCGGCCAGAAAAGATTTTTTTTACAACAGGCTTTAAGGCTGCCGAAGTGACCCCGCACTCCGTAATCCTCTGGACGCGGCTCTGCGGACAGGAAAAGCCCAACCCGGTCGTGCATCAGCGAAGGGAAGCCGTTTTCAGGCACCCCGTCGATTTTGACGAGGAAATGCCTGTCGGATCCATGGACGGAGGTGTAAAAGGGATAGGCGGAAACGTGAAAGTACAGCTGTCGGGAGGCGGCCAGGTCATGGAATCGGAATGGTGCGCCGCAGAAGCTGAAAACGATTTTACAGTCCGGATCCCCTTTGACGGTCTGAAGCCCGATACGGCGTACCGCGTTACCTGGACCGCAAAGCTGCCTGGTTCCGGGATGCTGCACACGGCTGCCGGAACGTTTAAGACGGCCCCACCCGTCAATTCCCAAAATACAGTGAGGCTCGTCACCTCTACGTGCCAGTATTTCTGGAGCTATGACCACGACGAAAGAGGTTTCAGGATCTACGACAGCATGCGCCGGCTGAACCCGGATTTTTTTGTACACACAGGCGACTACGTCTACTATGACAAACCCGGTCCGCTCGGCACGACCATCGAAAAAGCCAGGCACCAATGGCACGCAATGGACGGATGGCCTTCCCTGGTCGACTTCTATAAGGGCGTGCCGGTTTATATGGCCAAAGACGACCACGATCTGCTGCGCGATGATGTGCACCCGTTTTCACCTGCCTATGGGGAGCTTACCTTTGAGGACGGGCTGAAATTGTGGCGGGAAAACGCACCTATAGCCGGCAAGCCCTACCGTACCTTCCGCTGGGGCAGGCATCTCCAGATATGGCTGATGGAAGGGAGGGAATATCGTTCTTCCAACCAGGACGAAGATAGCATACGCAAGACGATCTGGGGAAATGAGCAGAAAGAGTGGCTCCTGGAAACGGTCGCCGGCTCTGATGCTACCTTCAGGTTGCTGTTCTCGCCGACGCCGGTCGTGGGCCCCGACCGCGATCGAAAAACGGATAACCATGCCAACAAGGCTTTTGAAACCGAAGGAAACTGGCTGCGTGAATACCTGTCAGTTCAGAAAAATATGTTCGTGGTTAACGGGGACCGTCACTGGCAGTACGTTTCGGTAGACAAAAAAACAGGGTTGACAGAATTTGGATCCGGACCGGTGAGCGATGCGCACGCCCAGGGCTGGAGCCAGGAAGATGTACGGCCGGAACATAAGTTCCTCAGGGTGAAAGGGGGCTTCCTGGAAATCACGGTAATACCGTCGGACCGGTCCGCATCCGTTATTAAATTCATACACCGGGATGTAGACGGCAACCCGGTGCATGAAGAAGCGTTCAGCAGCAGTTAGGGGATACGCGGCTGCGAACGAGTGGATTTTCACTACAAACTGTAGAAATTATGGTCAGGGGCCGGCTCGCGTAGCGAGCCGGCCCCTGACTGGCAGCGAGGTTTATCCCCGGCATCAGAGCTTGACTCCCAAAGTAGCCCTGAGCAGGTTATTCTTTACGTCTGCATCTTTGAACATGCTGTTCATTCCCCATTCGTGTGAAATGTCAATGGTAATCAGCCCGAGCTCTATCCCGATACCCGCATTCAGGCCGTAGGTATAGGTCTCAAGGTTTTCCTTCCTGAAATCGGAATCTGCCGCCTGATCGACCGACATCACATAATTGCCGACGATCCCGCCGCGGATATTGAATTTCAGAAATGCGTCCCGGGCTTTTGTCAGGTAAAGCCCTGCCAGCAAAGGGACTTTCAGCGAATGGATCCTTGGACCCGATGTCAGCGATACATTGTCGAGGCTGTCTTTACTGGTCAGGTCCAGTGAAGTACTAAAATAATGCACTCCGGGCTGAATGAAAAGCCGGTTGACATGTGCGCGAAAATCAAGTCCTGCATTCCAGCCGCTACGGCCCGTGGCTTCGTTGTTTTTGAAATCTGCCTCAAAATTGGCAGCATGGAGACCCACCATGGGTATTACCCAAACGCCTGATTTGCGGGCAGATAACTCCCCGAAACGTTCTTTGAAAGTCAGGTTCCGGTATACCGTTTCCTCATCACCTCCATAGGCGCCGGTATAGCGATGCGACCGGGTACGCTGCCCGTTGTACCTGAGCCAATCCCGGTAGGCCTGGTATTCACGCCACTCCTCTTCCGACGGCTGCGGTCGCGCAGCATCGCGGGCGATGCCTCCGCCGGCATATCCCGATCCTCCCGAAGCCGGTGAAAAGGTGCCGGTCTGCCTGTTCTGATAGTCGGAAGGAACAATGATATTGTTGATAATAATGGTCGGCTGGCCCGGTTGCTGCGGGTAATTTTTATAGGTCTCCTCTACCACGCGCTGTGCTGCCTGGGGCATTGCTCCCTCTGTCTGCACGGTCCGGGCGGGGGCAGAAAGAGAATCTTTCCATGCATTACTGTGCAGTGCGGGATCCGCAAATGCCGCTCCGGACGCACCCGACCCGGCATCCAAACTACTACCACTGTGAGAAAAGGCTGCCAATCGCTGCTCAGCCTCTGCTATCTGTTTTTCTACCTTATCTATCTCGTCCTGGACTTTGGCCACATCACTGGCGGCTTTGCGTGCCTGGCGATCGAGTCGTTTGGATTCCCGGTTCAGCTTTTTTACCGTTGATGAAAGCGATTCGTCTCCCGGGTTTCTGGAAAGCCTGCTCGTCGCTTCAGTAGCGGTCCTGGTATTTTCCTCAGCCCTGGCGATCGCTTCCTCTGCAGCCCGCTTTTTATCGTCAGCTTCTTTCAGCAGCCTTGCATGCCTGGCTTTCAGCTCATTCAACTGCTGCCGGGCAGCCAGTGCTTCCTGTCTTACGCTTCCCGGGTATCTCTCCATTTCCGGGGACTGTCCGTATACGGTATCAAAGTATAACAGACCTATAATTAAAAGGTACTTTTTCATAGTGCTTGTTTTGTGTGTGACGCTTAAATATTTGTTGACGGGTTTTTGTGCGCAAAAAGTATGCCTGTCCGGGGCTTCCGTTCCGACTTAGCCCCGGGATATACTAAAACACAAAGACCGGGAGTTAAAGAAATATGCAGCGCTGCGTATGCAGGGAAACTCATGCACGTACAAGATGGAAGCCCGGGAAAAAACCGATATACGACGCGCGCCGGTCATTCTTGTAACCGGGCTTCCCGGATCGGGAAAAACGATGCTGGCCAGGGAGCTGGCACGATCATTGAACCTGGTTCATCTGAGCAGCGATGCCATCAGGACCACGCTGCAGAAACGCGGCAGGTATGACGAAAGCAACAAAGAGCTGGTGTACCGGGAAATGTGGACAAAGGCGCGGGAAGTGCTGGACAATAACGGGAAGGTAGTGCTCGACGCTACTTTTCATAAGGCATCGCGACGCAAAGCATTCGAGACGCTTGCCAGGGAAATGCATACAAGGCCGGTTGTGATACAGGTGAAGGCGGGAGAAGAAGAAACCAGGCGGCGCCTGCAACACAAAAGGCCTGATAGCGAAGCTGACTGGCAGGTATACCTGCTTCTTAAAAATGAATATGAAGAGCCGGAAATCATCGATTATGTGGTGCATACAGATGAAGGCAAAGCAGCGGGCGAGCTCGTAGAAGAACTGTTAAGGACATGACAGGCAGCCAGATACAAAAGTTAAGGGCCGGTGTGGCGGAAAGTGAGCAGAGCGACGTCCGGCTCGTGGAAACGCATATCTCCTGGGTATTGCTGGGGACAGCGCTGGCCTGGAAAATAAAAAAGCCGGTGAAGCTTGATTTCCTGGATTTTACGGAGCTTGAGGTCCGGCATCATTACTGCCGGCGTGAGCTGCAGCTTAACCAACGGCTTTCACCCGATGTTTACCTGGCTGTTGCGCCTGTTTTCCGTGAGGGCGACCGGTTTTTCTTTGGCGCGGAAGAGGGCGAAATTGTAGACTACGCGGTTGTAATGCGGAAGCTGGATAACAACCTGTTATTGTCGGAAAAGCTGAAATCGGGAACTGTTACCGAAAAATTCATGGAGAGCCTGGCCTCAAAGCTGGCGGCTTTCCACCAGAGTGAAGCACACGTGTATAACGAGTGGGATGAAACGGTTGCGCTGAAAACGTTCCAGGAAATCAGCGCGGGCGGAGAATGGCTGGCCGGGAAACTGGAAGGCTACGATCCGGCCTGGGCCGGCAGGTGGATCCGGCAGGCGGAGTCGGTTAATGAGCTATTCCGCTGGCGGTTCGAGCAGAGGATTTCGCAGGGCTTTATGCGGGATGTACACGGGGATTTGCATGCAGGAAATATTTTCTGCTATGAAAATAAACCGGTCATCTTCGACTGCCTTGAATTCAATGATTCTTTCAGAGAGATCGACCTGCTTTATGAAATAGCGTTCCTCTGCACAGATCTCGATTTCTATGGTTATGAGCATCTGAAGAAAGCGTTTTTATCTGCTTACCAGAACAGGCTGCCCGTGATTCTGATGAAGGAAGATGTGCTGATCTTCAAATATTTCTGCCTGGTGCGCGCGGCCATCAGGTTTCATGTTATGTCTTTGAAGGGAATTTCACATGAGCTGACCCCCGCCGAATGGGAATCTGTCGCAGCTTATGCAAAGCTTGCTCAGAAGTACTCCGGGCAGCTTTTTCAGCTCACTGAACATTACATACACTTCGAAAAAGATGTTTTCAGGTTCGAGGATACTTTTGACTGAGAATGCCTGATCTCCCGCGGTAAGGGCCGCGGGAGATTTTAGTTATTTCAACTCCAGCTCCGGAACGTTTCCGGCCGGCTTGCCCTGGATGCTTTCCAACGTTTTGGCCATTTCCTTCACCTTTTCTGCGTTCTCTTTTGCAAGATTGCGTTGCTGGCCGATATCTTCGGTTAGGTTATACAATTGATATTCCGGGGAATTGCCCAGCTCGATATTGACGCTTTTGTTCATGGCCTGGCCTTTGTACGGCGGGATCAGCACCCAGTTCCCCTGGCGGAGGGCCGTACGGCCTGATGCCTCCAGCACCAGGTTTTCGCGGCCTTTGTCGCTTTTCCCCAGGAAGACATCCAGCAGGTTCTGACTGTCTTTTCCCTCGTAGCTTTGACCTGCCAGCGCAGCCAGGGAGGCCATCAGATCGACCTGGCATACGAGGGCATCCGAAACTCCAGGTTGGATCGTGCCTTTCCAGTAGGTAATGAACGGAACGCGCGTTCCGGCTTCATACAAACTGTATTTACCGCCTCTGAGCGGTCCGGAAGGCGTATGCTTGCCGAGCTTTTCTACGGCGTCGTCATGATATCCGTCATTGACGACCGGCCCGTTGTCGCTGGTGAAGATAATGAGCGTGTTTTCCAGCAGCTTATTGTCTTCAAGTGTCTTCAGGAACTCACCTATGCACCAGTCAGCTTCAGCGATCACGTCTCCCCGGGGGCCCAGGCCGGTCGTCCCGGCGAAGCGGGGGTGGGGGGTACGCGGCACGTGAGGCTGCTGCATTGCGTAATAGAGGAAGAACGGCTGGTTTTTATTGCTTTCGACAAAATCACGGGCTTTCGCCAGAAAGTGATCGGCCATATCCTCGTCTTTCCAGAGTGCTTTTTTCCCGCCCTTCATAAATCCTATCCTGGGTACGCCGTTTACGACGCTTTGGTTATGGCCGTGATGCCATTTCATGGTGAGCATTTCGGGGTTGGTGAGGGCGGTTGGTTCGCCTTCAAAGTTCTTCTCGTAGCTTACTTCGATCGGGTCGTCCGGGTCCAGCCCTACGACGGATCCGTCTTCAATATAGACAGTAGGCACACGGTCTTGCGTGGCCGCCATAATGTAAGCATAGTCAAAGCCGAGCTGGTTGGGGCCCGGCGAGATGGGCTTGTTCCAGTCGGCGTGCCCGTCACCCAACCCGAGGTGCCATTTGCCGACCACGCCTGTGCGGTAGCCTGCTACCTTCAGCACCGACGCGATGGTGGCCTGGGCGGTGTCGATGATAAGCGGCGCTGTTCCGGGGAGGATTTTGGCTTCACTATTCCGCCAGGGATAGACACCGGTGATGAGCGCAAACCTGCTCGGCGTGCAGGTAGCGGAGGTCGAATGACCACTGGTGAAGCGGATTCCCCCGTTGGCCAGGCGATCAAAATTAGGGGTTTTTAATGCGGTCGCTCCATAGGCTCCCACATCCCCGTAGCCGAGATCGTCCATGTTGATAATGATGATATTGGGTTTTGCCTTCGTTGTTTCCGTGGAGGTATTCCGGCTCTGGCAATTTGAAAACAAGAACAGGATGCCCAGGCTGAGCAAGACAAACGATTTCATAAGAATATTCAGATTATGTTATGTTCTTTTTTATTTGATGCGTCAGGCGCTACGCCGGTCCGATCCTGGGCATCCAGCAGGTTTCCTTCGCCATATCGGCTTTCATAGCCCGGTGCAGAAGATGCAGCTTGAGTTCCTGGTATTCCTTTTGATCCCATAGGTTATTGAATTCGCCCGGATCTTTTTCCAGGTCAAAAAGCTCGCCTTCATCACTTTGCATGTACCAGGTTACCTTGTACCGGTCCTCAATATAGCTTTTTTGGTAAAATTTGGTGCGCTGAAAATGATTTTCAGCAATTACCCAGTCTCTTACCCGTTCTGTTTTCCCCAGCCACAGCGGCGAGACGTCCAGGCCGGCCATGGTCAGGGGCTTCTCTCTTCCCGCCAGGGTCAGAAAGGTGGGTGCGAGGTCAACGACAGAAACCAGCGCATCGGTTCTTTTATTTGCCGGTACCTGGTTTTTCCAGGATACGATAAAAGGAATGCGCAGGTCTTCCTCAAACGCAAACCCGCCTTTAGCGTATAAATTGTGGGTGCCGATATGGTGCCCGTGGTCAGTGGTGAATACGATGACGGTATTTTCTCTCAACCCCGTTTTGTCGAGATGATCGAGGATAAGGCCGATGTACTTATCCATCATCGAGATCATGCCATAGTAAATGGCCATGTCTTTTTTGGCCTTTTCCGTATCCCTGGCCTGGATCGCGAAGCCGTGAACGCCGAAGCCGTCTTCCATATACTGTGCTCCCCAGCCCTTTGTCCCGTTTTTCTGGGTCATACGGTAGTGATAGGGCATGTCTTCCATATCGTCTTCCGGTACCTCCGGCAATTTCATGTCTTCCGGTTTGTACATGGAG
This sequence comes from Spirosomataceae bacterium, assembly GCA_037191015.1. Taxonomy (GTDB): domain Bacteria; phylum Bacteroidota; class Bacteroidia; order Cytophagales; family Spirosomataceae; genus Ravibacter. Next base: position 230,616 of record JBBCKD010000008.1, read on the forward strand.
GCCCATGGCTCAGATACAAGATAGGGCGGATGCGGGTCAAAGAAACTGGCCCAGATAAAAAACGGCTTCCCCTCCTTTTTGGCCCTGTCAAGATTGGCGATGGTCCGGGAGGCGATCCAGGCATTGAGGTGGTAATCTTCGGGGATGTTCCAGGCGCCATACTGCATCTCCCCGGTAGCAGCATTCTCTTCCATAATTTTCCGCATGGCTGCGTTCGAATTCTCGAAATTTGCCTGGGCAGGCTTCCGGAACCACTGCTTCCATTCGTTGGGCGACCGACCCTCTCTTTTCAGCTTTTCCTCCATCCAGATGGCATAATGCTGGCCGACGTGCGATTCATCTCCATGCGGGCGGGCCAGCTCTGCCCGGTCAAACCCGTAGAACGGACCGTTGTATTTCCGCCAGAAATCGAGGTCCTGGAGCACAGGATAGGCTTCCAGCGAAGGATATTCTGCGGTTCCTGCCAGGGGCATAAAGTGGGCCTTCCCGACAATAGTGGAGCTGTAACCCAATTCGCTGAGATAGTTACCTATGGTAGGAACCGTTTCAGGCAGTTTGGTGCCCAGCGCGTACGCGCCGTGCTGGGAGGGGTAGAGCCCTGTGATCATCGACGCCCTGGTAGGAGTGCAGACAGGATTGCAGGTGTAGGCCCTGTCGAAGATGGTGCCCGATTTTGCAAGCCTGTCGAGGTTAGGGGTTTTAACCGTCGGGTCGTTATACCCCATCCGCATCCAGTAATGCTGGTCGCTCGTAATGAACAGTATATTGGGCTGCGGGGTTTTGCCGGGTCTGACCGGCTCACGTTTCCCGTAAGCTTTCAGGTATTCCTGCTGTACTACCGGGACATCGTTCTGGAAGATCCTCGGGATAACAGAGCCGGTGTACGCTGCCGACATCAGCAGCGTACACCCTATCAACCATTGACGAAACTGTTTTTTCATACCTAGTTCCCCAGTTTCGGATTCACATTTACTTCAGATTCGGGAACGGGCCAGGTTTCGTCCTGTCCTTTCCTGAATTTTTTGGAAGTTACAAACCAGCGGAAGAGCGGATCGGTTTTCTGTGAAGCCGTAGGATAACGCTTTGAGTCGGGGAAGGCGGCTCCCCAGAAGTCACCCGTGAGTACCTGGTCGGCGGTCCCCCATCTCAGCAGATCCCAGAGCCGGTGGCCCTCGAAAGCGAGCTCGATCCTTCTTTCCCTGCGGAGTATGGTCCTCAGCTGCTCCGGATCAGTAACCGTTACCGGGGGTAAGCCGACCGACGCCCTGCCCCTGACTTTGTTGATGGTTTGATCGAGAAGCTCCCGGGTGATCGTTTTTCCTCCTTCCAGCTCGGCTTCCAGGTAGCTCAGCAGGACTTCCGCATAGCGGATCACCGGGATATCCCCGCCGTAATCCGTCACCAATCCGCCGGAAAACGATTCATCAAAGAATTTCCGTAAACCGTAACCCGTACGTGTTGCCTGCTTCGAATAGGTTAGCTGGTCGAGGGAGTTGACGGAATCAGGATGACAGACATATTTTTTGCCTCCGAATGTGCTGCCGTCCCACACGAAGGTATACCTGAACCGGGGGTCCCGGTTTGCACCCATGTTCTTGTAGTCGAATTTGGGGCTGTCGTAAGAGAAGGGTGAGCCGTCGTCGAAACCGTATTCATCGGCCAGGCTTCCAAGCGGGTTAAAGAGATGCCAGCCCCCCAGCATAGCCGGGTAAGAGTGCTGAGGCATGGCATTGCTGGCCTGTCCGCCCAGGTGCTTGAGGTTGAATATATTCTCCGTACTCATTTCCCTGGTAGGATTGAACAGCCCGGCATATTCCGGATCGATTGCATTGTCGCCCAGGTCAATGATGGTCCGCCATGCATCGGCTGCTTCCGCGAATTTCTTCTCGCTTAGCAGGATCCTGCCCAGAAAAGCCAGCGCAGCCTGTTTGGAAGCCCTGCCGTGCTCGGAATCCCCGAGCGCTCCGAACCGCGGCAGGTCTTCGGCGGCGGCCTTCAATTCTTCTATAACGAAGCTGACAATAGCGGCTTTGCTTTCTTTGTCCACGTTATTGGCCTCATCCGGAGTCAGGGTGCTGGTTACAAGCGGGACGCTCCCCCAATACTGGGAAAGATAGAAATACTGCGTAGCCCGGATAAACTTAGCCTCGGCGGCCATACGCTTTATCCTGCTTTCGTCCATGGGCACTTTCCCTATGTTTTGGAGAAAATCGTTACATATCGCAATTCGCTTATAGGACGCTGACCAGTATCCTTTGATCACATCGTTATTGGGCAGCAGCGTTCCGTTGGTCAGCCTGTTGTAAGTGGAGTTATCTCCTCTTCTGTCATAGGCATTATCTGTAGCGAACTCCAGGTGAATGCTTCCGAAATAAGACCACCAGTCGTTGGGGACTACACCCGTACCATAAGTAACTCCGCCCCTGTACATGCCGGCAAGCGCGATCATTGTATTGGATTCTGAAGTCCAGAAGTTATCCTGTGCGAATGCATCGGTAGGAAACTGCCTGAGCTGGTCGTCGCACGAAACGCACGAAATGGCCAGGGCGCCCCACATCATATATTGTTTTATCTTGACTTTCATGTTATAAAAATTAATGAGACTATCAGACGACAAGACTATGCTTACATCTAAAATTTAACATTAAGACCAAATGTGTAGGTAGAAAGAATGGGATAATAGGCCCCGCCGGTATTGATCTCAGGATCCCAGCCGGGACGGTAGCTACTCCATGTGACCGGGTTTTCAACACTGGAATAGACTCTGACGTGATTGATTTTTAACCTGTTGGTCAGGAAAGTCGGTAGGGTATAGCCCAGCTGGATATTTTTCAGCCTGAGGTAAGAAGCATTCAGCACCCAGAAATCAGATATCTGGGTGTTGGGGGTACCGCTGTTGCTCACTACTTCGAGACGTGGGTACGCAGGGTATCTTACAGGCTGGTCGGGGTTAAACCGGCCTTCCATTTGCCAACGCTGTATATTGCCCAGGTTGAAGAAGGCTACATCGGCATAGCCGGTCAGCCGTCCCTGTACCCCGGCAATTCCCTGGAGGAATATACCCAGGTCGAACCCGTGGTATTTGACATCAAAATTAAAGCCGTAGGTATATTTCGGGATCCTGCTTCCTAAGAATACTCTGTCGTAGGTGGGATCGACCTTGCCATCGGGCACCCCGTCGGGGCCGCTGATATCCTTATACCGGAAATCCCCGGCCTGGGGTCTCGGCGTAACGGCGGTTTGGGTCGGCCATGAGCTGATATCGTCCTGGTCGAGGAAGACGCCGTCCGACACATAGCCGTAATACATCTCCATCGGGTAGCCCACAAAAAGATCGGACCCGTTTCCTACCAGGCCGTTGGGCTGGGTCACGTTGCCCAGGCCGAGCGTCACAACCTTGTTGTTGATAATGGAAAAATTGCCTTTTACCGAATACTGGAGCTTCCGGTAGCTATTCCGGTAGATAGCGTCAAACTCCCAGCCTTTGTTGGTTGCCTGGCCGGTATTGGTCTCACTGATCAGAACACCCAGAATGGTCGACACGCTGGAGGAAGGCTTGAAGAGAATGTCGGTTGTGTTCCTGCTGAAATAGGTCACATTTACACCCAGGCTGTTTTTAAAGAACCCGGCTTCGATACCGATATCCGTGGTCTCGGTCGATTCCCACCTGATGTTGGCGTCTTTATAGGTCGAATAGGCTGCGCCGGTGGAAATCCCGGTCCCGAAAGCATAGTTCTTGCCGGAATCCAATACGCCCTGGTAGGGATAGTTACCTATATTCTGGTTACCCAGTATCCCCCACGAAGCCTTAAGCTTCAGATTGGACAGCCACTGGAGGTTTCTCAGGAACTCTTCTTCGGAGATGCGCCATCCGGCGGCAAAAGCCGGGAATACGGCATACTTGTTGCTGTCGGGAAACCTCGACGAGCCGTCATACCGCAGCGTTCCTTCGAAAAGGTATTTATCGCTTATGTTCAGCTTTAACCTCGAAAACAACGACTGTATGGCCCATTCTTCCGCCATCCCGTTAAACTGCTGGTTGTCGGCGCCGCCCATGGACGGGTAGGTGTAGTCATTGCTCGGGAAATTCTGCCGGTAGCCCGACATCCTGTCAATTATTTGGTTTTCAAAAGCATAGCCGACGAGGAAATCCAGTCTTGTCCGCCCGATATCTTTGGAATATTCGCCGAGAAACTGTGCGGTTCTGAATATTTCCTTGTCGCGGAATTGATTCAGGTTAGACTGACCGAGGTAAACCTGGTCGTTGAGCTTTTGCGACGACCGGTAGGAGGCTTGCTCGAGGAAATCGAAGTTATAGCCGCCGATCGCCGAAAAAACAAGCTCTTTGACAGGCTTCCAATCAAGCTTGAAGTTAGTACCGATTCTTGTTCTCGGGTTTCTCAGGTAGGAAGCCGACGCCAGCCACGATACTGAAGTCCCGCCGCTTTCCGCGCCGATGCCGTAGTCGCCGTTAGAGCCCTGCCCGAGGAATATGGCCGGGTACCTGACCGCATTCTGGATCAGCTGATCGGTCAGCTCTCCGCCTTTATTGGCAGTAGCCTGGGGTTCGTTCCTTTCGTCGAAAGAGCCGCTCAGCCTGGTGGTAAGGTAGAAATTCCTGCCCAGGTCGTTTTCCAGGTTCAGCCTGAAGTTGTACCGCTCGTATGAGTTTTTGGGAACAATCCCTTTCTGGTTGAGATAGCCGGCTGAAAGAAAGTATTTTGTCTTTTCATTGCCACCGTTAAGATTGACGGTATGGCCGGTCTGGAAGCCGTTTCCCGAAAAAAGCTGCTCCAGGAAGCGAGTGTTGGGGTAGTTGTCAGGATCCGACTGGCTGCGGTACTTGGCAATATCGTCGGCAGTAAAGCTGTTTGTACCTGACGCAATATTGTACATCTCGGCGTATTCCCATGAGTTTACAAAATCAGGCAGCTTTGTGGCTTTATTGAAACCGGCGTACCCGTTGTAGGAAATGGAGACTTTCCCGGTGGCTCCTGTCTTGGTCGTGATCAGCACCACGCCATTTGCCGAACGGGCGCCATATATAGCCGCAGCGGAAGCATCTTTCAGAACAGAAATAGTCTGTATATCTTCGGGATTGATATCGTTCATATTCCCCGGGATACCGTCTATCAGGATAAGGGCATCGGGCGTAGCGCCGAAAGAACCGACTCCACGTACCCTTATGGTACCGGGGTTATCGCCCGGACGCCCGGACCTCACGGTCACCGTAACGCCCGGCATCTGTCCCGTGATGGCGTGCGCGAGCTGGGTTACAGGGCGGTTTTCCAGCGCTTCCGATCCGATCTGGGCGACGGAACCGATCACGTTCACCTTTTTTTGCTCTCCGTAACCTACCACTACGATTTCCTCAAGGGCTTTCTGATCAACCTGCAGCGAGATGTCGAGCAATGTCTGCCTGCCGACGGTCCGCTCAACTGTTGTATACCCGACGAAAGAAAAGACCAGCACGGCATTTTCGTCCGGAACATTCAGGGCGAATGCGCCCGTTCCGTCCGTGACCGTACCCTGCTGGGTGCCTTTTACCAGGATACTCACACCGGGGAGCCCTTCTCCTTTTTCATCGGTAACCCGCCCGCGAACGGGTATGGTTTCCACGGTAAGCATTTTGATTTTCGATACAAGGGCCGGAGCCCTCCACTCCTGCCCGGTAGTGGTAGTTTCGCGGGCCGGCATAACAGGGAACTCATCCGGACCGGCATCGAGAGCGCTTTCCGCCTGCATTTTTTTAGGTTTGATCACCACGGTATTCTCAACGATGCTGAAGCTGTAAGGCTGATTTGCGAACAGGCGGCTCAACACGTCGGGCAGTGATGCGTTCCTGACACGGATATCGACTTTCCCGGCATTTTTCAGAAGATTGCTTTCATACCAGAAAATAACGCCGCTTTGCTTCCTGATTTCCTTGAATATTTTTTCCAGGGATGCGTTTTTCTCCGAAAGCGAAACTTTCTGTGAATAGCTTTCGCCAAACACGTGAATACAGGCCAGCAGAATAAAAAAAGAGATGAGCTTGATCTGCATGATGATTTTCTTTTGGGAGGTTCCGGCGAACCGCACCTGGTCGGAAGACCTTTTCAAGAGATATGAATGGCTCAATTTCGGGGAAAAAGAACCATCGCTAATACAAAAAATCATAGTTTTGTATACGTTAGGTGAAATGTAACAAATAGGACTTTGTGGAATTTGCCCTGACGACAGCCGGGAGTGTTGGTAGCGCTTCCGGCATTTTTATGGGCAGAAGGTTATGTATTGGTTTTGATCATATGAATTGCTAATTAAGTTGAAACCATTAATTTGTTTTGTTTATTTCTTTGGAATTCGCGGAGTTTCCCACCTCTTCAACCTATCGTGTTACAATAATCTGTTTGCCTTCTACTTTGAAATGAATACCGCTCGTCTCAAGTATTTGCAGGAGGCTCGACAGCTTTGAATTCCTCGAAATTCCACCGTTAAAAAGCCTCTCCGGGATGTCGTCCTGGTAAACGACGTCCACGTCATACCAGCGTGCGATCTGCCGCATAATGTCCCTGATGTCGGTATCCCGGAAGAGTATCTGGCCGTTTTTCCATGCGATCGCTTCTTCCAGGTCGGCATGTTCCGTAACGGTGAGCTTGCCGGTTTTGGTCAGGGCCGACTGCTGGTTGGGCTTGAGAAGGGTTGACCCTCCCTTCTGGGCCGAAACCTCGACGCTGCCTTCGACCAGCGTCGTTTTGACCGACAGCTCGTCGTCATAGCCGTTGATATTAAACCGGGTCCCCAGCACTTTGACAGTCTGTTTCCCGTTAATGGTTACGATAAAAGGGACCTTATCGGCACCCGGTTTGTCTGAAGCCGCAAAGGGCACAATATCAAAAAAGGCCTCGCCCCTGAGCTCGACTGTCCGGCTGCGCCCTGTAAAGGTGGTGGGGTACCGGAGCGAAGAGGCGGCATTGAGCCATACCGTGCTTCCGTCGGGCAGGCGCAGGGAGTATTGCCCTCCCCGGGGTGTGGTGATGACGTTATAGCGGGTTTTTTCCTGCCCCGAATCGGTGGCTTCGTATACGACCATACTATCTTCCTTCCTGATCCGGACACTCCCGTCGAATTTCAAAAACCCGTTTTGCTGCTCATCCAGCATAACAGACCGGCCGTCGTCGAAGGTAAGCGTCGCTTTGTCGCTGCCCGGCGGGATGTCGTCTGAGATAGTTATTTCCGCATTATTGACCCGGTGCTGGTACTCACAAAACAAGAGGTAAACACCGTAGCCGGCCGCCACCAGGATAAGCGCAGCAGCCACACCGGGTTTCCACCAACGGAGCGGTTTCCGGCGGCGCCTTGCATGAAGAATATTCGACAGGATTTTTTCGCGGTGCTCCGCTTCGCATTCGGCCGATGTTGGCGGGATAACGGCCGGCAGGTCCTGGTCGCGGTTGTACCAGGCGGAGAACTCTTCCTGTTCTTCGGGCGTAATACTACCTTCCAGCCATTTCCCGGCCAGTCTTTCCAGCCGCTGTCTGTCGGATGGTGTCATAAAAAGTACCGTTTATAATAGTAGTACTTTGAACGACGACAATCCCTTAGTCGGAAGAAAAAAAAATGACCTTCCCGGTCACTTCGGGTACATAAAGCTAGTTTTCTCTATCTTAAGAAAAGAAGTACTGCGACCGATATCGAATGTTTTCTTATGTCCCTTGTCAAGAAGAAACCCGGGTGATGAGTAGTAAACTCCGCCATCGTCCTCGAAATATACAAAGAGCTGAATAAGATCGTCGTTATCGTTGATAGCGATATCTCCTGTGGAAGCGCCTATTGCAAGGGTGCCATAGTTCTTCGCCAGCTTTACCGAAGACCCTTTGTAGATACCGATCATCATTTTTGTAAGCGGTATTTCCAGCTCGTTCTTGAAGTTGACCGTCGTGCCGTCCTTACCGGGCTTGCCGTCGGGGTCGTCCTCTTTATTGCCGCAGGAAAAGAAAGCAAGGCTGCACAGCAGCATGAAAGGAATAATTTTTTTCATTTGGATAGGAGGAAAAATGGTTGGGAGTAATGAAGGAGGGCGAGCTTCAGGGAATACAATCCGTTCCGGAGCGACTTCAGCGCTTTCCCCAGGTGCGCTTCGACGGTTTTTTCGGAAATGCTCAACTCACCTGCAATTTCTTTCTGGGAATAGCCGCTTTCACGGCTCATCCGGTATATCAGCTGGCATTTTTCGGGTAATGCCGCTACCAGCGCTTCAAGGCGCGATTGCAGCTCTTCAAAGTCCAGCCAGTCCTGGGTAGAATTGTCGGAAGTAGAAAACACGTGGGGATTTTCAGCTTCGTACCGGCGTCTCAGATCTTTTCTGGCCAGGTTTTTGATAACCCGGTATTTTACCGAGGCGGCAAGATAGTTCCCGAGATTGGAAGAAAGCTCCAGCTGGTCCCTGCGCTTCCAAAGCGAAACAAAAATATCCTGTACGATCTCTTCCGCTTCCTCCACGTTGCCGTCGGTTTTATTGATCGCGACCGTGAGCAGCTTTTTCCAGTACCGGTTGTAAATTTCAGAAAATGCGGCTTCTTCTCCCGACCTGGTCAGGTGGAGTAGTTCTTCGTCGGAGAGAAGAGGCATTGTCATAGATAAAGTCAACCAAAATCTGCGAATGTAACTTTAACGGTAGACAAATGTAATTAAATTTATTGTGAGGAAGGCTGGTATGAAATCTATATTTACAAGGATCGCTATTGCCAGCCTTTCAGCAATTTGAAGAAGTCCTCATGATATGTTCCACTAATCGGTATGACCCGGTCTGCTATCCATATCCTGTTTTTTTCAATGTGCAAAGAATGATCAGTAAATTTAAATCTAATGAACCGCCGTTCGTAACATCTTTGGAGGCGGGGTCGATCCGCGACATCTGTTGATTGATACCGATATGAATAACAATATCCGGCATGCAGAGCTGTTTTAAGTGGAAAAAAAAGCCCGGAACGGGCTCATTTTACTTTTATCCAGTCGGTTAATTGAGCTACCGGGTCGGGATCGACAGCCGTCTTCAAAAACCGTGCTGCACGATTTACTTCATAATACCGGCTAACTACCGCAGAAGCTGCGCTCATTGCTACGGAATCAAGGGGTTGTCCGTTGCTGTCGACAAAGTTGGTCAGGAGCAGCGGCCTGGGAGCAACGGCAGCAGCCAGGTCGGGCAGGTCATAAGCCCGGAGGGCGCCCGGAACCATGCTGTATACAAACTTCGGGTTGTACCGCTCCCCGTCGGTTACAGCCTGGTAGGAACTGTACATTCCAACGATGGCCGCGCCGGCAATCCGGGAGTCGAACGCTGCCGCGTGCAATAGCGAGGGGCCCATCTCGTCCCGGGCCATTCCCCAGATCTCTTCCTGCGGGGAACCCTGCTTTACCATACTGACAAGGCGTATTAAATCAGCGGCGTGTACGCCTACGATACTCCGGCCTGTCAACGCGGCGGTAAACCAGATATTATAGGATATACCTTCGATGGCAGCATCTCCTTTGAAGCGGTCGGAAATAAGCTCGCCTACGCCGAGAAGATCGGGTGCTAAAACTGTCAGGCCCTGCTTTACCAATCTTTCTATTTCTCCCGAGGCCTCCTTTGCCTTTCCGTCCGGGTGCAGGTAGATGATCGTTTTTCCCGATCGTTTGGCAGGCACGAACAGCAGGTAGGGGACCGGGTAGTTGCCTTCTCCTTTCAGAAAGTATCGCTCGATCACATATGCATCCTTGTGGATCCTGCCCGTAAAGACCGGCGATTCAATGCCGGCCGGGGCTCTGAATCCGCTGTATTGCCTGGCATCGGCCACTACCTGTTTCAGGTGGGTAGCTGTATTCTCCCGGGCTTTCTGCAGGCGACCGGTCCACGGCTCCGATTCCTTTTTATTCAGGGTGAATACGGTTTCGTAGCGGGTATACGAGGTAGCTACCTGCCCCGTCGTTGTTTTCTGCAGCTCTTCTTCGGTGAGCAGCGTGATGGGCAGCTCGGCGGAAGAGCCGGGTAGTTTCAGATGTTTCTGAAAAAACGCGTACATCGCTTCGCGGATAGTCTGCTCATATCCGTGCTCGTAGTCGCCTTCGACCATTTCGAGGTTTCCGGCGGCTCCGAATATTTCATAAGCCCTTTTTACTCTTTTAAATACATCCCGGGTGCCGCTTATGTTAAAAAAATCGCGCGTGGTGGCCATGATAAGCGTTGGTTTGGGCGCGCGTATTTCCAGCATATCTGCATGATCGATCCCTTCTTTAATGCCGTGATAGAAGTTCTGCTCGCCGTCCTGGGCTCCGATAGATTCTATTAACCGCCTGAACCCTGTGATGTACCCGCAGGGCGCAGACGCAAGGACCCGGTCGTCGAGGGCGCCGATATAGGCCGCCTGGGTACCCCCTCCCGAAAGGCCGTGCACCCCGATACGGGCAGGGTCTACTTCCTTGCGGCTCACGAGGTAGTCGATCCCGCGGATTCCGTCCCAGACGAAATACCTGGCGACCGACTGGCCGATCAGGAATGCCTGCACGGCAGGGTAGGAGTGCTCTTTGGTTGAGCTCCCGATCTCCGACTCCCCGGTTTCGCGGTTCAGGTACTGCAGCCTTTCTCCCTGGCTTACGGGGTCGATCGCCAATACGACAAATCCTTTTTTGACCAGGTTTTGCAGGGGTAGCTGGTATACGTCCCGCCGGTAGGCCCGGGCGCTGTGCCCGCTGCAGAAGAGTATGGCCGGCGCCGGCGCCGTTACGCGATCGGGGATAAACAACGAGGCGGTTACATAATAACCGGGCAGGGATTCATAAATCACATTTTCAATCCTGAATCCGTCTTTTTGGATCACCGAGGTTATCGCGGCATTTAAGGGAGTTTTTTCCTTGAAGCTACCAATCTGGTTCCACATAGCAGCCTTCTTTTCCTGCTGTCGCTGCTGCCATTGCGTTCTGGTTTTGAGACGGGCCGCAAGGTCCGCCTCTTTGTCCAGAAGCTTGTAGGCGTCTTCAGCGAGGTGATGGTATAGCAGGTGCGACAAATCGCTGTATTGGATCCATTTGTTTTTCACAACTTCCAGTTCGGCTTGTGCAGCGGAACCAGAGGGAGACATAGCCGCAAGCAGGGAAATACCCAGGGAGAGGATCGGGATTTTCAGTGTTAATTTCATCGGTTATTAAACTGGTATTTAATAGTATCTCATTTCAACATTCAATAACCCGGGTTCTGTTCGAGCAACGGGTTTTTCTCGATTTCAGACTGCGGGATAGGGACCAGGTAGTTCTTTTCATAAAAGCGTTTGGTCGTAAATTCCTGGACCTGGTACGTCTTTTTCCCGGTGACAGGATCTTTGCGTATGTTCATCCTGGAGCCATCTTTGTTCAGAACGTCCGGGGCGATCTTCCAGCGTCTGACGTCAAAGTACCTGTGCTCTTCAAATGCAAGCTCAACCCTGCGTTCATTAATAATCCTGTCAAACAGGGCGCTGCCGCTTTCGGTAACGGGAGGCATTTGGACTCCCGGCCGGCTTCTGACCATATTGACGTATTCCCTGGCTGTCTCTTCGTTGCCTGAAAAGTAGCTTGCTTCTGCATAATTAAGGAGAATTTCTGCATACCTGAAATAAATCCACGGAGAATCGCCTCTTACCACTCCTCCCGGATTTACTATTGTTTCATCAATAAATTTTCTGAAATAATATCCGGTCAGGGTGGCATTCCATGAAGAAACCGGTCCCTCCTGCGTATCAAGCCCGCCCGGTAGAAATGTCTCCAGCTCTCTGTGCTGGAAGGGAGCTCCATCATACAATATGCTGGCATAAAAGCGGGGGTCCCTGTTTACATAGGGGTTTTGAGGATCATACGCAGGATCATCTTTTGGTAGTTTTCCGCTGATCATCTCGTAGGCATCCACCATATTGTGTAGCGGAGACGATTGTCCAAACCCGTTATAGCCATTCGGATAAAGGGTCTGCTCAACATTTGCTCCTTCCGGGTCGACAGAGTAGTTGAACGGCCGGATCCATATGGATTCCTGGTTATGGAGATTTTTTTTCAGGAACTGGTCTTTATAATCGGGAAATAGCGAATATATATTCAAATCAATTACTTCTTTGGCCGCCGCCGCTGCTTTTTCCCACCTGGATCTGTCCTGCCCCGTGTTGTTCAGCGGGCTTGCCATATACAGGAGGGCCCTCGATTTGATCGCCAGGGCCGCGCCTTTCGTAATTCTTCCTTTATTTTCGTCGTTGTAGGTTACCGGGAGCAAAGAGGCGGCTTCGGTCAGCTCATTTACGACGAAATCCATACACTCGTTATAAGAATTCCGGGCAACGTTAAAATCGTCGTTTAACGTAAAGGATTTCGTTATCAGCGGAACTCCGCCAAAAAAAGCAACCAGGCGGAAGTATGCGTAGGCTCTTAAAGACTTCATTTCCCCGATCATTCGCTGTTTTACGGGTTCATCTATCGGAGAAGTACCGATATTATCGAAAAAGATATTGCACTTCGTTATAACCGACCAATAGCTGTAATTGGCACCGGCCTCCCCTCCCTGCGTCCAGAAATTGAGTACTCCGAGCTCGGCAGGAGTAATGTTGCCGGCTGAAATATAGTCTGGCCTCCCGGTGCGATAGTATGCTTCATCTGTTACACTTGCCAGCATCTGTGCGCCGCTCGTATGTCCTTGAGGCATAATACGGTAAGTGTTATTTATAAAAGCTTCGGTCAGGGCTGCGTCCCGCCATACCGCTTCATCTGAAAACCGGTCGAGGGGGACTTTGTCCAGGACATCCGTGTTGCATGCCCAATGTAAATGGATCAGGAATATTGTAGAAAGGATCCTGTTCAGGATTGAAAGTATGTTCCAGGTATGAATCTGCCTTTTCATTTTATTAAAAGTTTAATCCGAAGCCTACATTAAAAATCTTATTCTGGGGATAAAAGGCTCCCATCTCATTGCTGTTTTCGGGATCAAACCATTTTAGTTTGTCGAAGGTCAGCAGGTTATTCCCGTTGACATATATTCTCATTGATTTGATTCCAAGTGAGTTCAGCAACTGCTGTGGGAGTGTATAAGACACTTCGAGGGTTTTTAGCCGCAGATAGGAAATATCTTTCAGCCAGAAATCGGAGCGTAGCCCGCTTACCTCAGATTCGGTGTCGACCGTTGGCAGAATCGGGTATTCAGAGTCCATACTACCAGGTTTGTACCTGTTTTCCAGGAGATCCGATAGCTGGTTCACTCCGCTCCTGGCAGAAAGCAGGTAGTACTGCCAGACCTTTCCTGCACCGGCAAAGTGCGACCATAATGAAATGTTCCTGTAGCTTATCGAAGCTGAAAATCCGTATGTCAGCCTGGGGATATTTGTCTTATCGAGACGTACACGATCGGCAGCGTCGATTTTGCCGTCCTGGTTCATGTCTTTATACATAAGGTCACCTACTACCATACCGTTTCTGTCAGGTGCATTATCGACGTCCTGCTGTGTTCTTGCAATTCCGTCATTCATATAGTAGAGCCCGGCTCCAAGTGCGTGTCCCTCAGCCTTTTGCCATTCAGGTACATTGCTTGCTTCACTGATATCCAGTATTTTACTCTTAGCGTACGCCATATTGGCGTTTATTCTCAGGCTCCAGTCATTGAAGTTTTTGAGATGGGTCAGCTGGAACTCGACTCCTTTATTCTGGACGACTCCGATATTTTCGTTGGGAAGTTTCAAACCGGTATAGTAAGGAACCGCCAGGTCTCGCGTGGTCAGAATATTAGACCGTTTTTGTTTAAATATATCCACGCCCAACCCGAAAAGTCCGTTCAGCAGATCGAGGTCAAAGCCTGCATTATAAGTGGAGGCCACTTCCCAGGTTATATTCGGATTCGGGCTTACACCGGCTACCAATCCCTGGGTAGCGACTGAAGATGCTCCAAAAGGATAGCCGGTGTTTCCTAGAGTGTAAAGGATCAGGTTCTGGAACGCACTGATCCGGTCGTTCCCCATCTTACCGTAGGAAGCCCTTAGTTTAAGGTCTGTAACGAATTTGTTCGATTGTAGAAAATTTTCCTGGGAAATCCTCCAGGCGGCCGAAACCCCGGGGAAGAAGCCAAACCTTTTTCCTTTTGGAAATGCCGAGGAGCCGTCGTACCTCGCGTTAAAATCAATCAGGTATTTTTCAGAGAAATTATAGCTGATGCGTCCGAAAAAGTTCTGACGTCCTGTTTCTGAACGGTTTCCGCCTGTAGACTGATCTACGAGGCTGCCTGCAAATAATTCATCAATAGCGCTGGAAATATAATTTCTCCGGAAAGCTGAGAAGCTGCTGTTTTTCTCGTCTATCTGCTCATAGGCAACAAACGTATTCAAATAATGCCTGTCGAATTGCCTGGCATATTTCAGCCGCAGGTTTACCAGCGAATTCCTGAAATTAGCGGCAGCCTGTGTCAATTCGGGCTTTGTAATTCCTCCCCCGGTCCTGCGTATATAAATATCCTGGTTGCGGTCATAGTCATAGACGGTCCAGGGAGTCCTCCAGTTTTTAGTAAAAGTATTATCATTGATAAAGGCGAAATAACCATCTGAGCCGAGGCCTTCGACCCAGGGTAGTTTTATGTCAAAAGAAAGCTTCATCTGAAAGCGCTGCTTGTCCTCGTTGAAATTACCTGTCGCTTCAGTGACCATTACAGCGGGATTTTCACCGTTTTCAATTCCCGCAGACGGCAAACCGTTTTCCCAGTAAACCGGGATATAAGGAAGCTGTCTGAGTCTTGCAAATGCCGTAGCAGTACTATAGGCGGGATAGTTTCCGACATCCATTCCTGCATTTACGTCCACTCCAACGTTAATGTACCGGTTGATGCCCGCATCCAGGTTAGCGCGTACCGAGTAGGATCTGAAATCCAGGCTACCTTTTTTGAACATGCCGTCCTGGTTTAAATAAGATCCTGATACGGAGTATTTAATGTTTTCTCCGCCTCCTCTGATATTCAAATTATGCTGATTCTGCCGTGAGACTTTTTTGAGCACCTGTCCGTACCAGTCCTCATTTATGTAAGCGGGATCAGTACCGTCTCTGAATTTTTGAATTTCTTCCTCGGTATATCTGGGCGGCTGTCCTGATTTTTCAAAAAGGTAGTTCAGGTAATCTGCGAAAACAGCAGAGCTGGCCAACCGGGGGATCCGGGTAGGCTTTACAAATCCCTGGTTCATGGTGTAGCTGATAACAGGTTTGCCCGAAGAACCTCTTTTGGTTGTGATCAGTATGACACCGTTTGCAGCACGCGCGCCGTAGATGGCGGCAGAAGCGTCTTTCAGTATCGATATGGATTCGATGTCATTCGGATTGATGCGTTCCCAGCCGGTAGCACCCTGTATGCCGTCGACAACCACCAGCGGTCCTGTGTTCCCTGTGGTGCTGCTTCCGCGGATAAGGATGTTCGAGTTATCTCTTCCCGGTTCCCCCGTGCGGTTTAAAGCGATCGCTCCCGGTAACAAACCCGCTATGGCGCCCGACAGATTTGTGGAAGGATTCCGCTGCATCTGGTCTCCCCGGATGCTTGCTACCGAACCCGTCAGCGTTACCTTGCGCTGTTCGCCGTAGCCGATCACCACGACTTCCTCAAGCGACTTCTGATCTGTTTTCAGCGAAATGTTGACTATTGCCTTTTCACTGGTTACGGGGACTTCGTCGGAGATGTATCCGACAAAGGAAAAAATAAGCGTTTGAGGTCCTTCAGGAATAAGGAGGCTGTAGGTTCCGTCTACATCGGTAATGGTTCCTCTCTGAGTCCCTTTCACCACTATATTTACCCCCGGTAGCGCTTCGCCTTCTTCATCTGTAACTTTGCCGGTTATTGTACGGTCGGCAGAAAATGTGGTCATACCATCTTCCCCCGGCTCTGCAGAGCTCAGTACTTTCCCCGTCTTTTTGAGCAGTACCGTTCCCCTGTTCGTAACGGTATAGCCGACACCCAGTGGTTCAAGCAGCATTTCCAAAACCTGTTCCAGCCTGTTTTCTTTCACGTGGAGGGAAACTGTCCGTTCCGCCCTGATTACCTCATGGCTATATACGAAGCGCGCACCGGTCTGCCTTGCGATCATATCGAGCACTGATTCTACCCTGGTGTCCGAGACCGAAAGGGTAACACGCTTGTTGAGCAGTTCCTGTGCCTTTAGATTACCGGCATAGGAAAAGCTGACAAACACGACAGCCATCAAAAATTGTTGAATCGTGATCCTCATAATGGCAGGAAGAACACCATAAGCGTTTTGTTTTTTTTGCATAAATTTGTCAAGGTTAGGTGATTTACCAGAGTTAGCTAACCAATCCTCATGGTCCTTCAACGGACCCGTAGTTTACCAGACTACCGGAGGACATTTCGATTGTATCGGGACCGGGAATGTTACCAGCATTTCCGGTTTTTTTTAAATAGAGATTTTAAGGCATAGGGATTGAAAGTTTAAGTGGAACATAAGCTCTGGAGGATCAGTAACCAGGTGTTATTCGCATCCTCCGGCCTCTATATAAATTTTTCCGTTTCTCTCCTGGTAAGTGGCCCCGATTACCTCGCAGATCATGTTGAGCTTTTCGGGAAGCGGCTCATCGCCCAGCGAGGCGGTAACGGAGCAGCGCCTGAGAAGGCCGGCATCATACCGGATGTCTACCTGGTAAGCGGTTTTGATAGCTTCAAGTACATCTGAAACCGCGGTTCTTCTGAATTCGAAGCTCATTTGCTCGATGGGGATCGGCGCTATCTCCGTTCTGTCGTTTTCGAGCAAAGCAAATTTCAGGTCCGAGCGGGAGAATTCAGCCTGCTGGTTGGGTTCAAGCACCAGCTCTTTTACACCGGTTTTTCCGGAATCATTAAGAGCCGTTTCTGCAGCCGAAACCGATACTCTGCCAGTCTTTACCCGTATTTTCGCCGTTGCGTCATTTTCGTAAGCCCTGATCGTAAAGCTGGTGCCTACTACGCGGGTGACCATTTCTCCGGCATATACGAAAAACGGGTGATCGGGGTTCTTTTTCACCTCGAAAAATGCCTCGCCCGAGAGTACGACCTCCCGTTTCCCGGCATCAAATTGCCTGGGAAAGCGGATACCCGAAGCACGTTTCAGCAGGACGGAGCTGCCGTCAGGCAGATTCACAAGCTTCTGGTTTTCTGACCCGCTGTAGACTTCTACGTAGGGTGAGCGATCTTCGCTGCCGGTCTGTGCCGAAACGGGGCTGTCTTCTCCCGGAACAGAAGCCCGTCCGGTGTACAGAAGCGCTCCCACTCCCGTCGCTATCGCCAGAACCGCTGCAGCCACCCACCGAAGCGCTCTCCCGGTATTGCCTTCCCGGTTGCCGGTAAGACTGCGGATGTCCGAACCACCTTCGTCGATCGTAGCTACGATATTCCTGACCCTGTGTTTTACTTCCGGCTCAGGAATATCATCAAGCTCTCCCCTGACTGAAAGCAATATGTTTCGTGCCAGGTCGGCAGCCTGGGCATGGTCGGGGTGCTCACTTATCCACTCATTCCAGGCGTTATGACCGGCGCCATGGTAGATCCATGCCCTGAATGCAGGGTCTTCCACCAGGTCTTCCGGCTTTAATTCTCTGTCGTTTTTCATTCAATGGAATCTTGTCATACAATCGGAAGAGTGCCGGCCGCTGTAATAGTACCCATGATGTATTGATTTTTTTTAGAAAAAATCGCAGACCCCTTAACAGCATTTATAAAGAGGGACTTTTTACCCTAAAATACAGGTTTTCCTGTATGCCAACTATAGGTTTTCATGGATTGATTCCGGCGTATGACTACACTAACTTAGCAAATTGATTACACCTAGTCTGATGGGCCGGCATTAGTAATATCAATCCTACCACCCTTAGCCGGAACGTGTTGGCATACCCGGAATATTTTCCGGAATAAAAATCTTCTGTAAACCAATCCGTCAAAAAGCTATGACAAAAGCCTTTATTTATCCGGTAACAGCCTTACTGAGCCTCGTGATGATCAGCGCTTCAGAAGCACAAGTCACGCCGTCTGTCGACGGCATCGTGTATGTGGATGCGTCCGCCTCTCCATCCGGCAGCGGCGCCTCGTGGGGGAGCGCTGTTCCGTCATTGGCCGATGCCGTCCTGGCTGCACACGAAAATACGGACATCATCGAGATACGGGTAGCCCGGGGAACCTATTACCCGGAGCATATACCGGGTACTGGCGATCATGACCGCGATAAGGTTTTTGTATTTGCACGCGGCAATCTCAGGGTGCTGGGCGGCTATCCTGAGGGCGGAGCGGGGGAAAGAGATCCGGTTGCCAACCCCACCATATTAAGCGGCGATATCGATAAAGATGATGAAGATGACATCCCGGACAACGGCAATACTTATCATGTAGTGATCACTTCCACGCATGCGGTCGACAATACTTTTGTGTTTGACGGGTTTACCGTTAAAGGTGCTAATTCGGCAGATCTGACAGCAAACTCATTCATACAGGTTGCCGGAAATAACTTTAGCCGGAGATTAGGGGCCTGGATTAGTGTGAATTCCGGCCCCGCAGTCAGGAATAGCATTATTCGTAATAATTCATCGTATTTTGGCGGCGGATGGACCAACATTGACAGCAATCCCGGTCTTGAAAATGTAGTGATCCGCAACAATTCGGCAACGAGAGGGGGCGGTTGGTATTACAACGGAGGCACCATCAACCTGGTCAATGTGACAATTACAGGCAATACGGCGAAGGAAGACGGCGGCGGCTGGTACAGTTCTCATAGCAACTACCCCAGCAGCATAACAGGCTCCGGCGTGGAAATCAGCTACAATAAAGCGACCCGGTATGGCGGTGGCTGGTACAACGAATTTTCAAGCGTCCCCGTTACCGGCATTACAATAGACAATAATGAGGCGGTATTGGGCGGTGGTTGGTACAATAACGGCGGATTGCCGAAAATTACCGGTATTGCGCTAACCAATAACTCCGCAACCAGTAACGGGGGCGGTTGGTACAATGCCGCGCAGACATCTCCGGAGCTTACCGATATTTTGATCAGCGGCAACTGGGCCGCCGGCCGCGGGGGAGGGTGGTACAACTTTTCAGGCTTCCCTGTCCTGACCAACGCAATCATTGAAAACAATATAGCCGTGTTTGACGGAGGGGGTTGGTACCACTTTAATTCTACTGCTTCCGTAGAAACAAAGATAACCAACGCAGTTATCAGGGGGAATGAAGCACGACATGGCGGTGGTTGGTTTAATAGCAGCAGCAACCCGACGACCCTTGTCAACGTGGTGGTCAGTGGTAATACGGCGGAGCAAAATGGCGGCGGCTGGTACAACGGCGCCGGCGGCCCTAAATTAACCAACACCACGATTGTCGGCAACTACGCATCAGAAGAAGCGGGTGGCTGGTTCCATGTAAGCGGGAATGCCACCCTGGCCAATTGTATTATTTATGGAAACGAGTCGGCAATTACCGGCTCAACGGGTATTTATTTTAATGACCAGGATCTGACGGATATTTCATATTCATTGGTGCAGGGATACGGTGGAGGGAGCAATAATCTGCCCGGGACTACCGACCCCATGTTTGAGGAACTGGTCGTTGCAGAGGAGGAGGAACCCACCACAGCAGGTAATTACAACCTGAAACCCGGTAGCCCGGCAGTCAACAAAGGCAATCCGGCTACCGACCCCGGACTTTTTCCCAAAGACGATGACGATGTCCCGACAGACCTGTCGGGCAATCCGCGCGTGTACGGGCCACACATAGACATGGGAGCTTATGAGCTTATCAACGAGTCGGCCTTGCCCGTAGTGCTGGTGGCCTTTACAGGCGCTTTGAACGAAGGTGCCATTCAACTAAACTGGCAAACTACGGAAGAAATAAACTTTTCGCACTTCGAGATACAGCGTGGTTTCGACGGCAAAAGCTTTGAAAGCATAGGTGATGTGACGGCCAGCGGCGGGATCGGGGGGCAGGGAATCTACTCCTTCCGTGACAGGGCAAAGATAGCCGGAGCTTCGGGGCACATCAGCTACTACCGTCTGAAAATGGTGGACAACGACTATACATTCGCCTATTCCGCCATTATTTCGGTCAAAAGAGATGATCCGGGTGGACTCGCTGTCAGGCTTTACCCCAATCCGGTCAAAAAAGGAACGGTGGCTTTGGAAATGGAAGGGCGACCGGGACGACTGGATGTGAAAGTATTCGACCTGCTGGGAAGGGAAACCGGGGTACCTGTGCTGTTGAGTGCGGGCAAAGCCGAGTTTGAGACCGGACGACTGCCTGCCGGCCTGTACCTGGTGCATATAAATGGGGCAGGAACTGCCAAAACAATAAAGCTTGTTGTAGAATAGAACCCTTATCGGCCGGGAAGAAACTACCTCACCAGCACCAGCAGCAGCGAAATCACCATCTGTTGCCAGTAGTCCCGCAGCTTCTGTATACCATACTGGAGGTAATTGGCCACAGCCTGGCGGCGTAACCCCATTACGTCCGCGATTTCTTCATAGGTAAGGTTCTCGTAGTAACGAAGGTAAAGCGCTTCTCTCTGGCGCTTGGGCAACTGCTTCATCATTTGCTGAAGCTTCTGTTCAAGACCGGCTTCCGTTTCCCGGTGGATCCATTCTGCTTCATAAGAAAAAGAACTGAATTCCAGCTCATCCCCGGATCCGATTTCTGAAAACCTGGATACCTTCCTGGTGCGGCGCAGGAGATTGTTGCGAAAAGCCTGGAAGAGGTAGGGGCGCGGGCTTGCCACCCCCGATAAATGAGCGCGCCTTTCCCATATATCCAGGAAGAGGTCCTGGAGGCAATCCTTGATCAGCTCGCGGTCGTCTGTAAATTTTGTGCCGTAGTAGTACAGCGGCTTGTAACAATATCCGGTAATTTGTCCGAAAGCATCCTTATCTCCCGAACAAAGCAGCTGCCATAGGGGGCTTACCGGGTCTTCTTGTAGGATCAGTTTGGGACGCATGCCGGGTTAGAGGTACATGAACGGAAGTAACAGGGATTTGACTGAGCTATTTGCAAAGTAACAATTTTTAGACAATACATTCAATTGCCGGTTCCGGCTTTCGCGGAGCAGCGGGATAACTCCCGGTCACGGTTTTTCTTTAGGAGAGCATGGCCTGGTTAGGAAAATGGCGCGGGTTTTCTACTTTTACAGGATGATCTGCCTTGCATCTTCCATAAACCATTGTAAAATGCGGAGAAAAATATTGCTTTTTGCGGCGTTGATCTCAGCCGCCCTGCCTGCTTTTACCCAAAGCACCATCAAAATTACGCATGGTCCTTACCTGCAGGCGCTTCATGATACCGGTGTAACGATCGTCTGGACGACAGACTCGGAGGCAACAGGCTGGGTAGAGCTGGCGCCTGACGACAGCACTCATTTTTACCAGAAAGAACGTCCTCAGTTTTTTGCCAGCTCTCACGGCTTCAAAAATATTTCGAAACTGCATAAGGTGACGCTGAAAGGCCTTACGCCGGGAACCACCTATCGCTACCGCGTATATTCCCGGGAAGTGCTCAGCCACGTAGGGGCCAAAGTACTGTACGGCAGTGTGGCGGCTACCCAGGTATACCGTGCCGCGCCGCTTCGTTTTACTACCAGCAGGCCGGACCAGAAAGAGGTTACCTTCGGAGTCGTGAACGACATACACGGACGTAATGACGTGATGGAAAAGCTCCTGGGGAACCTGGATCTGAGAAAGACCGACCTCGTGTTTTTTAACGGGGATATGGCGAACGACCTTCGTACTGAAGACCAGATGTTTACCGATTTTATGGATACGGGTACGAAAGTTTTTGCAAGCGAGATCCCGATGTACTATGCCCGCGGCAATCATGAAACGAGGGGCCAGTATGCCAGCCCGTTCCCCGACTACTTCCCGACCTCAACGGGGAACCTGTATTATATCGTTCGCAGGGGTCCCATTTGTTTTGTGGTGCTGGATTGCGGCGAAGACAAGCCTGACTCGGACATAGAATACTCCGGCATCGTCAATATGGATTATTACCGGTCGGAACAGGCCGAATGGTTGAAGGAAGCTCTGAAGCGTCCGGAATATGTGAACGCGCCCTACAAGGTAGTGATATGCCATATGCCCCCATTCGGCGGCTGGCATGGAGAAGGCGAGATCGCTGCCAAGTTTGTACCGCTGCTGAATGAGGCCGGAGCCCAGGTAATGCTCAGCGGTCATCTGCACCGTCATATGAAGGTAGCGGCTACCACCGGTAACCACAGATTCCCGGTTTTGGTCAATTCGAACAACGCGATGCTCAGGGCTAAGGCGAACAACCAGAGGCTGCTGATAGAAGTGGTCGACCAGCAGGGAAAGGTAACCGATTCGCTGGAGCTGCTTCCACAGAAGTAATTAAAAGTAAACCCTTTCACAATTCATGAAAATTTCCCGCCCCCTTCTGGCTGCGTTTGTTTGCAGTCTTTTCACAGTATCGTTTCCACGGCTTGTATCTGCCCAATCGGACACGGTTTCATTTGTACATATCACCGATACGCATCTTATTTTCGGGCTCGAACACTACCAGCCGGATATTGTCCGGTTGAGGAAGCATTACGGAAACGGCATCGGGCCGCTGAAAAGGATGCTTGACTCGCTGTCGACCTCCAAAAGCACGCGTTTTGCGGCGATTACCGGAGATATGATAGACTTTTACGGGGCGACAAATGCGAATGGCGAGGAACAGGCCTACCAGATCGAAAGGTTCGCCCGGCTTATCAACAGTTACCCGATACCGGTCTTTCTGAACCTGGGCAATCATGATATCGCTGCTTACGGATGGGACGGCGAGCGCATGACTTCATCCCAGCGGATAGCGGGTAAGGCGCGGGCAGCCTGGATCCGCTCTGCCCCCGCATTTGGCGAAGGGACTTATTACAGCAGGTTATTGACTGCCGGAGGAACACAGTACAGGCTTATCTTCCTCGATAACGGATATAATTCTGCGGGAGAGCACGAAAAAAGCAAGCCGCCCTACCTCGACCGCATCCAGCTGGAATGGCTGAAAGAGCAGCTGAACGAGTCGAAAGATGATGTGGAAATCGTCCTGATGCATATTCCCTTCGGGAAAGAAACGGCAGGCAGCGAGCTCTATGATATTTTGTCGGGGCATCCTTCTCTGAGACTGATCCTGTCGGGCCATAATCACGAAAACCTGGTGCGCCACCTGGGGCCGCAGCATAAGCTCGTGCAGGTTCAGACCGCAGCATTTGCCAGGAACCCCAATGAGTGGCGGGAGATAACGCTGACGGCGGATGCTATCCTTGTGTCTTCTCCGGGTACAAGAAAGCGGGAGCTGGCTGTTTCCCTGAAGCCGTGAGCACCTGAGAGGTAGATTACCGGGGACTTCTATCCGTTTCCCATAACCAAAAGTAATGGTGCATAACAAATAATCGTTTGATAACCTTTGTTTTCCGTCCCAAATTCGCATCAAAACGATAAGGAAATGGAAAATAAAGTAATCACAGATGTATGCATTATAGGAGCAGGTCCGGTAGGACTGTTCGCTGTTTTTGAAGCAGGGTTGCTGAAAATGCGCTGCCACCTGATCGACGTGCTGCCGCAGGTGGGAGGTCAGCTGTCTGAAATCTACCCCCAGAAGCCCATTTACGACATCCCCGGCTTTCCGGCTATCAATGCCCAGGAACTGGTCGAAAACCTGAAAGAACAAATAGCACCTTTCAAACCGACCTTTACACTTAGAGAAAAGGTAGAGGAAGTGATCAAACTGGAAACCGGTGAATTCCTCATCAGGACGAGCGAAAATTCCATTGTAGAGGCCAGGGTTATCGTCATAGCCGGCGGCCTCGGGTGCTTCGAGCCGCGGAAGCCCGAACTGAAAAACCTGGCGCGGTTTGAAGGAAGAGGAGTTAATTACTTCATCAGGAATACGGAGATCTACCGCGACAAGCACGTCGTGATTGCGGGCGGGGGCGACTCTGCCCTTGACTGGACGCTCTTTCTCAGCGGTATCGCCGAAAGGGTAACACTGGTTCATCGTTCCGAATCTTTCAGGGGCGCTCCCGATTCGGCCGGGAAGGTGTTCGATCTGGCCGGCAAAGGAAAAATTGACCTGCTGCTCCGGACCAATGTGACCGGTCTTGTAGGGGAGGATTACCTCGAGGCGGTTCTGCTCGAGCATGCCGATGGCTCGGTGAGCGGCATTAAGGCTGACTTCTTTATACCGCTTTTCGGGCTGACGCCCAGGCTCGGCCCGATAGCGGAATGGGGGCTGAACCTGCATAATGCGGCGATAGAGGTAAATACTTTCGATTATGCTACCAATGTGCCCGGTATTTTTGCTATCGGCGATATCAATACCTATCCCGGGAAGCTGAAGCTGATATTATGCGGTTTTCACGAAGCGGCTTTAATGGCACAAAGCGCATTCCACATTGTATACCCGGATAAGAAAAGGACTTTTAAATACACGACGGTTTATGGCGTTCACGGATTCTGAGCCGGTAAGGCTGACGATCAAAGACCGGAGCGGGGATATCCGGGCTATAGAAATCCCAGGGGATGCGGAGTATAACCTGATGGAAGTCTTGAAGACCTTCAACTATAAGATGCGGGCGACCTGCGGAGGGATGGGGCTGTGCGCCGACTGCCACTGCAGGATTACCGACGGGCTGGACCGCCTGCCCGAACCTGCATGGCAGGAACTGGAAACGCTGGATGTCATTCCTGATGCAACTCCCCAAAGCAGACTCTCGTGCCAGCTGATGCCCGGTGAGCATCTGCAGGGGATATTGCTGGAGCTGCTGGGAACCGATCACTACTGAGCCGGGCCTTGAAAATAAGGCGAGGCAGTTTTATCTGAACGGTCTCCGTCCTATTTTTGCGGGTATGGCGAATCTGGTAAATCTCTTCCGCAGGTTCTTTTCCTCAGGATCATCAGGCGGTATTATCCTTCTTTTCTGTGTAGTGGTATCGCTTCTGGTGGCCAATTCTCCCCTCGGAAAAGATTTTGAACGTATTTTAGCTGCCGAGATAGGTTCGGATATCGGATCCGTCCATTTGAGGTATTCAGTTTTGCTCTGGGTCAACGACGGGCTGATGGCGATATTCTTCCTGCTCGTCGGACTGGAAATAAAGCGGGAGCTTGTGGAGGGTGAGCTTTCTTCCCCTTCAAAGGCAGCCCTGCCGATCATTGCGGCTTTGGGCGGGGTGCTGGCGCCGGCCTCCATTTATACGCTGTTCAATATCGGTACGGAATCGGCCGGAGGCTGGGGGATCCCGATGGCTACCGACATCGCCTTTGCGCTGGCAATTATCACCTTGCTGGGCGACAAGGTGCCGGTTTCCCTTAAAATTTTCCTGGCTGCGCTGGCCATCGCCGACGATCTCATGGCAATTCTGGTGATTGCTGTTTTTTACACGACCGAGCTGCACATCACTTACCTGCTTTACGCGGCCGGGATCCTGGTTTTCCTGGTTGTGCTCAACAGGATGGGTGTCAGGAAGCTCGCTTTTTATCTCATACCGGGAGCGTTTATCTGGTATTTTATCCATCATTCGGGGATACATGCCACTATAGCAGGGGTAATAACGGCGATGACGATTCCCGTCGCCAGGCAAAAAGACGGGGATTCGCCGCTGGAAAGGCTGGAACACGCGTTAGTCAGGCCCGTCAATTTTCTTATTATGCCGCTTTTTGCGCTGTGTAATACCAACATTGCTTTTGAAGCCGGTATGACAGACGGGCTTTTTACGCCGCTTGGACTGGGAATTCTCCTGGGACTCTTTATCGGAAAGCCCCTGGGTATTACGTTTGCAACCTGGATCTCCATAAAGCTAGGGCTATGCAGGCTTCCGGAAAAAGCGACATGGGCGCACCTGCTGGGTGTGGGAATGCTGGCAGGGATCGGGTTTACGATGTCGATATTTATCGCCATGCTTTCGTTCAAGGGCCTTCCTCACCTGGAATCGGAAGCGAAGTTTTCGGTGCTGGCAGCTTCCCTGCTCTCGGGAGCAGCAGGGTCTTTTTTCCTGTTATCCCTGAATAAGGTCAGGAGCAAAAGGAGGCAGGCGGTTCCTGCCGAACAGGAAAAAAGTTAGATTTCTACCTTGAAACCTTTTTTGCCACCCACTGGATCATACGCTTTTCCTTTGACCAGAAAAAATGAAACTGGCCCAGGATGAACCCGTAAAACAGCAGCAAAACCTGGTAAGCAGGAAATACGAAGGCCAGGTAGGTAATGACTTTCAGCCACATGGGAGTCTGGTCGGTGTAGGCCAGAACTTCAAACAGCCATTTGCGAAGCGCTACTACCGAGGAGCCCGCCAGTGAAAATACCACCAATACCGCCACTACCTGCCAATAGCTGGAAAGGGACCATTTGTCCTGTAAACGCTGAAGCCAGGACTCAGTAGCTTGATCGGAAGTGCTCATACCATCAGGATCTCTTACGTGCCTAAATAAAAACGACACAAAATTACGGATTTACCGCGGATATCCGCTCTTTTATATAGCGGGTAATATCAGAACAGAAATCCCAGCTGTACCTGGAGCCGGTCTCTAAGGAAAACATGGCCCGAAGCGCTATTCTGACGAACGGGCTTTTGAGCGGTGACGCCCAGCATCCATTTTTCAGCAAAGAGGTTAAGGCCGGCGCTTCCGTTTACGATTGTCCCGCCGGTTATGTCCAGTACCATGTCGTCCTGCCGGCCGTGTTCCGAGTATTCTCCGTAGATACCGATGCTGGGCATCAGGCTTAGTTTGCCCAGGCTGATGGTATGAAAAAGGTCGGCAGTGCCATACAGCTGGTTGCCGAACCGGTAGCCTTCAGCATTTTTCGTGTTGAATTTCCGGGAAACGTTGGTCGATAGCCCCCATTTTTTCCAGTTCAAAGTATAAAATGCGTTTAAAATAAAATCCAGGCTTCCTGTTCCCAGCTGAAAATTTGCATTTGCTACCTGCAACGGGTCGTTTTCGTTGTACCTGAATTTGCCGGTGGGTATCTTGATGCCTCCGCCTGCCAGGAAAGAATGCGTGAATGCGGAGCTGCTTTCCCCATCTATAAGGCTGTTGAAGATACTGTAGCTGGCCAGCGCCGTAATATCGCCCGGGCCGGAGTTCTTCTTGGTAATGGCGGACGTCACCTGCTCGTCGAAGCGGTACGGAACAAAAGCCATCACCTGTACCCTTTTGAACGGGAAAAATCTGCCGTACAGCTCAGCTACGTTGAAAGTTTCTTTTGTAGCCAGTAATTTGCTGTCGGGATGCGTATCGAAATAAAGGTAATTGTATCTTACTCCTATAATCGATTTGTGCGACTGAGGCATCAATCCGAAGTAGGAGCCGCTGTTTGCGCAGCCGCACACGTCGCAGGCAAATCCCCTTATTGAGACGAGCGTAAAAAGTAAGAATGGAATAAATATCTTTTTCATCAAAACGAAATTTAATTATCAAAGTGCATTTCCGATGCCGGGGTCGGCGAGTTTCGGATCTTTCAGGAATATTTCATCGGTCAGCGTATGCAGGAAGGCGATGATAGCCTGCTGCTCGCTTTTTGTAAGCGGTATTCCGGGCTTTTCGGAGTCGGCCAGGAGCGGGTCGAGCGTTTCGACTGCTTCGGAGCCGGACCTTATGAAAAGCCGGACTGAATCGCTGTAGTGGCTCAATACTTCTTCCAGGGAATGATAGCGCCCATCGTGCATATAAGGGAAAGTGACGCCGACATTTCTGAGGCTGGGGACTTTGAACTTGTACCTGTCGGTTTTGTCGCCCGTAATCTCGGAATGCCCCCTGTCATTGATGCGCATCGGAACCAGGCCGTTGTTGCGGAAAGAGTGGTCGGTCTGCATGACCCCTGCATGGCAGGAAGAACAGTTTTTCTCAAACAAAAGCATTCCTTCCTTCTCTCTGGCGTTCAGCGCCGACTGGTCTCCCATTAAGTAGAAGTCATATTTGGAGGTAGCCGAAACCATTGTGAGCATGAACTGCGAAAGCGCGCGCATCATCCGCCCGGTCGTAATCTCTTCCGTACCGAAAGCTTCCCTGAAAAGCCGCGGGTAATCGACCGGCATTTTCGCCCCCGGTCTCGGCCCTGCCTTTAGTTTTTCGATAATAGACGGGACCGACTCGTCCATCTCGACCGGGTTCTCTATGGCGTTAAGCGGGGAGAAATCAAGGTCATGAACGCCTCCGTCCCAGAAAAAGCGCGGGCTCCAGGCCATGTTCTGTACCGCAAGCGAGTTCCTGGTACCGATCAGGTCGTCTACTCCGTGGCTCAGCTCATGGCCATGGTGCGTAAAAGCCGCCTGCTGCTGGTGACAGGTGCCGCAGCCGATCTCATTTGTACGCGACATAATCCCGTCGTAAAATAGGAACATGCCCAGCCTGATGCCTTCATTCGTAAGCGGATTCTTTGAAAAATCGTACACAGGCTCCGGGAAATGGGCAGGCCTGACCCAATTATAAGGGGTAGGCCCGCCCGGTTCGGGTTCCGGATCATCGTTCTTCTTCCCGCAGGATACCGCGAAGACTGTGAGCAGCCACAGCGTCAGAAGCCCCAAAGCGGCATATTTCTTTTCTGCGGACATCATAAATCTAATGGACGTGATCGTAGGAGAACATTTGCTTATAGTTATCTGCGAGCTTCCGGGTGTAAGGTCTGTGCACCTCGGCAGCCATAATACCCGGGTACTCCGCTATGCTCAGATGTGTGGCAGGACCGTCGAAAAACTTAAGCACGTCTGCAAACAAGTGTACTTCGGGCGTATGGTTTTCCGTTACTCTGGCGAGATCATTCCCGAATTTGATTTTGACGATCCGGGTATTGTTGACGGTCGGCTTGTCGTATCCGCCATACAATCCGATGTGATAGTAGAATTTGTCGTTGGCCGGGTTGCCGAAGGAAGAGCTTCCCTCCAGCTTTACAAAAATATAACCCGAGTTCCAGGCCCAGTACATCCCGTCGCCGCCCATATCCCCGCCCGGATCCAGCACCCCGGTGCGTTTCGCTTCAGGCATGGTGTTGCGCAGGCTGTCGACACCGACCATAAACTCGACATGGTCGTAGTCGCCGGCCGGAATGTTTTTTAATGTTACGAACTGCGATGCTCTGTTGTCTTCCTTTATAAGGAAATAGGACGAATCCTGGGGTACGGTATAGACGGTACCGTCCGTTTTATACAGCCTGAAATTGGAAACGAAGTAATTGAATTTCGTGACGATAAAATCTTCTCCTGTAGCATTTTGATAGCTGACTCCGTTTAAAACCAGGTTTTTGTCTCCTACCACGTTATCGAATTCAATTTTCAGGTTTCCTCCCGGAGGAGCAGGATTTTTGGTATCACATGACCAGCACAGGCCTGCTGCAATAACAAGCAAAAGAGAGCGTCTGAACAGACTGCTTTTATCTGACATTTTAAAAGAAAATTAGGCGCCCGGAAAATACGTTGCGGGCAAATGAAAATGATATGAATACTGGAATAAGGACCTCTCTGCCTGCATGGACGTAGCCACGAATGCGCTAATCAGGGCTTACACAAATGAAAGCGTCCATTGAAAGCTAACGGACATCCTGTGAAATTCGTGACTTTCCTTCTTTAAAAACGATAGAGAGCAGGATCAGGATATAAGCGGGGGGTGGAAAACGCCTGAAACGGGCGTCACGCCATTGAGGCCGGAAGTATATGAAAAAGAAATTTTGTCGGAAACCGGTATTAAAGGATTCTCAGGAAGGACGACACGGAAAGATCCGGCCGGCTCCGCCAGGGTTTCACACAATTTAGAGATAAAATTCTGCCCGGCTTCCTGCTGCTCTTTTTCTTTGGCGGCCGCAATCCGTTTGGCCAGGTAACATTTACCGTCGCAATTGAGCTCGGGCCTGTTTTTATTGATACAGAGGTTTTTTACGATGTAGTCGTGGCGCAGCTCAAAATCCAGGTATATGAGGGGTATGATGCATATTTTGATAAGCATCAGCGACAGGAAGAAGTATGAAAGAAAACGCGCTCCCACAACTATGTTTTTCTTTATCCCGGGGGATGATATGCAAATATAGGAATATTTCTTTTACGGTACGCGAGGGCTGTAAATGGTGTGTTTGAGCGGGGAAATATAAATATCTTCTCAAAGAGAGAGCAGGGGATTGAAATTGAATATATTTTTGTATTATTGGGATACTTTATTGAATTTAATTTACTATATCCATTATTATGTATAAATTTTTCTATACGCTCCTTTCTGTATTGTTTTTTGCCTCCCTCGCTCATAGCCAGGTTGTCAGGTATGTGAAGCAGGAAGCCACCGGAAACGGGGACGGTCTAAGCTGGGAGAATGCTTCGGGTGACCTTCAGAAAATGATCAATATTTCTTCTGATGGTGACTTGATCTATGTCGCGAAGGGGATTTATAAGCCTAACACGGCTTCATATATGTATCCGACTAACCGGGAAAATACTTTTTTTATTTATACAAATGTAAAAATGTACGGAGGGTTTCCTGAAAATGGGGGAACCTGGGAGGAGCGTAATTGGGAAGATAACCCGACTGTTTTGAGCGGAGATTTGATGGAGGATGACTGGCTTGGTAACTATGAAGACAATAGTTATCACGTGGTGTCTTTTCAAGGCAGTCACATTCACGAAAATTGCATTGTAGACGGTTTTACCATAACGGGAGGAAATGCTTCTCATATAGAAAGAAAGGATTACCAATTGGGTGGAGGTTTGTACACCAGTGCTGGCGCCAGCCCAGTTTTCAGAAATATGCTCATTACCGGAAACAGGGCTGATATCGGCGGAGGCTGGTATAACTGGGCTGGCAATCCGACGATTGAAAATACAGTTATACGCGGAAATACCGCCAGGATGGGCGGGGGCTGTGGTATACTGGAAGGGACCCCGAAAGTGAAAAACGTTCGAATTTGGGATAATCATGCAAGTGAAGATGGAGGGGGGATTTATATCGGTTACACCAACGAATTTATCTGGTTAGAGAAGGTAAGCATAAGGGGAAATACTGCAGATCAGGGAGGAGGGATTTATAAATTTGACGGAAAAGCCGGCCTGGTTAATTCTGAAATTACAGGTAACATGGCGGCATTCGGAGCTGTAGTTTACAGCGTAAACAGTTCAACTGGTTTTCTAAACTGTACAATAGTGGGGAATGTAGGTGGGGATGAAATTATGTGGAATAGTAATGGCTGGGTTAACATCGATAACTGTATTATTTGGGGGAATTTAGCGGCGAGGGGTTTGAATCCATTTGAAAAATTTGGATATACCAATTCACTGATAGAATTTACGACCAGTGTAGATCAGTACCAGAACCTAGACGGAACTTTGGATCCGTTGTTTATCAGTCCCCTAAGAGTTGACTATACTTCTGACGAAGCGCTCCGAAAACCGTCTATTGACGGAGACTTCCGGTTGTTAACATGCAGCCCGTTGATTGATAAGGGGGATAGAGCCCGGTTAATTCCGGATTGGGTTGATGACCTTGGAGGCAGTCAGCGCGTTATAGGCGCAAATGTCGATGTGGGCGCTTACGAATATCAGGACGAGGCGGATAATGTGGTATATGTAGATAGCGCCGCTGCTCCGGGTGGAGATGGAAAGAGCTGGGCAACAGCACTGAAATCCCTGACTCAGGCTATTCAAATGTCAAATTCGTGTACATTGATAGATACAATCCTTGTAGCAAAAGGAACCTACTATCCGGATTATAAAATCGGAGGAAGATCAGATGGTCGGGATAGAACTTTTTTCTTTTATAATTCAGGGGTTACGGTATTGGGAGGGTATCCGACAGGCGGGGGGAATATACGCAATTGGGTGAAAAATCAAACTATTCTTAGCGGTGACGTTGACGGGAACGGGATATTAGATAACGGAAACAGCCTTCATGTAGTATTATTCTGGCGTACAGATTCTGATCGTAAAGCAACGCTCGATGGAATGGTTATTACAGGAGGGAATGCGAATGAAAGTGGAGTCGGCTATGGATCTGTAAGTTATGTTTTTTACGAGGTAGAGAAGGGGTATGGCGGCGGGGTGTATAATATCAACGGTTTTCCAATACTCAAAAATGTAATTATCCAGGGGAATGCGGCTGCGAGAGGAGGTGGATGGTATAATGGAGGAGGAACAGCCCGGGTTTATAATTCTGTATTCTCAGGAAACAGCGCCCAGCAATTCGGAGGAGGGGCTTATGTAAAATATGGCAGTCTTGAAGGCTACAATATTACTGTCAGCGGAAACCGGGCCGGTACTTCGGGCGGCGGATTTTACTCAGAGGATTACAACCAGAAATTTGTCAATTGCATTATACGGGAGAACCAGTCGGATTTGGGGGCGCCAGACCATTTCGGCGGCGGCGGTGAGCAGTTTTTCCGTACCATTATCGGGCAATACAGGTATAACAGCGGAGAGGCTCTGAATCTCGGCAGCGCAGGTATACTGGACCCTGTCACGCTGCGTCTGCTGCCCGGAAGCCCCGCCATAGATGCAGGGATCGGGTATGATGCGTCATCGCAGTCTGCGCTCGACCTGGCAGGTAATATGCGCCTGGTGGGAACGGCTTTGGATCTTGGCGCATATGAAGTACAGGATGGAAGCCTTCCTGTTACGCTGGCTGCTTTCGAAGCTTTCCTGCATGAAAATACGGTGCTGCTCAAATGGAAAACTACGGAAGAGGTGAATGCTTCCCATTTCGAAGTCCGGAGGAGCCGCGACGGCCGGATCTGGGAAACAATAGGAACAGTAAAAGCCGGAGGGGCCGATGGTAATGATGCCAGTGAGAACCGGTCCTTACGTACATACACTTATTCCGATCTTTTAACGGCGTTCAGGATGGACGGTAAGCCACTTTCGGTTTATTACCGGCTGCGTATGGTCGATTTTGACCATACATCTGCCCTGTCTGCAATAGAAGCAGTCAGGCTGCGGGATACAGAGAGCGGCCGGACTGCACGTATCTATCCTAACCCGGCGGTAAACGGAAGGGTAACGGTGGAAACGGGCGACGGGATAACTCCGTCAGATCTGCGTATCCTGGATCTGACCGGGAGGGAAGTGAAAGCCCTGAAGACGACAGAGCGGAAGATATCGCTGGATGTAAGCAATTTCCCCAAGGGTATGTATTTGATTTATATCAGGTCGGGAGAAGATCTATTTACTGAAAAAATAGCGGTTCAGTAGGAGGAGGCAGGTAATTCCTGAAGTGCATAAGCCCGGTTATTTTCCATGCAAATTGAAAGTTGTAGTTTCAATTTGCATGGTATTTGGCAATTTTATGTGCGATTTGAAAGTTTCATATCTCCAGTAAAAACTTCACGCCGGCAGGATCGGCATCGATCGCCTCAAACGCTTCCTGCGCCTTTTCAAGCGGGAGTACCTGCGTGATCAGCTGGTCCAGCGGGAGCTTCCCTGAAACGGTAAAGGCAATGGCTTCGTCGAAGTCCTCCCGCTCGTACACCCTGGCGCCGATGAGCTTCAGCTCCCGGAAAAAGAACCGGAATACGTCGACTTCCCTGGGCTGGGCGTGGATAGCGACCATGACGATCCGTCCTCTTGCCCGCGGGAGCTGCGTCATCATAGAAATACCCGCCTGGGCGCCCGACACTTCAAATACCACATCTGCCATAGCGCCTGAAGTAATATTTTCCACTTCCCCGACCAGGTCGTTCCGGAGAGGGTTGACTGTCCGGAATCCCATCGACGCCGCCAGCTCAAGACGCGCTTCATTGATCTCCGAGATCGTTACCTTGGCTCCCTTTTCACGGGCCACCAGGGCGATCAGCAAACCGATCGGGCCACCGCCGATGACGACTACCTGCTCTCCCGGGCGGACTTCCCCGAGACGAACATCGTGACAGGCTACCGCCAGCGGCTCGATCAGCGCAGCAGTCTGCAAAGAAAGCGTATCCGGCAGCCGGTGGAGCGTGTAGGCGGGAACAGTCCAGTATTGCTGCATGGCTCCCGGCGTGTCGACGCCGATAAACTTCATGTTTTTGCCGATATGCGCGCAGCCGCTGTCCGAAGGATCTTCCGTCCCGGTCTGCAGGGGCCTTACGGCTACCTTGTCGCCGGGTTTCCACCCGGAAACGCCCTCGCCGATTTCTTCGATTACGGCGGAAGCCTCATGGCCGATGATCTGGGGAGGCTTTACCCGCTGGTCCATATGACCATGGTAGACGTGTACGTCCGTGCCGCAGACACCGCAGTAGGCCACTTTCAACCGTACTTCTCCCTCCTGTAGCGGCCGGGGTTGGATATCGCTTATGGCAAATGTCTTATTGCCCTGGTAGAATAATGCTTTCATTGTTGGTTCGATATTGTTGTATGGATGCCGGATATCACACTTCCCGCTGCAGCACCTGTATCATATTGCCTTCCGGGTCGAAACAGTTTCTCACTTTTCCTCCCCCGATGGCGTCGATCACTTCGCCGGCCCAGGTAATTCCCCTGGAGTCGAGATAGGCAACAGCCTGATGGATGTCTTTCACCCGGAAAGCCACGTGCGACCAGCCGGGCGTCCAGGTAGTGCGTTCCTGGCGGAGCGTATGGTCTTTCGGCATGATCTCCAGCAAGGTGCCGTCGGGAGCTTTGAGCATCCAGACCGGTTTGGGATGAAAAAACCATTTTTCATAGCCGATCACATCGCAATACCAGTCTGCAAGGGTTTCGACGTCGTCGGCGGCCACGGCAGGGTGGTCGATTCCGGTAAATGTTAATCTTTCTTTGTTGTTCATATGAATTTAGGTCACGGGAAATACAAATGATATTTTTCGCCTGTCTTGCGGATATCCCTCCGGACATTGCCGGACACCAGGGACAGAAAGGCATCTTCCGGGAAGCCGAGCGTCCAGGCTTCTCCCGGGCTTTCCAACGTAATATAGCCATTATCCTGTTTCATTCTCCATTCTGCAAGGCTTCCGGGGGTGTCGAGCGCTATGGCGTGGACGACGGTCCTGGTCAGCGCGCTTTCATTCTCGGTAAAACGGAATACCAGTCCGCTGCCCGGCCTGCCTTCTCCCGCCTGCGCCGGCCTTACGTGATATGCATCGTGCATATAGCCGTAAGCCGGGTATCCCAAAGCGCCGTTACCGGAATGGAAAAGCTTAAGCCCTGCTTTTCCCCGCAAAATTTCGAGGCTATTGTCCTGCATCCGGGTTCCCGTTTTGCCATCGCGGTTATTGACGACCCAGTTCCAGACAGTCGAGACCGGCTTAGACGCGCGGATGCGATCTACGATAAACAGTGCGTAGCTTCCGGCCAGGATCCAGAATCGTTCGAATAGCTCAACAGGCTTACCATAGGCGCCGCTGCATTCGGCGCCGACGATCGAAACCTCCCGGTCGCGGTAAACGATCAGGCGTTTGTTCTGCCGGTCTACCGGCTCTCCCGGTCCGCCGGGATGGATCATGCGCCTGGAAAGAATGCTCCTTTGTTCGATAAGCGATGCTTTGGCCCTGTCTTCCTGCAACCCGAGAGAATCGCTATCGAGCAGGAATGTACAGGTATTATGGGTTTGTGACGGTTCGTTCCGGGTATTTCCTTACGACAGATTCGTAAGCCAGCATCAGGGCAAAAGCCAGGTAATTGCCATATTGGAGCGATTCGCCATATGATCCGTCCGGCTGGAAGGCTTGACAGCAGAGGCTCAGCTCCGGGATATACTGATCAAGGATCACGGTTTCATCAAGTACAGCAGCGCTTACGACAATTCCCGAAACCAAAATACCCCGCCAGTTGGCTAAATGCGTGTTCTTCTTTAGCCAGCGACTACAGAGCGTAATTCCTTTTTTCAGGAGCGCCTTCCGGATCTCCCGTATTTCGTGCCGATCGAAAAGGTCCGGCGCCAGGTCCAGCACCGTTGATGCCGCCCAGCAGAGATGGGCGGTTTCCAGGTGACCTGTAAGCGGTTCTGAATGGTCGCGGAATTCAGGGCCGGCCCAGTCGTAAGCGGGTTTGCGTATGAGCTCCAGGGTTATATCGTGCAACCAGCTTCCCAAACGTTCTCCCGGCTGCAACAGGTACAGCAGGGCGGCATCTGACAGGTATTCTGCAGCCGGGTAATACCATTCGGTGGTTTCCCCGAGATCGGCCAGGTTCCTGTCCAGCCGGCTGTAAACTCTTTTTTCGAGCGCGCGGAGGAATGATGACATGACGGTATCTCCGGAAGCCGGCCCTGTACGTATTTTACGCTCTTCGGATACTGAAATAAAGGCCCGGTTTTCGATAGATTTACCCATAACCGACAGCTGCTTAAAAGTATCCTCCGTTCCTGACCACTTCTGTCGGGCTCATCCCGCTTTTCACCATTTTTTTAATTTCGCTCTCCCTGTTGATAATTTTTTCGGCTGCAAGAAGCACATCATAGGCGATTTCCTGCGGAATGGCAATCACACCGTCTATATCGCCGAATATCCAGTCGCCGGGCTTTACCACTACTTCGCCCATAAGGACAGGCTTCTGGTAATGAAACATCCTGAACCTTCCGAGCATCCCGGTATTGGATTTGTATTTATGAAAAACCGGGAATTTCTGATCGAGTATGGCTTCCGTGTCACGGATTCCGTTGACGACCGCCCCGCGGCATCCGGCGCGGAGGGCTGCCATGGTCATGACTTCCCCCCATTGCGAAGTGACGGTGTCGCCCGTGCAGTCCCATATCACAACCGAATCCTGGTGCAGGGCTTCCAGCATTTCCGCGCGGGTTTCCATTTCCCCGTCGGTGGTGATATCGGGTCCGCCTTTGATGGTGAAGGCAAGCCCCACCATTTTCATGTCTTCACGCAATGGTGCGAACCCGGAAGGCAGGCTGGTTGCGTGTATCTTGTAATCGAAGCGTAGCACATCGTTGATAGCTCCGGTGTATAGTTGAAGATAGCGCGCTCTCATTTCCGTAACGGGAATCGGGAAAGGCGATTTTATATCCAGACCGGTTGAATTCATAGTCTTAAACAGTTTAATGTGCTATTGATGTAATTGGTATTGACGGGTAGCTGTTGGAAGGAACGACATAGTTCTTATCCGGCAAGGAATTTGATGTTATCAAAGTTGATTTCCCGGATCAGCACTTCGGGAGGCTGATTGAGGACGAAACGGATCACCCTGGCGACGTCTTCCGTTTTGAGGAATTTCTCACGGGGAACTTTCCGGTCGCCCCAGTAGTCGCTGTCCGTGGGACCCGGATTTATATCAGTCACTTTGATGCCCAGTTTGATAACCTGGTCGGCCAGGCCGCTGCTTAGTCCTCTCGCGCCGAACTTGGAGGCGCAGTACACCGGCGCATTTGCGTTGGTACGCTGTCCGCCCATCGAGATCACCGAAATGATATGCCCTTTTTCCCGAGGCTTCATGATCTTCAGTGCTTCGCGGTTGCAAAGAAACACCCCTTTCATGTTGACGTTTACCATCTTTTCATAGGTTTCCAGGTCTGTTTCGGAAAGGTCTGTGGTAAGTAGGCCTACACCTGCGTTATTGACCAGGACATCGACCGTGCCGAAGGCGGCCAGGCATGCGGAAAAACCCGCTGCAACATCTGCTTCCGAGCTGACATCTCCCTGGAATGACCGTAGATTGTCGTGCGGCATGGTATCCGTGAGCTTTCTTTTTCTACTGAAATCAAATACTTTTCCTCCTGATTCCAGGAGTGTGACGGCCGTTGCTTTTCCTATTCCGCCGGAAGCTCCGGTTATAAAAAATACCTTGTCTTGTATGTAGTTCATGTGAGACGATAAGATGATTTTATAGTTCATAATTGTTTCGTTCAGGCTCCCTGACCACTTCTTCCCGAACCTTCGGAGAAGCATTTTTTGTCCAGAGGAATACGGCTGCAGCAAGGCACAGAATACCGGAACCAAAAGCCAGCTGTCCGCTGGTGACCTGAAGGGAAGGCAGGCTCATTGCCGCAAATAAAAGGCCGGTAACTACCAGTGCTACTGCGTAAAGCCTGTTCATGACCCGTAAAAAGCCATGATCTACCTTTGGTTTTTCCGATTCTGTAAGTGGGGTTGCGAGCTTCCTGAAAAATGCCTCTACCCGATGAATATAGGCCTGGTCTCCGGATGGGACCATGCCGGAAACCAGGTAAATGGCGATGCAGGCTAGAATCTCTATCAGCGTGGCCATTTCCCAGGAAAGGTTTTGCTGGCTGTTCAGGAACAATCCCAGGATCATGCCGCCGAATACGGTAGCCAGTGCTCCCCACGGGCGGGGACGCTTCAGCACAATACCCAATACGAGCGGCAGGGTCATCGGGAGCGCAAACAGGCCGGTGAACAGCTTATTGGCTTCGAAAGCGCCGCCGAACCCGCCGACATACAGTGCGCCTACGGTAATCAGCGCCCCGAGAAACAGCGTCATCAGGCGACCTACCCAGAGGATTTCTTTGCCTTTTGCACCGGGGTTAAAGAGTCTCTGGTAGATATCTTTTGTCAGCACGCCGGCCGTTACATTGTATTCGCCGCTCAGGACCGACATGGTAGCGGCAAACATAGCGGCAACCATCAGGCCCATGATGCCTGTGGGCAGCAGCTTCAGGCACACGCTTACATAGGCCATTTCCGGGTTGGCCAGGTCAGGTATGATCGCTTTGGCCGCAATAGACGGGAACAGGAAGATGACCGGGAACAGGAAGAAGAAGACGGCGGTTAGCAGCCCCTGCTTTTCGCTGGCTTTCTCGTCGCGGACACTATAAAAGCGTTGGATGAAGGTCCAGTTGCCGCTATACTTGACCAGGATCATCAGGTAGTAGACCATCAGGAACAAAGGCATTCCTTTGGGACCGTTGAACCAGGTGAAATGTTCGGGAATGGCCAGCCTCATTTGCGACAGTCCTCCCGCCGCCTGGATCGTAAGCGGAACCAGGATCAGGGTAGCGACCATCAGTATGATAAACTGGACGACATCGGTAATCACCACTGCCCAGAGGCCGCCCACGACCGTGTAAAGGGCTACGATGACGCCGCAAACCAGGATAGACATTTCCAGGCTCATGGGAGTGGCTGCGGTGACAAAC
The DNA here is from genome assembly GCA_037191015.1 of Spirosomataceae bacterium. Taxonomy (GTDB): domain Bacteria; phylum Bacteroidota; class Bacteroidia; order Cytophagales; family Spirosomataceae; genus Ravibacter. The sequence continues at coordinate 269,593 of JBBCKD010000008.1, forward strand.
AGGCCGAGGGCGTATAGTCTGACCATGTTGTCGAGTATCTTGAAGAAAACGCCAAGCCAGGAAAAGAGCTGCCGCACCGGCATGTTATAGCGGGTTTCGAGAAGCTCCATCGGGGTCATGATCCCGGCCCGGCGCCAGCGTTTCGCGAAGAAAGCCACGCCGACCAGCGCAGGCAGCACCGTGCTCCATATGAGGGTCAGCGCTACGAAGCCGTGCTCGTAGGCGATCCCCGCATAGGCGACAAAGATGAAGGTGCTGAATTTGGTCATGAAGTTGGAAATGGCTCCCGATACCCAGGGAATGGCATTTCCGCCCTTGAAATAGTCACCTATGTTTTTGACGAATTTTCCCAGGAAAAGGCCTATGCCTGCCATTAGGAGCATGTAAATGGCTACGGCCCAGTAGTCTAATGTGGTTAAGGTTTGCATAAAGGAAGCCGGTTAGCGATAGCCCGTATGGCAGTGTCAGAGATATGTTTAGTATATTAAATTTAATATAGATAAATAATAATTTTGTTATGCAATAATATTAATATTGAACGGATAGTCAAAGAGTTGGTCTGATTATTCAATGTTGTTAAACGCGGTAAATGAATCTTCAGATGCGGAGCCGGTGAAGACGACTTTTCTTTTTATGTTCTTCAGGTCATTGTTGATCATGGCCACGTTCCGGGATCCCATTCCTTGTATTGTCATAAAGACAGGGACCGGTGAGAGTGACCGGCTCCCGGAAATTACTGCATCATGCGTATTTTCCAGGTGAATCAAAGTAGGAGTAGAGAGGGCTCCTCCAGCTTTTAACCGCTGTATTTCCAGTTTTTCCGTATTGCTGCAGACGATTGCCGGCCGTGTATCTTCCTCGGAGAACTTCAGATGAACATTATCGAGTGTAATACCGTTTACATGCCGGATGAAAAAGCCGTAAGCCGGTAAAGCGGGCCCGAACATGGCCCCGGCCGGATAGGCATTTTGTTTTTCCGGAATTTCGGAAGCGACGGGGGCTGATCTCACTCCGCCCTCGAAGGTAAGATTGATATTGCTTAGTACTATATTTTCAAGAGGCAGCCCTTCTATCCCGGTAATGGAGCAACCCAGTGAAGCCAGCCGAGAGCCCTGGATATTTTCTATGATGATATCTTTGAGGTGAGGCTTGTTTACCGCGGTATTGCTTCCGTAGGTGCGATTCCGCGTGTTCAGCCTGATAAAGATCCCCGACCTTTTGATATTTCTAAGTGAAATACCGGAGATATTCACCCGTTCGATTCGTGCTCCGTCGGCGGTCATGATGGCGATACCTTCGCCCCAGGTATCGTACACTACGCAGTTCTGCACCGTAATATCTTCGAATGCACCGGCTGTTTCCGTACCTATTTTAATTCCGCTGGCGCCGGCACTGACGATACAATTGGATATCGTGATGTCCCGGCATGCTTTATCCGGAGAGAAGCTCTTCAGGCAAATAGCGTCATCGCCGGAGTTGATCATGCAGTTGGAGATACGGACCTTTTCGCAGTCAACCAGGTCCAGCCCGTCGGTATTGCGATGCCTGGCGGTATGTTCCCGGTTTTTTTGCTCCACGTCTTTATTCTCCCTGCTATCGACGGTTATGCCATCGATGATAAGATCGGTGCATTGCTGGTATGTCTGTACCCAGGATCCGGAGTTAAAAAGGGTGATATCCTTCACGCGTATTTTTTCCGAGCCCCGGATGTGAATGATCCTGGGACGGTACATAAATGAGGGGAAAAGATAGGCGTCTTTGAGTCCCCTTTTGTCTATCAGGTCTCCTCTTCCGTCAATTGTCCCCCGTCCTTCGATCGCTATGTTTTTCGCGTTTTCCGCATAGATAAATGCTTTACTGGTCATGGTATCGGAAACGTAGGTAGGGTAGACGGAAGCGGCATTGGGGTAGTCGTCTGCGTTGCCGCTGCCCAGGAGCACCGCACCGGCTTCGATATGAAGGGTGACGTTACTTTTCAGATAAAGCGTACCCGAGAGGAACCTGCCATTATGCAGGTAGACTTTCCCGCCGCCGGCTGCATGGCATTGATCGATAGCTTTTTGTATTGCCCTGGTATCCATTGTCTGACCGTCGCCTTTAGCACCAAGCCCGAAAACATCCCAGGTGCCTTTCCCGGTTTGAGCTGATACATTTGCTGCAAGGTGCAATGCGAAAAGAAGGTTGATTAATTTCATCATAGCGTACGTTTCCGGTCAGATAACCTGGCTTCTTTCCATGATCAGCAAAGGATAATCCTGTAACGGGAGTTGCCTTAACACCTGCGCTTCCTGGCTGATCCGGTACTTATCCTGGTCGTAAAATCGCTGCTGATCCGGTATCTCATGGATGCTGCCGAGAAGCGGATCGATGAGCACAGGATCGCTGAATCCTGCGCCTTCCCAATCCCACAAAAAGAGATGGACGCTTTTGCTGAGAGGAACGTCTCCTGCTTTTACCGTAGACCAGTACGCCAGCACCGTACCGTTATCTGTTTTAAGCGTGGTCGCCATCGTGTCGGGTAAGGTGGGTTCTGCGCCATTTCCGAGGCGGCTATACTCCTTTTCTCCGGCAGCCTGATTTCCATCCAGTAAGTTGATCAGCGAATTAGTCGTCCTTACATCGCCATGTATAAGGCTCCCCAGGTTTTGCAAAGCTTTGAAAGCTACTTTAGGAGCGATTTCCGGTTTGGTCCTCAGAATCCCTTTGTAGTTTACCTTGCCGGTGCCTTTGGGATAGTCGTGGAGGTCAACGATCAGGAACCAGAGGCTCATAGGGAGATCCAGGGAGCAGTCAGTAAGCAGCCGCCGCAGCATGATTTTAGCCTGGATGTTCTCAGTCCACGGTCCTTCTCCGACGAATCCCGTGGAGTTGGGCTCTGAAGCAAAGCCGTTTTCTCCCTGCCATATTTCGATGGACGGGTTGTAGCGTTTCACCAGCTTTCTCAATGCGACAATCCTGTCCGTATAGCTTTCGGGGATCGTCGTATACGGATGAAAGGAGAATATGTCGATCAGTTTACCGAGCCCTTCTTCGAAAAGCGCTTTGATGTAGGTGAAAGGTAACCGGGAAACTACACCGCCGACAATGACCGCATCAGGAGCATTTTGCCGGATTAAGGGAGCGGTTTCCCTGACCAGTTGTACATATTTTTGAGGATCGGTTTTCCCGGGCTTCCAGAAGCCGCCGAGATTGGGCTCGTTCCAGATCTCATAATGGGAAATTTTGTTTTTATAGCGTTTGGTAAGCGCAACTACAAATTTTTTCCAGGCTGCCAGCGCCTCAGTGCTTACCAGCGGATGATACCCCATATCGCCCTCTGTATAGTGCGTATTGCCATACCCGACGTTGAAAAACGGCTTAAAACCCCGTTTGATGAGCCCATCCACGCTTTCGTCGAGCCATTGCCAATCGTAGCTGCCTTTCCGGTGCTCTACACGCGTCCACCCGGTTTGGAGGCGTGCCCATTTCACGGAGAGATCGTCCATCCACGGGTAGATTTCTTTCGGATCCCAGAGCGATCTGTCCAGGGTCTCACAACCTATTCCGAACGGAGACTTTTTGATCTCTGTTGGTTTTTTGATCCTGACTGTTCCGATTTTTTTCAGCGATACCCCCGCCTCCTCCGGTTGAAAACGGCCGGTAATTTCTTTTTCAAGGGACGTTGCCAGGGGCAGTGCGGCAATTGTTTTCAGAAATGATCTCCTGTTCTCCATCTATTTATACGGTTTCATTAAACACGTTACAGACATGCAGCGAATGAGAATTGAAATGGTACGGGCCCTCATACCCTGTATTGCCTGAAAAGTGACTGATCAGCGCAATGGAAAGCGGGTAGAACCATGATCCCAACATAATATGGGTTCGCCCCGGGTCTTCATCCCTGAGTTCTGCAGAAGCAGTTTTTTCCCCTTCCTTCCATATCCAGTGTGGTCGCGGTACCCAATCTGACGGTTTGCTGTCACGACGGTGCAGCAGCCATCCGTTTCCGTCCGGATCTTCATGCATCAGGGCGTGGTCCAGGTAGCGGCGGCCGGCAGCTTCCAGGTCCCCGCGGCGGTAGTCAGTGAGCGCAGCAAGATTGCTCATCATGTAAGCTCCGTCAAAATCGGGGCAATCTGATCCTCCGGGCCAGAATGAACCGTCCGCCAGTTGGCAGGCCAGGGTGGAATCGACGTTACGTTCCAATCCGCGGAGTTCCCAGCCCTGTGCAAAGTAGATCGGGGTGATGTGGATAGTTCCGAAGAGACCGTTAGGCAGATCGGCTCCGTATTGAGTTCCCCAAAAACCTGTTTTTTCATCCAGCAATTCCTCAAGCGCCGGCAACATTCCTTCATCCAGCACCTTGTCGACCTCTCCTGCCCCAAACCAGTCACGTAATGCAAACAAGGCCGTCGCTGCGGCGAGTACCTGGTTGCCTGCAGCCCAGGGGTTGCTCCAGTCGTAGTGTTTTACCCATTGATATAGCTTCTGAGGATTTAGCAGGGGTTCGACAAATCTGAGTTCCTTTTCCGGCTTCATCCCTAATACCCTGAGCGCCCAGATATTGCCTCTGGTATAGTGCCAGGCGGATTCCATTTCATCGAGTGATCTTACCCTTTTCCGATCTTCGGCTTTTCCTGAAAAATAACCGTGGCCGGTTTGCCGTTGCCGAAACTGGTCCGCCCATTCATCGCGGTACGATTCAGAAAGGAACTGCATTTCACCAAATAAGTCGAGGATATGGGCTGCATGATACGAGCCGTAAAAGCTCTCGCCTTCACCGGCTTCTTTACGGTAAACACCCGGCTTGTCGCCGATCTTCATGGCGTTTACAAAATTCAGAGAAGTTTGTTTGATTCGTTGATAACCGGCAGTTGAATTCATGATACATTAGAGATTAATTTCGCGTTATTATGGATTCTTTCTTCTGTTCAATCTTACTCTTGTAATTTTCGCTACAAGAGACCTCGTCTACCAGTGCATTGAAATAGCCGTGATTCAATGCGAGAATGATTACTTTCGCTTCTGGCTGATGTTCTTTTCTCCCCCGCCGGAGCGATTCAGTCGTAACCAGTCATAGATAGTGCCGATATAAGGATGATATGTAACATAGATTGCTTATTGTCTAGGCGGGTAAGATTAGTAAAGAAAGTCACCGAAACCATTACTTGCCGTTTACAATAGGTATGACCTGGATATCCTGCAGACTTAATCCCTGAACGAAATCGCAACTTATCCCGCTTTTGGCTCTTACCCTGATATTCGTCAAAGAGATATCGCGGAGATAATCGCCTCCCGGAAGTCCGCGTAAAAAGATGGCCTTATCTGCGTAAAGACAGGAGATATTTTCAATAGAAATATTCTGAAAAATCGGTGCGTCGGCCCTTTTTGTATGATTGCTGTTATAGTTTAACGCTTTTTCGATCGGTTCGCCGTCGTATTGCAGGTCGAAAATGACGGCTTCGTTCCTAATGGAATCCATGGTAATGTTTCGGATGTATATGTTCTCGACTACCCCGCCCCTGCCTAATCTTGATTTGAACCGAATCCCTCGCTGTGTACCGGCAAAATGGCAGTCTTCGACAATCACATTCCGGACACCGGCCGACATCTCGCTACCGATTACGAATCCGCCGTGCCCGGCAATTGTAGTACACCTGCGGACGATCACATTTTCAAGGGGACGGCCTATTTCCCAGGCCTCTTCGTCTCTCCCGGACTTCAGACAGATATTGTCGTCACCTACGTCTATGGTACAATCCTCGATCAATACGTTTTTACATCCGTCAGGATCAATACCGTCGTTATTAGGGCCGTGTGATTTAATATAGATGGCTCTAATTGTTACATTTTCGCAAAAAACAGGATGAACATTCCATGAAGGGCCGTCAAGCAACGTAACACCCTCGATAAGGATATCACGGCATTCTAAAAATTGAATAAAGGGTGGGCGAACGCCTGCGGCTTCGGTTGCAAACACCCTTTTTTCTACAGGTACGCGTGACTTCCCCATCGTGAAAAGCTCGACCATTCCCGGCTGCTTATTTTTCCAGGGCCACCATACCTGCCCCTGACCATTGAGGGTGCCTTTGCCTGTAACCGCTATATTGGTTTGTTTATGTGCATAGATAAACGGTGAGTAATTGTAGCAGAGAAGGCCTGCCCGCTGAATAAGTACTGCCGGCAGATAGTCAACGTAATTCTGGCTGAATCGTAGTTCGGCGCCCTCCGCCAGGTGAAGATTTACATTACTTTTCAGGTGGATCGGTCCTGTTATCCATATTCCTTTAGGAACGAGGACCGTTCCTCCCCCTGATTTGTGACAGTCCTCCACCGCTTTTTTCAACGCATTTGTATTACCGGGAATATCGTTTTGTTTCGCTCCGTAGGTCAGAATATTGAATACCTGGTCTTTAAAAGAGGGTACCGGCCAATCTGGAATTTTCAGGATTTCTCTCTGTGCCGGAACTGTTTTTGTCTGGGCTGTTAAAGGAAAAACAAATCCTGTAAGTAATAGGTAGGAGAAAAAGCTTAATACTTTCATTTAAGATGCGCATAAAGGTGAGCCATTAGCCCCATGACATACTGAGAAATTACCCGATAAGGGCTTTTTTGAAGTTCTTCGCCTCCGCGATTAATCTGGCAGTTATTAGCGAGGAAGCCGTCAGGAGTAAGACTTTGTTCAAGACGCTGCCTGATCGCATAAAGTTTTGAATCCGGCAGATCTGGTAGCCAGCCGAGGCGTTTTCCGTATAGCAGGGAAGCCCCCAGTCCGGCTGTAGCCGAAGCGTCATAGCCGGTTTCCGGAAGGTCCAGATAAGCTCGCCAACTGTGGTCAGGCTGCTGATGCTCAAGTGCGAGCGATGCATAATATTGAAACGCTTCCCGGATGCGGGCTAGCCGCAGGTCTTTTCCAAAGGATGGATCCTGCCGGAGGATTGCGGTGGTACGCGCCAAACCAAGAAGGAACCAGGTATAACTTCGTCCCCAATTGCGGAAACCTTTCATTGTCCCATCGGTAGAGGCTCTTTGATAGACGGCTTTGTCATCGGTAAGGTATCGGATGCGTTCTTCCAGCTCAAACAGGGCCAGATCGTACCAATCCTTATTACCGGAGATTTTGGCTACGGCAGCCAGAGGGTAGGCAAGGGTATAGCAGCCTTCGGTAGTGAAATCTACTGACCTACTTTTCCCATTTTCTACCCGGTTTTCACAGAAGTCGGTAAAGAGCTTTATAGATGGGTGAGTGGGATATTTTTCAATGACGGCCACGAAAGGGAGTCCGGCTTCCAGGTTATTGAATTGGTTGTCGGATGGCTGGGTATTGGGGTTTTCATATACCAGATTTTGATCATCGGGAATAAAAAGGGCCAACCGTTGTTCGAGGGCTGTTTTTGCTTGGGGAAACCGGCCTGAGCGGCTGAGTTCCTGCAATCCGTCGAGTGTACAGCCTTCCATCCAACCGAAGGGGTGGAGGGATCTCATGCCGTAGAAGGTATTCAGAAATGCCGTGGAGGAGGGTAATGCTTTCCCGGGATTAGCTACATGCAAATGAGAGCCTGTGAGTTCGGAAGACGAAACCAGGTAAACCGGTTCGTTCTCTTCCTTCAAAGTAAGCCGGATGCCCTCTTCCATTAGTTTTACCACATCGGTGTGCAGTTCACATTCAAACAATTGTAGGGCGCTGGCATACCAGATAGGAAGCTTTCCAATAGTCTTTCCTGATTTTGCCAGGACAACAGAAACTTCTCGCTGGTCCCGCGTATCCATGGCAACCATAAGTCTCAGAAAGAGTTTTCCTTTAAAATCTTTCTTTAGAGTTGGGATTTGCAGTTCAATACTATCAGGTGACGTCGGAATGGTGAAGTAATTCCAGCCAAAGGGAATACGCTTGCCGTCGGGTATAGGTAATTTGTTTGGAGTACCCCGAATGGATAGCGAAAGATAATCCTTTGTGCCTGCCCGGTCGTCGACGGGGACTATACAATCATAATCTGAGTTTAACCAATGAACCCCCGGTAAGGCAAGTGCCATCTGAAAAAGAAAAGTTCTTCTGGTCGTCATGTTGGTTTTCTAGCGTTGATTTGTCAATAATAACCGGGGTTTTGTTCCATCACAGCATCTATATTGGCTTCGATCTCTGAGAACGGGATGGGCCATAAGCCATGAAAGTCTTTAATTTCATCCCCATTCAGATCATTATATTTCCTGACCCGTTCCACGAGGGTATTGGTGCGGTGCAGGGTGATCCTCCGCTGTTCTTCGTATACGAGTTCTCTCGCTCTCTCGTCCAGGATATAATCCAACGTAACATCTTGGGCGGCTACAGGCTTAGCTTTTGCTCTTTTACGTACAACATTTATGTCGTTGGCTGCATTGACCAGGTCTCCTTTTCTCCAGAATGCTTCGGCTCGTAACAAATAAGTTTCCGGCAGTCTTAGCAAATACATATCCCGGAATGTGCTGCCAGCCGTTGCACTAAGGGTCAAATCTTCCTTATTCAGAAACAGGTTGTCCGGATGGTCGCCGGGTGTCGTTACTTTAGAAGGAAACGGATACCAGCGCCAGCTCTGATTTTTTCGGGTCGGACTGGGATATTTGATAGCGCTGGAATCTTTCCACGCCGAATTTGGATTGGTGTAAATATAGTCCCTGATGATATTATGAGGAGCATTGCGAATATCATTATTCCAGTCACTTTGCCAGAGATCATTTAAGAAGTAATCTGTGTTCATCAAAAAAGATGCGCCCCTTCCTCCTGAGTTATAGTTTGATTGCGGCAAGCTTGTTGCCCCTTCTTTGCCGTCGGGATCCAGGAAACTAAGAAATGCGGCCGGGGCCGCCCATCTTTCCAAGGCATTGAACATTCCACCTCCGGATTGAAGCCCTCCACCTATTACATCCACTTCCATCTGGATAACCCACAAAGCTTCAGTATTGCCGCTGCTCCTGTTTTGGTTTCCACGTTGAAAAAGGTCCCAGAAAGGATCGCCGGGGCCTAATTTCAAATAGTCGTCGTAGGGGTCGGTATTGGCCCGGGAGCCGAACCTTTCGCTCATTAACGACGTGTTTGGGTCGTCGATGATCACCGAGGCTGCGGCTATCGCTTCATCCAGGCTGCCCAGAGACATATAAGTTTCGCTTAAATAGTGATTAGCGACGAGATTAGATACTTTCCCGTCTGTGACGCTGCCTATGGAAGGCAAATGCTGACTTGCAAAAGTCAGATCGAGCACAATCTGGTTCAACACTTCTTCCTTTGAAGCACGAACGAAATTCGTCTTTGGAGAAGCTACCTCTTCTACGACCAACGGCACCCCGCCATATAAATAAACAAGGTAACGATAAGCGAAAGCTCTGAAAAAGCGGGCTTCTGCATCCAATTGAATCTTTTGCTCGGCTGTCAGACTAGCTCCCTCCAGCCGGGAGATTATGGTATTAGCGTTGGCGATGACTTTGTACCAGTTTACCCAATGATACCGCACCAGGGCGCTTGTAGGTACCACCCATACGTCGTAGTCACCAAAACGTTCTGTGCCACCACGCCCGAATTTGGCGATATCACTCGCCAGAAGATGTGCAAAGTTATTGTAGTCGTCTGTACCATAATGTATACTTCGAACTCTTGCGTAGAGATCGGTGACCGCACTTTCAAAATTAGCGGGTGTAATGTAGGAGTTCTCAGGACTGTAAAAATCGAGGGGAATTTCTTCCAGTAGTTCTTTTTCACTACAGGAAATTCCAAGAATCGCGATGACAAAGTATTTTAGTATCTTGCCTTTCATATAAATTTACATTAAGAATTAAAAAGAAAAATCAACTCCTATCGTATAGGCCTTCATCACCGGAAACGCATCTGCGCTCCATCCGATGCCCTGACCGGTCTCAGGATCCCATCCGTCCCATTTCGTTAGCGTAGCAAGATTTTTTCCGCTTAGGAAAATCTTGAAATTGTTTAGTCCTATTTTTTTGAAAACAGACTCGGGCAGCTGATAAGAGAGAGAAACATCCTGTAACCTGACAAAATTCCTGGAAAAGTAACGCGGGGGTAAAATTTGAGCTCCTCCCCAGGGAGGTGGATATTTCCCGTCGGGATTTCTCGGGGACCAATAGTCAGCAAAAGAGAACCAATTGGCAGCTTGGGAGTTTCCGGTAGTGGCTCCACTGCCTGCGTGATTGGCACCGAGGTATCCGTTTTTGCCTCCCTGGACAGAATTAATAAATGATCTTAACGTAAAATTTCGATACCTAAAGGTGTTCTGAATCCCAAATCTATAAGCAGGTTCTGTCCTGCCTAGAATTACCCGATCGCCGGCTGCTGTTATCATGCCGTCGCCATTCTGATCGATAAGGCGATAGGTGCCAGGATTATAGCCTGCTGGGATTTCATCTCCTAATTGCCAGATTCCGCCTACTTCATAGCTATAAACTGTTCCGATAGAATTCCCTATAAACAGACCACTGGCTATAAGATCATCTTCTTTCCCGTCGCCATCCCGGTCTATGCCTAACAGGCTTGTTATTTTGTTTCTGTTCGTAGAAAAATTAGTCGTCAAATCCCAACTGAATGACTTGCCTTTTATTAAACCAGCCGTCAGCAGCAGTTCGAATCCCCTATTTTCTATCCTGCCAAGGTTGCTTTGAATAGAAGAGAAGCCCGACATTTGGGGTAACTCCACATTCCAGAGCAAATTTGTAGTCGTGGTAGCATAATATTCAAGACTACCTGTGATTCGGTTTTTAAAGGCGCCGAAGTCTAATCCCAAATTGATGCCGGAAGTAGTTTCCCATGTAAGATTATTATTGGCTAGTGAACTTGGTGACTGGCCCAGCGAAGTGGCAGCACCGTCACCAAAGACATAATGCGAGGCAACGCCTGAAGTAACCATCGCGAGTGAGCTGTATCTGGAAGTTTGATTTCCGTTCTTTCCATAGCTGGCTCTGAATTTAAGCATTTCAAGTCTGTTAATTTTGTAAAAGGGCTCGTTGGAAATAACCCAGGCCATACCGATAGAAGGAAAGTAGCCAGTTTTATTATTCTGCGAGAATCCACTAAAGCCATCTCGTCGTATAGTAGCGGTAAGCATGTACTTTCTTTTATAATTGTAATTGATCCGTCCCATTTGGTAGAGATACGCCTCTTTCCAGGCGCTGGAAGTAACAAACTGATTTACACCCTGCTGCAGACTATTGTAAGAGAGTACAAGGTTTGAATAATTTAGCGCTTCAGCTCGTGTATGCTCCTGGTTTATTTCGTTGTATCCCGCTATCATGGTGAGGTTTACGTGATGATCTCCAAATTGTTCGTCATATGTTACAATATTATCTAACATCATGTCCGATTGTGATGAGTTTGTCTTATAGGCGAGTCCATTTAATCCGTTATCGTATGGATTGCTGTAAAAACGAGAGTCCCAGCGATAGTTGTTACTATAGTTTAATCGATAGGAAAGCCCTTTTACTCCAGGTATCTTAACAAGCGTATAGAAGTTTCCAGTAATCCGGTTAAGCTTGTTTTTGTCGTCAGCCTCCATATCGAGAAAAGGATTTACAATATTGGTTTGATTGGGGTTTATAATTAAGTTTCCCTCATCATCCCAAGGCATTATTAAAGGAGATGCTAAGCCGGTAATGTTTCTCATGTTGGGGTAGTTACCGGATAGATCCGCAAATGAACCAAAAGAATTGATGCCTACTTTCAACCATTTTGTAACATCGATATCAAGGTTTATTCTTACGGTGTTTCGTTTGTAATTGTCATTTTTTACAAACCCTCGCTGGTTGGTATGGCCTCCTGACAAATAGTAGTTGGTCACACCCGATCGCCCGGCAATACTAACCAGGTGATCCGAGATAAATGCGTTATTGGTTAAGGCATCCCACCAGTCAAAATTTGTGCCGCGGTTAAGCCCGTCAATATGAGCGGACCGTAGTTCGGATATTGTATAATCCCAATCAGGATTTGGTTGTGTGTAGTCCGGGGCCAAGTACGATTTCCTGTACTCTATATCTCTTACTTTTTCGAGGAATTCCTCCCGGTTCAAGAGCTTTGCGTTTACCGTTGGACTCTGTGTGGTCATTGACCCGGAGTACGTGATGACGGGCTTTGTATCTGCGGTCCCACTTTTTGTTGTAATCAGGATCACACCGTTGGACGCTTGTGCTCCATATATCGCCTTACTGCTTGCATCTTTCAACACATCTACAGATGCGATATCAGCGGGGTTAAGATCGCCGATCCTCCCACGGAAAATAATTCCGTCTACGACAATCAAAGGAGAGGTACTACCGCTTAATGTCGTCTGTCCCCTGATTGAAATAGAAGGCTCCTGGCCAGCCTGGTTGACCTGTCCTACCTGGACGCCCGGAACGGAACCTTGAAGTGATTGCATAATATTCACGTTAGGGCTTTCTCTAAAAGCTTCAATATCGGCTGATGCTATTGAGCCTGTCAGGTCGCTTCTTTTTTGTGTACCGTAGCCTACGACGACAATTTCTCCTAATTGTTTAGTGTCCGGCGAGAGATTGATATCGATCCGGCTACGATTTTCAATTGGTAGATCTTGTGAAAGGTATCCCACAAAAGAGAAGGCCAGGATGGCCGCACCTGATGATACTCCAAGCTCATAATGCCCTTCTGCATTGGTTGAAGTACCCGAAGTAGTTCCTTTTTCAATAATATTTACTCCTGGTAAGGGATCCCCATTTTCGTCAGAGACTGTACCGGTCACCTTAAGTTGCGCCCACACAGAGTTCACGGTCAGTAACATGATAAGGAAAATCCTGAGTATTCGTGGTAAAAGGTTTAAGGTCATAAAAATTTCAGATTTGTAATTTATTATAGATAAATAATAATTCAACAATACAATATTAAATTAAAAGAATCTTTCCGTCAAAAAAAATGTGCAAAAGTTTTTGCAAAAAATAATATAGAGAATTTTGAAAATAAGAATTATTATATTTTCGTATATAAATAATCTATTTTATCCTATATAAACATTCGATTTATTATATCACATCAACTTTCAAACAAGACGCCTTTTTCCCTGCCAACAACCAGCATTATTAATCTATAAAAAAATTTTATTGTATCATTGTGAAATTATGATCACTAAACTCCTATGAAATATGAGCATATCAGCCCCTTTCTCACTGGAAGGTAAGACCGCCCTCGTCACAGGCTGTAAACGCGGAATAGGCAAAGCCATGGCAGTAGCGCTGGCGGAAGCAGGAGCCGATATCATCGGTGTGTCGGCGTCGCTGGAGCTTCACGGAAGCGAGGTGGAGTCGGAAGTCCGGCGCACCGGGCGGCAATTCACGGCCTATCAGTGTGATATGGGGGACAGGAAGGCGCTGTACCGCTTTATCGACGGCGTAAAGGAGGCCCATCCCGTTGTCGATATCCTGGTCAATAATGCCGGCACTATCTTGCGGAAGCCGGCTGCGGAGCACCCCGACGAATATTGGGATACCATCATTAATACCAATCTGAATGCCCAGTTCATACTTTCCCGGGAAATAGGTGCGGGGATGTTGGAGCGCGGCCGCGGAAAGATTATTTTTACAGCTTCTCTGCTGACTTTCCAGGGCGGGATCAACGTGCCGGGCTATACGGCTAGCAAGTCGGCGATCGGGGGCCTGATCAAAGCGCTGGCTAATGAATGGGCTCCAAAAGGAGTAAATGTAAACGGGATCGCACCGGGTTATATTGATACTGATAATACAGAAGCGCTGCGTAACGATCCCGAACGGAATGCGGCTATAGTAGGGAGGATCCCGGCAGGCAGATGGGGGCATCCGGACGATTTTAAAGGGGTAACTGTTTTTCTCGCATCGGCTGCGTCGGATTATGTTCACGGGAGTATCGTGACGGTCGACGGCGGGTGGATGGGAAGGTAATCATGATTTACAGATGGTACTAGTCATAATCAAAGCTTTAGATATACTGGAATATATCGCACAGGACCCGGAAAGAGCCTATACACTTACAGAAATATCGGAGCGCCTGGATCTGAACCAGGCCACCTGCGCCAATATTCTCAAAACATTGGTCAGCAAGAATTACGTAGAGCACCTCGGCAGGAAGAAGGGATATCGCCTGGGCCCTATGGCTTTTAACCTGACCAATAGTCTCGGCTACAATCAGAACCTCGTAATGGCGGCGAAGCCTGAGATGGAAGCGCTTACCAATCAATTGAATGAAGGATCTTTGCTGGGCATCATACGAAACCAGAAGCGTCTCGTGCTGCATATGGTAAACAGCGACCAGGATCTGCAGGTCAGGAGTAAAACCGAGCGCGATGTTTACGAGACGGCAAGCGGAAGGTTACTGCTGGCTTATATGTCAGGAAAGGAGATCGAAGGGTTCATCAATGTAAAAGGTCTTCCCGCTCCCGGCGCATGGAAGGAAGTAGAAACCCGCGAAGATTTAATACGGGCTCTGGATAAAATACAAAGAGAGGAGATCGTGATTACCCATTCCGCAAAACATATCATCGGTGTAGCGGTGCCGGTAAAGAAAAATGGAAAAGCGATTGCGGCATTAAGTGTCTTCCTTCCGGAAATCAGGTTCCCCGCGCCCCGGAAAAAAGAGATAGTTGCCGCTTTGAAGCTCGCGGCAGAGCGTATCAATAAAAGGCTGGATGCATAGCGCGGCGACCGGATATTTTAATAAAAAAAACTCCTTCTTGTTTCCTTAAAATGCGAATGTGCGACTAACGGGAAGTTAAATCAATTTCCTAACTAAGTTGTACTATGAAAAATATTCTGATCGCAGCTATGTTCTTCGGAGCAGTCAGCCTGAACAGCTGCAAGGACAAGGAGGAGCCTAAGCCTGCTGAAAGTGCGATTACTACATTTCTGACCGATGAAAATGGCATCTCTGTAGGGACGCGGTCCAGCGGGCCGTGGGAACTGGGAGTTGTTTTCAGCGCCTCTGCACCGGGCAAAATAACAGAGCTGGGGAGCAAAATGCCGGAGCCGGGGACTTACCGGGTTATTGTCTGGGATTTCGATTCCAAAGAGATCCTCAGGCAGAAAACAATCGAACAGACTGCCCCGGATCACCTGACTTTCGGTAATATCGAAGCATTAGCGCTCACCGCGAACAAAAAGTACGTTATCAGTATCAACAGCCAGTCGGCCGGGGCTAATAAAAAATACTCGTACGCCTATAAAACAGGAAGCGGGAACGATTTTATGCCCTATACCAAAGGAAGCATACTGGTTCATAACGCCTGCTATAAGCTGATCGCTACAGCGTCATTTCCCGATCAGACGCCGAATGTTAAATATGAGCTCTACGGGCTTCCGGAGTTTACGTTTATACAGGATTAGCGGGTTTTATACTATGATCTTTGTCAGGCTGCTGTTCATTCCGTAGCCTGATTATATTTTGGGAAAAATTGATTAATATTGCTCATACTATGATGATACATACTATTTCTTATTCATAATACTGATATACTATGACCAGATTACGTACTAAATATCGTATTGCTTCAGCGCGCGCAGCGTGGTGGGACTATGCCAGGGATGGGCGGTATTTTATTACCGTTTGCACGGCCAATCGGGAATGTTTATTCGGGCAGATATTGCAGAGGGAATTGGATACCTCTCCGATAGGCGAGATTGTTTTGCGGGAATGGGATAAATCATTTGAAATGCGACAGGAATTGTTTTGTGATGCATTCGTATTAATGCCCAATCATCTACACGCGATATTACGGATTGAAAATAATGTACAGACGCACGGCAGTGCGTCTTGCGCATCCGACACATCATCCGGGGAAATGAAGACGCACGACCGTGCGTCTGTACCGCTACCTAGCCGATCCCCCAAATCCATATCATCGTTTATGGCGGGATTCAAATCATCGGCAACAAAATTGATAAATGAATACCGCAATACACCCGGACGACCCGTTTGGCAGGCACGTTTTCATGATCATATAATCCGGAACGATGGTGAATTTCAACGTATTTCCTATTATATTATCAATAATCCGGTTAATTGGCGAAATGATAAATTTAATTGTCGGGTGTAGAGACGCACTGCCGTGCGTCTGGCTGGCGTATCTGGCACATCCGACATCCGATGGGATACAGACGCACGGCAGTGCGTCTCTACACCGCATTATTTTTAAACCTCAGCGTCAACATATGTATCACCAGCCAGGTCAGCAGGTAGGTAATGCCGCACAATGAAAACAATAGGTTGTACCCGCCCGCGAGGTTTCCTGCCAGCTTGTAGGAATCGAGCAGGTAGCCAACCAATATAGGGAAGAGGATTCCGCCTGTAGCGCCGGCCATACCGGCCAGGCCTGCCACCGAGCTGACCGATTCTTTGGGGAACAGGTCGGCCGTCAGCGTGAACACATTGGTAGACCAGGCCTGATGCAGGGCTACCGCAATGCTCAGGACTGCTACCGCCACCCATACATCATTTACGAATTGCATTCCGATCACCATCAGCTCCAGGAGTGCAACCGACAGGAGGGTAGCTTTCCTCGCTTTGAGGGTTGTCCAGCCTCTTTTGACGAGGTAGGAAGAAAAGTAACCTCCGCCGATGCTCCCGATCGTAGTAGCCAGGTAGATGATCATCAGAGGCAGGCTGGGTTTTTTGAGATCAAGCCCGAATGTGGTGGCAAAATAGGAGGGAAGCCAGAAAAGGAAAAACCAGTAAATCGGGTCTATAAAGAATTTCCCCGCCACGACCGCCCAGGTTTGAGGAAAGGACAACAGCTTTTTCCATGGGAGCGGCTTGCCGGTCTGGCTTTCGAATTGCTCCTGTCCCTGCCGGATCAGTTCCAGCTCGGACCCGGTGATCCTTTTCTGCCGCGCCGGTATCTCGTAGAAGATCCACCACAACGCCATCCATACAAAACCGAGGCCGCCGGTGATCCAGAATACTTCCTTCCAGGTATAAAAATTAAGGATCAAAGGGGTAATGAGCAGGGCAAATACCACCCCGATACTGGCGCCGGCATTGATGATACCGGTGGCAAGCGCCTTTTCTTTTTTCGGGAACCACTCGGACACCACCTTCATCGCCGCCGGGAAATTTCCCGCTTCTCCTATGCCCAGGATGACGCGTACGGTGATGAACTGCGTAAGGTTCCGGGCCACGGCATGCAGCATGCCTGCTAGGCTCCAGATGACAACGGAAATCGCATATCCCCGTTTGGTGCCCAGGAAATCGACCAGGCGCCCCATGGTAAGGAGCCCGATGGCATAGGCGGCGCTGAAAGCTGTGACGATCCTGGAGTAATCCGATTCCGACCAGCTGAATTCAACCTCGAGAACAGGCTTCAAAAGCCCGATAATCTGACGGTCTATGTAATTGATAGTGGTTGCCATCAGAACCAAACCGACCACCCACCAACGGTAATTATTGATTTTCATTTGTATAAAATTTCAAATAACTAAATAATCTCTGCGACCCGGCGCCTGTGCGTGAAATAAAATACTCGCAGAGGCGCAGAGCCGCAGAGATTTTATTTATGAGCGGCCGCGGCGGCGTACCGCTGACAGCCCTACCAATCCACTACCGAGCCGTCGAGGGCATTGTAGCTCTCCGGGTTTTTCCAGTCGTGCCCTATTTTATCTGCAAGGGCAGCTTCGTCGAGCTCGACTCCCAGGCCCGGGCCGGAAGGAAGCAAGACGGTACCGTCCTTCTGCAATTTGAAAGGGTTTTTAAGGTAGCCTTCACCCAGCGATACCTGCTCCTGGACCAGGAAGTTGGGAATAGCGCCGGCAAGGTGCAGGCCTGAGGCCAGCGAGATAGGTCCCATCGGGTTATGAGGAGCTATGGGGACATAATAGGCTTCCGCCATCCCGGCGATAAGCCTGCCTTCCGTGATCCCCCCGGCGTGGCAAAGATCCGGCTGGAGAATGCTGGCAGCCCCTTTTTCGAGTATCTCGCGGAACCCCCATTTGGTAAATATCCTTTCTCCTGTAGCGATCGGGAGATGTGTGCCGCGGGCAATGTCGACGAGAACGTCCACATTCTGCGCCTGGACGGGCTCTTCGATAAACATAGGTTTGAAAGGCTCCAGCTCCTTGATAAGCAGCTTGGAAGTCTGCGGCGGGATTGCGCCGTGAAAATCAATGGCGATGTCCATTTCGTCGCCCCCTGCTTCACGCAACGCCGCGAAGCTGTCGGCGGCATGCCTGATGAATTTCGGGTTTTCAACGATATTGGCGGGATTCTTTTTTGCTACCCCCGTTTTGATCACGGTATAGCCTTCCTGCTTTCTTTTTTTCATGTCTTCGGGAGTGGATGCCCGGCCGTAAATCCGTACCCGGTCCCTGGTCGGGCCGCCGAGAAGCTCGTATACGGGCACATTCAGAAGCTTTCCTTTAATATCCCAAAGCGCCTGGTCCACACCGCTCAGGGCGCTGGTGAGAATGGGCCCTCCCCGATAGAAGGCATGCCGGTAGATCGCCTGCCAGTGGTGGACGATATGGCGCGGGTCCTTCCCGATCAGGTAGGGCTCCAGTTCTTTTATAGCAGTCTGTATAGTTAACGCTCTTCCTTCCAGCAGCGGTTCTCCCAGTCCCGTCACACCGGCGTCGGTGTGGATCCTGAGGAAGATCCACCTGGGCTTCACCAGGAAAGTTTCCAGCCGGGTGATACGCACCTTGCTGTAGCCTTCGAAGCGGCCGGGAGATTGCGCATAGGACGATCCGGGCAGGATGAGCGATCCTCCGGCTGCTCCGAGGAGAGATTGAATGACGGTCCGCCGGGAGGTCGCTTTCTTTGAGTTTGATGCTTTCATCTGTATAAAAATTAATGAGACAATTAGATTTCTTCAGGGCTCATGGCTTTATTCAGATCGCCTGCCGGCAGCCTGTACCTTTGCCGGCACCGACGAATCGCGGCTGATCAGCCGGGCCTCCATGAATACCTGTTTCATACCTTCGTCGGGATTGTTGAGCTTGGAGATCAGCATTTCGACGGCGGTTTTCCCGAGCTGTTCCAGGGGCTGCCGTATGTAGCTGATGGGGCAGTGGTAGAGATCGAAGACCTCAGCCTGCCCGTAGCTGACGATAGCCAGGTCGTCAGGGACCCGGATCTTTCTTTCGTTGACATATTTGAGCCCGTTGAGGGCAAGACCGTAAGTAGCAAAAATTACTGCCCTGACCGGCCTGGAGCCGTCGACCAGAGCATCTATTGCTGTTCTTACCTTCGACTCCATGTCGCTGAACGGGACCTTCCTCAGCCATTCCTTCCGGGGTGTGATGCTGTTTTCTGTCAAGGCCTGATGATACCCCCTGATACGCTCCTGCATGTGGTACATTTCCGAATCGTAGGCGATCAGACCTATTTCTTCGTACCCGTTTTCCAGCAGGTGAAGCGTGGCGTCATAAGAAGCCTTGTAGTTGTTGGTCGTTACGAAATCCGTATGTATCTGTGGGAAATGCCGGTCGAGCAATACGAACGGGATCTTTTTCTCCTTGAGGAAAATGATGTTGTTCTGCGAATTTTCGGCAGAGACAATAATAAACCCGTCGACCTGCCGGTTGAGGAGCACATTCAGGAGATCCCACGATTTTTCGGCTTTCTCGTCTGAGCTTCCGATAATGACCGTATACCCGAATTTTTTAGCCTCATCTTCCACCACCCGGGCAATATTGGCAAAAAAAGGATTTGAAATATCTGCGATGATCAGCCCGATCGTATAGGTTTTACCGCTTCTGAGGCTTTTGGCAACATGGTGGGGCTCGTAGTTCAGCTCTTTCGCGATCCTGCTGATCTTTTCAGTCATTTCTTTCCCAACCCGGTTTTTCTTTTTGTTGAGAACATAGGAAACAAGGGCGGTCGAGACGCCTGCCTTTTCAGCGATATCTTTCAGTGACACCCTCTTTTTCTGCATCGTACCGGGAAGTTTATTTTTGCTAGGGCCTGATGATCGTTCCGTCCTCTTTCCTTACCTGCCAGTTTGAGCGGGTGGTAATCGGGAATTTGGCCGCCGCCTTTTCATTGATATCGACTCCGAGGCCCGGCACTTCGTTTACGTACATATAGCCGTTTTTCATCGTGGGGCAACCCGAGAATACTTCCTGCATCTGATCATTGAACCGTACCGCTTCCTGTATGCCGAAATTCCAGACGGCAAAATCGATGTGCGCGTTGGCGGCATGCCCCACGGGCGTTACATCGCCGGGGCCGTGCCAGGCAGTACGTATATTGAAGAATTCTCCCAGCCTGGCTACTTTCATGGCAGGTGTGATGCCGCCTATCTGGGATACGTGGATCCGGATATAATCAAACCACTGGTTGACCATAGGCTCTAAAAATTCATTGAGATTGTTGAAAAGCTCTCCCATTGCCAACGGTACCGAAGTGGTCTGTCTCAGTAATTTAAACCACTTCATGTTTTCGGGCGAGAAGGGATCTTCGACGAAAAACGGGCTGTATTCCTCCAGCCGTTTGATCAGGTTGATGGCGTCCATGGGCTGAAGACGCTCGTGGATGTCGTGCAGCAGTTGAACTTCCTCTCCGCAGTGCTTCCTGACTGCCGCGAACATTTCGGGAACGGATTTCAGGTAAAATCGTTCGTTCATATAGCTATCTGTTTCTCCGCCGAAACCAGCTTCCTTGAAATCGGGTTTACGCGACACGCTACCCACGGCGCCGTATCCGCCCTGCTGGATACGGATGTATTTAAAGCCGTCTTCCATGAATTTCTTCACGCTTTCTACAGCTTCTTCGGGAGTTTTGCCCCCGGCGTGCGTATAGGTCGGGATCGCAAACCTGCACTTTCCGCCCAGGAGCTGGTATACGGGCATGCCGGCCCTTTTGCCCTTGATGTCCCACAAAGCCTGGTCGAGCCCCGACAAGGCATTATTCAGCACGGGCCCGTTCCGCCAGTATGAGCTTACATAAATCGCCTGCCAGGTATCTTCTATCTGGTCTACATCCCTGCCCACACAGAGCTCATTGAGATATTTTTCGATGGCGGTTACGACAGCAAAGGCACGCTGGGTAAAGGTAGCGCAGCCCAGGCCGTACAGGCCGGGCTCTGTGGTTTCGACCTTTACAGTGATGAGGTTGGAACCCTGGGGCGCCGTCACTATGGCTTTGATGTTTTTTATCTTAACGGGAGCCATGCCTTTCGCATAGGAAGGGGTTTCATAGTTTCCCCGCGCCTGCGCTGTTCCTCCGAACAGGGAAAGTAACCCGGCGGAGGTACCGAGTCCCAGCATTTTTAATGCTTCTCGTCTTTCATTTTTCATATTCTTGCTTATTGTTTGATTGAATGAATGGGGCCCCGGGCTGAAGCCCGGGGCAATTCATGCCTCTTATATCTATAGATACAAGAGGCAGATTCCTGCTAAAACTACTTTTTATCCCACCAGACCCTAGTGCTGAGGGTATTCGGGCCCTGCCGGGCGATAGCCTCGTTCAGGTTTGCCTGGTTGACGACAATCTCGGTGTCGGGATAGGGGATACGCCTGATAAAGTCTTCTCCCTGCAATTCCGACCCGGGGTAGGGGTTTTTCTTTAGAGCAGGGTAACCGCTTCGCCTGAAATTGGCAAACAGCTCCGGGCCGCATAGAAAGGAAGAAACCCAGTATTGCGTATTGATATCCTCGAGCTCCTTACCGGCCCTGAGAGGGTGTGCGGTAAGGTAGGTGTCTATTGCGCCCGCTTGTATGACGGAAGCTGAGCCGTATGCCGGGAGCTGCTCCAGGTTGGCCCGCACCCCGTTCCGGAATAGCGTCGCAGGGTCGCCGCTTGTCCACCCCCTATGTGCTGCTTCTGCCAGCAAAAGCTGTGTCTGGGAATAGGTGACATGAAATTCAGGCGCATCGAGCTGCAGGACGGTATTGAAGTTGGCCTGTGTGTAGTCCCAAAGGCTCACAACTCCTTTTGCAGCATAGGTAGTCCGTATCGAAACATCATCATAGCCCATCGGCATGCCGATCTGTACCGCAGGATCGCTCGATTGCCTGGCGGCTGTCTGGTCTGTTCCGCTGGAAGCGCCTACGTGCCTGACGGCAAATACCCTGAGCCGGGGATCGTTGTTTTCTTTCAGATAGTCGACAAAAGGCTCTGTAAGATAATAGTTGGTTTTTTCCCGCGCCGCCAGGTGATTGGATACCCAGTTATTGTAGAGTGCCGAATGACGGGTTACGGCGTTGTCCGCATTGGATGAGATCAGTCCGCCGGTCACGGCTTTGGCCACATACGACTGTGCGGTGGCCGGGTCTATTTTCGATAACCTCATAGAGGCCCGCAGCAGGAGCGAGTAGCCGAATTTCTTCCATTTGGCTACATCGCCTCCGTAAAGTATTTCAGTCGTAACCTTGTCCCTGGCCGGATCCAGGGCAGCCGAAGCTTCTTCCAGCTCTTTCAGAAGGTCCGTGTAGATAGACTGCTGCGTGTCATATCTGGGAGATATGATTTCTTCCAGGTAGCCTTTTCCCGCTTCGCTGTAAGGGATGTCTCCGTGGTTGTCGGTCAGGATCATAAAGGCATATGCTTTCCAGATCCTGGCCATCTGGTGAAGGTTGTGCCGGCTGTCGTCTCCTTTTGTGACTTCTGCCACATCGACGATCTGCTTCACGACGTTGCGGTAAAAAATCTGCCATACCTGCGTGATATTGGCGGCTACGAACTGGTTGTAGTTGGCGCCGGCCAGGGAGCTGCCGTAAGGAGTGATGATCTGCTGAACGATACCGAAATGATAATTCAGCATCTGCAGCGTTTCGGTCCCCTGCGTATAGGTCGCATCCAGTATGGCTTTGTTCAGTACAAAGTCGGGCGACAGCGACGTAGGATTTACCTTGTTGGTATTGATCTCGTCAAACCCGGCGTCGCATGCCACCAGCAGGTGAAGTGCAAGACACAGGCCGAGTATATTGAAAGTCTTTTTCATAAGAAATATGAATTAATGTGATGATGAGTCAATGTGATAATTAGCTGATGTGATGATGCCACGATGGCTGACTTCTGACAGCTGATAGCCTCTAAAACTTCGCGCTCAGGTTGAAGCCCATCGAGCGGGTCAGGGGCAGGCTGGGCCAGAAGTCGAGACCGGTAGCATTGTCTGAAGCGTTGAACAGCATTTCCGGGTCCATATTCTCGGTCCATTTTTTCAGTACCGCAACATTGTTCGCAACAAAGTTCAGCCTCAGCCCTTTTACGAAGAAGCTTGAAGGCAGCAACCGGGTGAAGTCGTACCCTGCCGTTACCTGGCGAAGCTTCCAGTGGCCGGCGTTGAAAACCATATCTTCATGAACGCCGATCACATTGGGTCTTTCATAGAAAGGCTGGACAAGGGCTTTGGTCTGGTTGACCTCCCCGTCAGGGTTAACGCCTTCCCCGATAACATAACCCTCTGCCCGTCCGACCAGCGTCTTTTTATGCAACCCGTGGCGCAGGTAGTTCTGGTTTTGGCCGCCGATGATTTTATGACCCAGCTTGAAGTCGATAAGAGCCGACACCATGATGCCCTTATAGTTAAAGCTATTGGTGATCCCGCCGAAATACCTGGGCAGCGCCGATCCGACATTCCGGAGCACGTCATTCCGCAGCGCGAGGCCGCTGGCCTTGTCAAAGACCTGCCTTCCTTGTGCATCCCGGAGATAATAGAAGGTGTAAAGCTGCCCTATCGGCTTGCCCACTACCTGGTTCAGCACGCGTCCGCCTCCTCCTCCTGCTGTGATAATCGTGTCGTTTTCAGACAACCCCAGCTTCAGCACTTTGGAAGTATTGTACGAAACATTGAAGTTTACATCCCAGGAGAAATCCTTTTTCTGAACCGGCGTGAAAGTAAGCAGCATTTCTATTCCCTGGTTCATGCTTCTACCCACATTGATAAGCTTGTTGGTGTAGGAAGAGGCATCGGAGACCTGGGCTGCCAGTATCTGGTCTTCCGTTATTTTATGATAATACGTAAAGTCCAGGCCGGCGCGGTTGTTGAAAAATTTCATTTCCATCCCTACTTCCGATTCCTTCACTCTCAGAGGCTTCAGGTTGCGGTTGGGAATGGAAGAAGCGTTGATGCCGCCTACAGGGACCGACTGGCCGCCCGGCGTAGTGGCCATGTTGTTGTTGACCGAATAGTACAGGGCGTTCGAATAAGGGGCCACGTTGTCGTCCCCCACCTCGGCATAGGCCGCCCTCAGCTTGCCGAAGCTGATCCACCCGGGCAATTCCGGGAAAGCCTGGGAGAAAACGAAGCTCCCGGTTATGGACGGGTATAGAATGCTCCTGTTTTCGGGGGCAAGGGTCGAGAACCAGTCATTGCGCGCCGTCAGGTTCAGGTATAGAAACTCTTTGTACGAAATGGTGGCGGCGCCGTAAAGGGAGTTGATCTTCTTTTCGGAAAGGCTGTACAGCGGGTCTTTCACCCGTCCGTTCATAACCGTGTAGAGCCCCGGCTGAACAAAGTCCTGGACGGCCACACTGTTGAAGTCCATCTTTACATAGCGTGTATTGCCGCCGAAAGTGGCGTCTATCCCGATGTCGCCGAATGTATGGTTCCCGCCCAGGAGGAAGTCGATATTACGTTCGGTGAATTTTCTTACATCCTGCACGTATGCCCCGTTTACATAGCCCGAAGGGGCGGCAGCTATCGGTGCGTAACCGTTGGGAATGTTATAGTCCTGGTTGCGGACGTAGTAATCCTGCGCCACGCGGCCCTGCAGGTAAAGCCATTTGGTGATATCCCATTTTAAAGCCACGTTTCCGAAAAGCCGGTTCCTGTCGATGTTTTCCTTATGATAATTGACTGAGTAGTAGGGATTATTACGTACCAGGAACCTGGAGAAGACAAACTCGTTGCCGTTGGCGTGAACCTGGTTGGCTTTAAGGGCTTCAAAAGGCATCGAGTTGGCTAGCGTGTAGATCACCGTTGCCGTAGCAAAATCCTGGGCGTCGATCTGCGGAGGGTTGGTATTGTTTTCCAGGGAATAGTTGATATTGCCCAATGCGGAGAGCTTGCTGTTGATCTTCTGGTTGAAGCCGAGGTTGATGGTTTTGCGGTTGAATTTGGAATTGGGGACTATCCCCTTGTTATCGGTGTTGGCGAAGGAAAGGCTGAATCCGCCGTTGGCCCCGCTGTTGGAGACCGTTACGGTATTGGTAAAATTCGTTCCTACGTTATAAAATTTACGGATACGGTTTCTTACCGGCTCATAAGGCCATTCTTCGCCGTCAAACAGGTACTGTTTCATCCCCGGCTCAAACTTTTCCCCGAAGCTCCATACGCCTGAAGTGGGCTGACTGTTGGGGTCGTCAGGCCGCCTTCCGCCTTCTCCCTGCCCGTATTCATACTGGAAATCGGTAAAGTCGAGAGGAGTATCGGTGGTGAAATTCAGGTTGTAGTCCACTCCCCAGCCCTTGCCGGTTCCCCCGCTTTTGGTAGTGATCATCACCACTCCGTCTTTGGCCCTGGACCCGTACAATGCCGCAGCGGTAGCTCCTTTGAGAATAGTCATCGACTCGATGTCGTCTGGATTGATGCTCGCCATGCCGTCGCCGCCGTCGGAACGGTTGGTGATCCGGCTGGCGCTGTAATCGCCGCCCAGCGCATAGTTCGAATTGTCGACCGGGACCCCATTGATAACGATGAGAGGGTTGTTCTGGCCACTGAATGAAGATTGTCCCCTGATCCTGATCTTGGCGGTGCCTGCCGGACCGGTCGACATCGTACTGATATTGACCCCGGCCATTTTGCCCTGCAGGGTGCTGAGCAGGTTAGGGCTGCGGTTGACCGCTATCTGCTCGGCATTGACCGAAGCGGTGGCATAGCCCAGTGTTTTAGCCTCCCGTTTAATACCGAGGGCAGTTACGACCACTTCGGCGAGGTTGCGGTCTTCTTCTTCAAGCTGTACATCTATCACTATCCGGGTACCTGTTTTAACCTGCTGTGTTACAAACCCTATGTAAGAAAACACGAGCTCGGTATCCGGCCCTGCATTGACAGCATACACACCGTTTATGTCGGTAACGGTCCCCGTAGACGTTCCTGAAACCAGCACGTTTACCCCCGGCAGCGGCTGACCGTCCGGGCTTGTTACTTTTCCGGTCACTCTCGTTTGCGCGCTGGCTGCCGACGCAAACAGAAGAAGGAATAGACCGGAAAATAAGGTAAAAATTAATTTCATTAGTAGTTAGTTGTTAAGTTGTTGATTGTAAGTTGATTGTGATTTTTTGTAACAGAGTTGCCTGTTACGCTGCACGGCGCTGTGCGCGTTTATCCTCCCTCCCCTTGCCGGGAGATGGAAACGGTAAGTAAGACAGGTCCCCTTCCCGGGCTACCAGTTATGAATGGCGCCGTCGGGACTTTTGAGATAAGGATGCGGGAATTTGGTGTTTTCGGTTATTTCCATGATGAAGTCCGCCTTCCCGCGATCGAAGGCGACTCCCCATCCCGGCTTGGGATTAAGATAAAGTTTTCCGTTGTTGAAAAGCAGGTAATCGTCGTTGAAATAGGCCGGACGTTCGGGTTCGCCCCCGGCCAGTTCCATCATACAGCGGGAAGGGCTGCTGGAACCCAGTACGTGCACCAGCGCCGCGGTAGACAGCGGCCCGGTAAAATGCGGGATAAGGCCAACATAATGAGTTTCGCACAATACTGCTATTTTCTTCAGCTCGGAAACTCCGCCGGTATTCGGAAGCGTGACTCTTGAATAGTCAATCAGCCGTTCTTCAATCAGTTCGTTGGTGTCCCAGCGGTCGCCAAACTGCTCTCCGACCGCAATAGGCACTTTGGTCATATTCCGGATCGTCCGGTATACACCCGGGTTTTCAGACCGGATGATGTCTTCCACGAAATAAGGCTCCAGCTTCTGGAGCTCGTCGCAGATCTTAATGGCCTCCGTGGTGTCGAAGCGGGTATGGAGATCAATAGCCCACCTGCCCTGTCCTCCCACAGCCTTATCGATCCTCTTACAGAAGTCGATTGTCTTGCGTGTATGTTCGTAGAAATCAAAAGGCACCTTGTGGTCGTTCCCGCCAGTAGGGCCAATACGGTAGCACCTGAGCCCTGCTTTTATACAGTCTTCCGCTCTGCCTTCTTCGGTTGTAGCCTTCGAATTCCTGAACCCGGTGGCATAGCACTCCACAAATTCGCGTGTGGCCCCTCCGAGCAACTCATAGACGGGTACGTCCAATGCCTTGCCTTTGATGTCCCACAGCGCCATCTCGATAGCGCCCATCCCGTGAAGCTTTTCCCTGCCGGGCGGGTAGAACATACTCCTGTAGAGATACTGCCAGAGGTGCTCTATCCGGAAAGGGTTTTCACCGATAAGCATACGGGCGCATTGCTCGACCATATCTTTGGTCCCGCCTTCGCCTATACCGGTGATGCCTTCGTTTGTTTCGATCTCCACAATGCCCCGCGCCTGGTTAAAAAGAGGCTTGTTGTATCCCGGCGCCGCATAATACCGGATCCTGGTGATTTTCAGGGAAGGCGGCGCCGCATAGCTCCGGTTACCTAATAAGAACAGACCGGCTGCCCCGCAGACAGCATCCCTGATAAAATTCCGCCTTTGCATTTTTTTTCGACAGGTTAAATGGAACCCAGGAGTGTTAATGTTAATCGTTTAACATTAACAAATTTGATCTCCTGTTACTGTAATACGTTACTTTTGATTTCCTGAATATATTCCTTATAAAATAAGCCTCTCGCAAAAGATTGGCCCGCCGTGATTTGTTTCAGAAAGAATCTCCTCTGTAACAAAGAGTTTTGTTAAGCATGTAAAGAAGTGTTGCTATAACAAATATATTGTTAATCGTTTAAATTATCAAGAGCATTTTAAGATTATTTTTATTTTTTTCTTTGTTTATTCAAGTGACTGCATAAAAGTGTTCCTCGGTTACTTTGGCGACGGAGGAAGGGCAAAGGCCACGTACGTACTTCCGGGTTTCAGGCCGTACCTGACCCCTCCGGCAGCGATCACCACGTATTGTCTGCCGTCTTTCAGGTAGGTAATGGGCGTGGAGAAACCGCCGGCAGGAAGCTTATACTTCCATACTTCTTTTCCGTTGTCGGTGTTGAAAGCGCGCAGGTGCTCGTCGTAGGTGGCGGCAATGAACAAAAGTTTCCCTGCAGTTACCACCGGCCCGCCGTGGTTTTCGGTACCGGTCGGGGCTTCACCCTGTTCAGCCAGCGCCGGGTATTCGCCTAACGGGACGCTCCAGCGGTACTCACCCGTATTGAGATCAATAGCGTTGAGCGTTCCCCAGGGCGGTACTATGCCCGGGTAGTGGTCGGGGTCGCGGAACTGCACCATCCCGTTAGGGAGATAGGGCGGCTGATACGGGAAATCCTTTGTGGCAGGGCTGGAGTCCGCTACATCGGTCCGGTGGATATCGTCCGCGGCTGTAGCGGGCGACGAACGGTTCAGGATGAAGGCAATCACTGCCTCGCGGTCTTCCCTGGACAGGTGCTGAAAGGAAGGCATCCGTCCTTTCCCGGTATAGAGAAGCCCGTGTATCTGCCCGGCCGTCATTCGTTTCCCTACATCTTTCAGATCGGGGAAAGCCGCTTCGGCTCCCTGGGAGCTGTTGCTCATGTCGTGGCAGACCGAGCAGTTGGTATTGTAAATGACCATGCCCTTGTCGTGGTAACCGGGCTGCAGCGCCGGGTTTTCACGCATTTTGAGCCACCAGAGCATGTTGTTGCCGTTGATGTAAAAGGTGCCTTCCGGGTCGGTGGCAGCCCCGCCCCATTCGGCCCCGCCGCCGAACCCGTAGTAAAGGGTGCCTTCCAGGCTTGGCGGAAGGTATTTGCTGCCGGAATTGCTGTTCCGGAACCTCTCGAGGACGTAGTCGTGCGCTTCGGGCGTACGCCGGGTGATGTCCTCTTCCTTCAGGAACTGGCGCGCGAAAGGTACCGGCTTGTCGGGGATCGGCTGGGTAGGCCACGGCTTCTCGCCCGGCAGGGCGGGGGAGACGGGCACGGGGACTTCCCGTACGGGGAAAAGCGGCTCCCCCGTTTCGCGGTTGAACACAAATACATAACCGTCTTTTGTGGCCTGGGCCACGGCATCGGTTTTCTTCCCGTTGCGCGTAACCTGCAGGAGGTTGGGCGGACACGGGATATCGTGGTCCCAGAGGTCATGGTGGATGGTCTGGAAATGCCAGATCTTTTCTCCCGTAGCCGCGTTCAGCGCGATGACGCAATTGGCAAACAGGTTCTGACCCTCGCGCGCTCCCCCGTAGAAGTCGACCGACGGGGAGCCTGTCCCGAGGAACACCATCCCGCGGTCCTGGTCGACTACCATCCCGGCCCAGCAGTTGGCGCCGCCCAGCTTGCGGTACGAATCGGGCGACCAGGTCTCATAGCCGGGCTCGCCCGGGTAGGGGATGGTCCGGAACATCCATTCCAGCTTACCGGTACGGACGTTGAAGGCTCGTATATTGCCCGGCAGCGCATCTCCGCCTTCGGAAACCGACGACCCCATAATGATCAGGTCGCGGTAGATGACCCCGGGCGAGGTCGACCGTATCGAATACAGGCCGACATCATAGCCGAGCTCTTCGGCGCTGCCCAGGCCCTGGTGAAGGCTTACTTCCCCGTTTTCCCCGAATGTCGCAACCCGTTTGCCGTCCACGGCGCTTATCGCATACAGTTTGGGCCCGACCCCATACAATATGCGCTTGTCATCCTTGTCTTCCCAGTATGCCACCCCTCTCAGCGGGTGGTACCTCGGCCTGACCTCCGGGTCTTCGAAGGGGTCGAATTTCCATAGCTCTTCGCCGGTAGCAGCATTCAGGGCAAACAGCTTCATTGTAGGTGTCGTTCCGTACAGGATACCATCGACGACAACAGGCTGGCACTGCAGGTCCATACCGCGGCCGGACGTATCCTTGTTGTCGCCTGTATCATACGTCCAGGCAGGCTGCAGCTGTGCGACATTTTCCGTATTGATCTGCGTGAGGGGTGAAAAGCGGCTGCCGCCGTTGTCGCCGCCGTATCGCAACCAGTCGACGTTCCGGGGCGGCCGGCTTATCCTGTCTGTCATATGGAAGACACCGGCCAGCACGAGCAGCAGGGCGGCTCCCGCAAGGAGCCGGATAATGGGCTTCGCCGTGGCTTTTTTACTCATACGCCCTTACTTTACAGGGTTTTGATAGAACTCATATGTAATCTGCCAGTCGGCAGACATGCCCGGCTCAAGGGAGAGGTCCAGGTAGGGTTCGGGACAAGCCGTGGTGGGGCATGCCCAGTAAACCATCGTATCGACCGGTTTATCGCCGTTTACCCTGACACCGGCGCCCGTTTTCCTGTTTTCAACGGTAAAGGAGTAGGGAGCGGGGATATTTTTCGCAGCTTTCAGATCTTCGCTGAAGACATGCTCGCCTTTTTGGAGCGTTCGCCCGTAGACAATGGATTTGTCTTTCGTATGGGCGATATCTCCGAAACCGCGTCCCCGGGCTTCTACCTCAAAGGCAAAGCTGGTGAGAATGCCCGGCCCGGTAGGTTCCTGATCTATCATGAAGAAATTGTGATTGTAGGTGCTGGTACGGATCGGGCGCGTCCCGTTATTCGTTAAACGATGCTCAAGGACGAGCAGCGGCTTACCCGGCGCAAGCCGTACAATTTTTTCATAGGTGTAGCTGAAACCTCTCACCCCTTTTAGCTCCTGGCGGAATATGACCCGGTCTTTTTCTTTTGAAACTTTCCATACACCCGGATCGACATGCTCGTATTTTTTAGCAAATGAGTACTTTCCATCGTCCGGCTTCCTGAGCGTTCCCACCCCGATCTTGACGAATTCTTCTCCGGGCTTTGCCTCTTCGTAGCCCAGCGGGTCTCTGAATTCGTCGACGGGCCCCATGATGGCGTCGTGCAGGAACGGGTCATATTTTTCATACCACTGACCGAAATAGGAGTGGCCCTTGTAGTCGAGGCTGCCGATAACCCCGGCCCAGTCGAAGCGCGTACCTCGGTAATATCCTTTTTCCGCGTCGGGGAGCAGCAGCTTCGCCGTTACCAGGCCGTTGCTGATCAAGGTTTCGGGGATGTCTGTACCCGGCCCGATAAGTGCTGGCGCAGTTGCCAGGATACAGGCGCATATTAAAGCTTTCATACAATGAGGTAATTAGACAATGAAGCTAATAGACAATGCGCTGTGCCGGAGCATCCTCCCGGAAGCGCGAACTTACGCGATATGGGAACTTACCTGACGAAGAAACGGGCTTTACTGCTGCCCGGCTTCCGCAATTTTTTCAACGCCTGCCCGGCCTCGATGCCCAGGTCGGCTTCGATCACGTCGGCGCCGCCGAGCACCAGCTCCCTGTACCCGCTCCGGAGTGCCTTTACCCCTGAAATTTTTCCTTCCGTGTATTGCTTGTCCAGGGTCCGGGAGCTTCCCCTGATGCACATGACTTTCCTGGCATGCAGTTGCCCGAAGATGGCGGGGTCCTTCACATCGGTGTGGGTAACGAACGCAATGACGTTTTCCCACGGGATACCGGCTTTTTCAATGCGGTTCATTGCCGCGGTGTCGGGTACCATCAGCTCCATCATGATATCAGGGTCCAGCGCATGGCATTTCACGGCGTCTTCCAGGCTGTATACGATCAGCGCCACCCACGACTGCGCCTTATGCTCCCGGATTTTCTTCACTCTCGCTTCTACGGGCACGTCTTTCTGATCTACGATGAGGATCGTTTTGTGCTGCGCCCACCTGATGGCCTCGTCGAGTGTCGGAATGAGATAAGGGGTGAGGTTGCCCCCGGTGTCTTTAAGCCTGAGGTTCTGCAGCTCCGCATAGGTAAAGTCGGAGACCTTCCCGGTACCGTTGGTGGTCCTTTCGAGGGTAGCGTCGTGCATCAGGACGACGACGCTGTCTTTGGTATAGCGGGGGTCGATCTCCAGCGCCGACCACGTGTGGCGGAGGGTATTTTCGAAAGTAGGAATACAGTTTTCAGGGAATTTTGCCCTTGAGCCTCCCCTGTGGGTGCTGACAAGGGGAATGCGGTCGGGAGTGTATTGAAAGAAGCTTTTTAAGGTTTCGCCCGGGGCAATTTCGATCCGGTAGAAATCTTTCACCTGGGCTACCGACGTGCCGGCTCCCTGTAAAGTCAGCAGCCATGCCGCCGCAAGTATTAAATTCCAGGGTTTCTTTTCTGTAAAGTGTTTCATACCTGCAAAATAACATATTCTTCTTCCCGTTTCTCAGCCGGTTAGGGAAATATAAGGAGGGCGGGAATCCCGCCCTCCCGGTAATTTGCGGCTTAGTTCAGGTTAGGATTGATCGACGTATCGGCGAACGGCATCGGCAGCCAGTAGCTTTCTTTGGTGATCGGCTTGATGGGCTGAAGATCATCCGGGTGTTTTTTGGCATTGGCCTCCTCCACGCGTTCCAGCCGGATCAGGTCAAACCAGCGGGTCCGTTCGCAGGCGAATTCCCAGGCACGCTCCTGGACTACTTCGTCGGCAAACTGTGCCGGCGTGAGTCCGTCGGCGGGCGACAGCGCCTTGGTTCCTGCAGCCCGGCCCCTCAGGCGGACCTGGTTCAGCGCGTCGTAAGCTGCCTGGTCCGGTCCGCCGGTACCGCGCGCTTTGGCTTCCGCATAAATGGTGAGCACGTGGGCATACCGCATCATGACCGTCGGGAGGGAGATGCTGGACGTCACCAAATTGCCTTTGATGTACCATTTCTGGTAGTAAGGATGCTTGGTCTGGCTTTGCTGCCAGGGGATTTTGGTAGCTCCCAGGCCGAACTCGGTACGGAAAGTAGCGGCTTTGCGCGGCCCTTCCGGGAATTCGTTGAAGAAGTTGAGCTCGGCGAACATATCGTCCCAGCCGCCTTCCTCGCCGGGCATGGTGGTGCTGCCGTATGTGGCATTGGCGGTACCGCTGCCTCCTAAAAATCCGCTGACCTGGAACACGGCTTCGGCCGTTCCGGGTGAGGCGGGATCGTTTTCAAAAACAGCCGCGAACGTAGGAAGCAGCTGGAAGCCGTAGGCATCCTTGCTATCGATAACCTCCTTTGCCTTGGCGGCAGCCAGGTCATATTTGTCGGTTTGCTTTAAGGGCCAGCCGGCCATGGTGAGGTACACATCGGCCAGGAAAGCCTTCGCCGAACCTTTGTTGGGCCTTCCGGGCGCGCGCTTGGCGTTCGGGAGGTTGTTTTCGGCAACCTTCAGGTCGGCTACGATCAGGTCATATATTTCAGCCGGCGAGGATTTGCCAATAGTAAGCAGCTCCTCGGAATACAGCTCGGTGGTGACCAGCGGGATATTGCCCCAGAAACGGGTGAGCCAATAGTAGGAAAAGGCGCGGATAAAGTGGGCTTCCCCTACGATGGTAGCGATCGTTGCCTGGTCGCCCACCGTAACGTGATAGTTGTTGATCACGTTATTTGCACCCTGGATGGCTTTGTAGCAACCGTTGTATACTGCGTTGGACCGCTGGTTGGTTGTCGAGACGGCAAACTGGTCGAATTCCCGCCAGTCGGCTTTGTTGCTGGCCGGATGCGTGGTGACATCGTCGGCGCCTATCACCGCAGCATTTGCCGAAGGGTGTATGAACCCGTATCCCCATTGATTAGCCAATCCTCTGTAGGCCCCGGTCAGGGCCGATTCGAGGCCATTCTGGGTCGACAGCACATTGTTCCCGTATAAGAGCCCGGTAGTGTCTTCTTCGAGGTAGTTGTCGCACCCTGCCCCGCATAAGAGCAGGACGGATAATATGATCAGGTTATTTCTTTTCATGATAGTCAGGAATTTATTTTTGCCTGTCCCCTTCCGGGGCGGAAATGTTTTTAAAGTTCTTTATTGATCAGAAGCTCAGGTTGATACCCAGGGTATAGGTCTTGGAATTGGGATATGAGGCGTAATCGATCCCGATCGCGGTATCGGTTCCTGACCCTACATTGCTCGATTCCGGGTCGGGACCTTTGTATCTGGTGATCGTCCACAGGTTCACGCCGCTGACAAAAATCCTTCCGTTGACCTTGTTGCCGAGGAAAGCGGTGGGGATATCGTATACCAGGCTGATGTTTTTCAGGCGGACAAAGCTGCCGTTTTCAAGAAACCGGCTGGATTGGGTAAACGGCTGGTAAGTCCTGGTAAAGGCCGGTACGTCAGAAGCTTCGTTCCCCGGACGGTAGTAATCCCTGATTTCAGCGAGGATAAACTGGCGTGCGTCGCCGGATCCCGACAAGGCGGCCGCGCGGGTGTAGTTGAGCTTGTCAACGCCGAACACTCCCTGGAAAAATATGTTGGCGGTAAATCCTCTGTACGTAAAGGTATTGTTCCAGCCTCCTGTCATTTTCGGGAAAGCCCTGCCTATGATCTGGAAATCGTCGGTGTTGATGTTATTATCCCCGTTGAGGTCTTCATAACTCGGATCCCCGGGCACGCGTCCCTGCAAAGCGGCTTTGTCGGCATCGCCCGGCTTAAAGGTACCCAGGTAATTCAGGCCCCAGTAAGAGCCCAGGGGCTCTCCCGGCATGAGCATAAATTCATTGGTGGTCGACATCCCCGCACCTACTCCCGTGCCGGTGCCCAATCTCGCCAGGCCACCCAGGCTGATCACCTGGTTTCTGAGTGTAGAGAGGTTCAGGTTGGATTCCCAGGTGAACCGGTTCCCTGCTACAGGGCTGCCGCCGACCGAGAACTCAAATCCTTTGTTTTCGATTTCACCTACGTTTCTTGCCTGGGTACCGCCGCCGGCGTAGTTGGGGATGGCGACGTTCAGCAGCAGGTCCGTCGTATTTTTCTTAAAATAGTCGGCTTCGATCCGGATCCGTCCATTCAGGAACTCCATTTCGACGCCTACGTCGGTCTGCGATGTGGTTTCCCATTTCAGGTTCCTGTTCCCCTGGTTACCCTGGATCACGCCTACGATAGCGGCAGTATTGTTGAAAGCCACCTGGGTAGAGCCGTAAGGTGATAAAGTGGCGTAAGGGTTGATGGCCTGGCTGCCGGTTTCACCCCAGCTGCCGCGCAGCTTCAGGTTGCTGAAAAAATCCAGGTCCCGGATAAATGCTTCTTCCGACAGGCGCCATCCCAATGCAACCGACGGGAAGACGCTGTACCGGTTGTCCTGGCTGAACTTGGAAGAACCGTCTCTTCTCACTGCAGCCGAGATGAGATATTTGTCCTGGAAGGAATAATTGATCCTGCCCAGCAGGGAAAGCAGCGTCCATTTCTGAAACCCGGACGATACGGCAGCTGCCGTATTGCCGCCTATGTTGTCGTAGCCCAGCTGCGGGAAACGGAGGCCCTGTGCGTTGGCGTTGAAGTTCCGGTCGGTAAACTGCTGTGTTTCAAGAACCGCCACTGCGTTGATCGAATGCTTTCCGAAAGTCCTGCTGTAATTGAGCGAGTTGGTATTCTGCAGCGTGACCTGCTCGGAAGAATACCGGGTCGCATTCGGGTTGTTGTTCGATATCCTCGGACCCGCATAATTGAGGTTCTGGAGGTTGAGGTAATTGAGGGCGTATTGCAGGTCCAGCGTCAGTCCTTCGATGGGCAGAGCATAGCTAAGCCCGCCGATGGCATTGATCGTCGTCCTCTGCTGATCCGACTGCTGGTCATACAAATGATCGAGCGGGTTGCGGAATACCGATCCGATCGGGTCGTTGAAGGTAGGCAGCCCGTCGGCCCCGTACGCCGGGGTAGACGGCGCCCATGCGAGCGCCTGCCTCAATGCACCCACGCTGCCGCCGTCATGATTGTTGGTCCTGGTACCGAACAGGTTCAGCCGCAGTGACAGGTTTTTGTTTACTTCCGTAGCCAGGTTGGTCCTGAGGATGTATCTCTTGAAATTACTGTTTTCGACAATCCCTTTCTGACGGACATAGTTGCCGGAGATCAGGAAAGTCGTTTTATCGCCGCCCCCCGAAACGGAGACCTGCTGCTGCTGCCCGCTCCCGGTACGGTAGACCAGGTCCTGCCAGTCGGTGCCTCCGCTACGCCTGAGGTCTTGTACCTGGGTTTCAGAAAAGGGAGGCGCCGCTCCGATGGCGACAGACCGCGCGTTGACGAGCTCGGCAAATTCCCCGGCCGGAAGTACATCATACCGCTTGATAACGTTGGAAATGCTCGCCTGACCTTCGTAGGTAACCTTTATACCTCTGGCTCCCTTTTTTGTCGTAATGATAATGACCCCGTTGGCGCCCCTGCTTCCGTAGATAGAGGTCGCAGACGCATCTTTCAGGATCTGGATGGTTTCAATGTCGCTGGGGTTCAAAAAGTTGAAATCTGCTCCCACAAAGCCGTCGATCACGTATAGCGGGTTGTTGTTTCCCAGCACCGAGTTGGCTCCACGGACGCGGATCCTGGCATCGCCTCCCGGCGCCCCGCTGGCCTGGGTCACCTGTACCCCGGCTGCACGGCCCTGCAGTACCTGGTCGAGGCGTGTAATGGGCTGCTGGGCAAATTCCTTGGTCGATATCACCGACAGCGCGCCGGTAACATCGGTTTTCCGCTGGGTACCATACCCTACCACCACTACTTCTTCCAGCGATTTCTGATCGACTTTCATCGAAATGTCGACCGAAGCCCGGTTCCCGACCGTCACTTCTTCCGAAATGTATCCTACAAAAGAAAAGATCAGTACGGACTCGGGACCTGGGACCGCCAGTTCATATTTCCCCGTGACGTCGGTAATGGATCCCCGCATGCTTCCCTTGATGACAACGCTTACTCCCGGCAACCCTTCCCCGTTTTCATCCGTCACCGTGCCTCTTATGGTTTTGTCCGTTGCGGGAAGGATGTCGCGAATGCCGGCTTCCCTCTGAAACGTATAGGATGTCCCGGCCCCGGATTTATTTCCCGGGACGGTCAGATTGCCTTCCCGGGTGCGAAAGAAGGATTCCTGGTTCTTCTCCCCGGGCTTAGTGATGATATATTCGCCGTGCTTCGCCTTTTTGTACCTGAGTCCAAGGGGCCTGAGCAATTCGGTCAGGCTTTTTTCTACGTTGTTACCGAGCACGACCTTGTCGGCAGACAGGAAATGGCCGTCGACAACATAATCAAAATAGATAATGTCTACATGGTAGTGTTTTTTGATTTCCAGCAAGACCTCTTTCAGGGTTTTGGATACCGGCAGAGGTATTTTTTCCTGCTGCTTAAGAGCGCTGGCGATGAGCTGTGAGAAACCCGGGCCATAACTACCGGAGAGGATCATGGCCAGCAGGAAGGTCCGTACGGATCTTTTTGTGAAGGAATTGTGTTTCATGTTAAGCGTGATTTACGGATATAGTTGTTATCGGTTAGTTAGAATGATTTTGTTTTTCCCGGCCTTCGAGTAGGCGAGATCTCCCGAGGCATCGCAGAGCAGTTCTACGAGCTCCACTGCATTGAGCGCGGTAAAAGCGCCGGAAATCGTAAGCGTAGCCAGTTCGGGATTCCCGATCACGAGCGTCACGCCGAAGCTTTCCTTTACTCTTTTCCCGATTTCCAGCAGGGATGTATTTTCAAAGACAAAACGGTGGAATTTCCAGGCGGAATAAATGGCAGGGTGCGCAGTCTTCCGCACGTTTACTTCGCCTTTTTCATCCAGGGAAGCGAGGTCTCCCGGCTGCAGTGTCAGCTGTTTTTCCCGGTTTCCCTGCTGATAATGAAGCTGTACTTTCCCTTTATTCAAGACAACCTTTGCACCTCCGGGCCTTGCATATACGTTAAAGATGGTTCCAAGCACGACCACGTCCAGCTTCCGGTCGGTTTTTACGATAAACCGCTTCCTATCCGGCCTGGAGGTTACCTCAAAATCAGCTTCACCGGTTAAATGAACGATGCGGGCATCCTTTCCAAAGCCGAACCTGGGCAACCTTAAGGTCGAATTGGCGTTGAGCACTACCCTTGAGCTGTCGGGGAGTAGCACGCTCCGGATCTCTCCATAATTGGTCGAATAAGCCCGGAAGCGGATTTCGTCTCTGAGGATCCACCCGCCCAAACCAATCAGGAATGCCAGGGAGGCGGCAATCGCGCCTTTCTTCAGCCTGGTAGCATAGGGCTGACGTTCTTCCCGCAGATGAATAGCCGGTTTTTCGAGGCTGCCATTTTCCATCCGCTCCAGGTGACGGCTGAGCCCGGTGGCAAAATCGGCCTGGTACTGGCTGTTATTTCTTTCCCACTCCCAAAGCCAGAGAAAGAATAGCTCCCGGTTTTCAGGAACAGTCGCCCACTCTTCGATCTGCCGTTTCTGAAAGGCGGTTGCCGTTCCGGAAAGATAGTCGAAGATTATTTCCTTTTTGATTTCTGGTATCATGTCGGACAGGTTTCTGTTAAGTTTTTTTTGTGATAGTCTAGGTATATCTGTAAAGACTGAAACGGTTATATCAGGAGACAGGCCAGGAAAACAACCAGCCACCTGTCGGTCAGGAACTTACGAACCTGGTGAATGGCCTGGTACATGTGCGTTTCCACGGTTCTGAGCGACAGGCTCATTTCTTTGGCTATCTCCTGGTACTTTTTCCCTTCGAACCGGTGCTTAATGTATATTTCCCGCCGTTTGACAGGCAGCTCATGTATGGCCCGCAAAACATCGTGGTACAGGTCTTCGAATTGCGTAAGGCTGTCGGGCTGCTGATCCTCCCTGATCGCCATGTATTCCGCCTGCTGCAGGGAGGTGCTTCTTTTCATCTCGGCGCGAACATAGTCGAACGCCCTGTAGCGTACAGAAGTAAAAAGATAGGCCCTGTAAGAGATTTCGACTTTTCGGAAAATCTCTTCGGAATGAAACTGATAGAAAACATCGGAAACAATATCCTCGGCGAT
The DNA here is from genome assembly GCA_037191015.1 of Spirosomataceae bacterium. Taxonomy (GTDB): domain Bacteria; phylum Bacteroidota; class Bacteroidia; order Cytophagales; family Spirosomataceae; genus Ravibacter. Next base: position 308,273 of record JBBCKD010000008.1, read on the forward strand.
CTCTCTTGAAGATACATACCGCACGGCATGACTGCAAAGCGGAGCATAATACCACCTGAAAAGCAGCTCGATCCCTTTGGCCGTATCGGCTTCCAACGCTTTCCGGATGATCAGCTCCGATTCATATTCAGTTAATTTTTCGCTGCCGGCAGTATGGGGGGTGCGTACAAAAACCGGACCGTCAGGTGAATGTCCGTCCGGGTCTTTTTCTGCAATACGGTCAATGTGTGTCGGTTTTTTCATATTTTAGTTAAGTAAACTTATATAAATATACCCCCTTTTAACCAAGACTCCTTACTGGTTTAAAAACTCGTAGTCTGTAATAATTTTTTTAATAAATAGGAATTTAAATATTTGCTGGGAGCTGCCCGGAGAATTGCTAACTTTATGTAATCGATTTTAATATACTCTTGTTATGTCAACACCGGGGAAAGAGGATATCAGGCAGGAGGTCTTTGATCTCTATGACGCTTACGCCCACAATCGCTTAACACGCAACGACTTCATGCAAAGCCTTTCTACCTATGCGGTGGGGGGATTGACCGTTGCTTCGCTTATGAGTTTCCTGATGCCCGACTACAAAGGGGCCCTGCAGGTGAAGCCCGACGATCCGCGAATTACTACAAAATATATCGACTATCCTTCTCCGAAAGGAGGAGGCACTATCCGGGCGCTTTTATGCATGCCGAAAGACAATAAAAACAAGCTCGGGGGGATTGTTGTCGTACATGAAAACAGGGGGCTGAACCCGTACATAGAAGACGTAGGGAGAAGGGCTGCGCTGGCCGGTTTTATCAGCCTGGCCCCGGATGCGCTGACTCCTCTCGGAGGCTATCCGGGCAATGACGATGACGGCCGGGCGCTGCAGAGCAAACGGAACCGGGATGAAATGCTGGAGGACTTCATAGCGGGCTTCGGATACCTGAAGAAAAACGAGTTCTGTAACGGAAAGGTAGGAGTGGTAGGCTTTTGTTTCGGGGGCTGGATTTCCAATATGATGGCGGTTCGTATCCCGGACCTGGCAGCTGCGGTCCCTTTTTACGGGGGACAGGCTTCCGCAGAGGACGTTCCGAAAATCAAAGCGCCCCTCCAATTGCACTATGCGGAGCTCGATACCAGGGTAAACGAAGGATGGCCAGCCTATGAGCAGGCGCTTAAGGCAAACCGGAAAGAATACGTCGCTTATTTCTACCCCGCTACCAACCATGGCTTCCATAACGACACTACGCCGCGTTACGATAAGAAGGCTGCCGAGCTGGCCTGGCAAAGGACGGTGGCGTTTTTTAAAGATTTGCTGTGATCTATTAAAAGCCTGAAAGGCCGGCATGATTGTAGCGACATATACAGAACGTAGCAGAACCCCGAAGGGGTGACATTCATCGCGACATGAACAATTGCATCGCTGTCATAAACCGGGGTTATCTCCCGGCCTGTCTCCTGCTCTCTCTCCTTTTGATTCACAGGGAGGCGTCCGCCCAGGAGGATACTTCCCGGCTGCTTGAAAGGAGCATGAGCGAAGCTACGAAGGCATTTGTGGCCTCGCTCACCGAACAGCAAAAGAGCGAAACCCTTTTGCCTTATGAAAGCCCGCTGCGGTTTGATTGGAATTATACGCCCAGAAGCCGTAAGGGAGTCCGGCTGAAAGACCTGGATACCCGTCAGCGAAAGCAGGCCATGGCCTTGCTCCGGACCGTGCTGGGCGCACAGGGCTACCTGAAAGCAGAGCAGATCATAGACCTGGAAAATGTGCTGAGGGTATTGGAAAAGCGTCCGCCCGACGATACCTACCGGGATCCCGGCAACTATGCCTTCCTGGTATTTGGCCGGCCGGGTTCGGAAGTATGGGGCTGGCGGATAGAAGGGCATCACCTGTCCCTCCATTTTTCATCGGTGAATGGCCGGATCGCCTTTTTGCCCGGATTTATGGGGAGTAACCCTGCGAAGGTACCGCCGCATACGCCGCAGGAAGGGAAGCAGATTCTCAGGGAGGAGTTTGAAACCGCGTTTCAGCTGCTGGAATCTTTCTCACCCGGACAGCTCGCGACGGCATTGCTGGCTACGAAGGCTCCGCACGATATCTTTACAGGCAATGCCCGGAAGGCGATGCTGGAAAAAAGGGAGGGGATCGCGATGGATAAAATGTCCCCGCCTCAGCAGGAGCTGTTCAGGAAGCTAATCGGGATATACCTGGACCGTTATCATATTACATTGAAAAACCAGCAATGGGCCCAGCTGGAGAAAAAGGGGTTGGGAAATATACATTTTGCATGGATGGGAGACATAAAGCCGGAGCTTGGAACCGGGCTCGGGCATTATTACCGGATTCACGGTCCGGGTATCCTGATCGAATTTGATAATACACAAAACCACGGTAATCATATCCATTCGGTAGTGAGAGATCTCGATAATGATTTCGGGGAAGATCTCCTCAGGCATCACTATGAGAAGCAGCACAGATAGGTATTACGGCAAAAATTGCGTAGGTTTAATCATGCATCTTTATTAAACCCTTAATCACCTCAAGCTTCTGTGAATCCGGATGAAACACTTCTTCGTAATAACATATTTGTTTTTGCTGCGATCTGCTTCTTTTGCACAGGATGCCGACTCGTTGATGCTGCTGGTACGTGCGCTTGCCGACCAGGATACTCAGAAGGTAAACTTCCTGAATCAGGCGGGCATCAGTTTCTGGAAGAGCGGGCTTGACTCGGCGGCAACTGCATGCCATCAGCGCGCAATACGGATTGCCCGGCTTATTCCCTTTCAAAAGGGAGAGGTAGAGGCAAGGCTCCAGCTCGTGCTTATGGAAATGGATTATCTTTCAGATCTCGGGGGAGCATACGCTCAGCTGGATTCGGCATTCTCGGCGGCAAAGGAAGCCGGAGACCGTCATCTCCAGGCGCAGACCTATTTCAGGAGGGCCCAGCTGTATTCACTTGGTATTTGGGAACATAGCGATAAGGTAAAACCCCTGTACGACAGCGCCCTCACCATCTTCAGGGAGTTGGGGGACCGCACCAGGGAGGGAATGGTCTACTCCCAGCTGGCGGGCCTGGAATCCGATGAAGGGCGTTTCGCATCGGCTATAGATTATCTGCTGAAAGCCCGGAAGCTCCAGGAAGGCTCGGGCGACATAAAAAACCTGCGGGCGACGCTTCCCAACCTGGGGGTAATGTATATGAGCATAGGCCTGTTCGAACAGGCATTGGCGTGTTTTGAGGAAGCGGAAAGGAATGCAATAACCCTGAAGGATGAGCGGGTACTGGCGTTTTTATCCGGTCAGCGGGGAGAGGTTTACCTGAAGCAGGGGAATCCGGAAGCTGCGCTGGAAGAATTGAAAAAAGCGGAAGAAAGATACCTGAAATTAGGAGGAGTCCAGTTCCTGACCGGTACGTATGCGCGTATGGGTGACGCTTTTCTGAAAACGGGTCGTACAGACGAAGCCCTCCGGTATGTGCTCAAAGCAGACAGCCTGTTTAAAGCCCTGACTGACGGGGAAGAATTGCATTCACACTCGGCGCAGATGATACTGGGCGATATCCTTCTGCACAAGGGACAGTATAAGCAGGTAATCGATCTGGCTTTGAAAGGGCTTGAATGGGCCGGGTCGGCAAATCCTCCTCTCCTGAAGGAAGCTTCGGAATACCACAGGCAACTGGCTCTGGCCTATGAAAAGACCGGATTGCCGGGGAAGGCCATAGCGCATCAGAAGCAGTTTAAAGTCTTGTCCGACAGCCTGCTCAATGGAGAAATGATCCAGAGAGTGATGGCGTCGTCGCTTGGCTATGATTTTGAAAAAGCTCAGCAGGCCGACCAGATACGCATCCAGGCATTGGAAAACCGCAATCTTGAACAGGCACGCAATATTACAGTGCTGCTGCTGATGGCCGGACTGGCCGCATTGGGCGTAGTTTTCTGGAGCAACAGAAGGTTGAAGACTAAAAATGAAGAGCTGCAGCGCAAAAACGAGGAAATAGAGCTGGCGCTTCGCAAAGGGCAGAATATCGAAAGAAAGCGGGTCGCCTCGGAGCTGCATGACAGTCTTAACACGAAGATCGCAGGAATGCGCTGGCAGCTCGAGAGCCTGGACGAAGGTGATTTTAATGATTATAACCGGAAGATCATTAACCACCTGATGGACATTGCAGGTGAGGCCTATGACGATATCAGGCTGATTTCGCATAATATGGTTCCGTCTGACCTGGAAGAAAAAGGTCTTATCGCGGCGCTGCAAAAGCTCGTCGGGAGATTCGGATCGGTTAACGGGCTGAGTTTTACGTTAGATTCAAACCTTGAACAGCGTCTCCCTTTGGAAATTGAACACCAGTTGTATCATATCGTCCTCGAATTGATCAATAACGTCGTGAAACATGCCCGGGCTACGGAAGTGCTGATCTCGCTCAAACAGAAAGATAACGTGCTGGAGCTTATGGTAGCCGATAACGGGAAAGGTTTTGACGGCCCGCCGGCCCGCGACCTGCAGAAGGGGATGGGCCTGCTGAACGTCCGGGGCAGGGCTGCCGCCATGGGCGCAGGCTGCTCGATCGAAAACGGCGAGACGTGCGGCGCCGTTGTGAGGATAAGCTTAAGCGGCGTCAGCGCTCAATGAAAAAACATATAGGCCAGGAAGATAGCGGTAATAACGCCGATGGAATCGGCCAGTAGACCCGCTACGATAGCATAACGCGTATTTTTTATTCCGACCGAACCGAAGTAGAGCGCTACTATATAGAAAGTGGTATCGGCAGAGCCCTGGAATATACAGGCAAGACGCCCTACAAAAGAATCGGGTCCGTGAGAAGTCATGGCTTCGATCATCAGCGCCCGCGAGCCGCTGCCGCTCAGCGGCCGCATCAGGGCAACCGGCAGGGCGTCGGTAAATTCAGTGTTTATACCGGTCAGGGAGATCACGAAACGCATGGCGTCTACAAAATAATCCATAGCGCCGCAGGCACGGAATGCGCTGATGGCCACGAGCAGTCCTACCAGGTAGGGGATAATGGTTACTGCAGTAGAAAAGCCGCCCTTGGCCCCTTCGATGAAGACATCGAAAACATTGATCTTTTTGTAAAGCCCCCAGAGCAGGAAGCCCGCGACTATGGAAAGGATCAGGGCATTGCCGGCTATTACGGAGATCATCTCTATCTGCTCTTTAGGCCGGCCTCCCAGATACCAGAGGAACAACGCTATCGCTGCGGTAGCCCCGCCTACGCCTGTCAGGAAGGTACGGTTCCAGAGATTGATCTTCTGCCATACGGCAGTCAGGATCATGCTGACCACGGTCGTGATATAAGTGCCGACGACGCACGGGATGAAGATATCGGAGGGATTGGTAGCCCCGAGGATTGCCCTTTGGGCGATGATGGTGAGCGGTATAATGCACAGCCCCGAAGTATGCAACACCAGGAACATAATCTGTGCGTTGGAAGCGGTATCCTTGGAAGGATTGAGCTCCTGCAGGCTCTGCATAGCCTTGAGTCCGAAGGGCGTCGCTGCATTATCGAGCCCCAGCATATTGGCGGAAAAATTCATGATCATCTGGCCGTTTGCCGGGTGATCCCTGGGTACTTCGGGAAAGAGCTTGTTGAAAAACGGGCCGATTAACCTGGCAAGGCTACCTATAATGCCCGCCTTTTCGCCTACGTTGAGAATCCCTAGGAAAAAGGTCATAATACCTGTAAGCGGCAAAGCAATGTCCATGACAGCCGTCTTGGACATGGCCAGCATACCGTCGACAATGGCCTGGAATGCCTGCGTGTTACCGCTGACGAGCAATTGAAAAAGGGCGATGAGGAAAGCTATGCCGAAAAAAGCAACGAAAATGTAGTTAAGGGCCATGCTGTAAAGATAGAATCCCTAAATGTAAGGAAAAGGGGCTCAAGAATTACTACTTTTACAGCGTGTTAGCCGAGTTTTTAACAAAGAGAAGGATCAGAATACATCATGCCCAGATTACTCGCCATTGATTTCGGAACGAAGCGTACGGGCATCGCCGTAACGGATCCCCAGCAGATTATCGCTACGGCTCTGGAAACGGTTTCCACCCATAAGCTTTTTGATTTCCTGAAAAACTACCTGCAGAAGGAACCGGTGGAAGCCATCGTTGTCGGTATGCCGAAAGACCTGGATAACCAGGATACAAACAGTACTTCAGCGGTAAGGGGTGCTATAAAAAGGCTGCGCAGGGAGTTCGCAGATATCCCCGTCTATGAGCATGACGAACGCTTCACGTCGACCATGGCGATGCAGTCGATGGTAATGGGGGGAGTCAGCAAAAAGGACCGGCGGGACAAATCCAACCTTGACAAGATCAGCGCTACGATTATATTGCAGTCGTTTATGGAAAGGGGGGGTAATTAGTGGAAAATTGAGAGTTGAAAGTTGAAAATGGCTAACTCTCAACTTTCAACTCTCCACTAACTTTCAGCGCACTACAAAAAAGCCGCAATCGCGTAGCCGATCATCACCAGGCATAGCACAACCTTCATCACGATACCGGTTACAAAGCCAAGGAAGGAACCTGTTGCCGCTTTCAAAGCCTGCCGCCACGGGGCACGGCCCAGTAGCTCTCCTAAAAAAGCGCCGAGGAACGCGCCTAAAAACAGACCTATTCCGGGAAATATGAAGAGCCCGGTCAGCATGCCGGCCACGGTACCGATGCTGCCGTACCGGCTGCCCCCGAATTTCTTCGTTCCGTATATAGGGATGTAGTAGTCCAGCACGGCAATGACGGCGGTAGCTATCCCCAATGACCATAATACCGGGCCGCTCAGGGTAGCGTAACCGCTCCATTGCAGCAATAATAACCCCAGGAAGCTCAGCGGAGGTCCCGGGATAGGCAATACGGCGCCGGCCAGGCCGGCGAGCAGAGCTATAAAGGCAAGAACAAGCAATAATGTTTCCATCGATCATTAATAACCCGATAACAGGACTAAGTTCGAAAATTATGGGCGTGCATCCTATATTTGCAGGATGAGCGGGAGTATTACTGTGAAGAATGGTATTTTTAGAGAATCTTGTAAATAAGCAATATAATAAACTTAAAGCGATTGCATGTCGAAGGTACTTATCATCGGAGCCGGAGGGGTCGGTAGTGTGGTAGCGCACAAATGCGCTATGAATTCAGACGTTTTTACGGAAATCATGCTGGCAAGCAGGACGCTGTCGAAGTGTGAAAAGATCGCTGCGGAAATTAAGAGCATGCATGGCGTTACGATCAGCACGGCGCAGGTGGATGCCGATATCGTAGCGGAGACGGTTATGCTGATCAAAAAATTCAGGCCTGCTCTTTTGATCAATGTCGCGCTTCCGTACCAGGACCTCACCCTGATGGAGGCATGCCTGGAAACCGGCATACACTATCTCGACACCGCCAACTATGAACCGAAAGATGTAGCCAGGTTTGAATACAGCTGGCAATGGGCCTATCAGGAGAGGTTTAAGGAAGCCGGGCTGATGGCGTTGCTGGGATGCGGCTTCGATCCCGGTGTAACCCAGGTGTTCACAGCCTATGCCAATAAGCATCATTTTGATGAGATGCACTACCTCGATATCATCGACTGCAACGCGGGAGATCATGGAAAGGCTTTTGCTACCAATTTTAACCCCGAAATCAACATCAGGGAAATTACGCAGCCGGGAAGGTACTGGGAAAACGGCGAATGGGTGGAAATTCCTGCCATGTCTGTACACAAGCCTATCGACTACCCGGGTATAGGGCCGAAGGAAAGCTATGTGCTTTATCACGAAGAGCTCGAATCGCTGGTGAAGAATTTCCCTACCCTGAAGCGGGCGCGTTTCTGGATGACATTCGGGCAACAGTACATTACGCATCTCAACGTGCTTCAGAACGTAGGGATGACCAGCATCGAGCCCGTCAGCTTTAAAGGAATTGATATAGTGCCGCTGGAATTTCTGAAGGCGGTATTGCCGGCTCCCGATACGCTGGGGGAAAATTATCAGGGACAAACCTCTATCGGGGTGCAGATAAAAGGGGTTAAAGACGGGAAGGACAAGACGTATTACGTTTGGAACAATTGCGACCACGCCGAAACCTATAAAGAGGTTCGCGGACAGGCGGTGAGCTATACCACCGGCGTACCGGCCATGATCGGCGCCATGCTGATGCTGACGAATCCCGAATGGATGAAGCCGGGTGTATGGAATTGCGAAGAGCTGAACCCGGATCCGTTCATGGAGAAGCTCAATGTACACGGACTCCCCTGGAACGAACGTATCGACGAGCCGCTTCCCCACGAATATCCTTCATAAGGAAGTGATGCTCCGGCAGGCCGGCGGCCGGGTGGTCTTCAGGAGACTGCCTGGCCGCTGTTGCGTTCTTCGTTTACAGGCTTGAAGCTGGTAAACAGGCTTTTGATCTTCAGGTTGATCACGCCGAAGACCGCTTCTTTAAAGATCCCTCTCGACATCTTGGAGTTACCCTGCGTCCGGTCTGTGAAAATGATGGGTACTTCCCGGATTTTAAACCCGTGCTTCCAGGTATTGAACTTCATCTCGATCTGGAAGGCATAGCCTACAAAACGGATCTTATCCAGGTTGATGGTCTCAAGGACCCTCCGCCTGTAACAGACGAATCCGGCCGTGGGGTCCATAACCGGCATAGAGGTAACGGCACGTACATAGGTACCTGCAAAATAGGATAGGAGGACTCTCTGTATAGGCCAGTTTACGACATTTACCCCAGTAACATACCTCGACCCGATAGCCAGGTCATACCCTTCGTCGTGGCAGGCGTAATGCAGTCTGACGAGATCTTCCGGGTTATGCGAAAAATCGGCATCCATCTCGAAGATATAATCGTATCCATGCTGAAGGGCCCACCTGAACCCCAGAATATAGGCAGTTCCGAGCCCTTGCTTACCGGCCCTTTCAAGTAAATGGAGCCGCTCCCGGTAGGTATCCTGCATTCCCCTGACGGCCCGGGCTGTCCCGTCAGGCGAGCCGTCATCGATAATAAGCAGGTCAAATGGTATTGCCAGGCTGAATACCTTTTCTATTATGGCATGTATATTTTCGATTTCATTGTAGGTAGGTATAATCACCAGGGAACGATTCATAACACGTATCTTCTGTATTGGTTACTGCTTTGTGGAGGTGGTGTCGGTTTTTTCCAGTTTTTGGGTTACTATTTCATAGAGGCTGTTCATGGCTTCCGGGTTGGAAGCATAGTAGGCATAGCTCTTGTTGTATAAGGATGAATCAACTTCATATTTTGTCCATATATCCTGCTGGAGCTTGTTGAAAACGACTACCGACGAATCCATGGAGCGAAGGTTCATTTTAGATACCCGCGATTCGGCTATATGGATGTCAACCAGGATTTCGGCCATTTTTTCCCGGCCCAGGATATCTTTGGGAGGTTTTGAATTTTCGTTACAAGATAAAAAGATGAGCATTACGGCCCACTTGATTGTTCGCATTGCTGTGGTATATAGGCTATCTTTGCAGTCAAAGTACGCAAAATTGGTGAATTTTTCAGAAAAATCTGTTTCCGATGTTCAGGCAGTTTCTTTCCAGGTTGCATAGGTATGAAATACGTATCAGGAAAGCTGTCAATAATCCGCGGCAGGGAAACTTTCACTCGGTATTCAAAGGCTCCGGCCTCGATTTCTCGGATTTGAGGCAGTACCAGTACGGAGACGATATCAGGGCGATCGACTGGAATTCTTCCGCCAAAGGTCACGGGACCTATATCAAGCTTTTCAGGGAGGAAAAAGAACAAACCGTATTTTTTCTTTTGGATGTCAGCGGATCCCAGCAGGTGGGTACTTCCCGGCGGCAGAAAATAGATACTGCGCGTGAAATATGCGGTGTCCTGACGCTGGCAGCAGTGAAGGAAGCCAGCCAGGTCGGTTTGCAGTGCTTTTCCGACCAGAACGAACGTTATTTAAGGCCCGGCGGGGGGATGAAACAGGCCTACCGTATTATATCTTCTATTTATAACCTCGAACCAGCCTCTAAAAAGACCAACCTGAGCAGGACTATCCTTCACGCGCTGGAGATGCTCAACCGGCGATCGCTGATTTTCCTGATATCCGACTTCGTCGACAGCGGGTATGAGCTTCATTTAAAAGCTATGGCAAGGAAGCACGACCTGATCGTCATTAATCTTTATGACAAGTCTGAGCAGGAGGTGCCTGCAATGGGGATCATTCCGGTTCTCAATGTGGAAACAGGCGAAAAAAGCTGGGTCAACACCTCGTCACCGTTTTTTCAGAATGCGGTCGGCGAGCAGTTCATGGAAAGAAAAAAAAGCCTGGAAAGGATCTGCAGGCAAAACAAGGCAGACTACCTTGCGGTGGAATCCTCGGAAGATTTTGTGCCGCTGCTTATCCGTCTTTTCAGGGTCCGTCGTTATCAGAAAGAACGATCCGCCAGTAAATAAGAACCTACCAGATGAAGCAGGCTTTTCCTGTATACAGGTTGATTTCCGGGGTGAATGTAAGGCATTGGACGGCGCTGCTTATGTGGCTCATGGTGGTTGTCCCGGCAGACGGACAGGAGAAGGCGGTTCCTTCGGGCCGGATTGACCGGGATACGGTACGCACCGGCGAGACATTTACCTATAGCCTGAGCTATCGTCATCCTTCCGGCGAAGAGGTGTTTTTTCCCGATTCCACCTATAATTTTTCGCCTTTCGGGTTCCGTCGCCAGGAAGTATTCAGTACCCGTACCGATAAAAGGGGGAGCCTGGACAGCGCTGTATACCATCTTGTATCTTTCGAGGTGACGCCGGTGATAGAAATAGCGCTGCCGGTATTCGTCTGGAACGGGAAGGATTGTACAGCGGTTTATCCGCCCAAAGACACCGGTTTTGTCGCTTTATCGGTCGACAGGGTCAAACTGGACACACTCGCCCTGACCGGCAGGCCCGGGCTGGTGACAGTAAAGGAAAGGTTGAATTACCCGGCTTTTTTGGGCGGGCTATTGATCGCTGCCGTTACGGCTTTCCTGGTAAACTGGCTGTTCGGGGAAAGGATCAGCCGGCAATGGAAGGTATTCCGCCTGCAGAGGAGGCACCGGGAGTTTACCCGGGGGTTCAACCGGCACTTTCTCAACGCAAAGAACAGGGGGAGCATACGGGATGTTGAGAAAGCTTTGATCTTGTGGAAAAATTACCTCGAACGCCTGGAAAACAAACCTTTTACGACGTTCACGACCCGCGAAATCTCGGACAATATTTCAGATACTTCCCTGAGCGAGGCACTGAAGGAAACCGATAAGGTGATATACGGATTTTCCTCGCAATCAGGAGACATAGGGAATTCATTGCTGACGCTCAATAATGTGGCGCAGACGCTGTACATCAATAAAAGGAGAAGTATAATAGGGGTAAACACGCCTGTTTAAAGGAAGAGTTTATAATGGAGTGGCTTTCTTTACAATGGTTTGACTGGAACTGGATCCGGAATCTGCGGTGGGAATATCCGCAGCTTCTATACCTGTTGCCGGTGGTTCCCGTGTTATTTTTATTGCGCAGCGCGCTCCATCAGAGAGACAAGCAGTACATAAAGGTCTCCGGTCTGCCCGGGAGCCATTTCATGAACTGGGTCACGCTTCTCCGCCTGGTTCCTCCCTTTCTCTATGCGGCAGCGCTCGCGCTGGGGATCGTCGCGGTGGCAAGGCCCCAGACAGTGACCAGCCAGGTGGATCGGTTTTCGGAAGGGATCGACATTCTCCTGGCCATAGACATTTCCGAGTCCATGCTGGAGCGTGATCTGCTGCCCGACAGGCTGACGGCAGCCAAAAGTGTTGCCAGGAAATTTATCGAAAACAGGGTCCAGGACCGGATCGGCCTGGTCATTTTTGCAGGAGAAGCTTTTTCGCTGTGCCCGCTCACTACCGATTACGAGCTTTTAAACCAGTACATAGAGGATCTGCAGACCGGTATGATACAGGAAGCAGGTACGGCGATCGGGAGCGCGCTCGCCGTAGCGATCAACAGGATGAGAGATTCAAAAAGTAATAGCAAGGTGATCATCCTGCTGAGCGACGGCGATAATACTTCGGGCAACCTCGACCCCTACACTATGTCGAGGCTTGCAGAAGCCTACGGTATAAGAATATACAGCATTGCTGTGGGACGATCGGCTGAGGCACCGGGCGACGGGCTGCAGCGCATCGCCTCCGAAAACCAGTATTACCGGGCGACGGATAACTCTGCTCTTGAGAAGGTTTTTTCACAAATCAATCAGTTGGAAAAAGTCAAATACAGGGACTCCGTTTACAGCGAGGTAAAGGATTTTTACAGGGTTTATCTGATGTGGGCGATTGTGCTCGTCATTATTTCGCTGGGCCTGAAAAGTACTTTTATGTCTAATGTTTTGGAAGATTGATGCTTAAATCATGTTACAACAGCCGGTATGTGGAAGCAGGCCTCGACGAGGTCGGCCGCGGCTGCCTGGCAGGGCCGGTGGTGGCTGCGGCGGTGATCCTCCCGGCGGACTATTCTCACGGGCTCCTGAATGACTCCAAGCAGCTTACCGCGCAGCAGAGAATGCTGATCGGGGAGGATATCATCAGGGAGGCGATCGACTGGGCAATCGCCGAGGTCTCACACGAGGAGATCGACAGGATCAACATACTGAAAGCCAGTTTCCTGGCCATGCACAGGGCTGTCGACCGTTTGAAGAAGGCTCCGGAGCATCTCCTTGTCGACGGCAACCGGTTTACTCCCTACCCGATGCTGCCGCATACCTGCATCGTCAAGGGTGATTCGCAGTATTTTTCTATAGCGGCAGCCTCTGTCCTGGCCAAGAACTACCGGGACAGGCTAATGGGTGAGCTTGCAAGGGAATACCCGCAGTACGGCTGGGAACACAATGTCGGGTACCCGACAATTGCCCACAGGAAGGCGCTGCTCGAATTCGGTATTACGCCGTATCACCGGAAGAGCTTCAGGCTGTTTAAAGTGTAGTTAACCACGGAGGTTCACAGTGGGAGGCACGGAGTTGGCGGAGTATAATTGAGGGCTGGGAATTCATCATTCATAATTCTCAGGTTGTTTAAAGTGGAATAGCAACGGAGCAGTTCTCCCTCGTCTTCGGACCGGGTCGCGTAGACGATGGGAGGGTGATACCCGGTCTCTGGCCGGGAAACAAACCCCGGTCCGGAGACAAATTACCTCTTGAAATTCATCATTCCTTCCTCCGTTTATACAGCGGTACCGTGCTGCACGGCTCCCCGAACATGAGGCTTTGTACCACTGGTTTCAGCAGGCGCGTAATCTCGACATAGGCCGATACCGGTACGGGATATTTGCTGCATCCTTTTACGACGACCTTTTTATCACGGAAGCTTTCGATATCGATGCGTGAAAGCGCGTCAAAAAACAATTTGCTGTCGAGCTCTTCCCGGCTGCCGAATACAACCATATGGGCATATGGAGCCAGCTGCAGCGTCAGCAGCATGTAAGCCCAGGTCGGCACAATGGCGTCTTCCGAACAGGTGACGGCCACGTTTTTTCCCTCGTATGCGTTCCAGTCATGCTCTTTCAGGAAAGTCCTGAAATCTTTTTCCCGAAGTATAAGTCCCTGGAAGAGGTTGTCTTTCAGGTCATAAACGACGCGCTCACCGTGATGATAAAACTCTTCAAGATCTAAAGATAAGAGGCCACTGTTGGCTACTTTGTTAATGATTGCTTCCGTTTCCATGTTTTTTCCCTTCGTTAGGATGTAGTGATAACGTAATGGGAGGGGTTTTTGTTCGCTCGCGCTACCCGCTTACCCTATCTCCGCAACCTCCACATTTTCACCCCGGCTGCATTTTTCCAGGAACTCTTCCGCTTGCGCCTTTCTTACTTCTACATCCAGCCGGCATTCCATTTCATAGACGGGGTTCTGGATCTCCAGGTTCATTTCCTTGACCACTTTCATGACCGAATTCATCGCTTCGTAAGGAAAGGAGACTCGGTAGGTGGCGGTAACATAACCCTGAATAACTGTCGTTTCATCCAGTGCAAGCTCGGTTGCCGTTTTGTAGGCATTGATCAGGCCGGGCACACCCAGCAGGGTACCACCGAAATAGCGGACGACCACGACCAGCACATTGGTCAGCCCGCGGGAATACAGCACGTTCAGGATGGGTTTCCCGGCCGACCCCGACGGCTCGCCGTCGTCGCTGGCGCGGTACCGGTTGCGGTCGGTGCCCAGCCGGTAGGCATAGCACCAGTGAACGGCTTTGGGGTGCAGCTCTTTCAGCTGGAGCCACAGGTTACGGGCTTCAACGTCAGATTTAACAGGGTATGCATACCCCAGGAACCTGCTCCCGCGGTCTTTGAACAGCGCCTCCGCAGGTGCAGAAATAGTAGAAAAAGAATCTTCAGCAGCCATCAGGAAAACTCCTTTTTGTATCGTAGAACGACACAGTAAACAGCTGCGGAAGCAGCCAGGAAAGCGTTTACCAAAAAGGCTAATTTAAGGTTTTGAAACTGGTTGGCAAAAAGAAAAGCCGAAAGCCACGCGCCCGTTCCTATACCGGCTTCGAGCGCCAGGTACATGGTAGAGAGCGCTCTGCCCCGGTTCTGGTCGTTGCTGAGATCGACAGTCCAGGCTGAGAGGACCGGCGAGAGGATCCCCATTGAAATGCCGTAGAGAAAGCCCCCGCTAAGGAAAACCTCCCCGGTGCCCGCATGCGCTGTGACGATCATGGCGGCTACCATAAGAAAGCTGCCCGCAGTGGCAGCCGGGAGACGCCCATACCGGTCGGAGGCCCTTCCGGCAACGAAACGGCTTATGAGCGAGGCCAGCGTGCTGACCAGGAAAAACAGCCCCAGGTTTGAAAAACCGAGGTAAGCGCTGAAATCGGGCGTCAGTGTGGCAACGGCTCCGAAGCTGAAGTAGTTGAGAAAGATAACGATAGACGGCGCCAGTACTGCCGGCTCAAACAGGTCTTTGCGCGTAAGACGAAGCATTCCCGGCGAGAATTTCCGCGGAGAAGGCAGCGTTTCCCTGAGGTTAAGGAGGATAACGACCGAAAGGAGGGCAAGCAGCGCTGAAGTAAGGAACATGGTATTGATGGAGTAGGCCTGTGCCAGCCAGCTTCCGCAGGCCGGGGAAATAGCAGCGCCCAGAGAGGAGCATAGCCCGTGTATGCCCAGCGCCTCTCCCCTCCGCTGGGGCGGTACGATGTCGGCGATATAGGCCGCTGTACCGGTGGGTTTGAAGCCCGTCGAAAACCCATGCGCCAGGCGGAGCAGCAGGAAGGGCAGTACCGTCGCCAGCAGCGGGTACAGCAGGCCGCATATCACACAGACCAGGGAGCCGATAGCCATGACCGGCACCCGCCCGATCCTGTCGGTAAGTATGCCGCTGAACGGCCTCGAAATGCCTGCAGTAATTGTGAAAAGCGCAATGATATGCCCTTTATATTCCGCGCCGCCCATTCTGCTCAGGTAGCCGGGCAACTCCGGGACCAGCATATTGAAGCTGGCAAAAAACAAAAAGGAACTGGACGTGAGCAACCAAAACCGGGAGGTATAAAATCCCGGGACAACTGCAGTCTGCATTTTAATAGCTATCGCCTCACCTCGATGACTGGACCGGGTTGGGCACCTTTTTCCTCAGCACAATCAGTCCCCGGCGCTTGAGGACGTAAGCGGCGATCATGTAAAACCCGAAAAGGCCTGTGTAGATCAGGATCGAAACCGTGTTGGAGATATCGCCGTGGTAGATAAAAAACAATACCACGTTTACAATTGTGCCCATCCACATCAGGAATGAAGCCTGGAAATGGGTAAGGCCGTTATCCAGTAAAATGTGGTGCATGTGATTACGGTCGGCCAGGAACGGCGATTTCCCTTTGACCAGCCTGACGATGAAGACGCGCAGGGTGTCAAAAATAGGTACGATAAGGATCAAAAGCAGGATGATGGGAGCATTGGAAAAAGCATCAGGTTCGTGCCGGTTGGCTACATTGATCCGCAGGAATTCGACGCAGAATACCGATAAGAGAAAGCCGACCACCAGCGACCCAGTATCGCCCATAAATATCTTGCTGGTTTTGGAGAAGTTGAACCTCAGGAAACCCAGCAGGGCGCCCGACATGGAAAAAGCGAGGCAGGCAAATACATAATGCCCTCCGAGCATAAACCAGGTGCCGAGTATGACGCCGGCAATGAGGCTGATCCCGCCGGCGAGCCCGTCTATACCGTCTATGAGGTTAATGGCGTTGATCAGGGCTATGAAAACAAAGATCGTCAGGGGAATGCTCACGATGTCGGGGATGAAATACCAGCCGAAAATCCCGTAGAGGTATTCAATTTTGAAGTTTCCGAGCACCACAAGCGTAAGAGAGGCACAGATCTGGATCACCAGCTTTTTGGTGGGGTCGAGCGCCAGGATGTCATCTTTCAGCCCCAGGAAAAAGAGGATAGTCAACCCTACGATAGAAAGCCCTACGATATTAGCTGCCTGGATCTCCTCGGCGTGCGGCCAGAGAAAGAAAGCAATGATGGTCGAGGCAAATATGGCAATACCTCCCAGGGTAGGAGTCGCATTGGCATGCGAGCTTCTGAAGCCCGGCTTGGCATTCAGGTTCAGCAGGTTCGAAAGGTTGATGATGACGGGTATGGAAACAATTGAAAGGAAACAAGCGATAAAGAAAGACAAGATGCATTGATTGACCTTGTGTTTCAGTAAGATATCCACTGCTCCACCGGAGAACGACTCGGAGAGTATCTGCAATTCCATATGATCTTTCTGTCAGTAAATGTTATGTGGATATAGGCTTTTTCAGCCCTCAAATATCGTAATTTAATAGACCATTTTACAACTATCCGGACAAAAACTGATTAAATGGCACAAAGTTCCGGACGTGAAAACAGGCGAGTTGAATAATACCGGTAAGGATTTAGAAAAATTGATGAATTTTCCTGAGAGGTTTTAGCAAAAGTGTGAAAGGAAGCGGCTTTAAACCGTTTACTTCCCAGGCACGCCTGTCGTTTTGATTGGCTTTCAGCCTGTTTGCCAGGCTCAGGTTGCTTACTCCGCCTGCTCTCATTTTTACCAGGATTTCGGGGATGTATTTTGTTTTGACTGCATGTTTATACAGCATGCGGAGCATCAGTTCATAGTCGGCTGCACTACCCATATCGAGCCTGAAACTTCCGTATTGCTCATATACTTCTTTTCTTAAGAACAAGGTTGGGTGCGGCGGCATCCAGCCCCATAAAAATGATTCCGGCCGATAGGTCCCTGCGATCCATTTCCGGGTAACTTTCTGCCCCGTTGGAGCGTCGACATATACCAGGTCGCTATAGCACCCTTCATATCCCGGCCCGTCCAGGCTTGCTGCAACCTTCGACAATACCTGGTCGCCGGCATACATATCGTCTGCATTCAGGATACCGATCACATCTCCGGTAGCCAGCGCTATTCCCTTATTCATGGCATCATAAATGCCGGCATCGGGCTCCGACCTGACAACCTGGACCTGGCCCGAAAATTCGGAAACAGCCTGCATGGTGCCGTCTTTCGAGGCCCCGTCGATAATGATATATTCCTTGTTACAAAAGTCTTGCCCGAGCACCGAGCGGATGCAGTCCCTGATGGTGGCTTCCCCGTTGTATACTACGGTGATGATCGAAATTTTCAAGGTAATTCTTTGATATTCCTGGTTTTTATAAGTACGGCAGGGTTGCCCTGGTATATTCCATATGCCTCCAGATTCCTGGTCGCTACCGATTTTACGGTAAGTACAGCATGATTATGACAGGTTACGCCGGGGCATACTACTGCCTGCGCACCGATCCACACGCCGTCATGAAGTTGTATTTTCCCAAGTATCAGGTCGAAGCGGGGCCGGGTATAATCGTGGTTCCCGGTGAGCAGCATGGCCCCCTGCGACAGGCATACGTTACGACCGATGGAAACCTGGATGAGGTTGTCAATCCACACATTTTCGCCAATCCATGTATTGTTTTCCACAGTGAGAAACCACGGGTACTTGATATTGACCCCGGGTTTCAGCGTAACGCCGGTACCGATCCTGGCGCCGAATATCCGGAGGACCCAGATCTTCAGGCCATTGGGGACCGGCAGGTAGGTATTGACAAGCAGGCGTCCCGCCAGGTACCACAGAACCCGCTTCCAGAAAGGTCCGGGATCGTACCAGCTGTTATCGTACCGCGCCAGATCGGTTCGGGTTCCTGAGGTCTTTTCCATATTCCTCTTTAAAATATCTTATAATAGCGGCCTTTTCCTTACCGGCCCGCTGGTATACCTCGTAAATTTTGGCATCTACCAGGAAGCGGTACCATAATCCCTGGAGCGAGTGCCAGATAAGTCCCCTGGTGCCGTCGAGGAAGCCCAGCTTCCAGAAATACCTGTAAATAAAGTAAAGAAACGGCCGGGTAAAAAGCGGCAGCGACGCGTATTTGATCTTCAGGTACCGCGTACGCTGTTCCTGTGATCCGAAAAAAGCGGGCGTTACCGTCGGTTTTTCTTCGAAATTGTACCTGATGTTCAGCAGGTCTATGATTTCCCGCGTCGCATAATTGTTATGTTTCTGGGTCCACCAGGTAAGATTATTCAGGTTGTGGTCTACGATGTCATTCCGGAGCTGCCGTGTGGTCCCTTCATTGAGCTTAATGTGCTCGTCCATCCACAATTCCTCGCAATGCCCCTTCCCGTTTCGCCAGATGCGGAGCAGCCAGATCGGGTAGTATCCCCCGTGCCTGATCCACTGGTCCATAAAGAACACCCTCCGTTTTACATAAAACCCGGTGACGTCCGGGGGGACATCCTCCGCGAGCACTGCTGCGAGCTCATCTCTCAGCTCGGGCGTGATATACTCGTCGGCGTCTATCCGCATCACCCACCCGGTCTGGAAAGGATTGTTATCTATGGCATGATTAAACTGGAATGCATACGAGATCCACGGGTTCTGGATAACCTGCGCCCCCTTCGACCGGGCTATTGCTACGGTATTATCGGAAGAGAATGAGTCTACGATAAAGATCTTGTCGGTAAGGCCGGCAAAGCTGTCTATACACCTGCCTATGTGTAGAGATTCATTGTAAGTGAGGATAAGAACCGACAGGTTGGTCATAGCTATTTTAATTTCCGATAGATGTCATTGCAATTGCGATGCCAGGACTGCACTCTTGTAAGTGTCGAGCATTTGCCGGGCTACCACCCTGATGTCGAAAAGCTCGGAAACCATACGATAGGCATTTTCAGCTCTCGAAATCCTGTAGGCATCATCGCTGAGCATTTTCTGAAGCTTCCCGGCGAGATCATCGGCGTTTAGCGCGGTAATGGCCGCCGCGTTATACTGCCTGGTAAAATCGCCGAACCCGGTACGGTCGGAAACTACTGCCGGCAGCCGGCTGGCCATGGCTTCGAGCACTGCGATGGAAAATCCTTCGGAATAAGTAGGCAATACAAAAACGGAAGCGTCCGAAAGGGCGGCTTTTTTGAGCTCGCCGGTAAGCATGCCCGTAAACTTTACAGCGTCAGACAACCGGTTCTCTTCTATAAATGCAGATGCTTCCGCCTTATACCCGTCGTCGGGCCCCGCCAGGATAAGCAAGGTGTCCGGGCGACTGTGATAACAGCTTTTGAATGCAGGCAACAGGATATCAAGCCCTTTTTTGATATTGAGGCGACCCATGAAAAGCAGGATCTTTCTGTCGTCGGGAATATTGAAATGCTGCCTGAACATTCCTTTCGGCGGCAGGGGGTCATAATCGGTCATGCGCATCCCGTTCGGGATGATGACCATACTGTCGGGGCGATAGCCCAGGTATTGGATCACATCCGCCTCTTCGTCAGTGTTGTTGATATGGATCACGTCCGCTTTGCCCAGCAGCCGCTTTTGGTAGAGCAAAGTCACCAGGTTTTTTTTCCAGGCGTGGTGGTTGACCGCCCACCTGTCCAGGAGCCCGTGAATAGTGATGATTTTCGGTATTTTGCTTGCCACCATGAAGGGAGCCAGGCTTCCGAAATGCCAGATGCCGTGGATGTGAACGACGTCATAGTCGTCCAGGTGCTTTTTGAGAAACCGGTACAGACCGAGTGAAAATTCCCTGTAAAACCGTGCTATGGGCTGGGTCCTGAGGCACGGGATCACGCGGGCTCCCGCCGGCGCAGGGTATAGCTTGTCGCCGGGCGACATAGGACTTAAAATATCGACCTCATGTCCGCCGGCGACGGCCTCTACCGTGTGATCATAGATAATCCGGGCCGGTCCGCCGATTTCCCAGGTGTAAGCGCATATATTGAGTATCTTCATTTTCTTTCCGCGGTCCCGCTCAGGGAAACATACGTATTAACCATTTCGGCAGCAACCATTTCGGCTGCGAATTTACTTACCATCGCCTGTCCGTGAGCGCCATATGATTGCAGCTGGTCCGGGGACATCTCCATAAACCGTACCATATGGTCAGCCAGCTCATCTGCGTTGTAAGGATCGAAAAGATAGCCGTTCTTCCCTGTCTCTACCAGGTCGCCGGCACAGCCGCATTTTTCCGAAACAATAACGGGCAGGCCGCAAACCAGCGCTTCGTTTACAACCAGCCCCCAGGGCTCGGAATAGCTGGGCAGGATCAAAACATCGGCAAGGGAAAGCCATCCCGGCACTTCGAGCCATGAAACACCGCCTGTAACGGTTACTCCTTCCAGCCCTTCTTTTTCGATGTAATCCGTTATCTCGTTTTTCATCGGCCCGTCCCCGACAAGAATAAGTCCCCAGGGCGCAGGCGACTGTCTTTTCGCCTTCCTGTAGGCCTCTAAAAGCAGCTTCAGGTTCTTTTCTTCAGCCAGGCGTCCGACAAAGATAAAGGCCGGGGAATGCTTGCGGGCTATCCGGCCGGCACGTATAAATTCCTCCCTGATGCGCCGGTCGTCGATGACTGCCGCATTCCTGACTGCTATTTTTTTTTCGGGAACTCCCAGGCGCTTCAGGTATTCTACCGATGTCGTGCCGAAGCAGAAGAATGCGTCGGCGCGGTTCACAATCCAGCGCTTGACCGCTTCCCGGAGCGGGCTCCGGTTGTGATCGGCTGCCGAAGACTCCGAAGACAAAACCACTTTTATGCCGCCCGCCTTCGCGAGGCACATCAGCAATATCTGCGCCCAGTCGTAGTACCCGGTGATATTGAGCACGTCGGGCCTGAATTCCCGGTAGGCGCCGAGCAGCGCTTTTAGGCGGGCCGGGAAGCTGATCCGGTCGAGGCTTTCTCGGAAGAGCAGCTGGTAAGGATAATTGTAGATCCCGGTATCGTCAGACTGCATGCTTTGTCTTGAAGACTCGTACAGCCCTATCTGGATGACCCGGAAAACTGCCCGGGGATATCTTTCAGAAAGGTTGCGGTGAATCTCTTCAAAGAGTTTCGACTTGTAATGAGCCCAAAGCTGGTTATGAACGATCAGGACGCGCATCAGTGCTGTTCTTTCAGGTAGCCGTAAAAAAGAGGGAAGAGATGGTCGGCCAGGAATTTCTGGCCTTCTGCGTTGTAATGAACGACATCTCTTTTCCTGTAATACTCCCGTAGCGGCGGTATGTCAAGCTCTCTGATAAGCCGTACGCTGTCCTGGAGGGCATAGTCGGCGATAGCCTGTCCCTGTTCGTTGTAGAAGCCGTCCTCTATTTCGGAAATCTCCGGATGCAGGTAAATAAAAAACGGGATATCGTGCTGCTCAGCAATATTTTTCAGCTCACTGAACCCCGGGTTGAAGTGTTCTCCGTCTTTCCGGATGACGTATGTTTCGGGTTTCGGCTCGGGAGCTACTACTTCCTCGCCGGGAGCATAGTAAACGTGGTTGAACCTGATATTCCTGAAATAAATGGGGTAGATATACCGGCTCCACAGCTCGACAATCGCGATCCTGAATTGCTTGTCGGGCAGATTGGGGTCTATCCCGACCTGTGGGGCATGCGTCATGATGTCATATGCGTCGTGGCTGCTTGCCACCAGGCCAATGGCCTTTGCATTGAAAACCCCGTGTTTCTTCAGGTAGGCGGCGCTGTTATCCGGGCCCCAGGAGCCCGCCGATATATTGAGCACGCGTACGCGCCTGCGCAGCTCAGCCGACAGCCTTTTTTCCAGTAGCGTGGAAGCAAGCTCCGCGTTGTCGGTAAGGCTCCCACCGTTTACGACCGAATCGCCGATCAGCAGTACGGTGACAGAGTCGGAAGGCGAGAGCTCCTCGTTCCGCATGGAAAGGGAGTTTGTCCGGATGGTATTACCGAAACGCCTGACGGTCTGGCTGGGGGCATAAATGTATTCATAGTCGGGATCTTCTATGTATAAAGGCGCGCTGCAAAAGCCGTATCCGAAGCGGAGGATCAACTCTATGCAGATCAGCAGGAAAAAGATGGAAAATAAAATTTTCCGAGAAAGTGACAGCATTCCGAACTTCAATAGTCAAAAGGCAAAGGTAAGCTTTTTCGGTTCCGGGTAAAAACAGGGCTACCTGCTAAAAAGGGTTTTAACTTTTGCCGCCAGCTTTTCGGGCCATTCCGGATCCATGCATGGTTTTTCGATCAGCAGGAAGAAAATAATGCTCCCGGCCATGACGGGCGGTATGCAAAGCAGCGTTACGAAAAAGAACTCCCAGCCGTAAGATTCAAAGAACTGGTACCGGAAAATGACCTTCATTATTGCCGATAAAATCGGCTGGTGTACCAGGTAAATGGAATAGCACATTCCGCCGATAAGCGAGATCCAGCGGTAGGCAAATATCTTTCCCCAGAACGGATTCGTAAGCACGACGTAGTAAAATGCTGCGATGGCGAGGGGGAAGATCATCGCATAGAACCGCTCGTGCTCGGACGACATAAGGTGTGTGCGGACGTGCGGAAGGAGCAGTACCACCGCAAAAAGGAGCAGCCCGGCAAAAGAAAAAAGCAGGCTGCCGGTTTTCATTTTCGGGCGGTCGATGTACAGGTCGGCAAGGAGAATCCCGCTGATAAAGAACTGGATATAGTGCAAAAGATAAAAGCCGGGTGTCTGGTATGCCGATTGTATCCAGGGAAGCCCGAGGATGATGATTAAGATGCCTGCCCGGCGGAAGAGGACAGGCAGCTTCAGCACAAGGAAGAGCAGCGGCGCAAGCAGGTAGAAATGTACTTCCAGCTCCAGCGACCACGCCACTGAAAGCAGGAAGGAAGTG